>JBGSLZ010000112.1:0-3874 GCA_041740415.1 Rubripirellula sp.
ACGCAGGTATCGGCCAGCCGGTACGTCTTGCCGTACAATCGCGCCTAGCGCTTCATTGATCGAAGTGATTGCTCCAATGCGGTCCGCTTCTTGTTTGGAGATCAATTCAGTCTTGAGTGATCGTGTCGCGGGACTTACGAAGGCGTCGCGCGTCACGACGTCGTATGCAAATATTGGACGGACTGTGACTGGCACGCGGACTTCATGAATCGACGACGCGACCTCGATGGTGTCGCCGTCGACCGATGGCTTCATCGAGTGGGCGATGCACGTGATCGCGAGCTGGCGATTGATCGCGTTCTGCAATCGAATCACGTCATCAGCGTTAACCGCAATCGCGACTTCATACTTTGGCGTGTTCCTGGTTTGGTTGCCTTGCATCAGCGTCGCTGACGAAGAGACTTCGTTTCGAACATAAACAGGTCGCAGCACCTTGGCACTTTGAGCGATCAACTCGACTTCGCTCATTTCGCCCTTCTCGTCGATCGGAACATTGGCCAGCAAGTCGATCTGGTCGCCCGCACCGAGCGAATGCACGCCGGGCAGCTTGGTCGCGTCGAGCGTGATTGCTCGCATTCCGGTGGGCGTCGCACCGGCGAGTCCTTCGGGAGTGCCTTGGGGAAAGAACGTGCTCTCTTGAAATCCAAGTCCTGCTCGTTTGTCCGCTTTGACGACTCGACCGATGATCGCGTTAACGCTCATCATCGCACCACCGAGCGAGAAGGCGTTCGCTTGCCGCACTTCGGCTCCGCCCGTGACGACGAAGACGACTTCATCGTTGACGTTCTTCACCGACTCGACACGGCTTTCGACGTGCGAACCGCTTTCGTCGATGCCGACGATCGACATACCGACGGTGGCCTGCGGTGGAACCTGTTGCACCATCAATCCGCCGGTGGTCGGGTTGAGCAGTTGCGATCGATCGACTCGCGTGTAGGCCGGAATCGGTTGTGAATTGATCGGAATGCGAACCATGAACGGATCGTCGACCGCTTCCGACTTGGCGAATGGATTGAGCGGCACCCCGGCGATCCAAAGTGTGCCGACGATGCCAACACCCATGAGCATCAGCAATCCGAAACCGCCCAGCAACAAACGAGGCAAGCTAGAACGGCGTTTTGAATTGCGATTATTACGTGGTGGCATTCGAATTCACATCAATTCATGAAAAGTAAGTGCATCCGTGCGAATCGTTTTTAACTGTCCCTCTGCCCCGGCATTGCGGGGGAGAGGATTGGGTGAGGGGGGATTGGGCAAAGTGGCATTGGGTCCCGGAGTCACGGGTGGAACAGGAGTTGTCGTTGGAGGACCGGAAAAAATCTCTCGACGGTAAATCGCTTGAGCAGAGATCACACGTCGATAAGGACGCACGGCACTTCCAAAAGCGCCTTGGACTCCGAAACCTAAGTTTCCGCCAAAGGTTTGCGAATTATTTGGGTCACGGTCTATCGGTTGGTTGATGGGGGTACCGCCCGGGGCTGACGTCGCCGCAGGGATTGACTCAGATAGATTCCAACGTCCCACTGTTGATTCGAACGGATACTGTGGGTCGGTTCGATCACGGCGAAAACTGCTCATCGCGGCAGATTGAAATGGATAATTCATTCGCAAAGCCACGATGCCTTGGGTCCTTGGGTTGGCGACGTTGAAGGGATCGCCGTCTGGACTTTCAATCTCTTCCACAACACCAACCCATCGCAGTCCACCGGCGGAGTCGAGCAACGGAATGCCCACCGTCAATTTGTCTTCTACCCACGACTCATAACTCCTGCCTGATGGGGCGGTGGCGGCTTCGTTTCGCGTCATCAGTGCGCCTGGATAACGAAGAAGCCAGCGCCGCACCCCGTCAACGATCGGTCGATCGACGATCATCATCGTCACTAGTTGTTGATTCAGTAGGGGCAAAGAGGGCACAATATCCGTAAACACGCTTCCGCGTGGATTTGCGTCATAAAACCTATCTAGATCAAACACAAGATAAGCATCATCGTAGATTCGCGATCGGACATCCTCGGCACTTAAGGCTCCGCTGCCTGGAGTATTGTCGTCGTCTAGTGAGACCAGAGTCACTGGAAGCGGCGTCCTCGAAATCTCTCTTGCCGCCAAGTCCGCGGCCGATTGCAATCCTTGCGCGACATACAGCATGTGCCCGAACGTCACGATCGCGGCCAGCAACATGTACATGACAAGTGCGACGACGGCGAACTCGACGAGCGATTGACCGGAGCGGGATTGGGGACGGAATCTTTTCATTTGACGGTCTTCATCAACTCCATCAACTTGGTCAGCACTGCATGAAGTTCTTCATGTCCCGATGTCACTTCATCGTGCTTCTTGGCCATCGCGTCATGTTCGGCTTTGAACGCAGCGTGTTCCTGTTCCAAATGCTCATGATTGCTGGCGTCGCCGTCCTTCTCGTGCGCCACGATTTCTTCACCGTGGTGCATCGCGTGATCTTCGTGGGCGCGAATCTCTTCGTCGTGCTCGACTAACTCAGCTTCGTGTTCGTAGATATGAGCCTGCAACTTGGCGATCATAGCCAAGGCGCGCAGGTGTTCGACTCGCATTTTCGCATGTTCTGCCGCCCACTTGTCATGCTGGGCATGGGCGGCCTCGTGTTCCTTCTTCATCCCTGCGTGATCGTCAGCAAACACGGCTGGCAACGAGAGTGCGGATACCAAACCAATCGCGGCGAACATGAGTAACTTCGACATTTGCTTCATCCCTTAGTGCGAGAACTTAAACCAGAGAAACGACACCGACATACCAAACGAATCCAGCCGTGATGGCGGGAACGTAGGCGTAATCTCGTTGGCCGCGAATCATCGCGACCAGCGAGAGCACGCCGCCAAAGACGGCCATGCCAAACAACAAAATCAAAATCCCGACCGGACCCAACAACATGCCCAGCGAAGCAATCAACTTCGCGTCACCACCACCGAGCTTGGCGAACCGAAACAGTCCGTAACCGACTATCAAACCGACGATTCCACCGACGGCAACCCACATCAACCCAATCCCGAGCCAACCGGCAAACGAAGCGACGATCGCGACGCCAGTGATCGCGATCGATATCCAATCGGGAATCTCGCGTGAGCGAAAATCACAAACCGTTGCGATCAGCAACAGCACGAAGGCGGTGGTGAGTGTGAAAGTTAGCAAGAGGTAAATCAGTCACATAGTTAATTTGACTTCAGGAAAATCTGCCTCCCCTCGCCCCAGTACTCAGGGGAGAAGGAGCAGGAAAGGAAAAACCACCCATGGCTTTTTGATCCGCCATGGGTGGTCGATGCATCCGTGCGCTTAAATTACTACTATGGAGTAGCTTCCAAGATCAAACCACCGAAATCAGTAGGCGTATCGAGACCGACGTTGGTACCCAAACGATCGCCACCGAGGGCAATAGTTGCGGCATCCAACTCAATCCCACCAGTTACGCCGTCGACGGTGGTTTCGATCAGCTTTCCGCTAGTCATCGGGCCGTTATCATCGGCGTGAGCACCTGGCAGAACTGCTGCCACGGCACCGATCAAGTCGCTGGTCTTGTGACCGAACACCGAAACGGCGGCGGCACAGATCAATGCCACACCGGCGATGATCAAACCGTACTCGACCAGGCCTTGGCCCTTCTTGTTGCTAAACAACTTACGCATTTTGTTTTCCTTCGAGAAAACGAGTAACAGAGAAAAAACTTTGCCGCCTGACCAAAGGTTCCGCATGACCAATGCAGGCATGTGCGGCGGCGACGAACAATCCGCACACGTTGATTTGTTGTTGCAGCAAAGCGTCAGCGATGCTGCAATCATTTGTTGTAAGGTGCCCCACCGCGCGGACACAGCCGATCGGGTTTGGTCGGACCGTTGACCAACTGCAC
>JBGSLZ010000113.1:0-2690 GCA_041740415.1 Rubripirellula sp.
AACTGTAGCGCGGCGTTCGTCTATGTCTTTGACGGCGGAGCTTGGTCCTGTAGGGAACTCTAGTCATTACCGCATCTTCTCCTCGCGCGGTTTCATCGGAATCGGTGACTCGCCGGTGCGTTCGAGGATCGCGGGCTTGCCGGTGAATCGTTGGTAGCGATCGACGATGACGTCGCAATACGGTGGGTCGAGTTCCATCAAGTACGCGTTGCGTCCGGTTTGCTCGGCACCGATCAGGGTTGACCCGCTGCCGCCGAACAGGTCAAGTACGTTGTCACCGGCCTTGCTGGAATACTGCATCGCTCTCACGGCAAGCTCTGCCGGTTTCTGCGTCAGGTGCTCCATCGTTTGCGGACTGACTTTCTTGACCGACCAAACATCGGTGATGTTCTTGGGTCCGTAGAACTTGTGGCCAGCTCCTAGCTTCCAACCGAAGAACGCCCATTCGTGGTTGCCAAGAAAATTCTTTCGTGTCATCACCGGATGTTCTTTGACCCAGATGATCGATTGCGAAAAGTATAGATCGTGCTTTTTCAAGAAGGGTGGATAGTTCCCGCAGTTCGCATAGCCACCCCAAATATAAAAACTGCCGCCGGGTACAAGCACGCGAGCAATGTTGCCGAACCATGCGTTGAGCAATCGATCGAACTCGTCGTCGGTCACGAAGTCATTGGCCAGCGGTCGATCCTTGGCCCGCATCTTCTGCCTGGGTGCGTCAGCGACCGCAGCGCCGCCACCCTTCTTGGCTTTGTTCTTTTGGTTGATGGCATGCGTAAACGCCGCCATGCCTTGGTCGTTCTTTAACTTCGTTGACGCAGGGTCGTTGCTGAACGAACTCAATCCGGCGGCGATCGCATTCTTGCTGCGTGGCTCAACCTTCACATTGTAGGGGGGGTCTGTATTGCAAAGATGGATCAGGTTGCCGTTGAGCAAACGATCGAGGTCGGTCGGCGAGGATGAATCACCGCACAGCAATCGATGGTTGCCAAGAATCCAAAGGTCACCGAGCTGTGTAATCGCATCGTCGGGAGGATCGGGAACGTCATCGGGGTCAGTGAGTCCTTGGCCGACGCCAGGATCGAGGAGTTGAGCCAATTCGTCAGCGTCAAAGCCTAGCAGTTCGCAATCGAAACCGGCTTGATGCAATTCGCCGATCTCGATCGGCAGCAGATCAAAATCCCAAGTCGCGTTCTCGCCGGTTCGATTGTCGGCGATGCGGTACGCCTTCACCGCTTCGGCTGAAAGATCGGTTGCGATATGAACGGGGACTTCGGCGAGCCCGAGTTTTTTGGCGGCCTTGTAACGTGTATGGCCGACGATGATGACACCTTCAGCATCGACGACGATCGGTTGTCTCCACCCGAACTTTTCAATTGAGTGAATGACGGCATCGACGGCGTTGTCGTTGATGCGAGGATTGTTTTCGTAAGGCTTGATTCGATCAAGCGACCACATTTCGACCTGCATGTTTGGCCCTTCCGAGGCGAGAGAGTGAAGCGGGAAGGGTTCGGTCTGTCGGTGGTTGGTTGGTTTTGTCGCTGGTTGGGGTTCCGTTTTACGTTCGGACAAACGATTAGCCAATGTGTTTCGCAACTTCGCAGCAGAGGTCAAGAAACTGTTGATTCGACAAGATTGACTTCGCGCGGTTCACATCTCGATGAAGAACCTGCGTGTTCTCGATAACGTGTTCGCCGCCATCGCGGACGGGCACAACGTGGTCAAGCGATGCTTCGTCGGGCGTCAATGATCGCCCCGTTAGGGCACATCGATAGTTCTGAAAGTCGAGCAGTTGCAGAACGTTCTTGACGTTTATTTTTCCGGTTGGCCGACCGACATTCGATTCCGTTTCGGAACGTAGCGAAGATTGATCTGCGGAAGATGGTTTGCCCAAAAATTCCACGTCGATTGGTCGAGCAATCGTGACTGACGGCGGCTGTAAAGTCGCATCCGCATCCGATCGGCTGCAGCATTCCATGTGTTAACCTTTGTTTTCGGTCGGAGGGTCGGGTCAAGTCGTCCTTGGCTGGCAATGTTTCGCCAACCTTGAACCATGATGTGGGCGCGACTGGCCCAGGAATCGGCGAGCATCCTGTGATTGCGATAGTCGGCGTTAAACCGGTCCACGAGATTGCGGGCTTTTGATTTCCATTGATTTTTCACGTGTTTTCTGGGTTCCTAAAAATTCGGACAACTGAAAGCAACTCTCTTTATTAGCGTTGCTGTTCCCACGGCCCCTATGGGTGTTTCGTTTCCGGCGGAGTACCTAAAGTTTGCCGGTGGGCCGCGTTTGCTCTGCCAGGTTGGCACTCTGCCACGTTGGCCCCACGGTCCGCGTCAGTCGCGTCTTGTTGCGAAGCCGCATCGAACGCCGCGTTAGCTTCGTCATCGCGACGGTGGGGCGACGTTGCGGATCGAGGCGCGAACTCGCCACACCAGTCACACGCCATCACGAGTGGGAACACTGCCCAGTTCGCACTCGCGTAGCGCTGGTGACGGTCGATGACAGGTGGATGTCGACGGCAATCGCCAGCAGCGCATTCGTCCGCTGGCTGCAGGTCACGATCGACGCCGACGGACGGTTCAAAGAACCTGCACTCCCAGCACGACTGGATAACCGGTTGTGTAATACCGCAATACATCAATACCGCATCCACCCTCTCTCTCGTACACGTGCGCTCGGGCATACGCGT
>JBGSLZ010000114.1:0-121502 GCA_041740415.1 Rubripirellula sp.
GTGCTCAGCAACGGCGGTGTACTCGGCAAAATGTACGGCGGCGATTGCGGCGGATGTGGGATGGAAGGCTGCGGCTCCTGCGGCGGTCTCTCGGGCCTGCGTCACATTTGTATTTTCTGTCGCGGCGAAGGTTGCGAAGCTTGCCAGATGTTCAGCGGGCGATCGTTGCTGGCTTGTTTGGCAGCGTTGAAGCCCTATGCCGAAGCCGGACGATGTGCCCAGCGATGGTATGACATCTCCGCCGAAGGACTTTTTCTCAGTCGTGACGCGTCCGCTACCGGACCCGGCGTCATCACTCGGCGAGGCGTCGGACCAACCGGAACTCCCGTGATTAGCAGCAGTGACTTCATCGAAGACGGAGTTGAAGCCGGCGTTCGTCTGTCGGGGTCGGTGATCTTCGGAGCGGGCGGAAATATCGAAGCCACCTACATGGGTGGTCAGCAATGGGACGGATCTGCATCGGCTTCAGCGCCCGCTACCTTGGTCGCCAACCCGAGCTTTGACCCCTTGGCGACGACGGGTCCGACAAGCTTCCCGTTCCAAATTACGTCGGGAGCGGATCTATTTTCCTTCATCAGCGACTTCGGGACGAACCCGGCGGGCGGGTTCGACGACACCGACCGCTCGATCTCACAGCGTGTCGACAGCGAAGTTAATTTCCATAGCGGCGAACTCAATTACCGTCGTCGCACAGTCGGCCCGTACTGCCGCTTCCAAGGTTCTTGGTTGTTCGGACTGCGATACTTTCGCTACGACAGCGACTTGGGACTCGACATCGTCGGACTCAATAATGACGGAACCGATGCGACGCTAACCGACGGAACTCAGCGGTTCTTCAACAGCTCCGATCGCATCAAGAACGACCTGCTGGGTGCTCAGATTGGTGGCGACCTTTGGTACAACGTGATGCCCGGTATCCAGTTGGGTACGGAGCTGAAGGGTGCGTGGCTGAAGAACGATGTCAGCCGCGATTACCGAATTTCGGCCAACTCGATCGCCGGCGGTGGGCCGGGAACGATTGCCGACTCGTTCGGCGACAGCGAAGGCACGTTTGCCTTGGAGTTTTCCGCCCAGATGGTTTACCGACTTAGTCATTCCTGGTCGTTCCGAACGGCGTATTACCTGATCGCGATCGACGAGGTAGCCAATCCTGAACTCAACGGCGACTTCATCCGCGACGCGGTGGCATCACCCAGCACGGTTGCTCGTCCTGCGTTCAAGTACGACTCGCTGACGCTCAACGGTTTCTCGTTCGGTGCCGAGTACCTCTGGTAACGAGCACCCCGCTGGAACCAACCGGTCCAAAACGAACGCATCCAATTACCCGTCGCGAGTTCAGCTCGCGACGGGTTTTTTGTGGATGGTGGGGTTTTGTGCGCCATCCGGTTTGCCGCCGGATCAAATTTGCGGCGCCGCTTGGGAACTTTCGCCTTGAAGCCTGCGTCACAGACAAGTCGTTTCGTTGACACCCGGCGTGATGCAACTAGAATCGCAGTCGCAACTTATCAAATCCTCGCAGTCTTCCCATTTTTCCTGCTTCCGAATGGGACGGCTCTGGTCAATTGGCAAACGACAGCGAATCTTTCGGCCGATGCTAGTCCATACACGCTTAGGCCGACGATTCGGCACTCATCGGACAATTGCCGTCGGTCGGACGATTTTGACATACATTTAACCGTGACTCAGTTCTTTCCCCCAAGTCGATCGGTCCAGCGCCCGCAGGCGGTTGTTGGTCTTCAGTTTGGTAGAGACCCTCGATGATCAAACGAAACGATTCGAAGTCAAGAAATTCCAACCGCACCAGCTCCGAGCGAGCGAAGAAGCGGCGGTTGACAATGGAAGGTCTCGAGGCGCGCCAGTTGATGGCTGTCTTGACCGAACCGCCGACTCAGCCCGCGCCGACAAATTTGCCTGTCTTTCTGCAAGCCAGAAACGTCGGAACGGTGCCCGCCGCGACTTTCTTTGAATCGGAAGGTCTCACCGAGACAGGTCAGAACGATCAGCGTGCGACAGCCAACTTCATTCCCTTGGGAAACATCTCAGGAAAACAGAACACGATCGATGTCAGCGGCTCTCTACCGATCACTGCCAATAACACCAACGACTCTGGCTTTTCTTCCGATCTCGATACTTTCTCATTCGACCTCAAGGCGGGCGATATTCTCGACGTTGCCACCAACGGGAGCGCCGGTCAGTTCACGATTCAGTCATCGTCGGGCACCGTGTTGTTGACGAGCAATGTGCTGGTCGGAGGGCTGAAGACTCCGTTGCAATCCATCGGTAACGCGACAGGCGCGATGGTGATTCCCGACGATGGGCGATACTTCTTGACCGTCGGTTCAACCAGTGTCGTTAATAATTATACGATTGGACTCCGAACTTATCGTCCACAAACCGAGCAATTGGCGTACGGCGATGCGCAGATTCTGTACTTGAATTTCGAGGGTGGTGTTATCGACAACAACCTCTTCAACGATGACCTGTTAATCCCCGGCTTGCCCACGTTCGGCTTCACTGTCGTTCCAACTTTTGAGGACTCGCTGCCATTCTTAGGTCTGCAGTTCGGTGACCTCGTTACTGCCAATCGGATCATCGACCGCGTTTACAATGATGTCATCCGCGTTTACGAGGACCTTGGCAACTCCGGCACAAACGGAGATTTTTCAGATACCGGGGTAGCCGGCGATTACGCGGTTCGCATTCTCAACAGCCGAATCCCTTCGCACCGCGCATGGTTCGAGGCGAACGCCAACGATCCGCGATTGTCTCAGATGCTGATCGGCGGAACAGGCTTGCAGATTGGCGTTCCGGGTGTCTTCGGGATCGCGGAATCAGTCGATATTGGTAACTTCGATTTGACGGAGTTTGGACTCTTCGCTTTGGACGGTTTTCAAGGTTCGACGCTTGGCTTCCCAATCGCGGCGACATCCAGTCAAGTCGATGCGACGATCCAATTTCTATCGAGCGTGATTGCGCACGAGGGCGGGCACATCTTTGGAATGTTGCACACGGTCAACACGAACACCATTGCAACGCTGTCGGACGCGGGCGGAACGCTCTTGTCACAAGCCGGCGGGTTGGGCGTTGGTCCCGACGGGATCTTCGGGACGCTCGATGATGTGAAGCCGATCTTCCGCGACGACTTCTACGCGCCTGAAGTCTACAGTGGTTTCAATCGTGTGACCGCGACGCTTTCTCATACTCTTTCGAGCGGCACCAAGGGCGGGGTCGGTCAAACGGGTCGCGTGTTCGTTGACGCCAACCGTAACGGTGCCGACAACAACGAAGCCGGTCTTGCTGGCGTAACGGTTTACGCGGACATCAACAACAACGGTATCTTCGACTCCAGCGAACCACGCGCAACATCTGCCGCCGACGGATCCTTCTCGTTGGTTCTGCCACCAGGCACGGTCAACATCCGCGCCGTCACGCCGACCAACTTCGCAGCCACCACCGCCGCGTCAGTCCCCAGCAACAGCAGTTCGATCAAATTCGGATTCAATCAAGTCGTTGCCAACGCGACCGGAACCGTCTTCATTGATGTCAATGGCAATGGAGTTCGTGACGGTAACGATAGCGGACTTGCGAATGTGTTCGTGTACGTCGACCTCGACGGTGACAACCGTCCCGACTTGGGCGAACCGAACACCAAGTCAGCCGCCAACGGCACCTACTCGCTCAACTTTCCTGGCCCGGGCACCTACACCGTTCGTATCGTGGATCTTGCCGGATTTGAGCAGACCTTCCCAAGCCTCAATGCGCCAACATTCGGCGAACAAACCGTGACCTTTGACGGCACGTCGCTGACCAACAACTTTGATTTCGGATTTCTATCTTCGAGCGACTTCGGTGACGCGCCGGACACGTACGGCACCACCGTTTCCGCGAGCGGTGCCAGCCACGGCATCGTCGCGGGATTGCGTCTCGGTGCGACCGTCGATCGTGAACTCAACGGTCAACCCAGTGCCACCGCTAACGGCGACGACATCAACGGTGCGACCGATGACGAAGATGGCGTGTTGCTGACTGAGCCGCTGGGCCCAAATGCTCGGGCTATCTTCAACGTCATTGTTACCAATACGACCGGTGCGCCGGCGTTCTTGCAAGCCTTCATGGACTTCAACCGCGACGGCGACTTCGACGTTGACCCGTTGTCCCCGATGAACGAGCAATTCGCCACGAACATTCTGATCGCCAACGGCACCATTTCGCAGACCATTCCGGTCCCCGTCGACGTGCCAGCCAATGCAAGCGTCGGGTCGACCTTCTTGCGATTCCGCTTGAGTCAACAGAGCGGAATCGGTGCGACCGGCTTCACGCCGTCCGGTGAAGTCGAGGATTATTCGTTCCCGATTCTCAACGCCGCCGAGATCGCCAACGACGACACTTTCTCGGTCGCTCGCAACACGCTATCGAATCGACTCGACGTGTTGGGCAATGATTTTCAAACTGCCGACAACCCGCTCAACATCGACAGCCTCAACACGTCGGGAACCGTCGGACAAGTGATCCGATCGTCGGACCAAAAATCGGTCTTCTACACGCCCCAAAACGGCTTCACCGGTCGGGATGTGTTCAGCTACACCGTTGTCGATTCATTCGGCAACCGATCGACGGCGACAGTCGTCGTCAACGTCACCTTCCAATCCAATGTCCCGATCGCGGTCGACGACACCTTCGAGGTTCCCCGTGACTCGGCTCAGCGCCCGCTGAATGTTTTGGACAACGATGTGCCCAGCCTGTCCGGCGGCATCTCGATCACCAGCGTGACACCGGGCACCGCCGGCGGAACGATTCAGATCATCGGTGGCGGTCAGTCGCTGCGATACACGCCGCAACCCGGATTCAACGGCACCGAAGAGTTCACGTACAGCATCCAAGACAGCGCCGGTTCGATCAGCAGCGCCAAGGTAACCGTCAATCTGTTGCCCGATTCGCAAGATGACGATGTCGTCGCGTTCTCGATCGGTATCTTCGACCCGGACAACATCAACGTCCCGATCACCAATGTTCGCGTCGGCGACGATTTCTTGGTCCGCGTGTCGGTCGAAGATTTGCGCCAGTTCGCCAATCCCGAAGGTGTCGCGTCAGCTTTCTTGGATTTGTTGTACACCGACGAATTGGTGACGACCCTCAACAACGACGGCAGCGATGATTTTCCGTTCGATATTGAGTTCGGACGGTTGTTCTCGCGAGCCGATGGTCTGCAACGTGCCAACGCGCAGACGCCAGGCTTGATCGACGAAGTCGGCGGCGTTCAACAGATCACCGGTCAAATGTCGCACACCGAACCTACCGTATTGTTCACGCTGCGAATGCGGGCCGTGTCTCCGGGTGTTGCACAGTTCCTCGCCAATCCGGCCGATGATCCGGAAAGCGAAACGACCGTGCTGGCGTCCGATGTGGCGCTGTTGGTCCGTCAATTGCGACTCGGACGAACAGAACTTCTGATCGTGCCCTCAACGGATGATTTCCCTTCCGCGATCGACGATTCATTCCCCGATGGACGCGACAGCAACGGTCAACTGATCAATGCGAACACGCTTAGCCGCAGCGTCATCGATGTCCTTCGCAACGACAACCTCGGTCCGACCGGAACCGTTCGCGAATTCGGATTGCTGACCAATCCGTCGTTGGGCAATGTGTTCATCGATGACAACGGCACGCCGACAAACCTGAACGACGACTTCTTCAGCTATCGAGCCAACACCAACGCCAATGGTCTCGAACGATTCACTTATGTGATCGTGACGGAAGACAATATCCGCAGCACGGCAGAAGTCACGATCGCGTTGGGCAACAGCTCCGACAACGCGGATGTGGCGTTCACTTTCCAGTTGGTCAGTGGAACCGATGGCGTGACGCCGATCACGAACGTCAACGTCGGTGATCGCTTCGGAATCCGAGTCAATGTTGAAGACTTGCGCAACTTCCCAACTTACGTTTTCGCCGGCTACTTGGATGTCCTCTACAGCCAAGGCTTGATTCGTCCAGCCGATACGATCCAGTCCGACGAATTCAACTTTGACGTTGCGTTCGGTCCCGGCTTCGTCGCCAGTGCCGGTGTCGGAACGGCATCACGTCTGGGTGTGATCGACGAGTTCGGCACGCTGCTAAGCGACACGGCCACCGGTAGCAATCCGGCAAGATTGGCGACGTTGTTCTTCAACGCGATCGCGCCCGGTACCGCGCAGCTCATCGGTTCACCCGCTGATTCGTTCCCCTTCCAAGACACATTGTTGTTCAACGAAGACGAACCGGTCGACGTCGCTCGAATCCGATACCAGAATTTCACTTTCAACGTCGGCGGATCGACATCGGGAACGGGAACCGGCACTGGTACCACGCGGGCTTTCCAAAATCCGACGTTGGCTCAAGACGTTAACAACGACGGAGCCGTATCGCCGATCGACGCTCTGCTGATCATCAACATGATGAGTCGTGCGGCGTCTTCGTCGGGCGAAGGCGAAGAAGGCAGCGCCGCACCGTTGGCTAGCTTCTATGCCGACGTCAACGGAGACGATCGTGTCTCGGCGCTCGACGCGCTGCAAGTCATCAACTACTTGGCAAGGCAATCCAACAATCGCTCTGCCGAAGGTGAACGAGTTCTCGGTCAGCAACTCACTTCAACAGCGACCGATTTGTCCTCGGGGCAAATCAACGATGCCGTGATCACCGATCTGAACGAGTCTGAATTGATCGCCGATACATCGGCCGGAACGAGTCAGTCCCGATCATCGGCGTTGGTTTCGATTGACCCGAGTGCCGCGAGCGACGACGCGGATGACGCCGATGTTTTGGATCTGTTGGCGAACGACATCGCCGGCTTGTGGAGTTAACAAATCACGCTTGCCACAATGGAGGCGAATTGAATTTTCGGCCGCGAGACGTTAGTGTTCCGCTACTGAATCAATTCGCCAAACCGCGTGCCGTGGAAACGCGGCACGACATCCATTGGACCAAATATGGCAAGCGGCCTGTTATTGTTGCTGGATGACATCACCACGATCCTCGATGACGTGGCGTTGCTGACCAAGGTTGCGGCAAAGAAGACGGCGGGAGTTCTCGGTGATGATCTCGCGCTCAACGCTCAACAGGTCTCCGGTGTTGATGCTAGTCGCGAGTTACCCGTCGTTTGGGCAGTCGCCAAAGGCTCGTTCGTCAACAAGGCAATTCTGGTTCCATCGGCGCTGTTACTTAGCGCGGTCGCTCCCTGGTCAATCGAACCGCTGATGATCGCCGGCGGGACCTACTTGTGCTTCGAGGGCTGCGAGAAGCTGGCGCACAAGTTCTTGCATCCCGGCACTGAGTCGGAACATCGAAAGCGGCACGAGAAGATCATCGCGGATGAAACCGTCGATGTCGTCGCGCTGGAGAAGTCGAAAATCTCCGGCGCCATCCGCACCGACTTCATCCTCTCGGCTGAAATCATCGTGATCACGTTGGGGACGGTCGCGACGAGTGGACTAATGATGCGGACGGCGGTGCTGATCGCGGTGGGCCTGTTGATGACGATCGGTGTGTACGGATTGGTCGCGGGAATCGTCAAGCTCGATGACTTGGGTGCGCGAATGATCGAGACGCAACCAACTCGGGCGCTCGCCGGGGCACGCCGAATGATCGGCCGCGGGATTTTGTCGGGCGCGCCTTATTTGATGAAGTTTTTGTCGATCGCCGGGACGATCGCGATGTTCCTAGTGGGCGGCGGAATCCTGGTCCACGGCGTGCCGCCGCTGCATCACTTGGTCGATGGTCTGACCATGCGGATTGCCGGCACTTCGAGGATCGGCGTGGCACTCTCGTCGATTACTGAAATGGTCTTTCACGCCGTTGTGGGAATCACCGTCGGCGCGGTTGTGCTGGCGGGGGTGAGTCTCGTCAAATCGATGTATCACGCAAATTCTCGGCGCCCGGCTCAGTAACTGTCACAGAATCGATGAGAAAGTGAGTTAGTGAACCCGAAGATTTACGATTTTGACTTTTTGGATTGAGCACTTTCCAAGTACCGACGCATCGAAATTCATTCACATTTGCGGACGGCACACGGAGTGCGCCTGCTACTTTCGAATCAAAGCAATCGGCATTTTGATTACGCCGCCGGTAGGACACGTTCTGCCGCTGCGGCCCAGCGAATCGGACGCCCTTCAGGCAAAAATTTGGCAATACGCTCGATCCAGAGGACCACAGTTTGAGCAGCCATCTCAAGGCCACTGCGGATCCCGTTTTTCGAGGAAAGAGCGAATGCCCTCGGTCGCTGAGTCGGTTGTGCAAGCGGTCGCACTATCGGCGGCACCGGCGACCAATTGAGTCATGAGGGCTTCGCCGATGTGTTCATTGAGTAATCTTTTCGTTGCCTGAACGGCCTCACGTGGTCCTTGCGCACAACATTTTGCGATATCACTGGCTGCCACCCAAATCTGATCCGAAGGCACTGGCAACAAACACAAGCCTAACCGGTACGCCTCCGGTGCATCGATTCGTTCCGAGCTGAGCATCAATCGAGCAGCGGTCGCACCGCCGGCGCGAAACACCAGCAAGGCCGCCGTCGCGCCGCCAACGAGGCCTCGGCTAACCGCGTTGGCGCTGAAATGGGCTCGACTCGTTGCGGTGACAATGTCGCACGCGAGCGCCAATCCGAAACCGGCTCCGATCGCTCCGCCATCCACCGCCGCGATGACTGGCTTAGGGAACCGTAGCATCTGTTCAAACAATTCCGTCAAGCTTTGCCAGGCCACGTACCACTGCGGCACGGCTTCGGAACTCGGAAGCGAAGCGATGTCACCGAAGACGTTCAGATCCATGCCCGCGCAAAAATGTTCGCCATTGCCGGTTAGTACGACCGAGCGAACACGTTTTTCTTGATGGATATCCGAGAACGCGGTTTTCAAATCCTCGATCATCATTGGGCTGAGCGAGTTGTGAACGGAAGTGCGATCCATCAGAATCGTTGCGACATTGCCATGGACCTTCACATCAACATGTTGCATCGGACTGCCTAAGGCGCCTCGCTTGGTCTTTGAACCATGAATCTCGTAGGGGTAAGACCCAAAAAAACCTCGGAGACTTTCATCTCCGAGGTTATCGCATAATAGGTTATCGGCATCAAGCGATGCGAGCTACCGAACTACTGACAGTTGGTGCAACCTGCACCCGTTGCCATCGGAGCGGATTCCATCATGGGAGCCGACTCCGTCATCGGAGCTGATTCCATGATGACGCCTTGGCTCATACCGCTATCGCCACAGTTGGTGCAACCAGCACCAGTGCTCATCGCAGCTCCCGAGTCCATCATCATGCCCGAGCCCATCGAAGCACTTGAACCGTAAACTGGAACAGTGACAGTCGTTGGAACTTGGACGCACTTCTGAACTTGAACAGCCTTCATCGTCTGGACCGGAACGCACACGGTGTAGGTTTCCGGAACTTCTTCGGTGACGTTGTCGTACATCGTCACGTTGTAGCTACGGGTCCGTGTTTCGGGAACATTGACGGTGAACGCCACTTCACGGGTTCTCGGTTGCGATTCCATGCGTTGACGGGTGACCGTGTTGGTTCGCGTTTCGGTGGTGTAGGTCGTCTTGGGAACCATGCGAGTGCGGGTTTCCAAGCGAGTCTTCGTCACTGGTACCGAACGAGTACGAGTTTCGCTAACCATGGTGGTGTAAGGAACCGTCTTGGTGCGTTGCTCGCTGCGATACTTGGTAACGTCGCGTGAATGTTGTTCTTGACGAACCTTTTGTACCGAGACCATTCGGCTACGAGTTTCAGTCGACATTTCGGTATAGGGAACCGTACGAGTACGGGTTTCCATCCGAGTGCGTGTGACTGGAACTTGACGAGTGCGAGTTTCGCACTGCATGGTCGTCACGGGAACTTCGCGAGTGCGAGTTTCCATACGTTGCCTCTGGACTGAAACCATTCGGCTGCGGCTTTCCGTCGTCATCGTTGTGACGGGAACTTCGCGGGTGCGAGTTTCCGTGCGCGAACGGGTGACTGGCACTTCGCGAGTCTTCGTTTCGGTGTTGTACTTGGTGACAACATAATCACGAGAACGTTGTTCCTGACGGCACTTTTGCACTTGAACGGTGCGGCTACGTTGCTCGGTACGATACTTGGTCACGTTGACCATTCGTTGACGAGTTTCCGTACGACATCGTTGTACCGACACCATGCGAGTTTGAGTCTGCGTGGTGTAGCTGGTGGCCGTGAAAGAATAGGGAACTTGTTGCGTTTGTCGTTGGTACGACGTGGACGGAACTTGTTCCGTGACCAAGTTGGGCACGTAAACTTGACGGTACGAAACAGCTGGGCCGCAAGCCGAACCGGCCGAAGCCATCGACGAGCCACCACCACAACTGCTGCAACCGGTGTCGCATCCGCTGCTACAAGCCGGAGCTGCGCAACCGCAACCGCCGCCACAACCTGATCCGCCGCCAACAACACCACCGTAGGATGCCGAACTGCCATAGGATGCCGATCCGCCGCTAACAACGGCTTGGCACTGATAGCTGCCCATGTCCCTGGTGACAGTTCGCATCGAAGTCACCGGAACACACTTGGTTTCGGTGCGATACGCAATCTTGGTTTCCTGAACCGGAACTTGCACGGTAAAGTTTCGTGCTACTTGCTCGGTGTAGGGAACATTGACGGTGTACGACTGAGTGACTTGCTCGGTGTACGGGACGGTCACACTATATGGTTGTTCGATCGTCTCGGTGTACGGAACGTTGACCATATAAGCTTGGCTTTGAGTTTCTTGATAAGGAACTTGAACCGTGTAACTTTGAGTCATCGTCTCGGTGTAAGGGACCGAAACTTGATACGTTTCCGTACGCGACGAAGTCACAGGAACTTGGACCATGTAGGTCTGTTCGAGTTGTTCGGTGTAGGGAACGCAAACTTGGTACGAGTCAACTCGAGTGGTCGTCACAGGAACCGAAACTTGATACGACTGATCGATCATTTCGGTATACGGAACCGACACTTGATACGATTCTTCACGCGACTTTTGAACCGGTACCGACACTTGGTACGACTGTTCTACTTGCTCGGTGTAAGGAACCGAAACGGTGTACGCTTCTTGTTCGGTGTAGGGAACTGAAACACTGTAAGTCTCGGTTCGCTCTTCCGTCTTCGGAACCTGAATTGTGTACGTCTGTTCAGTGCTTTCGGTATAAGGAACCGAAACTTGATAGGACTCTTCCACTTGGGTCGTCACCGGCACCGAAACCGTGTACGGAACTTCTTCGGTGTAGGGCACGCAAACTTGGACCGTGTAGGACTCGGTACGAGTTTGAGTTTGCGGAACATTGACTGTGTAGGTCTGTTCACGGGATTCAACGCGAGCGACGCTTCGGGTCACGCTCTTCATTCGCGTCTGCGTTTGCTGCTGGTACGAGGTCGTCGGGACCATTTGAGTCTCGGTCACGTACTGTGAACGCATCACAGTTCGTGTTTCGTACGATACGCTGGGGCCGCAACCGCCGCCCATTGCACCGGCATCGCCGCTGCTATAGACGACACTGCCGCCGCCACTACCCATTGCGACTCCGCCGCTTGCGACGCAACCAGAGCCGCTCTCGCAGCCTCCACATTCGCCACACCCTGCTTGGGCGTTGACAGCGAACAACATCGCTGCAACCAACCCGAATACGGTCTTTAACACTTGTGCTCTCATCTTGGGGAACCCTCCGGAAACGTCTCACAGCTCGTGAGGCCAACAGAAGAAATACGAGGAAGTTTTTAACGGCTGCGCAAACTGGGCGACTCCGACCAGCGACTCGCCATGTTAAAGCATGTACACCGGGTGTCAACAACTCAGAATCTGCAATTTGGGGAAAAAAGGCAGATTATGCGGCCTCAGCCGTAGGTTTAACGAGACGTAGCGGGAGCCGATTGCAGGAGGGAGGTTGAGCGTTCCAACCATTCATCAAGACTGACCAGCAACGGGTCCGAAAACAATCGAGGCGAGTCAGTTCTCGAGGTATCCCGCTGAGAATCTGGCGGGCGACGCTATGACAAACCCCAGGCCTGCACGTAAGATACGTATCCGACAATCAGGCATTCAATCCTGAGCCGCGTCGACGGAGAACCGATCGCGATAATAATGTTTCGCAGCAATGCGAATGGTGGGAGAAGATCGATGAACCGATCGCCTCAGGCGACGCAAACCACGCAAAGTCCTCGCAAACTGATCTGCGTGGGAGATCCGACGACACTGCCCGGTGACATCGATCTGGATCAAGTGATCATTGTTGACACCTCGATGGCGGTGGTCGAGGAGCTCAACGAGCCCTCCATTGACGGCGTTTGGATCGCCCGCGACCAATTACCGCAGCTTAGCGAATTGCGCGGCATCACGCAGAGCGGGCTGATGCTGCGGGATATGCCCGAAGGGGTGGCGCTGTTGGACTGCGACCTGAGGGTGTTGTGGGGCAATCGGAGGTTGATGCAGTGGTCCGAGCAAGAGGGCAGCATCACGGGGATGAATTTCTACCAGGTGCTCTCGAATCCTGAGATCATGGGTCCCGATTTCTGTCCCTTTCATACCGCATTTGCGACAGGCGAGGAAAGCAGCAGCACGCTGCACACTGGCAAGAATCGTTACTACCAGGTCCACGCGGCGCCGCTGGTCAGGCCAAATCATTCGCGGCAACTGATCGTTACCGTCAGCGACATCACCGAGGAAATCCTTCAGCAACAAAAACTGGAAGCGATTCACAAGGCCGGTCGAGAATTGGCGGATCTGAGGCCGACCGAGATCTTCATGATGGAGGTCGATGAACGGATCGATCTGCTCAAGGAGAATATACGTCACTACCTAAGCGACCTGCTCAACTTCGAGGTCATCGAGATCCGTTTGCTCGAACACGCGACCGGAAATTTGGTGCCCTTGCTGAGTGTCGGGATCGACCAAGATGCTGCCGATCGACAACTATTTGCCCATCCACATGGCAATGGCGTGACAGGATATGTCGCGGCCAGCGGGATGCCGTATGTGTGCCAGGATGTCGAACACGATCCGTTGTTCATCCCGGGCGTGGCGACGTCGCGAAGTTCGATCACCGCACCTCTGATTCTGCACGATCAGGTGCTAGGTACGATCAATGTCGAGAGCCCCGAGTCCAACGCGTTTAGCGATAGCGATTTGCAGTTTTTAGAGATCTTCGCCCGTGACGTCGCGTTCGCGCTCAACACGCTCGAGTTGCTGGTCGCCCAAAAAGCCAACACAGCCCAGCAGAGCTGTGACGCGATTCACAGCGCCGTCGCGATGCCCGTCGACGAGATTCTCAATGACGCCGTCAACGTGATGGAATGCTACATCGGGCACGCGCCCGAAGTCGTCGAGCGGTTGCAGCGAATATTGCAGAACGCGCGCGACATCAAGCAAACGATCCAGCAGGTCGGTCAAAAGATGACGCCGCTGGAGGCCGTGCCCGTCGGCGTTCAATCATCGCAACATTCTCTGCTGAGAGGAAAAAGGATTTTGGTCGTCGACGACGACGGGCCGGTTCGCGAGGACGCACACCGACTACTCGAACGGTACGGCTGCATCGTGGAAACGGCGCACAAGGGTGAGGAAGCCGTACGGATGGTCCGTAGCAGCGGTGGTGCCCGCAGCTACGATGTCATCATCAGCGACATTCGATTGCCCGACTACAGCGGCTATCAATTGATGCTGCGTCTGGGCGATATCATGGACCGCGTGCCGATGGTGTTGATGACCGGGTTCGGCTACGACCCAGGCCACTCGATCGTGAAAGCTCGCCAAAACGGGCTTCATCCCAAGTGCGTGTTGTTCAAGCCGTTCCGCTTGGATCAACTGGTCGACGTCGTAAAAACGATCTTGGAAGTCAACGTCGAAGACCCCATTCGACCCAAGAATGAGTCGACGTAACGCTACCTTCGCGACTCTTCCATCTCTTGGATGTACTGACGAAGACGCTCAAGTTCGTCCTCAGTACCTTTCAGCTTCAACATGATTTCGACGCGCTTGAGCAACTCAATCTTGTTGACCGGCTTGCTCAAAAAATCATCCGTGCCGGCCGCGACGGCGCGCTCATGATCACCCAGTTCGTTGAGCGCCGTCACCATCAGCACCATCACTCGTTTTGTCTCCGGTGCATCCTTGAGTCGTTTGCAGACCTCGAACCCGCTCAGCTTGGGCATCATCACATCGAGCAGCACCAAGTCGGGCTTGAACGATGCCACTTTATCAAGCGTATCCTGTCCATCGACGGCTGTTTCGAGTTCGCACTCGACACCGACCAAGTAGGCCTCGATCAGTTCGCGGTTAGCGTCATTGTCATCGGCGATAAGAATTCGGTGCATGGAGAGAACAGTCGTTGAGCGCCCAGCCGCAGGCGCCGGCTTGTTTTCAATGAAACCAAACAACGAACCGCGCCGGCGCCTGCGGCTGGGCGTTCAACAAAAATGCGTCGCGTTAGGATCGTGCGGAAAATAAGTGTCTGACCCCATTTGTGCGAAGCACGCGAAGGGTCGGTTCCCGGCAAATGGGGTCAGACACTTTTTTTCCGCTCATTGCTTAGGCTGTCGGAACAAGCGCCGCGTCATGGCCGGCCGGCACCGGAAAATTTCCGCACAGGTCTCGAATCTCACCACGGATACTCTTCAAAGTCGCCGCATCGTCGGGATCGTGCAATGCCTTTGCGATCCAGCCGCCGACCTGCTTCATTTCGTCCTTTCCCATCCCGCGAGTCGTCAGTGCCGGTGTGCCGATGCGAATGCCCGATGGGTCAGCCGGTCGCCGCTCGTCGAACGGGATCATGTTCATGTTGACCGTGATGCCGCACTGATCGAGTGCCTCTTCGGCTTTCTTTCCACCCAGCCCGACCGCCGTCACATCGACCAGCATCAAGTGGTTGTCGGTGCCACCACTGACCAATCGAAGTCCGGCGGACATCAACGTTTCGGCGAGCACTTTCGCGTTATCAACGACCGCACGACCGTAGGCTTTGTAATCGGGACGCAGCGCCTCACCGAAACAAATGGCCTTGGCCGCGACGATGTGCATCAGCGGTCCACCCTGGATTCCCGGAAACACATTGCGGTTGACCAGTTTCAAATGCTCTTCCCTGCACATGATCAAACCACTTCGCGGTCCGCGCAATGTTTTGTGGGTCGTCGTGGTGACATAGTCGGCGTAGGGCACGGGGCTGTTATGGATGCCGGCGGCGACCAATCCCGCGTAGTGGGCCATGTCGACCATCAGCTTCGCGCCCACTTCGTTGGCGATCTCGGCGAATCGGTCATGCGGAATTTCCCGAGGATAAGCGCTGGCGCCGGCCACGATCAGTTTCGGTTTATGTTCGCGGGCCAACCTCGCGATCTGGTCAAAATCGAGTCGATGGTTCGTCTTGTCGACTCCGTAGTTGATGAAGTTGTACAGCCGACCGCTGATATTGAGCTTCATGCCGTGCGTCAGGTGACCGCCCTGAGCCAGATCTAAACCGAGCACCGTGTCACCGACTTCCAAGCAGCTCAGATAGACAGCCGTGTTGGCTTGCGATCCGCTGTGCGGCTGAACATTGGCCGCTTCGGCACCGAACAATTCCTTGGCTCTATCGATCGCGATCGTTTCGACGACATCGACGTGCTCGCAGCCGCCGTAATACCGCTTGCCGGGATAACCTTCGGCGTACTTGTTGGTCAGCACGCTGCTGGCGGCCTGCATGATCGCCAAACTCGTGTAGTTTTCGCTGGCGATCATTTCCAAACCGTCCTGCTGGCGGACGCCTTCGGCCTCGATCGCTTCCCAAATGGCAGGATCTTGTTGGGCCAACGGATTCATCGTGCGAGTCTCTTGGATCATGAAATTCGGCTGAAAGGGGAGTTCAGGATTGCGAAAGGTTCTTGAGCGGGTTTAATTGTCTTCCCGCCACCGAAAACCGTCAATGTCGTCGCATTCGTCACACAACGAAATCGATTTTTCTCGACCACCGAAAAGTTATTAGCCGGAATTTGGCGCGCTTATGTAAGATAAAAGGGCTAAGATCGCGCGCAGTTTATCGGCGAAAAACGCGAAAGTTTGCAAACTCTCTCGCCCGCCCGCGCGTTCCAATGGATGTTGGCGTTCGCCCCGGTCCACACTTTTCCCTCTAAGACCCGTGTTCGGAATGAATTTTAGAACCAACCTCGCTGTCGGCCTGCTCGGAATCGCTTCCCTTGTTTGCCTCACGGCGAACGCTGCCGACGAGCTTCCCGCGTTCGACAAGGTTTCCGAGGGCTACGAGAAAGTCAAAGTCTCCGACCAGCAGAACCCCAAAGGTTTGTTCGACCTTTGGCGGCGCGACAAGGACTCGCAACTGATCGGTGAGCTTCCCAAGAACTTCGCCGGCAAGAACTACTTCATAGCGCTGACCGTCAGCAGTGGCGATCTCTACGCCGGATTGCAATCCGGCGATTGGGTCGTCCAGTGGCGTCGCTATGACAACCGGCTCGCGCTGATTGCGCCCAACCTTGACATCAAGGCGACGGGCGATGCCGAGAGTAAGGCGTCCGTCAAACGACTGTTCACCGACACGGTGCTGCTGGACATTCCGATCATGGCGATGGGTCCAAGCGGTGGTCCAGTCGTCGACCTGGATGCCCTGCTGATCGGCCACGCCAGCAAGTTTTTCGGATCTTCGGTTCGCGTCAGCAATCCTCGTATCAGCGAACTGAAGTCCGCCAAGGTATTCCCCAACAACGTCGAGATCGCCTTTGACATCGTCAACGGCGGAAGAACGATCGACGGCAGCGGCAAACTGCAAACGATCCACTATTCCTTCAGCGAAGTTCCGGGATCCTCGGGTGGCTACAAGCCTCGCGATGCGGACGAGCGGGTCGGCTACTTCACGACAACCTATTCGGACTTGTCAAAGTACGAAGACGATGAAACACGCATTCGCTACGTCAACCGTTGGCATTTGGAAAAGCGTGATCCGAAGCTGGCGCTCAGTCCGCCCAAGGAACCGATCCGGTTTTATGTCGAACATACCGCGCCCGTTCGATACCGTCGCTGGATCAAGTCCGGTGTCGATTATTGGAACAAGGCGTTTGAGAAAGTCGGCATCGTCGACGCGATCGTGATCGAATACCAAGATGCCGAATCGGGCATCCACATGGAAAAAGATCCCGAAGACGTTCGCTACAACTTCATCCGCTGGCTCAACAACGATATCGGCACTGCGATCGGCCCGAGCCGCGTGCATCCTGAAACCGGCCAAATCCTCGACGCCGACATTGTGCTGACCGACGGCTGGATTCGTCACTTCAACTACAACTACGAAGACCTGATGCCGAAGCTGGCGATGGAAGGTTTTTCGGCCGAGACGTTGGCTTGGCTAGGCACTCACCCGAGCTGGGACCCTCGCGTGCGGATGGCGCCCGCCGAGAAGGCCAACTTCCTTCGCAACGAATTTGCGCTGCAATCACAACAGCCGATGGCCGGCTTTGCCTTGGCCGGGGCCGACCCGTCGCTGCTGGGTGACGACGAATTCGATGGCCTGTACGGTCGCGTCAGCCAAAAGAACGGGCTGTGCATGGCCGCTTCCGGTCGCAGTCTCGAATTGGCGTTCGCCCGCATGGATTGGTCGCTGGCACTGCTAGGCGACGAAGAAGCTGACAAAGAAAAGAAGAAGAAAGAGGAAGACGAGAAAGCAGCCGCTACCGCTGAAGTGAAGGAAGGCGAAACCAAACCCGATCCAGCGAAACCTGCCGACGACAAAGCCGAAGAGAAAAAAGACGAGTCCAAAAAAGAAGGCGATGCCGAAGAGAGCAAGAAGAAAGATGACGAAGAGGGACTCGTCGATGGAATGCCCGAGTGGTTCGTCGGCCCGTTGCTGGCGGATCTGGTCGCTCACGAAGTCGGGCATACCCTCGGTTTGCGACACAATTTCAAAGCATCGTCGCTCCACAAGCTCAGTGACATCAACAGCGATGATGTGAAGGGCAAGAAAACGTTCGCCTCGTCAGTCATGGATTACACGCCGATCAATTACCGTTACGAGGCCGGCAGCGTCCAAGGCGATTATGCGATGATCGACATCGGCCCCTACGATTTTTGGGCCATCGAATACGGCTACACGTTCAAAGACAAAGACTTGCCGGAGATCCTGAAGCGTTGCACTGAACCCGAGTTGCAGTATGCGACCGACGAAGACACGTCTGGCCCAGATCCGTTGGCCCGTCGCTATGACTTCAGCAGCGATCCGCTCGATTACGCAACCGAACAGATGAAGTTGGTGAAGCTGTATCGCGACCGGATCTTGGAAAAGTTCGTCAAAGATGGTGACTCATGGGGCAAGGCTCGGCGCGGTTACGAGTTGACGTTGGCTCTCCAGACAACGGCCAGCAGCATGATGGCCAACTGGGTCGGCGGCGCGTTCGTCAACCGCGACAAGAAGGGTGATCCCGGTGATCGTCCGCCCGTGGAAGTGGTGCCGGCGGCTCAACAACGCGCCGCGCTGAAGTTCGTGATTGAAACCGCCTTCAACGACAGCGCTTATGGTTTGACGCCGAAGTTGCTCGAAAGAATGAGCGTCGACAAGTGGCTCGACGGCGGCTTCCACTCTTCGATGTCGGCGGAAGCGACCTGGCCGATCCACGATCGCATCCTCGGCGTTCAAGCGTCCGCGCTGACGTGGCTGATGAATCCGACGACGCTACGCCGCGTCTATGACAACGAATTGCGATTGCCCGAAGATCAGGACGCACTGACGTTGCCAGAACTGTTGGACACGATCAACGTCGCCGTCTGGAGCGAACTGAAGCAAGAGTGTCCTGAAGGACGCAACGATCGCAAGCCGATGGTTTCGTCGTTGCGACGCAACCTGCAACGCGAGCACATGCAGCGCTTGTTGGATTTGATCCTGGACAGCTCCGATGATACGGCCGCTTACAAGCCGATCAGCAACCTGGCTCGAATGCAGTTGCGAACCTTGTCGAAAGACATCGAGGCTTCGCTTGAGAAGTGTGGCAAGAAGATGGATGCTTACACCACGGCGCATTTGATGGAGACCAAGGAACGGATCGACCGCGCCTTGGAAGCGGGTTACACCTACAACGCCGCCGCCGCTGCTCAACCCATGATGATGTTCATGCTGGGCAAAGAACAGCAAAAGCAATGAGCTCTAGCGGTTGGACGCTGAAGAATCATTTCTTTAGCACCAATCGCTCGGGCGGATTGCCTTCATCGGTGTAGGTAATATCGGAACGGGCCTGGTCCACGATGACAGCTTCGCCGTCCTGGTTGATGTGATACGCGAATGGTCCGTCATCCCAGGCTTGCGTTTCAGAATTGGGCAAGCCGACACGCGAAAGTTCGCCCAGTGACTCCGGCCAGCTTTGAAACTTGGCCCGAAATTCACGCAGCGCAAACACGGTTCGTGTGAACCGGTGATCGTTGGCACTGCGTCGAAACGCAACGGCAAATGCTTCGTAAGCAGGTGTCGTCATGGAGATGACCCAACGGGTGTCGAGCGAAGGAATTTGCATCCATCGATCGAGTGAAATCTTGGCGGCTCCGGACATCCACTCTTTGTTGGCTCGGCCGACCGCATCGACATGCCGCTTCGTGCCCGCGCCGCGGATCGTTGCGATGCTCTGCTCGCCCTCCAAATATGAACTCAGCGTGCTCGGTGCGAACATGATCGGAAGGTTTGTCGCGCCATTGTTCAACCCGAGCGAAGGCATCCCATCACTAAAAAGCGTTGGAAAGACCGCAAACATTTCGGACTCGATCGCCGTTCGCCACTTGGCGTCCCAATCAAAGGGCTCCGACAAAATAACACCGATTTGTTCACGATCCCCGTCCGACCAAACGTCAGCCGCGATCGACCGACGAAGATCGTTTTCCATCGACGAATAGCAAGCCATGCGGACAAGTTCGTCGACCAACATCGATGGCTGATAGTCGTTGCCGAACAGACGTTCGGATGCTTGAATCAAAATGATCGCCCGATCGTTGTTGCCCCGATGAACGGCGTCCAAAAAACAATTGTGCAGCAATCGGGCGACGCCACGCATCTGCTGGACTTCATTCAAGTTCGTGTAAAGGCCCTCGAATACGAACGGAACCCAGATTGCTTCATCGCTTCCCAGCAGCGTTTCGATTTTGTCGATGATCGGTTGGGCATCTTCGGCGTATCTCGCAATGATCTTGGACTCCACCCAGTCTTCGCCCGGCGGCACAACCGAATCGTACGAATCAGTTTCACTTTCCCAGGCAAACGGGCCACCGAACTTTGCGTTGTGCGCTTCGGTGGCCGCCAGAATCGACTTCCAGGTCGCGGTAGGTTCATCCGAAGTTCGTTCGTCGTACAACCGTGGCAGAGTCGTGGAGTCGATCGTGTTTCCCTGACCCACGATGCTTTCGATTGATTGAGTCAACTCGCGGTCTTCGATCCGCCACCGGATCATCGATGCCACAATCATGCCGCCGAATATCAGCAGCGGTAGCAACACGATCGTGATCAGGCCGAAATCTCGCGAAGTCAGTGGATGCTTACTCATGGCTGTTCTCCTGTGGCCCAGTTCTCAAGTCAGCGATGAGTTGATCAATTTCGTCTTCCCACGGCATTCCCCAAAACCTTGCCAGCGATTTGCCGTTGGCTCGAATCAACTCGATCGCCGGACGATCACGCAGCCGCGCCGCGTAGGGACCGTATTGGAACGGCGTCGACGGAGCTTGCATCAGCTCGTGCATCTTAGGAAGCCACGATATCGACTCTCCTTGCAGAGCTTCCAGCGCGGTTGCGACGATCAAGTCCGACCGGGGCCACTGCATCCAGGTTGCCAAGTACGGTGGTTGATACTCGAGTCCGTTGTCGATCGAGTTGCGATATCCGACAAATTTCTTGCCCTTGAACTGGGCCGCCCACGTCGCCAAAACGGCTCGGCGGCGTGATTCATTTCGCATCGTCTTGGTGGGCAAAGCTCGGACGACTCGCTCGTAAGCCGTGTCCGATCGATTTGCTTGCACCATTGACATCGACATCGTGTCGGCGATCCAGATTTCCAACACGTCGGCGCGATCTTGGTCTTTCCACTGGATGCTTTTGCGAAGTGCCCTGGCAATGTCCGAAGCCGCCGACAACCATGCTGAAAACGATTCCCAGTTCGCGTCCGCTTCAAACTTCATTCGTTCCAACATCAATCGGTCAAAGATCACGGCGATGTTGTTGTCATCCGCCGTCGCCGCAGCGGCGGGACGCTCGCGAAGTTCGGCAAGACTGGGAATCCACTGAGTGGGTGTCGACGGATAGCTCTGGATCCACTTTTCGGCTTGATCCACTGGCACCGATTCCTCGTTGACCCTCGTGCGAAATATTTGCTCGGCTCCGTGAGCCAAATTGATGATGATCGGGTTCGGACTGCTCTTGCGGATCGATTGGGCTTCGGCGAACAGATCGTCGCGAACAGTCGCGTTCATGCCCCCAACATTTTGAATCCGCCACGCCGCGATCGCGATCGGCCCGCCGACGATGACGGCAGCGACGACGACTGCCATCAAGAACGAGTGGGGACGATCTCGCTTGTCCATGAATCGCGGCATCAGCCACCACGTCGCGAGCATCGGCAACAACGAAACGATGACCAAAAACCAAGTCGGCGTCTGTAGCGAAAGCCTTGTCCAGATGAACCAACCCAACACCATCGCCGCCACGATCGGGCCGACGATCACCGACAACGCGAGCGTCCGCAACACTTGGCTGACGAACTGGGCAACGGTGTACATCACCCAGCCGACCATCGCGATGGTCAGCAACGATGGAATCACCAAACCGCCGAAGCCGGTCGACGATACCTCGCTGCGGCGCGTCGCGAAGATCGTATATGCGATCAGGCAACTGGCGAAGATCGCCAAAGGCACGGCATGGCGCGCCACGTAAACTTTGGTCGGCGAAACGCCGCGATCCGCCAAAAATCGTAAACGATCAGCCGCCCCGTCATTCTGAAAAACCAACACTCCCAACCACGACATTGCCAGCGGACTGATCAGTAGTAATAGCGGCGATAGAACTTCAAGAAGCGTATTGGTTTGATCGCTCAGGGACGACAACGGCACGACCATGCCCAGGATCATACACGATGCGGTGATACCGAGAGCCAAGGGCGCCGACCGAATCGACTGCCAAATGAGCGACGACCAGGACGAACCGAGCCTCGGCGCCGTTGACCAAAAGGATTGTGGGAGGACAGACGCATCGACGTGATGCTTAGCTTTCGACTGGCCCGACTGAGGAAGCAGCGTTGCCATCGCGGCCCGATACGACAGCCATCCCACTAGCGGCGTCACGACCACGATCCAGGCAAACATCAGACCTTGCAAATCGGCGAGTCCCACGCGATGACGTTGCAGCACGTACAACGATTCACTCGCCAAGATGGCCAAGACCAACGGCAAACACCCTAAAGCAAGAACCAACAGGATTGCGTGAAATTGATCGCGTATTTTCCAGGAGGCGTAGAAGCCACACAAAGTTAGATAGACGCTGTGTGCGATCCAAAGCGGCAGTCCAATCGGTCCGTTAGATAAACCCTGCGCGGGACTGATCCGCCATCGCGAAGCGAGTCCACCCGCATCGCTGATCAAGGCCAGACTCGATACCGCGATCGCCCACATCACCGCCAATCCGATCAGGGCAACGACCAGCTTCACCAATACCCACTGACGCGGTCGTAGCGGCAGCGACGACATCCAGTCGATCGTCCTGAGATCACGTTCTTGACCCACCAACACCGCGCCCGCGCCAGCCGCAAACAAGACGGGAAAAACCAGGGGCACCAACATCCTAAAATCATTGATACGCCCAATCCCCTGGGCGGAATTGGGAAGTTCTGGCATCACAACCAACATCGTCGCCGCAATCCCGATTAGCAATGCGATCAGCGGCGCCAACATGCGAAGCTCTTTCCACCACAGCCAGCGGTTGCGGCTGATCAACGACTCGGTCGTGCTCATGTCACCGTCTCCGATTCCATCTCCGGTGCATTCACTTGCATTTCGGATTCAACCGGGTTCCCCGAAGTGCAGGCGACAAAGATTTCCTCCAGCGTTGCCACGCGGTGCCGAACATCAATGATGCCGGGCGTGCCGCGAAGTTCGTCCATCATTGACGGATTCAAGTGCCTGATGAAGATCTGTCGCTGAGCACCGGAAGTTTGTTCGCTCAGAATCACCGCCGGCGGCGGCAACATGGCGATCGCTCGCAAAGGATCGTCGACATCGATCACGACGTGCCAGATCGATTCGCGAATCTCGGCCAACGGACCATGCAAAACGATCTTTCCGCGGTGCAGAATGGCGATCGTGTCGGCGACCCGCTCGACTTCGCTGATTTGATGACTGGACAGAAAAACGGTTCGCCCGGTTGCCGCCCGATCGATCATGCTCTCCAAAAAGCTGCGACGAACCTTCGGATCGAGCCCCGTTGTTGGTTCGTCCAAAATCAGCAAATCAGGATCGTGCGAAAGCGCCAGCGATAGGGCCACTTTGGCGCGCTGACCTTTACTCAAGTGCTTGATCTTTTGGTCGGGCAAAATTTCGTAGCGACGAATCGACTCTTCGTACCGCGACAGAAACTCGCGGTCATAGAATGACGCCGCGAAACCGCCGATCTGAGCAACTGTCATCCAGTCATAGAGCGCCGGCGAATCCGACACGTAACCGATGCTTCGGCGAACTGTCAGAGGATCCGATGCCGGGTCCACTCCCGAAACCAAGCACGTCCCCGACGAAGGCTTCTGAAACCCCGTCAGGATCCGGATCAGCGTGGTCTTGCCGGCGCCGTTTTCGCCCAAGAGTGCAAACACGGTTCCTGGTTGCACGTGCAAGTCAACACCGCGAAGCGCGTCGCAGCGGCGGAAGTGCATCATCAGATTTTTGGCGGAGATGACGGATTGCATGACGTTAGCCCTTCGATGGCGTGGATGAGAAATCGGAAGGTGTATCGGTGTGGACGGCGGGCGTGGTTTTGGCGAGCTTTTTCAGTTCACCCTCGACGATGCTTTGGATCCTTGCGACATCGAGACCAGCATTCCAAGCCTCGCCGAGAACTTCACCGATGCGTTCGGCGAGCACGCCGTCACGGTGTCGGCGACAGAGCGCGGCGGCGCCGGTGGAGATCACCATGCCGCGTCCTCGCAGCGTCTCGATCACGCCGTCGCTCTGCAATTCGGTGAAGGCCCTGGCGACCGTGTTGGGATTGATCGTGAGCTGCCCCGCGAGAACCCTCGCGCTGGGCAAAAGCTGGCCGGGCCGCATCGACCCCACCGCAATCGCGGCCTTGACCTGCCGAACGATCTGCAAATAGATCGCGACGTCCGACTGAAAATCGATTGATAGAAACATGGCAAATCCTGGCAAGAACCTACGTGTCTTGGTTCACTAGTTAATTAATACACTGGCCTGCGTTATGAGTCAACCGGATTTTCTTTCAGTTTGTGGGAGTGGCAGCAAACTGACACTACCGCGTCGGTCTCGTATCCGGAAACAGCGCCGAAAGGTTAAGCTGCCACTTCACGCCCGCACTTTCCGCAAAACTGATCGAACGTCAAATTGTCGAACCCATCGCACCGGATTTTTTTGTCGCCGCTTCACTTGTTGGTGATTGTCACGTTGTTCGGTGTCTGCTCCGCCGCACATTGTCAATCGGTTGAAAGCTTGAGACTGGCGACGTACAACGCATCCCTGTATGGCCAGCAGTCGGGCGAGATCCGTGAACGTCTGTCCGATGGTGTCGATGAACAAGCAGCTCGAATCGCTTCGATCATCCAAACCGTTCGGCCGGATATTCTTTTGGTCAATGAGATCGACCATGACGAAGGTGCGGTGACGGCGAAATTGCTTGCCGAGAAATTCATCAACTTCAGCCAAGGCAAGCTAAAACCGATCAAATATCCCTACGTGTATTCAGCGCCGAGCAACACAGGAATCGCGTCGGGGATCGACCTGGATGGCGATGGCGAAACATCGGGCCCAGGCGATGCGTGGGGGTACGGCGCGTATCCTGGGCAGTATTCGATGGCGGTCCTGAGCCGTTTTCCGATTGATGTCGAGAACATACGCACCTTTCAAAAACTGCGATGGCGAGACTTTCCGAACGCGCTGCGACCAACGGACCCCACATCAGGATCCAGCTACTACGACGATCGCACTTGGGACGTTTTGCGATTGTCCAGCAAGAACCATATCGACGTCCCGGTCATGGTAGGTGACCACGTGATCCATGTGCTGGCCAGTCATCCCACTCCGCCCGTTTTCGATGGACCCGAGGATCGCAACGGATGTCGGAACCACGATGAGATCCGTTTTTGGAACGAGTACATCGACCGGCCCGATGCATCCTTTTTAGTTGACGACCAAGGGCGGGCGGGGGGACTACCGGTGGACCAGCATTTCTTCATTGCCGGTGATTTGAACAGCGATCCGTACAACGGCGACAGTCGGGACGATGGGATTGTCAATCTATTGCGAAGCCCGCGACTGACCGACCCGCAACCTCGCAGCAACGGTGGCGGCGAATTGGATACGGCTGATTTCGGCAGGAACGGAAATATGCGAATCGACTATGTCCTCCCGAGCCGATCACTGAGAGTTCGACGAGCGGAAGTTTTCTGGCCCGGCACGAATGATCCCCAACACGATTGGATCAGCGCTAGCGATCACCGGATGGTTTGGGTTGACGTTACATTGACTCCATGAACCACCCCAACGAAGGGCCGCGACGAGTGCTCTTGATGATCGGCTCGATGCGGGGCGGAGGCAGCGAGCAACAGACTCTTCTGCTGCTTCGCCACCTTGATCGAAAGCGATTCTCGCCCCATCTGTATTTGCTGCAACGCGATGGCGACCTGATGTGCCAGATTCCGGACGACGTCATCGTCCATTCGTTCGAGGACGCCCCTGAGGACCGTGGTTGGTACTTTCCCGGTCGCGAACATCGTCGACAAGTCAGGCATCTCCGATCACTGCTTGAATCTGAAGCCATCGATGTCATTTACGATCGCACGTTCCACATGTCGATGATCGCCGGGCCGGCCGCAAAGCCGATCGGTGTGCCGAGAGTTTCGACGATCGTCAGCCCGCCCGAGTGCGCATTGCCTCTGGTCGAATCACGGTTCATCGAACTCAAACGCCGACGTTTGGCCAAGGCTTATCGAGACGCTTACCGAGTCGTTGCGGTCAGTCGCCAAGCCGCCGAATCGGCACATCGATACTACCGTCTCAAGAACCAAATCATTCACGTCATCCCCAACCCGGTTGATTCGGCGGCACTGCGGGCTCTGGTATCCGACTCCAAACCGAAAGGCGACAGTCGCGGCGAAGTCGCCCTCGTTTGCGTCGGTCGAATGACCGAAGAAAAAGGTCATCAAGACTTGATCGAAGCCATGATTCGGCTCGACGGCGTTTCTGAACGCGAGTTGCCGCAAATCCGGCTCCAATTGATCGGCGACGGGCCTCTGAAGAAAAAGCTCGAAGCGAGATGGGCCGAGCATCCTCGCCGGCACGCCGTCGAATTCGTCGGTCGACGAAGCGATCCTGCTCGTTGGATCGCGGTTGCCGATGCGTTGATACTGCCATCGCATTTCGAGGGGATGCCCAACGTGGTGCTGGAGGCGATGGCGCTCGCCACGCCGGTGATCGCCACTCGGGCCGGAGGAACCGTCGAACTCGAGCATGATGAACCTACGATCGTTTGGGCTGAGCCAAAGTCGCCCGAATCGATTGCCGATGCGATTGTCCAATTCATTGCCGATCCGGTCGCGTCACGCGATCGAGTCGCGGCGGCGTCGCGAATGATTGCAATGCATCATGATGTCACAGCCACGACTCGCAATATCGAATCCTTGCTCTGGGCTGCCATTGGCAACTAGCCGAAGCACCGGAGCGACACGCCCTTGCGCGAGTGCATCGATTGCGCTAACATCCACGATCGAACCAACGCATCGTTTCCGGGACACCATCATGATTTCGACCAATCGAATCCATCAAGGCAGTTGCATCGACGGAATGGCGGAGATCGAGGCCGGTCAAGTCGACCTGGTGTTCGCCGATCCGCCGTTCAACATCGGTTACACCTATGACGTGTATCAGGACCAGCGTGAAGCGGACGAGTATTTGGCGTTCTGCGAATCATGGATCAGCCAGGTTCATCGGATACTCAAACCGGACGGTACATTTTGGCTCGCGATCGGCGACGAGTATGCCGCTGAACTGAAGATACTGTCACAGCAACTCGGATTCCATCGCCGCAGTTGGGTGATTTGGTATTACACATTCGGCGTCAACTGTGTTCGCGGATTCAGTCGTTCCCACACGCACTTGTTTCACTTCGTCAAAGACCCTGAGCGGTTCACCTTCAACGGGGATAACCCAGCGGTGCGAGTCGCTTCGGCGCGGCAATTGGTCTATGCCGACAAACGAGCGAATAGCAAAGGACGTTTGCCGGATAACACGTGGATTCTGCGCCCCCAGGATGCGCCGGCGAATAGCTTCTCGACTTCCCACGATACCTGGTTTTATTCCCGAGTCGCGGGAACATTCAAAGAGCGTGAAGGATTTCACGGATGCCAAATGCCTGAACAGCTATTGGGACGCATCATTCGGATTTCCAGCAACGCCGGAGACATCGTCCTTGATCCATTCGGCGGCAGCGGCACAACCTTGTCAGTCGCGAAAAAGCTCGGGCGGCAGTGGATGGGGTTCGAACTGTCATCCGAATACGTCACGCAAATTCAATCGCGATTGAGCGACTGTGAAGTCGGCGATCCGCTCGACGGCGTCGCCGATCCGATGCTCAGTTCGCCGAAGACCTTGCAAGGAAAGAAACGAACGGAGTTCAAGAACGGACGTCCGATTTTGCCACTCGATCAGGCGATGGAATCGGCAATCGTCGCGGCGTTCGAGAAATCATCCGAGGGTCACTCGGCGGACTACCTTCTGTGCGATCCCGATTTGTCATCCAAGTTTGCCAAGGCGTGTCGAGCATCGTCGATCGGCGGCGACGCGAGAATTTGGAATTCGATGCTACTGCGATTGCGCAAGTCGAAGCGACTGCCGAAAACGACCGAAACTGACAAGCGATTGACATGGGCCCAGATGGAATCCTATCGCGGCGGGGCTGAGGCGGCGATGAAATTGATCGGGATCGATTACTCGATGACGCTCGATGAGTTGCTTTGTTGCCCGACGGCGGTGACTGAGTTCGATCGATTGGCTGCTTCCCTTTCACCGGGCCATTCGCCATTCCAATATCGCTGGGCCGCCTTGGCTCTTCGTAAACGGGCGCGGACGAAGCGATTCCAAGAATACGCCGCCGCGCAGCATGCGACGTGGCACCGCCATCGATCGCCCAATGCACGAACGATCCAAGAGTGTTTAAGCGATCCCATCCGAAGACCTGGCGTGTACGGGCTCTCCAACCAAGACGAAATGATTTATGTCGGCGAAACATCCGACATCCACGCCAGTCTTGACCGCGTTTCGGCGAATGAAACGTGGCAGAAATTCGGTCCTACAAGCGTCAAAATCTGGCCACTTGAGGGCGAATTGGATCAATTCGCGTTGCGTGCGTACCTGGTGGGAGCGGAAAAACCGCTACTGAACTCGGAATTCCTGCGAGTGTGCGTGGACGAGGCGCCTTAACAAGGTTTTCTGGGGCGCAAACCTACTATCGGACTTGTTTAGCGTTTACAATCTGGCGATCACCGTATTCGCACGCTCCGGCTGACCGTCGAAGCATTCAGCCCTTTAGGAATTTAAGTCCATGCAAACGCCACCCGATCGCCGATCGTTTTTGAAAACCAGCACCGCGGCCGCCGCCGGTGCCGCGCTGACCAGTACCATCGCTAAGACAGCCCATGCCGCGGGCAGCGATGAGATCCGATTTGTATTGGTCGGATGCGGGGGCCGAGGAACCGGCGCCGCGAACAATATCTTCGCAACCAAAGGCAACGTAAAACTCGTCGCCGTCGCTGACGCTTTCGCGTCCAACGCCGAAAGCGCAATCAAGGCACTGAGCCGCGGCGCCAACAAGTCGAAGATCGACGTTCCACCGGAAAACGTTTTTGTCGGACTCGATGCCTACAAAGCTGCGATCGATGTGGAAGCTGACTTGGTCGTCATCGCGACGCCACCCGGATTTAAGCCGCAACAGTTCGAGTACGCGGTCAACAAAGGTCGACACATTTTCATGGAAAAGCCGGTCGCCTCGGATGCGCCGGGTGTTCGCCGAGTGCTGGCGAGCGTCGCAGAATCAAAGAAGAAGAATCTGATGGTAGGCATCGGACTCCAACGCCGTCACGAACCTCAATACATGCAAACCGTCGAGCGTTTGCATGATGGGGCGATCGGCGACATCATCACGATGCGAGTCTATTGGAACGGTGGCGGCATTTGGTATCGCAACCGAAGCGAAGGCCAAAGCGAAATGGCGTTCCAAACCAACAACTGGTACCACTTCAACTGGCTATCCGGTGACCAAATTTGCGAGCAGCACATTCATAATCTGGATGTCGGATGTTGGGTCAAGGGAATGTATCCGGTCGAGTGCAACGGCATGGGCGGACACGAGCAGCGCATGAACGGCGACGCGTCGAAGTCACAGATTTTCGATCACACGTTCTGCGAGTACACGTTCCCCGATGGAACAAAGATGTTCAGCCAAGGCCGTCACTTGGCCGGCGGTTGGAATAACGTCAGCGAATTTGCGCACGGTTCGAAAGGAACGAGCGATCCATCCGGTTGGATCAAGGGCGAGGCCGATTGGAAGTTTGGTGGTGAGAACCTCAACGGTCACCAACAAGAGCAACACGATCTGATCGAGGCCCTGATGCGTGGCGAGATTTACAACGAGGGCGAGTATGGTGCCCATTCAACGTTCACCGCCATCCTCGGTCGTGAAGCCTGTTACAGCGGCAATGTCGTCAAGTGGGACGATTTACTCAAGAATGGTCGCGATCTCGCGCCCGGCATCGACAGCTTCACGCTCGATAGCGAAGTCCCGATGTCGGCTCGACCCAACGCCAACGGACTGTATCCCGTTCCCGTTCCGGGCAAGTACGATCCGATCGCCTGATTGAGACTCATTGATGTTTCAACCGAAAGCCTCGCCGGGTTCCGACTCAGCGAGGCTTTTTCATTTTGCTGCTACGGAATTGTGATGAGCCCATTGATCGAACCGTCGACCCATCATTCGTTGTTGTTGGCCGCTCGCGAGGGCCGTCCCGAAGCGTGGAATCGGTTCGTGCATCTTTATGGCCCGCTCGTCTATCGATGGGTGCGCCGATCGGGATATCAAAGCAGTGACGCGGCCGACGTGACTCAAGATGTGATGATGTCGGTCTCGCGAGATCTCGCGAACTTCGACCCGTCTCGGGCCGACGCTAAATTTCGCGGTTGGTTGTGGACGATCACCCGCCGCCGCATCGCGGACAAGTGCCGAAGCCGACCGATCGAACGCGATCTGGGTTCGGCTGCTGGTGAGCTTCCCGCGCCGACGTTGCCCGTTGATCCACCCACCGACGCGGGGCTGGATCGCCACGCGTTGCTGACCCGGGCGCTGGCAATCTATCGCGACCGATTTGATCCCAAGACATGGCAAGCGTTCTGGGCCACCGTCGTTGAATCTCGCGATCCAGATGAAGTCGCCAAGTCGATCGGGGTGAGTCGCTGGACCGTGTACAAAGCCCGCGCGCGGATCTTGCAGCGGTTGCGGACGGAGCTGGCCGGATTGCTCGATGAATAATTTTGGCGTGTGTCCAATCGGTTGCGAAGGACTGAGTGAATGAACTCAACTCACCGGAGCCCACGCACATGATTGCCACCAGCCAAACACCACATCCTTCCGACGAAGAACTGATCGAATTCGGAGTTGGCCGACTCGGGTCCAAGCGTTTTGACCAGTTGCTGACGCACCTGGACGCATGCAATCCATGCCAGCAACGCCTGAAAGTCTCGTCCGCTGACGACTCGTTCGCCAGGACTCTCAATCGTGAAGGTTCATCGGGCGATGATCCCGTTCTGAACGAACCTGATTGCAGCGCAGCCTTGTTTCATGCCGCCCAGTTGCACGTTGCCGTATCGCCCGCGATGCGACTGGATCAATTGATGCCGCCGGTGGAGACGCTGGGCCCTTACCGTCTGGTTCGCCCGCTGGGTCGCGGAGGAATGGGTGCGGTCTACCTTGCCGAACACCAGCGGCTGAAGAAAAAGTGTGCCATCAAACTGCTACCTCGCGGACGTGGATTCGATCCGACTTGGGTCAGTCGTTTCGAACGAGAGATGCAGGCCGTTGCCGGATTGTCGCACTCCGGAATCGTCAGCGCGACCGACGCGGGCGATGTCGACGGCTGGCATTACATGGTGATGGAGTATCTGGAAGGCTTGGACTTGGCGGCGATCGTTCGTCGACTCGGTCGCATCGATATCGTATCGGCCGCGGCCATCATGCGAGACGTTTGTCGAGCTTTGACGGCAATCCATGAAGCCGGTTTGGTTCATCGTGATATCAAACCTTCCAACATCATGTTGACGCGAGACGGCACGGTGAAGTTGCTGGACCTTGGTCTGGTTTTGGACGAACGGCAAGCGATCGCCGACATGTGGCTGACGACTGTCGGGCACGTGATCGGCACGCTCGTGTTTGCGGCTCCGGAACAGTTGACCGAAGGACAGTCGATCGACTCGCGGGCCGATTTGTATGGCGTCGGTGCCACGCTGTTCCAATTGATCGCCGGTCAACCCGCTCATACGACCGATCGCGGGATCGCGCCGTTGGTGATCGATAAGACGAGCCAATCAGCGATGCGATTGAGTTCAGTTCGCGACGATGTGCCCAAGGCGATCGATGATTTGGTGGATGAGTTGCTTCGTCGCGATCCTGCCGAGCGACCGGCCAGTGCCAGCGATGTCGCCGATCGACTCGGGGAAGTCGCGGGTGTGGTTTCGCTTGGGCCGTTGGTCCGAAGGGCGATGCGTGTGAGTGATCCCGATTCGATGCTCGGCGAGACGTCACCGGTGCTGGGATTTGCTAAATCCGATTCACCACCACCGTCGAATCGGTGGCCGAAGTATCTGGCGTTTGCCGGCGCGGCGGCGATTGTGGCGGCCACGGTGATTGTCATTCAAACCAAGAACTCACGAGTCCGAATCGAAACCGATGCCGCGGAATTGTCGGTGCAATTGATCGAAGACGATGCGAAAAAGGATGTCACCAACGAAGCGGCGAAGCCGGAGAAATTGTTCAAAGGTGAGCCGCTTTCGCATTGGACAAACATTTTAATGATCGAGCGTGATGTCGACACTCTTGGCGAAGCGATGAATGCGGTCGCCAGTTTGGTTGATGCTGGCGATGTCGATGCTGTGGGCGCGATCTTGATTTCGGCTCGTCGCTTCGGTGGTCTCGCTTCGAGCTCAGACAAAACCAATCCGTCTCAGTGGTATATGGAACAATTCAGTGACGTGTATCCCCGAATCCTGCCTCAACCGGGAATCGATGCGATCGCGAAGGAGTTACCGATCGGCAATGAGAACAGTCGGCTCGCCTGTTTGATCGCAATGTACCGATTCGGCGATTTTGTCAACGAACCATCGACGTTTTTTCGGTGGGCAGGCGAACCCGAAAACCGAGTCTCCGCGACGGCCCTCCATCGCAGTCTCCAATCAGTCGAAGCCGATGATGGCCCATCGAAAAATCCCAGATTGCGAGATTTTCGACATTTCTCACTTGCGTTGGCGTTGGCGCTCGACGCTCCACTCGATGAAGAGTTTGGGCTTCGCGAATTCATCGAGGAAGCGGTCGCTTGGTCCGCTCAAGTTCGCGATTTGAAAACGCGATTGAATGAACCTTGGGTGAATGGAAAACCGGATTTTTCGCGTAGCCCAATGAATGTCCATCAATTCATCGCGGCGGTGCGTATGGGAATCGAGTTGCCCGCTTCGCTCGACACCTTCATGTTGCTCAATCAATCCGCCGAATTTCGTGAACAACGCAACGAGATGTTTTTAGAGCGTCTGAAATCGGACCCGCAAACCTACGCGGACGAGGCGGTACTTTGGCTGCACACGACAGTCCCGGCTGGTTCAATGGTAGCGGAGAGAAATCCTGAATCGTTGATTCGTGGCAATGAGTCGCCATGGCTCAAGGCACTCCCGATCGTTGTCGAATCAACGACCCGGCCCGATATCGCTCAAGCCGCACTCGAGAGGGTTGCCCGAATGCCCGGCGCGAGCGGAGGTACGGGCGGCGGCATGGGAGGAACGGGCGGCGGCGGATTTGAGAGGGCACCCCTTTCCCAAGAGATGCAATCTGTCGTCGACGTTGCGTTCGACAGAACCATCCAGCGCGCCAATGAAATGCCGGAGTTCAGCGAACCGACTCCTTCGTCTGCCGACGATCCATTTGGCCCTGATGCATCTCGATCAAGACCGGGCACCACAAATCCGTTCGGCGACTGATTGAAACGCGGCTTCGCAATTCAGCGCCGGACTACCAAGGTCCGCGGACGTAGTAGGTTCCGAACTGATCGGTGTGACTGGGCCACTGGGGCGTTGCCTGAAACTGACCGGGACGACCCGCACCTGGTGAATTGGCGCTGCGTCCGAACTGATGATAGATCGGATACATCTTGTTCTGACTGACACCCCACGACAATGTTTGACGCATGTGGGCCGTCGGTGGGACAATCAGCGCCAGGGGTTGGCCGTAGTTCTGGTTGTAATAGTTGCCGTGCCAAGGACGATTCATCGAGTAATTGTGAGCCCAAACCTCAGTCATGGCATACGGATCGCCAGCATTGGCATCCGAGCCGCTGACCGCGATCGCGGAAGCCAACAACGCGACAGCAAATAGGAATCGATGGACCATGATTGAGTTACTCGAGAACGAAGGGGTGACGAATGTTTCAGTGAACCTAGCGAGGAATCCGCAAGTAGTTCCAATAAATGTTGCTGGCCGCTTGGCGAACGGGTGGGCTGTAATAGACTGCACGCGTTCGATTGAGTCCGCGACCATTATCATAATTGTTGTGGAATTTGTTTTTGTGCCAATACAACATTTCTTCGGGATAGAAAGGTTGATAGGTCATGAACGTGTGCCCAACATTTGGCGGAACTGGCAAGGGCGACAAATACATTTGGGCGTTGACGCCGTTGCTGTTCCCTTGCGTGTAGTAGTTGTAAAACAGGTCGGGCTGACCGTATCCGCGATAGACGGTCCCTGCCGCCATGTCGCCGGCGTACCCGCCGCCACCACGAAGTCCGTCACCAAGTCCGCCAAGCCGACCGCTGCCGCCCGAACATCCTGGGCACGATCCGCTGGTGTCGCCCGAAGACATGCCTTGGGATGAAGAATCGCCGGCGTACTGGCCGTCATAGAAACCGCCTTCGACCTTGACGTCGCTGACGACTTGCTGGCTAACGATGTACTCTTGCGCGTTGCACTGCCGAGAATCGGACACGACGCCGCAAAGCGTCGTCAGGGCAACCGCCACTGCGGGAATGAAGCGATAAGTCATGGCTGGGTTCCTCCGTGAACCGATCCGCAAACCGAATGCCATCATTTGTGAAGGTCGACCCGGTCGGGCGGTGCTTGTTTCGAGACGGCGATACGAGGATGTGATCGCACACTCCACCGCTCGTATCGTTTGATTCGGTGAAATCACGGGCTGGAAAACAGCATTGCCGTTTGGCGCCGCCAGTTCTTCCCGATCCGAAGTTTCGTTTCCACGGATTCGATCGCCACAACCGTCGGTTGCCGAAAAAACCGCAGGGCGACCTCAACCGACTCGGCTGGCGTGATCGGCACAAACCGCCTAACTTCTCGCCTTGTGATCAGCGGGCAATCCATTCACCGACAAGGAAGATTTTGGCGTGGCAAAGCGTCGTAAAGGCAATACGCGAGGAACGGACAACTCGAAATCGGCGGGCGGAGACTCGTTGTTCGAGGCCCTGGGCGAAACCTTGGTGGGGATTCCGCTGCGCCAGGCGGCCCAGGAAAAGTATCTCAACTACTCGCTTTCGGTCATCACCAGCCGCGCGCTTCCGGATGTCCGCGACGGTCTCAAACCGGTCCAGCGACGAATCCTGTACACGATGTCGACTCAAGGGCTGACATCGACCAGCAAGCACGTCAAATGTGCGAAAGTCGTCGGCGACGTGATGGGCCGTTTGCACCCTCACGGCGACAGCTCGATCTATGAAGCGATGGTGCGAATGGCCCAGTCGTTTTCGCTAAGGATGCCGCTGGTCGACGGCAGCGGGAACTTCGGCAGCGTCGACGGCGACAATGCCGCCGCGATGCGATACACCGAATGTCGAATGTCGCCCATCGCTTCGGAAGTGATGGCCGACTTGGGCACGCGAACGGTCGCGTTCAAACCGAACTACGACGGCAGTCGCGAAGAGCCCGTTGTCTTGCCCAGCCGTGTGCCGAACTTGTTGGTCAACGGCGCGACCGGCATCGCCGTCGGGATGGCAACCAACATCCCGCCGCACAACTTGCGAGAAGTTTGCAATGCGCTGCTAAAACTGTTGCGTGATCCGGAAGTCAAGGACTACCAACTCGTCGCCACCGACGCGATTCAAGGACCGGACTTTCCCACCGGCGGCCAAATCACGAACACCAAGGATGAGTTGCGAGAGATTTATGCGACCGGTTCAGGGACGATCAAACTTCGCGGCACGACCAAGACCGTCAAGACCGCTGGTCAGACGGTATTGCAAATCGTCTCGATCCCGTTCGGCGTCAACAAAGCGATCATGGTCGAGCGGATCGCCGAGATCATTTACGGCGGAAAGATGCCGCTTGTCACAGAAGTTCGCGATCTTTCAACCGAAGACATTCGTGTCGACCTATTGCTGAAGAAGGACGCCGACGAGAACAAGGTTCTGGCGTACCTCTACAAACACACGCAGTTGCAAAACAACTTCAACGTCAATCTGACGTGCTTGGTGCCGACCGAAAACCCGGAACTCGGCGCGCCCAATCGATTGAGCTTGAAAGAGATCCTGTGGCACTTCTTGCACTTCCGTTTGGATGTCGTCACCAAACGACTCGAGAATGAATTAGCGGCGCTCGAACGTCGCATCCACATTCTTGACGGTTTCGCGTTGATCTTCGATGCGCTCGATGAAATCATTCGCATCATTCGCCGCAGCGACGGCAAAGCCGACGCCGCGGCGAAAATCATGGCGAAGTTTCCTGTCACGCAGAAGGGCGGCGGACTCGATGAGGAACAAACCGACGCGATTCTGGAACTGAAGCTCTACCGGTTAGCGAAACTCGAGATCAACATGATCTTGGATGAACTCAAAGAAAAGAACAAACGAGCGCGTGAGATTCGCAAGCTGCTCGCCGAAACCACGGTCGATACAAACGCATCGGGACGCTGGCAACTTGTCCGCGGCGAGATCGAAAAACTGATTGAAGACTTCGGCAAATCCGATGCCGCCAAACGTCGCTCGACGATCGATACGGTTGAAGAAGAAGAGTACACGGCGGAAGACTTCATCATCGCCGAAGAATGCCACATCCTAATCACGACCGACGGATGGGTGAAGCGACAAAAGCAAATCGCCGATCCGTCCAAGAGCCGTTTGCGACAAGGTGACGGCGTGCTGACATGCGTGGCCGGCAGCACGCGTGAAACCGTCGGCTTCTTTTCGTCCTTGGGTGTCTGCTACACCGCACGAATGATCGACGTGCCGGCCTCCAGCGGTTTCGGCGAACCGATTCAAAAGCTGTTCAAGATGAAGGACGGTGAAAAGATCATCGCCGCGATGTCGTTCGATCCTCGCGTGATTGGTGACATCGCCGAAGATCCGAAGAAACCCGATCTGTGTCCGCAAACTCATGCTTTCGCGGCCACGTCCAATGGATTTGCGCTGCGATTCGGGTTCGGGGCTTTCGCTGAACCGTCCACGCGCAGCGGTCGCCGATACGCGCGCGTCGCGGGTACCGCCAAAGTGATCGATGTCGCCGCAGTTCACGGCAGCGAAACCATACTCGCCGTTTCCCGAGATTGCCGGGCGATGGTTTGTGCTGCCGAAGAAGTCAACTACTTGTCGGGCGCGGGAAAGGGAGTCACGTTGATCCGCTTGGCTGCCGATGACCAATTGCTGGGTTTCAAAGCGTCCACGGGCGACCGCGATTTGATGACCGTCGTGACCAACCGTGGTGCCAAGAAGACGATCTCAACGGCGAAGTATCGCGTCACGTCGCGCGGCGGACGTGGTAACGAGATTCAAAAGAACGGAAAAATCGATTTGATCCTGAAACCTCAACCCGGCGCACCGCCGATCCTGGACGAAGACGACGAGTGATTCATCTCGCCTGAGTTTTGAAACCTGTCACCTGAAACCTGTCACCCATTCGATCTATGTCCACTACGACCAAACGTTACGGCGCCGATGACATCACCGTCTTGGAAGGACTCGAGCCGGTCCGCAAACGACCGGGGATGTACATCGGCGGCGTTGGGATGCACGGATTGCATCACCTGATTTGGGAAATCGTCGATAACAGCGTCGACGAAGCGATGAACGGTCACGCAACCGAGATCAACGTCAAACTGCACAGCGATGGCCGCACCGTCACCGTCGCCGACAATGGTCGTGGAATTCCAGTTGATCGCAACAGCAAGACAAAGAAGTCGGCGCTCGAAACGGTGCTGACGATCTTGCACGCGGGCGGGAAGTTTGACGAAGGTAACTACAAGACCGCCGGTGGTCTGCACGGCGTCGGCGCTTCGGTCGTCAATGCGCTCTCCAAAGAGTTGATCGCGGTGATCAAACGCGATGGCGCGCAATACCGCATGACCTTTTCCAAGGGCCAGCCGACCAGCAGTCTACAAAAACTCAAAGGTACCGTTCGTGGGACAGGTACGACGATCACGTTCACGCCCGATCCGACCATCTTCCCAAAAACGGACTTCGAGACTGCACTGATTCGAACTCGACTTGAAACCGCCAGCTTCCTGCATCGCGGCGTCAAAGTCACTTACGAAGATGAAGCGGCAAAGACGAAAGAAACATTCTTGCACGAACAGGGCATCGTCGACTACTTGGGCAAAGTGCTCAAAGAACGTAACGCCCGGCCGATTCACGAGTTGCCGTTCGCGATGCGAAAGGACGATGCCGAGGCCCGCATTGAAGTCGCCGTTCATTGGACCGAATCGACCGACGAACACGTCCGCAGCTACGTCAATGGAATCCCAACCGGCAGCGGCGGAACGCACGAAAACGGTTTCCGAAGTGGGCTCAACAAAGCCGTTCGCAACTACATCGATACACACAGTTTAACGCCGCGCGGCGTTAAGATCGCGACCGAAGACATTCGCGAAGGCATGGTCGCGATCCTGTCGATTTTTATTTCCGAACCTCAGTTCCAAGGTCAAACGAAAGACAAGCTCAACAATGCGGAAACGCAAGCGGTTGTCGAAGCGGTCGTGCGTCCGGCAATGGAACAGTGGATGAACAATAACCGCACGGTTGCCGATTCGGTGATCGCACGGATCATCGCCGCCGCGCGAGCCCGCGAAGCTTCTCGCGCCGCATCCGATGCTGTATCGCGAAAGGGCGGTGGCAAGCGAACGATGTTGCCGGGCAAACTATCGGATTGTGTGTCCGGCGGAAAGGGCGATTCAGAATTGTTCATCGTTGAAGGTGATTCGGCCGGAGGGAGCGCCAAACAAGGCCGCGATCGGAATCATCAAGCAATTCTGCCGCTGCGAGGCAAGGTGCTCAACACCGAGAGTGCGACGTTGAAGAAGATTCTCGAGAACAAAGAAATCCAAGACCTCGTTGCCGCGCTCGGTTGCGGCATCGGGCCGAGTTTCGATCTCGCATCGCTTCGCTATGATCGCGTGGTATTGCTGGCCGATGCCGATAGCGACGGACACCACATCACGACGTTGTTGTTGACGTTTTTTTATCGACACATGCCGTCATTGATCACGGCATCGCGTTTGTTCATCGCCGTACCGCCGCTGTACCGGATCGACATTGGCAAAGAAACCTACTGGGCCGCCGACGAGCCAGATCGTGAACGAATCATCAAGGAGCACGGTGGCCGCGCCAAACCCGAGATCACGCGATTCAAGGGACTCGGCGAGATGATGCCCAAGACGCTCTGGGAAACGACTTTGAATCCGAAGACGCGGCGGATGATGAAGGTCGAAATCGATGACCATCTGGAAACCGATCGTGTCATTAGCGACTTGATGGGTCGAGACGCATCTGCTCGATTCCGCTTCATCATGGACCGCGCCGAAGACGCCGAAGCCATCGACGTATAGATCCGCTTACTCGGTCAACATTCCCATGCCCGATTTGATTGCCCAAGGTTCCAACAGCGACGATCGGTGGCGGCGTGAATTGCCGAATCCGATTTCTGCTCGTGAGATCGTCATCGGCCGAAACGGCGCTGACTGGAACGTGCCTTGGGATAGCATGATTTCTCGCGCCCATGTTCGCGTGCGGGCGATCGGCGACGATCGTGTCGACGTGCAAATGATCGCAGACGCTCGCAATCCCGTCTTTCACCAAGGCAGCAAATCACGCCAGTTCACGTTGGTGGCCGGTGACCATTTCGTGATAGGGCAGACAACGTTTACGCTGGTCAATCGACCCGGGACCTCCGATTCGTCGGTCGATCCCGCATCGGTCAATCGAACCGATGTTACTGAACATGCTTTCGATCACATGTTGCTCCGGCGTCGCCACTTTCGCGATGCCGCGTCCAGAATCGACATGCTCAGCCGGTTGCCCGATCTGATCACCGGCAGCCAAAGCGATGATGAATTGTTGGTGCGAGTTACCGGCGTGCTGCTGCAAGCGACTCCTTCGGCATCGGCTGTTTCGATCGTTGCGGTGACGCCGGACAAGCCCGACGAGATCACCGTACTGCACTATGACCATCGTGCGGGCGGGCGACACGAAGCACCCATCAGTTCGCGATTGGTGCGTTCGGTCATCACCAAACGCGAAAGCATTTTGCACCTCTGGACAACGACGCGGCCCGAATCGATCGCCTTTACCGCCAGCGATGAAGTTGACTGGGCATTCTGTGTTCCCTTGCGAAGCGAAGCGTGTCCTGGATGGGCCATTTACGTCACGGGCGAGATTGTCGCGGCCGAAGGAATGAACTTTAGCGAGTCGGTTCAGGCGGCGCCAAATGATCTGCACGACGATGTCAAGTTCGCGGAATTAGTCGGGACGACGATCGCCAACTTGCGTCAAAGTCGTCGATTGCAAAGACGCCAAACCGAGCTGCGACACTTCTTTGCACCGGTGGTCATGGAGGCGATGGCTGGTCGCGATCCGGACGAAGTGTTGAAGCCGCGCGAAGCCGATTTGTCGGTGATGTTTTGCGATCTGCGCGGATTCTCGAGACAAAGCGAACGCGACTCGCATGATTTGCTCAAACTGCTCGCGCGAGTCAGCGATGCGCTGGGCGTGATGACCAAGCACATCTTGGATACCAACGGAGTCATCGGAGATTTTCACGGCGACGCGGCGATGGGATTTTGGGGTTGGCCGCTGAGCCAGGATGATAGTGCCGTTCGCGCGGCGTTGACCGCTTCGCACATCCGCAGCGACTATCGACGTGACGGCGAAGCGGGTGGTTTTCGTTGTGGAATCGGCATCGCAACCGGTCGCGCCGTTGCCGGACGGATCGGCACGGTCGATCAAGTCAAGGTGACCGCGTTCGGACCCGTCGTGAACTTGTCATCGCGGCTTGAAGGGATCACCAAAGCTTTCGGCGCCGAGATCATCGTCGATGTGGCGACCGCGAAGGCCATTCGAGCATCGACATCGATTGATCTGCGCCTTCGTCGACTCGCCAATGTTCGACCGGCCGGACTTCAAAACCCGGTTGAAGTCTGCGAGTTGCTTGACGCGGAAGGTACGTCATCGCAATCACTCACCGATGCGCAGATCGCAACCTACGAAGCCAGCCTCGACGCGCTCAATGAAGGTCGCTGGGATCAGGCTTACGAAATGCTGCACGCTCTGCCGTCGTGGGATCGCCCGAAGGATGTTCTGTTGGCAACCATACTGAGTCACAATCGGGTTCCTCCCGAGAATTGGAACGGCATCATCGATCTGCCAAAGTTATGAGAGCGAACTGAATCAATGCAGTCGTCCGAAACGAAATTGGAAGTTGCGACGCCGGTGCGTCTCGAGTTAACGCCGCTGATGTGGATCGCAATTACCTTGGTTGCGACGCTGGGAATCGGTGGCAACTCGCTGCAACCGCCCGCGTCGACGGTTTTGAATTGCTTGGAAGACGGTCGACGAATCCCGATCCGACGTTCGGAACCCGTCCAAGTTTTTGATCAACTTGGCATCCAAGTCAAACTGCCCGGCGGCTGGACGCTGCTATCGACGACACCCAACGATCGTACACTCCGTCCCACTTTCGTTCATGTAGCAGACGCGTGCGTGATTCGACTGTTCCCGCTCAACGAGATCGATCCGATCGAATCGATCCGACCCAAAGACGAAATCGAGAGCACGGACCATCGACTGGGCGGCGCGGAAACCCGCTGGATCACGGTTCGACAGACGACGCGGATCGAAGTCGCCAATGGTGGCGGTGTGTTGCCGCTGAGCTGGACGACATTGAACCCGCGCCGGATCGGTCGTTGGAACGATGGAAATCGAAAAGTTGGACTGGTAGCGATAACTCACTCGCCGCCGAACATTCTTCCCAAATCGGTCCTGGAATTTTGTGCGGGAATCGTCTCCCTTGCTGGTTCGCCGAGCCTCGATAATCCCGGCAAGTCTACTCTGCGCACCGCCAAGTAAGACTAGAATGATGGTCTCGATTGCCCATCGCTCGCAATCGCTTCCGTTTATCTTTCTTGCGCAGTCACCAAATACTCATGCACCGTTTCGGCCCGCTTTCAATCATCTGGATTCTCACATCGATCCCATGGACCTTGGCGCTACCAGACCAGGCGTCCTGCCAAACGCCGGCGAATGAATGGTCGAGTTGGCAGCGCGAGCGATTGGCGAGTGAGTTGGAATCGGCGTCTAAAAATCTCGATCCGGCCAAGTTTCCGCAATTGGCGGATTCGTCCGCCGCAGCCAGCTCGAGCATGTTGGCCGCCGAATCCTTCTTCGTCCGCAGAACCGACCCGGCCAATGCGGCCGCGTGGCTGAAGTATCTGAACTTGGATCCCTTACGGGCTGCGATCCAATCCGACGAATCCCCGGCAACGGTCGCTCGTGAAGCGATCGACCTGCGACAGAGATTGATCGGGACGATCCCAGGGCTGGAGTTGTCGTCGCTGCAAAAACTGCGACACGATTTGGAACGATTGATCGAATCCGTTCGGTTTCGAGATGCCGAGCGGGCCGAGCAGTTGGTGGCGAAACAGATGGTCGCCATCGCTCAGAAGATCCGTGAGATGGATGGCAACCCGTCGGCTGACGAAGTATCCGATCTGAATGCCGTGATCGGTCTACTGAGTTCCTCGGGTCAGGCCCCCGGCGTGGTGCGTGCCTTCCGTGATCAGTTCAGTCGTCCGAACTTGGCGATCATCGTTCGCGAATCGATGGTGCAATCGGCGGTCAATCGCGGCGTCAATCAATCAAGGCCGGTGCGCGAATGTATCTTGGGAACACGAATCGTCGGGAATGCGTCGCTGGCTGGTATGGTGACAGCTGATCTATTGCCGTCGCTGGGCGAGGTGCGGTTGCAAGTCGCGTTGACTGCCAACATCGCCAGCCAAAACACGGGTTACAACGGTCCCGTTCGGCTGCAAACGGTTGGTAACGGCAGCGTGAATGTTACGCGGACGTTGCACATCCGCGAGTCCGGCATCATCGCTGATCCCGCCCACGTGCAAGCTTCGTTGAATACTCGCATCACGTCGATTGATCACAAACTGCGTTTGGTCCGTCGCATCGCGAGCAAGAAAGCGGCCGAGCAGAAGCCGAACGCCGATCGAATCGCGCTCGCCAAGCTGCGGTCACAAGTCGGCGGCCAGTTCACGGAGCAAACCAATGATGCGACCTCGATTGCGATGCCCGATCTGATGGGTTCCGTGCGGCCCGTACTGACCCGTTTGTCGCTTGACGAACCGTCGCGATTCCTTGGTTCGACCGATGCTGAAATCATTGTCGACTCGACGCTTCGTCGTCACGACCAGCTTTCCGCCGTTGTTGCTCGTCCGCCAGTCATGGCGCCCGTCGACGCGGCGGTCCAGATTCACGAGTCGCTGATCGACAACGCGATGACGCCATTCCTCGCCGGCCGAACACTCCGCGAAGGCGATTTTGAACAGTTGATTTCACAAACGGGCATACCCGTCAACCAATCGGAATCGGGCAACTCGATTGTTTCCCGATCCGTCGACAACAGTGGCGACGACGAAGCGGAGGACGAGCCGTTTGAGATCGAATTCGCACGACTTCGTCCGATCATTTTTGAAGCTCGAGATCAAACCCTTCGAGTCGGTGTCCGCGGATTGAGGTTCGCGCAAGGCAAACGCGAACTGAAACAGGCGATGGAGATCACGGCGCTCTATCGTCCGGCAACGGCCGATGATGGTCGCGCGTTGTTGCTGCGTGAGGGCGATGTCGATGTCTCGTTTCCGGGACCGGGAAAACGGTTGTCGGTAACGCAAGCGGGATTGAAGCGAACCATTCAAAAGAAGTTTGCTGACGTGTTTCCCGCGATTTTGCTGGACCGATCTTTCACGGTCCCAGCCGACGCGAAACTGGAATCGCTGCGCGGTCGAACTTTCCGTCCCGAGTTTGTCGATTCCCAATCCGGCTGGCTCACCATCGGTGTCGACACGCTGTAGTTTGTCGGATCTGGTCTTTCGACAAAATTTCAATTTCTGTTAAAGGTCGAAAGACGTTTACTGAAATTCCTCACCGCGACGGTGTTTGGACATGCGCAAAATCAATTCGATGCTCCCACTGATCGCGGTCATGATCGTGGGATCATCAGGCTGCCGACAAACGACGGGCCCGATGTCCGCTGGTTCTCTATCAACGGCCAGCCCGCTATCGCCGGTTGCTCCGGGCCAAGCACCATCGCTCGGATTGTTCGGCGCCCCGACTCGCGTGGCTCCACCTCCGACCGGCTCGTTCGTGCAGCCCAATGCGTATTTGAATCCGATCACCCAGCCGCAAGCTCAGCACGGTGGTCCGGCGCCTGCCGCGTCGTTCGGGCAATCACCAGGTACATCATTCGGGCAGACAGCGAGCGTCGCACCATCGTTTCAGCCGATCGGTGGACAAACAACTGATTCATTGATCATCGGATCAGGCGTGCAAACGGCCTCCTGGACCGAAACCAATTCCAACATTCCAAACGCCGTGGCAGATCCGCGCAGCGGTGGAATGCAAGTGATCGATTTGACCGGCGCGCCAAGTCCTCCCGGCTACCGATCACCGGTCGTGCCCAATTACGGATATCAAGCGGGTGGTTATCCCGGCGGGTCGAATTTTCAACCGCCGTACGCGCCCGCGTTCAACCCGGAACAAGGCTCGGCGTCGAATTGGCAGGCCCCGGTTCCTCAAAACTATCAGCCACAATTTGCTGCGCCGCAGCCCTACCTGCCTCAGACCAACGCGCCGCAGCCGCAAGATTATTCGGCTCCACCGATGAATGCGTTCGTCCCTGATCCGGGCCGGATCGCGTCCGCAGGGCTGACTCCGTTGCCGACCCCCACCCAATCGGCATCGATGCCGATGCGGACTCAGTCCAATTTCCAGAACTCCAACGCGCCGAGTACCGCGCCAGCCGCGCCGTCGAATCTGCCTTGGCGTCGTCCTGGTACCCAGAACTGAGCTTGATCGTAGCAGGCACACTCCGTGTGTTAAGGTTCACATGGAATTGGAATTTTTCGTGAGGTCCAATGTCAAGCAACGCCCGTTCCCGTCCAGTGGGGAGGTTTTTCGCATTCCTGCAAAGATGGAAGCCAATTGTTGATCGCCTACCAAAGTGAATCGATATCTACCTTACGCTCTTCACTTCCAACTTTGCCACAAAGCGAAAAACCTATCCGTCAATGTGTCCGGTTTCTCATAAGTCGAGGCTGTTTCGTCTGCTAAATTCGCTGGGTTGATTTTCCATTTCCCGTTCAACCAAGACAGTTCCTTAGCTGCCCGTTCGGAAGATGATGGGCGCCCCGTACTTTTGGTGAATCGCATTGCAACGAGCCGGGGCGAGTCTCAAGCCGTGCGCGAGTTCGGCCAGGTAATCGGCTTCCTTCTGTTCGTCCAGATCGATCGAGATCAGCGAAACTGTGTAGACCTGTTCCTCTAAACCGAGTGGAACATCCCAGGTGAATTGGCGAACATCGAGCGGTTCGTTGAAGGTCGCCTTCAAAAAGTCGATGTCTTCTTGCGAGACATCTTGGAGTTGTTTGAGGATCTTGTCTTGTTCTTCGCGGCTGACTTGACCATCGGATTTGGCGGCCTTCACCATCGCCCGCACGAGAGTTTTGGATTGCTCGTCCATCGCCTTGGATGGTTCGGATGTCCAAGATGGTGAAGCGTCCGCCTGGGGTTTCGGGGCCTGGGTCGGAACTGGCTTGGGTGCTGGCGCCGGAGTTGATGGACGTTGTGGTTGGCCACCGACACCGAGCAAATCCTCGAGACTCTTGGCCGCATCATCAATCGTTCGCGGTTGTTTCGCTTGCGGGTGTTGGCGAGGCTGTGATTGAGGCTGGGGTTGCTGTCCGCGCGTCAAGATATCTTTGAGTACGGCGCCGCCCGAGCCACCGGTACCCGCTTTGTTTCCGAGCAGCGCACCGAGAATGTCCATCGCATCCATTGTTGTTTCCCCGAAAAAGTTCATGAGAGCCGGCGAGCCCGACGCGCTCTCGCTGGCGGCTATTGACCAATGTTCATCGAAGGATCAATCTTTCGATGGTTTCTCGGTATCACTCGCACCATCGGGCTCATCAGAAACCTCAGCATTGACACCGTCTTCGGCGGATTCTTTGGCCGATTCAACTTTCGATTCTTTCTTCTCGACGTCAGCATCTTGCTCGCTCGCCTCTTTGCCATCAGCAGCTTTTTCGGCGGCAGCCTTTTCCTCGCCAGCTTTCTTTTCTGCCGATTTCTCCTCTGCCATTGCGGCTTCTTCCCGCTCGCGTTCTTCTTCGGCAAGTTCCTTCTTGCGTGCTTCGAGGCTCTGCTCTGCTTCTTCACGAATTTGGATGTACAGATCCGAATCGATTTGACCGTACTGGCCCATCATCTGTACGAAGGTCAGCAGCGGAAAATCTTCGGGCAGTTCTTCGCTGTCGATTGCGACGGTGTAGCGTTTGACCGATTCGAATAAATCTTCGGCACTATCATCGATCGTCAACAACGGATAGTCGTCGAAGATTTCCGACCACACTTGAAACGCTTCCTCGTAAAGAGCGATTGCTTTATCAAGTTCGGCGTCTTCGTTTGCTTTCTCGGCCTCGTAAATCAACCGGCGAGCCTTGACCGTGCGTTCTTCTTGCTCGGCAAGCGCCAACGTCTTCCAATACGAATAGTTGATCTGAGTGCGATACCCTTCGGTTTTCTGAATGCGTGCATCCAAGTCCGCCAGCTCGCCGATGATTTCGATCCCGCGAAGTCGAACCGAGGGATCGGCCGTCCGCGCGAGCGCCGTCAAATCAGGAACCACTGCCGTCTTGATCGATTTGAGCATCGACCTGTCTTCGTTGTTGAGTTCTTCAACGGGCGTGTTGTAAAGCTTTTGCTGCGGCTCGGATAAACCATCGATCAGCACTTTCTCTTGCGCGTCGTATTCCTTTTCCATCAACGCTCGAAACTGTGCCATTTTTTCTTCTTTCTGGCGTTCCAATTCATCCAAGTGATCGAGTCGTATCGTGAATGGCGATGTCGTCGGGATGCTGCGATTGCCGAACGCGTTCCAATCTTCGGTCGCCATCTGCCATGCGTTCTGCGCCCGCTCGTCGAGGATGCCTTCTTTCTCAATCGCTTCGGCGTGCTTGAATCTCCACTTCGGCCCGGTTTCATAAAAATTGATCGGCGTTTGACGACGAATTTTGACGCCGGCATCGACCATTTCGTAACCGTGATTGAGCCACAGGCGACCGACCAACCAATTGTCGGGCTTGCCGAGCGGGCCGCGGGCTTCGGGGCTATCGACGGCGATGTTTTCTTTGAGCAGGTCCTCGTGCAGAACTTCGTCGTCAGCGAACAATCGACGGAACTGTGTCTTCTCGTCCGACATTCCCATCTTGGATCCGTAGAACCAGCCGGTGTACCAAATCAATCTTGGTGCGTTGCGGTTTTGGCGGACGCCTCGGGTGAGAAATTCGGTACCTTCGCGGACCATTTCGTATCGTTGACGATAGTCATCAAACTCGGTCGACACGTTGTAGGCCAAGTTGTGCGCTTGGTGCTCCCAAACCTTGTCGAAATGTGGTTGCAATAGTGCGATGTTATTGAGCGTTGCTTTGAGTCGGTCCCATTCGTGGCGAACGCGATACTCGTGCGCCTTATTCCACAGCAACGTCGCCGCGACTCCGCGCAGACCCAATGAAGCGAGCTTCATGGTTTCGCTAGCCGGGCTGATCTCACCCAAATCGCTTTCGGCGATGTTGTACTTGATTCGCATTTCGGAAAGCTCACCGCCCAGGTCGCCCTTACCGCCCGATGGTTGCCCCAGCATATAAAGCGGGATCAACATGGCGACCAAGACGGCCAAGTAAATGAGTTTTCGACGAAGAGTAGTAGTCCGGTTCATGCCGCGATCTCGCGCGATTTCAAGAAGAAGTAACTGACCACGAACGCCAGCACGCAATAGCCCAGCGTCGCAGCCGCGTGACGCAACAACAGCGCGCCAAAAATATCGAATCCGCTCGCCGCATATTCCGCCGTTCCCACCATCTTAGGAAGGTTGGGCAGGGCCGTCGCGATCGCATCCAACGTGTAAACGATTCCGGCGTCCACGGTCTTGATGACCGTGGCGGCGATCGTGTCGACATCCAATTCAGTCGTCATCGCATCTTGGCGGAGCAAGCGTACGAGCGATTCAACTGGACCGCCGCCTCGCGAGATGCCCTCGTCGATGTAGTGCCGAGTGTCGTAGACCTGTTCGGCCGAGAACCCCAGCAACACGCATACGAATGTCGCCACCATCGCCACAGGACCGCTCAGGAATGTGCTGAACATGACTCCGAAAGCGATCACCATCGTCATCTGCAACCAGATCGAGAGGTAAGCCTTCGTCAAGTTCCACCAGAACGGATTCTCGTCGGGTCGAAGATAAACGCCGCTGCGGGTCATCCCCAAGTATTGGCTTCGATCGAGGCAACGAACAACGACATTAATGTTTCCATTTTCGTCGACGAGATCTTCAAACACGCTGAGCACGCGAGTCTCGTTGTTGTCCGTGCCTTCCATCTCAAGCGGCAGCACTTTCTCATCAACGGCATACTCATCGACGACGAACGTGATCGGGTTGGTTTCGATCTGTTTGGTCGGATGCTTCATCGTGATCGATCCACGGATGCCTGATTCGATATCGCCCTTGTAAGAGCGGTAGGCGCGAATCGACAAATCGATCGGAATGCCCGTTGGATAGCGACGGGGTGTTACATCGCGAAACGTATACACCGCGGCGCCGAGCGTACCGCCCTCGACATAGCCGTGTTCGATTTTTCGCATGCCCTTGGACAACCCGATCAAACGGGACACACCGGAACTTCCATAACCTTCGGCGAGCTGTTCATTGCCGACGTCGATACCGGCATCCTTGGCTTCGCCCTGTCGATCGTAGAACTGGATATCACCATACGACGGGATGCGGGCTCGCAGCGCGCCGGAGGGCTGGCCGATCACGAACGATCCGTCTTTTTCCCGAGTAATGACGTGTTCGTGACCGTGAACATTGTCCGTCAGTCCTTCGCCGTCGGCATCGGGCTCGATCGTGAATGAATGTTTGTGATTGCGGACGTAGTCGGTTTCACCAACGAGCGCGCCACTGCTGGTTTCGACGACATCGACGACTTCCAGGTGCGAGTGTCGCAATCCACGGCTGACGAACAGGTAACTGGCCAGACCCATCGGAATCAGAACCAGAGTCCCCACGCCGACGAAACCCAACATGCGTCCCAGCACGATTTCGGTCGGACGCACTGGCTTGGTCACGATCGTATAAATCGTCTTGCTTTTGATTTCAGCGGGCAACGAAAAGGCGCTGATGAACAGTGCCAGTGCGAGTACCAAGTAGTTCGTAGCGGTCAGCACAAAGCTGATATATAGCCGGGCCGGATCACTGCTCTCGGGGTTCAAGTACCAACCAGCAAGCAACAGGACGACGAGGAACAACCCGACCACGAAGAGCACGCGGCGACGGATGGCTTCTTTGAATGCCAATCTCGCTAAAGCGTAAATGCGTCGGGCGGATGTGCCCGGCAAATCGAATCGCACGAAGTCGCGAACGATGCGGGCGACGGCATAGAAGCCTTCGACGGGCCCATACCGGGCGGCCGAGACCACGTAGCCAACGATCAAACCCAACACGACTGCGAGCACGATCAATACGATTCCCTGCAGCGCCGCGCTCTCTAAAAACGCATTGGGTCGCAACAGCCATTCGTAAAAGGACCAAAAATCGTCTGGCTGAAGCGTCATTGACCAGCCTCGTTGTTTTGGCCGGCCTGATCGGAAACGCGTCGCACGCCTGGTCGAGCTTCACTTTCGCGGACGATGTTCAAGAACAAGTCTTCCATCGTGGCCGTCGGGTTGTCGATCGACTTGACGTGACCACCGTGTCGGGCGATCACCTCGGCGATTTCCGCTTTGGCGGCGTCCGTCAATCCGGTCGCGTGGACTTCCGTCACGTCTTGGACCTTCAACAGATCCTTGACCCGGCCGAGTTCCTTCAACTCGCCTTGGTGCAGAATCGCGACGCGATCACAAACGTCTTGGACATCGGCGAGTTGGTGACTGCACAACAGGACCGTCTTGCCCTGGTCACGCAGCGCCAAGATCAAATCCTTCATCTCGCGGCTACCGATCGGGTCGAGTCCCGTCGTCGGTTCGTCCAGCAGTATCAAATCCGGGTCGTTGATCAGCGCCTGCGCCAATCCGACTCGCCGCGTCATGCCCTTGCTGTACTCGCGAAGTTGTCGATGCTTTGCACCTTGCAGGCCAACTAACTCGATCAGTTCGGCGACGCGGCGTTTGCGGTCGGCGCTGGACATGTCGAACAAGCGACCGTAAAAATCGAGCGTTTCTTCGGCGTTGAGGAACTTGTACAGATACGATTCTTCGGGCAGATAACCGATCCGTTCATTCTTGCTTGTCTCGCTGGCGTCTTTGTCGAACACGAGCACGCGTCCGCTGGTGGGGAACAGCAGGCCGAGGATCAGCTTGATCGTCGTCGATTTTCCGCTGCCGTTGGGTCCCAGCAACCCGAAAATTTCGCCCTTCTTGACTTCGATGTCCAGCGATTTGAGCGCGTTGACTTTCTTTCGGCCCCAAAAGTCGCGATATACCTTGCTCAGGTTACGGGTTTCAATCACGACATCCGATTCGGACGACGTGGGGGTCTGCGACGAGGCTGTATTCTGGGCCTCGGCGACCGCGGTAGCTGCGTTATCCACGGGCTGGCTTCTCGAGAAGGAGACGAAAAAAAGTCGATAGTAATAGGGTCTGTACGCTACGGCACGCCACTGACAACGGTTCACCAGAGACCGAAATTCTTGTCTCGGGACCGCATCTCGCACCGCCAGGGGATCAGCTTAGCAAGTAGCGGAAAAAAGTGTCGGACCCCATTTGCGGGGAAACCGCCCTTCGGGTGCTTCGCACAAATGGGGTCAGGCACTTACTTTCCGCACGATCCTTTCCCGACCGGGGCTTGCCAATCAGCGGCCGATCGTCAATCAATCATCACGTCTGGCGAGCGACCGCTGCCGGAGCCTCTCAATTCTTTTCCGCGGCAAGACGTTGACCGAACCGCCTCGCAATGATGACGCTGATCCGGTGCGAGACGACGCCGCGTACCGCAAATCGCTTGATTTTCTGTACAACCGGATCAATTACGAGCGGCTGACCAGCGGAACGACGCGGTATCCGTTTCGGCTAGCGAGAATGCGGGAGTTGCTCAATCGAATCGGGCTATCGCATTTTCTTTGTCCGACTGAGATTTCGAGTCGACGTCGACCGTGGCTGATTCACATCGCTGGAACAAAGGGAAAGGGCTCGACGGCCACCATGGTTGCGGCTTGCCTGAGCGGGGCCGGTTTCAAGACCGGACTCTACACGTCGCCGCACCTGCACCATTTGGAAGAACGATTCCGAGTGGATGGTCAGATTTGCTCGCCGCAACAATTGGTCGCGCTGGTGGATCGAGTTCGCTCAGTCGACAAGGATCTAGTCGACAAGGATCTGGCTGACCAAGATCTCGTCGCCCGCCCGATTGGTGCGGCATCGTTCTTCGAGTTGACGACGGCGCTGGCGCTATTGCATTTCCACACCGAACAATGCGACGCCGTGGTCTTGGAGACCGGCTTGGGAGGTCGACTGGACAGCACCAATGTTTGTCAGCCCGACGTGACGGCGATCACGTCCATCGGGCTGGATCACCAAAACGTGCTCGGTGACACGCTGGCCCTGATCGCGGCCGAAAAAGCTGGCATCATCAAGCAGGGCATTCCGATCGTCAGCGGCGTCCGCGCCAACGAACCGGCGGCGGTGATCGAAAAATTCGCGGCCGATCGTCAATCACCGCTCTACAAAATCGATCGTGACTTCCGCGCTCAGTGGCGGCCAGATACGCGGTGGGGATCGCGTGTGACCTACGAGGGCCTGACGTCGCCGCTGGTCGGTCGCGTCGAAGCCGAATTGTTGCTCGACGGCGAACACCAATCGCGAAACGCGGCGCTGGCCATCGCGATCACACAATTGCTTCGGTCGAACTGCAATCTTCGCGTCAGTGATGCGAACATCGCCGCGTCACTTGGCCGGGTCCGCTGCGAAGGTCGGATCGAGCGTTACAGCTTGCCTGAAAACGTCCAAGGCATCATCGATGCAGCTCACAATGAAGATTCGATACGCGCGTTGTGCGAATGTCTGCGACGACGGGCCGACCACGGGCCAGTCGCGATCGTGTTCGGAACCAGTCTTGATAAGTCGGCGCAGACGATGCTCGAGTTGATCGCGGACTTGCGCGACGATATCGATTTGACGATGACTCAGTTGACACGTTTTCATGGAAACCCACGTTGGCGTCCGCCCTCCGAACTGATGTCGCTGATCCCGTCATCAATGGAACCGATCGCCTCGGTCAACGATGATCCCATCGGCGCATGCGAAGCCGCGATCGAGTGCGTGACGCCGGGCGGCACGATCGTCGTCTGCGGTTCGTTCTTCTTGGCCGCTGAAACGAGGCGGTGGATGTCAAACCGTCATCAAGGCTGATGCGGCTCGCCGATCGGCACAGCGTACGGGGAACCCGCTTCCCAAAATCTGATGGTGCAGCGCCATCGCAATCTCAGGATCGTTGTTGCGTTCAGATAAATGCGCCAAACAGGCCCAGCGCAGCGACGGTGATGCCGATCGCTTGAGCAACTCGGCCGAGTCGAGATTCGATAAGTGGCCGCGTGGACCACTGATCCGTTGCTTGAGTGATTCGGGATACGGGCCCAACCGCAGCATCTCGGGATCGTAGTTGCTTTCCATCAGTACCGCGTCCAATGTCGCCACGGTTTCGGCGAGTCCGTCGAACACGTGACCGAGATCGGTCATCAAGCCGAACCGATGTTGCGAATCTTGAACGACAAAGGCAACGCCATCGGCCGCATCGTGAGGCGTCGCCAATGTCTCGACGGTGACGGGACCAAACGACAATGTGTCGCCTGATCGGAAATGTCGTACGTCACTGATATGGCCGATCTTCATCTTTCGGCGAACTTCGATGAACGTCGCCGAAGTGACGTAAACCGGAAACCGAAACTTGCGATGAAACGTACCCATCGCCGTTGTGTGGTCGCGGTGATCATGCGAGATAATCAGCGCATCGACTTCGTTGATGTCTCGTCCGTGCTCGGCCAATCGCAATTCGGCGGCGCGCGCGCTGATGCCGGCGTCAAAGAGCAAACGAACACCATCGGCTTCGACGTAAACGCAGTTGCCACTGCTTCCGGATTGCAATGAGATGACTTCCATGGCCCGCAGTGTACCGCGGCGCAGGGGGCTCGTGCTATCCGACTCGCGTCGTCGCGATCGTCAATTCCACGTCGCCGATCGGCAGCCCGATTGCAGTTGCGATTTCTTCGGCCGTGTGCCCCCGGTGCAACATCGCCTCGATCTCGCCCCGTTGTCCGGCGGCAACGTGAGTTGGCGTCACATCGGAAGCGAACGACTTTTCGAGACGGCTCAGTCGATCAATCTTGGCGTCGAGTTGTCGCAGCAGTGTTTGCACGATCACGATGCGGGTATCGAGTTCCGCCTTCAGCTCTCGTTGCAAGTCGAACATCCCCACGGTCCAGCGTTGGGTCTCGACCGGGGCATCGGAAAGAGGCATCACCGGATCTTTGCGACCGCGCAGCTTGACCAATTCCTTGTGAGCGACTTGCGTGTCTTGATTGACACGTTTTCGCATTTTCAAACTGCGACGCGCAAGCACCCACCCGAGCATGACGAAGCCGGCAACGGCCAGATACTGTGCCCGTTGGGTGTCGGCCATCACTGCGAGGGGAAAAAACCAGCTCATGGCATCGTCATCGGCACGCGAAGCACTCAAACCGAGTCGGCTTGAAGAAACTCGCATTGCATGGCCATGATCGATAACATCAGTTTTACCGAATATCATGTCCAGACACTTTTTTGCGTTCTTAACACTGCCCGCTGCCACCAACCTTATGCCTTCATCAGCCGCGAATTTTGAAACGGTTCGTGTTTGGCACGCCACCAGTTCGCCGACCGAGGCCGGGCCGATCGAAAGGTGTTGCGAAGGCTGGCTCGATGAATCCGAGCGTGCCCGGGCCGCCCGATTTCGTCAAGCCACCAGCCGCAACCAACACATCATTGGTCGTGGCATGGCGCGTCGGTTACTCGGTGCGGATACGTTGCCGCCGGAGTCGATCGAGTTCGATGTCGAAACGTATGGCAAGCCGTTCGTGACTCAGCCTGATGCCGCTCGTCGCCCGTTCAACGTCGCCCACACCGAGGGGCTGGTCGTCTGCTCGATCGCCCAGCACCCCGATTCGCTGGTCGGCGTCGATGTCGAAAGACTCAGCCGGCGAACGGACCCGGCGCTGGCCGATCGATATTTTTCAGCTCCTGAAATCGCCTACTTGCATAGCCATCGCAGCGACGAGGCGCGGCGAACGGCGTTCCTGAGAGTTTGGACGTTGAAGGAATCGTTCATCAAAGCGATCGGAACGGGATTGCAAACACCGCTGGCCGATTTTGCCTTCGACCAGATCGATTCGGATCGTCCAACCATCCGGATGCTCAGCCCGAAGCTGGAAAGCGATCAATCGTGGCAGTTCTTTTCTTTCGCCCCGCGACCGGGGTTCATCAGCGCGATAGCGATCGCCAACAACGATGCTTCTCATTCGCCAAAATTAGAACTCCACAGCTTTGACGAGCTGGTGAACGCATCTGAATTTCGCCAGAAATATTAAGGCAACGACGATTTTGGTTCGCTGCGCGACGACCGCAAAAAATCAAGCGTCAGTTTGATCGCGGCCGGATCGTTCATCAGAAAACTGTGCAGCACAGGAACCGTGTGCAGGGCGGCGGCGCCGTCGAGCGTTGCCTCTTCCAAACTGACGACGAAATCACCCGATCCGTCCACCAACGGGTTTTGAATTTTGTTTTCCGAGACATCGCCGGCGATGATGATGAACGGGAATGGCGGCGTCGCCAGTTTCGTTTGCAGTTCATTCCACTGGGCGCCCAGTTCCATGCCACCTTTCCCCGTGACCCATCCATAGACGCCGGTCGGTGCTAGTCGTCTCGCGATCGCCGCGCCTTGATTGGGTGGCCCCAACATGACCATCGATTCAAAGCGAGGTAGAAGTCCTTTTGCATCGCCATCACATGTCAGGTCGCCAATCAGATGGCGGACAACGATGTTACCCATGCTATGTCCGATGAAGCTGAACGTGGTTTCTGCGGGCATCCCTTGGAGCACTTCGCGCAGCGCGGCTGCGCTGTCACCGATCGAGCTGCGCGAACTGGCGTACGAAAAACGTACGACATCCGGAGTATCTGTTTTCGCTAGCGCCGCTTCGAGTGGCTTCATGCTGTGGTGTGTCCGCATCAAACCGTGCAACAACACGATGACGTGTTTGGGTGACGATGTGGCGCCGACTGACTCGATCGGTTTCAACCGGCCGAGTTCCTCGAGACACTCGTCACGGGTTCCCCATGCGCGGCGAACATCGGCGTCGTCGATCAGACGCCAATGTCCCGTCAATGCGTGCTGTTGAATTCGATAGCCCGAACGGTAAACGCGGTCGGTCCAAAACTGAGTTCCGCCGCCGGTCTTGATAGGTAAATTGAATCGCATGTTCGTTTCGTCATCATCGGCCCCGGCAGTCTCGACAGACCATCCGCCCGCAAGGCAGAAGCAGACGGCGAGTACGGGGGCGGCGAATTTCGTGTTCATGGTAGATGGTTTGCGGGTGGCATTGTCGCGACTGTTGATGAGAGCCCAGCACGAACGGAACGCTTCGCCGAAAAACCTTATTTCGCTGAAACGTCCGCTGCCGGCCCGGTAACCAGCTCCAAAAATGCTGTTTCGTCGAGGATTCGAATTCGACTCTGTTCGCCGATGCCGTCAACAACATTCCTCGACGCTTGGCAGCGACCGGCAACCAATGTATCCGTCGTCTGATCGATGGCCGGTTGGCAAAGTCCGCCCAATCGCGTCGCCAGCAATTCTGCCTCGGCACGGCTGAGGCTGCGAAGATCGCCGGTGAACGCGACTCGCTGACCCGCGAGCGGTCGGATGAACTCGGCGCGGATCAGGAGTCGCTGTACGTCGATCGTGGGCTCAGCCGCGGCAGGGTGACTTGGCGATTGATAGCCGGCTGATGGCTCGCCGACGATGGCCTTTGGGACTTGACCCGGATACAGAAACGGCAGACTCGATCCAACGCCGATCGTCGCTTCGGTGTTGCGGGTGATGGACGTCCGGTTGGATCGCCGCGTGCGCGTCGTCGCGGCCGCACGTGGTCCACGGTATCCCCAATCGCCAGCCCGTCCCCGGTGGATACTTAGTCGCGATTCCAAATCTTCGAGTGACTCCGCTTCGCGATCCACGCCTGCCGCCAACAAGATTTTCGCGCAGGCGACCGAATCTTCCAGCGCGTCATGGTGCTTGAAACGGATACCCAACCAGTCCGCCAGCGGCTTCAATCCGAAACGCGGACGGTGGGGCCAGACACGCCTGGCGACGGCGCGAGTGCAGGTGAAGTGCAGGTCGGGAATGGGATGGTCGGCTTGCCGCAAACAGGCCAACAACACTCCGATATCGAAGCTGGCGTTGTGGGCGACCAAGCAATCTTCGCCGATCCTCGACGCAATATCGCTCCACAGATCTCCGAATACCGCCTCGCCGCGAACCTTCTCGGGAGTAATTCCGTGGATTTCGATATTTCCACGGCTGAAGTAAAGCGGTTCGGGGCGGATCATCCACATCGACTGATCGACAATCCGACCGCCGCGAACGATCACTGCCGCCAATTGGCACGCGCTGTCACGGCGACGGTTGGCGGTCTCGAAGTCGATCGCGGTAAAGTCGGCTGAGAAATCCATCGCTCGCGTTATTCCGGTGCTGGCGGGTGCACTTCGGTTGTCCAGATCACGGTGGGGGTCGTGCAAAGCTGGGAAGGATCCGGCCAGGGAAGGCCCGAAACCATGCCGCTAACGTGTTCTTTTGTATTGTTCTCGAACCACGCGAGACTTATCCTAGGGCGTTCTGACTGTTTAGGCAAACTCGCTGCTAATTGCGCATCGTTTGCAATTCATCGCCCCGTCGTTCGACTACTTCCTATTCATTGGCATCGTAGCCGGTCGTTCGTTTGCGGTGCGACGTTTTCCCTCATTCGCCAAAGTTTTGGTTCTCGCCATGTCACGCAAGTCTCGCCTGAAGCATCATACTCGTCGATCACAGTTCAATCGATCACGGTTCGATCGACCACGGCGGCGACGAATGCTCGAGGCACTCGAACCACGTTGCCTGCTCGCTTCGCTCGGCGGCGAAGTCTTCGTCGATATCGATGGTGATGGCGATCGTGACGCGGCGGAAATCGGCGCCGTGGACGTTCGCGTTTACATCGACGCAAACAACAACTCCGCCTTCGAGATCGGTGAGCTGTTCACAACGACCGATGAGCAAGGTCAGTATCGTTTCGACAACCTGAATCCCGGCGCGTACAACATTCGCATCGTCGCCGATGGTGAAGATCAAACGAGTCCTCGCGTGTACTTCGGCGCCGGCTACACCAGCGTGGGTGACGGGACGAGCGTTGATCCGACACAGTTGTTTGAACTGAGCGAAACGGGGGACGTGCTACCGATCGGCGTGCCAACGATTGAGCGCATTCATGGGCTCGTGCGAACCAACGATGGTGCGTTGATCGGAGTCAACCATGTCAGCGATTCGATCTACTCGATCGATCCGATTTCAGGTGTCGAAACATTGTTGGCTCAGTCGGATCAAGACTTGGTCGCCGGTTTGGCGTACGACGCGAGCACCGATGTCATCTACACGCTGGTTCGGCAACAGGCTGGATTGAAATTGAAAACAGTTGATGCATTGACGGGCGCGGTGCGAACTCCGATCGCCGCCACGCATCAATTGCGCGCGATCGACTTCGGCAGCACCTTCTATGACATCGACACGGCGTCGAAAACTGCGACGACGGTGCCACGCCAAACGCTGAGTCCGTTTGCCAGCACGCTCGACCAGCGCAGCGACGGCGTCATCTTTGGCTTGCAGGGTAACGATCTGAAGCAGTTCGATTTCCCCACCGCCGGATCAACGGCAATCACAGCATCGACGCTGTCGCAGCCGATCGAGGCGATCAGCTTTGACGCCAACGACAATCTGTTTGGTGTTAGTTCCTCACCGTCAACGTTTCATTCGATTGATGCGGCAACGGGTGTCGTGAGTACCGGAATCCCGATCCGCTATCAGGGCGCTTCGATATCGGGAGTTACGGGCTTTGATATCGGTCCCGACGGAACCCACTACTTGGTCAGCTCGACGCATCTGTACACGTTCGACCCGAACACCGGATTAGCGACCCGCGCGCCCAATCGAGGTTTCCCATCGTCGCCGATCTTCACGTCGCTGTCGGTCGCGCAGGACGGATCATTGTTTGCGACATTGTTCAGCACCACCACGAAGATTGCCCAAATCGATCCGCTATCGGGACTAGCGACGGATCTGCAAATCGCCGGCGGGGGATCCGTTTATGCGTCCCTCGTGGCGACGCGACCGCTCAACGAAGATGCCGGCCTGCTCAATCTAGCCAATGTCAGCGACCTAACCTTTGACAGCGTCAATGGCCGGATCGTCGGTTTCGATAATGCCAGCGACCAATTCTTTGAATACACAACCGACGGCGTCGGCACGATCCTGAGCACCGCGTCTCGGCCGCTAGATAGTTGGTCGCTCGCGTTCAACGGCACCAACTTCATGATGTTCGACAACGGTGACGTGAACAAGACTTCGGTGATCCATGTCGATCCTGATACGGGTGTGATCAGCACCGGTTTCCAAGCGTCATCGCGAATTCCGACCGAAGCCTTGTTCTATGCAACTCGAGGCAACACGGCTCATCGCATTACACTCGCCGACACCGATCTAGTCGCGCTCGACTTTGGCGTCACTCAGGTACGACCAACATTTGATGTCGCTTCTGATTTTCCGCTCGTGATCAGCGAGCTTGTCCTCGACCCGCTCTTTGGCGACAGAAATACGGATCAATTGGTCGAGCTGCGAGGGTTGCCCGGCGGAATAATTCCGGCGAACACGTACCTGGTCGTGGTCAGCGAGGACAACTCGACGCGAGGTAGAGTGGATGAAATCTTCGATCTGAGCAACCAGTCTCTCGGAGCGAACGGCTACTTGGTGTTGACGGAGGCTGGCAGTCCTCACCAAGTCAACTCAAATAGTGCCGTATTGCGAAGCGCTAGCCAAGGTTTCGTCGGACTTCCCGGCGGCATCTTCTCGACGATCGACACGACGTATCCCCGCATCGGCGACGTGCTGATCGGCTACAACGGATACTTCCTGATTCGATCCGAAGTGATGCCTACGGTCGGCGACGATATTGACGCCGACGACGACGGATTGGCCGATTCGAATGGAATCAAATCAAATTGGACGGTTCTTGACTCGGTATCGATGCATCCATTTGTCGGATCCGGCGACCAAGCCTACGGTCAGATTTTGCTTGCCGAACAAGAACTCTCGCAAGATCCGACCACTCGAACCGTCGAACCGGGCACACCGATCGTCGTTGCCAACGGCAGCGGCTATGTCGCGCGCGTCGGCGAATCGGTCGGCAGCGACGCCGATGACTGGATCATCGGCAACGCGGTTTCGTTAACCAGCGACCGCAGCGGCCCCCTGCTCGAACTCTACGGTTTCGGTCCGAACTTACCCGAGTCAAAATTTTATCTCGAACGGTCACTCGATCACTTCGGGGAAGCAAACTTCGTCGGCGGTGTCCGTGGCACGCTGCTGCTGGAGAAGCCACTCGATCAAATCGATCCAAACGCCAACCTGTTGCCCCCTGCGCCCGCAACCGGCTTCACCGTGTTGGCGGACGAAAATGGCAACGGTGTGCGTGACACGCTGTCTCGTAGCGCCGACCCCAACGTGATCGCGGACCCGATCGTCAGAGACGTGTTCGGTACGTTCAATCCGAATGCCGTCCTGCCACAAATTCCGCTGACGCACGCGTTTCCCGGTGTCACCATCTCAACGGCGGGGACGGATAACGAGCCGATCAATTTCGAGGTCCGCGCCGAACGAGAACGCAACTCTTTCATCACCGGCAACAATTTCATCTACTCGCACGTGGGAATCCCGTTCTTCAGTACGATTCGCAAATTGCGGTTCGAGTTTGACCGTCCAGCCAACGAAGTTTCCATCGTGGTGATCGGCGCCGAAGCGTCTGCGACCCCGGTGTACGGCAAACTCGAAGCGTATAACGCGAACGATGAATTGATCGGCGAGATCACCGGCAACCCGGTGATCGGTGCGAATCGGCAAACGATCCGGTTCGCTTCGGGCGCCGATGACATCGCCTATGCAATCGCCTACAGTGATGACTCCGTCACGGGATCGAGTCCATTCGGCAGATTCGACGGTTTCGCGTACAAACAATCCGAAGCGACCGCGGTCACCGATGAAACCGGCAAGTACGAAATCAAGCGATTGGTTCCAGGCGCGTACAACATTGTCGTTCAAACCGATCCCGACAATCCGCTGCTGGGAATTGTTGCGCAACCGATCGTCGTCACGAAATATGAAAACTTCGTAGTCGGATCGACCGTGCGTGCCAACTCGATCCCGAGCGTTTCAACCGAGTACTCATTCGCGACCGATGAGAACGCGCCGGTTGGTACATCGCTGGGCGTTCTTGTCGCCGAGGAACTCGACGATCAGACGCTGACGTTCGCGATCGTCGGTGGCGATGAAAATGGTCTGGTGATCGATCCGTTGACTGGCGAACTGTTTGTCGGACCGAACACCGTTCTGGACTTCGAATCGTCGTCTGAAATCAAGCTGAGCGTTGCGGTGAGTGATCCATTCATCACCCAAATCGCTTCGGTCACCATCACGGTGTCGGATGTCAACGAAGCACCCGTCGTCGAACCGGCTGTTTTCCTTGTTACCGAGGGAACGCCGGCGGGCACCAGCCTGGGACAAGTCAGTGCTTCGGAACCCGATACGGATTTGAACCAAACGATCAGTTTCTCGATCGTCGGAGGTCCTGATCAATCGGCATTCAGCATTGATTCGGTTACCGGTCTGATCACGTTGGTGGACGAGGACGCGATCAATTTTGAAACCGCATCGGAGCTGCGATTTACCGTTCGCATCAGCGACAGTGCCACGCCATCGCTGTTCACCGATTACCAACAAATCGTTCGCGTGATCGACCAAAACGACCTGCCCGTCGTCGCGACGACCGAAATCTCACTGAATGAAAATCCAACTTCTCGCGTGATCGCACAACTGCAAGCAATCGATCCAGATGCGGGCCAAACGCACACGTTTGAATTGCTTGGCGGAACCGGAACGGATTTGTTTGCCGTACGACGCAGCGGTGAAGTTGTGGTGCGCGAAGGCGTAACGATCGACTTCGAGCAGGGCAGCAGCTACACGCTGATTGTGCGAACGATCGACAGCGGCGCTCCGCCGCTGGTCGCCGAAGCGACGATCAACGTCACCATCAACAATGTCGACGAGCGGCCAATCTTGTCGACCACGTCGGCGTCCATTCCTGAAGACGCCTCGGCAGGCGATCTGGTCGCGTTGCTAACGGCGTCGGATCCCGACAGCCCCACGATCGTTACCACCATCGCATTGCTGGACGGCGAAAACTCCGCCAACTTCGATTTCGATTCGGCAACCGGTCGCTTGACGGTGGCGCAAGGCGCGCTGCTCGACTTCGAGACATCACCCCTGCAAACGATTCGCCTTCGCGTCACTTCGACCGATACGAACTTGTCGACCGATGTCACATTCCGCATCATGCTGACCGATGCAAACGACGCTCCGATCATCACGACACAGCGCCTCGTCGTATCCGAATTGGCCGCGCCGGGAAGCATCGTCGGACGCGTCGAAATCCAAGTCCTCGACCCTGACGCCAACGATGTTGCCACACTCACGATCGTCGGTGGCAACGCCGCCGGTCGATTTGTGATCGACGGGGCGACCGGGATTTTGCGCGTCGCCGCAGGTGCGACCTTTGATGCCGATGTCGCGTCCGATCCGTTGACTTTGGAAGTGAAAGTGACCGACGCGGCGGGCCTATCGAGCACCAAACTCATCGGTATCGTGCTCAACAACGTCAACGAACCGCCGGTGTTCGTTGGTCCCCCGCCAGCATCGAAGTCGCTCGAGAGCGGCGATTATTTCGAGTTGGTGATTTCGGAAAACGCAATCGTCGACCCGGAAGGCGGCCAGTTCATCGTTTCTGCGTTCGGACAAGACGGGAAGCTGCCGGCGTGGTTGACGTTCGATGCCGTCACTCGCACCTTGTCTGGTTTCGCGACATCCGAGTCCGTGGGGACTTACAGCTTGACCATTCGCGCGATCGAGCCTGGTCCCGTGGACCTGAGATCAGACCAGACCTTCACACTCACCGTTGGGTCCGGAACCCGAGCGTTGACCAACAAACGTGATCGACTGGATGTCGATGGGAACAAATTGGTATCGCCGATCGACGCCTTACGAGTGATCAACTTTATCGGTCGTTACGGCACCAATGCGTCGGTTTCGATCGATCGTCCATTCAGCGGCTTTGTCGACACGTCCGGCGATGGTTTCGTCACCGCGCTCGATGCGCTGTTGGTCGTCAACGGAATCAAGCAGACTTCGTCGTCGATCGTCGGGGGCGAACAATTTGCAATCACGTCCGACGATCGCGACGATGTGACCGACGAAGCATTGGTGGAGTATCTGTCCGAGTCGTCGCTGTTCTAAGCGATCTCGTCGGATCAGTGATCGACGCAACAATCCGTCCAGTGTCACTGATCCGTGAACTGAACATATTGTTGCTGGTTGGTGACGTACTGCCAGCGAACGATTTGTTGTTGGACCTCAATCTCGGCAGCCTGTTTTGTCAACAAGGCCTGTACCAAGCTGGCTTCGGCGCGAATCTTCAAGTCCAAAGAACCTTCGCCTTCGGTGAACAATTCATCGCGCCCCGTGACCTGTGCCTTTGCGGTCTCAACTCGCTCGATCGAAATGCGGAGCGTTTCCACACTCGTCATCAAATCTTCCCAAGTCCGTGCCACGTCCGCTGCGATCGATTGTTGAATTCGATCTTGTTCGGCGATCGCGCGGGCCAGTCGCAAACGCGAGCGTCGCAGTGACGCACACTCGGCACGTTGGCCGGCGGCGCGGCGGTACTCGAGCTGCACGATCCAGTCTTGAAAGCGGTTCTGGGAAACCGTCTTGATTGCATCATCCAAGTCTGATTCCAATCCGGTGATGTTGTAATCCAATCGCATGTCGATGTCGGGTCGCAACGAGTTCGCGGCCAACTTGACTTCGATTTCGGTGGCGCGGATGGTGGACTGGAGCGCCATGATTTCCGGACGTGCCATCGCCGACGCTTCACCCAATTCGCGACTGAAGTCGACATAGGGTGTCGGTTCGTCGATCGCGAAGTCGTAGCCGATATCGTTGATCGGCAGACCCATCAACTGGATCAACGAGATGCGAGCCTTCTTCATTGCGTTGAGCGCCACAGCTTCATCGACCTTGAACCGTTGCCATTGGTCCGTCGCTTGTTCCAGGTCTGGCAGCGTGCCTTCGCCCAATCGAACCGCTTCCTTTTCGAGCTCCACCGTCTTCAAAGCAGTTTCAACAGCTTGTTGGGTTACCAAATAGTCGCGTTGGGCGAGCTTCCAATCCCAGTACGCAATTTGAACATCACGCAAGGTTTCATTGATAAGAGCTTGAAAATCGTGAGCGGCAACCGACTGGTTTGCTTGGGCGATTCGCAGCGGAGCGGTGGTAACTTCGCGACCCATATCACGACCGAGCGGTTGCGTGATGTTGAAGTTCAATGCCGCACCCCAGGCCGGATTCAAAAACGTAAAATTACCAACCGGGTTGTCGTAAATGTACGTGGACAAGATCCCCGCTTCGACCGTTCCGCCAGTCTCGAGCAGTTTCGAGATCGACAAATTGTTGTCGCTGGCAGGCGTAAGGAAGTCAGTCCTCTGCTCGTTCGCACCGGGCGAGAATCCTCCCGGAAGAATACCGCCGGTATTGATGAAGTTGCGATATTGGCGGTCAAACTGGCCACCACGAATTCCCGCCTCGAACACGGGGTCGAACACCGCTCGCTCAGTCGAGACGAACGTGCCGACTTCTTGAGGAACGTAGCCCAAAACCATGATCGACTTGTTCTGGGCGAGCGTTAATCGGACGGCGTCGGCAATCGCCAACGGTTGGACCATCCCGCCATTCTTGGCGGGTGCAGGCATCACTCCTGTATCTACGGCCGATTTCACCGATCCGGCGTTATCGCTTTCCGACTTGCCGTCTTTTGACGTTTCATCTTTTTCCTTCGACTGCGGCATCTCGTCTTTGTCAGCGACTTTGGCATCCGGCTTGGACTCAGCGGCATCGACCTTCGGCGTCGCAGCGTCAACCGGCGCGGACTGCTTGAGGACTGGAGCCTCCTTCACGACCGCTGGCTGCGCGGGCATGTCGACTTGTGGTTTGGCTTCAACAACGCGGACGGGTGCGGTGGGAATAGGCGGCGCGATCTCCTCGGGCGTGTCATCTTGGAAGTTGATCGCGTTGGACGCGACCACCACCGCCGGGGCCGACGTAGTCATTGGACGACCACCGGTCTGGGCGACGCGGCCCGGCGTCACCAACTGGTCCCAGGCGCCGATGAATCGCTCATTCGCGATCGACTCCGGCATGTTGGTCATCGGTATCGCGGGGACCACCTGCGAGGTGACCTGTGCGGCGGGCACGCCTGGCAGCCGCGTCGGCTTCGCTTCGGTCACGACGGCGCCATTGACCGGATCGGTCGCGAACAATTGAATCGCGGACGGTGAGCCAGTCATCGGATTGGCGCAACCGGCGATCGTCGAAACCACGACGCCGATCGTTACGGTGACTTTTGAGCGTGCGTACATGATAAAGACTGAGCTCCGTCTGACCCAAGGTGCAAGTAGAGGGCTAAAAGACGGATATCAATCCATTCGGGATCCGTCCCCTAGGATCTATCGTCTACCCGCCCGGCTCGCGGGAGCCTTCGTTGACGCCGATCACTCGTATCGATTTGGCAAGGTTTGTCGGATCTGCGGGCTGTGCCGCTTTTGGGCTATACTCGGGTTTCTCTCGACCTTTACCAACTCAATCACGGGTTTCTCCACAGTGATACTCGTCACCGGCGCTGCCGGCCAACTCGGGACCGCGCTTCGCGGCGTTCTCGGACCCGATTACGAGGGACTCTCAAGCAGCCAGCTCGACATCACCGATCGGGCCATGGTTGAACGGGTCGTCACCGCCGGGCGGCCGATAGCGATCATCAATTGTGCCGCCTACACGGCCGTGGACTTGGCTGAAGACGAGAGCGAGAAATGTCGTAACGTCAACGCGGAATCCGTCAGGCATCTGGCCGACGCCGCCAATCAAATCGGATCCGTTTTGGTACAGGTAAGTACCGATTACGTGTTCGGTGGTGCCACGGCCGAGAGTGGCCCGAATAGCGAGGACGCACCCACCCTGGCCCAAGGCGTCTACGCGGCCACGAAATTGGAAGGTGAGGAATACGCCAAGACCTCACACCAACATTTGATCATTCGAACGTGCGGCATCTACGGGCATTTGCCGAAGCCGAAAAACTTCGTGGAATCGATGTTGAGACTCGGCGCCGACCGGGACGAACTGCGGGTCGTCAACGATCAACGCTGCAACCCCACGTCCGCAAAAACGATTGCCATCGCGATCAAAGAATTGATGGACAAAGAATCTCGCGGTGTCTTTCACGTCGCCGCTTCACCAGCCCTAACATGGTGTGAATTTGCACGCGAGATTTTTCGGCAAGCCGGAATGGCCACCACCGTCGCGCCGATTACAACCCGAGAGTTCGGCGCGAAGGCTGCTCGGCCGGGGTACAGCGTCATGGACACGTCGAAATACACGCGGGCCACCGGCATGTTACTCCCGAGCATCACCGATGATTTGGCGGAGTATTTGGCGAACCGCCAATGAAACCGCATACTCTTCCCTTGAAGGTTCTGTATCCGTGACGACGTTTTCTCGACTGTCCCTGGTGGGCATTGCCTGTTTTTTTACTCCGATCATTGCATCGGCCCAATCAACTTCGATGACTTATCCTGAAACGCACAAAGTTGACATCGCGGACGACTACTTCGGTCGCAAGGTCAATGATCCTTATCGTTGGCTCGAGGACACCGAGAGCGACGAAACCGCGAAATGGATTGCGGCCCAGAACGAAGTGACGCAGGCTTACTTGCGATCATTGCCGCAGCGCGAACTGATGCGCCAGCGACTGGAAGAACTTTGGAATTACGAACGCTATGGATTGCCCGCTAAGAAGGGCGATGTGTACCTGTATTCGCACAACAACGGCCTCCAAGATCAGAACATTCTGTACAAAGCCGATACGCTCGACGCGCCTCGACAGGTGCTGATCGATCCGAACAAGCTATCCGCCGACGGAACCGTCGCATTGGCCGAAACATCGTCGTCCGATGACGGAAAATGGCTCGCATACGGTTTGGCCGATGGAGGAAGTGATTGGCGAACTTGGAAGGTGCGAGATGTGGCGAGCGGCAACGATTTGCCAGATGTCGTCCAGTGGGTCAAGTTCAGCAGCATCGCTTGGAAACCCGACGGAAGCGGTTTCTTCTACGGTCGCTATGCCGAACCGATCGAGGGCGCCGAACTGACTGGCACCAACGAGAACCAACGAATGTTTTTTCACAAGTTGGGTGAGGACCAGAGTCAAGACATACTCGTCTTAGAGCGCCCCGACGAACCCAAGTGGGGCTTCTCGCCCGTCGTGACGGATGACGGTCGATACTTGGTGATCCAGAACTGGAAAGGGAGTGAACCGAAGGCACAAATTTTCATTAAAGATTTACGGACGCCCGATTCGCCGGTTGTCCCGCTGATCACCGGCTTCGATGCCGAATACGAGTGGATCGCATCGGTCGAGGACACGTTGTATTTCGTCACCGACTACGATGCACCCAAGCGTCGATTGATCGCCGTCACTGCCGGCGCCGAGAATCGTGACGGTTGGATTGAAGTGATCGAAGAAACCGATGACGTGCTTGAAACGGCCAGTCTGTTCGGCGAAACGTTCTACGCATCGTATTTGAAAGACGCGCGTGCAAAGGTGACGCGGCACTCGCGCGGTGGCAAACTCTTCGACGAAATGAAACTTCCCGGTGTCGGTACGGTCGGTGGTTTCGGAGGTCGCCAAGACGCCGACGAAACGTTCTTCAGCTTCACCAACGATGTCACCCCCACCGCGATCTACCGCGTCGACTTGAAGACAAGTGCAAGCCAACTGTGGCGCAAACCGGACATCGCGCTCGATGTCGATAGCTTTGTCACGGAACAACTGTTTTGCGAGAGCAAAGACGGCACCAAAATCCCGATCATTGTCACGCGAAAGAAGCACACGAAGCTCGACGGTTCGAATCCGACGATGTTGTACGGTTATGGCGGGTTCAATATTTCGATCACGCCGGCTTACTCGCCGGCAACGGCCGGATGGGTCGACGCGGGCGGCGTGTACGCGGTCGCGAACTTGCGAGGCGGAGGTGAGTACGGTCGCCAGTGGCATGAAGACGGCATGCGTTTGAAGAAGCAAAATGTGTTCGACGATTGCATCGCGGCGGCTGAGTGTTTGATCGCCAAAGGTTACGCAACCAACTCCACGCTGTCGCTCTCGGGACGCAGCAATGGTGGTTTGTTGGTCGGCGCCGTGATCACGCAACGACCTGATTTGTTCGGGGCCTGTTTGCCGCAAGTCGGCGTGATGGACATGCTTCGCTATCACAAGTTCACGATCGGATGGGCATGGGCTACCGAGTTCGGCAGCAGCGACGAGGAAGATCAGATCGACAACCTGTTGTCATATTCGCCCCTGCATAATCTGAAGCCCGGCGTCTGCTATCCGGCAACCCTGGTAACGACCGCAGATCGTGATGATCGAGTCGTGCCCGGTCACAGTTTCAAATTCGCCGCCGCGTTGCAAGCTGCCCAGTCGACGGCAACGAATTGCTCCAAGCCGACGTTGATCCGGATCGAAACGCGAGCAGGTCACGGTGTGGGAACTCCGGTCAGCAAACAGATCGAAGAGTATGCCGACAAGTGGTCGTTCTTGCTTGAAAACCTAAAGTGAAGCAACCCGCAACGCCGTAACAGGCTCCGATCGCGGCTCCGGCCAAATGCGATTGAACCAGCGGAATGAACGTGGACGAATCAACGAACAAAGTTTGTCCGGTCGTCGCCTCGTAGATCGACTTACCGATCAACGCGAACGCCGGCAACGACCACAACGAAGCTGCAACCTTGCTGTTCTCCGACCATCGATCGCGGCACTGATCGACGATGAACCAGACGAACAGACCGGTATCAATGCCGCTGAGTCCTCGGTAGACCACAATGTCGTCACAGCAAGCGGCGATCACGGCGGTGATGCCGGCCGCCATCGCGATCCAGGCGCTCGCAAAGCGACGGCGGTGCCGATGCTCGCACATTGCCCCGAGTACGACGAACATCAACAGGTCATAGAACAGGTGCGAGAAGCCGTAATGAGTGATGTGGCCCGTGAGAATCCGCCACCACTGACCATCAGCGATCAACGTGAAGTCCACTTGGCACCAAGTCGCGACCGCCGATGAAATCGTTGCAATGATCGCAGCGACGGCTACGACGATCGTGACGGGATAGAGCTTGAACATTGAAATATCCTTTCGCGATCAGACTTTAGAATCACGACGTTTGCGGCGACGTGCTAGCGCCGCCGCGCCGGCTGAACCGATCGCGATCAAAGCCGTGAAAGGTTCAATCGCACCACCTCCGCCACCCGAACTCGTCGGCAGCGTTAGATCGAAGCTTCCATCACGCGGTTCCGCCGGGCCAGAATCGGATTGCATCGGGCGGGCCGGGACAGCGGTCGGCGAAGTCGTTTGCGTCGAGACCAACTTTTGTGAACGATTGAGTTCGAAGTCTTCGTCGGCTCGATTGCGCAACTGAGTCAACTTTGCTTGAACCTCGGATCGCGACTTGCGATCGCGGGCGACGCGGACGGCATTGCGCTGTTCGATCTTCCAACGTTTGAACTCGGCGTCGTTCTCGAGCACCAGCATCGACGCATGGGGCGACACGATCGAATATCCTTCGCAAAGTCGAACGATTTCATCTCGCATCGGAGTGACGCCGGCGCGTTCTTCCGCCATCAACCGGGCGACTCGCTTTTGAGCCCACATCCTTTCGATCTCGCTATTGCCTTCATCGGTGGCGGGCAATTTCATCTCGACGGATTGTTCCCAGTCGCCACCTTGCACTCGGCCTCGCAGCGTCACCGTGACCGGTCCCGCATCGCCGTAGCGACCGTACATTCGCAGCGGCGTTCCATAGAACAGATTGCCGCCCGTAGTCGGTTCCACCTCGGCGACTCGTCCGCCGTCGAAGGTCACCTTCAAATCTTCGATTGCCGGACGAATCAGTTTTTGGCGCATCAGATGAGCTTGACGCTCAAAACTATCCTCGGTCGATACGAACGCTGCCAAACCGCCGGCGCCGGTCGCCATTTGATCGAGCAGTGGTCGATTCACTTCGTTGCCGACACCGATGCAAAACACTCGCACTCCCGAAGGTCGGCTGCCGATCAGACGCATCAATTCGGCCTGTTCGCCGACTTCCGTTAGTCCATCACTCAGAAGCACAACATTCAGCGGGCGATCATGATCGCGATAGGCGTACGCGGCGGACAATGCCGGACGCAGGACCGTGCCGCCACGAGCCCGTTGTTCGCTGAAGAACGCTCGGGCCCTTTCCAGGTTCGACTTGTCAGCCGGAACCATCTGACTGAATAGCGGTGTCGGTGCCAGATTGAATGCGAGGCAATCGAATCGATCGTCGCTGCCGAGAGAATCGATGAAGGCGAGCACGCTATTGCGGCTGATCGCCAATTTATCATCCTGGGCCATGCTTCCCGACACATCCAACAGAAACACGTAGTCCATCGGCTCGATCGTGGCGCCCAGGTCTTCACCCGGCGTCAGCGTTAACATGAAGTAGCCGTCCTCGCCTTCGGGCCGGCTGGTGACGACATCCAATCCGGTGCGAGCACGCTTGGTGTGGACGGACATCACGATGTCGCGTGACAAGTCACCATCGTTCAATTCCATCGCGGCTTGCGCATAGTCCTCGCGGTGCGAAACGACGACGAAATCTTGGGTGTGCGACTCACTCCTGAGTTCATCAATCGGCACTTCGCTTTTCAGGTCGACGTTCATCGAGAAGCGACCTCGGACGCGCGTATCAAGAGGCTTACCCGAAGTATTCGTAGCCAGCGGATAGACGTAGGTGGCCCAGTCATGATCGACGTTGAGTTCTTGGTAGTACTCGATGCGGACTCGTTGTTCTGCGCCCGGCTCGATCGGAAAGATCCTCATTTCAAACTGTTTGAAGTCGACCTGTTCGAGCAGCCCCGGGTCGCGCCGCTTCTGCTTGTAGCTGTTGTAGATTTCGCGCGCACGTTCTTTTTCAACGACTTCGCCGATCATCTCTTTGCCTCCGATCCACATGCTGAAGTTGGAGACGCTCGCCTGACGCGGCACCGGGAATGTGTACAGCGCTTCGACTTGTCGGTTCTCGGTGTTCAAGAAGACTTGGTCGATTTGCGTGACTGCGATCGAGTTGTTGATGGTGACGCGAACGTCTTGCGATTGGATCTCGAGAACTCCACCGAAGCCTCCGTCGGCGACCAGCAAGCCCGCTGCCTTCGCGCGAGCGGGCTGGAAACCGACAACAAGTAAAACGGCGGCCGCGATTGTCGCAACCTGATTGAATCGAAACATGATATTCTCCGAACCGTGTTGGAAATCGGCGGTGACCGTTCACCGCCTCAGGTGGAGAGCCTGCGGGCGCGAGAATGCTTCGAGCGAAAGCTGGTAAACTGATCGCGAGCCGAATTTGCCGACCCGACGACGCTGGACCGATTGACCGATGCTGCTGCAAGAACCGCCCGTTTCGCCATACGATTTACGGTTCAACCTGCTGGGGTTTCCCATTCGGATTTCCTGGGGTTTTTGGCTGGTCGCAATCGTGATCGGCTATTCGTGGGTGCAAGGATTTGACCTGTTGTTGAAGGAACTAAGCCCAGGAATTCTGCCGCTGTTGGTGCTGTGGACGTTTTGCATGTTCGTGTCGATTTTGATTCACGAATTGGGCCACGCGCTGGCGTTTCGTCAGTTCGGGATTCAATCTTCCGTGGTCCTTTATCACTTCGGCGGTTTGGCGATTCCGCGCGGATCGCGGAACTATGGGTCGCTGAGTCCACGACAAGACTTGTGGATTTCTTTTGCCGGACCGCTCGCCCAATTCATGTCAGCGGTAGTTGTGATCAGCTTGGTGAAGATGTCCGGATATCGATTGGATCAGTTCGATACCGTACTTCAATTTCCGCGATTCATTCAGAAGGCGATCGGCGCCGACGAAGGTTCGGCAATGATCACGGACAGCATCGGGTTGTACGCCTTGATCGATTTTTACTTGTTCCCGAGCATTTTTTGGGCGGTGCTGAATTTGATTCCAGTGTTGCCATTGGACGGTGGCCAGATCGCAAATTCGTTGGTCCAGATACGTGGCGGCCATGCCCGCGTATCGCTGTGGATCAGCGTGGTCGCGGCAGCGCTAACGACTGCGTACGCATTCAGCGTCGATCAACCGTTCATGGGAATCATGTTTTTGATGCTGGGCGTTACGAGTTTTCAACAATTGCAACGCGGCGGCGGCGCGCAGTACTGACGCCTTCAACGAGTTCGATACGAGTTCGTGATTCGCTTCGTGAATTCACTTGTCGACGTGTCGATTCAAGGCTCCGCGCATCGATCACTGAATGTAAGTGATGCCTCGAAAGTCAGAATCGGCGAACAGGGATAACAAAGAATTTTTGTTTTGCAACCACTTTTTTTCTAAAAAGATGTTGCGGAATCTGGAGAAGCGCCTAAAGTTACGCGCAGTTTTACGGTTGAACTAGAAGCTGCGTCGGTGTTGGACACCATGGCTTTGAACTTCGACCACATCCAACGTTTGATGAGCCGTGGCCGGTGACTTCAAAAGCAGTGCGATTGAAGTCTCGAGGACTCGTCAACGTTCCTTTCTCAGCGGAGAAAACACGTGGCCAAGAAAAAAGCAACGAAGAAGAAGGCGACCAAGAAGAAAGCTGTAAAGCGATCGACTAAGAAGAAGGCCGCCAAGAAGGCAACGAAGAAGAAGGCGACCAAGAAGAAGGCCGTCAAGAAGAAGGGAGCTAAGAAAAAAGCTTCCAAGAAGAAGAAAGCTTCGAAGAAAAAAGCTACCAAGAAAGCGTAGCTAGTATCGCCTGACCGTTCGGTAACTACCGATCGGAACGCATCAAAGCCGTGCCAGAGTTCGCTCTGGTGCGGCTTTTTCTTTGTTTTGACCACGCGGCCACGACGCCAAGCGCGGTGGGTTTTTTCGATGATTTTGACGCCGAATCCGCCGTCGCTGAGCAATCGAGCGGGATCGCTCGCGCAACGTCAGCCATTGCTGCTCCTGGCAATTGCCACGGTTGTCGGCGTGCTAATCGATTCGGCGATCGGTGCCGCAGTCATCAGCGGCGCCAAATTCGTTTCACCCAACTTCCACGCTGGATTCTGGTTGCCCATCGTTGCGGTTTGCGCCGTTATGATTGCGGTCCAGCGATCCATCCAATCCCGTGCACCGGTGAATGCGACCGTCGTCATGATGATGGCGTTCGGTGGGCTCGATCATCATTTGCAGACTCGACATTACAACGGATCTGGACTGCTGGCTCTGTTGAATCAGGGTTCGCGACCGACAGTTTTGGAAGGTGTGGTGGATCAACCGACGGTTCTGCGTCGTCATCCGCTTGCCGAACAACGCGATCGCACCCATCAATCACCTTGGCAATCACAGATTGAACTTTCGGTTTCGCGAATCCGAATCGGCGATGATTACCAACGGGTTGCCGGTCGTGTTTTGGTGACCGTTGATGGTCGGCGTGACGAATTGTTACCTGGCGATCAAATTCGCGTCTACGGCACCATGCGCGGCCCGGGATCTTCGACCAATCCCGGTGGCTTTGATCGCCGCGAATACTATCGACACGATCGAATCCACGGCCGGATCGAAGTCACCCAAGCGGATCAGATCGAGACGATCGGTCCTCCGAAATCGGGCTACATGTTCTCTCGATTGATCGCAACGATCGCCGCCGAGGGCCGCGACGGATTGCTCCGCGAACTCGGCGAATCGAGCGGGCCGTTGGCAGTCGCGCTGGTGATCGGGCAGCGCGATTTTGTCGACAACGAGACCCGCGACCAGTTGTTGGTGACCGGTACAGCCCATTTGCTTTCCGTCAGCGGAATGCACTTGGCAATCGTCGTCGCGATGACAACGTGGATCGCTGTGATGTTGCGGTTGTCGATGTCGATGAAGATCGTATTGGTACTAAGCGTTTGCCTGTTTTACTGCGCGATCACGGGCGCGCGGCCGCCGGTGATTCGGGCTGCCGTTCTGGTATCGACGTTGATGTTCGCGCTCTGGATGCGCCGACCGGGACAGGCGATCAACACGCTGTCGTTAGCGGCTTTGATTCTGGTCATTCTGAATCCCGAGAATGTCTACAGCGTCGGCGTCCAGTTGTCATTCTTGGCCGTCGCGACATTGATCCTAGCGAGTGCGCGGGGCAAATCGGGGTCGGCGGTCGTCGATGAAGCGATTCGACACGAAGAGCACTTGTCGGCTTTGGTCGAAACGTCGCGGTCGCTGCCGGTCATTGTGCTGCGATATCTGTTCGGCATCGTTTGCAAACTGTTTTGGTTCAGCGCGTGTGTTTCGATGATGAGCATGCCGTTGGTTTGGCATCAGTTTCACGTCGTTTCGTGGATCAGCATTCCGGTCAACGTGATGTTGGGTCCGTTGCTATTTCTGTCGTTGGCATTGGGAATCGTTACCGTCGCCTGCGCGATCGTGTATCAACCGTTGGCGGTGGTTCCCGCCTTCGTCTGTGACGGCTCGTTGTCGGCGATGCGATGGGTAATCGAATCGGCGGCTTGCGTGCCGTACGGACATGCTTGGTTGCCCTCGCCGCCGACGTGGTGGGTTTTGATATTTTATGCGGTGGTGGTGTCGACCTTGCTGATGCGGCCCGGTGCCAGGACTCGGCTAGTTCGATTCGGCTGGATCGCGGTTTGGATGCTGGTCGCGATGGTGATGTCGACGCGAGGCACCCCACTCGACGAGGGCAGCCTCGAGGCAACCTTCATCGATGTGGGCCATGGCACCAGCGTGATCGTCCGGACGGGCGACGATCATGTTTGGCTGTACGATTGCGGACGACTCGGAAATGATACCGGCAGCAGCCGTGATATCGATCAGGGACTTTGGTCGTTGGGCGTCACCCGATTGAACGGTGTCTTTTTGTCACACGCCGACTCCGATCACTTCAATGCGTTGCCGGGTTTGCTGCGTCGATTCCGGGTCGATCGAATCTACACGCCACCGGGAATGTTGAACGAACCAGAATCGGCGCTCGATCCGATCCGCGAAGCGATCGCTGTGCACCGCGTGCCCGTCGAAGAGCTCTCCGTCGGCGATACGATCGACGCGGCGACGATGACTTTCAGCGTTCTGCATCCACCGGCCGAGCGGCTGCCCGCCAGTGACAACGCAAACTCGTTGGTATTGATGGTTGGCCGAGGAAGAAAGACACTGTTGCTGCCGGGCGACTTGGAGCCGCCCGGAACCGAGAGTTTGATCCGTCTTGACCGTCCACCGCCGGGCGGCACGTTGATGGCGCCGCACCACGGCAGTTTGCAAATGGATGCCGCCTCGGTGCTGCAATGGTTCCGGCCGGCCGAGACAATCGTTAGCGGTGGTCAACGCGCCGAACGTCCCGAAGTGTCTGAAATGCTCAGTTCGTCCGGCAGCGGTGTGCATGTCACCGCTCGCGACGGAGCGGTTCGCGCGACGATCGATGCGGACGGCAAGGTGCGGATTCGCACATGGCTGGTCTCGCCCTGGTAAAACGGCGAGTGCGGCACGTTTGGCCAGCCGGCAGGGCCGCGGCGCAGACATTTCGCGTTGAGCGGTTACGATTGGTGCATGTTGACCATCCTTCGCGAAATCACCGTCACTTGTTTCTTTACCAGCTACCTAGTGGTGCTGTTGTTGGAACTATCGCGTTTGCTCGGCCGTATCCCCGGACGCGTGCTAGCTGTGATCGTGATGATGGTCGTCGGGCTGTTCACCCATGCTTGCTACATTTTGCTCCGAGCAACCGACGCCAACGGCGACGACGTGGGCCTGTTGGCGACTTGGTCGGATTGGTCGCTGATTCTTTCGCTGGCGATGGCGATCTGTTTCTTTGTTTTCTACACCCGACGCCCCGATACGATTGTCAGTTTCTTTTTCTTGCCCGCCGTCATGGCCCTGATCGCGATTGCGATCGCGGTGCGGGGAATGCCGCCGTTCACACGCACCGAAGCCGTCGAAGTGTGGCGCAGCGTGCATGCGGCTTCCATGGCCGTCGGATCCACCGCCGTGTTGATCGGATTCTTGGCCGGAGTGATGTATTTGGTTCAGTCTTGGCGTTTGAAACGGCATCGGGCCGGATCATCGATGAGACTTCCCACGCTCGAAACATTGGGACGATTGAATCGGCGATGCTTGGTAACCAGCACGATTGCGGTCGGCCTCGGCTTGTTGGCGGGTGTCGTGATGAACTTGAATCGTTGGGGGACGGTTGATTGGATGGATCGCGGCGTGCTGTTGAGCCTGTTGCTGTTGGTTTGGCTATTGGCGGCGACATCGGTCGAGTTCTTCTACGCGCCCGCCAGCCGTGGTCGCAAAGCTGTGTATCTGACACTGGCGAGTCTCGGTTTTTTGATCCTGGCGATGGTCGGCGTGCTCAGCACACCTCACGGCCATCAAGCCGGTGAACAGGTAATCCAGACCGAAAGCGAGACCCAATCGTGAAGTTGCAGATGATCGGCTGCAGCCATCATGACGCCGCCGTCGAGTTCCGCGAAAAGATCGCCTTCACCACGGAACAGGTCGGCGACGCATTGGCCGCGTTTCGTCATCAGTTTCCATCTTGTGAGTTGGTGCTGATCAGCACTTGTAATCGCATCGAGCTGTATACGACCACGGGCGACGATGTTGAGCTTGATCGCGACGCAGTTGCCAATTTTTTGGCGCGGCAACATCAACTCTCACCGGATGAAGTGCTCGATCAAATGATCTATCGCACGGGACGGGAAGCGGTCGAGCACCTGTTCACCGTCGCCGCCAGTTTGGACAGCATGGTCGTCGGCGAAGCTCAGATTTTGTCACAAGTTAAACAGGCTTACGATTTGGCTTGCCACTGCGGATCGGCCGGTCCACTGACCCACAGCGTGTTTCAAGCTGCCAATCGAACCGCCAAACGGGTTCAAGACGAAACGGCGATTCATCGTCGCCGCGTCAGCGTCCCCAGCGTCGCCGTCGGCGAAATCATTCCGGAGGTATTCGACTCGCTGCACAAAAAGCGCATCGTGATCTGCGGCGCCGGCGAAATGGGCGAAGAAACATTGCGATACTTGATCCAGGCTGGCGCGAGTGATGTTTGCATCATCAATCGCAACTTCGAACGTGCGGTCGAACTGGCCGAATCATTCGGCATGCGACCGGAATTGTGGGATCGGCTTTCGGACGAAGTGATCGCAGCGGACATTTTGATCGGCACGACATCATCGGCACAGCCGATCATGGACCGGGCGGCGTTCTTGCCGTTGCACACCAAACGACGCAACCGGGTGCTGTTGATCCTCGACTTGGCCGTACCGAGAGACTTTGAAACGTCGATCGGCCAGCTGTCTAGCGTCTACCTGTACGGCATTGACGATTTGAAAGCTGCTTGCGAACGCAATCGACGTGAACGACAAAAAGAATGGCCAAAAGCCAAGCAGATCATTGCCGAGGAAACGCAGCGTTTTATGCAAGCGATCCAACACCGTGCGACCGGCCCGGTGATCCAACGACTACGCAGCCAAGCCAGTGAATTGAAACAGGATGAACTGGATCGCCTCAAGAACAAACTCGGCCTCTACCAACACGATCCGGCCGTCGCTCGAGAGATCGAGAAGTCGTTTGATCGGTTGATCAACAAGTTGTTGCATCCGCCGTTGACCTCGATGCGAGATGACGCGGCCCAGGGACACCATCGCGGACTGCTCGAAGCTGTCCGCCATCTTTTCAATCTAGGCGACGATTAGGATCGATCACGACTCGCAGCAAATCAGTCCCACTTGTCGTCGTCGCCTGCTACTTCCTCTTCCTCTTCCTCTTCGACAGCGCCTTCTTCTTCGTCTTCGCTCCAATCTTCGTCGTCATCTTCGTCTTCGGCGTCATCCTCGTCGCCATCTTCTTCTTCGTCGTCGTCCTCATCGTCATCCTCGTCAGCGACTTCTTCCCAGTCGTCTTCTAGCTCTTCTTCATCCTCATCCTCGTCGTCCTCATCCTCGTCGTCGTCATCTTCGTCGTCGTCGTCGTCGTCCCAGTCATCATCTTCGTCATCGTCATCGTCCCAATCGTCGTCTTCCTCCACTCCATCTTCGTCATCGTCGATCGCTGCAACGGGCAACGGGCCGTTGGTAAACGGATCAATGACCGATCGGTCAAGTTCGGCATCAAGAGTCGGGACGACGGCAAAGCCGACTACATTGGGATCGGCGGTGAGTGTTGGCATGATTTCGGTGTGGCTGAGAATGGGTTGGCCGAGAGTGTTTGGGTCGAAAACTGACGCGATCATGGTACTCACGACTGGCTCCTTCGTGGATGTCGACAAATCATCAAGGGGTGAAACGGGTGGGTCATCATCTTGCAACGTCTGCCAATGGATGGGCGGCAGCGCGTCGACGTTGGATAGCCCGAACAGTTGTAAAAAACGTTTAGTGGTACCGTAAAGATAGGGACGCCCGAGTTCTTCGCTGCGGCCGGCTATGCGTATCAAATCTCGTTCCATCAATTGCCGCAGCAACTCGCCGCACGCGACACCCCGTATTGCCTCCGCACTAGCGCGAGAGACGGGTTGACGATAAGCGACCACCGCAAGCGTTTCCATCATCGGCGTCGAAAGCCTCACTGCTGGAGGCAAATGCCCCAGCCGTGCCAACCAGGGCGCCAGCGTCGGATGCGTCAACATTCGATATCCGCCTGCGATCTGCTCGACCCGAATGGCTCGACCGTGAGTGTCATAAACACGATTGAGCTGGCGGACAAGTGTACGAGCCTCGGTTGCGTCCGCCAAGTGAGCCAATTGGGCCAGTTTTCGCGGGTTGATCGGTGTCTTCGCCAGCAACAGTATCGCCTCCACTCTCATTCGCCTGACACTTGGTTCTTCCTGGTCGGTTATTTCAATCGACGCATCGGTTTTCAACTCGTCGGCTCGACCCGAGATCCTTGACGAACCGATCGCGGTTACCGAATAAGGACGCCGACGCGTTTGAAGAGTTCCGCCGCCCAAGAAATTATTGCCGGTCCATGGACAGATACGGCTGGCGGCGGGGGACCAAAGTCGCGACATGGCTTAAAGTAATGCTTCCTCGAATGATTGAGCTTGATCGCAACATCTCGCAAGCTACCCGTTATGTCCACCTCGATTTCCACCGTTTCGACCCCTGCCGCGCCGAAATCACGGACGAGCCAAAGTCGAGCCGTCCGCATCGGGGTCGCCATCGGCGCTGGCCTGTTGTTGCTGATCGTCGGTTTTATCGTCATCCGGACTCAAGGATTTGTTAGTGGAAGCGAGTTTTCGCCGACTCATTTCCAACTGCGTGACTTCAGTTTTTACGAAATCCCGCTGCTGCACCTGCAAATCACGCCGATCAACCGCTCCGGGACCACGCCGAAAACGGCGACCTATCTGCGTCAAAATTCATTGATTCCCCCAGTCGCTGGAACGCCCGACGTTTGGCATTTGGTGTCAATCTCGCGAGGTTTGACGGGGGCCACGCCCGCCGACGCTAACCTGTTGGTCGAACAGCTCAGGTTGACCGACGGTAGCGATCAATATTGGCGAAAATGGAGCGTCGATCACCCCGAAGCTGCCAAACTGCTGTGGCCCGTCGTCGCCCGATTGGCCGAGCGAGAACTGTACATCCTGATACCCCGGTTGATGGAAATCGCTCAACCACTCACCAAGCCGGGCGAACTGGAATCGTCGATCAACGAATATCTGAAGTCCAGTTACTCTGCGCTGATTGAAGATCTCAGCGATGCCGGCCGTGATCAGCTTGCCGAGGGACTCTTGGAGGAAGCAAAAACTGACTTCCCCGATGACGATGCGTTTCATTCGATGCCATGATTTATCTCGACAACAACGCCACGACCGCGATCGACCCGCGTGTCGCCGAAGTCCTCGTAAGTGAACTGCGATCGGGACCAGCAAACCCGTCTTCGTTGCATGGGCTAGGCAGAACCGCCCGTGCAAAAATCGAAACGTCGCTCGATACGATCGGTCGAGCATTGGGAACGCGGCTCGATCGGCCCGGCGGACCTCGATTGATCTTCACCAGCGGCGGCACCGAATCCAACAACCTGGCCATCTCAGGTATCGGCGAGCCCGACAACGACGGTCGATTGGGCCCGATCGTGCTCAGCAGAATCGAGCACCCCAGCGTGATCGTGGCCGCCCAGTCACTCGCGTCGGCCGGACGCCAGTTACGCTGGCTCGATGTCGACGAGCTCGGTGAAGTCCGCGTCGATCTGCTGGCCGATTTGATCGCCGGCGATCCATCGTCGGATCGTCCGGCGGCGGCCCTGGTCTCGATCATGTCGGCCAATAATGAAACGGGCGTGATCCAGCCGATCGAGCGAATCGCCGAGGTATGTCGAGCCGCCCGCGTGCCGTTGCACGTCGATGCGACGCAGTCGATCGGTAAAACGCCGGTGGACCTGGACCGTTTGGGTGCTTCCGCCGTGACTTTCACCGCGCACAAGTTCCATGGGCCAACGGGCATCGGATGTTTGTGGTTGGCGGGCGGCGTGAAGCTGCGCCCAATGCTCTTCGGCGGACAACAACAACTCGACACGCGTCCCGGGACCGAACCCGTCGCGATGATCGTCGCGATGGCCGAAGCGATACGGCTGGCCTGCGCCGAACTGGATGACTCTGCCCAACACATGCGGTCGCTGCGCGACCAGTTTGAAAGCGAATTGCGCTCGCTACTCGATCAGATTGTGATCCAAGGTTCGATCCTGCGCGGGCAAGCAAGCGTCGCAGAAGGTCGCCGGCCTGTGCCAGCCCGTTTGCCCAGCACGTCGTGCGTCTCCTTCATCGGCGCCGATCGTCAATCCATGCTGATGGCGCTCGACATGGCTGGCATCGCCTGCAGCAGCGGTTCAGCATGCAGCAGCGGCAGCAGCCCGCCCAGCCACGTGTTGACCGCGATGCAGCGACCGGAACCGGAAATCCGCTCGGCGCTTCGTTTCGGAGTGTCCAAGTTTTCCACCGTCGAAGAAATTTTGCCAGCTTGCGAATCTATCTCTTTATTTGTTAAACGCTTACGACAATTTTGAGATGTGGATAACTTTTGGTTATCCACTCGCTTTCTGAGATCACATCGGTACAATCTCGGTGTTCTTTTTGTAAACGTCCCAAATCACCTGAGCTGCTATGAACGCGCTCGCTCAAGACTCCAAGCTCGATACCGACTTCGTCACCTCCTTTCCGCTGGAACGCCCGGCGGTGCGGGCCCGGCGTCGCGATGTACGGCTGACACCGGCTTCGCTGCCCTATTTCATTGCCGGGGAACCGAATCGGCTCGTCGCGTTTGTCGGCAGCGGTGAAGTCAGCGCTTTTGAATTCGGCAATCCGATCTTGCTGATTGGTCCCAGCGGTGCCGGCAAAACGGCGATCGCCCTGCATTTAGCCGCCCGTCATGCGAGCGAGTCGTCGGTCGACGGCGAACCGGCCAGGGTCGTCCATCTGCCTGCGATTGACTTCGCTCGGCAATACGCCGAAGCGGTCGCGGCGGACGATCTTCCGCCGCTGAGAGCCGAAATATCGGATGTTCCCATTTTGGTCATCGATGATTTGCATTTGATCGCCGACAAACCGGCGGCCCAAGACGAGTTAGCGATGCGAATCGAATCTCGCATCGCCGCCGGTTCAGCAATGATCGTGACGTGCCGTCGGTTACCGTCCGAGATTCGCGGGTTACGTCCGCTGCTGGTCAGTCGCGTGTTGCCCGGTTTGACCATCTCGATCGCACTGCCGTGCGGAGCGTCGCGATTGCAACTGCTCCGCGAATTGTCGATGCACTTCGGCTTGGACATCGAATCGGGATTGCTGGATATCCTGCACGAGGGACTCGATCCCAACCTGCCCGCCCGTGGACTCGAATCAGCTTTGAAACAGGTCTCGTTGTGGTGCCGAATGCACGACAGCCCGCCGTCGATGGAAGCGGTCCAATCCGCGATCGACAAAATCGGAAAGACCGAAGAGGTCTCACTCGCGTCGATCACCAACGCTGTTGCTCGCTATTTTCGCATGAGGGCATCCGAACTTCGCAGCAGTTCGCGAAAGCAAAACCTCGTCCGAGCACGCTCGCTGGCCATGCTGATCGCTCGGCGGATGACGGGCAAGAGCATGCACCAAATCGGCGAGCACTTCGGCGGTCGCGATCACACGACGGTTCTGCACGCGATCCGAAAGACACAATCGTTGCTCGAGACTGATTCGGATCTCCGCCGGGCCGACGACGAAGTCACCGAGAAACTCGGGCCCGCTTAAACCGCGTCGCGAATTCATCCCGGCGGGGCCAGCGATGCAAAAAAAACAGGACGAAATCCGGCTATTTTTTTGGTGGATAAGCTGTCGACTCAATGTCTGTGCGCTGTCAACGGTTGCGCGTCCCATTCGTCTGATTTTCGATCTCAGCGTCGTCCCATGTCGAGTTCGTCGTCCGATTGCGGCAAAGACATCACCATCGTCCAACACGTTTCCCACTTAGCTGCTGATTCAGTAAGTAACGAGCTACGTTTGACTTACGAATCTGGATCCGATGTTTGCGACACTTTGGTCGTTCGTATGACGATGACGACGGTATTTATAAATATATCTATCTTTAGAGAGGACCAAACACTGACTGAGTCAGTCCACACGGCCTAATGCGTTGGATGAAGTGAAGGGGTACAACATGGCTTCGTGAATTCCGTTCTGCGGGCCGTCAATCGTTACCGTTCGTTTTTGTGAAGCCATGAAGATCACCTGCCAACGTGAATCCCTGACCAACGCGTTCGCCCTCGCCGCTTCGATCGCGCCGACCCGCTCGCCCAAAGAGATCCTGCAAAACGTGAAGGTCACTGCCGCAGGCGGCAAGCTGACGCTGACGGCAACCGATATGGAAGTTGGTATCCGGCTGGAACTCGAAGATGGCGTTGAAATAGAAACCGAAGGCACAGCTTTGTTGCCGGTGCAACGCACGATGGCGATCCTCCGCGAGAGCAACGACGAGACGATCCATTTGGAAACGGATGACTCCGGCATTCGCGTTCGCGGTAGCCGCAGCAAATATCGCCTGCCCGGAAACAATCCCGATGAATTTCCAGCGGTAGCCGGTTTCGACGAAGAAAAATACCACGTCGTGCCCACTCGCCTGTTTCGCGAAATGGTCAAGCGAACCGTCTTCGCAACTGATCCCGAAAGCAGCCGATACGCGCTCGGTGGAGTCTTACTTGAACTCGACGAGACAAGCGTCATAGCAGTTGGCACCGACGGCCGGCGACTCGCCCGGATGCAAGGCGTCGGCGAATCGATCGGTGGCCATCAAACGACCGGTGCCACCACGATAGTCCCGACGCGGGCGATCCAATTGATGGAACGCGCGCTCTCGGATAAAGATGAAACCGTTGACGTGGCGGCGCGCAGCAACGATCTGTTGTTGCGGACGAGTCGCGCCGTCATTTATTCGCGATTGGTTGAGGGTCGTTATCCGAATTGGCGGCAAGTATTGCCACAGCGTAGCGGCGCGATTCAATTGGACATGACAGTCGGACCGTTGTTCGCGGCTTTGAGACAAGCCGCGATCGTGACGGATCATGAGAGTCGAGGGATCGACTTTACATTTGCGGACGGCACATTGAAGTTGGAAGCCAGCACGGCCGAAATTGGTGAATCACAAATCGAATTGCCGATCGCGTACGACGGTGAACCAATTGTGCTGACGATGGACCATCGTTACTTGGCCGACTTCTGCAAAGTGCTCGACAACGAAGCAAACTTCATCATGGAGATCGAATCAGGTGCGGCGCCAGCCCTGCTGACCACCGATGACGGATACGGCTACGTGATCATGCCGATGGCCCGAGACCGCTAAGGGTGCAAGTGTCGTCGGCGACGACGGGGCGGGCGACCGCCGAAGTAAGATCGACCGGGATCGACCAGCATTCTTCCTCGGACAGCTTCACGACCGATCAACATTCGGAAACCCATCAAACTTCGATCCGCCAACGTCAATTCAATGTTCCAAGTTTCGCCCATCCAAGTCACGGGCGTCAAAATGACAAACCTCTTCGAAGATTCCCCACTGGAACTTCGCACGTTGCGTATGTCGTGAACGGGAGCTTCGCATTGAACGATCAAATCATCACGACGCTGGATCGGATGGACACTGAATCGCACCCACGCCGACCCGGCATTGTCAAACGGCTCGATATCGTAAGCATGCAAACAGGAAGACCGAGCCCCGGTGTCGATCTTTGCCTTGATATGCGAGATTCTCAGGTCAGGAAGACCAAGCCATTCTCGCCAGCCGATGATCACCAACGGCGCATCGGTGGACACGGGTGACGCGATTTGGGACAACGAAGACTCCTGGACAAAACTCCCTCAACTGAATCTCAGTCAGCCAAGATTGGAACGATTTTGGTAAGCGATGTCCATCAGGCGAAAGTCGGTCTATGAGTGCTAACCGTGGCAAAAAGTTCGTGCGTTCCGCGAAAGATTCAAAAGGCGACCGACCTCGCGTCCGTCGTATCGGATCGATCGTTAGCCAGCTGATGTCTCGTCGAGGTTACGCTCGGTCGGGTGTCAACGAGCACATGATCCAGTCGATCGCAACCGCGGTGGGTGAATCCTTAGCCGCGTCCTGCCAAGTCGGAAATCTGCGAGCGGGTGTTTTGCAGGTCTTCGTCACCGATTCGGTCGCGCTCCAGGAACTCGCATTCCGAAAGCGGGCCATCCTTCGACAATTTGAATCAGATATCGCGGGCAACAAAATCACCGACCTTCGATTCCGAATTCAAGCAGCAAACTGATGCCTGAATCTATCGATTTGATCGCTGGTGAAGACGGTCGGTCTCGATGTTGGTGGTGTGGCACCGATCCTACATACGAGCTTTACCATGATCGGGAGTGGGGAATGCCAGTCGATGACGATCGGCGAATTTTCGAGAAGGTTTGTCTGGAGGGATTCCAATCGGGGCTCAGTTGGCTGACGATACTAAGAAAACGCGACTCGTTTCGAGACGCTTTTGAAGACTTTGAAATGAAAAAGGTCAAAGAATTCGATCAGTCCAAAATCGATCAGCTACTCAGAAACGCGGCCATCGTTAGGCATCTAGGCAAGATAAGGTCAACGATCAACAACGCCGCTCGAGGGATCGAACTCGCCGATGAATTCGGATCACTGGCGAAGTTCTTTTGGTCATTCGAGCCGAGCCGTCAAAAGTCGCCACGATCCCGATCGGACATCACTTCAATGAGTGACCAATCAACGCACCTGAGTAAGTCACTCAAACAGCGAGGTTGGACATTCGTCGGGCCAACCACTTGCTATGCCATGATGCAGGCGATGGGAATCGTCAACGATCATTTGGAGGGCTGCACACGCTGGGAAGCCGTCCATCGAGCGAGAAAATCATTCAGGCGACCATAGTCGCTGAAGATCAAGCGGCGGCAGCAATCGTGAACAATAAGCCACTTACTGGTGGGTATCTCGTTAGACTAATTTGGTTGCTACCGAACGGTGTCATTGTCGTTCGATCCCTTCTTCATCTGCACTCCACCGAGACCCTGCAATGCCGAACGCTCTTGATTATGCCGCTGGTCGCGCACGAATGTACATCAAAGCTTCTCAGTTGAAGTCATCGCAAATGATGGACCCATCTTGTAATCGGAAGAACGCCGCGACCCACATGAATTCGACGTTTCACTATTACCACAAGCTCATCAACGCACTTAAGAAAGCTGGAGACGACGCTACCACTCCAACGGCGCGACGGTTGGCACGCGACATGTACACGGACATGCAAACGGTGTGCGGGTACTATAAAATCGGCGTCCGACCAAACACTCTGTACGGCGTGTTCGACTATTTGAGCGACAACAATAACATCTGGGATCGCAATCAGATGTTTGAAGCCGGCGTGCCCGCTCCTTTGGCGATGGCGGGGGGGGGTTATTATCTGCCAACCGGAATTGTGAACTTCGAGACTGACATGCAGACGAGGGGACAAAAGGTAGCGAGCGAGATAGCGAAGATATTCAACCAAAAACCAGCCAAAATTTCGAACAACTATAAACCTGATTTCGAGAAGTGGAAACGCGAAAAGGAATGGAAGGACGTGGCGGAATGGACCGATAAGGTCAACAAGGCATTAGGCAATCTACCCCAAGCTTGGGCCGTCGTGACTTACAGTGCCGGCAAAGCAAATATACCCTATCTGGAAACAACCCAACGCTGGCTGAATCTGGCCAGCTACGGACACAAGATGTTAACGAGGTATCGCGAATGGGAGACAACCGATTTTAAGAATCCCGACAACCAAAAGGTAGTGATCGAAGTGGCTGCGTACTTCATTAAGACGACAGTTCCGGTTTTCGGAGCGGCTTACGCGGAGGTCATCCGAGGACTGCCCAACGCGATGAAGCTGATGGAATCACAACGCAAAAAGATGGACGACGCCATCGAGGCTGGTGCGACATGACGCACGCCATTGCTTTCGCCACAGTCGACTAGGTTATCCAGAGCGACGTCACGCCTGGCATGATTGCGTCGAAGCTCCGCTGGTGAGTTATTTCTTCGACTTACGTTTCGGTTTCCCTTCAAGGTCCGTGTAGGGTGATCGTTCGAAGAGAACGTCGTTGCCGACACGCGGGTCACCCGTATCCCGCAAGTAGTTAATCAGCCGGTCGTTGAGCTGGGTGCGGATGTCTTGGAACTTTCGATTCTCCGCGAGATTGACCATGCAATCGCGATCTTTTTGGATGTCGTACAACTCGTACTTGGGACGCTGTCCGACGGCGAAGTCGAAGGACGCCGGATCTTGATCGCGATGCAACACGACCCAGGCCTTGGTCGGACTGGCATCCATGTCGGCAAAGGCGGCGAAGGTGTCTTCGGTTAGCGCATGAGAATCTGGCAATCCGCCGTGGTCGCCAAATCCGGGCCCCGTCCCCATCGGCCAACGCTCGGGCTCGAAATTGATGATAAACAAGTATTGATCCGTTCGAATTGCTCGCTGGGGATAGGGCTTGAAGTCGGTTCGCGCCGCGGCGACGTGACGCTCGCGGCCTGTGAACACCGCATCACGTTTCGGATCCACTTGACCGCTCTGATTGCTCATCAGGATAGGCACCAGCGACGAAGCGATCATCGTTTGAGGCGCTTCGACCTTCGCGACTTCCAAGAATGTCGGCGCCAAGTCGGGAAGCGATACAAAGTCATCGATGATGCGTCCGGCCTTCTCGATACCGGCGGGCCAGCGGATCGCCAGCGGCACTTGAGTTCCCGCATCGTACAGATTGCATTTGCCGCGCGAGACGCCGGGTATACCATGATCCCCACTGACGACCAGAATCGTGTCGTCGTACGCACCCAAACGCTTCAGTTCGTCGATCAAGACGCCCAGTCCGGCATCGAAAGCTTGGATCTCACCCAAGTAGTCCGCAAAGTCTTCGCGCACCGTCTCAACGTCTGGTAGATACGGCGGCAGCTTTCCCTTCAAATCGTCAGGGTCAATATCCCAAAGTAGTTTTCCGCTGCCGGCAATCCATTTCCGGTGCGTATTGGTGGGACCAAACCAATAACAAAACGGTGAGTCGCCATCGACCTTGCCATTGTTGTCGGCGTCCAAGAACGAGCGAATGTTGTCTCGCACTTCGGCCAATAGCTTTGATTTTCCCTTCTTACGATCATCGCCGGCACCAGCGTTCTGTGAAAAATTGTTGAACGCGCGCCCGTGAGAATTGAAAGCTGTCTTCGCACCTCCGTGAGGCGCATCGGTCGGTGTTCCAGGACCCCATACCTTATACGTGTGCCCGATCCGATAACCGTTTTCTTGCAGCAACAGCGGATAAGCGGGGATCGAAAAATCCCAAACTGCTCCCTGCAAAATCGACGCGCGCTCACATCGCCAAAACGGTTGTCCGGACAGTAGCGAACTTCGACATGGTGTACACGACGGAGCGCTGACGAAGGCACGCGTGAATAGAAGTCCCTGTTCAGCCACCGCATCAAAATTGGGTGTAGCAACAACTTCGTGAATGCTGCCCGGTTCGAGCTTGGCGTAGGCGCTGGCATACTTCCCCCAATCGTCGGCAAACGCCATCACGATGTTCGGACGTTCGGCGCCGAGTGCGGTGCGCGAAAAGTTGGTGGATTGAAATGCGGAGCTGCAAAGCAGCGTCAACGTGATTACTGCGATACGATTCATGATTCGATAAAACAGTTTGGAAAAGGGTCGCGTCAAACATCTACGATAGCGATTCGGCGCTTGCGTCGGGCTACCCAGACAAGCGAAAATGCGGGTTTCATCATCCCAACACGAGAGCACAAACCATGAGCGACGAAACGGCGGAAGATAAGAAGACTGCGAAGCCTTTGTCGGCGGCGGCAAGGCGGATACTTGGCGTATTGATCGAGAAAGCGAAGACCACGCCCGACAATTATCCGCTGACGTTAGCTTCGTTGATTGGCGGTAGCAATCAGAAATCCAATCGTGATCCCAAGATGGATTTGGATGACGAAGACGCATTGTTGGCGCTGGATGAATTGAAGGCGGCCGGTGCGGCTCGTGAGGTGCAAGGCAGCGGACGAGCCATCAAGTACCGTCATGCCGCCTACGATTGGTTGGGCGTGGATGGCCCTGGTGCTGCAGTGATGACAGAACTGCTGCTGCGAGGTCCGCAAACATTGGGCGAACTACGAACGAGGGCGTCCAGGATGAACCCTTTCGGCGAGCTATCTGAAATGCAAGCAGCAGTCGATGGATTGGTCGAAAAAGGTCTGGTCGAGCCGCTGACACCCGCCGGTCGTGGTCAGATGTTCGCTCACAAGTTGTACCTGCCGCAAGAACGCCAGTACTTGGTTGCCCGAATCGAGAAACACGCGGCGGTGGAAACGTCGGAGGACTCGGTCGTTGCGAGAAAGTCAGAAACCGCCGTCGATGGACTCCTTGCCAGACTCGAAACCGTGAACGAGCGAATCGATGCACTCGAGAAACGCATCGCCGATTTGGAAAGCTGATCGGCTACTCGTTGATCGACACTCGCGCCACGGCAGCGCTTTCGGGTACGTCGCGCAACGCCAGAAAATTGCGACGAACACCCATGTAGTTAGCCGCGACGCTGCGAATCTCAACGGGAAGTTGGTGTAACAACTGAGCGGTGCCAGGATCGGATTGAGTTTGCAATATCCTCGGCAACCAAGTCAGTTCGCCCGCTGGCGAATCCATCATCGTCACCTGTCGCAGCATCCCGGTCAGCGACTTGGGCGGATAGGAATTCCGCGTTGCAACGGCACGCAGATCATATTCGGCGTTTGCAAGTCGATGGGCAAGCGAGGCCGCTTCGGCATCGTCGTGAAGATACGTCGCCACAACGAAGTTTGCGGACGCGACTGTTTTGAGTTCACTTTCCCAGCTCCCGAACGGACGATGTTCGGCTTCGCCGACGACATTCACATCGACTAATTCGCCGCGCCACGTCGGTGGAACGCTGATGGTCATGCGAAAGAGTCGTTCGCCTTCGAGCACTTGCGTGTCGGTCCAACGGAGTTTGAAGTACACGCCCCGACCGCGCTCGAATGTGCCCGAAGCGATCACCGCCTGCAGCGGCGCGGCGCGATCAAACTGAACGCATTCGGTGTCCTTGGTACCTTGGTCGGTACCGATGTTTCCCCGCGCCACGGTGCCATAGTTGCCGTTCAAGGCAAGGCCAAGCGAGTTGGATTTTTCATTGGTACGTTTGATTTGGATCGGCGTCGTTAAATCGCTGACGACCTCGGTTCGCGGCGAGTAATCGACAATTTGCAACGAAGAGTCACGCGGTTTCGCACGCACAACAAACTGTTGCATCGGAGACTTCAAGGTTGAAGTGTTGATGCAAGACAGTCGCAATTCAAACGTGACCAGTCTCCAACCGTTTGGCAGCGGAGCGGTCGATGTTCTCGATTCCGCAAGTTCAACGAGATGATAGGCGACGGCGACGGACGGAAGGTCAAACTGAACAGGCGATTCCGCTGCCTGCACTCTATCGGGCAACCCAGCGAGACTGACGCCGAAAAACAACAACGTCGAAAGTACCAATGCTCTACCCAAGGATGCACTTCCTTCTCGATGCAGACATAGATCGACGAATCAGGTTGATCGTCGCGATAATTCAAGCGTACGAGCAAAACATGAGGCCAACCATCCATGAAGCCCAGATTGCCGCGTGAAACACGCTTGCGCGGCAGCATCGCAGGGGACGCGTAAGATGTTTCGATGAAGCAAGCTTTGCGGCTTGTTCCACGGTCCAACGAATCAAGTCCATTTGCACAACGAATCAATGTAATCGGCGCTACCGTCACGTTTCCACGGATCGAGTTGTGACTGGGCCTTGAGTTGCTGTCCGCGACGCATCGGGGTAACCAAGAATTTCGAGTTGATTTCTGGTATCGCCGTCATATCGCCCCAAAGCTTTTCAAACTGGGCAACCGGATAGACGTCCTCTTGCGCATTGCCCCAACGTTTCTTCACATCTTTGAGCGTCACGTACGTCGGTAGTCGCGTCGCCATTTCACGCACCGCTCGGTCGACCTTCTCGTCGTCTTTCAAGTCGACACGGGTCAATCCGAACGAATCGAGCAGACCGTCAATCTGAATCCAGGTCGTCATCGAGTTGTAAAACGTCAGCGAGAATTCCGCCTTCTCGGTTGGCATCGCCAGACCTTCGACCAAACGCGGTCGACCGCCGACCACGGCGAGACCACCACCTCGGTCTTCCAAACGCCGACCGATCACCTCGAACGATAGCGTACTCCCGCCATCGATGTGCAATCCAAGTAGCCCAGGATCAACATTGGCACCAAGTGTATCAATGTTGTGAAGGAGCAGGTGTTGAAGTTCACTCTGACGATCCAACAACGTTCGCAGCGTGCCGTTGCGAAGCAGATTGGGAATCTCGTACCAGTGACCGACCGGATGAATGCACTGGCTGGGTAAATTATCCGTGTAGTCGTTGCACTGACCCGCGCTCGTTGCCCAACCGATCAGAGCTTGCCGGACACTCTCGCGAACCTTTTGTTGTTGTTCGTCGAGAATCTGCTGAGCTGTTTCTTCCCAAAGAAATCTCAAGTCGCGTTCAGTCGGAATCAATCTCAATCCGATGCTTCGGCCGGTCGAAACGTACACGCCACCGTCGCCGAATCCAAAATCATCATTGCGACCAAGGTGATCGCGAATTGCCGCATCGGTTAGGTGGCTGGTCGTAAAAACATGCGGAATCGATCCTCCATGATTTGCCGAGGTCTTACGATTCTTGGCGAGGTGAACTTCCAGAAAACTACGATGCCGACCGGCGAACCGGTTGAACGGATGCAGCGCTTTGGAAACGCCGGCGCCTTCGGTCCAGCGGCTTCCGACACCGGCGGCCAGGGTCACGATCGCGACTTGCCCGTCACGAATCGCCCGAGCGCCCAAGTCGGCGAACTTCTTTTGAGTTCCCTCACGAACATCGACGACATGCTGTGGCGTGACATCACGAATGGTCGTATTCGCGGAAAGCCTATTTTGCGCCAACCCGATTCGACCGCTGCGCAAGTCCTCGCGAATCATCTCATGTTGTTGCCGATCGAATCCCGATGCCGCTAACAAATCATGCAAAGATTCGGTCTGTGAATTCCCCGATTCGGCGTGCGGTAGAACACTCGAGAGTAACAGCGTCGCCGCGTCGCCGGCATCGCTGGCACGGCAACGCTTGCCGATTTGTTCGAGTTCAATCCGACGTCCCATCGGCAAATCTCGCAGGGGTGTTCGCAACAACTGGGGCAACACCAACGCATAGTAGCGATCCGGCATGACGGCATCTTCGCCCGTCAACATTTGCGAAAACGAACCGTTGTCGTTGATGGCAAAATCATAGACAACGGGATCCATCGCGAATGGCAACGAAGTTTGCATCTCGCGCTTCGTCGCAACCATCGCTTGACCAAGCCAAGCTTGTGCTTCGGGCTTGATCGTCGGATCAAAGATGAATCCCATCCCGCCGCCGGCCATCCCGCCGAGCATCCAGAAGCCCCAGAATTTGTCGGCATACTTCGCGCGGCATTGTTCGATCAACGAATCAGTGAATCGATTGGTCGCCCAAGGGATGATCGTTTGCAGCGGGCCCTCAAAATTTCGGGTCGTGACTTCGCCGATACGTTTGACATCACCGTCGCGAATCGCCGCCGTCACTTCGTCGAGGATCTTCATTGCCTCGCCACGGCCGACCCATTCCCGTTCGCTGCGCAGCAGATAATGCTCGGTAACCATTTCGAGGATGGGACCGACGTTCTGAGCCATTCCGCCGTGAACGAGAACCAACGAGTCTTGGATCTTCTTGCGCGTCGCCGGTGAGGCTTCGTCGTCATTCATCACGTGATGCACAGGCATCAATCGACCACGGCTGACGCCAAATTCGGGATCGCCTGATTCGGCCGGACTGCCGCAGATCAGTTTGATACCCGGCCAGACACCGCCGGAATCTTGCCAGCCGCCACCGCTGCCGCCGATCCACTCACCCAAAATCGCCCGAGCGGCAACCAATCGCCGGTCGGTCTCATTGAGCGGTCCCGTCAATGAAGAAATCTGACCAGTCGCCCGCATCAGAATCGAGATCAAAGAACCAAGCAAATTGGTCGACACGGCCAAACGCGATCCTTTGGGGATATCATTGATCTTGCTGACCAGTTCGATACCGCGACCGGGTCCGGCAATGCGAGCCAACAATTCGCCGATCGTCTGTCGACAACCCTCGAGTCCCGGCGGCACCAACCCGGATGCGATCACCGCAGCCTTGAGTAGGCCGAGATAGTCACGAGCGAAGTCGAACATCTCGGAAATCGAATCGACCTCCGTCGACGCGCCCAGATCGACGCTGGTTAACCGGATCACCGGTCGATCGATGATACGAAGGTAAGTTTCGATCGGCGGTTTGGGATAATCGTCGCGACCGCGGACGGCCAAGTCGATCGACACGTTGAGAACCCTCGCTCCTTCGGGAAAATCCATGCCCAGAAAAAAGATGTCGCTCCAAGCACTATGTGAAAAGTCCATCCGCACCGCCGTCGTTTCCTTCAACAGCGGCATCGTACCGGTTGCCTGATTGATGTGCATCAATTCAGGTCGAATCCGCAGCGGATGATCGGCGGGATGCCCGAGCCGGAACATCCATTGATTCCCACGAACGCTGCGCACGCTTCGGCGAACCTGGTCCGCCAATGTTTGGAAACCCAGTTGGTGATAGGCCTGGGACAGAGCACTGGCGAGCCCATCGCTGGGTCCGTCCTTGGTCTGCACATCTAAAAACGTATCGATCGCTTCGATGAAGCGGCGAGACAACAAATGTTCATAACCCGAGTACGGGATCAATCCGGATTGAGTCGGTGACAAACGACCGGGTAGATGATATCGATAGATCGCTGACAAAAAGAACAACGCTCGGACGCGATGGTAAAGATTGCTCTCGACACGCCGAAAATCGTCTAGCACTCCCGCGTGTGCTAATAACTGATCAACCGACGCACCTTTACATACCGATTCGAGTGATCGGTTCCGGATGGAATCGTCTTCGGAAAGGATGATCTCGATCAACGGATTCATTCGACTGGATCGACTCATGATGCCGATTGCGCCTCCAAGCGATGCGACAATAAATCGACCATCTCGGCGAGAATTTGTTCGCGATCAATACCAGAAAGTCCGATCGCCAATTGCGCCTTCAACAATCCATACTTGATGCCCAAGTTGTAGCGGGAGCCATGCACCTCGTAGGCAAGATACCGCCCGCGCGACGGCAATAACGCGGCCGCATCCGATAGCGTCGGTTTCTTGAGCGGCGTTGATGACTTCGGACATTCCTTGACGAGTCGTTCGATCAACGGCATGACTTCAGCCGTCAACACGTGCATTCCGAAGAAGCCGAGGTACTGTCCCGCACGCAGTCCCGGTGTCACCAACTCTTGTTCGGCATACGTCGGCGTCGGCTTTTCAACAACGCGTTGAACTTCATAAAGCCGCTGATGCCGAGGTACATTCGGGCCGCTGACAATACCGAAATAGGGTAAGTTACTTTCGCGGGTCGCTTGAACCGCCGATACCGAGCAGCCAAACTCGCTGGCAATTTCAACCAGTTGTTTAGCGCACGGTTTGTCAGTAGCGCTGACGTACAAGTGGTCGCCGACCAAATGCAAGAAAGGTTCGTCGCCGACGAATTTCTTGGCTCGCGAAATCGCATCGGCGTAGCCGAGAGGCTCCGGCTGTTCAACAAACTGTAAACTGCCCAACCGACTTCCGGCTGCGGCTTGGTAAGCCGCGTGGTCGCCCGGTTTGATCACCAAACAAATCTCTTCAATGCCGGCCGCGACGGTCTCTTCGACAATCAATTGCAGCGCCGTTTTTTCATCCCCACGGGCGTCGACTAACTGTTGCAAGGGAAGCCGATTTTGATTCGGAGCGGCGGCGGTGATAACGGCTTTACGGACCTGCATTTGGATCGCTATTTGGCGGTGAAACTATCTTGCGGCGGCTCGAAATTCGAGCCCCGACATCATAGTTCACAAAATCGCACATGCACTAGCGTCGCCCCGGTGGGTGATGCACTGATACCAACTGAGCTATCCGCAATGCCGGTGAAGCTATCTGTGTTTTGTGTAGTTCGCGCGGAACTGGATGTATTCAGCAAAACCGATCAGCCCATCGCCGTTGTAGTCCAAATCGCTCTCGAACCGACTGTTCCCCGCTCGCGAGCCATAGCTGGCCCTAAAGCGTAGGTAGTCCGCAAACGCGACCACGCCATCGCCCGACGCATCACCATACAAGGCGAAGAATCGATCAAGGGGATTGTCGCCGATCGAATAACTGCCACCCGGCACACCATCGGAATTCCCGTCCAACACCGCCGTTGTATTTTGCTTGGTGACCAAATTCGGATCGATCGTCAATCGATAGTCTCCGTCCATCAAACCGCCGAACGCATTTACGCTGGCGGGCCCCGTCAGCGTGCCTGTAAAGGTGATGGCGACGCGGGTCCGATAAATGCCGCCACCCGAATCAACGTCCTCGGGAATGAAACTCAAATCCAAGTTGGATGCGGCTTGTCCACCCACCAGTTTTTCGATTTGGAAGGCGCCGGTCTGAATGGTTGCCAAGCCATCGAACTCGACGACCACTTTGCGAATCACCGACCGCGAGACATCGTTGTCTCCGATGGTCACCGAATTTACGCGTAACGGAGCCTGACCATCGGCAAAGTCGATGCTAGGTGAAATCACCGGCGCGGCATCAAATTTCGCGTCCGTGCTCGACAACGTCACATTCAGTATCGCCGATTGCGGGCCCTCGACCGTGTAGTCTTCGATCGGTGTGACATCGATCGTTTGCGAGATGTTCCAGTTCAGCGGTGTGAACGTCAGTTGCGAAGGTGATACCGAGACTTGTGAATTGGATCCGATCGTTATCGATACATCGCTGGCCGGAGCCTCGCTCAGCGAAGCGGACACTTGTGTTGTGACACCTTCGCTGGATGTCAGCGATGTTTCCGACCAAACGATTCCTGGCAACGCGAACACCATTGTTCCGTCGTCTGCAAAATTGCTCAGCGACCGAGTCACGCTCTGCCCGTCACGAGTGACGGTGATCTCGTAATCTCCTTTGAAAACATCAACGGTAACGTCGCCGTCATTTCGAGTCGTTCCACGCGTATCCGTCCACCAGGAACCGAACACCAAATCCTCGTAAACTTGACCGTGCGGACGAACCGCGAAATCAGCGTTGTACATGGCCGCGTCGGGTCGCCAATGAGCCTCGGACCAAAAACCCCAATTCAGAAATTCGTCGATCGCTGACTTGCTGAACGTCATCGTCAAGTAGTCGCGAAGGTAGTCCGCTTGCAATTGCCGATCTTTACTGGTGACATCAAACTCGGTGATCGCGATTGGCAAATTGAACTGATTGTGATATGTATCAATCAACGATCCCAATACGGCGATATCGGTAAGGTTGCCCTCGGTATAGTGGCTCTGTTCACCGATGCGTTCGATGGCGTCGGCATTGTTCAACATCGTCAGCCAGTATCCAAAGTTCGTCCGATGTGCCGTATTACCGCCATTGTTAGCGAAGATGTCGTAGTCGTTGAGGACGCGGTCGCCGGTCGGATCGAATTGGCGAAACAAATTGAACCAGTCGACAACCACCGAGTCGGAACCCAATGCGTCCATCACATCGTGATTCGTGAACGGCTCATTGACGATATCCCACTCGCCTGTGATGCCGGCAAAAATTGTCGCAACATCCTGGATGTGGGTTGCAATCGCTTGACTTAAGTAGTTTTTCGCATTCAGGGATCCGCCCGTCGCGAGAATGGTCTGGTACTGACCCCAAACAGAGGCGGGCAAATTATCCTCGCTGGGCCAAATCACGTTGTGGCCGCGAAGGTACAGATCGTTGTCGACCGCCCAATTCGCCACGGCAATCGCTCGCGAACGATCCGCAATCAGTTGCGGCCATTTCATGCTGTTCTCAATGACGACCGTGTTGAATAGTCGCTTGATCTCGCTTTGGTACTTTTGATATGCGGGGTCAGTCGTGTTGGGATCCAGACGCGCACTGCCATCAATCGCCGATCCGAAACGGAAATCGTGCGAGGTCTGGCGAATCGAAACAACGGCGCCGGTTACGGGATTCCCAGCCGCGTCGATGACATGAACATTCAATTCGGCTTTTCGGTCGGCTGCGATATCCGCGTCCGCCGTTGCTCGCCAAGCATCGTCACCGTTCCGCCCGACATAACTACTGGATGTTGCCAAGCTCGGCAGGTCTCCGATGTCAACGAGCGCCGAATCGTTCGTCCAGCGGATGTCAGCGATCTCGACGGTTTGCGGCTCGAACCCCAAATTCATCATCGCTTGCAAACCCTGGATTCCATAATCAGCGTTTGCGTTCACCGAAACGGTGTACTTTTGCCAAGCCGATGAGGGTTGGATCGTCTGGCTCTTTAGCGTTGCGTAGGTATCCGTCGTTTGAATGACAACCTGAATCCGGGGAACGGCGCCGGCGACTGATCGCGCATAAAATTCAAGGACGAGCGTATTGCCGTTTTGAACGATTGCACTGTTGCGCCCACCGTATTGAAAGCGCCACGGTTGGATGACCGCTGGAGTGCCGCCGGTCGGCGTCGTGACCGTTTCGATCCGCGCGGCCGTATCAAAGGGCTGGTTTGCGACGGCGATGGTCGTGGTGGTACCAAAGGAGTCGCGCCCGTTGAGTTGTAAACTTGCGGGAGTGATATCTCTTGGTTGCCCGTAGGCGTACAGGCGGATGTCAGCGAACTGGATCGTTTGGACCTTCGCACCCAAGAAGAATCCAAACGACATCGGCGGCGTGACACCGGTCGGATAAGCTTTGACGGTGACAAACGGCAATTGGATGCGGGTCCATTGCGTCGGCACCTCGAACGTCCGATCGAGACTTTTGTCGTAGGACGCCCCGTTTGTCTCGGCGACCGCAGTGATTTGGCCGACGCCGCCGATTGAGCGAACATAGAAATCGGCCAGCAACACATCGCCGGCACCGAAGCCCGACAGACTATCGATTTTCAACTGCGCGTTGTAAGAATTTGCCGGTTTAGTTGAGATGACCGCTTGAAAAATTCTGGAATACGGTGCGGTCGGTGTGATCGACGAGAAAGCCCCGCCAAACTTTCCGTATCCCGACAGCGGGATCGCCGGAGACACTACTAACGCACCGGCGGGCGGATCGACGACGTCGCCGATCGAAGCCTGACCACGCCGTTGGCTGATCAGTCCGACATCGTATCCGGGACCATCGATCACTTCAAAGATCAGGCTTTCAACGCCTTCGTTCGATGCGTCTACAAGCGGGGCGATCGTGACGCTGGCGGATGATTCGTTGGCGGGAATGGTGACCGTCCCGATCGTCGATCCCGCGTAGTCGACACCCGGTGTCGCTCCGCCACGAAGCGAGTATGAAACGACCAGCGGATTCGTTGTCGGCTGACCGTCTCGCTGAACGACAAACTCGATCGGAGTACTACTTCCTTCGGCCGCCTGAACCTGCTTCGAGAACACGCTAACCGTTGCGAGCGGCGCCGATAGATTCTCGCCCGATACAACTTCGATCGAGCTTGATTGAGGCGTTGTCCATCCGACGGCGACTCGGTCGTTCGTCGAACCGTTTCGATAGATCAACTCAATCGCATAACTTTGTCCGGCAACCAAAGTGATCGCTTCGGATTGTTGGGCGGGTGTTTGCGTCCATGATCCCGGTGAACTCGGTGCATTGTTGACAGCGATGCGCTGCATTGCACCGGAGTCCGATGTGTTGCCAAGCCACAGTTCCGCGACACCGTCGCCGGTGACGAAGAATTGGTAATCACCCGTCGTCGGCGGGTGCAGCAGGCCCGACACCGTGCCGCTCTTTGCTAAGGTCCCGGATGTGGGTACTTCAAACGACGAAAGGTTTTGAATCAGTTCAGGCTGGTTCGGATAAGTCCCCAGCGTCGTCAGATCAGACAGATTTGAGCCAGATACCGCATTCCAAACACGACTTTGGATCGATCCTCGCTCACTGGCAAACAACTTCGACGATGGAATGAGTTGCGTCGATTGGGACGGACTGGACCACGCGAGCGACACATCGGCGTCGCCACCGGTTTCGCGATATTCCAATTGGATGTCGTACCGCCGCCCCGAAATCAAATCCACCGATGCGTTTGCGGTGACCGAGTTCGCATCCCACTGATCGACCACCTTCACGCCGTTGATCCAAAGCCGCGCGCCACCGTCGGCGGATAACGAGAAGGTGTGCGGCTCCGTGAACGCCGCTTCGACTTGACCAATGAAACGCGCTGAGAAAGCGTCAACATTCAATCCGGCTACCGGCGCGGATGCGCCCCAATCTTGATTGACAGACGACTCGAGTCGCGTTTCCACGATCTGTTGCAGCGAGGTGTCGGCGAAATATTGCGATGTGATTCCTGAGCCGGCGAATGCATCCAGAGCCAGCAGACGACGATCCTCGAGTCGCTCGGCAAACAATGACCTAAGTAGTGACCGTTTTAGCGATCGTGGTCGAAATGTGGCTGACGAAATGCAACTCGGCTTCAAAGCCATCAAGACGCCTCTGTAACTTTGTGATCATTCAACGGTATGGCCAGGGCAGGACCACGGATTGTATTTCAATGTTTCGGTAACTGCTAGCGACGCGGTGGCACGCAGCAGCTCATTTGATCTCGGACTGGGAATCCGCGTTCTTAATCTCATCATTTTTCGGCGCCGTCTGACCGATCCCGCGAGGTTTTTCTAAAATGGGCGGCGGTTCGGTCTTAAGATCGCAACCGAAGGCACAGATTCACAAGACTTTCCGAGAATGCGACGTTTGAGCAATTCCACCGACCCCACATCTTCGTTCGACGAGTTGCTGCGTAAAGCTCGCGGGGGGGACGGCCATGCGCTTGGCGAGATGCTGCAGTCGTATCGCAAGTATTTGATCTTTCTGGCCAGATCGGGTCTGCACCACCACATGCAGGGAAAAGCCGACCCGGCGGACTTGGTGCAAGAGGTCAGCTTGGCAGCGAGTGACAGCTTCAAAGATTTTCGTGGTCAGTCGGCGGAAGAATTTGCAGGTTGGTTGCGAGGTATTCTCGCGAATGTTTTGGCGATGCAAGTCCGAAAGTATCTTGGCACCCAGAAGCGTGACCCGCGACTCGAACAAGCACTCAATCGAGGTCTCAACAGCGCATCGAGTTTCTTGCACTCGGGGCTTGCCGGTGACTTCACATCCCCGAGTCAACACTTCGCTCGCAACGAAGCGTTCTTGAAAATGGCGGAAGCACTCGAGACGCTTCCGCAGCACTACCGCCAAGTGATCGTGCTTCGCCATGTCGATAACTTGTCATTCGCGGAGGTAGCCGAACAGATGGATCGGTCGGTCGACAGCGTCGAAAAATTATGGGTGCGAGCGTTGGCGAAACTGAAACAAACCATCGGGGACGAGTAACGCTATGTCACACGACCAACTTGATCAAGATGATTCTTGGCAAGACGATTCGCAGCAGGACGATCGGGTCGTAGCTGCGGTGAAGCAGTACATGTCGCTGCTCGAATCGGGCGACCCGCCTTCGATGCAAAATTTCTTGAAGGGACATGCGGATATTGCTGCAATGCTTCGTCCGTCGCTTGATGGGTTGGCCATGATCCACCGCGCAGCCGAACCGAAGCCAGTCGGAATCGCAGTGGCTCCCGATGCAGAATTCACGTCCAAACCAATCGGCGACTTTCAAATCGTGGGTGAACTTGGTCGCGGCGGTATGGGAGTGGTCTATGAGGCGATCCAACTCTCGCTCGGACGACGTGTCGCATTGAAAGTATTGCCTTTCGCGAGTGGCCTTGATGAGGTGCGATTGCAACGGTTTCGCAACGAGGCCCACGCGGCGGCGGCGTTGCACCACACGAACATTGTTCCAGTCTACGCCGTCGGAAGCGATCGGGGCGTTCACTTCTACGCGATGCAGCTAATCGAAGGGCAAACACTCGCCGATGTCATTCATCAAATGCGTCAGGCGAATGGGAAGGCGGACGCCGGCTCGACGCCGATCGAAGTAACCGACACGTTGGCAATGACGCCTCGCAAGGTTGCCGGCGATGAACCTGACATGATGCGCCCCAAGTCATTGCACTCGACCACCCGGAACCGAAAGCTCAGCGCCGAATCAGTTTCAACGGTTTTGGCTAACAGCCTTTCCCAGCGAACGAGCTACTATCGCACTGCCGTGAAGATGGCCCATCAGGCTGCGCTCGCGATTCAGCACGCTCATCAATACGGAGTCATTCACCGAGACATCAAACCTGGCAACTTATTGATGGACGCTGCCGGCCAAATCTGGGTAACCGATTTCGGGTTGGCTCAAATCCAACACGCTGATTCCAACATGACCCGCACAGGCGACCCGCTGGGCACACTCAAGTACATGAGTCCTGAACAAGCGGCCGGGAAACGTGGGGAGATGGATCATCGCACCGACATCTACTCGCTCGGCGTTACGTTGTACGAACTCTTAACGCTTGAGCCTGCTATCAAGGGCGACAGTTATCGGGCAATGCTCAACCAAGTCGCCGAGCACGAACCGACCGCGCCGAAGTTGATCGAACCGGCGTTGCCGATTGAACTGGACACAATCGTTCGCAAAGCGATCTCGAAATCACCGCCGGATCGATATAGTTCGGCGCAAACATTTGCGGATGACCTGCAAAGTTGGCTCGACGACAAACCCATTGCCGCGAAGCCTCCATCGGCATTAGAACGACTCGCCAAGTGGCGCCGTCGCAACAGCGGACTCGTAGCGATGGCCAGCATGGTGATGATGGCGGCGACGATCGGATTGCTGGTCACGACGTTGATGATCTACCGCGCGCTGGATCGCGAAACCCAGCAGCGCGAACTGGCCGAGGCAAGTTTCCAACAAGCTAAATCTGCCGTCGACCAGTTCAGCAATCTCAGTGAATCGGAACTCGCTTTTCGACCTGACCTGCAGAACCTGCGGCGCAGTTTCTTAGAAGCATCGTTATCGTTTTACGAGGATTTTCTCGAACACCATTCCGAAGATCCGGGAGTGGCATCGGAGCTTGCGGCGACCTCGAGTCGTGTGCAAAAGATGGTCGAAGAATTGCGTGTTCTCGATAACATCGCGCCGATGGAGATGCTAAGTGATTGGGCGATTCAAAAAGATCTTGGCATTGATGAGGAAACGGCAACCTCCGTCGCACGCACGATTGATGAGTTTCAAATTCAGCGCAATTCGCTAGCCAGTCGCTACGTCGGTAGTCTGCAATCGGACAATGACGAAATGACCGATCTGCTCCGCAATTTCGAGACCGATATATCGAAGCAAGTCAGCGATCGACAACTGGGGCGATTGCGACAGATAGCCGCGCAATCACGATTGCCCTTCGTGTTCAAGAGTTCCGAAGTCGTCGCCCAACTTCAACTCACGCAAGACCAGCGAGAAGCGATCAATCGAATCATTGAAGAAACTCGTCCCAGCCGTGGCGATGGTGATCGTCGTGGCCGCGACGATCGCAGACGCCCTCCTGACGGATTTGAACCACCGCCGGATAGACCCGGCCCCGATGGTTTTCGCGGCGGGCCACCGCGAGATGGTTTCGGTGATGGTCCTCCGAGACACGGGATCGGTGGTGGACCATTTCCGGGAGCCGACTTCGGCATGGCCCGATCCGACGTGACTCAGAACACGGTGAAGCACATCCTCGAAATTCTGACGCCTCAGCAGAGTAACAAATGGCAAGCGATCGTCGGTGAACCGTTCAATCCATAGTCATTCGATGCGAACCGATCGATACTTTTACCGAACGTCACCTCTGAGATTCACAAACAATCGAGTGTTCGATCGCCTCGAGTGACAGACCCTTGGTTTCAGGCAGTTTTAAGAAAACGACAATCGAACCGAGAGTACAAATCAGACCGTAAAGCCAGAAAGTTCCGTGAGCGCCCAAAATTTGATTCACTACCGGAAACGTAAATGTAAGAGCGGTACACGCAAGCCATAAGTTGAACACGACAATCGCGAGAGAGCGACCCCGATGTCGATTGGGAAAGATTTCCGAAATCACCACCCAAACCACCGGTGCCAGCGACATGGCATAAAAACCAATCGCACAAATGATCAGCAGCAGTACGTGAAGCCCTTGACTTTGAGCGTAATAGCAAGCGCCAAGAGCAGCGTAAGTGATCGCGAGCCCGATCGATCCGAACAACAAAAGTGATCGGCGACCGACAAGATCAACGGTAAAAATCGCTACGAAAGTGAAAAGCAAATTGACAATTCCCGTGATCACAATATTGAGCATGATCGAGCCCACGCCGTAACCGGCGGCCGAGAATACTTCTTGTGCGTAATTGAAGATCACGTTGATTCCACACCATTGTTGAAATACCGCTAAGAACACGCCAAGCTTCAGCATCGATGACTCGTGTGCGATGCTGTCTTTCGTTGCCAGCTTTTCAGGTACTCGCAACGATTCTTCAATCATGGCAAGTTCGCTTTTAGCACGTTGATCGCCACCAATGAGACGAAGTACATTGTGGGCTCGGGTGGTTTCGCCTTTCATCACGAGCCATCGCGGGCTCTCGGGAACGAAGAACAATAGACTGAAGAAGGCGATAGCCGGAATCGACTCCGCCGCGAACATCCAACGCCAACCCATGGTGCCGTTCCAAGTAAATGCAATCATGTTGGATGTAGCCTCGTCTGGAACACTTCTGGCGATCATCAGATTGACGACTTGGGCCGTTAGCACGCCGATCACGATCGTCAACTGATTGATCGTTACCATTGCACCACGCGAATCAGCAGGCGATACCTCCGCGATGTACATCGGCGAAAGGTTGGACGCTAAGCCGATCCCGATTCCGCCAACGACGCGAAACAGAGTAAATGTGGTTAAGTCATTCGCGAGGCCAGTTCCAAAAGCGGAGACGGTGAACAGCACCGCGGAAACAATTAGCAGGGGCTTACGGCCGGCTCGATCCGCCAACGCACCGCAGATGACGGCCCCCAAAAGGCATCCGAACAGGGCACTGCTCATCGCCCAGCCTTGCAGCAAAGGTGCGTTGGTTATGCCAAAGTAGGGTTCATAAAATGGTTTAGCACCACCGATAACGACCCAGTCGTAGCCAAACAAGAAGCCACCCAGTGCCGCTACCAAGCACATGAACCAGATGTTTCGAGATTGCTGAGTGAGGTTGTTCAAATAGTTTCAACTTGGAAAAAGACGTGCTACGGATGAATCATTCGGAATTGATTTCGTCTTCACCCATCACTATCTCGAACTCCGCGAGACTCGCTATTCCTCTCTCGTCGGCGTCACTTTCCGCGACAAGTCGGACAAATTGAACGTGGTGGTTGAGAGAAATCAGAATTTCTTTCGCCTCGCTATTGTTTGACCAATCACCGACTGCCACCTCGTGCCAGATGCTGGCATCTTCACTGACCATGATCTTGTAGCCAGCAATTCGACCCCTCGCGTAATCGGCTCGCGGCACACAGCGAACACCTTCGACACGTCGTGGTTCTCGCAGGTCAATCTGTAACCAATGAGGCAATGGCTTCACAGTTGGTGACCACGCCGTATGCCAAATTGTCGCCCGGTTTCCATCAATCGCGAATTCAGCTTCATGGCCAGGCTGGTGACTGTCCGTTGTGACCAAGGCATTGATCTTCTGTAGCGCGGACGGTTCACGAAACAGGCTTCGCACTTGCTCGATGCTGAGTTTACCGGGCGGCTCGAATTGTTCACCAGCGACGTATTCCATGAGCGACTGTCTCATTTGCCTCACAACCGTCGTCGAGGAAAGGTCGCCGTTCAAGTCGATGGTGCAAATCAACAATTTTCCGCCCTCCACATTCGCTTCGATCATCAATGCCAAGCGTTTCGGGTTATACCAATCCGGGATCACCTGAATGATCGGAACCAGATCGGTAGGCAAGTCATTCAACTCCATCGTTGCGGATCGTTTGATCAGCTCCCACCACTGCCAATCGCTATGGAAACGAGTTGGAAACTTGCTGAGCGAAGGGTGGCCCGGATCACACAAAATTCCGAGCGTGTGAGGTGCCTGCCCATTCGTCCAAGCTGTGTTCCAAAAAATCGGTGAGAAGCCGATTTGGGTGTCTGTCTTTACCGAACTAGCCCGAGTCAGCAACACAACTTTGCCTCCCTCTCGGAGCCGCTCAATTGCCTGGTCGTCAAGATATTGCTTGATCAGAATGTCGGGGTCGTCCGTCAAAGAATCCGATTGAGGATATACCCAAAAATTCCATGAATTCGTGATGTCATGCGGCGATGCCAAGGTACTACTGAACACGTCACTTCTGGGCAATATGGCTGTAAGCGTCAGCTCACAAGCTTCGTTGATACCTGATAGATTCCATTCCACTTGGCCAATCTCGGAAAGTCTTGAACTATCAATGGTCGTACTTGTCAGTTCCCCGGACGCAAGCACGTGGTCGCCATGAGTGATGGTCCAACGAGGCGTGACATCGGCCAGCGTCTCAGGTCCAAACTGCGCGACCTCCAAGTCCGCAACAAATGTCTCGTTGTTCGTCCAGATTCGCTTACTCATGCGAGCCAACGGAGTGATCGGTCCACAGGACTGACGGAACTGACCAGCATTGATGTAGGGTTTGGGATCCCAAAAGGCATCCAAGATTCCTACCGTTGCGGTGCCCTGGCCAGGGAAGTCATGAAGACCTAGAAGTTGAAATCCACCCAAGCCAGGCGTCCTTAAACATGATTCGATTTCTTCCTTATAACAAATTGCCTGTAATTTTCCGGATGCCATGACGAAGTCGTCTGCCTGCGCGAGCATTCCGGTTTGATCGAGTAGATCACGAAAGATCTCAAGGTTTCTCGCCTTCAAAGGTCCGGTGTACTTTGATGTCTCGTCCAGGTTTGGGAACGCGCACCACTGACCGGCTTCGTGGCTAATCAATGGGACGTTGTGCCGACCAACGATGCTCCGATAGTCGGTGATCGTTTCGGGCCCGAACGCATTGATTCGGCTTCGTAGGCCATGTCCCCACTGATGCAAACGAGGGCCGGGCAAGACATGGAATTGACTCTGTTTCGTTTGTGGCCAACCCGAGCCAGCCGAAAACAAAACGCGATCCTCGATGCGATTGAAGTGATCGACCCAAGGTTCCAAATACTCTGCACCGTGTCGCGCCCCGGACGGCTCATTGCCCGCCACCATCAGAAGAAAGGACGGATGATTCGCGTAGGCTGCGATGATTCGTTCGGATTCGCGATACAGCCAATCATCGATCGGAAGTTTTGCGCCGAGTTGAACACTGATGTTGGGCCAGGTTGAAGATTCGATCTGATAATAGAAACCTATCTCGTCGGCCGCCACGAATGCTGCTTCCGGCGGACACCAAGAGTGGAATCGGAGGTGATTGAGTCCATGAAATTTGCAAATGTTTAAAATCCGCTTCCAAGCATTGACATCAGTCGGCGGATAACCGGTAAGCGGGAATACGCAACATTCCAAAGTGCCGCGTAAGAAAATCGGGTGTTCGTTGAGCAGCAACTTTTCGTCGCGAGACTCGACAGACCGTACACCGAATGTCGTCGAATTTTTCGAGTCAAGATTTCCAGATCGCTCAAGTGAAGTCGTTAGATGGTAAAGGGTTGGTCGGAATTCATCCCAGAGAGCTGGCTCACGGTTCCACGGAATCGATACGTCGAAAGTTCCTCCGCCCGTTGGAACTGCAATGTCCAGTGAAGCTGTACCCCAAGCAATTCCTTCTTGCTCGATCAGCAGATTCAGCCGTCCACTTTCAATTTGACCAGAAGTGTTCCCAATCTTTACCGTCGCACGAACGGATGGTGATTTGGGCAGTGCAAGAACTTTGACAAGTTCAACTGAAACCATCGGCTGTGACCGAAGCTGAATCTCGCCGACAATTCCGTGCCAGGCCGATTGGGTGTGATCACTGACACTGTGCGCGTCGATGCCGACATCGATCAAGTCGCAGCTATTGTCGATACCGATGGTCAACCAATGTTTGCCAGAACCTACGAGCGAGGTAATGTCGTATTCGTGCGGTACACTGAGCGAGTCATTTTGCCCGGCGAACTTGTCGTCGATCCAAACTTCCGTTTGCCAATGCGGACGCTCAAGATGCAACAAGATTTTACGTTTTTCCCACGTTGCCGGGATGTTGATCTCCCTCCGGTACCAAGCCTTACCAACGTAGTGACGTTCGGGTTGGAGCCAAAAGGGGAGCTTAAAATTGTCGTTCCCACGGTAAGGGTCAAAGCGAGTCGACTCCCAAAATTTTTGGCGACTGCTGGCGATCCACTTGGTATTTGGGCCGACCAAATCACCCAGTCCGCTATCTCGAAGCGAACCGGGTAACTTCGCAATCTCAACTGGCGTTGAAGAAACAGAATTGCTTTCACCACCATCCGAATTCGTTTTAACCGCTGGATCGAATGTGCGATCGCGATCAAAGACGACTTGCCACTGGCCCGACAAGTCCATGACCGGATCGGCTGACTGCGATTCGCCGCCGACAAATCCGATCACGATTGCGATCGCCGCAACAGGGCCAAAAAAATGACATATCAATCGCTTCACCGGCGCCGAGCACCGCGACGCATTCGAGCCGGAATGCGTTTGGAGATCTCGCACCATTTTGTCGTTCGTACGGGCATCTGGAGGGAAAAGAAAAAACGACAACTTGATGGAACCTCGGAGACTGGCCATTAGAATACGCTGAGCATTAACGTACGTTTCCTATCAGACGGGGCAAGCGCTTCGACGGAAACGAAATCTTAGGCGCTCGCGTCGAGTCAACCCGAACAGCATCGTCCGAGATCATGGCTAAAACAACTACACGACGGAAACTTCGGACATCCGCGCCCAGGGTTTTATTGTTGGTTGAGTCATCCCGCGCCTACGGTCGAGGGTGCTTGATGGGAATTGCAGCGTACATTCGAGCGCACGGTCCGTGGCAAGTGTTGCATCTCGAACGGGGCCTCGAAGAAGAAGTGCCCGCGTTCCTTCACGGCCAAAAACTCGATGGCGTGATTGCGAGAATGGAAAACGAGAAGGTCGTACGTTCGGTTGCTCGGTTGAAAATCCCGACCGTTGATTTGCGAGGGGGATCGATTCCCAAGGGGGGAGCAAGTTTCGATACCGATCCGGTCGAGTGTGCGAAACTAGCATTCGATCATTTCATCGAGCGTGGATTTCGTCGCTTAGCGTTCTGCGGCTACCAAGGCGTGAATTTTTCCGACCAGCGTCGAGCAGCGTTTCAAAACTTGTGTGAAGCGCAAGCCATCGTTCCTCTGATTCACGATCTGATACCGACTTCAACGTCACCGAAGGCCAAGGGAGGCATGGGTATCTTGCAACGAGAGGCGGAGGGCGAGTTGCCGGAACCCGCATTGATCGAATGGCTCAGGACGATCGAAGGACCGGTCGGAATTTTCGCCTGCAACGACGTTCGAGGGAGACAAGTTTTGCAAGCCGCCGTCATGGCGGGCAGGCGAGCGCCCGATGAAATCGCCGTGCTGGGCGTTGATGACGACGAAGTCATCTGTGAACTGGCCAATCCACCGCTCAGTAGCATTGAACCCGACACGCATCGAATGGGTTTCGAGGGCGCCGTGATGTTGGGCAGGCTGATGCGAAGTGAAGCGATCGATTCGCAACGAATCTTGATACCGCCACGACACGTATCTGTGCGTCGTTCGACGGACTTGTTAGCGATCGATGACCGCCACGTCGCATCCGCTGTTCACTTTATCCGCAAGCACGCCTGCGAGGGAATTGGCGTGCAACAGGTGGCCGACGCGATCGCGATCTCGCGAGTCACGCTCGAGCGCAGGTTTCGACAAGTGCTCGACCGGAGTCCTCGCGAAGAAATCGAACGCATTCGCATCGAACGCGTTCGATTGATGTTGACGGAAACTCGCTACAGCTTGCTGCAAATCGCGACGATGACCGGATACCGATCGGACGCCCACCTCGTCACAGCGTTTCGACGCCACGAAAATTGCACTCCCGGGGCATACCGACGGCGCTTCAACAATTCGTAACTGCCATCGGTGGGTCAATTGCCGCCGACCTGCCTAGCCGCCCGACATCGCCGCGTCCATCTGCGTGTTCAGGGTTTCCACTTCTTCAACCGTCGGCGCTTGGACCGAAGTTTGGGTATCGACAACTTCGTTTTTAGCTTTACTACATCCTGAAGCCAAACAAATCATGACGGGTAGTAGTAAAGCAAACATGCTGATCTTCAACGTCGCGTTCCTTTTGTTGCGGTACATGAAAACAATGCTGGAAATTTGGAGTTCCAGATTTCCAGCACTGACGTTCATCAATGGGGTCTTGAAATGAAACTAAAACTCTTCGCTGATGACTTCCTTCGAAGCTCGTGTTCCCAGTGAGCCCCACAAACCGTAGGGACTTGCCGAACCGGGTACTCGAAGAGCCTGAACAGGCTGCGCGGCCGGCGGATTGATTCGCACTGCCCAAACGGCTTGGTTGCCGGCTTCGATCGAGTCGGTGATGAACTTCACCGCACCGTCCGCCATCAAAACGTGAGTACCACCTTGATGTCGACTACTCGTGCTGAATATTCCATTGGCCGGAGGACCCGGAGCGCAAATCAACGAGTTTGGCGGCTTGGCGGTCACGAACTGAGTGTAGATCCCTGACGCGGACGCCCAACGATAACCACGCGCGTAGGAAAAATTGTTCACGGCTCCGTTCATTCCACCCAGGCTCATGGCTAAACCCTGTTGCCAGAACTGCGGGCGTAGCGGGTCGTTGAAGCCATCGCAAAGAGTGATGTTTCCACTGTCCACATTTTGTTGTCTCGAACTGGTGCGAGTATCGAGATCACCTATGTCGGTCGCGATTTCACCCATCGCGATCGAGTTGGAGAGTCCGTCAAGAATGTCGCGGAACTTCAGTTTTCTGTGCAATGCAAAGACGCCCCGTTGCGATGCGGTCGCTTGTTGCGAAGTGCCCGCGTTGCCCGATCCACCTGTTCCTGGAATGTTCACACCCAATTCAGCACCACGATCACCATAGCCCATTGTGATCCAAGAATCACCAGAACAGACGGCGTAGTTCGTTCGTCCCATACCGGGTAGACCGGTGCCAGGATCGCTCGGGCATCGCAGCGTCGGCATCTCAGTGCGAAACGGCTGATAGGTCTGCGCGAAAGCAAGCAAGGGGTGTGGGCCGAACGCTTGAAATGTTACGGGCGGCATTTGGGTCGTGTCGTACAGAGGATTCGACATTTGCTCCCAAACCGCTTGTTGTTCAATGAACGGTAGCAAGCCTACGAACGCGCTCAGTTGCAGCGAATTGTGGAAAGCATCGTCTTGCCAAAACTTTTTGACGGGATTGAGTATCCCATCGGGTGTTCCCGATTTGGTACCAGTGCCGTGCATGGGCAATTGCTTGAAGGCCGAATGGTAGTTGTGAAGCCCCAGGCCGATTTGTTTGAAGTTGTTACTGCAACTCATTCGACGGGCGGCTTCCCGTGCGGCTTGAACCGCCGGCAACAACAGCCCCACCAAGACGCCAATGATGGCGATGACTACGAGCAATTCGACAAGCGTGAAGCCTGCCCGACTCGTCTTCCTCTTTTCTGCGCACATTTCTAAAACTCCTACGGAAAATAAAAAACATAATTCAGCAGCCGAAGTTGCGGTCGAGAATTCCCGAGCCGGCCTCAACATCATAGAGAATAACGTGCGACAAGAACGAAACAGTTACACATTTGCATAATATAGTTTCGTTTTTGCGTCGGAATGGAAGAGGCTATTGTGCCCCTTGTGGCTTCTGCATTTCGGCAGCAGTACCGGACATCTCGAGATCCCGCTTTGCATTGGCTGTTGCCAATTCTTCGTCGGTCGGTGGACGTGTGCCAGGAGCTGCGTCGATGACTTTCGATTTTTCGTCGCTGCAGCCTGTCGAGGAAGAGGTTACGAACGCGCAAAGTGCGAGCACGGCAAGCAGTGAGCAGCGGCGAAAGTTTTTTAACATGACTGGTTTTTACGTTAGCGTGGATTGTGGAATGTTTGGACTTGGCGGGACCGATCCTGCACACCTTTGATGACGTTCAGGATCGGTCGAAAGATTGCCTGACCCATCGACGGCCTAGATATCGGTATCGATAACCTCTTTGTTGGCTCTTGAACCAAGCGCACCCCAGAGTCCAAAGGGGCTTGCCGAACCGGGAGCGCTCTTTCCGGTGAATCCCAAGCGGACGGGGCTGATCGTCAAATCACCGGCTTCGATCGAGTCGGTGATGAACCTAACGGCGCCGTCTGCCATCAAGACGTGAACGCCGCCTTGGTGACGACTGCTGGCGCCGAACTGACCCGAGCTGCTGCTATTCTGGGTGCAGATCTCTTTGTTGGGCGGCTTGATCGTCAACATGGCCGAGTTGTAGCCGAGTGCGGAAGCCCATCGGTATCCTCTGGCATATTTCGCAGTCGCCCCATCACCGATGCTGAAAGTACCGGGTTGCCAGAAGGTTGGCCGCAATGGATCGATGGCAGCGGCGCAATTATTCATCAGGTTGTCGCCGACAAAAGCCCGCGAGCTCGTGCGAATGTCGCGATCTCCCAAATCGGTCGTGATCTCGCCCATGGCGATGGTGTTGGAAAGCCCGTCAAGAACGTCGCGGAACTTCATTCTCCTGTGAATCGCGAAGACGCCCCGCTGCGAGGCACGGGCCGTTTCGGCAGTACCAGCCCACGTCAACCAACCCGCACCAGGAACATTCAATGCGAGCGAGACGCCTCGATCGCCGTAGGCCAACACGGTTGGTGCGTCACCTTCACACACCGCATAGTTGGTACGTCCCATCGCCGGCAAACCAGTTCCCGGATCACTGGGGCAACGTAGCGTTTGAAGTTCCGTCCGAAACGGCAGATAAGACTCGGCAGCGTCAAAGTTAGGGTGTGGACCGAACGCCTGATAAGTGATGGTGGCGACCAAGGGGTTTGCCATTTGCTCCCAGACCGCTTGCTGCTCGATGAACGGCATCAGTCCCACCAACGCACTCAGTTGCAGCGCATTGTGCGAGTTGCTGTCGTTCCAAAAATTCGCGACCGGCGCTAGTGGACCGTTGGCCGTACCACTCTTTGTGCCTGTGCCGTGCACCGGCAACTGTTTGAAGGCGGAGTGATAATTATGTATCCCAAGCCCGATTTGTTTGAAATTGTTACTGCAGCTCATCCGCCGCGCGGCTTCACGAGCGGCCTGGACCGCTGGCAACAGCAGTCCCACCAACACACCGATGATGGCGATCACAACCAACAGCTCAACAAGCGTGAAGCCCACCGATCGCTTTCCACGTAAGTTTCTCATAGGTAACTTCCTGACAAATAACGAGCAAGAAATGGAATTCGAGATTGCACCCCAGCCACCTTCAGTGCATGAGAAGGGTGTCGCACTCCCACCTCCAAATGTAGCGAAAGGAAAACGAATTTCTTTTCACTTTCACATGATAAACTTGCGTAAATGCGTCAGTCCAAGCTGCAGATGTTGCAATGTTGGAAGTTGCGGAATCGCTACGGTTCAGTGGAATAGCTCTAGGATCTCGCTCGCTATCACTTGATGGCCAGCCCGATTGGGATGATTCGCTTGAGCTAGAAAGTCATTGACGTCTTTGCCGTCTTCCACAAGCTTCGCAAACGCGGCAAACGAATCAACCACGGGAACACCGAATTCAATGCCGAGCTGCCGGACTTGGGCGGCATGGATCGCCAGTGGAGCGGACTCATCAAGGATGTCTTCATTTGCATCCGGCGTCGGCGTCAACAGAACGACTTGCACATGGGCTTTCGCCGCGTCGCGAATCATCGAACGCCACGCAGAGTCTGCCTCGGCTAAGCCGACACCGCGATCATTCAATGAGTAGTCAATGAACACTAAGTCAGGCCGGAGCGACAGTACGTCAGAGGCAAATCGCTTTGCACCTTGGATCGAATTCTCACCGCCGATCGCGGTGACGCAAACATCGATAACAGCGGTCGGAAAACGCTTGCTGATACGATGATGGAACAAGCTCGGATAGGCATCGAACGTCCGGACGGTTGGCGTTCGAGCGTACCCGGCGGGAACCGAATGCCCGTGAAAAACGACTCGGACAGTGCGGTTGTGCGGCCAAGTTTTCTTCAACTCGGTTTTCAGCTCGACAAAAAATCCAATTTTCGCTGTCTCGACGCTTGGCCCAACTTGATCGTTCGTCTCATCGCCGGGGTCGGCGTGGAGCGTGTTGGCACAACCGCCAGCCAGCAGGCAAGCAAGCAAGAAATATCGACAAAGCGGCACGGCGATCGCTCCTTCAAAGCAACGGACTTTTCCGAAAATGGGGTATTCAAAGAGTTGCCATGGTAACTGACAAATCTGTGAATGCTTACTGAACGACGGATTCCAAATGAAAGGTTGACTGCCGCAAAATCGAAACTTTTTTGCGCCGATACTGTAATTTCAGAATCGATGTCGGTGATAACCTGGGGTCGTACTGATTCGTGAACCCTCTCGCCTCCTGACGTCCTTTGTTCATCACCAGCAATAATCGCAATGTTTGTCGGGCGAGCGTCGGCTCGCTGCTGGCCTCGTGCTTCGTCAAATCAATTCTTTCGCTCACGCTGTTGTCGGCCGGGTCATCGTTTGCTGATGAACCGCTGCAGTACAACCGAGACATCCGGCCGATTTTGGCGGACAACTGTTTCGCCTGCCATGGACTCGATAGCGTCAGTCGTGAGGCAGGACTGAGGTTGGACCTGCGAGCTTCTGCGATCGAATCCGGCGCACTCGAGCCCGGCGAGCCTGAGGCGAGCGAAATGATCACTCGGGTGCTAACAAGTGATCCCGACTTGGTGATGCCGCCACCCGAGAGCCACAAGTCTTTGACGGATGGACAACGTCAAATGTTGGTGAGGTGGGTCGCAGAGGGCGCGAAGTATCAAAAGCATTGGTCGTTAATCAAGCCTGCCAAATCGGACCCGCCATCAACACAGGACGACGCATGGACTAGAAATCCGATCGATCGATTCGTCTTGGATCGACTGACCCGACAAGGGCTCAAGCCCGCAGAGTCGGCCGATTCTCGATCACTCTTTCGGCGATTGAACTTTGACGTTGTCGGGCTGCCTCCGTCGATCGCTGACACCGAAGCTTTCGTCATGGATGTCGCGCGGCGCGGTGACGCGGCGGTGTCGGACGCGATCGATCGGTTGATGCAATCGACCGGATGGGGCGAGCATCGGGCACGTTACTGGCTCGACGCGGCACGGTATGGGGATACTCATGGGATGCACCGCGACAACTATCGCGAGATTTGGCCCTACCGTGACTGGGTGATCAACTCATTCAACGACAATCAGCCATTCGACAAATTCGTCATCGAGCAGTTGGCGGGTGATTTGTTACCCGATCCGACGACCGAGCAACTGGTCGCCACGGGTTTCCAGCGTTGCAATCTGACGACCAACGAGGGCGGCACGATTCTCGATGAAAATCTCGCAGTCTATGCGTCCGATCGAGTGCAAACCTACGGTTGGGTTTTCCTCGGGTTGACGACCAATTGTTGTCAGTGTCACGACCACAAGTTCGATCCGCTGACGGCGAAGGACTACTATTCGCTCGCCGCCTTCTTTCGGAACACAACGCAGCCCGCAATGGACACCGATCGAAAGGACGGTGGCGGACCCTTCACCACCGTGCCGTCCACTACCGATCGACCGCGCTGGGAGGAACTCGGTAAGGAACTCGACATGGCCCGTCGGGCGATTGAAGTGAGGAAGAACGAGAAGCGGGTCACTTTCGAAAGTTGGGCCGATCGGGTGAAGCCGAACGAATTCACGCTACCCGATTCGGTCAGCGACGCAGTCCTTCATCTTCCGCTAAACGAAGAAGCACAAGCGAACGCGCCCGAACTTGCCAACCTGGAATGGGTCGACGATCAACGATTTGGTAGAGCAGCCAATTTTCATCGCGACAGCAATGTTGAATTGGCTACGCTCGGCGATTTTTCCGTCGATGAACCGTTCTCGGTTTCAACTTGGTTTCGATCCGACAATCCCGACAATGGTGGGTCCGGACTCGTGGCGAGAATGGATACGGAAAACAAACATCGCGGCTGGGATGTCTTCTTGGCCGGTGGACGGCTGGCGATGCACCTGATCAACCGCTGGCCGGAAAATGCGTTGAAGGTCACGACAAAGAATGCCATCGTCGAGAATGACCAATGGCACCATGTCTGCATAACCTACGACGGAACTGCCAAACCGAAAGGAATACAAATCTACTTCGATGGCAAGGTGCAGCCGACGACTACCGACATGAAGACGCTCAAGTCAAATGCGAACATTCATGCAAAGACCGCCCTACGGGTGGGCCAGCGAAGCAGCGCTGATATCCATGTCGGATCGATGCGAGATGTCTACCTGTTCGATCGAGAACTCAGCGCCGATGATGTCACCGCGCTCCGCGTTCGCGAACAGCTTGCCGGAATCGCCGGAATTCCAGTGGGTGAGCGAAGTGAGTTGGAGCAGTCGCTAATGTCGGACTACTACTATCAGCACTGCGATACTGAGTGCGCCCGGTTGTCCAATGCGATGGACGCATTGGAATCAGAACAGGAAGAGATTCGCGATCACAGTCCGACCACATTGATACAGGCCGAGCGAACAGACCAGCAGGCGATGGCACACATCCTCATGCGTGGTGACTACTCCGCCGTTGGTGAGCCGGTGACGGCCGCTCCGCCGGAAGCGTTGCATCCGTTTCCTGCCGATGCACCAAGGAACCGTCTGGGTCTAGCTCGTTGGACCGTCGACGTGGCCAATCCTTTGACACCGAGGGTGACCGCGAATCGATTTTGGCAGGAGATTTTCGGCGCCGGTCTGGTTACCACGACGGAAGACTTTGGTGTGATGGGTTCTCCTCCGTCGCACCCCGAGTTATTGGACTGGTTGGCGGTCGATTTCGTTGAGCGAGGATGGGATGTGAAGTACTTTTTCAAGCAAATTCTGATGTCGTCAACTTATCGTCAGTCGGCAAATACGAGCGAAGAAAAGTTGGCCGCTGATCGGCACAATTCATTGCTCTCACGCGGCCCTCGCTACCGTATGGATGCTGAGATGATTCACGACAACGCATTGGCAACCAGCGGTCTGTTGTCCCGCCAAATGTTTGGCCCGGGTACACACCCGTATCAACCGGACCACATCTGGGACATGGTCGGCTTGGGGGGAAGCAATACGCGGAACTACGAAATGGACCAAGGTGAAGGGCTTTACCGCCGATCCGTGTACACGTTCTGGAAGCGCATGTCACCACCCCCGGGTCTGGAGACGCTCAACGCGCCAAATCGCGAAGTCTGTACGGTTCGACGCGAACGCACCAACACTCCGCTGCAAGCATTGGTAACGCTCAATGCTACCGAGTACATTGAGGCGGCAAGAAAGCTCGCCGAACACTCGATCAATGAGACTGATGGCGCCGAAGAAACATTGGAGCGGATCGCGTTGAAAGTGCTCAGCCGGCCGATGCGTGCCGCGGAAGTCACGGTCACGATGGCCAATCACGCGGCCTACGTTGAACATTTTTCCGCACACCCCGACGATGCCGCGCGGTTATTGTCGGTCGGTTCGTCCGCAGTGAACAAATCCATCGAACCGATTGAATTTGCTGCGTGGACGATGACGTGCAACGAGTTGTTGAATCTTGATGAGACGTTCAATAAGTAGTCTCATTTTCCGTAGCCGCCGATGACAAACAATCCATATTCTATGAATCCCTCTGACCGCATCATCGACAATCGGGCCGGGCTGCTTCGGTCGCGCAGGCAATTCTTGGCCGGTGGCAAACACCTCTTAGGTACGGCCGCGCTGGCGTCGCTCGCTGGCGCATCCGCAACTTCGTCGACGGTATGGGGCGGAACCCACGACGGATTGCTGGCTTCATCTGGCGCTATCGCGAATCATTTCGCGCCAAAAGCGAAACGCGTGATCTATTTGCACATGGTCGGCGGTCCGTCGCAAATGGACTTATTTGACTACAAGCCGGAGATGCACAAGTACTTTGACAAAGACCTACCGGAATCGATTCGCCAGGGCCAGCGTTTGACGACGATGACGAGCGGGCAGGCTCGATTTCCGATCGCGCCGTCGAAGTATCCATTCAAGCAATACGGCGAGAATGGTATGTGGATGAATGCGGAGCTGCTGCCATGGCTGTCCAAAAAGTCCGACGAAATTTGTTGGATGCGAAGTCTGCACACCGAAGCGATCAACCATGAGCCGGCCATTACGGCAATGCAAACGGGCAATCAAATCACCGGCCGACCTTGCTTGGGTTCATGGGCCTCTTATGGGCTAGGTTCCATGAATCAAAACTTGCCGGCCTTCGTCGTGCTCGTCGCGATTCCGAGCAACCGCGAGCAAGAGCAATCGATTTCTTCTCGTTTATGGAGCGCTGGCTATTTGCCCAGCGAACATTCGGGTGTTTCCTTTCGCAGCAGCGGTGACCCCATTCTGTATATCAACAACCCGCCCGGCGTTACCGATTCGTTGAGACGACGCAGCATTGAAGGCATCAATGCCCTCAATCGCATGAATCTGGAGGCTGTCGGAGACCCGGAAACGAACACCCGAATACAGCAGTATGAAATGGCCTTTCGAATGCAAGCGAGCGTACCAGAACTGACCGACATTTCGTCTGAATCGAAATCGACTTTTGAACTCTACGGCGACGACGCGAAAAAGCCAGGCACCTTCGCAAATTCGGCATTGATGGCTCGTCGATTGTCAGAACGTGGCGTGCGATTTGTGCAGATCTATCACAACAACTGGGACCATCACGCGAATGTGAGCGGACGCATGCCCAGCCAATGCAAGGATGTCGATCAACCGTGTTACGCTTTGCTCGAGGACCTGAAGCAACGCGGTATGTTGAATGACACTTTGGTGATCTGGGGCGGCGAGTTTGGAAGAACCATATACACGCAAGGCAGTTTGACCGCCGACAACTATGGTCGTGATCACCATCCGCGATGCTACACAATGTGGATGGCCGGCGGTGGAAGCCGGCCCGGCCAGATTTATGGTGAAACCGACGAGTTCTCGTACAATATCGTTCAAAATCCGCTGCACATACGAGACTTTCACGCCACCGTTCTGAATTTATTGGGATTCGACCACGAACGATTCAGCTTTAAGTTTCAGGGTCTCGATCAAAAATTGACCGGAGTCGAAGAGGCTCGTGTTATCCGCGACCTGATCGCTTGACAGCGATTTGAATCGCGGATGCAGACACAAGAAAGCTTGCGTCAAACGCTTTGATCGACGTTCCCCCTGAGTCACTTCCTGACCATTTGGACGGTTGTGATGAGGTCCGTGCAGACCCGAGAAAGCCCGCAAAACATTTGGCTCTTCGGGCTTTTCAGGGATGGAAGATAGCGGAGTGCTCCCCAAAACCTGATCCGTGAGTTTGGAAAGTTATTCAGCCAATTGTGCCGATAACTCCAGCGCATCGTCGTGTCCCACCTCATTTTTGACATCATCAACCAATTCGGCTTTCAAAATCGGCAAACGAGTTGGATCGAGAAACATCAATGGAGGCATGGGCAAGGATCGCGGAGGCATGGCCGGATCCGATTCGCGACCGACAGTCTCCGGCTCTTCCTCTCGAATCTCCATCAATCGGTCCGCACCGAGTACCGCAGGCGCCGATTCCCCCGCGGTCTCGGCGTCACGCGTGATCCGAGAGAGGGCGTTCATGACCTGTAGGGCATCAAGCGCTGTCACCAGGTTATCGCCCGTGACATCAAAATTGGAGTTGCCGATTTCACTATCGTTAGTAGGCAAACGAAGGGGCGCACCACCGAGTCGGCCAAGCGCGCTGATGATTCGCAAAGCATCGAGCGCTTGAGTGGTGCCGTTCCGATCAACATCAAACCGGTTCAGCGGATTCTGGAAAAAGCGATCGTTTCGCACTTCGACGCGCGCGGTACCGCCCGCTGGGGTCTCAGTAATGATGTGCGTGAACTTGCCGTCAATGAACGATGGTGTCTCATCCAGCCACCGCCGTCGGCGACCAGTTCGGCACGGCAAGTGGTCAGCTATCTGACACGTTATCTCACCGGCGGTCCGATCAGTGATCATCGCGTCGTCGCAGCGGACGCCGACGAAGTGACGTTCATGGCACGCGAAGTCAAGCGAATCGGTGGCGAGCGAGCGCAAGTGCCGGTGACGTTGAGCACAAGCGAGTTCGTGCTTCGCTGGAGCCTTCACATTCAGCCGGATCAATTGACGAAGACTCGATACATTGGCGGCTGGAGCAACAATCGCTGCGGTGATTACCTGGAGCGTTGCCGTCAGCAACTCAAAGCGAGTGGAGCTTTGCAGCCCGAAGCTGCGGTGGACGAGTTCCCGGAGGAAGCTTTCGCGGCGGGTCCGGATGTGGTGTGTGAGCACTGCAGCAGCGACCGGGTGGAGTTGATCGGTGAAACGCCGAAACCATCATGGAAAGAGTTGTTCTGGCGAGAGGACGCACGCTGCCCGGGATGGTACGCCGACCGCCAACAGGAGTCGCACCGCCGGTTCTGGACGGGGTGCTATGGTGAGGATTTTTACGATTGGTACCAGGTAACTGCGGTAGAAAGTGCAAAGGAGATCGGGCCGGACTCGTCACGGCCGATTCAACTGCCTCTGCCGAACTTTTGGGCCGATCGCCCCTGCCGAGATTCGTACCTGGTAGACTCCTTCTAACGAATCACGCGTCCTGATTCCGCCCCCCCAACCCATCCAGTGCGGCGACAAAGTTCAACGCACGATCTATGTATGCACCTTCGGTGCCTCCATAGATCGCAATGCGTTATCCGACTGAAACGATCGCGACGGACTTGGCGACATAATCAACAACCAACCGGCATTTTTCAAGCAACGCGGTTCCGAGAAGCGGGAACTGTCCCTCGTTCGCGATTACTTGGACGGGAATCAGTTCCCCGAACCAATCCAGGTACGCCACGAATGTCTCAAGGTTTACCTTTGTCCCATCGGCTAGAATCGCCTCTGTTTCAAACAGGGTCTCTAAATCTAGTTCTTCGATCAACTTTGAGGAAAACACGTAACTATTCAGCCTGCTGGCTTGCTTTTGGATGGGAGCGGCGGGAAAAGACCGGTTCTTTAGTATTCAGCAAGCGACGACAGGATTGTATCCAATGGCTGATGGCCTCGCACACGCAGGGTGCGAAGCACTGACATCAACACGGACTGCGTTAGCGCGCCACGATCGCTGTGATTGCAGTAGCTATTCTTGCGAATCATCACTGCCGGACGAATCGCTCGCTCACCGGCGTTGTTATCTGAGGGAACGTCGCTGTGCCACAAGAACGTCAATAGCTCGTTACCGTGTTCATTCAATCGCTTGGCCAGACGACTGGCGTCCGGATGTTCCCATGTTTCATTCGCCAAGGCGCCGATTCTCGCCTCCAAACGCGCCACCGACATGTCATAGGCATCCGCTGCCATCTTCGCTCGCAGGGGATGCAGTTTCTTCGCGTCGCGATACACACCAACCAGCCGCCGCGAGAATGATTTCCACTCGTTGTGATCGGTCGAAACCTCATCCACAGCGGCAACATCACGAAGCAAATGCTGCCAACATTTCTGTTTGTCGGCGCAAATGACCGCCTCGTACGGTGACCAAAAATCGGTGATCAACGTTCCCTCGAAAGCTCGCGTGAAGAACTTTGCCAGCGCCGGTGATCCGCGACTTCGATCAATCATATAAAACACGTTTTGAGCGTTCGCGAAGCACCATAGCCAATGGGTCTTACCACTCACACGCCAACCGGTTTCGTCGGCGTGAAGTGTTGCCGATTCCAGGCTTTCGTAATGAATCTGTTCGTACCAAGCAAACAACAGATCAGCTAATACTACAGCGCTAAGTTTTCGGCCATCGGCATCGTGTGATGGCGTCCGGATTGATTCTCAGCGTAGCGTACCTTTCGAGCTTTGTTCGTGTATGGCTTTGGCGGGCCGCGGCGCCCGCGTGACTGATGGTAGCTGATTCTCGCGGCAACCTGCTCAACCAAGGTGCGACGACTCTCACGCGGAAGCGACCAACTGACAACGATCGCGTCGACTGCGTCGCGAATCTAATGAATCGTCCACTCCGGATTTTTTTTCCCGCTCCTGCTGACAGGTTTGCGACAAAAACAAGTAGCTGATCGACGTGATGATTAAATGACGCTTCAGCCCCAAGTAGCGACGCCCCTCGTAACAGTCCAAGCCGACTTCTTGTTTCTGATCTTCAAAGCAACGCTCCACCCGCCAACGCTGGAAGGCGACTTGGAGAAGCATCGCCATCGAAGTGAACTCGCTCGCGTTGCTGACGAAAAATTTTAGTTCGCCATCAAGCACGTTTCTCGCCACCACCAACCACAGTGACATCCCCGGTAAGCCGTCGCTGCCTTTGAGCGTCACGCGAACACGCTTGGCTTCCCAGATGACTGGACCTTTCTCGCCATCTTTGACGCGGTATCGTTTCCAACGCTTCGCCTTCATCGCTTCGCCATGCCAGAACACCGTTTCAACACTTCGCGGCGAGCTTTCCCCGCTCTTGACTCGTGGCGTCTTGCGACCTCGGCCACGGCCGCCTTTGCGATAGGGCTGCCCGGTCACTTCGGGTGCCTTCTCCCAAACTGAAAATGTTCGCGGTACTTCCAGCACAAACTTCTGGTCGCGACTGGCCAGACCTTCCAAAAAGCCTGGCTTGCCGCCGTAACCTTCATCGGCGGTCAGCCAAGGAAACACGATACCTTCGCCCTCACTGCGATCGAGCAACTCCAAAGCGATCTGCCATTTGGGGCGATACACCATTTCGTCAGGGATGCCTGCGGCAGCACAACGCGGTCGATCATCGCTCCAGCTCTCAGGAAGAAACAGTTCGCCATCGACCATGCAATGAAAATCCTCGGTCGCCGCGGCGAGATGAACCGTGACGATGCAGTTCTCTTGCTTGCCAACTTTGCCGCACCATTGTCGTTGCACGCCGGGCGTCTTGTCGCCTTTCTTGACATCACTGGTTTCGTCAATGATACCGACCGTGTTGGCGGTGACGTGCTCATCACAGACGATGTGAATCAGCCTCCTGCGCAGGCCGTCTTCGTCCCATCGATGTTGAGCAAGAAACTCTTGCAGAGTTCGAACCGGGGTGCCGGCTTGCAACGCGATCGGCTCGACACTTTTAGCATCCAGATCCGAAAGCTGACCACGAACGTAAGTCGTCAGATGAACTCGCGTATCGCTCCGCCCGAAGCAATCTCCGAAGCGAGCCAGATACGCATCGAGACGATCTTCAAGTCGTTCCAAATCATCGACATCCATGGCCCAAACCTCCGTGCGGCAACCGAAATTC
>JBGSLZ010000115.1:0-10938 GCA_041740415.1 Rubripirellula sp.
GCAAAATCGTAGTTTCTTCGATTTCCTTCACGAGTCTATCGCGGCAAAGTTGGCTCACCAGCCTGCACCATCATTACTCTGTGGCCAACCGAATTAGAAGTCTTTGCATTCGATCTTTACTCAATGCATGAATTCGCGTTCTTTGGCGTGATTCGCGGGCAAAAACAAACACGGCACACGAATAGCGCGAACAAGCGCGAATCTGAAAAATGCGATCTCAGCATGACTTCAACCCTCAGCGATCACCTCGGAAATCCATATACTTATGTGTTGATCGCGTGAACGGTTACCAATTTGAGAGCAAGTTTTATCATATGCCTGGCCGTTGTAGGGTTCGCAGGGTGTGGCAGCGACCTTCCCCCGTTGGCGCCTCTGACAGGTACGATCACGTTAGACGGTCAACCGTTTGCCAACGGTAGCCTGATGTTCTCACCATTAGAGGGCGGTCGGCCATCAGTTGCTGAAACGAATGAGCAGGGGGAGTTCAAAGCGATGTACCAACTTGGAGTGCCGGGGGCAATCATCGGCAAACACTCGGTCATGTTTGAACCTGGAGGGTCCGATGAACCTCTTTCTGAAGAGGATGAAATGAACTTGCACAAGAAGAATGCCAAGCCCCCGAAGAACTACAAAATCAACCCCACTGGAGTGCAGGTACAAGAGGGTGGCACGGTGGTGAACTTTACCCTCTAATTCGTTACTAAGAACTACACGATAGCATCGAGCAGCCGACCTTGTGCCGCGCCCAGTCGGGACGTTTTGCAAACCACTGTTCGTTCACGGGTTGCTCGTCGTAGGGACGTCGTAACAGCGCGTACAATTCGTCAACCAACGACGCATCACCGCTTTCGGCTTTGTCGATCGCGAGTTGTGCCATGTAATTGCGCAGCACAAACTTGGGATTCACAGAATTCATACCGCTGGCACGTTCGTCGTCAGTCGTGGTTGTTTGATTCAGCCGACGCAGGTAGCGTCCAAACCATCCGCGCCATCGCTCAAGCGTTTCGCCCGCAAGCTCTTCGACGGTATAGAACGCATGCATCACTGGTTCTAAGAAATCGCTCCCATCATCAAGTACATGATCTTTCCGCACGTTCGCCAAACGGCGAAAGAAGATTGTCATGTCGGTCTCGGTTAGTTGCAGTGTTGACTCCAGATCGGCCATCAGATCGAGGTCACCTTCGACGACAGATTCAAAGCCAATTTTGGCACCAAGCATCGCATCATACGACTGCTTGTATTGCTCGACGACGTTATTCAGCGCAGCTTGCAACGGTTCGGCCTCCTCCGTGAGTGGATAGAGAGCATTGGCTAATTGCACGAGATTCCAGAGCGCTATTTGCGGCTGGTTCCCGAAACAGTAACGACCTTGTCCGGCGTCGGTCGTATTCGGCGTCCAAGCTGGGTCGTAGCCTTCCAGCCATCCGTACGGCCCATAGTCAATTGTCTCGCCGTGAATCGACATGTTGTCGGTGTTCATCACACCGTGAACAAATCCGACGCGTTGCCAATGAATCACCATGACAATCGTGCGTCGAGCGACTTCCTGGAAGAATTCGACGTAACCGTCTTTCCCTGGCACGATCATCGGAAAGTAGTGCTTGATTGTGTAGTCTGTCAGTTTCCTTAACGATTCAATGTCGTTCCGCGATGCGAAGATTTGAAAGTTACCGAACCGGATAAAACTCTGCGCGACACGGCACACGACTGCGCCCGGTTCGTACTTAGGATTACCGTCATACATCACATCTCGCATCACGCGGTCGCCCGTCGTGATAAGCGACAACGAGCGAGTCGTTGGCACGCCTAGGTGAACCATGGCTTCGCTGCACAAATGTTCGCGCAGCGAAGAACGCAGCACGGCCAATCCGTCAGCCGTACGTGAATAGGGCGTTTCACCTGCGCCCTTGAGCTGTAGTGTCCAGCGTTTGTCAGCGTGCGAAACCTCTGCCAGATTTATTGCTCGACCATCCCCTAACTGGTCCGCCCAACTGCCAAACTGATGCCCGCCGTAGCACATCGCATAGGGCCGCGCTCCGCGTGGCACCTGAGCACCACTAAACGTGTTCAGGAACTCCGATGACTGCACATCTTCCGGCGACAAACCGAGCATCTGTGCTACGTCGGGCGCAACATGCAACACCGCCGGGTTCGATGGAATTCGCGGCGTGACGTAAGAGAATGCAGCGCCGAATACTTGCCGACGACGGTTGGAGGTGTCTTTGTCGGCAGGCAGTTCCACATTAAAGTGGTCGTCTAGGTTGAGTCGCATGGTGAGATACTGCTGGTTGGAGTCAAGATGATAGTCGTGGATCGCTCCGTCGATCCATTGCTACAAGCGATCTGTTACGCAGTCAACTTTGACTTTGTCAGGGATGGAAAAGCAACTGATCAGCGTCTATCACTTGGCAGCTTCGACTCGCTTGGGGAGCACCCAGTCTTTACGCACGAAGTGACATGTGTAGCCGCCTGGCGTGCGCAGTAAGTAGTCCTGATGCTCTGGTTCGGCTTCCCAGAAGTCGCCAGCCGGATCAAGTTCAGTCACGACCTTTCCAGGCCATATCCCAGACGCATTCACGTCAGCGATCGTATCCACGGCGACTTGCTTTTGCGCGTCGCTGGTGAAGTAAATCGCGCTGCGGTATGACTTGCCACGGTCGTTACCCTGACGATCTTTAGTGGTCGGGTCATGCACTTGAAAGAAGAATTCCAGCAACTTGCGGAAATCTGTCTTGATCGGGTCGTAGACGACTTCGATGGCTTCAGCGTGCGTACCGTGATTGCGATAGGTTGCGTTGGGAACGTCGCCGCCAGTGTATCCGACGCGAGTTGAAACGACTCCGGGCAATTTGCGGAACAAGTCTTCCATTCCCCAGAAACACCCACCTGCTAAGACAGCTTTTTCATTCATTGCTTTGGTTCCCATTAAGGTTGCTGGCTTGTCGGCCAGTTCGCTAACTTTCGACTTGCATCCCTGTAATAATGATCGCAGCGAAGACTAGCCATGTCGTACGCAGGTAACTTATTGTCATCAACTTTCCTGAGCTGCTTTCACACTACTATCCGCAATTGCCTCCACAAAGTCTACCGTACCAATTCCAGTTTGCGAATGATCTCGATCGCCTCGCCCATTAGAAATTCCCGAACGATCTAAAAAATGTCAGCATAGTTTGATTGTACCTTCGTGGGACGTCCAACCCGTTGTCAACTTCTGCGGCGTCGCCTCGCGAAGTTCCTTTACAATGGGAGCACCGCCAACATCAACGCGCCTCGCGCGAGACCAAACTCTGCAGTGGCTAGCAACAGTCCGAATACCTTTTGTCATTTCCACTCATCCTCCAACTCCTGGGGGATGTTCCAAAAATCAACTCAAGGGGAACCAATTCGCAAGTTGTGTGCTGATCGCGAACCAGGGAATTTTCCAACCTCACAATACGGTACAATGGCACTATGACACTTTTTTATTACGATCCGGTTTTCATGGAACACGCCACGGGCAACCATCCGGAAAATCCAGGGCGATTGCTGCCAGTTGTGCGACATTTGAATTTTGTTGCTCTGGATTCGCAGTGCCGTCGCCCAGCCTGGAAGCCAGCGACTGAGGAACAGATCTGCCTTGTACACGCGCCAGCCTACGTGGAATCTCTGCGTCGGTTTGCCGAGGCGGGTGGTGGCTGGCTTGACGAAGATACGTTCATGTGCGAGCGATCATACGCTGTCGCTCGATTGGCCGCCGGAGCGGCGATCGACGCGGTACAGCGAGTCGTCGCGGGTGAAGATACTTCGGCCTTTTGCCTCGTGAGACCGCCGGGACACCATGCACTTGCGGATCGTGCGATGGGGTTCTGCCTGCTCAATAATGTCGCGATCGCAGCGAAATTCGCAACCAGCCAACTTGGTGTCGCGCGCGTCATGATTGTTGACTTCGATGTGCACCACGGCAACGGCACTCAAGCAATCTTCTGGGAGGATGCACAAGTCGCATACTTTTCAATGCACCGGGCATCTTTCTACCCCCACACGGGATTCGAAAGCGAAGTCGGTCTGGCTGAGTGCCATGGGACGACTTGCAACATCGAAGTCATGTTAGGTACGCCGCGCCCGGAGCTGTTAGAACGATTTCGAACTGAACTGACAAAGTTCTCGGATGCGTTTCGCCCCGAATTGGTGATCATCAGTGCTGGCTTCGACGCACATCGTGACGATCCAATTGGCTCTCTGGGATTGCTGACTGAAGATTTCGCGGTGATGACACAAGTGATTGTAGACGTTGCACACCGACACGCTGGTGGTCGAATCGTCAGTGTATTGGAGGGAGGCTACAATCCGGACGTCCTGAGCGACTGTATCACCGAGCACCTGGAGACTTTACTACAGACAACGTGAGCTGGCTGATCCTGACTAATTCACATGCCAGTCTCTGGAACGAAACGGTTGGGGACAACCGTTCTACAGAAACGAAACGGTTGAGGACAACCGTTCTACAGAAACGAAACGGTTGGGGACAACCGTTCTACAGAACATCTTTCGAGACGAGAACCGCGTCTGCCTGTTTCAACGTCGGCAATGCGGCTTTGATGGCGATGGTGAAGATCATCAGGCCGAAGGCCCAAATGCCAGCGGTGACTTTCCATTCGAGTTGGCTGGGTACGTACTCGACGATCTCATGCAGCGTACTGGGGATGAAGCCAGGGACAATCAGCCCCATCCCTTTTTCGATCCACGCACCAACAAACGCCATCACACATGCGGAGACCAACAACAGTCTCCATTTCAGTAACAATAGTCCAGGCCACAAAAACAATAACGCGGCGGTGATGTTTAATAGGATCGCGGTCCAGGTCCAAGGGACCAATGCGGTCTTGCCGTGTAAGCCGAAGAACAAATACGTCGCCGCGCTAACGTGGGCTCCACCTGTGTAAAACTCAGTGAACATTTCTGAAGCGACCATCAATAGGTTGATCAGAATCGTGACGCGGATGATCTTCGTCAGTGTGGCGATTGGCTGATCGAGTCCCACAACGCCAGCGAGCTTTTTGATCAAGACCATCGCCACGATGATGAAGGCTGGTCCGGAGACGAAAGCGGACGCGAGGAATCGCGGGGCCAGTAGGGCCGTATTCCAGAACGGTCGGCCACCAAGACCGCAGTACAAAAACGCAGTCACGGTGTGAATCGAAATCGCCCACACGATCGACAACATCACGAACGGCACGTACCAAACTGGGTTGGGTTTGCGACCCAGGAACCGCATGTAAAGCAAGTAGCCGCAGATGTGCAAGTTCAGGATCAGATAACCGTTCAGGACAATCACATCCCAGGTCAGCATCGAGATCGGGAAGTTGAATTTCCCAAGTCCAGGCAGCATATGCCAAAACCGATCGGGTCGGCCAAGGTCCGCCATCACGAACATCAAACACATCGCGATCGCAGCGATCGCCAGCAATTCGCCAATGATGACGACGTCGTGCATCTTGCGGTCGTGATACAAGTACGCCGGGATCACCATCATCACACCGCCAGCGGCCAATCCGACCATGAACGTGAAGTTGGCGATGTAGAGTCCCCAGGAGACCTGATCGGTCATATGGGTGCCAATCATTCCACCGGCGACTTGGCTGGCCCAGGCGTTGGCGCCGACTAGGAACACAGCCGTCAGTGCCGTCATCCAGGCGTAAAAGCCGAACGATCCTTCCGTGGCGAGCCATAACGAACGTCCGATGAACTTCGGATAGCTCGTGATGTGCGTGTCTTTAACGGGAATGCTGCTCATGTCGCTCAATCGAAGTAATAAAAGAACGCTGGTTTTGTGCCGAGTTCTTCTTTGAGGATGTAGACTCGCTTGTTTTCTAGTATCCAGCGGATATTGGATTCTGTGTCAAGGATGTTGCCGAATACACGAGCACCCGTTGGGCACGCTTCCAGACAAGCGGGCAATTTGCCGCGACGCGTACGGTGCAGACAGTAGGTGCATTTTTCGACCACGCCGACCGGACGCAGCCTGTTACTTAGGTAGCTCTGATCAGGATTGATTTCCTCGGTTGGCACTTCGGGCTTCTTCCAATTGAACCGCCGAGCATGATAGGGACACGCCGCTTCGCAGTACCGGCAACCGATGCACCAGTTGTAGTCGACGACGACGATGCCATCTTCCTCTTTCCAAGTTGCTTTCACCGGGCAAACGTCGACGCATGGCGGCTCATCGCATTGCTGACATTGGACAGGCAAATAGAATTTATCGTCTTTCGGAACCGCGCCAGAGTACGTGGTTGAGCCCTGTTCCATGTCCATCGTCCCTTTGGGCATTTCCAAAACGCGGATGTAGGACTGGTTCGTCGCTCGGTCGTGATTGTTTTCCTTATGACACGCCTCGACGCACTTACCGTTGCCGTTACAAACGCTCAGGTTGATCGCGTAGACGAATTTGGTGCCGGGGATCGGTCGGTCATCGGCGATCGTCACCTCTGCGCCGTACTTCTCTTTCGTTTCGGCTTCCAAGCGAGCGATCACATCAGCCTTCTGCGCCTGCGATAGTTCGGTGTAGTGCTGCTGCATGAACTCGGCCGCCGACGTGTTCTTCGCCGCTTGTCGCATCGGAGAAATGGCGGCGACAAAGGCTCCAGCACCGAGCGTCGCAAACGCGCCTTTAACGGCAGCGCGGCGCTTGAAGTTCTCGATAATCGGGAGCGAACGATGCGTGCTTGATTCAGTGGTTGTCATGCGAGTAGGCTCCTGCGGCGTCATGGTCGTCAGTGGAAGGCTCGTTGAAGCGATCTTTGGGTTTGAAGCCGACGATCATCTTGGGGTAGCTCGGCGCGTGAGGATCGTGGCAGTCGACGCAGTTGTTCTTCATCTGCGGACCACGACTCAAATCCCAGTACCCGTTCATGCCACCGTGTGCGCCGTGTGCGAACGATTCGGCTTGACTACTGTGACACTGCGAACACAGCGTCATCACGCTTGCATAAGCAACGGAACTACCGTCCGCCAATCGCAGTGCATCGGACTCATCTGGGTTATGGCACGCATAGCAGGCGATGTTGCCGTGATTGAACGTCATGCCTTGGTGAAATTCATCCAGCGTCGCGGCGGTTTTGTTTTCCAGGTTCGGCTTGCGAACACTGTGGCACGTCGAGCAAGCGACGCTGCCTGTTCGGCCTTGAGGATCGGTGCCGGTGAGTTCGATCTGCGGCGGGCCGGAAGGTTGGCGAATGATGATGGGATGTGTCGTCCCAGATTCCTTCGACAACTGCGCAACCTGAGCTACATCGCCACGGTCGGCAAATAGACTCGCTGGCGAGCCCGATTGCCAGACGGCCACTAGCAGCATCGAAGCGATTAAACACAACATACCTGCGAAAAACAAACTGGCGATTCGCGGCATGAATTTCTATTCCAAATGAGGTTTCGCTAAAGAGGCTCAATGTATACACTAAGGTGCACGTTGGCGAAACCTCAGTTTTGAACAACGTTCCCACTTTTCAAGAAAGCAACCTTGGTGCCAATCAGCGGACTCGTCGTGACATTCGGATCCTCGGTGAGCGAGTACGTGGACACCATCGAGGCAATCCGTGCGATTCCCGAGATTGACCTTGGCGATGCCGCTGGCAGCAAGCTGGCGATTGTGGTCGATTCAGAATCCAATTGTCGCGATCACGAAATCTGGAACACGCTATTACATTTGCCAGGGGTAATCGACTTGGCTATCGCCCTGGTCGCGTTTGACGAAGACGAAGAGACCAACCAACATGATGCAATCAGGAACTAAACAGATGGACTCTAAGCGTCGCAGTTTCTTGAAGTCTGCCGCGATGACTGCGGCCGGTTCAATGGTCGCCAGCGGTACTTCGCTACCGGTTGTGCACGCCGATCAGGGCGTTGCCAATCTACCCGATGGTGAAGGGCTGACCTGGAACAAAGCCCCTTGCCGGTTTTGTGGGACCGGGTGCCACGTTCAAGTCGGTGTCGAGGACGGTCGCGTGGTGGCGATCGCGGGGGACAAGGCCGCGGATGTTAATAAAGGTTTGTTGTGTGTCAAAGGCTACCACGTTGGTGGCATTCTCTACGGCAAAGACCGACTGACCAAACCGTTACTTCGCAAAGAAGGAAAGCTGACCGAAATCGAGTGGGATGAGGCAATCGAGATCGTTGCCACACGTATCTTCAATTCGCCCGAAACATTCGCTTTCTACGGTAGCGGTCAATGGACGATCCCCGAGGGCTACGCTGCTCAGAAGTTTATGAAGGGGGGACTTGGCAACAACCACATCGACCCCAACGCGCGGTTGTGCATGGCGTCGGCTGTGACTGGTTTCTTGGCAACCTACGGAGTGGACGAACCGGCAGGATGCTATCAAGACCTCGACGAATGCGACGTACTGATCATGTGGGGCAACAACCCCGCCGAGATGCACCCGGTGCTGTTTTCGAGAGTGACCGATCGGCGATCGCGCGGTGAGACCGTCCGCATCATCGACATTGGTACGCGTCGCACTCGAACCACGGATGCCGCCAATGACTACTTGGAGATGAAACCGCATGGCGATGTCGCAATTTCGCTCGGCATCATGCACTTGCTGATTGCAAACGACAATTACGACAAGTCGTTCGTCAAAAACCACTGCAATTTCCGAGGAGCCGAGGCGGTCACGCCGACGCTTCAAGGCGAACAGATCAGCGAAGACGAGTTTCGTAAGCGAATTGCCAAGTACACGCCGGAACACGTCGAAGAACTTTCGGGGTTACCAGCGGAAAAAATACGGATGCTCGCAGATTTGTTTGGCAATCACGAGATTCGTATCACGTCGCTGTGGTGCATGGGTATGAACCAGCACACGATGGGAACCGCCATTAATTCGTTGGTTCACGGTGTTCACTTGCTGTCCGGTCACTTCGGTCGTCCCGGTGATGCACCGACGAGCCTCACTGGCCAACCCTCGGCATGCGGCACTGTTCGAGAAGTTGGCACTTTGGCTCACGCGCTCCCAGGTGGGCGTGTCGTTGCCAACCCTGAACATCGTCAACAATGCGAAGAGTTCTGGAACTTACGCAATGGGAGCATCAACGCAGTACCGGGTTATCATACGGTGAAGATGTTCGAGCAATTCACTAAACCAACCGCCGCTGGCGGAGACATCACGACGATGTTGGTGCAGGTTACCAACCCCGGACAAACGTTGCCAAACTTGAACGCTCTCTTCAACGACAAGCAAGGTCTCGAAGATAAGTTCTTGATTGTCAGCGATGTCTACCCGACTGCGACGACGGCGTTGGCAGACCTGATTTTACCCGCGGCGATGTGGGTCGAGAAAAATGGCATGTTTGGGAACAGCGAGCGACGTACCCAACAGTGGTTCAAGATGGTCGATCCGCCAGGCGCGGCTCGCGATGATTGTTGGATGACGATCGCGATCGCGCACAAGTTATTCGAGATGGGCTACAAAGGGATGCAGGACAAAAACGGCGAGTTCATTTTTGCGGTCAAAGACAAGGATGGTAAAGTGATCCCCGTCTGGGAGTTCGAACACTACTACGACACAAACGTCGACCAGCATTTGTTTGAAGAGTACCGTCAGTTCACAACAATGAAGCACAAGAACTTGGCACCGTACGAGGAATACGTCAAAGCCCGGGGACTGCGTTGGCCAGTTGTCGAGCAAGAAGACGGTTCGTGGCGAGAAACCCGTTTTCGCTTCTCCGCCTTCGATGATCCATTTGTCACCGCAGGCCAGGAATTCGAGTTCTACCACTCATCCTCGAACGACGGTCGCGCCCAGATTTGGTTCCACGATTATCAGCCACCACCTGAAGTGCCAGATGACGAATATCCGATGTGGCTTTGTACTGGACGCGTGCTCGAGCATTGGCACACGGGAACAATGACGCGAAGATTGGATCCGCTGAATCGCGCTATGCCCACCGCGTATGTTGAGATGCACCTGGAGGACGCTCGGGTCGCCAACATTCGCCAGGGCGAAACGGTTCGCATCGAGTCGCGACGAGGCGTTTGCGAGTTGCCTGTGTGGATCGACGGTCGCGGTCGACCGCCTCGTGGGACAGTCTTTGTTCCTTTTTTCGACGAAACTAAGCTGATCAACAATTGCACCCTCGATGCGCACGATCCGTTCTCAAAGCAGCCGGACTATAAGAAGTGCGCAGTCCGAGTGGTCAAACAGGGGACGGTGAAGGTGTCGTCATGAATCGACTGACAACGGTCTTTCTGTCATTTGTGATTGCATTTGCAGTTGTCGGGTTCTTCGTTGGCATCGGCAACGGTGTTCCGAAGTCCAGTGGATTGAACGAAACATCGCTGGGGGATCGTGCACTGCACCCTGCTGCGGCCAGTGACGCGAAGTTGATCCCGGCGGTCAGCTACGCGGAGATCGCCAGCACGCCAATGGGACCAACGAAGCCCTGGCAAGCAACTCCTCAAGTTTTGCCGAAATCCGATTACGATCTGTACGCGAAGATCAAACCAAATGAGATTGAGAAAGAAGCCTCGCTCCACCTGCGGTCGTCACGTCGGGCTTTCAACGGCGCCCCCCCGATCATTCCCCATCCGGTCGAGAATACTACCGATGCGGCCTGCTACGCATGTCATGCAAACGGCGTGAAATTGGCGGGCTTGAAAGCCAGTGTGATGTCGCACCAGTTCCTTGGCAATTGCCTGCAGTGTCACGCTCCGATGGCGCCCACACCCTTTCAAAATGTGGACGCGAGTGTCGAAACCAGCTTTGTCGGTTTGCCCGCACCCAAGGGGGGCAAGCGAGCCCACCAGGGCGCGCCGCCGACGATCCCCCATTCACAGTGGATGCGAGAGAACTGCCACGCCTGCCACGGTGGCCCCAACGGTTGGGCTGGCATGGAATCGACTCACCCCTGGCGGACCAATTGCACCCAGTGCCACGCCCCCTCGGCAACGCTTGACCAGGCGATTCC
>JBGSLZ010000116.1:0-13085 GCA_041740415.1 Rubripirellula sp.
ACTCCGTTCGCGGAGAGTATTTTGTAGTGGCGCGTACTCTCCGCGAACGGAGTCGCGGAGCCACGGTCCTTTCATTTCGCTCGGCGGCGGGCCGCGTAATCTTGGCGGCGTTTGGCGACCACGTCGTATCGCAGCAAAACCAACCGCGCCAAATCGCTGATGTGGTTCAGCCCCCCGTCTTCTCGTTTGCCGTCTTCTCGTTTGCCAGCAACTCGGTTGGCTTGGACAACGGCTTTGACGACCGCCGTCTTGTTCGGCACGACCGGCACAACGACGGGTGAAACCGAATCAGTGACCGAATCGAACAACAACATTTGGGTCATGGGAATTCTCCGCAAAAACTGGATCACCGAGCCTCCGTTGACTCAGCAAAAACCATTCTTGGCACCCCCTTTGACACGTCTGGTCAAAGCAAACTGCTAAGATGACAAATCTGCGTCAGGCCAACTCTTCCTCAACGAATCCACTCATGACCATCGCTGCACGTTTCGGTTTGGTCTTCGCGGTTCTGGCCGCGACAATTCCGATCGGCTGCAACCGGATTCCCGACGACGGCATCGAGTTCTCCGACGCCACGCAGTCACAAACGGCGACGATCGAGGATTTCTCGCAGTTGGTTTTTGCGGGCGAAGACGGCGAGCCGATCAAGCTGGCCGATCGGATGAAGCACAAATACATGGTGCTGGTCGTGACCCGCGGCTGGACCGGCGCGATCTGCTTGTACTGTGCTTCGCAAACGTCCAAGTGGGCGCGGCGCTACGACGAACTGGAGCCCTACGACGCCGAACTGGTCGTGATCTTTCCGACCGAGACCGGCCAAGATGTCAAACTGGTCGAAGAACTTCGCAAGAAGATCAGCGGCGGACCGGTCGAGAACAAGTCGATTCCGTTTCCGATCTTTCTAGATATCGACTTGCACTCCGTCGACCGACTGGGCATCCGCGACGAACTGGCCAAACCGGCGACCTACATCATCGACGCGCAGGGCCGAGTTCGATTCGCGTACGTGGGCCAGTCGATCGCCGATCGTCCGTCCGTCGACGCAATTTTGAAACAGCTTGCGCGGATGGAAGAGTGAACGGGAGAGAACGCGATCAACGGTTCGTCGATAAATCGATCGAGCTAAAATTTCTGACCGCCGAAAATGCGCGCAGGCTGTTGTCGGATTCCGAACTCGAGTCCAGTTCGATCGGGTCGTTGTCGGTTCGCCGGGGCATGATGTCGGCTGAGTTGGTCGATATCGTCGAGTGTCTGCTGAGTCCGACTGACACCGCGCCGGGGTACGAATTGCTCGAGGTGATTGGTCGCGGCGGGATGGGCGTCGTCTATCGGGCTCGGCAAGTCGATCTCGATCGCATCGTCGCGATCAAAACCATCTTGCTGTCCAGCATGTCCAACGCAAACGTCGCCAAACGGTTCGAACGAGAAGCGATGGCGGTGGCCCGCTTGCAGCATCCCAACATCGTTCAGGCCTGGAATTACGGCCAGCACAACGGGCGTTATTTTTTCGCGATGGAGTATGTGCCCGGTCGCACGTGCGATGCCTTGATCGCCGGCGGCAACCGACTTTCACCGGCAACGGTCTGGAGTCTCGTGCGGCAAACCGCCTCGGGACTCTCACACGCTCATCGCCACGACGTGATCCATCGCGACATCAAACCGTCTAACTTGATGGTAATGCCGCCGCCCGACGGCGCCGAGTTGCCGCCGGGCGTGGACATGGTCAAGATCGCCGACTTCGGTTTGGCGATTTTGTCGGACGCCAATGAAGACCAAGCTCGCATCACGACGGGCAACGCGATCGTCGGCAGCCCCGCGTACATGTCGCCGGAACAGTTCTTGGGCGAGTCGATCGATTACCGCAGCGATATCTATTCGCTCGGCGCGACCGCGATGAATTTGTTGACCGGACAGACCCCGTTTCGCGGCAAAACGATTCCGCAACTGGTGGCCGTCAAACAGAAGCCGCTCGATCCGCATGACACCGGGATCGATGAACTGCCGACCGGTCACGCCGAACTGCTGGTCCGCATGTTGTCGCCGGATCGCGAAGATCGTCCGCAGAGCTATTCCGAATTGATCCAGTCGATTGACGCATTGCCGGTCGACAACTCGCTGCAAGACCGCGTCACGATTCGGCGCAGCAACGCACCTCACGCGCACGATTCCAACGCCGGGTCGACTCGCATCAGCGACGCGGAAACTCAGGCGATCGATTCATCGGAGATCAGCGGCCCGGTTGCGACGTCGGTGTCGCGTCGGCGCGTGTTTGCAATGATCCCGATCGCCGCGGTCGTCACCGCCTTCGCCGGCTACGGATGGTTCCGCGAACAGGAACCGGGCCTGCGCCAATACAGGAAGGTGTCATCGGTCAGCCCGCTGTTCGACGGCGTCACGTTGGCGGGGTGGGATGTCGGCGGCACCGCGATCGGCGCGTGGAACGTCACGCGAGCACCCGACGGCTCCGATGCAATCGCTTGTTTCTCGACGCGAGGCGGTTTGACCCACCGACTACCCGACTGGCCGCACTATCGAGCCAGCCTGTTTGTCTACTTGACCAGCGACGATGTTGTCGTCGACATCGATTTCGGATTCACCGCCGGACAACCGACTTCGCCACGAGGCACGGTTCGATTGACGACTCAGTCGATCACGTTGGGCACGAAGCAGGCCGACGCGGGCGACATGCGAGAGCGTCAAGTCGTCGCGGCGCCGCCATCGATACGCGATCGGTATCACGTCGTCGACATCGAGCGACAGGAGACGGACTGGTACATCTTCTTCGAGCAGAAATTTGTCGGATCGATCCCGATCGACGCGCTGCCATCGGGCAACGCGATCCGCATCGTGATGGACGGCAACAACGCATCCGACCCAACCGCGTACATCGCCGACGTCCAAGCCAGCGAACTGACCATCGCAACCGAGTAGAACGATTGCTCCACGACAAAGCGATAGGTTCTCTACAACGGTGCCGGCAGATCGCGGCGAGTGAAATGGCGGATCGCGATCGCGTAGAAAATCACTCCTACTCCGATCAAAATCAGTGGATACACCAGCGGCGGAAATGCCGCTTCGGGAACCCGATCCGTGATGCTCCACGGCGCCGAAATACCTTCTTTGGCCACCAGCGATGTCATCTTCTGTGGCTTGTAGCAACTCAAGAACGTCATTGACAACAACCAGTTCAGCGAATCGGCCGACTTCCCCAATCCGAACATCACCGTCTGGATCACGTACACGCCGACGACCGCGCCGACCGTTCGCCAGCGGTAACGATCAAAGGCGCTGAACATCGTCGCCATTCCCAACAAGAAGAAACCAAACGCGAACAAATGGAACGTCGATGCCGCGTACGTTTCCACATCCACGCGGTCGCTCAGCGGGATCGTTTGCATCACCGGCTCGGCGACGCTCAGCGGCACGACCAAGTTAAAAAACGGGATGCGAAACGACGGCTGCGCGATTGACTCGTTGACCGTCGTCGCCATCACGCCGACGCCGATGCCGGCCCAAACCAACAAGCACAACAGCGACAAGCCGACGACTGAAACCGTCGCATGCGACAACAGCAACGTGCGTCGGCGTATCGGTTGAGCGAGCAACATCTCGAGCGTACCGCGGCCGAGTTCACCGCTGACGACATCGCTGCCTCGCGAGATGCACCAGATCACCACGCACAGGATCACGACGGGTTCGTCGTACGTCATGCCGACGCGGCCAGGATAAGTGAACAGCGCATCGAACTCGACCGGCGCGAATTTCTCGAAGTCGCGGAACTGTTCCAAGATCGTTTGGAACTGGCCCATGTCCAACAAACACACCACCCAAACTCGCACCCACGCGAACGCGAACAGCGCCAAACCACATGCCGCGAACAACAACATCGACTGACCGATGTACTTGCGTATCAAAACTCGATTGACAATCGAATCACTCATCACAGCACCACCTCGTTGCCGGTATGCACCGCGTCATAGACCGCTCGCAAACCCAACGGTTCGACACGAACTTGCGTCAGCCCCAGCGAATCGATCCAACCCAACATCGGTGCCAAGTCGCCGGCCGTGTCGATGCACAGCAATCGATTCTTGCCGCGCACGATCGTCGAAATACGAATCGCCGACTCGAGTGACTCAGGGATCTCGATGTCATGAGTGACCGGCGCGGCGGTAATGCGATGGCGTTGGAACAGGTCGCTCATCGTCAACTCGCGAGCCAGTTTGCCCTTGCGCAAGAACGCCACTCGGTCGCATGTCTCTTCGATCTCGCTGAGCACGTGTGAGGACAACATCACGGTTCGCCCGGCCGATCGGGCATCGACGACCATGTCCAGCACCGCCGCACGCACGGTCGGATCGAGGTTCGCGGTCGGTTCGTCCAAGATCAACAGCGGCGTGTCCAGTCCCAGGACGACGGCGAGCGCGAGTTTCTGGCGCATGCCGGTGGACATGAATGCGACATGAGTCTTTGTGTTGAGTTCCAATCGGTCAGCGACGGCGGCGTTGCGATCGAAACTGCCGCGCGGGTGCATCTCGGCGAAGAACTTCAGCACGCCTTGGCCCCGCATGTGACGGGGCAGCCGGGCGTCGCCGGGCAAGTAGGCGACGCGGCTGCGCAGGCTCACGCCGTCGATCATCGGGTCGAGCCCATCGACTTCGGCATTGCCCGAAGTGGGTCGCAAAAAACCAAGCAGCGATCGGATCAACGTCGTCTTGCCGGCGCCGTTGGGACCGAGCAATCCGAAGATTTCGCCGCGTCCGACGCGAACCGAGCAATCCGACAGAGCCTCAAAGTCCCCATATCGCTTGGTCAGCCCCGAAGTCTTTACGATGGAGTCGGTCGTTAGACTCAGCGGATGATTCAAGCAGTTGACCTCGGTGCCTTTTTTGTCATTGTTACGCAGCTTTGCTGTTAGGAAGCATCACTGTTATGAAGCATCACTGTTACGCCGCGTCAATCTTACCCGCGTCGACCGTGTTTTGGACATTCGCCTCTCCTCTTACCTCACGAATTCATGGATCACAACGAAGAAAACTTGCCGGACGGATTCCGATTTGCTGGCGTCACCTGCGGCATCAAGGCTAGCGGCAAGTCCGACTTGTCGCTGATCGTCACCGACCGACCGGTGACCGCCGCCGGCGTATACACGACCAACCAAATCGTCGCCGCGCCGGTCACGCTGTGCCGAGGACGCACGCCGTCGGCCACCATCCGCGCCGTCGTCACCAACAGCGGCAATGCGAATGCTTGCACAGGCGACCAGGGCATGGCGGACGCGCAAGCGATGTGCCGTGAAGTCGGTGAGCACGTTGGTTGCGATGCGACGGATGTGTTGGTGATGAGCACCGGTGTGATCGGAAAACCGATGCCGATGGACAAGATCGCGGCGGGCATTTGCGACGCAGCCAAGTCGTTGGGGAACGATCCGGCCGCCTTCGCGCGAGCTGCCGAAGCGATTCGCACGACCGATGCGGCGAGAAAGACCGTGACTCGCAAAATCCAAATCGGATCGCGAACGATTCGATTCGCCGCGATGGCGAAAGGAGCCGGCATGATCGCGCCGAACATGGCCACGATGTTGGCAGTGATGATGACCGACGCGACGATCGCACCGAACGACATCAAAGACGTACTCGTGAAAGCTGCCGACAAGAGTTTCAATCGGGTCAGCGTCGACGGGCACACCAGCACGAACGATACGTTCTTGTTGTTGGCCAGCGGACAAGGCGAACCACTTGCCGGTGACGAACTGGCCGAGTTCCAAAAACACATCAATGAAGTCAGCATCGCGCTGGCGAAACAATTGGTCGAAGACGGTGAAGGAGCAGTACACACGATGGCGATCACGGTTCGCGGAGCGGCCGATGTGACCGATGCGCTGGAGATCGCCAAGACGATCGCCGCCAGCCCGCTGGTGAAGACCGCGATCACCGGTGGCGACCCGAATTGGGGCCGCATCGTATCGGCCGCCGGGTACGCAGCCGCTCGAATCGATCCCGCCCGAACATGCTTGCGAGTTTGCGGCGAAGAGATTTATCGAAACGGCACTCCGATCGCGTTCGATGCGAAGACCTTGAGTGCGAAGATGCGCGAGCACAAAGAAGTGCCGCTCGAACTGCTGGTCGGCGATGGACCCGGTGAGACGACGTATTGGTCAAGCGATCTAACGTGCGACTACGTGCGATTCAATTCCGAATACACGACGTAAGTAATGAGCGAAAAAAAGTGTCTGACCCCATTTGCCGGGAACCGGCCCTTCGGGTGCTTCGCACAAATGGGGTCAGACACTTATTTTTCACACGACGTAAGTACGGACGTCCGGTGGAACCGGACCTACGACTACGACTTCTTCTTTTTTTCCGCCGGCTTCTTTTCGGGCTTTGGCTTGGATTCAGATTTCGGCTTTGCGTCTGACTTACCTTCCGAAGCCGGCGACTCGCTCTTCGATTCCGCTGCGGCGGCCTTTTTGTAGCCTTCGCTGCGGTAATCGGTTTGATAGAAACCGCTGCCCTTGAACACGATCGCGGCGCCTGTTCCGAACAGCCGTTTCAGTTTTTGCTTCTTGCATTCGGGACACTTCTTGAGCATCGGATCGTTGATGCCCTGGAAATATTCGAGCGTGTGTCCGCACGCTTCACATTCGTAGTCGTAAGTCGGCATGGAGAGGAAAAAACAGGTGGGATGGAGGCCGCTGGGAAAATTCCAAGTCGCTTAAAGCCTACTCTGGGCGGGCGAAAATGCCTAGGACGCCGAAGCGACGCAAGGCCGGAGGCCGCCACACCTTCCTGGAAGATGCGTCGGCCCCCGACCTTGACGATCGGCTGACTCGTTCGCGGCCACGGCGGCTATCGCAACTCGGTCGGATTGGCGGCTTGTTGAACCGGCGGTTCGACGGGCGGCACAAACTTGTCTCTCAAAATCTTCCAGCTTGCCGGCGGTTTCTCAGGCACGAAGTTTCGCATGAACAATTGGAAACCCGCACCGATGCTGTTGCGCTTCACGTCCTCGAACTCGTACTGGTCCCACTTCGGAGCCGTCTTGAAGTCGAAGTTGGGCGCGTACATTTTCAGTGCCTGAGGCAAGAACGTGTTCGCTTCCAACGCGATCTGGACCAGCTTGTATTGGGCGCGATCTTCTTGGCGTTTCGGCCAAGCTTCGATCAGCACGATACCGGGCGTGCCGGCGTCCACTTGGCGAATCCAGTAACGCTGTTGAATTTGTGCGGCATCCAGGTTGAACACGAACGGCAGCGGGCTGCTGATGATGTTCTTGCCCTGCATTTCCGGCGGCAGGTCTTGAATGCGACATTCTTCTTTGCTGCGATCAAACTCGATCAATTGCGTTCCGTTGCAAACCCAATGCTCGCCGTATTGGCCGGTTTGCGGTTTGTAGTAGGGTTTTTCGCCGTCCATGCCGGCATAGAAAACGAGTTGGTCGACGCGAAACAAACCGCGATCCGGCGCCGCATACTTCAGCACCCCGTCGGCTCGTGTCGCATGCAGTCCTGCCGGCGCGGCGAACATGTCGAAGTGCCAGCGCGTGAACTTGCACTCGAGCGTCTTGGTGCTTTGGCTCTGTTGTTGCCAAGCTTGCAAGACTTGTTGCAGCTTCGCGTTTTCGTCGGCGCCGAGCGGTGGAAACGGTGAGGTGGCGCCAGCGGCTTGCGTCGGAACAGCGGCTTGCGTCGGAACTTGGGAGGCAACCCGAGCGGCCGGTTGATAGTTGCCTTCGATTCCCGCGTCGAGATTTTGAGCGTAACTGGGCGCGGTTCCGGCGTCCTGAGCCACGGTTTGCACCGAAAGTGCGGTGCAATTCGAGGCTGCAATCGCCAAACCGATAGCAATGTTTCGTCGCATCATCCGTGAGTGCTACTTTATTTGCTTGTGAAACTGACCGGTGACGACCTTCCGTTGCCGCCACCGCTGCCCGATCGTTGTAGCAATCTCCGCAAGGCGAATGGAATAGCGATTTTGTCCGAGCCCAGCAGTCGTCGTCGCGTTCGGAGTGCGCGTATTTTTGACTCGATATTTAGCAACGCAAGCATTCACTCTGCCTTTGCGCAGTGATGCCCGATTCACACGCTACTGCAAATCTCGATCGCGGACTCCTAGCAAATACAAGACCGCATCGAGTCCCAGCGTTGATACTTGATGCTCGGCTGCAGTCCGCACGATCGGTTTGGCGTGGAAGGCGATCCCCAGACCCGCGCGTGATAGCATCGGCAAATCGTTCGCGCCGTCGCCGATCGCGATCGTCTGTTTACGATCGATGCCTTCGTTCGTCGCCAATTGTTCCAGCAATGCCGCTTTGCGTTCTGCGTTGACGATCGGACCGACCACTTTGCCGGTCAATTTTCCGTCCGCGATCTCAAGCTGATTCGCAAACACGTGATCGATCGCTAAGCGTTTCCGCAAGTGATTGCCGAAGTAGGCGAAGCCGCCCGAAATAATCGCCGTTCGATAGCCGAATCGCTTCAGAGTGCTGACCAAGCGTTCTGCGCCCTCGTTGAGTTCTAAACGCTCAGCGATTTTCGGCAGCACCGACTCGCTCAGCCCCGCCAACTTGCTCACTCGCAACCGCAATGACTCGTCGAAATCGAGTTCGCCACGCATCGCGGCCTCTGTTATTGCGGCGACCTCGTCACCCGCGCCGGCTTCCTTGGCAAGTTCGTCGATGACTTCGCCGCGCAGCAACGTCGAATCCATGTCGAAGGCAACGACGCGGCGATTGCGACGGAACGCATCGTCACGCTGCCAAGCTAAGTCGAGGTTGAGTCGGCTGGAGCAGTCCAGCAGGCTCGCCTTCCACTCACTCGAGTCACGCGGCTCGCCACGAATCGAGAACTCGACGCAGGCTCGAGCTAGGTCGCTGCTGGCAGCGCGACTCGGGCGACCCGACAACCGAGTGATCACGTCGATGTTCATTCCCTGATCCGAGATCAGCCGACTGACGGCAGCGAACTGGTCCGCCGTGACGGCGCGAGATAGCAAAGTCAAGATGAACCGCGACTTGCCCTCGCGCAGCACCCAAGCGTCGTAGTCGTCATCAGAGATGAAGCGATCTTTGCACTTGAGACCGAGGCTGTGAGCGTGGCGGCGAACTTTGCGAATGACTCGGGTCGGATCGGTCCCCGAAGGAACGCGAATCATGATGCCGAGCAGAAGCGATCGGTGAATGACGGCTTGATTGACATCGATGATGTGGCAACCAAACTTAGTTAGATGTTCGGAAATGCCCGCCGTCAAACCCGGGCAATCATCGCCGGTGAAGCGGAAAAGCACGTAAGTTTCGGAAGGATTAGATGGAGGAATCGTCATGGCGGTAAGTTAACGACGCCGCGAAGACCCGTCGACGGGCGATCGTCAACAGGCAACATCGCCCGATTCGCCCCGTCTACAATCAGTCGATGTCAGAGTACTCAAAAACACCTCGAAAGTCGGTTCAAAATGATGGTTAGGTTTTCACGTTTCGCGTTCTCAGTCGCGTTGGTTTTAATTTGCAGCGTTTCCAGTGCCCAGGACAGTGGCATACAGGACAGCGGCACAACGCCGCCGCTGAGGGTGTTGCTGGTCGCCGGCGGTTGCTGTCACGACTACGCCACGCAAACCCAACTATTGAAGAACGGCATCGAAGAACGCATCAACGCGATCGTTACTGTCGTTTACAACCCGGACACGACGACCGAGGCAAAGTTCGAGATCTATGAGTCGGACGATTGGGCCAGCGGCTACGACGTGGTGATCCACGACGAATGCTCGGCGAACGTGACCGAACAACCGTACGTCGATCGTATTTTGGCGGCTCATCGTGGCGGCGTACCGGCCGTCAACTTGCACTGCGCGATGCACAGCTATCGATGGGGCGATTTTCGCAAGCCTGTCGAAACGGGCGCCGACAACGGCGGTTGGTACGAGATGATCGGTGTGCAGTCGACGGCGCACGGCAAGCAGAGCCCCATTGATGTGACGTACGTCGCCGGCGGCGAATCGATCGTCGAAGGACTCGGCAACTGGAAGACTGTCAACGAAGAACTCTACAACAACGTCCGCGTGTTCGGTTCGACGGAAGTGTTGGCGACGGGTGTTCAGGAAACGCCAGCAGGTAAGAAGGGCGGCAAGGCGACCACGTCGGAAGCGGCCGTCGTGTGGACGAACCAATACGGGCCGACGAAGACGCGGATCTTCAGCACCACGCTGGGTCACAACAACGAAACCGTCGGCGACGATCGTTATCTCGATTTGCTCTCACGAGGTTTGTTGTGGTCAACGGGCCACTTGAATGAACACGGACAGCCCGCCGCAGGATACGCGAAGTAGTGAAGCATCGTTATCAGTGACGCCGCCTTGGCGGACGCGGTCGGATCGTCGACATTGAAAAGACTTCGTTCTGAAATCTACTCTGACTCTCGAGAATCGATATGCGTCTGGTCCGTCTTGCACTTTGTTCGTTGCCTGTCGCTTTCGCACTGCTGGGCATATCGCTTGCAGTCGGCCAAGAATCGGCTCAAGACAGCGTGTCGAACGAGCTCGCACCGCAGCTCGACAAAATCAAGGCGGGGGCGGCCGAACGGTTTCCGGCGGAAGTTTTGAAAGTATTCGAGGATGGAATCGCGACCGTTCGGGCGACCGGCATCGAGAAGTCGGCGAAGCAAGTTGGTGACGACGCCGTCGACGCAGATCTGGTGGGTTGGGACGGCAAGCGTGTGCGTTTGAGCGAATTGTGGAGTGAAGGTCCGGTCGTTTTGATGTGGTATCGCGGCGGATGGTGTCCCTATTGCAACGTGCAACTCCGCGCGATGCAGCAGCGGATGTCGGCGATCGAGGGCGCCGGCGCCAAGCTGGTGGTCTTGACGCCCGAACTGCCCGCGAAAGCGAAAGAAACGGCGGAGGCGAACGATCTGGGCTTGGTAGCGTTGCATGACAAGGACAACGAAGTGGCCAAGAAGTATGGCATCGTGTTCGAGCTGCCCGCGCCGATCATTCCCATGTACCGCGACAAGTTGAAGCTCGGTTCTTACAACGGCAACGACAACATGGAATTGCCTTTATCCGCGACTTACGTAATCGATCGATCCGGGAAAATCACGTACGCATTCTTGAGCGCTGATTACACGCAGCGGGCCGAACCCGACGACGTCATCGCCGCGATCACCAAGTAGGTCCGGTTCCACCGGACGAAACGCGGTAGGTCCGGTTCCGCCGGACGAAGATCCGTGAATCTATATTTGGAAATGTCCGATGGAACCGGACCTACGGCGGTGGACTAGCCACTGGCGGTTTGCCGAGTATCATGTCGGCTTGTTGCTGCTCTCCTCTCTGCCAAACTTGGAATCCGTATGTGCCGCTCGTTTTCAAAACTTGGGTCGCTTGTGTTGGCTTTCGTCTTGGTTGCGGCGCTGCACGCGTCGGCCCAGGATTCGCCCAAGATCGAGTCCGTCATCAGCGAACTCGATCAGCCGTTCTTGTTCTCGTACTCGAGTTGGCAAGACAAGGCGGTTGTGCGTGACGGGATCGCGATCGTTCGCGGCGTCAACAACCAGGGCGGCGCGGGCATCAATCGGGCTTTCGATTTGAACGCCTTCAAAGATTCTTCGCCCGCACTTTTGATCAAGACCGGCAGCGGCAACAAAATGAAGACGATTCAGTTGTTGATGCTGACCGAGTCGGAACAGAAGCCGACGTGGTTATTTGAGTTGCCGCCCGCCGATGGAAAGTTTCACTGGGTCACGCCCGTCGGCGGCGCGTCGCTGGCTAAGCCCAATCGTGTGGAAAGCGAACGCAACGAACCGTTCAAACTGGACAAATTCAAACAGTGGCAATTCGTCGGCGATTGGGCCGGCGGAGTCGCGGCGGACTTCGAGGTGGACAAGATCGCAGTCGTCGCGCCCTCAAGCGATGTCGTCGCCGCGCGGCAGGCTGAAGCGAAAAAGATGGAAGCGGAGCAACTGGCGAAACAGCGCGAACAAGAATCGCTGAAGGCGAAATACGCTGATCGAAACGAGCTGTCACCGACCGTGCTGCGGACCAGTCTGGTGGCGCCGGACATGATCGCGATCGAAATACAAGCTGGCGAGATGAGCACGTGCGAGTACTCGAAATACAAACCCGAACCGAATGATGTTCGCGAAGAAAAGAAAGAAACGAATGGTGACCTCACCGAAGTGCAGCTCAAACGAGGCGGCAAAGTAATCGGTTCGCTGATCGGCGAGAAACGCGATTACTTGGTGACTTACGAATACGTGACAGGTAACCCGCTGTTGGATTTCGCGGCGGATGATTCGGCGAGCTATCGAGTTCGCGTCGGCACGAACGAACCCATCGCACCGATCAAGGTCGCGCGGAAGACTCGCGTGATCGGTTGGGCGCATGGTTCGGGTGAGATGGCGCTGCATCATACGCTCTACTTGCAAATGGACAACGCGATCCCGAACGGATCGAAGGTCGAGATCGATCTGAGTGGGCTGAACACGCGGCAAAGCAAAACGCAATTGGACTTCGACATCACCAAGACGCGCAGCGAAGCGGTTCACGTCAATCAAATCGGCTATCGACCAGACGATCCGATCAAGCGCGCCTTCGTATCGTGCTGGCTGGGTAGCGGCGGGTCGATGGTTCAGCCTGATAAGATCCCGTTCATGATCATTGACGACGCGAGCGGCAAGGTGGTTCATCGCGGCGAAGGCGGGCGTCACTTTCCGGCCGATAAAATCGAGAACATGGGTCGCCAAGCGAACTTCAACGGCACCGATGTCGCGAAGCTGGAGTTCACCGAATTCCAAACGCCGGGCCGTTATCGGATCGTCGTCCAGGGCGTCGGTTGCTCGTACCCGTTCGATATCAATGACGACGTGTGGACCAGCGCATGGCGAACTCAGATGCACGGTCTTTACAACAATCGAAGCGGCGTCGAAATCGGACCGCCGTATTCAGATTTTCGTAAGCCTCGAGACATGCACCCGGCGGACGGTTATCGCGTGACGCGATCGAAGTATCGCGCCGTCGAAGCGGGCAACGAAGCCTACGCGCTGCTGGCGGCCGGCGACACCGGCGAGCCGGCCGACGGTTGGGGCGGCTATCACGACG
>JBGSLZ010000117.1:0-23342 GCA_041740415.1 Rubripirellula sp.
TTTTGGAAACAATGGCTGCTGGTCCGTTCATCACTTGGTACCTCCATGCGGGAAACACGCCACTCAACAACGAGCGGCTTGACTTCAGCAATGACAACGCAATCCTTGGACCGAAACGAAATCAACGTGCGATTGCCCTGGAGGTGTAGGTACGTGTAGAAACTGCATATAAAGATGTTGCAAATTGCCTTTCTTCGATTATTAACATTCTCCCTATTGACTCTTATGTGTGCGTCGCTAGCAACGTCACAACAGCCGCTCCGCCTTGATCCGGCACTGATCTCTCTTGATTCCGCTCAAGGCAGAGCTCTTCTCTCCGAGTGCGGAGAGGCGACAGATGCGTTGAAACTGTTGATGTTCTTCGAATGTCAAAAAAACCTTGCTTACTGTGGTCCCGCATCAGCTGCGATGGTTTTGAATGCGTTGGAGATCCCTCGTCCCGAATCACCAGGACATGGTTCGTTTCATATCTTCACTCAAGAAAATCTATTTAACGAAACGGCATCGAGTATCAAGCCTGCTAGCCAAGTTGCTCAGTCTGGTCTTGGCCTTAATGAATTCGAGGCATTCGTTTCATCTCAGGGTGTAAGCGCGAAGGCAACCTACGCATCGGATTCGAATATCAAAGACTTTCGCCGACTCGTGCGCGAAGTTTTTGGCGACCCGAAGCGATTTCTTGTTGTCAATTACCTTCGCAGCGCAATCGGCCAGGAAACCGGCGGACACTTTTCGCCGATCGCTGCCTACCATCAGGCAACGGAGCGCATTTTGGTTTTGGATGTGTCACGCTACAAGTACCCACCCGCTTGGGTGCGGATAAGCGACCTCTGGCGAGCCATGGCCATGGACAATGAAGGGCAAAGCCGAGGTTATCTACTGGTAGAATCGCACTAGTAATTGTTTCCGTTCTCGAACGCTTTGCTATCCGCCTCATCTCGAAGAAATTCGCCGAGTTTCGTTTTTCCGTCGGCCAGTAAAGTGGTGTCATCGAAAGCCTTCAAAAAATCTTCGCTGAGCTGCGCGCATGCATCACGACAAAGCGACGTGTAATTAGGGTGCGGCAAGAGCGAAGACCGACGGTGCATCTCAACGTTTTCGATCAACACCCATGCCACCCGAAACGGCCCTGTGTCTCCCCACGCCTGTATCGGTATTGGTCGCAGGTCGTAGTTCAATTCTCGCTCACGCAGAGCCGAGATGTCTACAGGCGAAACCGGAATTAAAACTGCATTGATCCAGTCTTCGGGCGAGCCCGTTGCAGTGACGTTTAACGCAGCGATACGACTGCTGCCTACTGGTTGCTCCCATCGATCCAGAACGTGTTGAGGCATCTCGTAATTAAAGATTCTTTGCAAACCGAAAGCCTTGACAAACTCTCGTGCTTGCAAGTCCGTGTGCTTCAATGTACGGGATGCCGACTCGAAAGAGAGCAAACTCCCATAGCCGATCATGGGAAAGACTTCCGCATGGGAATTCTCGAGTCCCTCCCATGGATAGCGGATGATATCCAAATTTCCAACCTCAATGAGTGCACTATTAGCATCGGAAACGTCGAGTAGAAAGTCACCACTAAACATAAAAAGTACCGTTCAGTTAAAGATCGGATTGACAAGCATCTTCGATTGATTCAAGCAAGCGATAGTCGCGGTTCACCTGTAGGACAGTTGATGACGCCGTGAGCTGAAGTTCTTTTGCGATTTCTCTCGCTCGTTGACACAAGCTACGAACTGTAGCTTTGGGTGCGTTGTCGCGAAACCTTGCATCGGCCATCAAAACAACATTACCAAACAGGCGTCGAGTCGGTAGTATCGAATCGGACTGCATTCGAATGGCTATCTCTAACGAACGGATCGCCTTCTGAAGATCGCTGGGGTGATTGCGATAGAGCAGCGCCCGTCCTAAATCGCCGCGAAACTGGGCCGCCGTTTCTTCATCATTCGTTTCAACAATCTCAAGGCCGTCGTAAAGGCGATCAACACCGATATCGAACTGATGATCCCAAATCAATGCCATTCCCCACGCACCAAGATTGGTTCCCGTCCATACTCGGTTGCCCACCTTACGATGCAAGACATCCGCCTGTTCGCACAATCGAATCGCGGCAGAAAAATTCTCCAAATCAGTTAGCAAAAAGGCTCGGTTGGTCAAAGTCCCCGCATACCAAAATTCATCTCCGCCGTCCTGGAACAATTTCCCTGCATCTCGAAACGACTCGTCTGCATCCTGGAATTCTCCGAGATGCCATTGGCTAAGCCCCTTCGCATTGACAATTCTCGCGCGAACAACCGAGGGCGCCAAGACAAAACGATCATCGCCGAGAAACGAGTTCGCGATGTTGATCGCCTGAAGATAGCCGCCACGTCGATGCAATAGACTTGCCCGCCGCAGAGTCAGTGTTGCGTGGAGATACGCAATCGTCTTCACAGTGCATCGATTGCTAATCGTCAATTTGCGAAGCATTTCCTCAGCATTGCCGAGCATCGCGTCAACAGATTTGTGGCAATCCTCGTCATACCCCGAAAGTGTTTTCATCCTAGCGGCGTCAGCGATAAAAAGAATGATATCGATGTCGCATCCTGATGAAGCAGCGGCATTTTCGTTCGTGAAAGAGATGTCGTCGAAGTAGAAACGAGCGGAATCGAATCGTCTGCGATACACGGCCTGGCAAATCGCATTCGCCTTTTTCCACTCACCGATTGACCAGAAAGCGCTTGCCGTGTGTCGGGTGACCCGAGAAACATCGGCGGCTGATAACTCAACGAGCTCCTTCGGTGAAAAAGTCGCGGCGCGATCGATTACCAATTGAGCCGGTCCCATCATTTCAAGGGTAGGAATGTATCGGGCGAACAGCAATTTCGCGAACGCTCTGGTGGACGTGGCAGAAGCGCCCAACTGGACTAGTCGTAAAACGTTTCCACGCTCGTTCGTGAGTTCGCTAAGGATCGATACGTCCGGTTCACAAGGAATTGCAAATCGATATGGTTCAATCCAACGCAACACACCAAGCAACGCGATTTCAAGCGATTTTTCATTGGAAATACCGATCGTTTCCAAGACGTGTTGACGAACGGCCTCAACAATTCGATATCGGCCGCTTTTAATCGGTTGCACTATCGCTAATTCACACATCTTACGAATGATTTCTTTGGTTGCGTCCTCAGCGTTCATCGCTCCCGAAGTGACCGCTTCGAGGTCGATACAGTAAGCCATTTCCAAAGTGAACCCATCCGGCAGCAATGCGAGACGAGCCAAAAAATCTAGGTTCTCCTGCGAGCAAAGCGAAAGACTCCACTGCACGGAAGCTCTAGCCGACTTGGACTTTGCCTCCAAACCCGAAGCCAAGTTTTCTTCTGTTTCATCAAAGAATGCGCCATTGGTTCTTACACGCTCCAAAAGCTCACTTAGGCCCCTCTCGGGATGCGACGCCAGAAATCCACCCGCCAACTGAAGCGTCAACGGAATTCCCCGGAGCATAAAACAAATGGTCGCAATGGCTTCCCAATTGGATTCATCAATCCAACGAATCTCGCCTCTGGATCGTCGTAACAACAAAATCGCCGATTCACAGCGTTGGGTGTATTCGAGTGTCCATTGGGACTGATCGTCCGGTTCAGGATAGCTTAGTGGGTCAACTTGAAATCCGGCACCATTGGGAATCAATTGCGTCAATGCGTCCTGAGATGTAATTAGCACCTTGTGGGCACAGTTTGATCGAATCCCATCAAGTTCCGACGCAACCTCGCCTACAGAATCGGCGACATGTTCCGCATTGTCCAAAACGATCAAACTTGGCTCGTAGTGAATAACGGCTTGAGCCATCTGCTCCATCATCGAAGCTTGAATCATTGAATCATGTAGCTTGCTCGGTAGATCACCATAGACTTTCCTAACGATTTCGCCACGAATACTGTTCGTGTCGGAACACCGCAAAAGATTGATCCAAAGAACTTTGAGACCGCGAGCTTGGTAGAAATTTCGAACTTCGCTCGCCAGAGTTGTCTTCCCTGCGCCCCCTGTTCCTCGAATCACTAACAAGTCATTCAATTCGAGAAGGTCGTTGATAGCTTCCACTTCGTCCGCTCGACCAATGACTTCGCCACGATCATGTCCATCGGCTGACGCTAGAACGCAACTCCCTTGAGCTGGAGCCAAATTACCAAAGATGTATTGCCATATCGAATTGCAAACATCGCTTTCGGAGTCGAACACTCCCGTAAGATCGTGCCCGACAGCACGCATTCTACCGAAATGCCGCTGTTGAGACATGTCCAATTCTTTCACACAGTCCAATCCATTTGGAAAACAGCTTCCGTCTCGAAGAACCATGCAGTCGATTCCATGCGTGAGTGCGAGCCAAAACTCCCACTGGGAATACGTTAACGAGAATCGCTCTTGGTCAAGAAAGGCAAAAGAACTTCTTTGCGGTTCCAAGCAATTTGTGCGTGGATAATCGGAATTTAGCTTCTCTAGAAGACCATTGGCTTCGATATCCGTCGGCCGGTCACCTCCGTCGCGCCCAACGAGATGGACAACGAGCTGCGTGCGACGAATGTGCTCATCTATTTTTCCTAACAGGTTTGTCGTACCCGGCTTAAATACCTCTTGATGAACGACATGATGAAACGGAAGTCTCAATTTTTCCGCAATGGTCGTTCTCATCTCGCGGAAATTGCGTGATGCACACGACAAGAAGAGCGACTTATACATAATCGGCCGTAATTACGAAGAATGGACCAGTAGACGCGTATGAGAGATCGCACCTTGGGACTTGGCCAGCAATGTGTACCACTTTGCAAAACCGAACTCAGCATTCATTTCTTAATCGTTTCCGCAAGTTTGATTGAATTCTCGAAACGCAATTTCTTTATACGGCCAAGGTAGTCGACATTACGGCGGGCGTTTCAACAATCGAACCGGTCGACGATCTCCTCTACTGGGTGCGATGCTCATCTTTCTGAAAGTCCTGCGATCACAATGCGAAAATTAAAGCCTGACGACTGTAGGCAACGTACACCCACGAAGCACCGATTGCAGTAACCATTGATCTTGTGCATTCCGGAAGAGGAAACTGAACGAGGACTGACTCCCTCGGTGTCCAAACGCATCCTTCGCAAGTGACTCATGAGATCTTGCTCTAAATAAAAAATGTGATGACGCCCCATGTCGGTACCGTCACTATTAGGCACGGCTTGAGACAGGTAGTGGTTGTAGACCGCAACCGCAATATCCTGTTTTGCTCGTTCCTGGCCTCGAACATACCGGTCCAGATGCGAGATAATTTCGGATGGTGTGGGAAGGCTATGCATCGCCGAGTTTCGATCCGGGAGAAATGTCGATTGGTTCAATGAAAGAGATCAACGAAACGCTCCCCTTGCGATTGGTAATTGAGACCTTCGCTCGGTCGTCGCACAACCTTGAATCGAACGAAAACAGTGAAATGCGATACTGAGCGAGTAAAACCATGTGGATCGCTAATTCGTTTTGCGATGAATGTTTGCCGCGATCGAGCGGGAGTCGCCCGTATTGTCAAGTTTGATGTCGGGTGACTCCCCCAATCGTTCAATGGTGGCGGAAGTGTTGGGATAGATCGGCGTGAGTGGAGGCAGGAATTCGACAAGCGAGATTGGCTTGGCGGTCGGGAGAGTCGCTTTCAAACTCGCGCCTTGCGAAAGATGGCCAAGAAAACGTTTCGCTTGATCGAGCGATGACGAATCAGCACGCACCGCAACTTGTGTGTAGCTACCTGCGGTGCTGTTGATGATTCGGTGACCCGTTAATTGGGACTCAAGTTCAGCTTTTTGTAATTCGGCGAACGAGTTGAGATCGCCTATACAGATGATATGGATTGCTTGGATGAAGCGTCTGCGTTGGTCGATGTCAATCGTGACATTGTTCCAGACGAAGTCACGCCAATGCTCGGACGTTGCCAACAGAATCTGTGGAACGGTGGTCCCATCGCCATCGAAGTCGCGCGCGGATGTCGAGCGAACGAAGCCAGCGTGGATCAGGCCTGACATGCCGATCCGGGTGATCGCTTTATCTACCACCGCGCCAATCGCCTCTCGGTCGGACGCATCGGGAATCATCCAAAGCACACGTTGTCCACGAATCAAGACTTGGTAAACGGCGAACGCCACCAATACGTCGATTTGTTCCTCGTCATCATCTTGCATCAGGATTGCATCTGCGATGCTGTGGTCGCGGGACTCTTCATCGGATCGAGTCATCCGACTTGCCGCGTTGATCGCGTTTTGCAACGAGGCGAGCGTTTCTGGGCTGACGGTGCCCGCAAACAGCCAGTGCAGATCCGACGCCGATGGAGACGTGGTCGGATCGGATGCTCGAAGCGCAGACAGGATCGGCAATAGCCACTGAGGCGCGGTCTCCTGCGTGGATTCATCTACCGAAGAATCGCGTGACTCTGACCAAGCCAGTTCGCTCAACAGACCCGTCAGACGTTGCGGATCCATCATGTTGCGGGCTTTCCGTTGCAGCGATGTCAAGTTCGTCGTCCAGCGGCGCCAAGCCACTAGCGCAACCATGGCGCCGAGACCGAACACGAACGAGGGTACAAACGATGGCAATGCGTCGACGTGCGGTAGATAACCACTGAGCATCGCCGCCCATGAATCGTTTCCAACCAATGCGAGCCCGTCACGCATCGCAAACGCCACCGCGATCCCGCCCAAGCAGACACTCAGCAATAACAGCCATCCGCGTCGTTTGCGTTCCAAGTTGGGATCATCGACCACGTCACCGCCGATGCCAGTGATGCTGAGCAACGCGAACAAAGGGAAAAATGCCAAGGATCGGAACATCCAGATGGCAATGGCCGATTCAAGTGAACTGGAATCATCGGACCCCATGTAGACTGCGGCAAAGAAAGGTCCGACAAAACCAATCACCACCGCAGGGACAAGAATCCACCAATCAGGAGCCACCCGTGGACGATCGTTCCGCGTCGAGGTCAGTCCGTCGTTGTGATCAAGTGACCATTGTTTGCTGACGTGTCGCCATCGGTTCAATCGAGTCATCAAAGCGATCGTTGCGATCGCCGCCGTTGTGAAAGACAGAGTGACGGCAGCGATGATCAGCCAAGTGCTGGCTAAATCCAGCATTGGAGTCCAATTGCCAGCGTGGCGAATCTTGTAACCGAACCAGCCCAAGAAGATTGTCAACGGCAACATCGCGATCAGACATGCGTAGCGAGCACGTTTTGCGACGAAGGTGGGGTGTGAAGACCCGAAGCCGATCGCTGTCCGAAGGTAGGTGTCTCGATTCACGACTGTTCGACTCCCGTTGGGCGCGAGCCACCATTGGCAATCGGATCAAAGTGTGTCACGGCTAGTCGATCACCAATGATGGTCACCGCGACGGGAATATGTTGGAACCAGTAGCCGAGCCATGGCAATTGATCCAAGACATCCAGTGGCGTATCAAAATGAACCAGATCGGTACGTGGCAAAGTGGATGCGTCGGCAATCGCCTCGAATCCATTTTGCAGCACCATCATTGCCGCCGGTCTGTCATGATCGTGACCAACGGCAGACGAAGGTACATGGCAACTTAGCAACCCTATTTCTCGTTCCAATGTCTGCAACCGTTCTAGCTTTGTCGCCCAGGTTGTGATTGCATCGGGGGACGCGTCGCTGTATTGCCGACGGCAAACCCGTGTGACCAATAGTGGCGCCAGCGTTTGCTTGTACTCTTGCCAACGAAGTGACAGCGTTTCGCATAGCAGATTCCCCGCAAGATACCGATCGCCGCTGCGAAGTGCGGACTGCCACACCTGCTGATGAAATCGCTGGGCCTGTTCGTCGATCAGTGTCTTCCACCATGATTCTTCGTCAATGCTGACGTTCAGATCGAATGGAAGGGGTAGCGACAGTTCGCTGCCGTACTGGTCTGCATGAGCCTGCTCCGCGAGCAATTGGTCACGCCGCGATACCGAGCCATGCTGACGCTGCATCGTGTGCGTCAGTGAAATGACGGATTGACCGCGTGCGGCCAATTCACGGATATGGGCTTCGAGTTGGTCAGACTGAGTCTTTGCAAAAATCACACTGCCACCAAGGAACCTTTTCGCGGATGCCTCGTTGTATTGCTGGATCGTTTGATCGACGGTGCCGAGCATTTTGCCGAGTTCCTGGCGGGCACGAATGCCCGCTCGGTTTTCCAACTCGGCCGAATACCAGGCCGCGATTCCAGTCGCCAGCACGGTTGCAACACCACACAGCGCCGGCGCAAGAATGCTGCCAAAGATTCCATAGGTTACTGCCATGACCGGATACCCCACCGCCATCACGACCGCAACGCAGGGCCAGATGCGGTACACAGTGCCGACGTGTCCCTGTTGGGTTAGTTCAAATTCGATTGCACAACGCGCCGCCGTGGCGATGGCTTCGTCACGCAACTGTTTCATTTGCTGCATCTTCGCTGAGGCTGAATTTTCACTTTCGAGCCGATCTGTATTCAAGTTCGCGTCAACGTCCCGGCGGAGGGCCAGTTGGTGGATCTTTGACGGAACGTCACGCAACCCTTGCCATTGCTCGCGACGAAACGCAACGAGTCGCTGGTTGGTTTCTCGAATAGCGGACTCTTGATGCGCGACCACTTGGTCGGCAAGTTTCGCGATCATCGGCTGCCATCGCTTGTCGGCCAAACGCGTGCGAAAACTTTCCGCAACGTCGACTTGGGTCCAATAGGCTGGCGATGGACCCGCAGATGGAATTTCGCTATCCAGCGATACGGAATCCACCGATTGGGACAGCGTTTCGATGTCGATGGGCATCGGCCGTTTCGATTCGACGGGCTGACGGAAAACGGTGTCATAAATCGACTCCATCAGCGAGTCCACCAACCGATCCGTTGAATCCTGCAGCGACTGCTCGGACTCGGGCGGCAATGACATCAAACGCCACGCATGAAGCGGCGAAACACTCATAGATGCGGGTGGAGGACAGTGCATCCAATGGAACAGCAGTCGTCCGACCGCAACCGGCCAAACATCGCGTGCCGCGGGTGCAAAACGTTCTCGCGGTTCTAACAGGCTCGTCATCACATAAACAGCGTCCACCGAATGCGAGTCTCGCAGTTCGTTGACTTGCTGAAGGACCGGCGCTGCGTTTCCCGAACCTTCGTCAACGACGATCACCGCGAATCGGACGCGAGTATCACGTTCAAGCATGTATTGCTTCATGCCGTTAACTAATTCAGCAAACCGTTCCGACTGTCGTTGGGTGTCCGCATCACTATTGATGACCAAGATCTGAACCACCAATCGGCCCGCTAGCCGAATGAACCACTGAGTCAGATCGATTATGTCGAGCGATGGCGATTCCTCGTCGGTCGAAGACTCAGCGTTGATCCGAACCAACAACGGATGCGATGAATGGCTTCCGTCCGAAGTTGGCAGAGAATCTCCGAACCACGACGATGGCAGTTCCGACTCTTCCTGTAACCGATTCAGAAACGTTGTTTCCCCGGATAGTACGATCACGGGGTGCGAGGATGGATCATCCATCATGGGGATCCTATCATCGTTGTGGCATCCAGTCTCGAACCAGTTTCAGCAGTTCTCCCCAAACACTTTGTGCTTCATCTTCACTCGTTTGAAACTCGCTGCTTAGCCACGTTTCGTAGGCCGCCACAACCGCTTTGGCGGCAGGTGTACCCGGGGCGCGATTGATACCCGGCATCACCTCGGACCAAAACAGCTCGTTCTCTCGAAGAATTCGATCGACCCAGGCGTCGGCGGCATCGCCAGTTTCCAGTCGCCCCAACACGTTGTGGATTCCCGCGCTGGGAGCGACGGGAGCACCAAAACTCCAGCCCAAGAGTGTTTGTGTTTGGTGGTCTGTCATATACTTTCCGTCACTTCCGATGAGGGGAAGCCGAGCGACTTTGAACCGATTGCCCGAGGTCATGGTTATCAGCGGCATCGGCCAACCGGCCGTTTGCAGTTCCCCTGATACACTGGCGAGAATCCCTTCGTCGGTCTTTCCGGGGAACAAAGCATACAACAAAGCCGCAAGAGCACGGCCCTGCTTTTGCTCTTGCTTTGCCAGGACCGTATCGGCCCACGGCTTCCATCGCAGGTTGCGTAGCTGTTCTTCGGTAACAAAAATCGGTGTGGGATAACCAAGTCCCGTGCGACCTTGAAAGCCAAAGATTGTCGAGCCGGATGGATCTTCGGTTTGTTTGATGAAGGCTTGCACCGACGCATCGCTGTGGTAATCCAACGACGTGATCTGATTGATGTCGTTGATTCCCTCGGTGCTGTACGCGATAACGGCGAATGGGTTGTCGGACTTCGTCGTGTCTTGGCGAGGGTTGACCACGATGGCATAGTCGGAGCGCCCGCCCTCATTGAGCCGCTGACTAATAAAGTCACTCGATTGCTCGCTCTTCCAATCGGTATTGAAGAACAGGCTGATCGAAGTTTGTTCCTCGAAACTAACATTGCGAGTTCGCCAATACGGTTTGCAGTTCTTCGCGAGTGAAGTGGCAAGCAGATGCAGCAGCGTGTCAGCATCTGGAATATCATATTCAATCGAATTATTGGTTTGATTCGAGGATGGAACAAAACCGAATGTGGCATCGAACGAGTCTTCCAACTCACGACGTTGGTCGACACTCATCGGCTGCTGAAGTCGCGTCTTCCAAGCATGCACCAGATTTACCAGCGTCATCCGTACGGAAAAGTGAGTCATCATGAAATCATCGGGTATGGCCACCGTCGAATCGATCGCACTGCGAATCGATCGACGCAAGTTTTGCCGATAGGTGTCGTATGCGATGTCGCCCTGAATCACCTGCGGTCGGATCGCGTCGCGGATGACCGACAATACTTCGCCCTTCACATCGACAATGTCAAGAAGCAATTCACTGATACGATTCTGGGTCAAAATCGGCTTGAGTTCGCGCAGGTAAGAGCGACTGCCACCGGTGGGATCCTCGGCTGTTTTTTCCGGATGCGCAGGATCTGTGAACAACCGGCTCATCGCTGTGGCATCGCCGGCAATGTCCGCTTCACGCTCACGCGTCAGGTCTGCAAGCACGCGTTCTAACTCTTTTCTCGCACGCTCGGCGGCGGTCAATCGCACTTCAAAGCTTTTGATCCACGTTTTCAAAAGTTGTTGCATTCCCCGACGAAGAAACCGCTGGTTATTTTTGACGAGCGCGTCGAATGTCACCTGTCGGATTAGCTTCTGTTCGTGCTGCTCGAAGCATTCGCCAGTAACGATATATTTCCTACCTGCGAGCGTTACGACCGTTTTGATTGGATTGGGATCACCGAGATCGGTTTCGATGGAAAAATCTTCGATGGCTGATTCTAACGACCGGATAACTTTCTCAATCAAAGCCCTCACGCATTCGATCGACTTCGTGTCCGACAAGACATCATGAACCAGTTCATCTAGCAACTGCGAAGGCAGCTTCGTTAAATCCTCGGCAATGATCTTGATGGCATTTTGGACTAAGGATTCGTCTTCAGTGCAGTAGGCTTGTACAAATTGCTCGACTAACTCACGATCGTCCTCCTCGAACGCGCTGTTGATCTGGTTCATCGCGTCATCTTGCAGCTTCTGCATTGCATCAATCACGCGCTGCAGTAGGTTGCCATCGCGTTTGGGCGAGTACGCTTCGGCGCCCGTGATTCGCGTGAGGTAAAGCGAATTGACAAACTTTACGACTCGATGGTCGATGTCCGGCGGGTCAAGTTGTCCCAAATTCTCGACCAATTGGATCTTGGCTGTCAGGGCAAAGAACTTCGTCAGCGATGCTGTGTCGACGCCTGCCAATGTCGTGGCCAATGAGTAGTACTTGCTGTGACTGTTGATCGCGCTACTGGCGATGGCGCTTTTGCTCAGTGCGGCGTAGATCCCCGCACCCAGCATGTCGAAATACTGTTTGTTTGTATCGAGGGGGATGGCTCCGTTGTCGCGGAACAGCAAGAACGCATTGTTGGCTGGACTCGAGCTATTGACGTCCGCGTTCAGGTCGAGCCGAATGATGTCGGATTCGGGGTTCAATGGGCTGGCAAGACTTGGCAACGAGTAGCTCCAAGCTGATTCCGGATTCGCGCGACCATTGTCACGATTATTCATCCAGGCCGACAGCTGACTGAATCCAGTCAGGCTGTTTACCTTCATCGGCAATTCTTGATCGGGATGCAGCTTCTTGACATTTTCGTAAGCGGATTGGTCAACCAAGAAAACGTGCGGCGAAACGGTTTGGCCCCGGCGTCGAAATACGTCGCGGACCTTGAATCCGATCAGCTCCCACGATCCTCGCCCCGTCCCACCGGCAAGCCCCGCCACTATTAAGGTGTTTAGAAAGTTTAAGTCGCCGTCACGACGCTTCTTCAGCCCGTCGTGCAAGTCTTCGAGCTGCGTTTGAAACTTCGGCAAATTGAGCCATGTCAGGAAGTGCGACACAAATGGACACTGACCCGCGCCGATCGTGACGTTCTGGACATGCGGAGCGTGATAAGGAGCATTTTCGCCTTCATGCCAATGATGCTTTCGTAGCCGTTGAATTTCTTGCCGGATCGAAGGATCGGCGACATCGGTCATCATGGCACGCCGTACGTGCGGCTGCAGCACCGTCATTTGCCGTGACAGATTCAGCGACGCCACCATCGGGCGGTTCTTTAGCCCAGACAAATTGCGATCCATCGCCTCTTGAAATTTTGTAAACTCGCTTTGGTCGGTATCCACCAAGACGAATGCGACATTGCGATACAACGAGTGTCGCCACATCGAGTCTTGGCTCATCAGTTCTAAGATTCGCGTCAGGGTGCTGATTCCAGTTCCACCGCAACCGATTAAGAGATGGGCATGCGTTGTCATTGATATTGATTTCCAGTTTGAAGGTGAAAGTCGGTCAGGGTATTGGTTTGGACAATTTTTTAAAGGCCGAAAATGGATCGATACAGGGCGGAAACGATTGCTATTAATATCCCGGTGCAAAATAAGAACAAAAGCCAAGGCACGAGCTCTGATCCTAATTTCTTTTCTAGTAGCAAATACAGCGATTGCCGATCTTCCGGCATCCGCGACTCTTCGACTTTGACTTGGCAAGTCGTCGAGTCTTCGGCAATCGAAATGACTCGGCCCAGCCTCACGCCCGAGGTTGACTGGCCGCTGTAGCCGACGATCGCGACCGGTCCTTCGGCTCCTCGAATTTTCGAGATTTCAACAAACTCTTGTCGACCGTCTTCGGCCCAATAGCCTTTACTTGTGAATCGATGCAGGGGCACGCGAGCCCGCTTGTGACGCCAGCTCCAAACACCCTTTCGATTCAACTTAAATGGAACCAATCTGTTAGGATCGGGAATGCTGCCAAACTGGTGATGCAAACGCCAATGTCGCGGACTGTTGCCGATCACCAACAAATAGCCAAGTAAGATCCAAAGAACCGCAAGAATGGCTGCGAGTAAAGCAAACAATGCACGGTTGGGGCGAGGATTGACGATGATGTCAACCGAGTCCGTCGCCGTTTGAACGTTGCCTTCCAAGTCTGGCCAGCCGATCGTCTCCAATCGGACACTCCAAGGCCCCAGATCGTTCAGCGGCAGGGTCGTCGTGTCGGGTGCCAGCGGCGAATAGTCCGTCTCGCCGGGGCGTTTGACCGACCAGTTTTGTTGGCGGATGTCTCCGCCACCGGAATTGACCAGCGGCAAAGTCTCGCCAAGTGAATGTTTGCGAGCTCCTGCCTGCTCGCCGTCATCTTCATTACCAAGACTAATTTTTGCCATCGGCGCTTCGCCAACAATCGCGATGTCTCGTTGAATGGCAACGGAATCGGTCTCTTTAAAATGGACCGTCGCAACCACCGAGTGAGTGCCGCGAATCTCGAATAAGTGCGACAACTCGGTGCCACCGTTTTCGATTAAGTCGGATTCGTCAAAACGCCAATCCACGCTCGTCACACTTGGCGGCGACGTGAGCGTGAACTTTACCGGTTGCCCAGGCCTAAATGTTTCCGATGCTACTTCGATTCGAGGACCCGGGACCACATTGATCTCCATCGGATCTCCCACCACTTCCGCCGCGTCGGCATAGCCGAGAAGCTGCAGCGTGTGAATGCCCGAACGATCGAATGTGTAGGTCAAACTTCCGTTCGATTCGTCCGTCGGATCGTGCTTGTGACCATCCACCATCCATTCGACACGCTTGATCGGTCCACGGATGGTTCGTTTGAGCTCGACCGCGAGGTTTTCCATCACCACCGAGTTCACGGGGACGATGTTCGCGGCCAGATCAATGACACTCAGCCTGATTGTCGCTTCCGCCGAAAGCCCGTTGGTTGACCGTACCGTCACCGTCACTGTGCGATCGCCCGCCGTGTTGAACGTATGCTGAACCTCCGAGCCACTTTTTGACTGGTCGTCACCAAAGTCCCACAACACACTCGCGTCTTGCAACGTTTGCACAACAAATGTGACAGGAGCACCTCGCGGCACGGTCGATCCATCATTTGGACGCACCGAATAGATCTCTGGAACCTCTGCCGCCTGGAATCGCAATCGCAATTGGGTTGGAGCGCGGACCTCATAGTCCTTCAAGTCGGGATAGATGATTTTCAAATTCCCCGAATAGGCTTGCGCCGCCTTGAGGTCCGATGCATTGACAATATGTAGCGGAATCTGGATCTGCCCCTTGGTGATTCGAACTGAGTCGGCTTCGATGCGGATCACTTGCCCCTGGTCAGGCACGAATTCAAACTTCAATTCCTTGCCCTGGATTAGCGGCCAAATCCCGTCGCTGCCGCAGAGGAACGGAGCAACTTCGGTTTCCGGATTCGCCTTCGCATTGCCCAAGACGAACGAAGAACGGTCAAGTTGCAAAGGAATCGGAAATCGAAAACCGACTTCAACCGCGTGCGGATGATCAATGATCGTTTTGATCGCTTGGCCCTGGACAATTGGAGTGTAATAGAGCCAGATATTTTCGTTCTCTTTGACCAGTTCCGGGAATCGTGTCCGAATGTCGTTTAACTTCGCGTCGCGTTCGGTGTCGTTCTCCGTGGAATCTTTACCATCGGTATAAACGATGATCGCGATATCGCGAGTCGGATCTTTGACAGAAAACGAGCGGGCCTGATCCAAGGCATCGAGCAGCGAATCGAACAAAGACGTACGGCCATAGTTCTCTACCGGAGCATTCGCATCGATCGCTCGGCGAAGAGAGTCCCTCGCTGCAGCATCCAGCGCGAGCGGCTTTGACCAGACACATTCATCCGAAAACAGACCTGCCCGAACGACACTCCCATCGGCAAGTCGATCGAGCAGCCCATCGATCCGATAGCGTACCGCTTGCCAAGGGGTCCGGGATGCGTCAACGGGGCCCGCATTCCAGGTTCCCGCCGCATCATTCATCGACCCCGATTTATCGATGACCAAGAGTGTCACCGGCGGCGACAGGTTCATGTCGGGACACTGGGCCACCAAAGTCGTTGCCGCGATCAACGACGTGATGAAGATGATCGCGGTGCAATGGGAACGGTTCACCATGTTGGTCTAGTTATGAATCCATCGCGAGGAAATGAGGCAGAAAACTAGGGCATGCGAGAATTGTATCGGGTGCTCCATGAAGCATGTTGCTGCGTCGAATGGGCTGGAATCGCAGTGTCGATCAGGTGTTTGGGAACGCTATCTGCCCTTCGGCAAAAAACGCCGCTTTCGAAGCGGAAACTTGGACCGATTTCGTTGGACCTGAAGCCATGTGGGCATCGACGAACGACCCGAGACTGAAAGTGTCTCGTTCGACTTTCTTTCGCAACACCCCATGATTTCGTGGCCGTACAATTGGCCACGAGATCAAGCATTGACTCGCGATCGTCAGCTTCCATAATATGCATCGCAGGAATGAACGTCATTAACCATGCCTGAGACGAGGTGTGGGTTTGCCAGAGACAACGCCCGGCACATCACGCAAAACCCTTCGTTCAATAGCACGTCCTTCGTAATTACATCATGAAGTCTTTTTCCAACGAACTGTTCATTTCCTACTGTCATCGCGACAACGAACCCTTGCGCTGGGTCAGCCAATTCGTTGAATCCCTGAAGGTACGACACGCCCAATACTCGGGTCGCGAGCTGAACATTTTCTTCGACAAGGATTCGATTGGCGAAGGGGTAGACTGGCGGCGGCGACTTGGCCAGGGAATCCGCGAAAGTCGTTTGTTCCTTGCCTTTCTGTCACCGCACTACATCACCAGTCCGAATTGTTTGTGGGAATGGGAAGAGTACTTGCGCCGCGAACATTCTGCGGCGCGCGGTGACGATGGGCTGACCCAAATTTTTTTTGTCAAACCGGATGACTTGCGCGCCGCCGAACGACAAACGCTGGTCCAGTGGCTGCGTGAGATGGAACAGAAATATCCTTGGTTCAAAACACAACCAAACCAGTTCAGTGCCGAGACTGAGCGATTGGCTGGACCGTTCATCAAGGACATCAATCGGCGCAACCAAACGGCCAACGTCGAGTTGCATGATTGGTACCAATCGGGTGAACAGGCGCTACGGGAACTGGACGCGGCCAGCCGTTCATTGCAGGTTAAGACCGAAGGCCGCGACCCGTTGTCGGATTCGCGATCATTTGCCGAGCGTATGGACCGTTTGGATCGGCACATCGCCCGGAGGCTTGACCGGATTGCACTGGCCGATCTGGCGCCGGGAAACATCGCGCGCAGCCATGAACACTTTGTCGGTCGCCATCGTGAATTGAGCGAGCTGCATGACATCATGCTGACCGGTGGTCCACAAAGCGGCGGCAAGGGCATGGGCGGACGGGGGATGATCGCGGCGACGTTCAGCCCTGGCGGATTGGGCAAAACGGCACTGGCCAGACAATACGCCCACGCCTACGCCGAGTTCTATGCCGCTGGGGGAACTTGGGAAGTGGGTTGCGAAGGGGCGATTGAAATCGGCGCGGCGTTGCTACGGCTAGCCGATTCAAAACCCTTTCGTCAGGCCGCTTTCTGGCGTTTCGACCCACTCACACAGCGTGACCAATATCTCACGCCGCCACTTGCGTTGTCGGAAACCGAACAAAGCGACTTCAACCGGCCGCGGAGGCGATCTTCGAATACATGCGACGATTGACCGAAGCTCGCGTTGATAAATTGCGGGAGCAATTACAACAGTTGCCGATTCGACATTGCCCCGAGAATGATCCACCTGAGTTGCAGACGGCGCGAGCATTATTGATTTTGGATAACGTTGATCAGCCGGAACTGTTGTCTGCGGTTCAGCGCGCCCTGCTACCGGCCGAAGAATGGTTAGAGGTGATCGTCACGACGCGACTCGATCCCGCATCGTTTGGTGGCGACGATCGCACGTTTCAAGCAGTCGAGGTCAGCGTACTCCCCGAAGCGGACGCCGTTCGATTGTTGGCCGACTTTCAACCGGCTCATCGCTTTGCTAATGAATCCGAAGAGGCCGCTGCGCATGAGATTGCGCATTATCTGGGTGGCTACACGTTGGCGGTCGAGTTGGTGGCCGCATATCTCGGCTCGCGAGCCGCAGACGGTTACGAGCCTTCGCATTACCTGCCGCAATTGCAGGCCGCTGGCTTAACGCATGTCGATGATTTGGCTGACGAAGCGGGGCTGAAAGGGCAAATACGCCATAGCGACGATGTGGCCCAAAATCACATAGGTACTTTGATCGGTTGGTCGTTGGAACGATTGAGCCCACCGGCTCGTACGGCTCTGGAATTCGCCAGTTTACTGATGCCCGACGAGATTCCGCTGGCTTGGTTGAAAGACCTCTCCATGTCGCGGCACTCAGATGAACTGGCCGAAGATCCGTCGCAGTCGCCACCTTGGCAAGCGGTTTGGCGTGAACTCAGCGGGCTGCGATTGCTGGGACTAGCAGAGGAGCTTGAACTTGATGAGCGTGGATTAGAACAGATCCCAGAAGCCGTCCGCATCCACCGGCTAGTGGCCCAGCATGTGGTCACTCTTTGTCCCGATGGCGAGGCGAAACGAAGTGAACTTTATGCGTTTCTGGATCATTTCACCACACTCTTTGAACAGCAAGTCGGGCAGACCGACGATGGCTGGTTGCGAGCACAACACCCGTGGCTCCGCGACCAATTGGAGCATTTGATCGAAGCCCCGTCACCGACATCGACGCTGCTCAGTTCGGCGGGTGTCATTGCTGGCTACGAAGGGGAACACGGCTTGTTAGCGCGTGCTATCACCTTCACCACAAACATCTTGTCCGCCAAAGAGCAATTGTTGCGAGACAATCCGCACAGTGCTCGGGCGGCGCGGGACGTCTCTGTAAGCCTCGACAGGCTGGCCGACTTTCTTGCCCGTCGCGGCCAGTCGGGTGATGCCGATCAGGCGTTTGGATTCTACGAGCGTTCCTTGAAAGTCCGCGAGCAATTGCTAAGTGACAATGCGCAGAGTGCTCAGGCTTCACGCGACGTCTCGGTCAGCCTGAACAAGCTGGCCGACTTTCTTGCCCGTCGCGGTCAGCCGAGTGATGCAGCGCAGGCTTTCAGATTCTACCAGCGTTGCTTGGATACCAACGAGCAGTTGCTGCGTGACAATCCGCAAAGTGCGATCGCGAATCGTGACGTGCTCGTCTTGCTGGAACGGATCGCGCGCGTGAAAGCAGGACGTGTGAACGGAGCGGCAAAAGCTTTGGAATTACAAACTCGATCGCTCGAGATCGAGTTGTATTTACGGGAGGCGAATGCTTCGTCGTATTTCCATCAACGCACCGCCGCGGTCTCGTTTTATCTTACCGCTCAATATGCGAACGCCGCGAGCGTCCCGACTCAGGCGAATGAGTGCCTGGAGGGTTGTTACTCGATCTTGCATTCGCTGGTCGAGAATGGATTTCAGCTCGATCCGGCCATGCAGCAGCGTTACGACCAGCTCACACCAATGTTTTAACGTATCTATCACTGTGTCACTTTTGAGATCAATGAAATGGCGACTCACAACCAAAACTCACAGCAGCTCTCAATCCCCCAACGTTTCCGGCGATCGTTTCGCTGGTATCAACGGGTATTTGATGACAATTCAGCCTGCATTGTCCTTGCGCTCGCAGCGGTGACGGCATTCAGTGCGTTTTTGGGAATTGCCTTTGGCACCCCGAAACAGACACCTGATGCGGACACTGATGTTACTCCGCCGACGTTTTTGAACTGGGCCACCGATGCCCTCTACGAAGCGGCACAAGTGATCTTCCTGAATATGGAGGCACACAAAAATGAGTTCAACTTCTTTATCGGGTTGGCAAGGTTCGGTGCGGTATGCCTGGCGATCTTGGTGGCGACTGAAGGGATTCGACGACTTTTCAAAAGCTCGTTCGAACACCTGCGGATCTCGTTCTGGGGCAATGAGATGGTGTTCATTGCGGGGCTGGGTCGAATCGGCTTGGAAGTCGCCCGTGATCGCGTCGCCAACAACGATTTCGTGGTCGCCTTGGAAAAAAACGATCCGAATCACTGGACGACGCAAGCGGAGGACGATGGCATCCTGGTGAAACACGGCGACGTCAACCACGCCGCATTGCTGGAGACCATCGTCGCCAAGAATCCGCGCGAGGTTTTCCTGGTTACTGGCGATGACCAAACCAACATCAACGCCTTGGCTCGCCTTCGATCACTGCGTCGCGAACGCGAACAAAACCGTCCTGGCAGTGTCGGTCCAGGTGTTTGTTATGTCCACATCGATGACGCAGTACTGTACAGCACGCTTTGTCGAACGCTCGCCGAGCAACAGCAGGCCGGAATCAGCGATGAGGGTTTGGCGGTACACTATTTCAACATTTGCCACGAGACCGCCTGTGAGTTGATCGTCAAAGATTTAACGACATTGCGTCCGAGTGCGCATGATGAAGTGGCCCTTTACGTCGTATTCGGTTTTGAGCAGATGGGCCAAGCGATGGTCAAGGAGCTGGCGGAGTTCGCACACTTTGAGAATCAACGTCGCGCACGAATTCTCGTCTTAACGAAAATGCCTTCTGAGGACGCTGACCGCTGCTTGGCGAGATGGCCCCGGATGAGCCCTCGATTCGTGCACGAACAATTGTCCGCAGTCACGTTCGAAACGGCATGCGACGAATGGGGCAACCGCAGCGTTCGAGTGCTGCCGGAGTATCAAATCGAGGATGAAAGAGCCATCGAGCACGCTGCGAACGTGCACTTTTGCAAACTCGGGGACCACGGCGTGCTATCACAAAGCGATGTTGCCGCCATCGTCTCGCTGGCCACAGCCGAGGGCGTTTGCCCCGTCGCATTGTTTTGCCATGAGGACGATGACGTGAACTTCAAGATGGCGAGCGAGTTCAATGACCTGTTGAGCGACTTCCATAAAATCAATCGAATCCAGGACGAGAATTGCCAAACAATTCCCTGTCGCGTTTTCTTACCACGCAGCCGAGCATTACGAAACGTTTCGATAGAGCCGCGGGAAGCAAGATTTCTGCGCCCCTTCGGTTCGGTTTCGGAAGGGATCAGCCGCGCCCAAGACACGTTGGTTGAAGAGCTGGGGATGGTCTTCGCCTGGGCCTACGACAAACATGCAAAGAAGCACAATGACGCGCGGTTTGATTTCAAAAAATACCTACCGGAGTGGCGGGGCAAGCCTTACTGGGATCGCTACTCCAATTGTGCCGCGGCGGAACACGCTTGGATCAAGATGCAAATCCTGGATGTCGAGCCGAGTGAACTTACGGGAATCGACCCGACGAAATTCAGTCGCGAGAAAAAGGCCCTGATCGCCTACGTCGAGCACAACCGATGGCTCGCCGAGCGACTACTGATGGGCTGGAGTTACGGTGAACGCTCCGACAATCCGCCACGCCGTACCTCGATGTGTACCAAGGGAGAGTTGTCGGCCGATGAACTCGAAAAAGACTTCGCCCAAATTCAAGCGATGTGCGAATACCTGATCGAGAAAGGTGTCGGGGTAACAAGTCGCAACTAACTCAAAAATCGATTTAAAATTCGTTCGGAAACAACTTCGTCTTTGTACCTCTTTCTCGTTTCCCGCTCTGCGGAAATAGCACGCGAGAGAACTAGTTCGAGCCCGGAGACATAGCTACTTGTTTTCGAATGGCACCCGATCACCAATTCACGCATATTTTAACACAACTTACTTGAAACGACCTGAATCATGGCAACCCATTTGAGAACGGCGCTGGCCCCGTTTCAGAATGCAAATCGTCGTCGATAACAAACGGAAGCACCATGATCCCTTCGCAAAACGCCGACATCTTCGCCTCCTGCGTTTCCGATGATTTCGAGAAACCATCTGCCCGCTTTCCGCACTTCCGGTCGGCGCTGGCCGCGTATCTTCGGCGTGCGGACTGCAATGTGAAAGTGCAGGAGGATTTCCGCCAAGAAGGTTCGACCAATACCGTTGAAAAGTTAGCTGGCTACATTCGAGGCTGCCAAGCGGTGCTGCACTTGTTGGCAAAAGCGCCAGGTGCGATACCTGATACTCGGGACCGCGAAGCGTTTCTCAGCAAGGAACCGAACTTCCTGCAAAACTATCCGGACCTGCGAACGCAACTCGGCGACTGTTCCGATCTCACTTACACCCAATGGGAAGCCTTCCTGGCATTGCACTACGGCGTCGACCTGTTCGTCTATCAAACCGACGACACGGGCTCAACGCAGCAAATCCACCTCGACCGACTGACCAGCGTCCATCGCTATCCCGAACGCTTTTCCAGCGACGTCGACCTGCTAGGCAAACTGATCGGTGACCTGCGAAGGATTCTGCCTAACATCCCGGAACTCAAACAGCAGATCGCCAACTCTCGGTTCCTTGGACATTCCGCCGAAGACTTTCTGGGACGTGAACCCGAACTCCAGTTTCTGAACGATGTCTGGCAACGGCGAATCAATGTGCTGAGTCTGATTGCCTGGGGCGGAGTCGGAAAAACATCGCTGATAGTCCGGTGGATTCAGCAGCGATTCATTGATCGCGACTGGAAAGACGACGCATCACCAGCCTTGTGGCGTTATTTCGACTGGTCGTTTTACGATCAGGGAACCGATTCACTGGATGATGACAATGCTACCCGAACCGGCAACGTGGGTGACTTCTTCGAAGAAGCGTTAACCTTCTTCGGCGATCCCAATCCAACGTTGCCCGGCAAAGGCCAGCGACTGGCGGAACTCGTTCGGCAGCAGCATTCGCTGTTGATTCTGGATGGTTTGGAACCGCTGCAGGCTCCACCCAACGCGACCAATGCCGGACAGTTGCTGGACCCGGATCTGCACGACCTGCTGGTCGCGTTGGCTCAACTCAACCCGGGACTCTGTTTGCTGACCAGTCGTCAGGCGGTGCGAGATCTGGCGGGTTTGACCGGCAAAGCTTCCGAAGTCCAGAACCTGGACGAATTGCCTAGAGAAACGGCCGTCCGTCTGTTGCAGAAGATGCAGATCAACGGCACCGAAAAGGAACTTGCAGACGCCTGCCAGAAGTTCGGCTTTCACGCCCTCAGCCTGACGCTGCTGGGCCGGTTCTTGTTTGATGCTCACGGCGGCGACATTGCGAGAATTGACCTGGTGCTGCGCCCCGGCGAATTGCACGATGCCGACGACCTAACGCGAAGTGATCGCAAACGCACCGCCTGGCGAGTTCTGACGGCCTACGAACAATGGCTGGAAAGTCCGGCTGCGAAGCCCGAACATCTGGCCGTGTTGCGTCTGATGGGACTGTTCGATCGTCCGGCCACGGCAGATTGTCTGCAGGAACTACGAAGTGGCGACGTGATTGCAGGTCTGACCGACACGATCCATTCCATGAAACCCACGCAGTGGCAGGTGTTGTTGCAACAATTGGAACGAGCCCACCTGATCCGGCTGTGTCCTTCGGAAAATCGCCCCGGCGAATCCGATGTCGACGCTCATCCGCTGGTGCGTGAGTACTTTGCGGAGCAGTTGCGGACGAAGTCGGCGGATACGTTTCGGGCGGCACATTCGCGGTTGTTTGATTACCTGAGCAAGTCGACCGAGCATCAGCCCGATACGCTGGCCGGATTGCAGCCGCTGTATCAAGCCGTCACGCACGGCTGTCTGGCGGGAAGGCATCAGGAATCGCTGTACAAGGTTTTTGTCGACCGCATCCTGCGTGGAACGGGAAGCGACGGACATTACAGCAGCAAGAAGCTGGGTGCGCTTGGAGCGGATTTGGGAGCGGTGGCGTCGTTTTTTGAACAGCCGTGGAGCGTGCTGTCGCCGAATCTGAGCGAAGCGGACCAGGCCTGGCTGCTGAACGAAGCCGCCTTCCGCCTCCGCGCCCTCGGCCGCCTGACCGAAGCCGTCGAGCCGATGCGGGTTGCGACAGAACGAGTCGCG
>JBGSLZ010000118.1:0-14307 GCA_041740415.1 Rubripirellula sp.
GGTCGAGATCGACGTCAACAACTTTCCAGTCGTCGCCAAGTCCAAGAAGTTGTCGGTAATGGGTATTGAGATCGTTCATCACCCCAGAATACAAAATCAACGTGCTTCAAGCGATCAGCCACTAAATTCCCCGAAGAACCCCCGAGAATGGGGAAGACACGGCAGTGCTCCGAAAGTTCAATCAGCGCCTCGATGACTCCGCGCGAATCAAGCCCGCGATTGACGTAGTCGCCCAGGGGCACGATCGTATCGCGGAGTTCTGGTTGGATTTCGTCGAGTAATCGACGCAACGCGTCGGCATGTCCGTGGATGTCACCGATCGCAATCGTGCGACCGGCCTCTGTTTTGTGATTCTTATCGACCAGTTTGTTCGCTCCACGGGTAAAGAAGCAGTCGCGGAATTGCGTTTGCTTGCTCCTAATACCCGAGAAAACCGTCTCCATGCGCCGTCCCAAGCATCAATTGAGCCGCCAATCGACATAAGTACCTATCTCTGAACAAGATAAAGACCGTCCCGTATCCGATTTGAGCGAAGTCCAATGCCACACGTGGGTCAGCGGCAGGTGTTGGCCGCATAAGCAGATGTATCAAACATCAACGAGGAATTGGCGACGCTTCTTGTCGAAGCCGAATGGCGGCAATTGTCGGTTGCCTAAAGTCAATGGAAGCAGTGTTCGCACCTTGCCGATCATTACAAGCTGGTCATCCGGGATGTATCTATTCCCGTTGAGCGTTATGGGGGGAAGCAAGGTGCCAATACTCAGATCTGCGTCAGTCCAACCGGGGACTGTTTGGACAAACGCTTTTAGGTCACTGGCGTTTTGCGTCACCTTCTCGAAATCGACCGACAGGGAAATGAACTCCTGAATCAATAAGATTCCAAGCTCAGCCTGATGACTTTTCGCTTCAATCGCGGTTGCTGCCAGGGCATGAAGAAGCTGGTATCGAAGTGACGTGAGACTGGGATCGAGTTCGCGATTCAGCACACCGGCAGCGAGTCGTGCGACACGTTCGGGTTTGTTCGAGTTTGGTGGCAATCCTCTGAGTTCATCAGCAATTGTTTTCGCAAACTCTTCGTCGGCCTTGGCTTCGACCGCCAGCAGGATCTTGCTGCGGCCCGACTTGCCGATGACGACCATGTCGCTGTTTCGAGGACCGCCAAACTCATCGATTCTGATTTCCATCTCTGCGATTCCCACAGTCGGCTTAAATGAGCGAGTATCTCTGTGGCTGCGTAACAGTTCTGCGTACTCGATCGGCATTGCGGGTTCACCGTTGCGAAGCCATGACTGGGCCAATTCTTTTGCACTTCGAAAATCCCGCCAGTGCGCTTCACCTTGTCTTGGAGGCGCCAATCTTAGCCAGTCGTCGAGACTGCGAATGATTTCACCAGTGATTGTTTTTGCCCGAATGAGGTCAGAGAGGTTGTTCCTTTTCGATGTCATGATTGATTCTTATGGTGCGGAGAATGGATGTGGGAGAGGTAATTGGATTTATTGCATTGTGAAGTGGGGGCGAAGGAGTCGGTGGTGAGCGGAAGTGATCGTTCTCTCGGTTAACACAACAGTAAACAAAATTTATTCGGTTTCGCTGACACGCCACGTCAACGTATCAATCGCCTCGACAAGATCACCATAGTTTCCCATCATCTTTTTTGACGCTGATAGCCCATCCTCGGTGATCGCCTCCAGCGTCGTTGACATGATTTTTTCGCCCAGTCGCCGATAGGCTTCAAACTGCACCTCATCAAAGCTTTGGTCCGCAGTCGACTCATGCGGAAAATCAGGGTGAGACTTTTTATAGCCCGCAATGACTTGATCTTCATCGCCTTTCAGGCCTGATCGAATGTAGAGCAGGTAACCGGTTTCGTTGTCCAATTGGCCAAGTTCGGGGCGACGCGGATATTTAATCTTGGCAATCGCGAAGTGCTTTTCCGGTGGAAGCACTCTCGTCACTCCATTCTCGTTAGTCTGTCGATCACAGAGCATCTCCAATGAATGAGGCGGAAACTCGATTTTGATATTCATGTCGATCTCGGCCAAACGCTTGACTGTAGACAGACCGGGAAATGCTCCAACGAGATCCTCCTCGCCGTCACTCGCGATAATGATCTCGCAGCGGCGACGAAGGAGTTCATAGACACCCAAGTTTTCAACGTGGCCTCCGTCTGAAAGGTTGACCCACTTTCGACTCGTTCCGACCCATCGAATCATTTCTAAAAAGAACAATCCAAACGGTGGTCGCCACGCTTTGTGTAGAGAATGCAACTGCTTCGACTCAACATCCGTTGGCGGAGCATCCACGATCTCCGTTCCAAACCGATGACGCATGAACGAGCTGATTGCTGTCCCCGTGTAGCCACCACCGGAAACGGTCGACAAATAGTCTACCCAGTCCAAAACACCGGCACGATCGAGAGCTTGTGTGCAACCTAAGCTGACGGAAGCAGATCGAATTCCGCCGCCCGATAACGCTAAACCAAGAAGCTGACGTTGCACGGTCGACGTTGTATCCTTGATTGGCGGGGAGTTTTCAACATCACACTGATCAATGTCCCGCCGCCAATCGAGGCAATTGTCCCTTCGCTTCTGGATCAATGGCACTTCGGCTGCGAATACATTCTCGAAACGCTCAACGGCAGCAATGCCTGCTGATTGACTGTTAACAACCTTATTGTTCCCAAGCTTTTTTGGATTGGGTATCCATTGCCCCAGTCGGACATTTAATAAAGCCAGGAGAAAGGTCAGTACACCGGGCGTGTATTTGCCCATATTAGGAGATGCGGCCCCCGCAGAGACTGCCATAGCGCTGGCAACCGTTAGTTCTGGACAGGCCGCCTCCAATGACTTCGTGGGAATGTAACCCGCGTGTTCGCCTCCGCAGTAAAGCTTGCTAAATACGAAAAAGTCGGCGTTTCGGTCACGGACTCGTTCTAATTCTGAACGGTTGATATTCAGTGCCGTATTGATCAGGTGGTAGGGCGACGTGGACTTTCCATTATCGAAGTCGCACAGCTGACTGAGCTTTACGCCAATCTCTGGCTTTGCCTCACCAGACTCCCCTTTCGTTAGGATGAACGCATTTGCTAAGCGATCACGGTAAAAACCATGAGCAGAAGACAAATTTGGATTTGCGAATGCGTAACAAAAAATGAGTGTGCTGATCCAAAAGACAGAAAGCAAAGTCAGCTTGGGCCAAACGGAATACTGAAAAACCTCGTCTCCTGCATGTTCTAGTTCATCAAAGTTGCCGTATCGCCCATGGACCATGCGACGTAGAAGACGATCGCTGGAGCTCCTCGACTCGGGAATCAAGAATGCAATCAATAGTTGATCGTATTCATCCACCGAAAAGTCTTTCCCAGGGCGTCTTGAGTGAATTCGATTCGCAAAATCGGTTCGCGATTTCTTGTCGTCACCTTGAAGTGATTGTGGGACCGGAACATGCGGATCGTAAAGCTCTCCCAAAACATACTCAGCAATCTCACGCGTCGGATTACTGTCGTCGAGAGCGAAATCAATCAGGAGCTCTCGTGAGGCCTTCTCAAATGGAGCTGGAACCGTCAGCGATAGGGGGCTGTCTTCGCCGGTTTTCGGAAAACGCTTATGCACTTCCTTTTCTACATGTTCAAGCAATCCCTTACGATCAAGATCATCACTTTGAGGCACAGCAGACTTGACAACCTCGACGAATCGGCTGCCCGAGAATGCACGAAGAAATCGGATTCTGTCGAGATCTTCGTTCGGAAGTGCGGTGATTATTGGAAGACTAAGCAACTCGTTCATAGGAGCGTTGCTACTAACAGCGAGTTGCAGAACGAATGTGGTTCGCCAAAACTCATCTACTCCGTCCATCTCGAACGGAATGATGCTTGCCAGCTCCACGTCAGGAAGTTCGTTTTGCGTCGGCAAATCATAGGCGGCACTGCCATTTGAGTCGGAGACTAGCTTCCTTATTCGTTTCGCATTTTCAGCCTTGAGGAACGCCTTCTTGTACGATGACCTCAGGGACGTCACCGAGAGTGTTGCCTGCATCCAAGTCGTCAGTTCGTCTTCTGACCTTGAAAGAATCGCGTCAGGCTCAATCCCTGCGAGCTTGGACATGATCTTTGCTTCGATCCATGCGCGAATAAATTTCTCGTTTAGCCTGGCAGCGTCGCTCGCCTCTTGATTTCGTTTTTCGGCTAGCTGGTCAAACGCTGAATTCGCGAGGTGGTCAAGAATGACTTGAATGTCGCTAATTTCCTCTGTCTTCAATTGTTCAACATGCTCAAGGAATTGTTGAGCGTTGCCGTAGTATTCTGGGGTAAGTTCAGAACGGTAACGCCATGTAGCCTTTGCAGTTTCCCTAAAGGAGTCCCACAGTTTGCCAATCGTACTGAGCATTAAGCCGACGCCTCCTCGTCTGTGAGGCTCAGTGGGAGCAGGGGAGTCGTCGAGAAATTCCTGACGATCTTGAAGCTGCAAAGCCCGCCCTTGATTGTCAAGCTCTCGTTTTTGCTCAAGCAGTCGGAAAACTTTCTCCTGAGTCACTGCCTCGCTCTGCTCCATTCCGCGAATGACTCTCGATAGTGGACGGGAAAATTCACCGAGGCCTTCAGCGGCTAAATCGGTTTGCACTTGCATGAAATAGGTGGTTAAGACACAAGGAACGGCCAAGACCATTGCAATCAACACGGCCGCAGCACTGCCACGGACTCGTGCAGTACGACCTCCATCTGGTCGCCACCAAATCGCCATGAGGAAGCAAATGAGTAACAGCACAAGGCAAATCATGGGTGACCAAAGCTGCCACGCATGACTGGGCGGAACGCCGTAGTAGACATAATTCGCGATTCGCAGAACGACGAACCATAGCAATCCAAACCCCAGTAACGCGACAACTCCCAAGCCGAGTTTCTGACGTAACGACTTGTTCTTGGGTAGAAAATTGACGATCGTGCCCCCCGTCGCACCCAGGCTGAAAACCAACGTGATGCACTCGACCAAACCAAAACTTGTATCAGGGAGCTGCTTTCGGAAGAATTCAATTAAATGTGGGGAGATCTCGATAGCGATGGACAACAAAATGAAACCAACGATCAATCCTGGCATGACAGACATCCACGATCGAATTGCCACTTGATCGCGCGAGTCGCCACGCCGAACCGCAAAAAAAGCAAGCATCGAGACAATCGCAATCGCAAGCATAAAGCCGCTAGCGTAAAACGGGTGCATCAGCAGGTCATAGTGCAGGCAACCGAGCAGGAAACCTAGCGGTACGAAAACCAACGAAAGTATCAACAAATTAGCGAAAACGCCACGAATATAGACACCGATCGCTGATAGACTGCCAACGAAACCGCCAGCGGCAAGGTAGCTGGAATGATTCCGAAGCCAGGTCAAAAAGATCGACTCTTCGGAGGTCTCCAAGATGCGAAACGGGAACTCACCCTGAGTCGGCTGTCGATCAAAACTGCGACGGTCATCTGCATTGGTAAATTCTGTCATCAAATATCTCTAATGGCGCCGTTGAGGGTGGCGACGAAGGATAGGACTTTGTCGACGATTCGCTCGATCAAGGTTTTTCGTTCTAGTACGTTGGGCTTGGAGTCCATGGCAGTAATTACGTCATCTCGGGGCGTTGTGATTTCTTTCGGTTGAATCCTTGATTGGCCTCAGCAAATAGCAGTACCAACAGATGCTTGGCTCGAGAACAACCGACATAGAAGTCGGAGGTTGAGAAGTATTTGGATGTTTCGACGTTGGGGATGTCGGTGACGATGACCGCGTCGGCTTCGAGGCCCTTGAAGCGTCGGATCGTTGACACCAATACGCCTTTGTTACTTCGCCACTCGCTAGGATTCGTGCAAAGGTCGATTTTGCCAACTTTTGTGATGCCTGCGAGACACGAGTTGGATTGCTCGTATGGCGACAAGATCGCGATCTGGGACGGCTTCAATTTTCCTTTGCCAAGCCAGTCGTCGAGATGTTGTCGAATCTCTTTCGCGCGAGCTTCGGGCGTGGGCAGTGTCATCACAACGCTTTCGATACCCTCCGGTGCTTCGTCACGCACCGCGATGTCAACGCCTCGAATCTGACCACACGTTTTGGCGATTTGCCGCGTGTTGCGACAGTTTGTTGTCAGGTGGAACGGGGTTCCCAAATCAGGAAGCGAAAGTTGTTCGCCGACGTAGAGGTTCTGGGCCGGGTCATAGAAAACGAAGAACGGGCCTTTCTCGCCGCGAGCGTTGATCATTTCCAACGCGATCCACCAATCAGCACAGAAGTCTTGTCCTTCGTCGACGACAACAGCATCGAATCGGTCAGAGATCTGTTCGAGTGCTTCCAGCAATAGAAAAGGGGCGGTCTCGCGCCAGAATACTCCGTCATCGTCCCACTTCGGGGTGAACGGGAGGTGGGCTTTCCGGCACCACTGAGCGCACAGCCCGTGGAATGTGTCGATGTGAATACGATCGGCGAGTTCGTGAGGAACACTCACCTGAAGCCATTCCGCGAGCGGTTTGTTGTAACAAACGAAGAGCGTCTTCAAACCTTGCCGAGCGAACTTTTGAGCTTGGACGTTGGCGAGCATTGTTTTGCCTGATCCCGCCACACCTTGGATCGCCGCTCGCGGATGAGCCGCCATGAAGTCCAGCAGTCGCATCTGCTCGTTGGTCAATCGGTAAAGTCGCTCCTCTTGTTCTTGAACCTGCCGATACAAAACCGGCAGCAACTGGAACGCGGGAGACAACGCCAACTGAATCCCCGACATGTCTTGCTTTGACAGACTGACCAGATCGTTGCCTCGCTTCCACAGTCCCATCAGCTTGGTGATTCGATTTCCCAAGTGCGGTAAGTCTGGAGCTGAAAAGATCATGCTGGTGTCAGCGCCAGGCGGCGATCCGCCGGTGTAGTCGCAGTGTGGAAAGATCACTGCGTAACCATACGGACATGGGATCGTTGCTTGTCCAGCGAACGACTCACGCCGAATCGCTTGTTCCAGCACGTGGGTATTCTTGCGTGCCTGCTCGAACGGATCTTTAATTTCGACGATACGACTGGCCTCGTGCCGATACCATTTTCGTGAGTTGTGGTCGTAGCGAATCTCGCCACCTTTGACTTCCAAAACCAAGATGCCACCCTTGGGATGAATGATGACGAAGTCTGCTTCGCCTTCACGCAGCGTTACCTTCTTCGAGTAGTCGTTGCGATCGGACTTCAGCCAGGGATAGCTGTGGTAGATGATGCAATCATCCGGAAGCTGCGCCACCAACGCCGTAGCGACATCACGTTCGCCAACGTTGGAAATCTCTTGCGGGTCAATCTTGGGGATAAGTCGGGCCATGGGGTTCCTTACGATTGCAACACTGCTAGCGGACGAAAACTGTCCCACTGGTTGGATGAAAGCTTGAACTTGAGCGGTGCGCCGCTTCCACGAATCGTCACCAACACATTGACTTCGCCCGACGCGACATCCACCTGGCGTTGCCAGAGAAGTTTGCCGCACGCCAAACGAACGTTCTCGTCACCTTGTGGCATTGCGTCCTGCCGGACGATCACCACAGCGTTCTTCTTTGGAAGTGCGTCACCCGGCCCGAGGAATCGAAACGTCGCCACGCGGGTTGGTAAACCGAGCGAAGTCGCCAAGTCCTTCGGCAGCCGGATTTTTGATGTTGATTCAACGGGAGTTGTTTCCAGCAAATCCAAGAATTCGATCGAGTCTTCTGCGATCTCTTGTTCGTCTTGCTTCGCATTCGTTTTTGATTCCGAAGATTCACCGCCCGCATCGACATCGTCAAAGAACGCCCAGCGATCCTCGTCTACCGTTGAGACCAGCACGCTTCGATCGAGATATTTGTTGCCGCGTTCGCACGAAGTCTCAGGAGCAAACAGGCAGGCATGGCAAGACGCAGCGTGGAGGCTCGTGCCTTCGTTGCCCGCACGGTGTTCCGCGCACAGCGGATCACTCGAACACAGCCGCATCGAATCCAAAGCCTGACTCAAGTGACGCTGGAGCACCGCAGGCTGGCCAAGCGACACCAAGCCACCGAGCGTCCCTTCGCTGTCCGGGGCAGCCGTGTAGATCAACACACCTGCCATCTCTTCCAGACTCGTACCCGGAACACGCGAGTAGATACGTTCCCGCAACGACGCTGCGGTGTAGCCGCACTTTAGCGACAGCTGACGAATCAGAGCGTGCGCGAACGAATGCAACAACACGAACCGCACACCCGGATAATTATCTTCCGGGTCAGGCAGCCCGCGAGCAGCCCGCCACGCTTTGTGAGCCTCAAAGAATTCTCGATCCAACGCACCACATTTCAAACTCCAATCGACGATCGCATCCTCGTTGAATTGGAAGAAGATGCCTTCACCGCGAATTTCGTTCGAAGGCACCCACTTCGGACGCCCACGAGAAATCTCCATCCGCTGGCTGGCGGGGAACTCTGCCGGGTTTTCGTAGTCGCCAGGTGATTCAATACGAGTGAAACCGATCAGCGACCGCACTTCACGTAATCGTTCAGCCAACACGATACGATCGAAGTATTTTGCATAAGCTGCCGGTGGGCTAACTTCGCGAAGTCGAAAGTCTTTCGTACGCTGAGCGGTAGAAGGGTCAATGAAAACACTCCACTCCGGTGTTTTCAGGTCCTTGATTTCTGCAGACACCTCGCTTTCGTCGTCGCCCGATTCAATCTTGGCATCGTTGGCTTGCTTCTCCACGATCGCGGCTAACAGTTCCGCTTCGGAATACACGTTGAACTCGCGCAGCAGATTCCGACGCCGCATCTTGCCAATTTCAGACTCGCTCTCGATGTCGTATAGATCACTCCAATGATCAATCACGAGCTGCCGTAGCAGGTTAGTGCTCTCTGGCACAGACAGCGCCGACAACATCAGCGGGAACCAGGAATTCGACGCTCCCTGCAACATGGCGCGAACTTGGATCGGTTGCTGCTTGGCATCCTGGCACTCCTGTTCCTCAAAATCACGCAGATGAGGACGCCGCCCACGGCACATCGGCAGGTCGCTGGTTTGCAAATGAAACGCATCCGACATGGGACGCGACGTTTCACAAGTCTCACAACGAACAAACACATCCGACGCTTCACCCGACGGTCCCATCTCAATCAACTGCAACTTGTATTGGCAATTGGACCTCGCACGATGAACAAACTCGACCCAGGGAAAATCGTCCAAGTGTCCGTTTTTACACGCGACGATGAATCGAGCCGGAATCACTGTCGGCATCTTGCCCGGCATTCGACAGTTCTCATGCACGTATCGAGCACGATCAGTACGAAACGGATCGGTCTTCAGCACAAACTGATTGCTCGACAGCGGAGCCAGCCGCCGACACCTCGGGCAAACCATCCAACGCGGAAACGGCGCGACGGGCACGCCAACGATGGACTGCTGTTCAAACGGGCTGCTTCGATCACGATCGGGCACCACGGGCGGCGTTCGCAGCGACATCACTTGTCGCCCCAGTGCATCACGAACTGACGCGAGCAATCGGCCTTCGTTGATCTCGCGGTAATCCGTTTGCGGCCAATCCTCCAATCCCATAACCATCACCGAAAGGTGTGGCAGATCGACGATCGAACCGATCCCAAACGTGGTTAGGATTTGACTCGGACGAAGCTCGCCAACGCGAGGAGTTTCTCTTGATTTACTCATTGCTGTTATCGTCCTCGTTGCCATCAGTCGAGCTAGCCACAATCGGGAAAGCGACAAAGTCGTCGATTTCATCCAAGTTGTGATCGTTCATAATCAAGAACGACGTTGGCTCGACATCACGAAGCGAATTTAAGCACGTGAACTCATCCCAGGATTCGATCCCTGGCTTTTGCAGCAAACCAATCGTTTCACTGTCCTTCTTGCCTTCGTATCCCAACCGGCTACCGCCAGACAACGATGCCGCTCGGTTCTTCCAAAACGTCACTTTCACATTCAAGTCCGCCTCCACACGCCGCGCAGTCGCGTCATCGGCCACCAACCTTGCACGATCGACGATCCACTGGATCACCTCCTTGACCACTGCGTTCTGCGATTCGGTCGCCATTCGCATCGCGGTTTCGTTCTTGTTGAAGTCAAACCCACGAAGCCGTAACAACGACACCAGCAGCGCCGATAAACCTCGCTGAGTCGATCCTTCCGAGAACGGTGTCACCGAGAGCGCCTCGACGTGTTGATAGAACGTCGCGTGGTAATGCTCGAAAGTCTCGTAGTGACTCAAGTCGCGCGGGCGTGCCCAGTTGTAAACCGTGATGACCAGCCCCGGATGGCGACGACCAATGCGGCTAGTTGCCTGGATGTACTCCGACGTCGTCTTCGGTTGACCACTGCAAACCATCAAACCCAAACGCGGCACGTCGACACCGACCGAGATCATGTTTGTCGCCAATAGCACATCGAGGGGACGGGCCTTCAGGTCCTTGAACCGCTTCCCCGTCTTACCGGCTTCTTTGCGTTTCTGCTCTTGGATCGGGTCAAAAATGTTCTCCAGCAAATCCAATGTCTCCGGAATCGCGGTTGATCCAAGCCGAGATGTCAACTCCTTCACCGAATCCGGCGAGTAGAGAATCCGCCGTCGTAGACCGCGTTCGTCCATCTTGCCCAGTCGAGTTCGCACGTCGTCATCGACCAACCGACGCATACCGCCAAGCTCTCGAAGGCTATTGAAGTAACCGACCAGCGTCATCCACGGGTCGGCATCTTCACCGTTTTCTTCAAACAGCACCTGAGCACTCGCAAGGAACGCAACATATGCGCGGATCAATGCCAGCTTCAATCGACGACCCGGCGCACAGATCCCCAGATACTTCCGCCCCGGCGTCTTTACTGTCGACGGACGCTGCAATGAAAAGAAGTTATCGGCCACATCCAATCCGCTGGGTGGGAATACATTCGTATCACGCATGAACAACGCATGGACCTGCTCTTTCGCTTGTCGAATCGTCGCCGTCGACGCGATCAACTTGGGCCGAACCGTCTTGCCATCCACCTCCCATGAACACAACTTGTCGATCGCCGTCTCGTACAAACCAACCAGCGTCCCCAGCGGACCACTGATCAAATGCAATTCGTCCTGGATGATTAAGTCGGGTGGTCGCAGCGGATCGGCAGGCACCGATTTTGCTGATGGAAACCGACCGTCCTTCGACGCCGGATGCCGACTCGCATCATCCACCTCGGGGCTCCGGAATCCGTGCCGTTCGCAAAATCCGTCTACTTGGCCGAACAGCATTTGCGTTTCGCCCTTCCACGGCATCTGAGCAAACTTGTCGACTGTCGCGATCAACAGCGATGGCAACTTGCGGTAGATCTCTTCATCGACCACCAAGATCGGAATGCCCTCGTCGTCGTGCTTCTGCGATTGCCGACGACTGAACACGCACTGCCCGAACTTGTCGCCACAGTAAACAAACGTGCGACCGCGTCCTTTCTTTTCTGTTTCCACTTGGTAGTGCCGCGTCGTGAAGTCGATCTTGGACCCGCACCACGGACAATTCGTTAATTGGTGCGGTGAACCGCTGCCGCCAACGGCACCCAGACGACGCCCGGCACCCGCACCCACTGCCAGTTTGAGCGCCTCTTCAGAATGCGATGTTCGGTTCGGTGTCGATGCAGCACCTACCCACAGACCGATGCGAAACGGAGTCGCTCCCCAACGCCAGTCTTTTTTGACTTCGGCTTCGCGGCGAATGATCTCGCAAGCACAGATCAGTGCCGTGGCACGTTGGAATTGTTGCAGCGTCAACAGTCGCAGCGTGTATCGCATCAGCACCGCCACACCATCTTCGCCGGATCGTCCCGCGATCACACCTTGCAAACGTCGGATTCCGATCGTGAACGCAGTCAGTCCCAGGTAGGCTTCCGTCTTACCACCACCCGTAGGGAACCACAGCAGATCCGCCATCGCTTCCTCGCTATCACTGCGATCGGGGTGGTCCAGTTTCGCCACGCCTGGCAAGTTCAACAGAATGAACGCCAATTGGAATGGATACCACGAACGGTTGACCGGAATATCAACATCGTTGTAGTCGATATCTTTACCACGCCGAACATCTTCGGAAAATATCGACCGAGTTCGCTGCAACCACATCGAATGGTTCATAAACCGAAACGCTTCACAGACTTGTGCGTCGGATGCGACTAAGTCGATTCCCTCCTTAATACGCCCGAGCGTTTTCTCGCAATTCTGCATCGAGGTTTCGGCGGCATCCTTGTAGTCGTCCAATCCCTCGCCCGGATCAGCGATCTTCGCTCGCTCGCCCGCGATCCAGTCTTGATACGCCTCCAGCAACGGTTGCATCATCGCAGGCAACGACGACTGATTCGCTTCGCAAAGCGACTTCATGTCCAGCACAAGCCCATCGAGCTTCGCGAATGCTGGGTTCTGACCAGCGTCAGCGACCGTAGGTGGCGTCGTCTTCGGGACTTCGTACGACGGCACAACGCGAGTCGACAAACGAGTTGCCTTGTGGCGTAAGCTTCCGGCTTGTAATGGATTCTGTTTGGCGACTCGATCGCTCAACCCGCTTTCCGCTACATCAGCATGGACCCCAACACCGTGTCCAACGACAAACTCAACGTGGCGTCGATACAACATCCCGAGCGAATCGTTCTCTCGTTTGAACGCATCGTCGGTCCCCGGCAATTCAATCCGGCTCAGCCGTTTGTGGAAAATCGCTGAACCATCCGCTGCCGCCACTTCCATTTCGCATTGGAACATCCATGTCCGTTCTCGGTTCGGTGTCTTGGGCGGAGGATCAATGCCGCCGTTGACCAAGAACAATGTCACGCTCCAGTGATTCGCCCGTTTGCGGATGATCCCTTGCACGACTGCCGCCGGGAACTCTTCATCCACCGAGATCGGTTCAAATTTCCCCTCGACCAAAGGCACGGTGACTGGCTTGCCACCACCCGGCATCCGTTTCCAGACTCGCTTTGGACGATCCTTTTTCGTCGTCAAAACTTCGCTGGCCACTCGATCGTACCAGCCAAACTTCGGCGTTACGCATAGTTCGGTAGCTTCCAAGTCGACGCAAAACGACATCCCAATCGACGAAGGAAAGATCGCCTTCGCCTGCGGAGCAGAACGCTCTGTCGGCCCATCATCACCACTCGCACTACCGTTACCGATTCCTTCAATGGCAAGCTCATCGCCGGGCGGCAAATCTCCCGGCTCGTCGGCATCGTCCTCGTCGTAGCCTTCACCGTCTTCTTGAACGAACGCAGCCCCGCGGCTGTCCACCGTCGCCGCACCCCACTCACCGCTCTCGGACTGTCGTGGCGCGAGGATGCCGATCAAGTAACGATCCCGAATCCGCTCATCGACCTCTTCTTCTTCGCCGCCCGCCGGTCCAAGCATCTCCTTGATCGCCATCTCCTCGATCAGATCTCGCATCGCCAGCGGCGAAAGTTTCTTCTCTTCAAGCGTTTCAGTATCAGCCATACGTTGGTTCTTCAGTTCTCAATTTGCGCTTTGAAATTTGCATTTTGCCATTCAGAATTCGTTGCGCCCGGAGTTACTTGGGTGCTTGCGCCCGGAGTTCAAGTCTCCTGCGCCCGGAGTACCGACGGCGTTATGTGTGGGGTTTGGTGTCGTTATGTTCGGAGTTCGATCACACTGTGGTCGGAGTTCGGTGAAGCATCCAGTCATTCGCTAGCGTCCTTCGCCGTGTAAGCCTGATTGGGATGGTTCAGCTCGTCGGGGTACAACAGCTTCAATTTCCCCTCGTCTACCATCTGTACGAGAAAACGAGTGCGTATCCCAACCGGATGCCGCCCCAACAAAGTCGCAAGTTCCTGAAGCGACAAGCTGCGTTCGGAACAAAGTGACAGGATCAGCTCTTGGACGACTGCGGGTGACAAGCGACCCTTCTCTCGTGAGGGACGTGCGATTTCAACGAGTTTCGGATCTATCGTGGGGTCGCTATGTTCGGAGTTCGGCCTAGTAATGTTCGGAGTTCCGTCGTCACTATGTTCGGAGTTCGCACCCGTTATGCTCGGAGTTCCATCCCCATTATGAGGGGAGTTACCGTTCGTTGTGATGGGGGCATTGCCACCGTTATGAGGGGAGTTCCCCTCCGCCAACTCGTAAAAAGACCACCGCCGCTGGCCCTTTTGCGTCAACAGCCCCTTGGCGACCAGTCCTTGCAGCAACCGACTCAAATCAGCCGAATGCTCATCACACATCTCCCGCAGTCGGGGATTGTCCACCTTCTGCTCCGTATCCGCCGTCACCAGAGCCTGGATCTCCACCGGACTCAGAGCGTCGATCGCCGCGCCAAAACGATCCCGCAGCCGCTGCACCGAA
>JBGSLZ010000119.1:0-114674 GCA_041740415.1 Rubripirellula sp.
GCACGCGCCGGTGCCGCCGCACATGCCGCCACACGAACCGTCGCAGCCGCCGTACATCATTCCGCCGTACATCGATGGATCAACGCCGTGGCTTGAATCGCAGCCGCCACCGCAACCGCCCCCGCAACTGTCGCAGCCGCCGCCTTGGAAGAACCCGACTTGTTGAACGGGTGATTGCATCGGAGCACCTTGCGGACGGTAGCCGTTGGTCGGCACGCCGTATCCGCCACTGGACATCGGCGGCACGTAACCGGGACCGGCTTGAGACGCATATCCGGCCGCCTGGACCGGGCCGGATTTTGTCAGCCCGGCGATCGCGCCAGCCGGCATGCGGCCACCGGCGGGCATCACGAAGCCGCTGGCCTCGTAATCCATGTCAGCCTGGGCGACACGCGGCGGTTGGGCGGAAGCGAACGGACGCTCCGACGTAAGGGCAATGACGGAAGTCATTACGGCGAACAATGTTAAGATTGATTTCATTTGAGTCATTCGGTGCATCGCCAACGTCTCCGCCTCGCTGTGGGCCGGTTCGAACTACTTCCTCGGGCTCATCAGAGCGGTTGATACAATCGCTCTTAGCGGACTTATCGGCACGACCGGACTCAGGGGTTTGGTTATTCCGCAGGAACCGCGTAGGAAAACTTTTCTGAACATGACGTAGCTGCCAGGGGATTCCGATAAGATCGCCTCAGTTCAAGACTTTCGCTCAACTTTCACCACAAGGCTGCCGACGCCGTGCTCGATCGAAAGACCATCAAATCGACGCTCGAAAAAATGAGGTCCGGCGAACTATCGCCCGATCAGGCGACCCAATTCCTGTTGGGCCGCGAAATCGGGTTGGTCGACGAAGCGGTCGACGAGTCGAACTGCCAAGGTGATAGCCAGCCGTCGCCACCTGAATCACTGGCGTCGATCATCGACCGCTTGGGTGTTCCGCCGGTCGATGTCGTTGACACCTGGTGCGGTCAACTCGAATTCATCGCCGCCCGTTACGAACAACAGTCGGGTGAATCGATGCCAACGATAGCGCTGCGAGACTGTTATCTGAATGAGCGTGGCGACCTGGCCTTGACCGGATTCGCCGACCAAATCGCAGACGACGGCACATCGCCTCGCGAAACGACCGGACCGAGCCTCAAAGGGTTCGAGCAGATTGAGTCCTTTCGCACGGCGTTGCTCGAAGGATTGGAATGCACACCGTACTTCACTGACGCGGCGTCCGCGAAATCCGAACCAACTCAAACCGCAAAATCTAAACACCGCGATCCGCATCCGCTCGTCCGACAATCGTTGATGGTGGCGGGGCTGATCGGTTGCGCGATCGCCGCCGGGTATGTCGTTTACTTGGCTACCGAAGATGAACCGGTCGCGATTGCAAAGAAGCCGAAACCGACAAGCGAGGACATCTTCGCCTTTGGAAAAACAGGATCGTCAAGCGTCAAAACTTCACGCCAAAAATCGCTCGCTTTACCCAAGACGGAAACACCGGAACAACTCGAAACTCTGGAGTCGATGACGGAAGACGAGTTGGCGTCGCTGGAAAGTTCCGCATCGGGAAAAGCAACGTCGTTCTCGTTGGACGCCTTCATGCCCGCCGCAGCCTCGTTCGCGCCGGAGGTTGCTCCCAACAGCGTTTCCGACTTCGTCGCCGCCGAAATCAGCGACGGGGATGTGCTGTTACCAATCGATGCAATGGAGACTGCGAAGACGCCTTCCAATGATGGGTCGATTGAGTTGCCGACGATGCAGCCATCGCCGCCCGACGACGCGAATCCGCCGCCGGAGTCAGAACAGCCAACCGGAGTCGGCGTATCCGCCGAACCGACGACGACTGCGATCGAGTTGCCGCCCACCGATGCTGCGGAACCCTCGTTTGCGATTTCTGATCGAAAACCGAAATCGTTGACGCTCGATTTTCCCGTCGATGTCCCGATCGAATTGGCCGATGCGGGCGATGCGAAGTGGCAGCTCAACGACACCCGGAAGCAAACGCCGATCGCCGAAATTGCCACCGGCGACGACGGGATTACTTTCGCATGGGCTGACACCATGGCCCAATCTTCCAGCGCGAACCAGCTCGTCCACGGCCGGATTCGCGACGAATCAGGCGGAACAATTTATATGCGACCGCTCGTCGAAGGCGAACTGTACGCACTGCGTTTGCAAACGCCCGATGTCATGCCGACTTGGAATTTGCGAGCACCGATTCCTCCGCGCGTCGCCCGGATCTCGATCGATTTCAAGTTACCCGACGGAGTCGAATTGGGCTGGATCGAACCGATCGAACCGGACGCGATTCGCCGAGCCCGCGGATTGGCGGTGATCACGCCGTCGGAGAACGAAAGCGTATCGCTTGGTTTGCGATTCGACATTCGTTGCTCGCGGAAGCTGGAATGTCGAATTCGCTTCGCCGGTCGACTCGATTCGTCGATGCCATGGAACGCAGTCTCGACATCCGGGCTCGATACATTCGCCGACCAACTGACCTATCAAGCCGGCCTGGTCAGCAACGAAGCTCAGCGGCTGTCGAATGTCTACGACATGGCCGGCTCGATGGGCAAGCGAATCATCAAGATCAAACAAAGCCGAAACGATGGCCTCGCCGATAACATTCGCATGGCATCACGACGGACCAGCGAATTGCAGACGTTGATCGCCAAGGTCGAATCGGGCGCGACGTTGCAAATTCGCGTATGGATCGAATGGCCCGATACCGAACAATCGATCCTGATGGTTGGCGAGTAGGCCATGCAGAGTGGAGCGATGCATGGCGTGTTTCTTGGAGCTGTGCCAGGCATCGCTCCACTCTGCATGGCCGACACTTATCCTGGCACGAATTGACGGAATACGCGATAATCTCACAATCGCGAACGGACGAAAAATGAAAACGAGCGGCTGTCCACGAAAGGCCAAATGAGATGACTTTTTCGCCCGAATCCACGATTCCTGAACTGCTGCGAATCGGTACACGGATTGCCATTCTGCCGGTTGTCCACGGCAGTGGCCAATTCGCGTTGACGGTGCGACGCTGGATGCTTGAACAATCGTTCGACTGCGTCGCGGTTCCACTACCCGAGTCATTCCGCGAAGCAGTCGAAGAAGCCGTTCTGGAGCTACCGCGACCCTCCATCGTGATCCAGCCACCCCTGGCGACATTCAAACCCGCGCCGGAAAGTTGGTCACCCACTACTTGGGATTCCGACTCGGATGACAACGACGATGAAGACGGCGACGATGAAGAAAGTGTCCCGTTCAGCTACGTTCCCATCGATCCCTGTCAAAGCGTGATCATGGCGATCCGCGCGGCGATGGGTGAGCGTGTCCCGCGCGAGTACATCGATTTGGAAACCGATCGATACTTGCCATACGCCACGGTGATGCCGGATCCGTTCGCGGTTCGCCACGTTTCACCGGAAAAATTCGCCGCCGCGGTGTTGCCCAACATCACACGCCCGCCCGATGCCCAGACGCGTGATCGCATGATCCACATGGCGATCCGATTGACCGAACTGGAGAAACGTCACGAACGCATTCTATTGGTTACGAGCATCTTGCACTGGCCTTGGATTCGCGAAGCGTACCAGCAATTGCACCGGAGCGAAATCGATTCCGCCATCGACGTCGATTCGTCGATGATCCAATCGCCGAGCCACGAGGAAGTGTGTCCTCCGATTCGCTACGCGATCGAGCCACGGACGCTGATGTTCCTGTTCGGTGAGCTCCCTTTCATCACCAGTTTGTATGAGCGGGCGCGGGCGGAACTGGAAGAGGACGACGATATTCAAATCGACGGCGTGAAAGAGTTGCTGCTGGCGGCGCGAGATTCCTACGTTGCCGAACTCGGCAACCGCGCTCGTCGCGTGACACCCCTGTTGCTGGCGAAAACGCTTCAGTACATCCGCAATCTTTCGTTGATTCATCGCCGGATGACGCCCGATCTGATCACGATCGTGACGGCCTCCAAACAGGTTCTCGGCGATCAGTTCGCGTTGCACGTTGCCGAGCTGGCCAACCAATACGTGTCGCCGAGTTCAGCCGCCGATCTGGAATCAGCCGACGCTATCGGGACTTTGTTGCCATCGGTAACCCTGGGCATCGACCAAGCTCGTTTGCCCGATGGCGACATCGTGCCGTTGGTGAGCCGTTTGCCCGGGCCCCCGATCAGTTGGTGTACATTGCAACTGCAGCGTCGACCCAACGATCAAGAACGTGATCGATGGAAGTATCGGTGGAACCCGTACAGCCAATGCAGTTATCCGCCGGAGGATGACTTGATCGAGGCGTTCCGGACTCGGGTGTTCGATCGAGCTCGCGCGGCGATCGGAAACGATTTGGCTCGTACCGAGAAATTCACCACCAGCGTTAAAGACGGCATCGATATCCGCGATACGCTGCGTCACTGGTACGAGCGCCAGATTTACGTGAAGGTAGTTCCGCCGAGTCGCGGCACGTTGGATGCTTGCGTGATGCTGTTCGATTCGCCCGCCGATCCTCGCGATTACCCGTGGCGAACGACATGGTTTGCCGAGCACGAGACCGAGTCAACGCTGGCTCTCTTTGCAACCAACTTCCAAGATCAAATGGTTGGTCCCGGTATTGGGATGAGTGTTTACGGTGGCGCGATGTTCTTGTATCCGCCGGTTGTCATTCCCGATATTTGGCGTGATACCCGGCTCGATTACGCGGAGACTTTGGAGGAGCGTTTGATTGCGGCCGCTTGTCTGCACAGCCGAGGTCGCGAGATCGCGTTGTTGTCGTCGCTGCCGCCCGGTGGTGGATGGCGGCGACTGGCCCGACGGCACAAAAAGCATCTTGTCCACGTCCCGCTGACTTCGTTCAGTGACGAGCAGGTACAACGACTTCGAATGGTTCACGTGCTCAACGGCAGCGAAGTTCGCAGCTATGCCGAAGACTTCATTCGTCGGGTCTAAACTTATCGACCACGTTGGGCGTTGCGTTGGGCATCGAGGATGGCTCGCTCGAGCGGTCCCGGTCCCGCGTCGCGATCATCTTCCTCGGCAAGAATCGGCGTAATCGTGCCGTCATCGCCGCGCGCCCGCGAGGCTCGATAGACATCGATGCTGCCCGGTTGCAGCTCGGCGCCCGGCGGCAGCGGAAAACGACCCAGCGGTTTGCCACTGAAGTTGATGTCCTCGATCGGGTTGTCGCCCGCGCCGGCCGTACGGTCGATCGCAACCGACTGAATTTGCCATTCATGAACAACGATCTCGTAGCGAACTGCTGGTGGAACATCGTTGACGACCTCGCGAGTGATCGAGTCGCCAAGCGGAGTGATGACGCGATAATTCTGGATCTGTCGAGCACCCGCGTCTCGTTCCAATGAAACCTCGAAAGACTGTCCCGGCCCGAGTCGGATCGAACGGGTCTTTCCCGGCTTCAACAAATCGACAACGCCGATCTGGACTTCGCGAGGTCCACCATTACGAAGCTCGATACGGACGGGCGAAAGCGGCGGGTTGGGAATCGATTGCGAATCGATCAACACCGATTGCGGCAGCGGCGGACCGATCGGATACGCACCGCCAAAACCAGGCGTTGGAATGAACGGCGTCGGAATGAAGGGGCCAGGAAAATTCGGATCAAGGTAACCGGGAACTCCGATGCCGAAGTGGGGATTCGAACCTGCGACGAGAGGATCGGCGGGACGAACGATTCGTCGGGTCAAGCGATAGACCGGCGCGAAATCGTCCAGATCCGACGACTGCATCGGCCCGACACCGCTGCGCGGGAACCGAATGATCCGGTTGAGCGGCGAGTTGAAGTAGCCGACGAAACGACCATCGATCGTATCGTAGCCCGGTTCGCGGCTGAAATAGAGACGCTCACCCGTCAGCTCATAAACGACCATCCGACCCGGACGAATCTCGACGCGAGCGGCGACGTCGCCGGACGGTTCGATCATCACGAAGTCTTGCGCCGCAATCGTCGAAACCGTTGTCAGAACTGCCGCCAAACACACTACCAATCGCATCTCGTTTCCCCCAAAACTTGACGTTGAAATTCGTTACTTCGGCGCACCCATCGCGCGGCGAAAGGCGTCGAACGCATCCCGGTACGCAGCCGGAGGCGGCTTGCGGTTTCCCGAATCGCGAATGCCCCGCAAGTCGTCGGCCGTGTCCGAGCGAGTGTCGCCCGTGTCGCTTCCCGGAGCTCTCATTCCAAGACTTCGCAAAGCATCTTCGATGTCGCGGTTACGCGGTGTTTCGCTCGCGGACGTTGGATCCAGGTCGCGAACATCCTTCCAACGATCGCGGAACCGCTGCAGATCTTCCCGGGTCCACTTCAGCTTATCCAGCAGTTCTTGGTCGGGTTGATCGCGGGTCTGGTCGAGGTAATCGAGCACCATATCGGTAGCCTTCTTGGCGTAGTCCGTGTTGACGGCATCGGGTGGCATTGCGGCGTCACCACCCTTGCCATTGCCATCGGCGCCATAGCCAATGCCCGGTTCGCTGCCATCACCCGGCTTGGGTTCGCCAGGTTTTCCGTTGCCCGACTTTCCGTCACTCGATTTTGAGTCACTGGGTTTCGCATCACTGGGTTTCGTTTCGCCAGTTTTCGCGTCACTGGGTTTCCCGTCCTGTTGATTGGAGTTGTCAGTTTTTCCATCTTTGGACTTCGCATCGCCATGCTTTCCGTCACCTTGCATTGCCTCACCGGCTTTTCCATCGCTTGATTCTTGGCTTGATCGACCATCATCGGCGCCGGGCGTACCGTCGGACGGTTCGCCCTGATCCGGATCGGAGTCCCCTTCCGCCGAGTTCTCAGCAGTTCCCTTGCCTTTTTGTCCCGGCTTTGGACTTCCCTCCGGTGCATCCGATTGTTGCGACGAATCGTCATGAGTTGACGAAGATTCACCCGAGCCTTTTTCGCCGGAGCCTTTTTCGCCGGAACGCTGATCGGTCGAAGCGTTCTCGGGATTGGAACGACTTTGCCCCGAATCACCATTTGGCTTCACTTGGCCTTTTTCATTTTGCATCTGCGACTCGCCCGAATTGCCCGGCTCGCCCTGTTGCTTCTTATCGAGATAGTCTTTGATTCTCTCGAACGCCTCACCATCATGTTGGGGCGCTGACGATTCGTTTCCGCCACCATCATTCGACGAATCTTTTGCTCCTCCACCCGCATTGTCCGCTTGTTCGGATGAATTTTGATCGGACGATGCACCGCCCTGAGCATTCTCTCCCTGAAGACCGTCGCCTTTGGAACTGCCTGCTTTGGAACTTCCCTTCTGATCGGCGCCGCCAGATTGACCTCCGCTCGACGAGTTCTCCTTCGCATCTTGAGGTGTGCTAGAACCATTCGACGACTGATCGCCCGATTGCTCCTTCGACGGATCTTGTGAACCTTGCTCGGGTTGCATCGGTGAATTGCCATTGGATGCACCGGAGGAGTTTTCGCCGGACTGGGCAGGATTCGGCTCGCCCCGCTGATCGCCGTCCGAGTCAGTGCCATCCTTCGGATCGCTGCCTGAGTCTCTATCGCCCGACTCACCACCGCCCGATGGATTCTGACCCGACGTGTCGTCGTTTGACGACTCGGAATTGTCTTGTCCTTGGCCGGATTTTCCGCCACCGGATTGGCCCTGGCCGGGTTGCTGTTTCGCTTCACCGCTGCCGCTGCCCCCGCCGCCCGATTGGGGTTTTCCGTCGCCCGATGATTTTTCGCTCGATTCGCCCTGTTCTTGCTGTTCTTGGGCATCGGATGGCGGTCGATCATCGGGCGCCGACATGCCTTCGCTTTCGGGTTGTCCCGCCGGCGGCAATTCATCCGACGCCACCAACTTCAGCTCGATCGGATCGGTTCGCGACACATTCGGCTCGACGGTCGGATCATTCGCGACTACTCGATTGTCGACCGCGACCGCGATGATCTGAACCGTGTCGCCGACTCGCAATCGTGCGCCCCGCGCCGCCATCGTGCCAGGACGAAATCGATACTCGGTGATTCGATTCCCCGTCTCGTTCGAAGCCGTTGCGTTTGATTCAGTTTTGGTTTGGTGCCACAACAAGGGTTCGTCGATAAGATCCATCCCTGAACGAATTTCTAATCGAATTTCACTCAAGCCGAAGTCTGGGTCCGATGCGTGAACTTCGATCACTTGCTGAGCGTTGATCGGGACGTTTTTTGGCGATTGAGTCGGCATCACGATCGAAATTTCCGGCGGCAGATCGCTGATCACGCGAATCGGATAGATGATCGGGTCGAAATTGGTTTGATTGGACTCGTCCCAAGCCACAATGCGGTAACTGTCGAGTTCGACGGCTGCCGATCTTCCACGCGAACCCTTGATTCGAAAGTCGATCGAAAGTGACGTTCCATCTTCGGCGATTTTCATTTCAGTCGCGCCGGCCGTCGCGCGAACGGTGTCACCCAACGGCCGAGGATTGAATTCGATGACCGCGCGTTTGACTGCGCGGTTGCTCTGGGCCCTTAGCGTGATGCCGGTGCCATCGATCGCGGTGATCGCGGCGTTGGACGAAGTATGTTCAGGACGCCCGGTATAGGGTGGCGGTTGGTGCAAGATCGATTGCACCGAAACGACCGGAATGTCACGAACTGTCAACACGAACGGTCCCGCCTGCGCATCGCCGGCGATGATTCGATAGGCGACCTGTCCAGATGCCGAGTGGGGTAGCGGCAACGAACCGACGAAGCGTCGCGGACCTCCATCGACATCTCGCGCCAGCACGATTCGTCGAGAGCCCGCAGGCAATTCCCACTGACAAACCGCCTCCTCATCATCGACCAGTCCGGCGATCGATGCGGACACGGGAACGTCTCGCCCGGCGATCGCATCGACGTCACCCGGCGCGACATCGGCAATCGATACGCGTCGTGGTGAATCGATCCCGGCAAGCGGCGCGATCAGCCGACCCGCCGACTGCAACGAGTTCTTGGGCGAGATCACTGCGTAGGCGATCAGCGTCGATAGGGCCACTGCCGTTGCAATCCACCACACCATCGTGCCGGCTGCCTCGGCCGGCAGATCGTTGTGTGACTTGAGCCGGCTGGCGGTGGATGCACCAATCGATCGAACGACCCTGCCTTGCAAGCCGACCATCTGAGGATCTTTGCTGAGCGTGACATAGCTGGTCAGCGAATGACGGAGCTCGGGCAAATCACGTTCTAGCGAGCGAGCGGCGTACTCGGGTCGAATCTGGCTGCCGATCATCGGCAGGACACGCAGATACAAGTAGGTACCCGCCGCGATCAATGCCGATAGCAAGGCCGCCGATCGAACGACCATCCCGGGTGAGCTGATCCAGTGGTCAAATATCAACCAAATCAAGAGTCCTGCGACGAGGGCTATGATCAGACCAAGGATGCGGCGCGTGAGTTCTGCCCACCACAGGGATGCGGCGGCTTCGGCGATCCGAGATTCGATCAGTTTTTCGGCCGCCGACGGCCGATCGCTGACGGCGCCCTTTGACGGGGCGTAAATGGCCGGCGGCGGCGTGATGGTCGACATTAGATTTTTCCGGGCCACGCGACATTGAATGCCCGATTATATTCCCGCGACAGCCGATCTCGAGCCTTCGTCCCACGGAAACTCATCGACTCCATCGCAATCGTGCTGATTAAAACGCCATTGTGGGCGTCGAGTTTGCCGCTAAGTTGAAAGGGCGTTGCAATCATGGAAGTTCGCGGCTTCATTGCTATTATCGAAAGTTGTGGTTGGCACACGATTTTACCCAGGCGGGTCGCGGCTTTTAGGGCGGCGGGATTCGGAAAGCCACCTTTCTGCTTGTTACACTAAAACCGATTCCCGTCCCTACGCTTCTCTCTCCTACTCTTCCAACTGCCCATGAGATACGCCTTCCGTCTTGCGGAACTTCTCGGTCATACCCCTGACCGACGTAAACGCCCAGGTACCATCAAGTCAATCGTCGAGCACACTGGCCTGGACCGCCACCAAGTCGCCTCGTTGCTCAAGAACGAGGCCAAGTACATTCCGCTCGATGCACTGTCGCGAATCTGTGACTACCTGATCGATCACGGTTACGCGCCCGCTGACCAGCTTCCCGGTGCCCTCTTCGCCGTCAACGCGGAAAATTTTTGGGAGTTGTTGGCCCGCCGCGGCGAAATCGAGATCGTTCTAGGTGTTCGCGAAAACCGTGATTCAGGCTCACCCGATAACGCCATGGTCGTCGCCAGCGATGCGGTGCTGTTCGGCGAACTGCTCAATGGTGTGTCCACTCTCGGTGGCGCCGCCAAGCATCATGGATCCGTCGAAGGCGAAGAGAACTCGGTCCAGTCGGTACCGATGCCCGATCGATTGCAACAAACCTTGGTCTGGAGTCCCGGTCAAGTCTCGCTCGAAGACGCCCGCACACGGGCAACCGAAGTCTTTGAAGGTTTCGTCGAGGCTCAAGGCGACCGCGGCATGGTCTGCATCGGCAGCGTGAAGAGCAACCCCGTTGTTGAACTGCTGTTCGCCGACGCATTTGGTTGCACCCCATTCGTGACCGAAGACGATGTCGATGATGTCTCGGCCCGTTCGTGTCCGTTCTTCCTGCGTTATCGAGACAGCGATCCGCAACCTGGCGGCGCTTCCGCCGGACTGCGTCTGAGCAAGAACGAGGACGCGCCTGAACCGGGTTTTTATTACGAAAAGGACAACGGGACTTGGGCCTACGCGGGTGGCAAGGACAAAGACACCGCGCTCGTGTTCTACCTGTTCCGCGAGGCACTCGGACGACTCGATATGGTGCTGAGCGGGTTCTCAGGACGCGCGACCCGATTGCTCGCCAAAACTCTCGCCATCCGCGGCGAAGAATTTTGGCCACCGGTTTACGAAGAAGCCGGATTGCAGATCGGTGCCTATTTGGTGCAGTACGAAAACACCGATACCAAGCCGACGCGAGAAGACTTGTTGTTCAACGCCGGCGGCGCCGCCCAGATCATGCCGCTCTCACGCGAGGCAATCGCCAAACGAATGGCTCGTCGCTAGGTGTTGCCACTCAAACGCAACGGCTAAACTAAGACCTCGAATTTGTCGCGGTCGCTTCGGGGAGTCGTTGATGGAACAAGCTAGCTCAGAACGGTCTTTGTTTGACGCGTCAAGCATTTCCACAAGCACCGCAGATACACTTCGCTTGGCAATGCTGCCCGGCATCGGTCCTAGGACGTTGTCGTTGTTGCTGGAAGCTTTTGGCGATCCGGCATCCGTCTTGTCGGCGCCGGATCATCAGCTCGCATCGGTCTACGGTGTCGGCCCGAAAGTGATTCGCTCGATTCGCGAAGCATCGCAACTGGTTGACGTTGAATCAATCGCCCGGTGGTGCCATCGCAATCACGTTGACATTGTCTGCCACGACTCCGAAACCTACCCGAGCATGTTGTCGGATCTGCCCGATACGCCACCGATCTTGTTCGTGCAGGGCGAGATCATTGCCGATGACAACGTTGCCGTCGCAATCGTGGGAACCCGGCACGCAACGACTTATGGACTGAAACAGGCCGAACATCTCGCCTACTCTTTGGCACGCGCGGGCGTGACCGTGGTCAGCGGGTTGGCGCGGGGGATCGACGCCGCTGCACACGAGGGCGCGATCGCAGGCGGTGGACGGACAATTGCCGTTTTGGGCAGTGGACACGGCGAAATTTATCCCAGCGAACATCAGGGACTTGCCAAAGCAGTCGCCGCACACGGCGCTTTGATCAGCGAGTATCCGCCCTACGCCAAGCCCCGCGGCGGAATGTTTCCGCAGCGCAACCGGATCATTGCCGGACTCGCACTCGCGACTTTGGTAGTCGAGGCGCCCGATCGATCGGGCGCGTTGATCACCGCGCGGATCGCGATGGAACAGAACCGTGATGTGCTGGCGCTGCCCGGCCCGATCACCAGTCGCGCCTCACGCGGTTGCAATCAGTTGATCCGCGACGGCGCGAAACTGATTCAAAATGTCGACGACATTCTGGAAGAACTCGGGCCGATGCGAGCACCCGTGGAAACGGTCGACGGGACCGAGATTCGTAACGCCGCCGAGCTACAACTCAACGAAATCGAACGCCAAGTTTTGGCCGCTATCGAAACCGAAAGCACACCGATCGACCAAGTCATCCAGCAAAGCGGACTTCCCGCCCATCACGTTGTTGCCGTGATCAGCGTTTTGGAAATGCGGCGGTTGATACGACGACTTAGCGGACAATACGTTTCGCGAATCTAGTCACATGCCGACAATGTCATTTGACGTTTTTCGGATCTTTTCAAAGGATGTTTCCGTGTCGATGCGCCACCAATTTTATTGCCCTATCGTCACATCGTTGTGGACTTGGTTCGTGATCAGCGCGCTCGCGTGTCCTCACATCTCGCATGCCCAGGAGTCACGTGAAATGCAATGGAAATCGGTTCGCGAAGCGATCGAGCAAGGCTTGCCGAAGACCGCAATCGAGCGACTCGACCCCATCATCGCGCAAGCCCAGGCGGCGCAAGATTTCGACGCCACCATCAAGGCGGTTTGCATGAAGATATCGTTGGAAGGCGAAATCGAAGGCAACCTACCCGAAGAAAAAATAACGCGACTGAGATCAGAAATCGAGAAATCGCCCGAACCGATGCGACCGGTCATGGAGGCCATTCTCGCCAATTGGTTTTGGCAATACTTCCAACAGAACCGCTGGCAGTTTCTGCAGCGCACGCAGACTTCGACGACGCCCGGCGATGATTTTAAAACTTGGGATCTGACCAGAATCTTGAGCGAGGTCGATCGCCATTTTCAGCAGGCACTCGCATCGGACGACTTACTCAAATCGATCCCGGTCGATCAGTATGTCGAACTCCTGGACAAGGGCAGCGTCGACAACACTCATCGACCAACACTCTATGACATCCTAGCGAACAACGCGATCGAGTTTTATTCCGCCGGCGAACAGGCTGCCGCCAAAATCGAAGACAGCTTTGACTTGTCGGCCTCCGGTCCAATTTTTGGCGACGCGAGTGAGTTTGTGAGCTGGAATCCAGAAACCAATGACGAAGATGCATTGTTGCTGCGCGCGATCCGTCTCTATCAATCGCTCCTGCGATTTCACCAAAAAGATGTCGATCAAACTGCATTCTTGGACAGCGATCTTTCAAGGCTGAATTTCGGCAACAACCATGCTTTCGGCGAAGAGAAAGTCGTCCGCTATCGCGCGGCATTACGACGGTTTGCCGATACCAACGCCGATCATCCGATCGCCGCACTCGCGCTTCATCAATTGGCTGTGTCGCTACGCGAGAGTGAAGACCAAGTTGCCTCGCACGCGACCGCAACCGAGGGACTCAAACGCCATCCAGATACCATTGGCGGCCGACGCTGTTACAACTTGATTCAAGAAATCGAAGCACCCTCCGTTAGTATCACTGCTGAGCGAGTTTGGAATGGCTTCGATTCGAGCAAGGGCATAGCTCCCACCGTCGATGTAACTTATCGGAATGTGACCAAAGTTTTTTTTCGATTGGTTCCGTTTGATTTTCAACGATTTTTGACCGGCGAACAATGGAGTCCGGAACAACTCGATGCAGCTGAGCGAAGTCGACTGTTTGCGCTCAACTCAATTGCGACCTGGTCCGCGGAGTTGCCGAGAACGGATGACTACAAGGACCGAGTCGAGACCGTCGCGGTGCCGAAGGTCGACAAGTCAGGCTCGTACTACCTGATCGCCAGTCACAATGAAAAGTTCGATCCGGCGAACAATCAGATTTCGATCAGCGAAATTTGGGTCAGCGATTTGGCGCTCGTGACACGCGATCACGGAGGCAAGGGTGTGATCGATGGCTTCGTCCTCCGTGCCGTTTCAGGCGAACCCGTTGCCGGTGCCAACGTCGACGTTTGGAGTCGCGACTCACGGTCGGGCAAACGCCAGTCGATCCAATCGATCAAGACCGACGCCAATGGTGTGTTTCGAATCGCGGGCAGCGATCAACGCCAACTCATCTTGCTCGCATCCCATCAAGGGCAATCATTGTCATCCGCAAATCATTTGAACTTGTATCGATATCAACGCGCGGCACCGACGGTCGAGCAGACGATTTTCTTTACGGATCGCTCGATTTACCGTCCCGGCCAAACGATCCAGTTCAAAGGCATTTGTTTGTCGGTCGACCAGAATGCGAATCGTTACCAAGTCGTCGCACGCAAATCGGTCACCGTAGCATTTACCGATGTCAACGGAAAACAAATCGAGCAGTTGACGCTTCGTACGAACGACTACGGCAGCTTCAGCGGTAGTGTTACCGCGCCTCGCGATCGATTGATGGGTCGGATGCAGTTGGCAGTGGTCGGTAAGCCGGCGGGACAGACACAGGTGACCGTCGAAGAGTACAAACGTCCGAAATTTCGCGTCGAGTTGAAGTCACCTACGGACGAAATCAAACTCGGCAAGGAAGTCACGGTTGTTGGTGAGGCAACTGCTTACACCGGAGCGTCGATCGACGATGCCGGTGTGACGTGGCGAGTCGTTCGCAAGGTGCGATATCCACAGTGGTGGCTGAGAAGTTGTTGGTGGATGCCACCGCAGCCCGATACAGCCCAAGAGATCGCACATGGAGTCGCCAAGACCGACGCCGCAGGTCGCTTCCAAGTTGCGTTTGTGGCCAAACCCGATCTATCCGTCTCCGTTGACTCAGAACCGATCTTTGAGTTCGAGGTCCATGCCGACATCACCGACGGAGCCGGCGAAACTCGATCCGATCAGCGCTCAGTTCGCATCGGTTACACCGCCCTGGCCGCATCCATGACATCGTCGGAGTGGCTGACGAATGAGAAGCCGACTGAAATCTCGATTCGGACTCTGTCGCTAGATGGCGAAAATCGGGTGGCTTCGGGAACAGTCAAAATCCATCGACTGACACCGCCAAAAACCGTCTCTCGATCAAAACTGTCGACGCAATATCGTCGATTTGATATTCGTGACAAACCCGATCCTGATCTGTCGAATCCCGATTCATGGCCGACCGGTGAAGTTGCCGTCGAGAAAGATTTTGCAACCGATGCATCGGGTTCGACCAGCCTAACGGTCGAGTTGCAAGCCGGTTTGTACCGCGCGGTTTTAGAAACGACCGATGCGTTCGGAAAAGCGGTGAAGGCCGAGTTGCCACTGAGAGTTCTCCAGCCCGATGCGAACAAGTTTACGCTCAAGCTGCCATTCGTGTTGGCATCGCCGCAATCGTCCGTCCAGCCCGGTGAGCAGTACATGGCGTTGTGGGGAAGCGGCTATGAGTCGGCGCGTGCTTACATCGAAGTGGAACAGCAGGGGAAAGTCAGCCAGAGCTATTGGACGAAACCCGATGTCACTCAATCTCAGATCAGGCAAGCGGTCAACGAAACGATGCGCGGCGGTTTCACCATTCGGGTGACGATGGTCAAAGAAAATCGAGCCTATTTCGAGTCTCGCGTCGTCGATGTGCCTTGGACTAACAAACAACTCGATGTCCGCTGGGAACACTTCGTTTCAAAGTTGCAACCTGGCGCTAAGGAAACCTGGACGGCGATCGTGCATGGCCCCGATGCGGGCCCGGCTGTGGCTGAAATGGTAGCGGGTTTGTACGACTCGTCGCTCGATGCGTTTTTACCACACTCATGGCAACAGCGTTTCAATGTCTTTCGCCGCGAACAACCAACGATCTCGTCAACATTCCAAAACCAAGCAAAGTTCTTGCAAGCAATCATCAACGACTGGAACGTCGATCAACGAGACGCATCGTTGACGTATCCTCGGCTTGCCGATGAGATCATGGCTTCGGCTTTTGGTGGCCATTTCGGTGGTGGATTCGGGGTCAAGCATCGCGGGATGATGATGAAGGGAGGCGTGGACCTCTACTTCGCCGAACCTATGGCCAACTCGATGATGTTGGATGCGGCGGCGCCGGCCGGAGCGGCTGAACACGAAAGCGATAAGAACGAACCGCCAACATCGGATTCGAAGCCCACCATTGATTTCGACAACATTTCGATGCGGACGAACTTGAATGAGACGGCATTCTTCTTTCCCAATCTGATCGCGGGAAAAGATGGCAGCGTGCGAATGGAATTCACGATGCCCGAAGCACTCACGCAGTGGAAGTTCTTGAGTTTCGCTCATGATCGCGAATTACGAAGCGGATCGTTGACCGACTCAGTCGTGACAGCCAAGGACTTGATGGTTCAGCCCAACCCGCCACGGTTTGTTCGTGAAGGTGACGAGATCGAGTTCACGGTCAAGGTCGTCAATCAATCTCCGACTCGTCAAACGGGCACTTTGCGTCTAACGTTCGCGGACGCCCGAACCGGAAAATCAGTCGACGCCCAGCTTGAAAACGACGCGGTGGATAAGAACTTTGAAGTTCCCGCCGGTCAATCTGAATCGCTCGCGTGGCGAATCAATGTTGCCGATGGACTTGGTGTACTGACTTACAAAGCAGTCGGATCAACCGGCCGCCTCTCCGACGGCGAAGAAGGTTTGCTGCCTGTGCTTTCGCGCCGCGTCTTGGTGACGGAGTCGATCACGTTACCGATTCGCGGGAAACAGACGAAGCAATTCACGTTTGAGAAATTGTTGCGTTCGGGCGAATCCGAATCACTCGAGCATCAATCTGTCACGGCGCAAATGGTATCCAATCCGTCCTGGTACGCGGTGATGGCGTTGCCGTATTTGATGGAGTATCCGCATCAGTGCAGCGAGCAAACCTTCAATCGACTCTATGCGAACTCGATCGCCCGTTACATCGCGTCGAGCGATCCGAAAATTCAAAAAGTATTCGCCCAGTGGCGGGCGACGCCGGCGCTCGAGAGTCCACTCGAGAAGAACCAGGATATCAAGTCGGTCGTCCTGGAGGAAACGCCGTGGGTCCGACAAGCCGACGCCGAGAGCCAAGCTCGACGCAACGTCGGCGTTCTGTTTGACAAGAATCGATTAGACAGTGAAACCAAAAGAGCGTTTGACCAACTTGTTCAGATGCAACTCGACGACGGTACTTGGCCCTGGTTTCCCGGTGGCCGATCCAATGAATACATCACGCTGTACATCATGACCGGGTTCGGACGCATGCGCCACTTGGGCGTCGATGTCGATGTGACCGCCGCGGTTCGGTCGCTCAATCGGTTGGATGCTTGGATGACCGAGCAATACAGTCAGATCAAGGATGCGGATCGGTCCAAAAATCATTTGTCGACCACGATCGCACTGTATCTGTATGGCCGCAGTTTCTTTAAGGATGATCATGCGGTTGCACCCGAGCATCGGATAGCGTTTGATTACTGGGTCGGGCAGGCCACTTCAAATTGGCTGAGTCTGGGCCATCGTCAATCGCAAGCTCATATTGCGGTCGCACTCAATCGACTCGCCGACGCGACCACCGCTCGCGCGATCATGGAGTCGATCAAAGAGCGATCGGTCAGCAATGAAGAACTGGGGATGTTCTGGCGTGATACCGAGCGATCATGGTGGTGGTATCAAGCACCGATCGAGTCCCAAGCGATGATGATCGAAGCATTCGATGAGGTGATGGATGACGCCGTCGCGGTTGAAGATTGCAAGGTCTGGTTGTTGAAACAGAAACAGACCCAGGAATGGCAGACCACGAAGTCGACGGCCGATGCGATCTACGCGTTGTTGCTACGTGGCAAGAACGTCCTGGCTTCCGACGAACTCGTAAAGATCTCGCTCGGCGGAAAGTTACTCGAACCATCGAAGGTCGAAGCGGGCACCGGGTTCTTCGAAGAGCGATTTGTTGGCGGCAATGTTACCGCGAGTTTGGGTGAGATCACCGTTACGAAAGTTGATGACGGAGTGGCATGGGGCAGTGTCCATTGGCAATACCTCGAAGACATGTCGATGGTAACGCCGCATGTCGGCACGCCGCTAACGCTGACGAAACAGCTTTACGTCAAGAAGAACACCGCGAAGGGACCGATGTTGACCGCGGTCGACGGAGTCGTTGCGGTAGGCGACGAGTTGGTTGTGCGAATCGTGCTGAAATCCGATCGCGACATGGAGTACCTGCACCTGAAGGACTATCGCGGCAGCGGCACCGAACCGGTCAACGTGCTATCGCGGTATCAGTTTCAAGACGGTCTGGCGTACTACGAATCAACACGCGACACGGCCTGCCATTTCTTCATTGACTACCTTCCTAAAGGAACGTACGTGTTCGAGTATTCGACACGGGTGCAACTCAGGGGTGCGTATCAGACGGGCTACGCGAACATCCAGTGCATGTACGCGCCCGAGTTTGGCGGTCATTCGGAAAGTTTGCCGATCATCGTTGAGTGATCGGCACTAAGCAACGCTGAAACAGTAAGTGGCGTACGCTTCCAGCTTGCGTTTGCATAATTCGCAAGCTGGAAGCTTACGCCACTTTCAAATGTCGCAATTGATTGTTTCAGCGTTGTTAAGCAACAAATGCGTTGATCATTGATGACGATTCCTCCGGGCAATTCCGCATGAATTGCCATTGGGGATGGCCGAAGAATAGATTCTTGTATTCGTAGCGGTATTCGATTTTATGGTGTCGCCGTTGGCCACCCTTGTAATCAAAAACTTGGTAGCCGTGATCCATCAAGAACTCGACGTTTTCGGCGCAGGGGCGATTGCCAGTCTTTTCATTGATCTGATCACCCATTTCCAAACTGATGCCAGGATGTGATCGCTTGATGATGCCGATCATGCCTTCCAAGATAAGCCCTTCGGCGCCCTCGGCATCGATCTTCAAAAAATCGGGTGCTCGGTGATCAAAAACGAAGTCATCGAGTGCAACGGCGGGAACGGATATCATTTGGCTCTGTGAATCGCCACCCTGTCCTGGCCCGCGGTTGGCATCGCTGACGATGAAGTTCATCGAACTCTGAGCCACGCTTTGCTGTAGGAAAGAGATCGAGCCGGTTTCGGAGAACGCGGCCAGATTCACTGCCATGATATTGCTTCGCCTCGCCGCATTCTCCGCAAGCAGGTTGAACGTTGATGGCGTCGGCTCGAAGGCGATCACTTGCCCCGCGTCGCCGACGATCTGCGACGCCAACAGGCTGAAGAATCCGTAGTGCGAGCCGATGTCGTATACGACCATTCCGGGTCGCAACACGTCCAAAAACATTGACGTGACGTCGTCCTCGAAATAGCCGTTGCGTGCGATACGGCTCGAAACGAACTCGGGGTAGACAATCGTCATGTCTTGGCCCCAGAACAATTGCGTCTCGCGTTTTCGAGTTCGCTTCGTCCACTTTGCCAGCTTCTTATTGAGCCGCGATTTAAACCACCGGGCGGGGTCTGAAAATCTCGAATTCTGCTGACAGGCGTTCCAAAGACGAAGCAATTCGAGCCGATCCATGGCGATTTCCTCGGGAGTGATCTGGGATAGAGGTGGATACCAAGCTCCATTGCCTACCGTCAAGAACACATCGGCGTTGCCGTACCCACCGAGTGGTTGCTAAAGTCCGTCGCAGCGCGAGAAGCTTCCGAGCGCTCCACGTCCCGTCGGAAACATTCATGATCGTCATCGCTAGAAATTTCGGCCAGTTGGGCAATCGATTGATGCTCTCGGCGAACCTGATTGCCGCGGCCCATGAATACGATGTTCCGCTGTTGAATCCGTCGTTCGCTACTTATGCCAAGTACTTTGAATCGACCGAAACAGACTTGTGGTGTCGATACCCGGCTCGGCCACCCGTCAGTGAACGTCCGTCAATGCTGATTCGAGAAGCGCTCTACCGATCGATCTATTTATCTGGGCGGACGTTATCTCATTTGCGACTGACCCGATTTCCGTTTCATGTCATCCGCATCAGCGATCATGGCGTTTGCGATTTGCGAACGGAACAGTTTGCGGCCAAGGCGCGAAGCGGTCGTCCGATTTTGGTCAGCGGCTGGAACTTCGCCGCCGGTGAATTGCTGGTCAAGCACGCGGAAGTGATTCGGAATTTTTATCGGATCTTGCCGAAGCACCAAGCCGCCGTGGACGAGTTGATGTCACGGACTCGAAAACGTGGCGAGTTCGTCGTCGGTGTTCACATACGGCAAGGCGACTATGCCAAGTTTCAAAATGGACGTTACTTCTTTTCGCTCGATCAGTACATCGCGTCTATGCGGCGAATTCGAGATCGTTCGTCGCATCGTAATGTGGTTTTTTTGGTGTGTGGCAATGTTCCGCTGGTCGAAGAAGATTTCGGCGATTTGAATGTCTGTCTCGGTACGGGCGATGTGGTTGAAGACCTGTATTCATTTGCAGCCACCGATATGTTGGTGGGTCCGCCGAGCACCTTCACCGGATGGGCATCGTTTTATGGGAACGTGCCATTGAGATGGATCACGTCGTCCGATGAGCCGTTTGAGGTCGTGAACTCGCCCTATCCTTTTACGGCCGAAAAACAGCCGATCGCGTACGCTGCCTGACTTCATTTATCGCGGAATTGACTCATAACGCTGTCAAGTTGTGCCGATAAAACCGAATATTCTGTATCCGCAAACATGCCGAGTCCGGGTTTGGAAACATGACCCACCGACGCAGCCCCATCGACTCCTTCGTGCAGATCAACCACTTCAACAGTCTTCTCGATGGCGGCGCCGCAACTGCAGCAAGGCGTCTGCATGCTGAACTGTTGAGGTTCGGGATGGATAGTCGTTTTCATTATTCGGCGAGTCAGGAATCACGACCCGAACTGGACGTCAACTACGTCGCGACCCGTTGGCAACGGCAATCGATATCGAAGCATTTGAAATCGCTCGTTCGATTTCGTCTTGCGCGTCGTTCGCTCAAGCGACTGACGCGAGGACGGGCTGCGGGCAACGAAGTCTTCACGTCGCCATACGGCGCGCCGCACACGCCGTGGCCACCGGTCGGTCACGCAAAATCGCAGGCGGTCGATATCATTCAACTGCATTGGATATCGAAGTTTCTCGATTACACGAGCTTCTTTGGTTCGCTTGACCCAGACCAGCCTGTCGTGTGGACGCTGCACGACATGAACGCGTTCACGGGCGGTTGCCACTTTTCCGATGGTTGTTCGCGGTTCAAGACAGGTTGCGGTGGTTGTCCCCAGTTGCCAACTTCGTCAACCACTTCACTGCCGATGACGGATACTAGCCGCGAGTTCTTTCTCCAGAAGAAGGCTGCCTTGGCAGGCATCAACCTTCATGTGGTTGCGCCGAGTCGATGGTTGTTAGCCGCCGCACAGTCCAGTGCTATGCTGAGCGATGCAAAGTCTTTCAACCATATTCCCTACGGAATTTCGACGGACGACTATTACCCGATGCCCCGATCCGAAGCGAGGGCGAGACTGGGCATTGATCCCGATGTGACACTGTTCTGCTTTGGAGCGATGGATGTCGTCAATCGTCGCAAGGGTGCCAATGAGATGTTACGCGCGCTCAGTCACATCGCCGATCTTCCGGGCGTCGAAGGATTAGTTTTTGGCGGTGGAAGATTGCCCGATGTGGATCATCCGCTACCGAAGATTCATCAGATCGGCCCGGTGCAAGGGCTGTTGGCCCAGCGAACCGTCTTCAGCTCAGCGGACGCATTTGTGCTGCCGTCGTTGGAAGACAATTTGCCGCTGACCGGAATGGAAGCGATGTCGTGCGGCACCGCCGTGGTCGGATTCGCCGCCGGTGGCATTCCCGATTACGTACTCCCCGGGCAAACGGGACTGCTGGCGAAAACCGGCGACGCAGATGACCTGGGGCGGAAACTGCGTCAGTTGATGACCGATCCGCAACAGGCAGCCGAGATGGGCGCACGAGCGAGACGTCGGGTCGAAGCCGAGTACTCCGGTGCGCGTGAAGCCGCATCGTACGGAGCACTTTATGCGGCTTTAGCGGAATGTAGGTCCGCTGATCGCGTGTCCGTCCAGCGTCCGCAGGCGGCCTGATTTGGTTTGACGGCTTCGAGGTACAGCGAGTCCGGTTTGCGAGCGATTGATCCGTCACGATCGAGTTGAAATCCGTCGAAATCGGCGATGCTGCTTTCGTCGCTCCGGCAGACACGAGGATCGTCAAAGCCGGATTCGAGAACAAGCCGAGCGAGGGAGACCCGATCGTACATCCATCGATGTACTTCGCCAGAATTGCGGAATCGGCCTTCGCGGTACGCCGCGGCGGCAGACTTGCCTGCGATGATCGTGAGCGCCAAAAACGAAAGATGCTTTCGAATGTCGCCGATCATTCGTGTCACTCGCATCGTAACCGTTTTGCGATTTCTGACCTTCGCGTTACCCGTGGTTTCATGACCGAGTCGGTTGCGTATGAAGTCCCGGTTGATTTGATCAGGATCACGCATCAACGGTCCCATCCGACCTCCGCCACGCTGGCGAGTCATTTGATCCAGTAGTTCCAATGTCATCCATTGGTGATTGGCGATCGCCAAATCTGTCGGATCGCGATCAACTTCGTCGACGGAATTCAAATACTGACGAGCGATACTTTCCAGATCTGGCACGACCACACGGAGAACTCCGCCCGGTTTGAGTACGCGCCGACACTCGGCCAACATCGAGGCGGCACTTTCGGGTGTCAGGTGTTCCAGAACGTGCGAGTGATAAACGCCATCAAAGAAATCATCGTCGTAGGGCAGCCCGCGACGCAAATCGTATTGGCGTACTTCGGGGCTCGCCGCTACCAAATCAATGTTGGTCCACGTTGGATGAAAGCATCGGCCACAACCCACGTTCAGAAGTCGCAAGCCGCTTTGAAGGTTGCCGTTAGGCTGCGTCACGACTGGCTCCCATGCTGTCAAGTTTCTTGACGGACACGTGATGAATGCCGATGCGGCCAGTGTAGTCGAGTCGATGCAGCATCATTCCGATACCGTTTGCGTCGAAGTATTCATCCACAGCGCGACGCGCACCCTCCCAATGTCCGTAATCGTCAATCACAAGGACGCCGCCATCGACTAGGCGTGGAAACAAGTATTGCATTTCATGTGCGGTCGATTCGTACCAATCCGTATCCAGTCGCAGCAACGCGATCTGATTTGGAATTGCCGTCGGAATGGTTTCTTCGACTCGGCCGACATGGTAATGAACTTGGTGCGAGGGGTAACCGGTCGACGACATGTGAGACTGAACATCGGCAAGCCCGGCGACGCACCAAACCGAACGCGGATCGGATCGATCCTCGCTGGCCAACAAGCTCTCGGCAGATGCTCCGCCAGTCGAAACATCTTTTTCCGTCGGCTCACTCATACCCTCGAACGTGTCGTACAAGTGCAGGTGTCGACTCGTATCACCTTGGCGCTGCAACATTTTTGCGACCGCCATCATGCTGCCGCCTCGCCACACGCCACATTCGACGATGTCGCCAGCGATGCCGCACTGTGTGACGTACCGGATCGCCTCACAAAGCCCGTGCATGCGTTCTGGCGATGTCATCGTGTATTCGGTCACTGCCGCCATGGTTTCGGCGACATCGCGGTTCATATCAATGGGATAGAAGTTCGGATCTTTCTGTTTGCGACGCAGACGTGATTGACGACGCTGGCGTTTCCATGCCTTCAGGCTTCCAATCACGACGGGACACTCCGGAAAAGTTGGTCTCAGTATCGATTTCGATTATTCAGGCGACAAGCCCGGTCTTTTTCTTAAAGTCGGAACGCAAATAAAGTCAATATCGTTCACCGATTCGGCTTGTCCGGCTTTGACGACTCACCCTAAACTCCCACGGCGTTTCAACTCGGGTTCGCATACGAAGCTATCGACCATGACTGAAGTCCCTGTCGCATTTGTGATCTTTAATCGTCCTGACTCGACTCGAATCAGTTTCGAGAAGATCCGCGCCGCCGCGCCTTCGACACTCTTCTTGATCAGCGACGGTGCTCGGCCGGATCGCGATGGTGAGATCGACCGAGTGTTGGAGGCTCGTAACATTGCCGAGTCCGTCGATTGGCCGTGCAACTTGCATCGAATCTATGCGGACACAAACATGGGGTGTGGTCGCCGCATCAGCACTGGCATCACAGAGGCGTTTGATCACGTCGATCGACTGATCGTTTTGGAAGACGATTGCGTGGCAGGCGACACGTTCTTCCCCTTCTGTGCGGAATTGCTTGATCGATACGAAAATGATCGACGCGTGATGGCGGTCAGCGGCAACAATTTCCAACGGGGAGTCATTCGCGGTGACGCGAGCTATTACTTCTCGAAATATCCGCATTGTTGGGGCTGGGCGACATGGCGAAGAGCTTGGCAGCACTTCGATCTTTCAATTCCCAATTGGCCAGATTTTCGCGACTGCGGCGGTTTGAGTGCAATTTGCAGTTCCGTTCGCGAGTGTGCCTATTGGACGCAAATCTTCGATAAAGTCTATGCAGGAAAGAGCCAAAGTTGGGCGTTTCCGTGGACCCTTGCGACATGGATGCAATCTGGCTTAACCGTTTTGCCGCAGGTGAATCTCGTTACCAACATCGGCTTCGGTAGCGACGCGACTCACACCCGTCGAGCGAATAAGTTTTCAAGGCTTCCGATCCAAAGCATTGATACGATCTTTCATCCTCGATGGATGTCGCGACACCGCCAAGCCGATGATTTCACCGATGATTATGTATTCAGCGGTGCCGTTCGTCGGGGACCGTTGAAGCGAATCGAGAACACGATCCGAGCGCTCCGCAAGTCTGCTTGATCGCACACCGGGGTGTAGGTAACCCAAGAGTGCAATGCTAAGCAGCCAATGTTCGTTTGACGTGCCTCGCACGACGGGCGGGACCGCCGACCGGCGTCTTGTTCACCAGCTTGAATAGCTTTGTTGACCATCGCCGAAATCCTTTTGCTTTCGGTTTCCATTGGTAAGTCATCGCCCTATCGATGACGGCGTAGACATAATCGTTGGTACGCCAAACCGATTCGTAATGCAAATGAGTCAAATGGCCACCCAGATCATTGGCCAACTGCAGGAGTTCGGCGGGACCGATCGTTTCGTCCACGATCTGGAGCCCTTGCGGTTCGGTATTGTGCAAGTGCTGTTGGTGAAGGAAGCTCGGGCAGGTCACGATCAGTCGTGATTTCGGTCCCATCGATTGCCGCAAATTGGCGTGAAAACGCGGTCGTTCGGCGGCGGGTATGTGTTCGTAAACATCCAACAGCGTGACGACATCGAACGGTCCGCCAGCGACCGGTGAAGTCAAATCGTTGACCTCAAAGTGCGCGCGTGTTTTTGCAGCGAACAATCGCGTTGCGGTACGAACGTTTTCGGGACTGATGTCGACCCCGACGGCTGTCAGATCCGTTCGGAATGAGCATAGGTGATCGGTCGTTTCACCGACTCCGCAGCCAACCTCGAGGATCGATTTGGCGTCAGCGGGTAGATTGGATGTCGCGAAGTCCAAGGCCTGCGAAAGGCGAGGATTGCCGGTAACGTAACCGCTGACCAATCGATCGCTGAAACTGTCGTAGAAAGTCGCGATATCGGCCTTGGAGACACTCTCGGAGTCTGGGTGGGGCGAATGGCTCATTCGGTCGTTTCCTACGGTTGGTCCGGGCGAGTGGATGCTGCACCGTTTCGTATAGGCAATCGATTCGGTTGCCGGCAAGTGCGAACAACCGCCAACGATCGCTAGGACATTTTTCAGATCCGCGAAGCCGACAATTTTGTAGAAGAATTAATTTTTGGACGTGAATCCCCCGCAGAACTGCTGCAATCACTTCAATCGTCGTTTTCGCACCCGGAAACATGCCACGCGGGGAGTGTCCAAATTTGCATTGGTGGTCGCTGGAATTACGATCGAGCGAGTTTCTGATCACGAAATCCGCTTCGCCCGCCTTCAGCCGTTACCCGCCCATGACACGCGCATCTCTCAACCGCCGATCTCAACAACGCACAAGCTGGTCGCTCACGACTTTGGAACAGCGGACCATGCTGGCGGCTGACGCCGGCGCGGCGGTCGTGGGGCCGGTCGTGGCGGCCGAGACTTCGACATCGTCTGGCGAAGTCGATCCCAGCTCGACGACGGCGGCAACCGCCAAGACAACGGACGAAGTCGTCGTCTTCGTCGATTCCGCCGTTCGAGATTTCGCGGATGTCGCCGGCCCGATTGCGGAAGGAGCTTCGTTGGTTCTGATCAACGAAGCCGTTGACGGTATTTCGCAAATCCGCCGATACCTCAATTCGCGACCCAGCGTGCGAGAAGTTCACATTGTTTCACACGGTTCAGCGGGTCAATTGCAGCTCGGCGCCACCACCCTGTCCGCTGCCAATCTTCGCGAACATGCCGCGGAGATTCGTGGATGGGGAAACCGGCTGACGCGGGACGCCGATGTGATGTTGTACGGCTGCGATGTTGCCGCCGACGAAGCGGGAAAACAATTGGTGAAGGAGATTGCCAGGTTAAGCGGCGCCGATGTTGCTGCTTCGATCGACCGAACCGCCAATGCCGAACAAGCGGGCAATTGGGATCTGGAATACAACGTCGGAAACATTGAGACCGACTTGGCGTTCACCAGCGAAGCATTGCGTGCGTACCGAGGTCATCTGGGTATCGAGATTCGCGCCGCCGGCTCGATCGGCAGCGAGCAAATGCAACTACAAATCGGCAGCCAAATTGTCTCGACATTCACCGTAACTAATAGCAATGTTTTCGGCCGCAACTATCAGTCCTACTTTGCAAACGTCGACGGCGCGAACATCAACGACATTCGCATCAACTTTGTTAATGCAGTCTACGACCCCGCCCAAGGACTCGATGGCAATTTGGGCATCGATTGGATTCGAGTCGATGGCGTGCAATACGAAACCGAGGCGCCGACCGTTTACTCCACAGGCACATGGTCGCCGGGAGTTGGAATCACGCCAGGTTACAAGCAGTCGGAGATATTGCATGACAATGGCTATTTCCAATTCAGCGGGCCTACCAATCCCAATCCAGGAACCGGAACTGGTTCGACGATCCGAATCTTTGCTTCGGGTGCTACCGGTTCCGAGCGATTGCAATTGCAAATCGACGGACAGAATGTTGCCACGTTCAACAACTTGTCGACGGCGGGAAGCGTGTTCACCTTCCGTGCTGACTCAACGATTACCGCCGATCGTGTGCGGGTCGCATTCGATAACGACTTGTATGCTCCGCCCGTTGATCGCAATCTGAATGTTGACAAGATCGAGATCGACGGCGTGACGTTCGAGACAGAGCACCCGACTGTTTTCAGCAGCGCCGGTTACGTCGACGGCATTGGTATCACTTCGGGAAACCTCCGACAGCAAACGCTTTTCTCCAATGGCTACTTCCAATATTCCAATAGCGGCGGCAGTGGGGGCGGACCGGTTGATCCACCCGTCGATCCTCCCTCGAACAACGGGCTGATCGGCTATTGGAGGTTGAATGAATCATCCGCCAGTGCATCGATCACCGACTCTTCGGGTAACGGTAACAGCGGCGTGGCTCGCAACTTCGTGGCGCCCAATGGACCCACCAGTGATGTCCCCGAGATCGACGGAGCGAATCCTGGCGCGTTTAGCTTTGACGGCGTCAACGACGTGATCGAAATCGGTGAGAACTCATCGCTGAGATTGACCAACGGCACGTACAGCCAGTCACTGTGGATTCGCCCGACCAGCGCCGCCAATGTGTTTCGCGGTGTCCTCGGCTATCAAGTCGGCACGACCGCCGGCGAACGCTATCCGTTTGTTTACACCTATGGTGATGATATTTACGCTGGGTTCGGTACCGGTGGAAACACGTGGAAAGGCGTCATCGCCTCCAACGTGCTCGATATTAGTCAGTGGAACCACATCGCCGTGACCTTCGATGGCAGCAAAATGACGTTGTTCGTCAATGGTGAACAAGTGGGCGCGAACAGCACTTTCGCGGGCTCGCGTCCGATTGCGACTTATGGGCGACTCAATATCGGCGCGGTCAACAACAACTTCCTCGGCCAGATCGATGAGGTGCGAATGTACAACCGATCGCTGACACAGTCCGAAGTTGGCGTGCTGAGCGGTGGCGGTGGCGGCGTGATCCAGCCTCCGGTGACGAGTCCCGGTCAAATCGGACTGGCAAATACTCAAGTCACGGTCAATGAAAACGCGGGAAGTGTGTCGATCGGACTGCGACGAACAGGCGGGACGAGCGGATCAGCCGAAGTGTTCTACACGACCCAAGACGGCTCGGCGATCAGCGGAGTCGATTACTTCGGCGTCGAATCCCGAAGCGTCATGTTCGCCAGTGGCCAAGCCTATGCCACCATCACTATCCCATTGATTGACAATGGCAACGAAGATGGCGAAAGAACATTTGGCGTTTCGTTGTTCCGGGTCGAAGGCGCCGTGCAAGGGGAACCCCGAACCGCGCAGGTCACGATCGTCGATGACGAATCCGGTTCCGGTCTGATCGGCTACTGGAACTTGAACGAGACATCCAATAGCGGGCCGATTCGTGATTCATCCGGACTCGGCAATAGTGGCGTTGCGACAAATTTCGCGGGTGCGACCGGTCCCGTCTCGACAGCACCGAACACGAGTTTTGCGAACCCGGGTGCGTTCGCATTTGATGGGGTGAATGACTACATCGGTATTGGTCCGAATGAGTCGCTACGATTGACCAACGGATCGTATAGTCAGGCAGTCTGGATTCGCCCGACCAGCGGAACCGACGTTTATCGCGGCGTCTTGGGTTACCAAGTCGGCAGTTCTGTCGGTACCCGTTATCCGTTCATCTATACGTACGGAGATGGGATTGCCGCCGGCTTTGGAAGCGGCGGCAGTACATGGAAGGGCGTTAACGTCGACAACGTCTTGACGATCGGCGCTTGGAACCACGTTGCCATTTCGTTTGATGGAACGTTCATGCAATTGTTCGTCAACGGCGAAGTGGTTGCCACCAACAACAACTTCGGCGGATCGCGCCCCACGACCACTGTCGCGCAATTGAACATTGGAAAGATCAATAGCCAGTTCGTCGGCCAGATCGATGAGGTTCGCATGTACGATCGTGCGATCAGCGGCGCCGAAGTCAGCAATCTGATCGACGGTGCGACGTTGCCACCGCCGCACGTCGTCGGTTTCTTCACGGCTCAAACATTGGCGACCGGATTTCTGCAACCAACGACCGTGGATCAGTTGCCCGATGGGCGTTACTTGGTCGCAGAACGCGCGGGCATCATCCGTTTGGTGAACAAGGACGGATCGGTTGCCGGCACACCGTTCTTGGATATCCGAGACATGGTCAATCAAGTCGGTGTTGATCGCGGACTGATGTCCATCGCGATCCCGCCAGACTTCGCACAGACGCGACAAATCTATCTCGCGTACACGTATGATCCGCCAGAAGTGCAAGGATTGACTGGAAACGGCGGCCCGGATGGCGAAGGAGCTAGGGTCGCCCGCGTCACACGGATAACGGTCAATGCGAATTGGACTGCTGCCGATCGCAACACCGAAGTCGTTTTGGTCGGCAAGAACAGCACTTATGCGAACATCGGCCAGCCGAATCGCCGTCCTTTGCTGAACGATCCCCAATCGGGAATTGATGCCAACGGTAACTACATCCCCGACTTCATCGCCAGCGACGAATTGAGCCACACGATCGGTGACTTGGAATTCGGTCCCGATGGGGCTCTGTACATTTCAACCGGCGATGGCGGTTCGTACGGAAGGGTCGACCCGATCAACCTGCGTGCTTTGAACGTCAACAGTCTCAACGGCAAGATCTTGCGAGTCGACCGATTCTCCGGTGAAGGTCTCGCCGACAATCCCTTCTATGATGGCAACCGCCTTTCAAACGCCAGCAAAGTGTACAGTCTCGGACTTCGCAATCCGTTCCGCTTTGCGATCAATCCTCGCGATGGCGAGGTCTTTATCGCCGACGTGGGCTGGCTCAACTGGGAAGAACTGAACACTGGTCGCGGCAAAAATTTTGGTTGGCCGGCGTACGAAGGTCTCGGGCTGACCGGCGGCGATCGCGGAAGCTACTCGTCCCTTCCCGCGACGCAAGCATTTCTCAACAGCGGCGCCCAAGTGACGCCGCCGATTTGGACTCGCAGTCACGCTTCGGGCGCTCGCGCGATCATCATGGGCGACTTCATCCAAGGCGGCGGCTACCCGGCCAGCCTGCAAGGTGCGGTCATCTTCACTGACATCGGTGACCGAGTGTTGCGGGCGGCCCGGATCGATGCCAACGGGCAGCTGATCGATGTCGTGCCCGTTTCCCCAGGTCTTGGTTTCATCACGGATATCATGCGGATGGCTGACGGGACGCTGGTTTACACTGATTTCGCATCAGGCACGATCGGCAAGCTGGTTTTCAATGTTTGATCCGACGTTGACATCGGCATCCATGATCGCGTATCGAGACCAGTGAAATTGGTCTCGAGTCTGCCGTTCGGCGGGTCCAACCGGGACCGCCCAATCAATGCAGGAAATCGACATGGGCCTCGATGGCACCATCATTCGGGTTTTGGATCACGCTCGCTCGCGCGGCGTCGACTTTGGTCGCACGGTCATGATCGGACGCCAGCAAGTTCATCTGTCGCGTGAAAAATTTCGCCAGACTGCAAGTGTTTGCGGACTTGACGGTGTCGATACGCTTGCCGCCCGACTTTACGACGAATCCGGCCGCTACGCCGAACCACTGTTACACGCGATGGGCGCCAATATTGTTGATTCGATCGATGCTTCATCGTACGAAGACGCCAACATCATCGTTGACATGAACCAGCCCGTCGATTCATCGCTTCACAAAAATTATTCATTGGTGTTGGATGGCGGATCGCTGGAACACATCTTCCATTTTCCGACCGCGATCAAGAACTGCATGCAGATGGTCGAAGTCGGCGGACATCTATTTTCCATCAATGGCACCAACAACTTCAGCGGTCATGGTTTTTATCAATTCAGCCCCGAACTGATGTACCGGATTCTTTCGCCGGAAAATGGATTTGAAGTGACCGAGATGTTGATGTGGGAGCGTCTTGAAGGAGCCACGGTCTACAAGGTTCGAGACCCCAAGGAGGTCGGCGGACGTGTGATGCCGCAAACGAAGTGCGAAACATTCTTGACGGTGATCGCAAAGCGAACGCACGAAGCCGAAATTTTTGCGACCGTACCCCAACAAAGCGACTACGTGGTCGATTGGAACGCGGGCGGTGACCGTTCACTGCGACCGGAGCAGACAACCGAACCCATACTGAAGCGGATTGGAAAGCGAGCTGAGCAGAAAGTACGCGGCCTTCGCCGGCGAATGTTCTCTCGATATCGACCCGAACATTTCGAACCGCTGCAGTGGCGCAAGTGCGCCTAACTCGCCCACACAAACTGATGCAAACTCGCCCTCAACTAGCCGCGATCACGCCTTGGGTCGGCCAAACGAGCAACGTTTGGATGTACCGACAGTTCAATCAATTGTCGGATCAACTGCGCACGATCTTCACTTGGGAATATCACAACGCGGACCAGTTTCCGCTTCCTCAGACAGATATTCGGTTCGTTCCCGACGCATTCGCCGAACCGCTCAAGGGGCTAACGCGGACGCTCGATTCGATGGTTGGTCCGCGAACCGGTGGCGCTCGCTTCGGCAACCGATTTGATCGTTGGTTCGCTCGACAATTGGTCGACTGCGGCGCCCAAGCGGTCCTCGGTCAATTCGGTCACTACGGAATGGTTGCCGAAGTGGCTTGTCGACGACTGGGGATTCCCGTGTTCGCCCACTTTCACGGCCACGACTTGAGTGCGCGTCTGCGTCGCAAGCGATACCGGACTTCGCTTGAATCGCACTGGCACGACTTTGCGGGCAAGATCGTCGTGGCCAGCTACCAACGTGACTATCTGCTCGAACATGGTCACTGCGCGGATTCAGTCGCGCTGATTCCTTGCGGAGCACCGACGCGCGCGATCGCCGCGAAGGTCGCTGACATTCGCAATGACCTCACCCGAGACGTGGGCCAATTCACGTTCTTATTCGTCGGACGTTTCGTGGAGAAGAAGGATCCGCTTGGCATGCTGAAATCATTTCAGCATTGCCATCGGGCCCAGCCGCACACGCGGTTGCGAATCGCCGGAATGGGGCCGCTCGAAAAACAGTGCCAAGAGTGGGTTGCCTCACAATCCGGTGAGTTCCAAAACGCTGTTGAGTTTTTGGGATCATTGTCTCCGACTCGAGTGATCGAGGCGATGGCCGTCGCCGACGCCTTCGTTCAACATTCGCGGACGGCGCCTGACGGAGATATGGAAGGTTGGCCGGTTTCGATCGCCGAGGCGATGGCGGCGAGTCTACCCATCATCTCGACGCGTCACGCGGGAATCGTCGATCAGGTTGCCGAGGGAACAAGCGGTTTTCTTTGCGACGAAGGTGACTGGCAACGGATGGCAGATGATATGATTCGCATCTCGTCGGATCGCGAACTTTGTTGCCGCATGAGTGCGTGTTCGCTCGAGCGGGCACTCGGTTTTGATTCGGCGGATCAAATCGAAAAGCTTCGCGATTTCATCAACGAACGAGTGGCATCGTGTAACGGTATGCGCCGCGCGGCGTAGCAATGAGCGGAAAAAAATGTCTGGCAACGTGACCACGTCGCAAATCATCTCATCGTCGCTGTCGGGAAGCCTTGGTACGATCGGCGCCGACGGCGGCCCGTTTGTTTCGCTCGTGACGCTGGCTGCAACGGGAAAAACGACGATGGTGATGTTGCTCAGCGGCCTTGCGGTCCATACCAAGAACTTGGCGTTGCAATCGCAGGCATCGATCTTGTTGGTCGAACCGGGCTTGTTGGTCGAACCGGGCGGCGAGGGTGGTGATCCGCTCTCAGGAGCGCGGGTGACACTTGTCGGAAAAGTCAAGAAGCTCAGTTGCGACGACGATTCGCGTTCGCGTCAAGCGTTTCTGGCGAAACATCCTTCCGCGGTGATGTATGCTGATTTTGGCGACTTCGCATTTTTTGAATTCAGCATTGACCACGCGCACCTCGTCGCCGGTTTCGGACGTATCGAGACCATCGCTGCTGAACAACTTTGACGCCAACGATTCTTCTCACCTACGATTTCATCATGAGCAAAACACCCACCGACGAATCTGGCGATATGAGTCGACTCAGCCACAGTGATGATGTCACCAACGATGTCGATCCCAATCAGATCGCCCAGTTCGTGACCACCATTCGCAATGCCGAACAACAGGTCGGTCAGCACATCATCCGGGCGCTCCAGCACGATGACACCGTCGCCGTGATCACCACGGTCGCGATGGGCCCCGATGGCTTGCAACGCATCGTCAGCGCGGCGTTATCGCCAGCCCGATTGCGACAAGTTCAAGAGATGTTGGCTTCCGCCGAAGTTGAACGTCAAGACGAAGAGCCTTGCGTCGGCTTCCATTGTTTGGTGAAGCCAAAGATCACCTGATTCAAAGTTGCACAACGATCAGTTTGTCGGCGACTTGGGCGCTCAGGACCGTTTGCTTTCCGCCGATCTCAACCGTCGTTGTTGCGGCGTGGGTGGCATGATCGACGACTCGTCCCACGGCGGACAATTCGAGTCCTGACGAAGTTAAGAATCGCAAAAAGTCGCTCGACTGATCGACCACGCGAACCAATCGAAACGCATCGCCCGCTGGCCACTGCGTCAATGTCTTGCCTTCTTCGGTTTCGAACGTGCCGTCGCTGCGCGGGATCGGATCGCCATGAGGATCGGCACCGGGGTATCCCAAATAGGCGTCAATTCGATCGACCAATCGATCACTGACGGCGTGCTCCATGTGCTCGGCTTCTTCGTGAACTTCGTCCCAAGACATATCGAGAGTTTGGGAAAGGAACAACTCGATCAGTCGGTGTCGTCGCAGCACCCTCAGCGCCAACTCGGTACCAAGAAGCGTCAGTCGAACGCCTTCATAAGGCTCGTACTCGACCAAGTCGGCATCGCGCAGCGTCCGCAACATCGCGGTCACGCTGCCGGGTGAGACCGACAACTGCGTCGCGATCTCGCCGGTTGCGACGGCGTTCTTGGTTGTTCTTCCACCGATTTGGTAGATCGCTTTGATGTAGTTCTCGGTCGTCGGACTGGGCGTCACCGAAGCGTCCTTAAGATGCGAAGCCGGACAACTCGGCCGACCGGCGCACGCGCGTGATGCCGATGATGTAGGCCGCCGTTCGAAGCGAGACACCGCGTTCCTGCGCCGTTTGCCATACGTTCTCGAACGCTTGGTTCATTGTGTGATCGAGTTCTTGCCGTACACGGTCCAGCGTCCATCGATAGTGCTGGCGATTCTGGACCCATTCGAAGTAGCTGACTGTGACGCCGCCCGCATTCGCCAAAATATCGGGCAGCACCGTCACACCCCGCTCCGCCAAAATTGCGTCGGCACCCGGATAGATCGGCCCGTTGGCAGCTTCGATGATGATATCCGCCTTGATCTTTTCAACATTGGAATCGTTGATCACGCCACCGAGTGCGGCCGGTATCAAAACCTGCACGTCGTCCAATTCCAACAGGTCGTTCACTGGCAGGCACTTGCACTGATCGAAACCTTCGAGCAGCCCTCGAGGATGCGCCAACTTGTGATGCAACAATGCGGCGACGCTCAAACCTTTGGGATCGTAATAAGTCCCCGACACATCGCTGACCGCGACGATCGGAAACTGTGACTCGGACAAAAACTTGGCCGCGTGCGAACCGACGTTGCCGAAGCCTTGAATCGCGATCGTGGTTTTCTCAGGCTTGCGGCCCAATCGCTTGCACAGCTTTCCGGTCAACATTCCGACACCGCGTCCGGTCGCTTCTTCGCGGCCCTTGGCGCCGTATTCCTCGACCGGTTTTCCAGTGATCACCGCGGGATTGAACCCGTGATACTTTTCCCACTGGTTTCGAAACCACGCCATCACGCGGTGATCCGTTCCCATGTCGGGCGCCGGAATGTCCGTATCGGGACCGATGATGTCGTGGATTTGGTCGACGAATGCGCGAGTCAACCGTTCGATCTCGCGTGTCGATAGCTCCGCCGGGTCGACACCGATGCCACCCTTGGCGCCGCCGTAAGGCAGGTCGACGACGGCGGTTTTCCAAGTCATCAGACTGGCCAGCGCGCGGGTCTCGTCCAAGTCGACATCGGGGTGATACCGCAGGCCACCTTTCATGGGCCCGCGATGGTTGTCGTGCTGGACGCGAAAACCGACGTAGTTGGCGAGTCGACCGTTGTCCCGTTCGATCGTGACGCGGACCTGGACTTCACGTTTGGGCGTGACCAACATCTCTCGCATTTCAGCACCGATGTTGAGATGATCGGCGGCGATGTCGAAAAAGTGCTGGGTTGCTTCAAAAGCTCGCATGAATTTCGGTTCCAAAATTGGATCACAAGGGGACCGGCAGGCTGCAAGCTTAACCAACTTCCTCCGTCTAGGCAGCGCGTCGCTGTGCTGCGGCGGGTGAAACTTCTGCGGGAATCGCGACCGATCGGGCATCAGCAATCCAGCGATCCACGTCCGCCAGTTTCGGCCCGTCGACGCCGCGCAGGTATCGCCGACCCGCGGATGTCACCGCGAAGCGAGAGATCTCCGCATGCAGCGTTTCGGCATCGCAAGCAGCCACGGATGCGGCAGCGTCATAAGATGCACCGGCCAGCATTTGCGTGTCACGAGCCAACAAATTTGGAATCTCGCACATCAGTTTGGATTGCCATTGCCACTGGGTCACCGTCTCGGTGTTGATCCAATAAGTTTTCAACGCTTCGGATAACTTGGCGGCCGGCTGGTCCAAGAATTGGCCAACAGTGTCGATCCCGATCGCGGCAAACCGAGCCGCCGTTTTGGGGCCAATCGACGGCGCATCGATCAACTGTTGCTCGCCAGTCAAACGAAACATCGCGCGTGTGGAGCGTGGGACGAAAGGGATCGTAGCGGGCATTGAATCGAGTTGATCCGGTGGCGATGTCTGGTCGAGCTGCGATGTCTGGTCGGGCTGTGTGGACAGATCCGCCGTCGACATGCCGTTTTCAACAGCGACGACCGTCTCTTTCGACGCCAACTGCCGCTGGCGATGGAGCGTTTGCCAAACTTTTTCTTGTTTGTGAACGGCGACGACGCGATGCACGATATCGACTTCTGCGGGTAGGTGCTCCTTCAATGTTCCCGTGCGAATGAATTCGGACACCAAATCGGAAATGGCCTCCTGTTCTCGTTGGTTCGCGATCCGCCGGAGCCAAACCTTCGCCGGTACGCGGATGGTGGCAAGCACAGCGCCGGCGCAAAGTGAAGCCGGTGCAATCGGTCTTCCCATCGCGTCTTCGCAGTCGCGCGCCGCTCGCTCGAGTACGCGTGCCCACCCCGTGATCGCCAACCCAAACAATTCGGCAAGCGATTGACGAGCTACCAAACCGAGGCCCGCAGGTGGATCGACCCGTCCACGGTCAAGGTCATAAGTTTCCAACAACGGAAAGTAGCTGCGATTTGCGAACCTGGCACCATGCAGAATCGCCTCGCCCAACCATCCCGTGCTGTCGGATAGGTTGAACACGATCCGCATCTTGTCCTCTTGCCATGTGCGAAAGATTGATTCGTATGACTTTGTGATGCTCCATTCGATCGGGCGATGCAAAATTTTTTCTACTTCGCTTTGCTGCGTGTGCAGTGGCATCATCGGATCGGTGAAGTAGTGGCTCAGCACACCCGCCGCGTGCGCGGCGTCGGCGTAACGATCCGAACGAAGGTATCGCTGCATGCGGTCGTACCATGCGTGCGCGACGCGCGGCGCGCCACCCCAGTATCCGTCCGTGACATGCACGACGTGATTTTGGAAATCACGGAACCGCGTGTCGGGATCTTTCGCGCCGACCAAGTACCGATCGTGATGACGCAGCAGTACGCGGACCAGACGCTTGCCCGGTTCCGTTTGAACCATGGGCAATGCATCGATCGCAAAGAAGTGGTGAGTGCTGCGGCAATGCGCAGCACGCAAGATTGAAATCAACGGGTTCATCTGGGAATCGCACTCCGACGACAAAACGCTACGCAGCTTGCGAGAGACCCGCGATGGCGGCATCAACATCGACGCCGTAGGCGGCGGCTTGCCGCGCCAACCGTCTACGCAGAGTCTCGTCGCCGCGCAGCACCGATGCGGCTGATGTCATGCGTTGCTCGAAGACATGAAACGGTAAGGGTCGAAACGAAGCGTGCCCCGGTGGCGGCTCGGCCACTCCGTAGACCGCTACGCGTCGCCACATCCAGTCGGCCCGCGCGATACCCAAATAGACCGCGTACAATTGACCCACGTTCAATCTCGACAAATCTTTCAATCCGTTGATCGCCACGTTCGAATTCCTGAAACCGAGCAAGTGGTTGAAACGATGGGGCATCCATTGTTCCCATCGTGAAGAATAGTTTGCCGACGTTTCAATGCTCGTGGCAAGACCGAATCGACGCAAATCTAGTGAGGTCGGGCGCGGACAATGTCGCGGGTCTTCGACACGAGCTCGAATGCTTGCTCGGGTTTCGGATCCGGCGCCACGCTGGTGAAGTAATCATCGTCGATCCCGAGCAGTTTTCGACGCTGGTGCGAGACGCCGGGATCAATGTCGAGAAAACTATCAGCCATCTCGAAATCACGATCCCACAAGATCGCGCCAGCTAAAATGTCGATCAGATCTTCCCAGGCATTCAAATCACGCGATTGGACTCTTGGCAAATTGACGAGCGAGACTTGCGGCGTCGCTCGATACGCGGCCAACACCATGGCTCGCCAAAATGGATCTTGTTCGGGCGAATCGCCGAACAAATCAATCTCGATCGCGGTCTGATCGCGGATCTCGACGAAGATCGCGGCAACCGTTGCTTCGGCCAGCGCCGACAGCGGCATTGCGACTGCGGTATCGGTCAGCAAATGTTCGGCGACTTCGTGGAGTAATCCGATCCGTTGGCAAACCGTCAATCGATCGAACACGGCGATTCCCGAATCGCAATCGGGGATCACTTCGTCGACAAAATCCACATCCACGTGAATCAGCAAGGCATCGATCATCGTATCGATGGCGGTTCCGACCAACGCAGCTTCGTCGCCGCGCAAGGTCCGATCACCTCGGCTGGAATGCCACATCAAAATCCCTTTGACCCGTGAACGAGACGTACCCAAAAATCAGGGTATTCTCGCGAAAAAATGTCGTCAGCTTCTAAGCCGCGGACATCATAATCTGGCGGGGGAGCCGTAGTGCGCGGCTGCGACAAATTTAACCGAGTGCTTCGTAAGTCTTTATCAGACAACGACTACGAAGCGCGGGAGAGCGGCGAATCGCCGAACGACTCGTTCGGTTCGCGACGGAAAGGTCGCATCTTCGGTCGAATCAGCGATTCCTCGTCGCCGTGTTTGATGTGGACATCCATTTGTGGGAACGGAATCCGAATGCCGGCTCGATCGAGCTGGCGTTTGACTTCGCCCGTCAGAGCTTCTTGCATTGGCCAAAAATTGGCGGACGCGACCCACATCCGGACTTTCCAATTCACCGAACTCGATCCCAAGTCACTCAGCATGACTTTGCTGCCACGCCCCTCGCCTTGAATCATCGCCATCTCGAATTGGGCGACGGCAGCTTCGAGCGCCGCGCGAGTCTGATCGAGGTCCGCGCCGTAATCAATTCCAACTAAGACTTCGATACGTCGGTGAGCGTGAAAAGAAATGTTTTCGATCGTGCTGCCCGCGATCGAACTGTTGGGGACGATGATGCGGCGATTGTCCAACGTATCCAGCGTGGTCGTGAATAAGTCGATCTCGTTGACCTTTCCCATCACGCCGCCCGCATTGACCAAGTCGCCGACCTTGAAGGGACGAAAGACCAGCATCAACACACCAGCGGCAAAGTTGCTGAGCGTACCTTGAAACGCCAAGCCGACCGCGAAGCCGGCCGCGGCCAACATCGCTGCCAATCCACCCAGCGGCGCGCCAAGCTTCGACAGCACTGACCCGACGACGCCGAACATGATGCTGTAAAAAACCATCTTGCCGATGAACCGACCCAGCGTCTCATCGACGCGGCGACAAATCGGATGGCCGACCAGGCGTGAAACATACTTCGCGCACAGATATCCAAGAAAAATGACTCCCAATCCGATCGCGGCATAGAACAACGCCGGCGCCAGATGGTTCGTCGCATACTGGGTCAGCGCTTCGTAATCGCCTTCGGTTAGCCGAGCGATCGCGGTTTCCGTCGCGTCCGCGATTCCCATATCGGTGGGCGGTACAGTCGTTTCTTCCATGGCGCAGTTCCTTCCGCGAATCAAAAAACCGCAGCGGCAAGCTACGGATCAGTCCTATCGCGACGACCATAGACATTTGTCGTGCCAAATGGCAAGACAAAAAGGCCAAACGCGAGCCCCGCGTCTTCGCAAGGAATTGGCGTGAACTCAATACTCCCGGCGGGATTCGAACCTGCGACCTGCTCGTTAGGAATGAGCTGCTCTATCCATCTGAGCTACGGGAGCCTGCGGTCGCACTCAGCTCAGTTTTTCACCTCGAGCGTGCTTGGCGAGCGTCTCTTGATATCGCTTTTTGCCTTCCTCGACCGACTTTCGAATCGCTTTGGTGCTTTCTTCCGATTCTTTGCGAAGCTCGGCGATCATCTCCAGCGATTCGATCTGAAAACCGCTGATTGCGTCCACTAACTTCTGCACCGATTCGGGATTGATCGTGCTTCCGTAACCGGCTCGCAATGCGGCCCGTTCGAGTTCACGTCCGAGCGTGGCAACATCTTCGAGCCCCTTGTTGACGCCCTCTTTCATGGCTTCAGTCGCTTGCGTGACTTCATGCAAACCGTGCTGGCTGGTGTAGACGGTGCCCAGGATCGTGAACACGTGCTCGTTGGTGGTGAAGAACGTCACCGCGCGACGATAGACGCGTTCTTTGACATCGTGTGTTTGCTTGAGCTTGGTGATCAGAGTTTCGCCAACGTCGTAGCCGATTTCCAGGTTCTCGCAAATGTCTTTGAGCAACTGGTAGGTCTCGTCTTCCTTTTCATACTTAAACCGCGCTTCATCGCGCCGCAGTTCAGCTTGGCTTTTGCCACCTTCATCCGTCCCCGAGTATTCGTCCAATGTTTTCTGGGTGTCGGCGAGCGCGACCTTCGCGGCTTCGAGAATCGGCATTTGCTTGTCGAGGATCTCACGGGCCAGCACTTCGGCTTCCTTCAACGCGAATCGGAAGTCGATGTAGCCTTCCATAATCGCGGTTTCGCTCTTGAGCGCTTCCTTGGTGTCTTTTGCGACCTCGCTGTAGGTCTCGACGATCGTTTCAAAACGATCGTTCGGCGATCCACGTCGCAACTTCATCCACCAATTGGATACCTTTTCAGTGCCACTGATTTTTCCGTCGTCAAGCTGCATGATCAGACGCTTGCTATCTTCGCGAACCGAGTCGAACATTTGAGTGATGTCCATGTATCGATTCCCGACTTTGATACTCTCGACATTCTCGCGAACCAACTGATTGAACGAACTCATGTGCTGGATCACGTTCGCGATCGCCAACACTTTGTCTTCGTCGAGATGCTTCACTTCGTCCAACAACGAGATCAGTTCTTGCGGAGCCGTGTTCTTGCTATCGACACCAAATTTCTTGAGCACACCGACGGCGCGGTCGAGGTACTCTTTCATCGATTTCATATCCCGCGTTTGCGCTTCGGTCTGTTGGGCCGAGGGCTTGGGGGCGGATGCTTGGGCTTGTTCAGACATGGCCGAGGAGTTCTCCGTGGGCAAAACGTGGAATTGCGGCGAAGTGAACCGCCAACCGCTCATCCCATAAGGGTAGCGCTTGTCCAGTCTGACTGCAATCGTGGGAATTTCCGTCGACCCTTTGCGTCGGTCGAACCACGCCAACTAAACTTGGGGAAGCGACGCTGTTCGTCGTTCGTTCATGTATCTTTCACAATGGATCAAGCACCCGATGAGCCACAAAGACTTGACTGACGCGCTGGAAATTGTGCGTCGAGAGCTTTCGCAATCGGATCAACTCGACGCGGAAGATGTCGCCAAGTTGCGAGCGACGATGCTAGAAATCGAGTCGGCATTGGAACATCGCACCCAGATCGCGCCGCAACTGAGCCAAAACGTTTCTCATTCGGCGCTAAGTTTCGAAGAATCGCATCCGCGATTGACCGAAACGCTCGGCCGCATCGCCGACATGCTCCAGCAAATGGGCATCTGACGTTTAGAACTAGAACTGGATCACGATCAGATACATCAATCCTAGGATGGCACTTAGGGCGAGCATGCGGATCGACCGCGTCACGCTGGCGTACTTTTGATTGGAGATGTGAGAGTCGATCATCATGCACGCAGAGATCTCTCGTTTGAGCCCGTTCATCCCGATCTTTTCGATTTCGTTGGCGAATCGTTCTGTTTCCTCGATCGTGTAGGCGGTCGAGATTGCGGCGGGGTGAAAATGATTAGCATGACCGATCGCAGGATGGGTTCCCCGCCTTCGAAACGGCAAAATGCATTGGAATGCTTGGACACATGACCAGATCATGGCGACCAACCAGCAAAGAAAACTTCCCGATACCAGCACGACCCACCATGGTGTTGGATGTGGCTGATCGCCCTTGAGGTATTCGTTGAGCGTCGGGATCAACACGCCGCACAGCGCGCCGTTGACAGCCAAAACCGCCGCAGCCTTCGCGTCGGCAAATCGAATCCATTCACCAATGATGTGATAGGTTTCGATTAAATTTTCTGCTTCCAAAGCGTCTTGCGCATCATCGGGTTTGTGCCAACTTGATTCGTGAAGGTCGGCGGACGGCGCGTCGGAGACCGGATCCAGTTTCGGCAAGTCCGCTCCGTCGATGGGGATGGTCATGGATCATATTTCCAGATGAATGGTTGGCAAGAACTGGTGACAGAAAGCTTAACGCACTTTCAGCGATTGAAGCGTTCGAGAACCGACTCGTTCACCGCCGGTGAAGTTTTCAACGTAGGCGTTGAAGCGAAGTCGAATCGTTTGCTTTTTCCCGAACTGGGATGAATCCAACAGCAGATCCCTGGATTCCGCCATGATCGGAAACGCGGTGACCAACTTGGCGGAATTTTTGCTCATCGCGGTGGAGTAAACCAACAAGCTCTGATCTTGCTCGCCGTATAGAAAGGGGAAAATGTCCGTGTGAATCTTTAGATCGGCAACGGACTCGGTGATACGCCACCCTTCTTGTTTTCCGAACGGCACCTGCTCGAAACTGGCCCGAGCGCCTTCGGTCACCACCGTTGACCCGAGCGAGATCCGTGACAGGAGCGACGTCAAATTCACCAGCAAGGTTCCACGGCGAGGAAACGCGGACAGCGATCCCGAAGGCAGACCAAATCCGTCTTCGATCGCGGGCGAGAGCCATCGATCCCGTTTGTAACCGTAGGGCGTCTCGATCAGGCTGAGCAGATAGCCGTAGGTGTGCTGCAGTCCCGCGTGATAGCTTGGTGCTTTCATTGGAACGTTCGCAATCTTTCCGATCATGTCCAGAATGCCTGCGTCGACGATCGCCGTCCCGGTGTTCTCGTCCGTGTTGGAGCAACGACCCCAACGACGAAGCACCACTCGTTCATCGCATATGCGTCTAACGTGCGAGTAAAATCGCGGCATCCGCCGGCGCAGCAACGAACATCGGGCCGAAGTTTCGGTTACTTCAGCCAATTCTTTCGCCAAGATTGACAACGCGGATTCCAGCTTCAAAATGTTCTCTTGGGCTATTGAATCTCATCCAATTCTTGACCCAATCGCACCGGACTCGACATTTGGCTTGGCGAACGGCCTGTTCGGTCATGCCCAATTCTTCGCCGATTTGCGAGGCAGTTTGATTTCCAACCGTGGAACTCCAAAAATCCAGCCAGGTATTCGACGACGCGGCTGAAGAAAACATCGAAGTCGACCAACAAAAAGGACGCAAGAGTCATTAATCTAGTGTCTGTCGAACACCTGCCCAACTCACTGTACAAATTTTAGAGAGATAGCTGCATGTCCGCGCAATTGAATCCTTCTCGCCGTCAATTTATGGGTACCATCGCCGCCGGTTCGGCTGGCGTCATGATGTCCACGTCCGGCCGCGTCTTCGGAGCCCCTTCGCCAAACGAGCGCCCCGTTTTCGCCACCATCGGGCTACGAAACCAGGGTTGGACGATCACCGACAAATCAACCGAGTTCGCCGACTTCGCGGCCTTTGCCGATGTCGACGCTGATGTGTTGGGAGCGAATATCGAAAAGCTCGAGAAGAAGACCGGCAAGAAGGCCGACGGCTACAAGGATTACCGCGAGGTTCTCGATCGCGACGACATCGATGCGGTCATGATCGGAGCACCGGATCATTGGCACACGAAGATCTCGGTCGAAGCGATGCTGGCCGGCAAGGACGTTTACTGCGAAAAGCCACTGACTCTAACGATCGACGAAGGCAAACTGATCGAGAAGATTGTCAAGCAAACCGGTCGTGTCTTCCAAGTCGGAACGATGCAGCGTACTGAATGTGATCAGCGGTTCCTCAAGGCGATCGCGTTGATCCGAGATGGCCGGATCGGCGAGCTCACGAAGGTCACTTGTGGAATCAACGGCGCCACGGGCTCGCCGGTGATACCAGCCATTGATGCTCCCGAAGGCCTTGATTGGGACTTCTGGCTCGGCCCAGCTCCGAAGGTGCCCTACCGCGCCTTGCCGGAGATGCGTGAAGGTTACGGCGGCGGCGTGCCGCTCTATACCAATTGTCACTACGCTTGGCGTAACTGGTATGAATATTCCGGCGGCCAGATGAATGACTGGGGCGCCCACCATGTCGACATTGCGACGTGGGCCTTGGGTGCGGGCGACACCGGACCCAACAAGATCACTCCGGTGAGCTTCTCGTTGCCGGTGGATTACAAAAGCGGCCATCCGACGGTCAGCGATCAATACAATTCGCCGACCAATTTTGAGATCCATGCCAACATGCCTGGTGACATTCCGATGATCATCACCAGCGAGGGCGACAACGGTATTTTGTTCGAGGGCACCAAGGGACGTTTCTTCGTCAATCGCGGCAAGTTGGCGGGCAAACCGGTCGAGGACTTGGAAACGAATCCGTTGCCCGAAGGAGCGGTTGAAGAAGTCTACGGCGGCCCTGTAAGCCAAAACCACACGGCCAACTTCATCGCTGCGATGAATTCTCGCACGCAACCGATCTCCGATGTTTGGTCGCACAACCGGATGCTCGAGACCTGTCACCTAGCGAACATCGCGATCCGCCTGGGACGTGAACTGAATTGGGACCCCAGCGCTCGCCAGATTGTCGGTGACGACGAAGCCAACGCCTTCCTGTGTCGCGAGAGCCGTAAAGGTTTCGAGATCAACATGTAATGAAGTCGGATCTTCGCCAATAGAACGCCCCGATGAATGTTGAATCGAATCATCTCGGTCAGCCGATCGGCAATGCCGTCGCGCACTGGACGCAACCGCCAGCTCCAGCGCGCGAGACGATGCAGGGGCACTACTGTCGGCTTGAACCACTGGATGTTGCGTTGCACGCAAAGAGTCTGTTTGCCGCCAATCAACTGGATCAGCAGGGGCGTAACTGGACCTACTTGCCGTATGGTCCCTTCAACAGTTTCGATGACTATCGCCAGTGGATCGAGAACACCTGCCTTGGCGACGATCCGCTCTTCTTTGCGATTCGAGATCTTACAACTGATGAAGTTGGTGGGGTGGCGAGCTATTTGCGAATCACTCCCGAAAGTGGTTCGATTGAAGTCGGACATCTGAATTTCTCGCCTCGGTTGCAACAAACACCAGTTGCGACGGAAGCGATGTATCTGATGATGCAACGAGCATTTGAACTCGGCTATCGACGTTACGAATGGAAATGCCATGCGCTGAACGCACCATCACGAACCGCAGCCCAACGACTTGGACTGTCCATGGAGGGCGTGTTTCGTCAGCACACGGTCGTCAAGGGTCGCAATCGGGACACCGCGTGGTATGCCGCAATTGACGACCAGTGGCCCGATCTTCGCCAAGCCTTTGCGACGTGGCTTTCGCCGGAAAACTTCGACGAGACTGGTAAGCAACGAGTGCGCCTATCAAGTTTAACTGCACCGCTACTGAACCGAATCGTCTGATCCGTCCGAAAGCACTGGCTTTCTAGCCATCCGATTGCGGCCTACGAAGCAATTGCAACTGGATCAATCACTTTGCAAGGCGGAGCTAGATTTACCGAATTCAATCTTAGGTGCCGCTCGGTTGACAACGGTGTTCCGTGAAAGGGCATCTTCATTGGAGCCGTCTTTGGATCCGACGAAATTTTGGTAGCCCCTGCTATTCATAATCAACGATCCTGAAAACGTGCCGCCTCAATGACGACCAACGGTCCGATCGGTGTGCGATCTTTGAGAGGTTAAAACAATGCGCCATGAACTTCACTACGACCGGACGTTTGACGAAGACAAGTCATCTCCCCTTCGGTCTTGTATCCAAGATCCATAAGTTGCCACCGTGATTTTCGATCAGCGCTTCGCTCCCGAATTCGATATTGAGTTGACTGGACCATATATTTTGTTGGCGCAGAACGCGATGCATCACACTCCCAAAGTCGAAATGCGAAAGCAAGTCGCCGAAGATATTCGCACGATTTTCAATGCGAACGACGCGCATCAAGCCCACGAAGAACTCGCATGCTTCGTCGACCGCTATCAAGAGACCGCACCAAAGCTGGCCGCGTGGGCAGAAGCAAACATCGCCGAGAGCCTGGCGATCTTCAGCATCCCTAGCGAGCATCGCAAGCGCATGCGAACAGCCAACATGTTTGAGCGGGTGAATGAGAGAGGAGTCAAGCCACTTCGTTGCACGACCTACTCAAAGTGATCCGACCCGTTGGCTTCAAAACTGTTCGAAGTATAACCCAATAGAGCAACGCTTCTTTCCGCAAGTCGGCGGAGCATACAGCGGATTGCATTTTGACAGTCCTCCGAGCGCAATTCAGTTGGTGCGAAGCGCCAAGGCGTGTCCGGGATGTGCATGATGCCTCACCATGGATCAGGCGGTTTTTTCTGCCGCGTTGCGTGGTGAAAGATCAATTACCTTAGTTCCGGTTGCAATTCACTTTGATGGACCTTTTTGGTGTAACTTGCCCTGAGTGCGGCAATCCAAATCGTCACCGTCATTCGTCACACCGGCATATGGTTCGATGCCAGCATTGCTCGCACAAATACAGTCTCAACATCAATTATCGCGGGTCTGGCGCGAAGTACTGCTTTAAGCGTCAACGTGTAACGCCACATGTGCCAAGTGAACGCTACGAAAAAAATGTTACTTTTGTTCAAAGGCGCATTCTTAAATTGATTTGCGATTGGTTAAGTTTTAATTGACACAACATTCAAAAAGACTTGAAAGAATGGGTGAGCGAAAGAGAATGAGACTTTTTGGTGCGTGAACAAATCGGTATAGACCGACGCGGTACGCGTGAGCCCCGGAAGTGGACACGATTTAGATGTCGAACTCTTCCTTGTGATTCAAACGCGGAGCGACCTAGCATTGGCGTTTCTTGGCGACGACCGGTCCAACGATTTGACATGCTCCTCTCGAGGGCTCGGATGTCCTGATCTAAGTTTTGTCGCTTGGCAAGTTCGATCGCCAGTTGCATCTGATAGCGAGACTGTGGATAGATCGGCACGCCTCGTGACTTGAGCGACCATGCTGCCATCGAAAAGCTTTGCCAGCCGTCGTCATCGTCTTCGGCTTCGACAAACTGGAAAAGGTTATCGTCCAGCTTGCCAATTGCCGAACGATGAATCTGTACGTCGACTCGACTGGTGTGCGGCGAGTACAACGACCATGACAGCCAATGGTCCCAGAATCCCCAACGCTCGGTCATCGGCGCGACCATCGCGAACAGGATGATCGGGATCGTGACGACATTTGCTAACGAAATCGGATGTCGATTCGCGATCGGATTTTCATTTTGCGGTTGAGTATGGATGTTCGGATCATCGTTACGACGAACCATCCACCAGTACGATTGAAAGATCAGTGCCGCGTTCCAGACGATCACACCCACGCTGTGACCCAGCGCCCACGGACCCAATATCGCAATCAGGCTGGTGTGCATTCCGATCACGATGATGCCACAAATTCGCTGAGTCAGCGGAAACAATAATCCGACGCCGGCTATCAACTCGATCGTTGGAAGCATGAGTGCGAGTTTGGCTCGTAAAGGTTCGTCAAAGCCATCCGGGAGTCCTCCGATGACACTCGCCGCTGTTCGCAAAAAGTCTTGGCCGACCGTGTGTGCGAACTGATAGTCAAACTTTCCCAGTGCGCTGTAGATATAGACGCTCGCCGCCATCGGGATGATCCAGCGCCGAAGTTGACTCGCACTCCGCGACGCGAACATCGTCGAGTAGATCGCCAACTGATACGCCCACGGTTGCAGTCGGTGTTGATCGAATAGGAATGACATCAGCAAACTGATCGCGACCAGCCACCACCATCCTCGCCGAACCGAGATGGCTGAAAACATGAGTGCCGCAACAAGAACACAGCTCGCTGCGACCAGCAGCCCACTCGGTGTCGGTTGGAGACTTCGGATGATCGGAATCGCCGGGTAGTCGGACGTATCGGGAAACCAAAGTCGCCAAGTCGATCCAATCAGAACAATTGAAAAAATCGCCCAGCATCTCGAAAACGTCGACGCATACCCGTTTGCCTTCGCCGCGTCCGCGTGCGAGCATGTAGATTGAACGTATGAATTCACTGCTGACACCCGAATCGCTGCAATCGATCAAACGGCTCGACTTGCGAGCTCGAATGGTCGTTCGTGGTTTTCTGCAGGGTCTTCACGGCAGTCCGTTTCAGGGATTTTCGGTTCAGTTCAGCGAACATCGTCGGTACAATCGGGGCGATGATCCACGATTGATCGATTGGTTGGTCTACGCCAAGACAGACAAGTATTACACGAAACGATTTGAAGCTGAAACCAATCTGACGGGTTATCTCGTGATGGACTTGTCCAAGTCGATGGGTTTTACCGAGAGCCAGTCGATGACCAAGTTCGAGTATTGCACTTGCTTGGCGGCGTCATTGACCTATTTGATGACGATGCAGAAGGACCCGGTGGGGCTGATTTCGTTTGACGAAAAGATGCGAGCGTTGCTGCCGGCGCGGAGTCGGCGCGGGCATCTCGGTGATGTCATCGCCCAGCTTTCGCGATTGCAACCGACCGGCCGGACCGACTTGTCCGCGTCGTTGATCCAATTAGCCGCGATGCTGAAGCATCATTCGTTGGTGATGTTGTTTTCGGATCTGTTGCCCAGCGGCTCGCTCGGTTCCAACCCGGACGACATCATTTCGTCACTGGCTCGGCTGCGACATGGCGGCAACGACGTGATCGTCTTTCATGTCATGGACGAAGCCGAAGTCAACTTCCCTTACGACGGCCCCGTTCAGTTTGAGGATGCCGAGAGCGGCGAGATGGTCTCGGTGGACGCCACTGGATTTCGAGAAGACTACTTGAAACAGTTCGAGCAGTTTCGCGATGCCTACCGCGAGGGCTGCCAGAAACTGCGGATCGATTACGTGCCGCTCGATACCAGCATGCCGTTCGACAAGGCGTTGACGGAGTACCTGGTCCAGCGGCAACAGCGATTCTGATGCTATTCATCGGCGGGGCGGCAAGTCGGCACGTCTAAAATGCAGGGCAATTCACTGTTTGATCTTAGGTTATCGTCTGATGGTGGTGTAGCTTTCTTTCTGTACTTTCGATTTGTTGAAGTTGCCGCGTTTTGATTCGCTAGCTTGCCAATGCTAAATCCATCCTTGGCGAATGGCGACAGCGACCGCTGACGCGACATTCTGGACTTGAAGCTTGTTGTAGATTCGGCGCATCCGTTTGTCGATTGCGTGAACGGAGACACGCAATTGATTGGCGATTTCTTTTTTTACTAATCCCTCACTTAGCATCTCTAGAACTTCAATTTCACGAACCGTCAGCAGGTAATCATCCAATTCAGGAAAATGAGGTTAAACCTTCCGCATCAACTTCAACGCTATGTCGGCAAGTTTTGGATCGAGTGTCGCTCCGCCGCGATGAACTTCGTGAATGCTATCGAAGATATCATTCAAGGGAGCGGTTTTGAGCAGATATCTACCTTGGCGTTTCTGCCGATCAGGTCGCCGCATAATGGATCGGCAATCAAACCCGTTTGCCATCGATTGAGGTTGGAAACGAGGTTGGCAAGCAGGAAGGCCGCTGTGACAACGGCTACAGTTGCACATATCTATCGAATGTCTCATGGCGAAGCCCGACCCAACCGTGCGGGGTGGAAATCAATCCACGCCGCGCCTTCGACCGTCTCTTTGGTTTGCAAGGTGAAGAAGCGGCGAGCATGAAGGCGCGAGCCTCGCGGCGCCAAAGCGTTTTGGATTTCGTGGCTGACGATGCGCGTTCACTCTCTCGCGAGATCAGCGGAAAAGATAACCGCAAACTGACGGAATACTTTGAAAGCGTTCGCGAACTCGAACTCTACATTGACCGAACCAGTTCGATGCCGCCCCTTGAGATGCCGCCCCTTGAGATGCCGCCAGGGCTTCGTCCCGAGGCGACGCCGGAAACGGTCGTTCATCACATCCGAATGATGTACGACATCATGGCCCTCGCGTTTCAAACTGACGCGACTCGCGTGATCACGAACATGCTGGCCGACGGGCAAACCAGTCGCGTTTATGAGCACTTGGGACTGGATTCGGGGCATCATCAACTGACGCATTCCAATGGACGTGAAAAGGAGATTCAACGAATTGATCAGTTCGTGACGCAGGAGTTCGCACGATTCGTTGGAAAGCTGAAATCGATTCCCGAAGGCGACGGCACGCTGTTGGACAACTGCATGATTATGTTCGGATCGGGGCTTGGCGATGGACGCAAGCACAATCATAACGATCTGCCATGTGTCATTGCCGGTGGTGGAGGAGGCGCGGTCGACACAGGCCGTCATTTGGTGACACCGAAGGACACCCCCATTTCCAACCTCTACCTCGGTATGCTCCAGACTGTGGGTGCAAACGTGAGCGAGTTCGCAGACAGCGAAGTAAGTTTGTCGGGGCTTAAAGATTCTTGAGTTATGATGCTGCCCACGGCAATTTCCATTCACGCTGATGCACAGCGACTCAAACTCCAGCGAATTTCCATGACACGTTTCCTCCTGACGACGACCACCATTTTTCTGCTGAGTTGGATGGCCGGAGCAAGAGTTGTGACTGCCGATTCCCACAATCCCCATCGACCAAACATCGTCATGATCCTGGTCGACGATCTTGGTTATTCCGATATCGGATGTTACGGAAGTCGCTACTACCAAACTCCCAACATTGACCGATTGGCAGATCAGGGAATGCGTTTCACGGACGCGTACGCTGCATGTCCGGTTTGCTCCCCGACCCGACTCAGCATTGTGGCGGGTAAGTATCCGGCCCGTGTCGGTCTGACCGATTGGTTGGCCGGCGATCGATGGCCCGACAACTCACCACTGCGACATTCTCAGTGGCAGAAGTACATGCCACCGACAGAGATCACGGTTGCGGAGGCGCTGCGAACGAACGGATACGAGACCGCGATGATCGGCAAGTGGCATCTCAATGCGAACAAAAAGTTCGACGTTGAAATGCAGAAACAAACCGCCGCCGACGTCCAGGGATTCGAAGTCCTTCAGCCCCTCGGAAGGAACCAGTCCGATAAACAAGTTTCCTCAATGACGGATAGCGCGATCGAATTCCTCACTAAGAATCGAGAATGTCCATTCTTACTGTACTTCGCTCACTTCGCCGTCCACACGCCGCTTGAGGCGAAACCGAACCTCATCAAGAAATACGAAAAGCTTGCTGACCCATCCGATCCGCAAAGCAATCCAATCTACGCGGGCATGGTCGAAACGGTGGACACCAGCGTCGGTCGACTGGTTGCCACACTTGATGAGTTAAATCTGGCCGATAACACGATGGTCGTGTTCTTCTCGGACAACGGCGGTTTGCATGTGATCGAAGCACCCAACACTCCGGCGACATCCAACGAGCCGCTGCGGGGCGGAAAAGGATACATCGACGAAGGCGGGATTCGCGTTCCAATGATCGTCCGCTGGCCGGGCGTCGTTCCGGCGGCCAGTACTTGCACCACACCCGTTTCATCGGTCGATTTTTACCCAACGTTTTTGGAGATCACCGGAACGACGAAACCATCGCAGCAACAACTCGACGGTGAATCGCTGATGCCGATTCTGAAGAACAAAGGGACGCTGCAGCGCGATGCGATCTTTTGGCATTACCCTCATTACAGCAATCAGGGCGGACTACCCGCCGGCGCGATGCGTCAGGGTGACTTCAAACTCGTCGAGCATTATCACTCAGGACACACTCGGCTTTACAACGTGGTCAACGATATCGGTGAGCAGCATGATCTCGTCGCCCAAATGCCGGGCGAGACCGCTGCGATGAAGAAAAAATTCTATCGATGGCTCGAATCGGTCGGATCGCGCGCGCCCTCCCCGAACCTGACGTACGACCCATCGAAGCCGCTCTACAGCAAAGCGTCCAAAGCACCAAAACAATGGCAGGCTTCGGGAAAGGCAATTCTCAGGGCGGAAGAGATCGAATGACGGCGATTAACTTACAAGAAGAATGCCGCTCCAGTTTCGATACTGCAACAGTCTTTCTGTAAATTCGTCCAACTGGCTTCGGTTTAGTTTTGGAATGTGAGGTATCGCATTCCGGCTTCCCATTCATCACTGAGAATGTTGGACAGCCCCGATGCGATGGATTAGTTTGGTGCAGTTCGGTTGTGTACTCCTCTTCTTCCATCGAGATCTCGCCATGACGTTTCTGAACCAATTTAGTAGAGACTTCGTGGGCGCGGCATTTTTTCCAGTTGCCCTTTTAGTTTCGATGGCATCGAGTGTCGTTGCCGCGCCGGTCTTGGTGATCAATGGAGGGTTCGAGGACATTTCGGGCGAGGACGACTTCAATGAGTTCACGTTTGGACCGCTCAGCGGCTGGGACCTTTATGATCCCGGCTTCATCACCAGCGGCGGCGCCGGCAGCACGTATTACATCGGCACACTCACTCCGAACCCGCCCACCAACTTCACTGCGGGTGCGGCGGAGGGCCAGCGAGTGGGAATCGGATTCAATTTTGTTGGCAGCGGCAACCAGGGTGAATATGGCTTTCAGCAAACCTTGGCGGCAACGCTGCAAGCCAACACGCGGTACAACTTGGACGTGGAAATTGGCAACATCGCTTCGGGGACAGCGGTCAACAATCAATTCTTTGATCTCAACGGATTCCCCGGCTACCGGGTCGACGTGATGGCCGGCGGTGTCCTCGTCGCGCAGGACAACAATTCATTGGCGGGTCTGATTGCCGAAGGAACATTCGGGACCAGCTCGATCGAATTCACCATCGGCGCGGCTCATGCCCAACTCGGTCAAGCGTTGCAGATTCGATTGGTCAATCTCAATCAGATCGATCCGATGTTTCCGGGCGCAAATTTGGAAGTCGATTTCGACGACGTACGACTCAGAGCGGTCGCGGTTCCCGAACCGAGCAGTGCAGCGCTCGTCGGTTTGTCGGCGATCGCGGCTTTGGTGTTGCGACGACGCAAGACCGGGCGCATTGCCGGGCAATGATGTCGGGTATAGGCTCTAGGCTTTCGAGTCAATTCGATATTTCTTTGTGACCTTTCTCAACGCCACTCTGATTCTGGGCACGCTGGCAGCGGTCGTTCCGATCGTTTTGCATTTGATTGCGCGTCGTGAACCTCGCAAGGTCGTGTTTCCGTCGATCGCGTTTTTGACCAAACGCTACGAGAGCAACCGCAGCCGATTGCGCGTGCGTCGATGGTGGTTGTTGGCGATGCGGATCGCGACGGTTGTGGCACTTGCGATCACGTTGGCTCGACCCGCCATCCATCAATCGCTGTCGCTCGCGTGGATCACGATCGCGATGATTGCCGCGTTCGGTGTCGCCTTGCTGGTGATGGCATCGCTGGCGATTGCCAAGGGTCAATCGAGGAAGTTATCGACGGGACTGATCTCCGGTGCAGTCGTTGCACTCTTGACGGCAACCGGCTGGGGCGTTTACTCGTGGGCATCGGGACCGAGTGTTTCGGTCGAGATGAATCAGCCGCTCGCGATCGCGATCGTGATGGACAATTCGCCGACATCGGCGTGGCGATCAACGAATCCGAGCGTGACGGGAACCGAGAACGTCGATGAGCAGATTGCAAAGATGAGAGACGTGGCGGTCTGGGTGTTGTCGCGTCTGCCGCGATCCAGCCGAATCGCGGTGCTCGACCGAGGGGGCGGACCAGCCGCGTTCTCGTTGGATGTCGGTGGCGCTGTGTCGAAGATCGAACAGATCCGCCCGCTGCAAACGGTTCAATCGATCGCTTCGCGAATCGACGCGGCCGCTCGCTTGTTGCGAACGAGCGACATCGAGACTCGTCGAATTCTGGTCATCAGCGATTTGACGATGTCGACTTGGAACGAATCGACCGCCCAAGCTGGCCTGTCCGAAACCGTCGGGCAAGATCCGCCGATCGGAGTGACGGTTTTCGATTTGGGAGCGATGACTGGCACGAACCGATCGCTTTCCATTCCCAAGATCGCCGACCCAACGCCTCCGATAGGCGTTCCCGTCTCGATCGCGACAACTTTGTCGATGTCGAAGTCAGATTCGGATTCAACTGGTTCCGGGGAGCAGTCGGTAACGGTCGAGTTGGAAATGTTCGACGACGATCCGTCGCTGCCGATCGTACGCGACAGCGCCGTCGTTTATCCGGCGGTGCGCAGCGTGGATCGCGCGAGCGTGAAGATCTCGCCCGGCGGTTCGAGCGAACTGCTGATGACGATTTCATCGCTTGCTGTTGGAACCCATCACGGCCGAGTGCGATTGACGGGCGATGATGCGATGCCGCTCGACGATGTGAGATTTTTTTCGCTGTCGGTCTTGCCTCCATCACCGATCTTGCTGGTCAGCGATCAACAGGCCGAAGCCGCGATCATTATCCAAGCAATCACCGCATCGCCGGTGATTGCGGAGGACGGCAACTCCGAATTTTTGATCGAGCGAGTCGGGTTCAATGATTTGGCGGTGGCGCGTTTGGCGGACTACGAAGTCGTTGTGCTATTGGACCCGCCGCCGAGTGTACTGAGTGATCCGTCCGTCGCCGAATTTCTGGCCGGCGGCGGAGGCGTCCTCATTTCTCTGGGCCCTTCCGCCGGCGACCAAGCGATCTCATCCGCGTTCGCGCCCGATTTGAAGAGACGTTGGCGAGTTCCCGATGACCGCACTTTCTTGCAAGTCACCGCTTCGTCGCACCCGGTCACCGAAGTCGTCGCCCAGGACACGCCCTGGAGTGATTTTGGGATCGCACAATATTGGCAAGTGGCAACGGAGCCGGGTGACCAAGTGCTGATGCAGTACGCGGGAACCGATCACGCCGCGTTGGTCGAGCGAATCGTCGCGAGCGGTGGTGACGCGACTTTGCCGGGACGCATTTTAGTTTTGACAACGCCCATCCCGGCGCTTGTCCAATCGACACGAGGGTGGAACGATCTCTTTGGAACAGATCCTTGGCCGGCCTGGCTGTTGGTGCGACAAATCATTGAGTACCTGGCGGGACATGGGCAGGCCGATTCGATGTCTCTGGTCGGGACGCCGCAGTTGGTTTCCATCGGCGACCAACGAATCGCCAAACCGACAAAAGAAGATGACGTTGGAGCTAAGTCGATCGGGTCGACGGTCGATGGGGCGGGCAAACCGGCGAACAGGCTGCAACTCTTCCCCCCCGATGGCGTTTCGCCGATTCCGATCGAAGTGCCCGCGTTGGCCGACCGGGTTGTGATTAGCGACGTGCCCTCTGCGGGAACGTATTGGCTTCGCGGGGGCAGTCCCGGGCTCGGTTTTTCCGCCAATTTGCCGCCCGAGTTGACCGCGACGCCGCGTATCGAATCGTCAGAGCTGGAAGCGGTCTTTGGGGCAACCGGATATGATTTGGTGACCGACCGCGACCAGATCGAAATGTCGGACGACCGGGCTGCCAGCCGATTATCGTTGCAATCACCGGCAATGCTGTTGGCGTTGATCGTTTTTCTGATCGAACAGATTCTAGGCAACCGATTTTACCGCTCACCCGCAAACTGAACGTCACCGGAATATTCGGCACATTAGTACTGACCGTGTCGGCTCTGGGTGCCCGATTGAAGTAGACCACATTCGCCAAGACCTGTAATTTACGACCATTCGACAGGTCACCACTCTTCCTCGTCGAATCCATTACCACAGCCGACATTCGGACCCCCGATGAAAACGACTTCCCTGCTCGAGCGACGCGGCCCGCTGGGGATACCTTTTGCGCTGTTGATATTGCTGGCGTTCTTTTTCTGTTTGCCGGCTGCCTTCCGGGCCGCGCGGCTAAGTCTGGGCGAGAAGGAAAACGATGTCAAAGATTGGCTGCCGAGCGATTTTCCCGAGACGGCCGAACTGAAGTGGTTCGCCAATCACTTCGCCGGCGAAAGCTTTGTGCTGGCGACTTGGGAAGGCTGCAATGTCGACGATCAACGGTTAACCCTGTTCGCGACCAAACTGAAGCACGAATCGGATGCTTACGATCCCGCCGCCGACTTCCCGCCGGAATTGGCCGCAAAGTATCAGCGGGCAAAGGCGATCGGAAACGAGCTGAGCTTGTTGCGTGGCGGAAACGATCATCTCAATTGGGGCGGACAGAATGAAAAGTGGCTCGTCACTCCGGGCGGTCAACTTTACTACATCACTCCCGACGGCAAGCTCTATCGGTGGGAAGAGTCGATGACGGCGCCGGCGGCGTTGGTGCGATCGATCAAGCAGACGTTGGGAACCTACGAGTTGCAGGGTACGTTCGTCACCGCGTTCGGCGAGGCGCCGGGCAACAAGCCGAACGCCCGCATTGCCAATCCGTTTTACAACGACCTCTCGCTGTTGACCGCTTCACTGTTTCGAACGGTTCAAACGGGCGAGTCGATCGTTGACGAGTTGGCTTCGGAAGGCGGACCACTTTGGCCGATCGATTTGACCGACGAGGATCGACGTGGACTGGTTGCCCGCCGACGGGCGATCGAACGCTTGACCGGAACCCTGTTTGCGCCGGCCGTTCCGGCATCGTTTGATTGGACACCGACTGCCTTCCGCGCGTCACTGACTGAAGGCCGTCAAGCCGCTCTGCCCGCCGACTTTGACACAACCGTTGCTTCGACGATGGACGCGATCATCGATCAACAGTTCGAGAGCTCAATTGAACAGTTGACCCAGGCAACCGATGACGTGCAGTCGAACGCCTGGTATGCGGTTTGGGACGCCGCCGCAGTGGAACCGCCGCACCGACTCACTTGCGTGCTGGTCACCTTAACCGACGTGGCGAAAGAGAATTTGGTCTACGCGATCGGTCGCGGTGTTCTTGGCCAACCTCGAGGACGACTGCTGCAACTTGCAGCCGATTCGGGGCTCGCGCCGTCACCGCCGCCTTCGATGGCACCGCCACCGTTTAACCGCGCGGCTGATGAATACGCGGGCGGTGTCACTCCGCTGCGTATCGGTGGTCCGCCGGTCGACAACATGGCGATTGACGAAGAAGGCTCGATCACACTGGTTCGTCTTGTCGGCTACAGCGTTTTCATCGGCATTGCGCTTTCGTACTTCTGCTTCCGAAGCATCAAACTGACGATCATGATCTTCGTCGTCGGGGGCAGCTCGGCAATGCTCAGCATGGCCATGGTCTGGTGGACCGGCGGTAAGGTCGATGCGATTTTGTTGAGCATGCCATCGCTCGTGTATGTATTGGGGCTTTCGGGTGCCATTCACGTCGTTAACTACTACCGCGACGAAGTGCGATCGGGCGGAACCGTGGGCGCTGCGGGACGCGCCCTACGACATTCGTTGGTTCCCTGCACATTGGCATCGCTGACGACTGCGATCGGGCTGATTTCTTTGGTGACCAGCAACTTGGCGCCGATCAGCAATTTCGGTCTGTACGCGGCCGTCGGCGTTATGTCGACGCTCGGCATCATGTTTTCTTATTTGCCGGCGGCGTTGCAAACATTTGCAACGGCGGTACCGGGCGTGGACGACGCGAAGAAGTCATCGTCGAACACAAATTCAGGCATCGCGAGCGTTGCGGACCAATCAACGACGGATAGTCATTTCAGTGATTGGTGGGCCGATGCGGGACGCTGGATTACGGTGCATTACCGGATCGTCACCGTGGGTTGCCTGGTCGTGTTGGTCGCCTGCGGTATCGGGATGCGACATATCAAAACGTCGGTTCAACTGCTGAAGCTTTTTGATCCCGACGCCCGCATCATTCACGACTACGCTTGGCTGGAAGCAAACTTCGGCAAGCTGGTGCCAATGGAGTTGGTCGTGCGGATGCCGCCGTCGATTCAAGCTGAATCGGAATCGGTTTCAGATGTACCCAGCACGGGATCACAACCGCTCGACATTTTGCAGCGAGTCGAAACGGTTTCTCGCATTCGTCGCGTCGTGCATCGGACGCTCGGTGAGCCAGGCTTAGACATTGTCGGTCATGCGACCAGCGCGGATACGTTTTTGCCACCGTTACCATCGCAGAGCAAGACCTATAGTCCCGTCCGCGCGAAGTTCAATCGCGACTTGTTGGCGGCCGGTGATACCCTACGCGACAACGATTATCTGCGGATTGAGAAGACGGGTAAGTTCGCCGGCAGTGAACTTTGGCGAATCAGTTTGCGGGTGGCTGCGCTTTCAGACGTTGATTACGGCCAGTTCATAACGACCCTTCGAGAATCCGTCGAACCAGTGCTTCGTGCTTATGAAACTCATGACGAGTTGATGAAGCAAGTCAATGCGACCAAGCCGACCGAACGCAAAGGTGGGTCCCCAATCTTGATTGTCGGCGCGAATCGGCCCGGCACGCTCGACGAAATCGACTTGGTTTCCGACGACCATCAAACGATCCTCGGTGAGAACACGTTCATTGCAACCTTGGGCGAACTTCTCGCCGGCGAGCGAATCGAGAACCCGGTTTGGATCGCACCCACACCCGAGCAAGCAGCGGAATGGCTGGCGGGCGATCGATGGTCCAAAATTTTGTCGAAGTACGACACGATCGTCTGGGTTGGTGGCAATGGATTCCGCGCCGAAGACTTTATCGGTGCGAAGCACTTCATCAATGCCGTCGCCGTGCAACACAAAGCGGTGACTCCCTCACTGTTGCCGGGTCAGATTCCCGACGTCGAAGGTTCCGGCCCGATCCAAGTCATTTACACCGGTGTCATCCCCGTGGTCTACAAGGCCCAACGGACGTTGCTGACCAGCTTGGCTGATTCGATCGCGATGGCGTTTGTGCTGATTTGGATCGTGATGGTGGTCCTGCTCAATCCCGGTCGCGCACCATGGGGGATGCTCAAACCGGCAAACATGGGCAACGGATTGGCGGCAGGCGCGGTGGCGATGATTCCTAATATCTTCCCGCTGGTGACCGTGTTCGGATTGATGTGCCACTTCAATATTGAGATTGATATCGGCACGATGATGACCGCTTCGGTCGCGATGGGAGTAGCGGTCGACGATACGATTCACTTTTTATCGTGGTTCCGCGACAATTTGGATCGTGGAATGTCACGCATCGAAGCCGTCATCGAAACGTATCGCCGCGTCGGTCCCGCGATGACTCAAACGACGATCATCGGTGGGCTCGGCCTATTCGTTTTTGCCTTGTCGACATTCACTCCGACGCAACGCTTTGGAACGCTGATGTTGGTGATGTTGGCGGCTGCGTTGGTTGGGGATCTCGTCATGCTTCCAGCCCTGCTGGCAGGCCCCCTGGGACGGTTTTTCAAGCCACGACTGGATGCCGACGGGAACCCCGTCAAATCCACGCGGATTGAAGACATCGACGACTTAATGATCGCCAAGACGCCGCAGTCAATTTCGAGCGGTGATTATTCCCGCGTCGATCAACAGTCGTCACTCGAAACGCCTGCAAAGTTACGTGTTCGTCTCGCGCCAGACGCCAACGAAAAGCCGCAGAAAGTAACCCGAAATTAGCGATCGCTGTCGAGCGTGACATCGATCCTTGCCGCACGACGCGGGATTTCGCGGCGCTTCATCGCGAGTTGTAGCCGGGTCGTGGGCTCGAGCAACACGCGGTAAAGTCTGCTCGTTTGAAAGTCGAATTGAACGTGGGGCGAATGGCCCGCGAGCGGCATTTTTTGTAGAACGAGCCGCTGACTTCTTAGAGCCACGCACGGGTGCAGCGAACCAGTCCGATGATGTCGATCATTATTTGTTTCTTCGTTCTCGGCTACCTTGCCATCGCCTTCGAGCACAAACTGAAAATCAATAAGGCGGCTAGCGCTTTGTTGATTGGCGTGGTGTGCTGGGCGTTGTACATCGTGAACCTCGACGCGCTGATGCCTCCAGACGCGATTCCTGATTGGTTCCTACTTGAATCGCAAGAAGACGGTGTTACCGACATCCCGCTGCATTACGCGGTCGAGGGGCAACACCTGCACCAAACCGGCGAGATCGCCAGCATTTTGTTTTTCTTGATGGGCGCCATGACAATCGTGGAACTCGTCGATTCGCATGAAGCATTCGCGCTGATTACCGATCGCATTCGGACTAAGAAGAAGCGGACATTGTTGTGGACGATCGGGTTGTTGACGTTCTTTTTATCGGCTGTGTTGGATAACTTGACCACGACCATCGTGATGGTATCGCTGCTTCGTAAAATGATTCATGATCGTGAAGATCGATTGCGGTTCGTCGGTCTAGTGGTGATCGCGGCCAACTCGGGTGGCGCTTGGACCGTGATCGGTGACGTGACGACGACCATGTTGTGGATCAAACACAAGCTGGGCACTGTCGAGGTGATGAAGGAATTGTTCTTGGGCAGCTTGGTGTGCTTGATCGTGCCCTTGATCGGTTTCTCGTACATGATGCCGGGTGAGATTGCGATGGCGCCGGCAAAGCCGCATCGACTTGCCAAAGACATACGCCCCTGGCATCAATGGCTATTTCTGATTCTCGGGTTGATCGCGCTTTTGGGCGTGCCGATTTTTAAGACCTACACGCACCTGCCGCCCTACATGGGAATGATGTTGAGCTTGGGTGTGTTGTGGATCGTCTCCGAAGTGGTCGGGCACACGCTCGACGAACAGACGCGATCAACGACGGGCGTACTGCCGGCGCTCAAACGAGTCGATATGTCGAGTATCCTGTTTTTTCTCGGGATCCTGTTGGCGGTTGGATCGCTCGGCGCAATGGGCGTGCTCGAAACCACGGCACTGTGGCTCGATACCGTCCTGCCCAATCGCGACATCGTCGCAATCGTGATCGGATTGGTCTCCTCCGTCGTCGACAATGTTCCCTTGGTCGCTGCAGGGATCGAGATGTACGACATGCCGATGAACGATCCGTTCTGGATGCTGCTGGCGTATTGCGCGGGCACCGGCGGCAGTTGCCTGATCATCGGCTCTGCGGCCGGCGTGGCGGCGATGGGAATCGAGCACATCGACTTCCTTTGGTATCTCCGCAAGATCGGACCGTGGGCGCTGTTGGGCTACCTGTGCGGTGCCGCGGTCGTCGTGGTCTCGCTATCGATGCCATCGTGAGACGACCGTGAAGCATGAGTTCGCTGAAGATAGTCGGGCCAAACCTCTTCAGCTAATTTCGTTTCGCCCAATGTGATCGTCTCGTTGACGTTCAAGTTGCCTTCCAAAATGTGAGCTGAATTGAGCGAGTAGAAACCTGGCACGCTGGTCACGATCGGCGGCAATCGCTGGCTGTAGTCGATCGTCGCGAGCGCGGCGACGTATTTCGCGCGTGCCACTTTGAAGTCAAGCACTTTGTCACGCGAGAAATGGTCATACATCTTCTCGAGTGTCGACAAACATTTTTCTTTGTAGTCTTCGTCAGTTTCGTTGAGACCTTCGTGATCGTCCGGCAGGTACTTCGGCAAGTAGATCAAGTGGTTGCCGCCGAGTTGGGTTTTGGAATTGACGATCGTCGACATCTCGATCACGGCCGTCAGGGGAACCCAGGTATCCGTAATGTTGGTCACGTAATAGGGACTGATCGATTCCTTTAGCAACATCGAGGCGCAAACGACGCCCAAGTAACGAATGTTCTCGAGCTGGTGTTTCTCGACATTGGTCAGTTCGTTGCACGAACGAGCGATCAGCGGTGATGCGATCGTCGAAACCACATTATCGAATCGTTGCAGATCTCCGTTGTCGAACGTGACATCCAAGCCGCCATTCTCGTCCGCACGCTGTACATTCTTGACGGGCGATGAAGTCATCACCGTCAATCCTTGCTGAACCAGCACTTCGACCCAGCGATCAAGAATTCGGGCATAGCCGCCTGGTACATAGCCGAACATTTCTTTCTTGGCGCCGCTGCGACGCGCCTTGTACATCCGCGCCGTGTGGGCCCAGATGAAAGCAGCGGACGTTTGCGTGTAGGCATCGCCGAGCTTGGCTTTGAGCAGTGGCAGCCAGACCTTCTCGAAAGCTCCGTTGCCCGACCAGCGACGCAACCATTTCTCGACCGATAACTTTTCGAGTCGACGCCAGTTCTTGATTTTCGATGCGTAGAAAATCGTACCGCCCAGTCGCAAACGCTCGATCATCGACAACGGCGGAAAACGCAGGAACTCAGCCGTGTTGCTCATCGAAAGCAGTTTACCGCCGGCATAAAATCCGGTCTTCGTCTCGACCCAATCGATTTCTTTTTCAAGATCGATCTCGGTCAGCACTTCGCGAAGCTTCGAATCGCTCAGCAATGTGACGTGATAGAAGCGGTCCCAAACGACATCGCCCAACTGCCATGCGCTGGTCAAGCCGCCCATCACCGGGGCGGCTTCCGCGATCGTGACATCTTGTCCTCTCGCGATCAAATCACGAGCGACTTTCAATCCCATCACGCCACCGCCGACCACCAGCCACGAACCACGTGGGGAATCGTTCAATATCGAATCGGACACCACTAATTTTTTCCGATGCGGTGGCGTCCGAGCAGTTTCAGTGTTAGCCAGATTGTCTTAAAGACCTGCATCTTGCTGGCGCCGCCCTTCTGGTCATATCTCAGACGCAGAGGTGCCTCGCCAAACATGACGCCTTGCTTGCGAAGCTTCAGCAACACATCGGCCATGCACGAGAAGCCAGTCTCGCCGACGAAGTTGTCACCATGTTCGGCGAACGCTTGGCGAATGACCGAAGCGCGGTAGGCGCGGTATCCGGATGTGTAGTCACGAACTCCGCGAGTTGGAAACAGCGTCGTGAACAATATTCGAGCGCCCACGGACAAAAAGTGCCGTTCAATCGGTACGCCGACGACGCGTGCGCCCGGTTGAAAGCGAGATGCAATCACGACATCGCAACCTTCATGGATCATGCGGACCATGCGGTCGATCAATCCTGGTGGGTGCGTGTTATCGGCGTCCATCGTGACGATGATGTCTCGCTCGCCGGCGCGATCGACGGCTTCGCGGAGTCCATCGCGAATGGTTACACCGAGACCAGCATTCTGAGCATGTTGGACCAAATGAATCGGCATCTGAAAGGACATCTGGCTGGCGATCTTGGCCGTGTCGTCTTTGCTACCGTCGTCCACAATGATGACTTCGTAGGGTAGGCCGCTATCAGCGAATGCCTCACCGATTCGTTCGAGCAATTCAGGGAGCGCTTCCTCTTCGTTGTACGCCGGCAGAGCCATGAAGACTTTGGAAGGTCGAAATCGAACCGAGTCTCGCGACTCACTCGCAGTCGTTACGGCGCTGGTGGTATTGGTCTCGGTTTCGAATCCGGGTGGGTTTTGATTCATGGATTTGGTAGGCAAAAAATGGTGGGAAGCGAGTCGCGGATGAATTGACCGGATACAGTGAGCCCCCCGGACAGCAGTGCTGCTAGTGTTATCTGAACAGGCCGCCAGGACAAGGCTTCGTTTGGGTAACTTTCAAAGGATTTAGCGGCCAAAAGGCCGCATCAAATCAGTCGGTGGTCGATGTATCGCGGAGCTGGCGTGCAGCCAAAATCAGGCCGCCGATCATGGCTACGGCGAGACAAATCCCATTAATGCTAGTCAACGCCCGCTCCACCAACACGCCGCTGTCGACCCGTCCCAAAATCATGCGAGTCGAAAGATAGTTGAACAGCGGTGCAGTCATCATGACCGCCATGATCCAACGCCAATGGCCGGCCCAATTCTTCCAATATGGGGGCACCCCGACCAACAATCCGGCCAGCGGCGCCGCCACCAAAATTGTGTCGTAAGACTGGTGATACAGACTCACCAGCATCGTCGTCAGGATGACCGCGCCCGTTAGCCCGGGTAGTCCGTCGTCAACTTGCCGCCTTCGTCGCTGGAAAAGAACGACCATCGCGGGAACCAAAATGGCGGCCATCACGATCAGGTGCATGGCTTCCTTCGGGTCGCTGCCCGTCCATTTTGCGATGACCGCCAACAAGTCGACGCGCGTCCAAGAATGCACCGGAGACTCGTCTTCTTGATCGCGATGGATCTCTTGCGAGTCCGAAATTTGCTCGCGTAAGACTTCGATTCCAAGTACCAAATCGCCGTTGCCCTCATGAGCGGCCAGCCACGCGAAGGGAATCCCGGCCGCGACGATGCTGAACACCGCACCGATCACAATCGCTTTCACGTTACCCCTCGCCAGCATCAAGAAACCGAGCGGCAGAATGTAGGTCGGTTTTGATGCCACCACGACGAGCGCCAGCGCCGACAGCCAAGGACGACGATCTCCCCAATGGATCGCCAAGAACGTTGCCAGAACTAGTTGAAACGTGAAGTAGCCATCGAACAGCGTGATGTGCCCGCCCCGCGAAAACACCAATCCCGCCGCGACGGCCAACGACAGATCCCAACGAATGGGTTTCTCAATCGTCGACGCCACAAGTATGCCGATCAACAGCACCAGCACGACCGAGAACGCGAAGTAAGCTATTTCGGCAACTCGCAATGGCATCCACGCGAATGGCGCGTGCAAAACCAAAATCGATGGCGAGAAGAACGGGATCTGACGGGCGACAGGATTGGTGGCCGCGTACTCGGCGCCGTACGGGCTGACGCCGTCGAGCATCGCGCGGGTCGGAAAGTAAACGCCGTTGTGGAAGTCGCACATGCCTTGCCGACTCGGATCAAATGGGCCAGGCGTTTGATACTGCTTGATCGTTCGAGCGGCCGTCAACGCCACGCCGATCAGCAGCGCCGCCAAAGCGACGAGCGCATAGGAACGGTGGCCGATGCGGAATCGCCCGACGGGCGGAGCTGAGCTTGTAGCTGAATCCAAGTTGGTCGGTCTTGAGTTCGATGTTGAACGAGAGACTAGAAAGTGAGTCCGGCTCGACAGTTTAGCTCCGAGTCAAAGCATTCATTCATGAAATCTGAAACTTCTTCGAGTCAGTTTTGGATCAATCGGATTTCGGCATCCGTACCGCATCCGCGCGGACTCATAGTCGAACGCCGATTTGCGTTAACATGGTGCAGATGAACGACGAAAAAACTAGTCAAGCTCGAATCGAAGGCCTCGATTGGCTGCGAGCGCTCATGTCATTTGCGGTAGTGACTTGGCACATGGGAATCGTTCCACGCTCGAACGTCTTTTCTGCCGAGCGGCTAACCAGTCATTCCTTTTCGTTTTCAGATTTCATTAATTTCCATGTACTGCTCGCGGCGGTGCCCGTTTTCCTGGCGATCTCCTGCTTTCTGTTCGCCAGAAAGCAGCAGAACATTCGTCGACTGTTGCCATCGTTCTGGCGAGTACTGCTGCTGCTAATGTTCTGGCCAGTGGCGCTCAAACTTTGGCAGGGATCGATAGGCCAAATCGCCTCGGAAGTCCCCCTCCAACCGCTTCGTTTGATCGTCTACCTGTGCCGCGCGGGAGAAACGATTTACTACTTCTTCGTGTGCTTGCTGTTCTGCTACGCCATTTGCTACATCGCGTCGGCGCTGAAAACGAAATGGGTGCTGCTTGCGTTCGTCGTTTCCTCGATCGGGCTCGATTGCCTCGCCATCACAGCACAAGTGTCGAGGGTGTCTTGGTTGACCGTTTTTTGGAGCCCTGTGAATTTTGTTCCGTTTGCTTTGGGGTCAGTCCTGGTGGCTCGCGTCGAGTCAAATGATCGGTTTGTCCGCAATCGTAACTCCATCGCACTGGCGTGCATGGGTATCGCGACCGTACTTGCAATCTGTGAGTGGACTTGGATGGTCGACGCTGTTCATTTCGGGGGAAACGGCTATGCCTTGCCGGCGTATACACGCACATCGTTAGCGTTTACCGCATTCGGGCTGCTGCTCATCGGATTCGACCCACGCATTCGTACGAACGTGATTGTTCAGTATTTTGCGATGACGAGTTTGTCGCTTTATTGCCTTCATCCATTTTTCATGGCCTTTGGGGAGTTAGCCGAGAAGAAGATCGACGTATTTCAATCGATACATTTTGCAAGCCTGCTTCTCGTGATTCTCTTGTCAAATATTGGGTTTCATGTGGGCAAGTTGTTCTTGAAGAAAGAACTGCTCCACTGACGCCCTGCCAAGCGTCCGACTTCATGTGACCGAGTCGTCGGTGCATTGCATCGCCTACTTCGCGCCCGCTAGCAACGTCTTCCAACGATCGATTTGGGAACGAACTTGATCGGGCGCAGTGCTCCCGTAGCTGACGAAGGCGGCGGTGGCATTCTTGCTGCCGAGACAGTCGTAAACCGACTTGTCAAACTCCGGTGCATGCGATTGCAACTCACCCAGCGGCAGCTCGCACAATGGCACGTCGCGCCGCATCGCTTCGCCGACGATCTTGCCGACCAAGTGATGTGCTCTCCGCTGTGGCATGCCTTTGCGAATCATCCACTCCATCAGCGTGGTGGCGTCGAGGTATCCGCGTTCCAACCTCGCTGCGATCGATTCGCGTTGCAGCACACTGCCACTGACGATCGGCGCCGCCAACTTCAACATCGACATGACGGTATCAAACGAATCGAACACTGGCGGTTTGTCTTCTTGCAAATCTCGGTTGTACGCCATGGGCAAATTCTTCACCAACAGCATCAGCGTTTGCAGATTGCCCATCACGCGCGCCGACTTGCCGCGGGTGAGTTCGAGCGTGTCGGGATTGACCTTTTGCGGCATGATGCTGCTGCCGGTGCAAAACGCATGCGGGATCTTGATGAAGTTGAATTCGACAGTGCTCCAAAGAATCCATTCTTCAGCCCATCCGCTCAGATGCGAAGCGATCACTGAGAGCACGAACGATGTCTCCAGCATGAAGTCGCGATCACTGCTAGTGTCCAAGCTGTTGGCGGTAACTCCGTCAAAGCCCAGCGCGGCGGCGGTTTGATCTCGATCGATCGGCAGGGTCGTTCCGGCGACGGCGGCGACACCGAGCGGGCATTGGTTGAGTCGACGGCGGCAATCGGAAATCCGATCGCGATCCCGCGCAAATTTTTCGATGTACGCCAGCCAGTAATGCGGCGCGAGCACGGGTTGGGCCCGTTGGAGGTGTGTGTAGGCAGGAAGGATAACGTCGAAGTCGTCATCGCAGCGACTCAGGAACGCAACTTGCAGTTCTTTTAGACAGGTGTCCAGTTCGTCAAACGCATCGCGAATCCACATTCGGATGTCGGTGCTGACTTGGTCATTGCGACTGCGTGCGGTGTGCAGTTTCCGTCCCACGTCACCGATCCGATCGATCAACGCTTGCTCGACGTGCATGTGAATGTCTTCCAGGTCGAATCGAATCGGCAGGCGATCGGCGTCAAGCTCTTGTTCGATCTTGGCGAGCGCTTCGCGGATCTGGGCGGACTCTTCGCGGCTAATCAAACCGACGGTTGCGAGCATGTCGGCGTGGGCGATGGAACCTCGAATGTCATGCTTGTAGAGTCGGCGATCGAAACTGATGCTTTCCGCAAATGCCTCCAGTCGACGATCGGTTTCGGCATGAAAAACGCCGCTTCGAGAGGGGCTGGATTGTTGGGACGGTTTGGGTGGGTTGCTCACTGCGTGCCTATCCCGATGGGGCGGTAACTTCAATAATGGAATGACGATCGATTATCGCCCTCGCTCCGGCGACGGGCGACCCCGCTTGCACAAAGAAAAAGATTGATATGCGTTCATGTTTGCTCCCGCCGGCCTTCACGCTGGTACTTGCCTTCATTTTGCCTTCACAACGTTGCCTAGCGGTCGACGTGATGGTCACTGCGGTCGCCGGCCGACCGTACGGTGTGGCAACGATCGAGATTCCACTTCAGCAGCCGATCGTGGGTGTGACGCTGTCGCCGATCCGCGCGGTGGATGTCAACGGGCGAATTCTGTATCCATTTTCGGAGGACATCAAAGTGGGTGTGCCGCCAGCTTCGGAAACGCCGGTGCCGCGTCCCGGAAATGGCCGTTTGCTGGGACGCCTGGGCAATCTGATACGCGAGATCGCGGGCACGGATGAACAGCTCGACCAGACGATTGCGCGGCGCGTGACTTTTTTGTTCCTTGGCTCGGAGCCTTTGAAGGTTCGCGTTGACGATGCGACTCAAACCGTTGGATCTTATGAAGTCGTACCTGATCGAGATGAAGTTGCTCATGGCGAAATGATGTCGCGTTGGTGGTTTGGATACATCGACGCAGCTCGCAGCCAAATCGACGCGGCCGACTATCCGACGTTGGTCGAGACTTACATGACGGCGATGCTGGCGCGCCGCACGGGCATGGCATTGCCGACGTGGTATTTGGACAGCAAGAAAGAAGACGACGAGTTGTTGGGCACGTTGAAGTTGATTGCCGGCGGCGAAGCCATCAGCGATCGCGTATTCCGCCGGGTTGCGGTGGGCGCGCCAGACATAGCTGGCATGCCCGATCTGGGCGGCTCAGCCGACCGTGTGGCAAGCCTGCCGCTGCCACCGCCGCCGCGATGGGATCCATTGTTCGACGATCCATCGCTGGCGGGTGTGCCGGTCGAGCCGATGGCGACCCGCGTTCCACCCGAATGTTTTTACATCCGTTACGGTTCGTTTGCGAACTACCTCTGGTTCACCGATCTGTCGAACGAGTATGGCGGTGACATTTCGAGCATGGTGACACTTCGGGGCATTGAGACCGGTGCGACCCGTCGGATCGAGCAACAATTGAATTTGAAGACGACCGAATTGTCGCGGATGATTGGACCCAGCGTGATCGAGGACCAAGCCATCATCGGTCGCGATCTTTTCATGAATGACGGTGCGAGCCTTGGCGTGATGTTCAAAGCCAAGAATGCGTTTTTGCTGAAGACATCCTTTGCCAACGATCGGGTCGCTCTGACACGATCGGACGACGAGGTGTCGTTGAAGGACGTGAAGGTCGGGGATCGAACGGTTTCGCTGTTGAGCACGGCCGACAATCGAGTTCGTTCATTCATGGTTCAGGATGGCGACTATTTCTTGGTCACCAATAGCCGATCATTGGTTGAGCGGTTTTTGGAAGTCGGAAAGAACGCTCAGTCGCTCGCCGCGACATCGTCGTTTCTACTAGCGCGGCGACTGATGCCGCTGGAACGAGGAGATGTCGTGTTCGCATACTTTTCGCCAGAGATGCTACGCGGTTTGACATCACCCCAGTACTTGATCGAACTCCGCCGGCGTTTGTCCGCGAACGCCGAGATTGCAATGATGCATCTGGCCAGATCCGCGGCAGACCAGGAGGCGAGGGTCACTGGTGAATCAGTCGTCGGGATGGACGAACTCATCCGGCGAGGCTATTTGCCGCGAGGCTTTGGTGTTCGTCTCGACGGCAGCGGTGCCATCAACGTGGGCGAACGAGTGATGGATTCTCGTCGTGGAACTCGCGGTCGATTCCTGCCGATCGTTGACATCGAAATCGAAGCTGTCACGCCCGAGGAAGCGTCCTGGTACGGACAAATAGCGGCCCAGTACGAATCGCGTTTTCCGACGATTGATCCGATCATGATCGGTGTCGGCCGCGAAGCGACCAAGGCGGTTGATGGAGGCAACGGCGAGCGAATCACGATGCACGCCGAAATCGCTCCGTTGGTTCCAGAGAAGTACGGTCAGTACGCGAAGTACCTGGGGCCGCCGACGCAAGTCGCAATGCAATTCTCGCCGGATGACATCGTTGCCCTGCAAGCTCATGTGGCCGCCGAAGAACTCGGCCCTCCCACGCATCTGTTCGCCGCGATCAAGGATAGTGTTCCGCCGGACCCTGGTGATTTCGATGGCTTGTTGAATACGTATCGATCGTTGCGAGGAATTCCCGGATACATCGGTGCGTGGCCACAGCCGGGCATGTTGGACCGGCTGCCTTTGGGTTTGGGGCGTGGTCAGCCCGTCGGTCCAGGCACGAATCGATTGCTAGGTGGACTGTATCGATACGCCGATGGAGAGTTCAGCGTATTGTCCTTTCAACCCGATGTGTTGCAAGCGAGTTTGCCGTTCTTGGCCGCGATCGATGTTCCCGACGCGGCTCAAGTTCGAATGCGATCAGGCAACCTCAACGGCAGCCAACTTGAGGGCTGGGTCAATGCCCAACTTTACGATCGGGCGAGGCAGAGTAGCGTGGCCGGCGCGAGCTTGATGTCGCTTTTGACTCGGCAACTAGGCGTCGCACCGGAGCAGGTGCCGATTGAGTTGGAAAAGGTCCTCGGCGCGAAGTTGCAGTGCGCACTCGGCGGCGAATTTGTTTACTCGGACGGTGGCGACCGCTGGATCAGCACCGCTTGGCGAGGCGACGTCGCACCGGCGATTGCACCGGCTGACTACGTCGCGCCGCCGATGAAATGGTTCCGCGGCGCGACCGCGACTGTGACGCAGTATGCCGACCGAGTCGTTGCCGACGCGGTGATCGACGTCGCCCGCTAAGGGGCGATTGCGGCGGACAGCGCAAAGCCGCAGCGGGCAGCGATTGCCATGGCGACTCGTCGATCGGGTCCAAGGTAATCCGAAACGACGAATTGGATCGACGGATGCCTGACGGAAGCGTCCGTGGTAAGTCGCTCGATCGCTTGAAATAGCAAACCCTCGAAGAGCAGATGGGGATGCACGACGATCGCGTCAAACGATCCGCTGGCGGCGAGCGAGTCGATCACATCGGGCATTCGCGGCGCGGCCATCGCATAGAACGCCGTTCGCACGCATCGGACTGGACTGCGATAGCAAACAATCTCGGACAGCAATCGCATGTCGGCAGCCGCGCAGGGATCATGGCTGCCACGTCCGACCATTACGACGGCGGTGCGCGATGGCAATGCAATTAGCTTGGTGAGCGACACTGCGAGGCGCTCGCGAACCAAGTCGATGATCGCGGGATGTCGCGACAAGGGCTTCGCATATCGGACCGGCACACCGACTGATTTCGACTGGCAACCTTCGATCGCCGCTGGGATGTCTTGCTTGGCGTGACCGGCCCCGAACAACAGTAGCGGCGCAACGTGGACATGATCAACGTCGAGGCTGAGCAACGTCTGCCACGCTTGGGGAATGGTTGGCTCTTGGAACTCAAGTAGCGACGCGGCCACAGGAACGGGACGAATCAACGCCGAAAGTTGCTGTTCGAGTTGAAAAAATTGATCGGTGCCCGAGGAATCTCGCGTTCCATGACCTACCAACAGGACGCCGGGGCGCTGCTTGGTCACTGAACGACTTCAGAATCCGTGAACCCTTCTTTCTTCAACGAGCTGATCGCGCCCGCCAGATTGAAGCCGGCGTCGTACGAGATGATGACTTGGCGGTTATCGATGACGCCTTCTTGTTTTTGTGGCGCCAACTCGACCAATGTCACCGAGTTCGCGTTTTCGAGCGTTTCTTTGACGCGTGGGTAACAGGCGAAGGGGCAGTGCATTTCGGGGACGCTGAGTGTCAACGTACCGGCTTCGGGCATGCTGGTGGCCACAACGTCGGTGGTCGACGATGAATTCGCCACCGCTTGGCCGGACGATTCTTCGACAGGACGCGACGAGATGGCGATCATGATCCCGACGGCGGCAATTGCCGCCACGACGTAAGCGATTGCACGCATGAAAATCTCTCTAAAGTTCGATTTGATGGAAGGCTACGCCGTTTCGGCGAAACGACCCATGAAGCATCGTCCGTTCCTCTCCGCCGGGCAAGTCGGCGGATATTCTAGAGCACTGATTCGGCGACAATCAGCTCGCGATACTCTTGCAGACGTTCGACGTGCCACTGGCCCACGTCATTGGGATCGATCAGGTATTGCATGAAAAAATGGATCTTCCGGTCGTTCTCGGCCGCCTTCCAAACGACCTCCGCGCGCTCGATTCCGAACTTCTTGTAGACTTCGACCGGTCGATCGAGCAGCCATTCGGCATCAGGACCCAACTCCCGAATTAAGACATTTGCACCGTTATCCCGGAATTCGTAGAGGTTCCGTTGGCGATCGTCGTTGCTGCCATCATAGAACTGGTCCAACGGCATCGATTCGCTGAATCGATTCTTAAAATCCTTGCTCAATTCGATCGCCACTTCCGGGTGATTGTTCGCGAGGATGCCGATGTACTGTCGCGAGTAAAATTCCGCCTGATTGCCGAGAGTATTCGCTTTCATCCACGGTAAAAAGTAACCGCAAACGCCGAAGGTGACGGCAAGAAAGATCCCGATTTTGGCGGCGGTCGTGCCGACCGGTTTTGGATGGTCAGAGGGACGCAGGGCGATCAGACCAAACACGATCGCGACGAAGGGCACGACCAACGCCGGCAATCCCAGCATAGCAACCACGCTGATCAGACCCACGATCAAGCAGATGAAACCCGAGAATCTCAGCGGAGCGACTGATTCTATCTCTTCGTAACCGGACTCCGCGCGCATCTGCGGCACATGGCTCAGTCCGCTCCGGTCGGAACCGGGTTTGAGCCCGCGACTGTCGAGTCCCTGATTTTCGCGAGTCGATAGAGTTTGGTCGGGTGTCGTCGAGTCCGCGGTCATGGATTGATTCGAAACGGATAGAAGAGGTTCAAAAGATCAGTGCGTGGGTGTTACGCAGTCCGATCCGAGATTGTTTTGACGAAAATCAGGCTGCCCGTCGAAAATCGCCACTCTTGACCGCGTCTGATCGGGCCGGTCGGGAAATCTTTGTAACATCCTCGGTTAAATTGAGCGAATCACAGATCCACTTTGCGGCTCGCTGCGAGGCGCCCGGCCGGGCGTGTTCCGACCTCAATTCATCCAACTGCCGCAGCAGCGACTGATAGTAGTATTCGTCGCCGACCATCGCATCAATCGACGCAGTCAAGAACTCGATGGCGGGCTCTGGCGATCCGACGGACACCATTTCGGGAAAGATCGCTCGGTCGCTCATCAAGTTCGGCAGTGTCAAACTTTTGACATTCACCAGCAGGCTGCCGACGGTGTGCAGGAACCGACCGACGCGATAAATGACGGCCGCCGGCGTTCGGCGTGCCATCAATTCGAGCGAAATGCTGCCGCTGACCATCATCGCACACCGGGACACTTCGATGATTTCGCTGGTCCGGCCCACAAAGAATTCGATCGGCAAGTCCGCGTCGCTGGCGGTCATCTGGTTGCGGCACCACAGGCATTGGCGGTCCCGATACGACGCGATCAGAAATTTGGCGTCGGGATGTCGGACGTGAAGCCGTCGGATGGATTCCAACATCAACGGCCAGTTGCGTTGGACTTCATGGTCGCGAGAACCGGGAAGTATCGCGACGAGAGGGCTGCCGAGCGATTTCACTTCGGTTAGACGATCGATCAAACGCGGGTCGAGTTGGACCTGATCGATGGCATCAAAGAACGGATGCCCGACGTACGTCGAGGGGATGCCTGCTCGCGAAAAGTAGCGTTCTTCGATGGGCAACACGGCCAGGACGTGATCCACGCTGCGCCGCATTTTGCGAGTCCGCCAACCGCCCCAAGCCCATAACTGGGGAGGGCAATAGTAATGGACCGGGATGCCGTATCGCTTGGCACGTTTGGCGATGTGCCAATTGAAGCCCGGGAAGTCGACCAGTACGACGGAGTCCACGTCGCCCGAACGAAACACGTCCTCGGCCTGATCGGCGAACGCGAAGAACTGCCTCAATTTTGGCAGCACTTCCAACAGCCCGACCACGGCATGCTCCGTCAAATCGAGATCGATGCGGCAACCGGCAGCTTGCATTTGTTCGCCGCCGAAACCACGCGTTTTGATTCGTGGGTCGATTCGGCGGATCGACGAGATCAGCCGCCCCGCGTGTTGGTCGCCGCTGGGTTCGCCGACTGAAAAGAAGATGGTTTTGGACATGGAAATCGTCGGCCCAGCCCGAGTGCGGATGCGAATTTTTCTCGCATCTATGGGTAGGCGAAATCGCGCTGACGCGTCAACGCGAATCGCGGCTTCGCTCGTCGCATCGCGATCGCAGTCGATCGGCGCGACCACTCCGTCAAAAAAAACAACCCGCCGAGGTTTCCCCCGGCGGGTTGTTTTGCGGTCACGTCTCTAGGTGATCAGCGGTGCTACACTTCGCTTTTTCAGCGGGTGAAAGCAGCACTGGCCTGAATGACGCGACGCTTTTGTGTCACGCTGGCACTGGGATCAACGATCGGTGCTGGCGGCATCGGAGCAGCGTTCATGTGAGGTGCAGCCATGGGGGCAGCCATCGGTGCCGAGTAGCCAGCACCCGAGCAACCGCATGACGGTGCAGGAGCCGAGCAACCGCATGCCGGTGCTTCGCAACCGCAAGCCGGTTCTGCTGCACATCCGCATGAAGGTGTGGCACAGCCCGAATCACAACCGCTGTCGCATCCGCAACCCTTTTTGCACTTCAGGTTACCAAACAACTTGCTAAGCAAGTGTCCGCCACCAACCTTGTGTCCACAGCCGCAACTGTCGCACGAAGGAGCGGCTTCGCAACCGCACGGTGAAGCAGATTGGCAACCGCAAGCTGGTTCAGCCGAGCAACCGCAAGCTGGTTCACAGCCACTGTCGCAACCGCTATCGCATCCGCAGCCTTTTTTGCAGGCAAACAGCTTTGACAGCAATCCGCAATTCTTCTTGCCCGAGCAGCCGCTGTCGCAAGAAGGAGCAGCTTCGCATCCGCATGGAGCAGCTGCTTCGCAACCGCAAGCTGGTTCAGCAGCACAACCGCAAGCTGGTTCAGTAGCACAGCCGCAAGCTGGAGCTTCGCAGCCACAAGCAGGCTCAGCAGCACAGCCGCAAGCCGGTTCAGCAGCGCAGCCGCATGAAGGTGCAGCAGCACATCCACAAGCTGGTGCTTCGCAGCCGCAAGCCGGTTCAGCGGCACAGCCGCATGAAGGCGATTCACAGCCGCAGGATGGTACGTCGCAGCCAGAATCGCAACAGCTATTGGCATTGCCACAGCCCTTGATTCCGAGCATACGATCCAAAAGGTCAAAACCAAAGCTCTGGCTGCACAAGGTGCATCCAAGAACCAAGGTCAAAGTCATGATAGTCCGCTTCATTGGAGCCACGTCTCCCAAATCTCATTTTGTGCGGTAGGTATTCGTATCGGCCGGACTTCGCGATCGCGAGTCGCCGGGCGACACAAGACATTGACATCCGGTGTCATAGCCTTTCTGGGTCAGTCGCGAGTCCGTAACCATGGCCACAAGCCAGTGTTTTGATGCACGCGATTCTGTAACGGTATCGTCTTTGGCGTCGTTGCTAATCAGTGTTCTGGGGTATTTTCGGGTTGTTGGAAAGCTTTAGGGACTGGGCAACCAGGCCTCATTTTGCCTTGGTTTCGCAATCCCCGGGTCGTGCGCGTGGCGGATTCGGTGCGACCGGTATAAACTGTGGCAAGCACCCGATTTCGGCCCTCGCGGTGTGTAAGAGCCACCCACCCACCAATTTGGCGATCGAGTGAATGTCCGACCCCAGGTCGTTGATCTGAATTCCTTGCCGCCGATCCCTTGCCCCTGCGGAACTGCCCGTCGAGCCTTCGCGGACTGCGATCAGTTTCCCGGCACTGTCCACCTGACCCAGATCACTCGTGACGCCAAAGAGCATTACCACCGCGAACACACCGAGGTTTACGTCGTGCTCGAGTGCGATGACGACGCCGTCATTGAACTCGATGGCAGCCCGGTGAAAGTAAAACCAATGAATACCATTTTGATCCCGCCCGGCGTTCGCCATCGGGCCTGCGGCGAAATGAAGGTCTTGATCATTTGCACGCCCGACTTTGACACGTCCGACGAGCATTTCGATTGACCGACCGCCGACAAAATCAGTCCCCGAAACGGAGCAATTCACTGATGAAAATCAGCTCAATCACATTCGCGACCAACATTGGGTTGCTAGCGTTCATCGCAACGATGGCCGGCATCGCGCCGGCGGCCGACTGGACCTATTGGCGCGGCCAGTCCTTCGATGGCATGGCGAACGCAAAAGGTTTGCCCGACGATTGGAACCCCGAGGGCGGCGACGGCAGCAATGTGCTGTGGCAACGCGACGATATTGGCGGTCCCTGCACTCCCGTCGTCATGGACGGACGCCTGTACTCGATCCAGCGTGCCGACGCGGGCACGCCCCGCGAAGCCGAGCGGGTGGTTTGCCTGGACGCTGAAACCGGCGAGACCCTGTGGGAAAACCGCTACAACGTCTGGCTGTCCGATGTTCCGGCCGAACGCCTGGGATGGTCCAGCGTCGTGGCGGATGTCGAAACGGGCAACGTGTACGCGCTGGGCGCCTGCGATGTCTTCAACTGCATCGATGGAAAAACTGGCGAAACGCTATGGAGTATCCCGCTGCACGAACAGTACGGAATGCTATCAACGTACGGTGGACGCACCAACTTTCCCGTCGTCCACGAAGACTTGGTGATCATCAGCGGGATCGTGATCAATTGGGGCGAGAAAGCGAAGCCGAATCACCGGCTGATCGCGATGGACAAGCGAACCGGCGAAGTCCGCTGGTTCAGCGGCACGCGTGATCTGCCGTTCGACACGACCTATTCAGCCCCCAGTTTGGTGACCATCGACGGCCAGCGGCAATTGATCATCGGCGGCGGCGACGGCGCGATTTGGGGATTCCAACCCCGCACGGGCAAGCCGCTCTGGCACTATGACCTATCCCGCCGCGGCATCTTCGCGACTCCGCTGGTCATCGGGAACCGCGTTTTTGCGAGCCAAAGCGAGGAAAACGTCGCTCCGTTCAATAACGTGATGGGCGCGGTCGTCGGTTTGGGGGTTTCGGGAACTGGCGATCAAACCAAAGTGAGCGAACTTTGGAAACGACTCGAAGTCGTCGCGGGCTACAGCGAACCGGTGATGATCGATGGGCGACTGTACCTCGTCGACGACCGCTGCAAAATGTGGATCTTTGACGCCGAAACAGGCGAAACGATCGTCGAACAAGAATCGTTCGTCGGCAGTCGCCAGCGGGCGGCGCTTCTGGCTGCCGACGGCAAGATTTATGTGCTGACCGAAAACGGACGTTGGGCGACCGTGAAACCCACCAAAGAAGGCTTTGAAGTCATCAACAAGGGCCGAGTCCGCGGCGCCGGTTTTGCCGCCTCGCCGATCGTCGCCGACGGACGGCTGTATTTCCCCAGCTCGACCACCTTGTACTGCGTTGCCGCAGACGGTGGTTCGCAAGAAGCGGTCTCGATCGCCGACGCCATGGGTGCCGAGACGCCGGTCACGGAGAATCCTGACGTGGCCTGGGTTCAAATCGTGCCCACCGAATCGATCGTAAAACCGGGCGAGTCGGTCAAGCTGGCCGTTCACACGTTCAATGCGTTGGGGCAACGTCTGAGCGATCCCTTCGCGGTCGAATACTCGGTAACCGGCCCCGGAACGATCGACGGGGCACAGCAAGCCACGTTCACCGCTCCCGCGGATGTCGCCCACACGGGATCGGTGATCACAGCAAAGATCGGTGATGTCACCGGTGAGGCCCGAGTTCGGATCATCCCCGAACTGCCTTGGAAATTCTCATTTGACGACCTGAAAGATCCACCGCTTTCGTGGGTCGGCGCGAGGTATCGCCACGTCATCAGAGAAATCGACGGATCACCGGCACTGACCAAAATCACGACGATCCCCAAGGGTGCCCGCAGCCGGGCTTGGATCGGGCCGAGCGACATGTCGGAGTACACAATCGCCGCGGACGTGCGTGGCGCACGGATGAGTGACCAGTTGGCAGACATCGGGTTGACGAACCAAGGTTACGTGCTCGATTTGATGGGCGAAAGCCAAAAGCTACAGATTCGGACTTGGTCAGCTCAGCTTCGCATGGCCGAAACGATCGACTTTCCTTGGCAGGAGAATATGTGGTATCGGATGAAATTTCGCGCCGACATCGAAAGCGAACCACCGGCCGCGGTCGCGGTTTTGCGAGGCAAGGTGTGGCCCCGCGACCAGCCCGAACCCAAGGACTGGACCATCACAGCGCGCGACGAATCACCCAACTTGGCCGCCAGCCCGGGGTTGTATGGAAACGCGAAAGTCGCGGAAATGTATATTGATAACCTCGAAGTCACCGTAAATTCAGATCAACCCTAGCCAGACATCACAACATTGATTCGCTACCTTCATCCGAAGGCGCGACTGCTCTCGAACCTCCCACCGCTAATTCAAACATGTTCAAACAAGAATTTTCAACCTGGGCGATGCTGTTATTTGCGGCACTGCTGGGCAGCGTAACGACAGTCGCACTGAGCGGCTGCAAACCACCGACACCGATCGAATCAGCTCCCGTCGATCTGGATCTCTCGATCGACGACGACACGGCTTCGACCGACGACAGCAACATCACGGCCGGCGGCGACGCGGTCGTCGTGGAAACGCCGATAGCAACGCAAGCGCCAACGCAGACTCCGACCGAACCAGCCGTCAAATTGGTTGCCGCCTCGACGTCCGATGTGGCCGAGGAAGCGACACCCGACGCCGTACGATCCGCCGGCGGCGATTGGCCACAGTGGGGCGGAACACGCGAACGCAATAACGTCCCCGGAGTTTCCGGATTGCCTGACAAATGGAACATCGGCAAATTCGATCGTCGCAGCGGTGAATGGGACAGCAGCAAAGCCGAAAATATTCGCTGGTACGCCAACTTGGGCAGCCAAACGTATGGCAATCCGGTGGTCGCCGATGGACGAGTCTTCGTCGGTACCAACAACGGCGCCGGCCACTTGAAACGATATCCGTCCGAAGTTGACCTGGGATGTTTGTTGGCGTTCGACGAATCCGACGGCAAGTTTCTGTGGCAACACAGCAGCGAAAAACTGATCACCGGACGCGTCCATGATTGGCCCCTGCAAGGCATCTGTTGCGCGCCGCTCGTCGAAGGCAATCGGTTGTGGTTTGTGACCAGCCGCGGCGAAGTTCGCTGTTTGGACACCGAAGGATTTTATGACGACGAGGACGACGGCCCGGTTACCGGTGAAGCCGCCAATGTGACCGAGATCATGAACGCCGGCCCCGGCGAAAAACCGCACGCCGAGACATTGGCCGCGCTAACCGAAGGCAAACTATCCGACGCCGCCAAAGCCAAGTTGGCTGCCGCCGGTGAACCGCTCGAAGGTGACGCCGTCGTCGCCAACGTGACACCCGATAAGGTTTGGACGGCCAAGGGCAAATTTGGTGGCGTCGATCGAGTGATCACGATCAAACAAATCGGCCCCCGAATCTTGTTCCAAAAGTCGCTCGGAGTCACTGACAAGAACGATGCCGACGTGATTTGGGTTTACAACATGATGGGCCCCGAAATGGGCGTCAGCCAACACAACATGTGCGCCTGCAGCGTGACCAGCTATGGTGATTTGCTGTTCGTCAACACCAGCAACGGCTTGGACGAATCGCATATCAACTTGCCCGCGCCCGACGCACCCAGCTTCATCTGCATGGACAAGAACACCGGCGAAGTGCTGTGGACCGATGCTTCACCAGCCCTGAATATTTTGCATGGGCAATGGTCCAGTCCCACCGTTGCCGTGTTGGACGGCGTTCCGCAAGCACTGTTCGCCGGCGGCGACGGTATCTTGTACAGCTTTGGCGCCAACCGCGGCAAGGACGGCAAACCAGAACGATTGTGGCAGTTCGATTGCAACCCAAAAACGACCGTGTGGAAGTTGGGCGGCGAGGGAACTCGCAACAACTTGATCGCCACGCCCGTTGCCTACGACGGTCTGGTCTATATCGCGGTCGGACAAGACCCTGAGCACGGCGAGGGCGAAGGTCACCTCTGGTGCATCGATCCAACCAAGCGAGGTGATACTTCACCGACATTGGCAATGAAGTTGGAAGACGGAAAGCGAACGCCGATCCCACACCGTCGGATACAAGCGGTTGAACCGGAGAATGGTGAAGTCGAAGTCGACAACCCGAACTCAGCCGTCGTCTGGCATTACTCGATGTTCGATGCAAACGACGACGACCAAATCGACTTCGAGGAAGAAATGCACCGCTCGATCGGCACATGCGCGATCAAGGACGACGTACTCTACGTTGCCGACTTTTCGGGATTGGTGCATTGCCTCAGCGCGAAAGGCAGCAAGGACGGCAAGCCGATCGTGAATTTCACTTATGACATGTTGGCCCAAAGTTGGGGCAGCCCGATGATCACCGACGGGCGTGTCTTCATTGGTGACGAAGACGGCGATGTCGCGATCTTCGAATTCGGATCGAACAACAACGAGCCGATCGAAGAGATCAACATGGGCAGCAGCGTCTACAGCACGCCCGTGGCCGCCAACGGCACGATCTACATCAGCACTAAGGACAAGTTGTTCGCGATCGGCGTTCCTAAGTAATCGTCATCGCATAAAGCCTACGCACGAGGCGTCCAGCGGATACCTCGGTTCGATCGTTCACCTCCCACTGATAATATGACTAAAACGCTTTTGGACTGCGGCAATTGCGGTCCTGATTTCAACTCCATTCGCCAAATGGTGACATCAACGTTTAGCGCTTCGGTCGTGCAATCGCACAGCACCGAAGACACGCTCGAGATGCTCCGTAGCCGCAAAATCGACTTGGTAACCGTCAATCGAAAACTCGATCGCGATTACACCGATGGGATGGTCGTTGTCGAAGCGATCAAGTCGGATCCCGAAATCAGTTCGGTGCCAGTGATGTTGGTGACCAATTACGACGAACATCAAGACGCGGCGATCAAGGCGGGCTGTGTTCGCGGTTTCGGTAAGTTGGCAATCGGTGATCCGGCCACGAAGGACTTGTTGGAACCGTACTTGGGCGAGCGGAAGAAAAAGTGACCGGAGTGGCTCAGCTATCCGGTATTTTGTTGCTCGCAGTGATCGTCGGTTTAGCCGCGGGAGCACTGTTCGGTGTCCAGCCGAGCGTCAATGGTGAGCTGAGCCGTCACGTCGCCCATCCGCTGCAGGCTTCGATCATCTCGTTCGCCAGCGGGACGTTGGCATTGTTGGCGATTGCGATCGTGGGCGGAATCTTCCCGCCACGCTTCATCATCTCGCCCTCGCAAATGCCGTGGTGGGCCTGGGGCAGTGGGTTGATCGGCGTTTTCGTCGTGACCAGTTCGCTGATCATGGTTCCCCGAGTCGGATCGCTACCCTGGTTCGCATCGGTCATGACCGGACAAGTTATTGCGGCGGTGCTACTGGACCACTACGGCTGGTTGGGCAACCAGCGGGCCGCGGCGACGCCGATCCGCCTGGCCGGCGCAGCAATGTTGCTGATCGGTTTGACCCTGATTGTTTACGCGAAGCGAACCGAACAACTCGCCACCGAATCGATCGCCCGAGTCGAACCCACGCTGCCGACGGATCGCGACCAGCGGATTCCGTGATGAACAAAACCGCGACAACTGGGCCGAACAATGGTTGAACCGATTTTTGGGCGCATCTACGTTATGGTGGTGCTTGAAAACATTTCCGACGGGTGCAGGACCCGTGCCGCCGAGACGAAGAGGCACGTTTTGTTTGGATTGAGGTCGCGTCGATGATGAAATACCGCCAACTCGATGAGATCATTTCGCTGACGCCCGGCAAGGTGCTGGTCGCCCAGCGAACGCTGCGCGCCGACGAAGAATACCTGCTGGACCATTTTCCCCGCTTCCCCGTCATGCCGGGCGTGATGATGTTGGAGGCGCTTCATCAAGCCGCGATTTGGTTGATTCGCGTCAGCGACGATTTTCGGTCACCGTTGGTGCTGTTGCGTGAGGTTCGGGGCGTCAAATTCGGCGACTTTCTCGTGCCCGGTGAAACGCTCAAAATCACCGCCGAAGTGATCAAAGTTGACGGCGACCGAACGACGATCAAGGGCACCGCCATGAAGGGCGACCGTGTTACCGTGACGGCCCGGCTGGTGCTTCAGACCTGTCGAAGCGATGATTCTGAACGTTTGGGCACCGACGAAGATGTCCGAAAGCAGGCCGAAACGCAATTCCGCGAACTCTTCGGCGATGTTACCCTCTCGGCTTAACCCACTCACCCGAAACAATTCCCCACGAAGGATTTTCCATGGCCCTGTCCCAAGATGAAATTTTCGAGAAGGTTCAAACCGCGTTGGTCGATGCGTTGGGCGTGGACGATGACGAAGTCGAACGCAAGGCGACGCTGGTCGGTGACCTTGGCGCCGAATCGATCGATTTCTTGGATATCGTTTTTAAGCTCGAAAAAGCGTTCGACATCACCATTCCTCGCGAAGAACTGTCCCCCGAGGACATTCTGACCAATAGCCAGTATGTCCAGGATGGCGCGGTCACGGGCGAGGGCATGGCCGAATTGAAGCGGCGGATGCCGTGGGCCGATTTGTCGGAATTCGAGAAGAAACCGCGAGTTCAAGACTTCGGAAACCTGTTGACCGTCGGCGACTTGTGCAATTACGTCGGCAGCAAAGTCGGCGAGTGATCACTGATGCGATGGTTCTGGGTCGATCGATTTACGGAGTTCGTTAGCGGTTCGCACGCTCGTGGGATTAAGAATGTCTCGCTGGCCGAAGAAGTCGTCGATGAATACTGCCCGGGTTTCGCCATGCTACCGCCGACGCTGATCATCGAGGGCATGGCACAAATCGGTGGGATCATGGTTGCCGAGCACTTCAAGTTCGAAAAACGAGTGGTGCTCGCGAAGGTCAGTCGGGCTGAGTTCTTTGCGCCAGCCCGGACCGGCGATCAACTGACTTACCATGTCAAAATGGACGCCGTGCAAGATTTCGGTGCGACCGTGACCGGTACCAGCCACTGTGGCGATGAACTGCAAGCGGAAGTCGATCTGATGTTCGCTTTTTTAGAACCCGGCCGCTTCACCGACGGACCCCTGTTCGCCCCGGGTGACCTTGAAGGCATGCTCCGCATGATGAATTTCTTTCACGTTGCCGTCGACATGGATGGCAATCCGGTGCCGATCTACGACAATCTGTAGTCGGCGTGCCGCACCCACGTTTCCTTGTTCAACCTTTCACGTACAAAGCTTATCCATGCGTCGCCGCGTCGTTATCACCGGAATCGGCATGATCAATCCGATGGGCCACGACGCCCAAACGGTCTGGTCCGGATTGAAGGAAGGCAAGAGCGGTGTTGCCCGCACGACGCTGTTCGACGCCACCGGATTTCCGACTCAGATCAGCGCCGAAGTCAAAAACTGGGACATCACCGATTGCGGTGAACCGGCCGAGCTGTGGGCGTCGCGTGGCCGACACACCAAGTTCGCCGTCGGCGCGGCCAAGCAAGCCATGACCGACAGCGGCGTGATGGACTCGATCAAAGATCCCGTCCGCTTCGGCGTGTACTTGGGCAGCGGTGAGGGCAATCAAGACTTCGCCACGTTCAGCAAGATGATGGCAGCGGCGTTGGTCAGCGGTTCGTACGACGCATCCAAGTTCATCGCCGCCGGACTGAAACTGCTCAATCCCGAGAAAGAACTCGAGCAAGAACCCAACATGCCCGCTGCCCACTTGGCCACCATGTTTGGTGCCCAAGGTCCGAACTTGAATTGCTTGACCGCCTGCGCGGCCAGCAGCCAAGCCGTCGGCGAAGCGACCGAGATCATTCGTCGCGGTGATGCCGATGTGATGTTGGCAGGTGGCACGCACAGCATGATCCATCCGTTTGGCGTCACTGGCTTCAACCTGCTCACCGCGTTGTCCGAAAGCAACGACGAACCGACCAAAGCCAGTCGCCCGTTCGACCGACTGCGAAACGGATTTGTGTTGGGTGAAGGATCGGCGATGGTGGTTCTGGAAGAACTCGAATCGGCAAAAGCTCGCGGCGCGAGGATCTATGGCGAGGTCGCCGGATACGGCACCACCGCCGACGCCTATCGAATCACCGACATTCCGCCCGACGGACACGGTGGCATCGCCGCGATGCGGATGGCAATCAAAGATGCCGGCATCAAGGCTTCGCAAATCGATTACGTCAACGCGCACGGAACCAGCACCACAGTCAACGACAAAGTAGAATCGCTGGCTTGCAAAGAAGTATTCGGCGACGACGCTGCCGAGACACCCATCAGCAGCACGAAGAGTATGATGGGGCACTTGATCGCGGCAGCCGGCGTGACCGAAATGATCGTCTGTTTGTTGGCAATCCGTGACTCGGTGCTGCCGCCGACGATCAATTACGAAAATCCTGATCCGCTGTGCGACTTGGACTATGTTCCCAATGTGGCTCGCGAAGCGTCCGTAAAGTATGCACTCAACAACAGCTTCGGTTTCGGCGGTCAAAACGTAACCCTGTGCCTGCGCAAATTTGAAGGTTGATGACCTGATGAGCGGTTATAGCGACGCCGAATTGGCTGCTTTCCTCGACGAAGCGTTGCCCGCCAACCGCTCTTCTCAACTTGAACACGATCTGCGCACCGACGCCGCGCTTCGCAACCGATTGATCGAAGTTCGCGGTCGCGAAACGGCCGGTCTGCATTCGATCGGCGGCATTTGGCGGCGATCCAGATTGTCATGCCCCGATCGATCCGAAATGGGGCAGTACGTACTGGGCACACTCGATGCCGGACATGCGCAATACATTCGCTTTCATCTCGAGACCGTCGGCTGTCGCTACTGCCAAGCCAACCTGGCAGACTTGCAAGCAGTGTCCAGTACCGGACAGGAACCTACTGGTCGGCGCACCAAATATTTCGAGACCAGTGCCGGATATTTGAAGCGGAGTCATTAGCGTGCTTGAAATCATCGCCCTCGTCTTCATCTGCAAAACACTCGGCACTCGGATGCGAGCGAAGGCGTGGAATCCATTGGCGCTGCAGTTCTTGCAAGTCATCGGCTGGTTCGGCGGCGAGTTGGTCGGCGCCATCGTGATGGTGATCGTTTGCGCGATCATCAATCCTGAACAGCCGCCATCAATGGGCATGATTTATGTCGGTGCAATCCTTGGCGGTCTGGCATCGGTAGCTTTGTGCTTCACGATAGTCACCCTGCTGCCCGATCGATCAGCCGAGATGACAATGGGTATTACCGGATTCCCCAGGTCGAGTGCGGTCAACCCGCTGGTCGTTGCCGGCACACCCACAGCCATCGCCACCAGCGAGAACCCGTACGCAGTTTTTTCAGCCGCTCCCGTCACGGGTCATGCTTCGCAAACGTCGAGCAATACCGACGCGAGGACCTGGCCACCCGATTCACGCTTCACCGCGGCGTCGGGATATGGACCGCTGCGACCCTTCACACCCGCCGAACTCGCTTCATCGGCTTATTACAAGGCGCGAGTCAACCGATTGAGTTTTGCGAATATCAATCGGTTCACAGGGAATGTCTTTCTTCGCGTCGTGCTGTACGTCACGCGAATGTTTCGCTTGCCGCTGCCCGCCGATAACTACAGCACGGTTACCGATCAGATAGTCGAAATTGAACACGATTCGGTGCGGCCCATCGTGATGCAGTCGCTCAGGAGCGTGATCGTCGAATCGATGAACGGTCCGTGCAGCGAGGACGTGTTGCTGACAACCATCCCCACGCTCGGAATGCACGATGTCCATCATTATTCGGCACCGGCCGCGGACTCGGCCGGTTTTCTGTTGGCAGTTTTCCATCGTGCGAAGATGGGTGTCGAGACGACGATTTTGGACATCGGCGTCTTCGCAAAAATCAATGATGACCAATGGATCGGCGTCAAACGTCGAACGACTCAGGGAATCATCTTCGGCAGCCACATCAAGTCAAGACGCGTTTCGCCATCGATGCCGCTGGGCCGCATGTTTGAAGAACTCAAAAAAGATTTAGGCAAGTACGCCGCCCGACCGGCACCCGTCAACGGCGCAAACTTGAAGTCGTTGGTCAAGCAGATGAGCTGGCTGAGCGACCAAGAAATGATCAAAGCCGGTGTGCTCGTGCCGCTTCCAAAGGCCAAAGTCGAACAGATGTTGGCAGAGGCGAAAGAGTAAAACGATTGTCGCAATCGTTTGGGTTATTATTTCTTCGTCAACTGTTCGTATCGGCGAAAATGGTCTTCCGCTCGATTGGCGTCTCCGATCGTCTCGTACATCGCCCCCAAGTTGTAATGAGCTTGCGCATTCTCGGGGACTCGATTGACAACGTCTTCGAAATAGCGAATCGCCGTCGACGGGTCCTGTTGATTTGCTGCCGCGACACCGAGGTTGATCATCGTGCTGACATCATCGGGATTCTTTTGCAAGAGTTGCTCGAAGAGCTCTTGAGCCTTCAAGTACTTCTGCTGCGACATCAACACCTTTGCCAAGTTTGATCGGGCTTCATCGAGCCCATCATCGAGTTTCAACGCGACCTCGAATTCGGACGCCGCATCATCAAGCCTGCCCATGCCCACGTAAAGCGTTGCCAGATTCGAGTGAGCGGTGGCGTAGTCGGGATCAAGGCGAAGCGACTTCTTCAAATACTTTTCCGATAGTTCCGTCTCGCCCGTCATCCCGTAAACGGCCCCCAATCCGTTGTAGGCCTGCACGTTGGCTGGCTGCAACTCCACGGCCTGCTGATACAGTCTCAATGCCTCGTCGAATGCCTGCTGTCCTTCTCTCGCCTTCGCCAAATTGACGATCCCGTCGACGAAGCCTGGTTTGATATGGAGACATTCGCGCAGATGAGTTTCAGCTTCCGCATAGTCGCCTCGTTTGTTTAGCATCGCACCGAGATTGTTGTGCGCCATGAACGAGGTCGGGTTCTTGGCCAGCGTATCACGCCACAAGACTTCCAAGCCTTCGTAGATCCGTCCTTGTCGCCAAGTCATCGTGAATAACACCGCGACTACCGCAAGGCCCGCGACCCAATCCAAACGTGAGACTTTTTTCAAGAGCGTGCAAGCGACGGCCACCGACAATGCGATGACACCGATGCTGGCCAAATACTGAAAGTGATCCGCTACGAACGAGAACCGCATTGGATAAACATCGAGAAAGCCGAGCGCGGGAAAGAGTGTTCCAGCGAAAAATAAAATCGCGGCCAGAGGCCCATGTCCGATCCGATTTCTCGCCAACCAACCGCCGATGATGACCGCGACAACGGCGGCGGGAAAGATCCACTGCCAAAGCTCCGATGTATCGATGTGCCAACGAGGATATGTGAAGATAAATTCACTGGGCCAAAGAATCTTACTGGCATAAAAAACAATCGCTCGGCCCGCGATCAAGACGCGTTCGAAGAAAGTCAACTCCCAATCGATCCCTGATGCACCGACTTGATTCTTTTCTAACCAGACCGTCATTAGGCCGAAGGCGATTCCGATGACCAACATCGGCGTCAACTTGATGACGTTGCCAACAGTGATGCGGCCCCGTTTCCACCAGATCAATACCAACAGCGCAGCCGGCAGGGTTGCCGTCACCGTTTTGCTGAGCAAGGCCGCAATGAAGAAAACGTGAGCCAAGATGTACCACCGTGTGTGAGTGGCATTGGTATGCGGTGGTTCAAGTTGTTCGGACTTAGGTTCAACAAAGTCCCAATACTTCAGGTAACACAACACGGCGGAAACGTAGAACAGACCCGACAGCACGTTCTTGCGCTCGGTGATCCACGCAACCGATTCGACGTGGACCGGGTGAATTGCGAAGACGAGTGCCGCGAACCAAGCTCCGGGCACGCGTAACCACAGCAGTACTCGCCACAACAGTACGGCGGTCAGCGAATGCACGAGTACATTGACAATGTGAAACCCGGCGGGCCAAAGTCCCCACAACTGGTATTCGATCCAAAAAGTGGAATGAACCAGCGGATAATATTGAGGAGTTGCCGACGGCCGAGTCCAAATCGCGATCAGTCCATCGACCGAGCGCAGTGTTTCGTTCTCCGTGACGTAATCATCGTCGTCCCAAATGAATCCGCCTTGAATCGACGGCCAGTAGGCGGTCAGCGTGATCACGAAAATTGCCACGATCAGAATCGCGGACGACGTTTTCTTCTCACCCACTTCGGTCACGTTCGACTTTCCTTCCGGTCCTGAACAACAATGGCCGCCCACGGCGGATGGAGTCATTATCGCACAACCGGACGGTCAGCAGGCTATCGCTGGGAATCCGAATCTTTCGCCGCGATACGTTCGGTACGTTCGCGATTGTCGGGCAGATCCACCAACAACCGCATCATCTCCTCCGCCGCGCCCGAAGCAATACTGCGGATGGTGTTTCGATCGGTTTCATCACCAAACTCGTAGGTGATCGCGGTCACGCCGAGAGTTCGTGCGACCCAAGCTTTGCTGGTGGAGCGATGAGCGTTGTGGTTGGGGTCGTGGTTGACTGCGTACGAAGGAAAACGATGCTGGATCGCGCCGAGCCAGTTTTCGGTAAAGCCGCGTGGATAGAGATCGGCCTTGCTCGGGTGCGTGTAAAAGACGTCGTCGAAAGTGCTGTGAAAGTCGATGAACAGGCACAACCGTTGTTCGTCACCGCTGCGACAAGCCAACAACTGATCGACGACTGCACGTGTTTCGGGTTGGCTCGGATGTGACCAATCTCGATTGAGGTCGATTCCGTTTGCGTTGCATCGCCAATGCCCTTGCGCGACGCCATCGGGATTGACCATCGGCACCACGACGGCTGAGTAGCGATCGCGAAATTTCTTGCTGAGTTTCGTATCGCTAGCGATCGACTCGACAAAGTGCATCATTCCGATCGCACCGGAGACCTCCGGCGGATGCTGACGCGTGATGATGAACACGTAATCGGGATGTTCCGATTCGGTGATGTCCAAGCGGTGCAGCGGGCGGCCTTGGACTGATTCACCGATCAGCGAACGCGTTACATGTGGCAACTGAACCAGTTCGTCGGTCCAACGATCAACCGCGTCGTTATCGATCAGTTCTTGTCCCGCGATCCATATCGGTTTTCCATCGAGTTCAATCCTCAATTCGACTTCGCTGCCGAGCGGGTGGCGGCGAGCAACCAAATTACCGGCCGATTCCCATGTCGTTCCATCACGGCTGATTTTAGGATCATAACGATGCGTACCCCCAACATAGTTGAGTGAAACGCTGACGAGCTTCGTATCGCTCGAGTCGATTCGAAAGGCATACCAAGCGCTGTCGTTGATTCGATTTCGCTCGGGTTCGATCGTGATCGCAAATTCGTCCTCGGACACCTGATCACAACGATTCATACGACCACCTGAAAACTCGCTTGTGATCGTGACCGATGAATTGGTGGACACGAATGTCAATCCAGTTCTCACCAGCGCGCCGTCTTCGACAGGCTTGCTGGCAGGTTCCGCCGTGGCCGGCGCAGCGATTGCCGCGATCAATAGTCCGATGAAGGCAACGATTGCGAAGCTACGTTTGCTGGACCAAACGCGGGCCGTCTGTCGCGAGGCAAACAGCCGCTGGTTGATTCGTAGGGTCATCTAATTACGTTCGGCGGAGGGACCGTGAGCCGAACACGCGAGTGAACTCGGGTGTTTTGGCACGCAAGGTGGCGAACCGTCGGCTCAGGCAGGATTCAAGGCAGGTCCTATCGAAGGCAAGACCTTCGATAGGGTGTCGCGACTGTAGCCAAGTTTGAAAATCCTAATCAAGACGAATCTCGAGTGAACCCACGTGAAACGGCCGTGATCGGCGTGAAACACAAAGAGTAGAACGATTGTCTCAATCATTTAGGCGGCTCGATACAGCATTCGTTCGAGTCGATCGAGTGTGGTCACCATTTCGTTCCATTGGCCGACGACTTCGATGGTCGCCAATTTCGTCGCTTCGGCGCGGTCAAAACCACGCTCGCTGACCGCGATGTTGGTCGATAGCACCGCGATGCCCCGAGAACTCATTTGCTCGCTCTTCATTTTCGGCGAATGATTTTCGTCGTCTTCCATGGGCAACACCTGTTGCATGGCGTGGTGAACGGCCCACAGAGCCGCCTTGCCGATGGATTCCGCTTGGACGACGGTGCGGAGAGTGCCAGATTGAACGTAATATTTAGCCATTTTCGAGTTTCCGATTTTTGGGTTGATTGGTTTCGCATTCTGTCGACCACGGCTCGTTTGCCGGCGACACTCCACTCATCGCCACGTCGATTGACACGTCTGGTCCGTGGGTCGGCATGATCGCCTGTGGTTGCTAATTTGAACGTATGGAAAACTACGAATCACTTGACATCGTCATCATCGGAGCCGGCTTAGCGGGACTGACCTGCGCATCGATCCTGACGGAAGCGGGTCGCCGAGTCGCTCTCTTGGAAGCGACTGATCGGGTCGGCGGACGCGTGCGGACGGATCACATCGACGGCTTTACGATGGACCACGGATTCCAAGTCTTGCTGACGGCTTATCCATCATGCCGGCGGATGCTCGACTACGATGCACTTCGATTGAGGAACTTCGAGCCCGGTGCACTCATCCGATCTCGAGGCAACTTTCATTTGCTCGGAGACCCGCGGCGGCGGCCCAGCCAATTGCTGGCGACTCTGCTGAATCCCGTCGGCAGTCTCGGTGACAAATTCAGAATCGCCAAAACCGTTCGCCGATCGCGATCGGGATCACTGCAAGATCTTTACGACCGACCCGATCAGCCGACAATTGCGTACCTGCGTCAGAGTGGATATTCCGATTCGATGATCGACGGTTTCTTCCGCCCATTCATCGGCGGCGTGTTCTTGGACGAGTCGCTATCGGAATCAAGTCGACTGTTCGAGTTCGTATTCCGAATGTTTGCCGAGGGTCAAATCGCGGTCCCTGCGGACGGCATGGCGGCGATCCCGCGGCAACTGGCCGACGGGTTACCCGCCGGCACCATTCGATTCAGACAAAGCGTGACCGGCTTGAACGACGGAATGATTCAGTTGAGCAGCGGTGAGCAAATTGCCGCGAAGCAGATTGTGGTTGCGACCGAGAGCACCGCTGCGGCGAGATTGATCGGTTCTGAATCAATCGACACCGCTTGGAATCAAGCGATGACCGTGTACTACGCGGCCGATCAGCCGCCTGATGATCGGCGTTTGCTGATATTGCGAGGTGACGAACCGGGGCCGGTACAAACGGCGACGGTCATCAGCAACGTGGCACCCGAGTATTGCCCGCCCGGCAAAGCATTGATCTCGGTCAGCCTCGGCGGACTCGATCAATGCGTCCAACAAAACGATTTGAATGCCGTCGATGTGGCTGTCAAAGAGCAACTTCGCGGTTGGTTTGGTGAATCCGTCGATCGATGGCGGCGGCTGATGGTATACCAAATTCCGTATGGTCTTCCGCGTCGATCGCTCGCACCGGTGATGCGATCGATCGACACTGCCGATTTTGGTGGCCCCGCCGGCGTTTTGGTGTGCGGTGACCACTGCGAAACACCCAGCATCCACGGGGCGATGAACAGCGGCATCCGCGTTGCCGAGGCAATCTTGTCACGCGGCCCTAGTTGAAGCTTGATCCGAAGTTGTATGAAGCCGTGATCGGGATGATACCGTACAAGCCTTCGGTAAACACTTGACGGACAAAGTTGTCGAACAAACGAATCGGCGTACTGGGCAGGATGATGACATCACCATCGCGGACCCAAATTTCGTCACAGGGGCGAGATTCACGTCCAAGGATGGCACCACGAAGGTCGACAACCGTCGAGATCAATTCCCAGTTATCGCCACGACGGAAGATCACGATCTGGCGAAGGTTGGCACCTGTTCGGTGACCACCTGCCAACGCAATCGCGCCCAATACCGTTGTCGGAGTATTGTTCATTTCATAGCGACCTGGCAGACCGACTTCGCCCAACACGAACACGTTGTGCGGAGCTTGTGAATTCAACGAAGGTTCAACTTCCAGTCCACCGACGGCGGCGTCGTAGCGAAGGTTGATCTCTTGTTTCAATTCGTCAAGCGTCAAGCCTTGCGCCATCACGCTGCCGATTTTCGGTAGTCGGATTTCTCCCGACGGCGTTAACGTCTGTTGAACTTGTTGTGAGGTGAAGCCACCGACACCGCTGATCGCTTCGCGAACTTGACGTGCCGCCGATCCGGTGTTGACGGGAGTGACATCGATCGAAGGTTCGGGATAAAACTCGACGTACTTCTCTTCCAGAACTTCGCGAAGCTGGTCGATCGTTTGTCCCGCAGCATGAATCTGACCGATCAATCGCAACGTGATCGTTCCGTCCGGTTGGATTCTCAATCCTTTCTCAAGCGTACCGCGAGTCAAGTCATCGTCGGCTTCCGATTCAATCAGAAGTTCGTCGCCGACAACCAATCGGTAAGCACCCTGACTGCTCAGCGCGGTGACCATGAATGTCAGTTGAATGGCGTCGCCAGTTCGCAGTCGATATTCGCCGATTCGATGCGTACGGGCCGGACCCGCATACTCACCGGCGCCGTATACACTGAACGGCGCGTCGAACGGGCACTGCCAGCATTGCTGATCCGCCGGGCAAGGGCCGACACCCAACTTCATTCCCAATCCGCCGATCATCGTGCCATCGGTTCGGTCAACGCATTTCAGACATTGTCCGCAACTGCAACTGGGCGATCCGACCGGCGTGTAGCTCGGCATCGACGCCAACTTGTATTCCGAAGAAGCAACGGGGTAAGCCGGCATCGAAGGAATGTCATTCGACACTGACTCCGCCGCTGATTTGGCCGGCGCCGTCGTGGCCGACGACGATGACTTCTTCGGTCCGAGATTCACCTTGGCATCTGCCGAAGGAGTCTTCGGGGCCGGTGGAAAGACTTCGTCGACGGCTCGCACCGTCGACAAGTTGCCCAGCGGCAAGCACGTCATCAACATCAAGCACAGGATTCGGGGGGAAGTCATGGTCATCGCGGTTTCTCGTTGCTATTTCAAGACACGAATGAATCGGTCCATCAGGAGGGAAACGTAAGTTTGAATTGTTTGAGTGAAGGATCAACGGAAAGATGATTAGGCGGGATCGTGCGGAAAATAAGTGTCTGACCCCATTTGTGCGAAGCACCCGAAGGGCCGGTTCCAGGCAAATGGGGTCAGACACTTTTTTCTGCTCATTGATTAACGTCGGCCGATCGATAATGTTGGACGCAAGGAGACACGGGATTCTTCGCCTGCCGATACGGACTGAACGGGTTCAGTCGGTTTGGCATTCTTGGCGTCGAAGGTGGACGGGTCGGGTCGATAGTTTGCGGCGAAAGCATCGGGTGTCAGCGTCTGAATGGCGATTCCGCTTGGCAAACTGGGATCGTTCAAAGCCGCAACACATTTTCGCGACATCTCCGCGTCACCCATTCGTTGCGATGCCTCCAGCAGCGTCTGGTAGCCGACACGAGTAGGACGCAAATCGACGCTTTGGCTGAGTGCCCACGCCGCTTGCGGAACCAAGCCTTGTTCGAGCAAGGTCGAACCGAGTTCACGATGCGCCGTCGAACTGTTCGGAGCGATCTCGATCGCCGCCCGCTGCATCGCCAGTGCAACCGCGCCCGCGTTTGAATGTCGCTCGCCCGCCAATCTCTTTTCAATGATCGCCAGCATCACCAAGGCATCACTGGCATCGACCGATTGGCCTGCCGCCGCGACAAGCCCGTCCTTGGCGATACTCAGGTATGCTTCCGTTGCACGCATTGAAGAAATGTTGACAAGCTCGTGACCCTTGAGTACTTGTGTTTCGTGTACCGCGACCATCCGCTCGAGTGATCGCGTATCGACGGCGCCGAAGCGTCCGCAAAAATCTTCGGATTCACGAATCGCATCGAGGGCGACATCGAGTTGCTTCGCATGACTGTTGCCACCATCGCGAGCGTCTTGCATATCAACCGTCAATCTCAGCGATTCGGTCGCGTACTTCCGTGCCGAGTGTGTCGCGCCGCGTTTAAAACTCTCTTTCGCATTCTGCAAAGCCAAGTGAGAAAGCTGGTGTAGTCGGTTGACGTGAACCATCGTTGCTGGGGAGGGCGCCGAGGCGTAAACCCGATGTCCCGTGACCGGTGGTGGAATCAAATTATCGACGGCCGACGAATGATCGATGCTCTCATCAGCGGCAATCGTCGGCTCGGGCAATTGCGGATCAAGGTCCGCTGGCAACGGCTCTTCCACCGATGTCGCGGGCGTCGAGTCTGGCATCGAACTTAGCAATTCAGCTTCAGCAGCGGCTTGACCTTGTTGTCGCGAGAAAATCGCTTCCAATTCGGCCAGTTTCGTGGCTGACTCAATCTCCAGAATCTCAGACATCGTCGGCTGTGGGAACTGCAGCGGCGCGGCAACTGAAATCGGACTTTCGCTTGCTTTCGTCGCCGGCTTCTTCGCGACATCCGAGTTGGCGAGAACCGGGGTCGCTTCTTTTGCGTTGACCGAGTCGGACTCTTCGCTATTCATCACGCGACGTTCCGGTGAGACTTCGAGTCGTTTGACAATCGGTTTCGATGGTTGATCGACAAATGAAGGCAGCGTTGCCGCATCGATTTGCAGTTGCGGCACAACAATCGGTTTCGATTTCGGCTTCAACAGTTCCGCGAGACCGCTTGGCTTTGCGGCCATCGGGATCGTCTTTTCGGAAGTCGTCGTGGGTGCGGGCTCAGTTACCTTTTTTGGTTGAACTGCTGCTTGCGTCGTTGCCGTGTCAGCAGGCTTCGGTGAAGCGGCAACGTCGACCGGTGTTGCTTTTGGCGCGGCAGTGACGACGGCCGTTGGGTTTGCTGGAGTTGCTTCGATCGTCGCGATCGGCGTGGGCTGTTCGTTGAGGCCTTGCGAGAGCAGACTTCGCAATGATTCGCTGGGCTTGGAACCGGATGCTTTCGCCGGTTCGTCGGCGATGGCATGTGCCGTCGAACAGCAGATCATCGCAGCGATTGCGATTCGGCGTGCCAGCCTGTGATTGCGACGAAAATCATCCATGAATTTGCTCGATCGGATTCCGGTCGACGCTCGCTATAGCCACATCCTTATGGCACAATGGCGAGCATCCGAAAACGTCATCGACGACGCCGCAGCGCCCGAGTGACGATTTTCGGTCGCTACCGATAACGACGCGGAAAGTACCACTTCACAAGCGATAAGACCGCGTCGAATGTGAGAACAGTCACATCCTGAACAAGCGTGTTCATCGCAACAGGCCGCAAACTCGAGTCCGCAAACTCCACGCAATCACTGCGACCAGAAAACGGACCCGGCAAACTAACTCTACAGCTCGCGAATCCTTAAATCCCGCCATCGGACCTGCATCGGTGCCGTGCCATTACCGATGGAGTGAACCTGCAACCCGATGAAACCTTCGTGACCCGACACCGGATCCAGCACATCTGCGATGGGGATTCCGTTGATCCAAGTTTGATAGCGATCACCGATCGCCCGCACGACATAGCGGTTCCATTGACCATTCTTGAACGCATCGTCGATCGGTCGTTCTTTCGTGATCCATTCGCGTCCCGTGCCCTCACTGTAGATGTATCCGCTCTCACCCGGTGCCGCTTCAATCTCTACCTGCGGACCATGGACGCGTCCATTCATGAATTCGGCTTTGCTTTCCGATCGAATCTGTACACCGCTGTTCAGCCCCGGATCGTCCATGACCTCGAATGTCAATTCGAAGTCGGTATAGATCTTATCCGTGCAGAGAAATGAATTCGGACTTCCTTCGGCAGTCTTACCGACGATCGAACCATCTTCGACTCGATACGTCGCCGTCCCGTTCTTCGGCGACCATCCGGTAAGGTCACTTTCATTGAACAGCGAAATCCAATTTTTTTCGTCGATGTTGGGCATGACGGCCAACGATGTTGCTGACATCTTGCCGTCGTACGCCGCATCGGCCGGGTCTCGTTGCGACGCTTTGTCGCTCTCCACTGTCTTCGCATCAACATCCGGCAGCGTCACGTCGCCCGTCGCCGCCCACTGAGTCCCACGCTGAAGGGTGACTTGAAAAGCAACGCCTGTCATTGCCTCGACATCATGTCCCAAGGTGGTGTGAAAGACCCGGCCTTGGCCGAATTGGATGGTCATCAACAAAGGTTCGTGTTCGCCACTGCCGCCGGTTTCCGGATTGCTGAAACCTGTTGCCAACACGTGCATGTTGACCGCGGGTCCGCGAAGTTTCGAATACAGTTCATCAGCCGTTTGCATGAACGTGCCCGGCAGACCTCGAGTGACGGGATGATCCTGGTCGCGAACGACGACCACAAACGGCACACGCTTACCGTGTGCGCCACCATTGCCCTTGGACACGTCCCGTGTGAAGCGTTTTTGGTCTTCTTTCCATCGAACGTAAGGCCCATCCGTTTGGTTACGTCCACCCCAACCACCCAGTCCGATCATTTGATTGTAAGCGTTCCATTTCGGGAACGAATTATCGGCCGCATGCACACTGACAAATCCTTTACCGCCGGCAACAAATTGCTCGAAGGACTTCTGCGTCGCGTCACTCCACGACTCTCCGTTGTAATTTGACACCACAACGTCGTACCGTGAGAAATCGGGTTGAAACTTCGACATGTCGCCGCCTTGTTCAGGCGCCGTCACAACATCAACCGAAAATTTTCCGCATGCTTCGAGAGTCTGTTTGATAACCGGAGTCGTTTCACGCCAGTTGTGATTGTTTTGACCATCGATCAGCAACACCTTGATCTTCGTGTCCTGATCCTCGGCGAAACCCACACCGTGGCAAGAAAGCACGAATGTGAAGACGCAAGCAAAACAAATGAGTGGTCGATTGGACATGTTCATCATTGGGGACCAGAAGATTTGAGTGGGCAGCAAGTGGAAAATTCTATCAGCATCTTTCGTTCCGTGTCATCATCCAATGATGTCGTGAACTACGTTGCCATGGACATCGGTCAGACGAAAATCGCGTCCCGCGTATCGATACGTCAACTGCGTGTGGTCGAAGCCCAGCAAATGCAAAATTGTTGCGTGCAGATCGTGAACGTGGACCCTGTTTTCCACCGCTTTCAAGCCAACCTCATCCGTCGCACCGTAGGTCATGCCGCCACGAATGCCGCCACCGGCCATCCAGATCGTAAAGCCATCGTGGTGGTGGTCGCGACCGGGGTTTGCGGTGACCGGCAATTGAACGGTCGGCGTTCGACCGATCTCACCGCCCCAAATCACCAGCGTTTCGTCGAGCAAACCTTGCTGCTCTAAATCTTGCAGCAGGGCCGCAATCGGCTGGTCGCATTCTTGTGCCAAACGCGGATGGTTTTTGTCGATCGCCGCGTGTGAATCCCATGGCTGGCCCGCGCCGTGGTAGACCTGAACGTAGCGGACACCGCGTTGACTCAATCGTCGTGCGATCAGCATTTGGCGACCCTGCAATGAATCTCCATACATCGAGGCAATGTGTTCGGGTTCATCGGAAATATCAAAGGCTTCACGTGCTTCGCCTTGCATCCGGAATGCCAATTCCAACGATTCGATTCTCGCACCAAGCTGGGGATCATCGTCGCGGCGATCCATGTGCAGTCGATTCAGTTTCTGAATCAATTCCAATTGTCGAGATTGTTGCTCGTGAACGAGAAACTTGTTCTCGATGTTCGCGACTAATTCCTCGGGGTCCGTGTATCGCGTGTCGACGTGAGTTCCCTGATAGATACCGGGCAGAAAAGCATTACGCCAATTGGCGGTCGCCGCCGTTGGCAACCCGCTCGGGCACATCACAACGTAACCGGGCAAGCTTTGGTTTTCGGTACCCAGTCCATACAAGGCCCAAGAACCGACACTCGGGCGGGGGCGAACGATGTCGCCGCAGTTCATCATCATCAATCCCGGTTCGTGATTGGGCACGTCCGTGACCATTGACCGAACCACGCACATCTTGTCGACATGCTTGGCGATGTGCGGAAACAACTCGCTAACTTCGGTATCACACTCGCCGTGTTTTTTGAACTTGAACTTCGATGGATGAGCCACGCCGCCCAGACGTTTGTCACGACCGAGTTCTTCGCTAAGTGTCTTTCCGGCCAACTTCGCAAGCGCCGGTTTCGGGTCGAACGTGTCCACCTGACTCGGACCACCGTTGGCGAACAGATGAATGACACGTTTCGCCTTGGCCGCAAAGTGAGGCAACCGAGGCGCGAGGGAACTGCTTGCGCCCGATTCAGATGTCTCCGTCTCGCCAAGAACTTCGTCGGTGCCGATGCCCAATAGCGCCAGCATGCCAACGCCCATGCCGCTTCGTGAGAGCATGCGTCGACGGTTGTTCAAAGGTTGCATTACGGTCCTCAATCCAAGTACTGAAATTCATTGGTCAGCATCAATGCCTGAGCCAACTGGGCAATCGAACTCAGCGGCGGAGGCGGGGGTGCCTGAAAGTCCGTGTTTGATTCCCAAGTTTGATCTTCGAGTTCACCATCGATCCCTTCAATGACAACCGTCCATAAAAAGGAGTCGGATCGAGTCGTTGGACCCGACGATACGATGAAATCGATCACGTCACCTCGTCGAACTTCGATCCGATCAACGGCTGTTTCGACGCTGCTTTGCATCGCTGAAAAAGACGGGGCCGAATGCAAACTGCGAACAGTCGCTTCGATGCCGTCGGAACCCTCACGCGAATGTTTCAGCGTTCCGGCAACACGAACCGCGCCGCCTTCGGGCGCCGTCCAGCGACGGATCACCGATTGATCGTCTCCGGTGCCGGGGTGGCCTCCGGATGATGCCAAACGCACATGCTTCAGCACGGGATCAGGAAACTGTTCGCTTGCTTGATAGATCGAACCCGTCCAATGATTGAGCGGAAAAAACGGGAATTCGAGTGCATTCTTATCATTCGCGAGGATTCCTTCTCGAGGGCCGTAACCGTATTGCCAAGTTGTTGGCGGGAGGCCCACGTCATCTTCGCTGGCATCGATGAATCGACTCGCGACTGTCAATTCCTCTCGCGTGGGTAATCGACCATAAACTCGGCGATAGACTTCCCCGACACGTAATTCGACGGGCGAGTTGGTATCGACGTCTGTAGCGATCGTTCGGCACAGTTCAGCCACGAATGGATGGTTCATTCCGAAGAGCGCTTGCTGTGGAATCGTCGTCTGAGAACGTGACGATGCGGAAGCAGTCGGCGAAGCGAAGTCGAACGTGCGGAGCATCGGGTCGAGTTCGATTCGATCGATATAGGCGTAAACGGATCGTCGGCGCGAATAGGGCAGTTCGCTCAACCGAACCGAGCGACCGCCGATCGTTGTGTCGAGTCCATCGGCGACCGCCAACATCGAATCTCGCATCGCCTCGAAATCCAATCGTCGCCGGTTCTGACGCCATAACAATCGGTTCGCGGGATCAGCAAGCAATCCGTCGTCACGCGCTTCGGCGGATTGGCGGTAAGTATTGCTGGAGACGATGGTGCGATGGAGCCACTTCATCGACCAACCGCTGCGTACAAACTCGACAGCCAACCAATCGAGCAATTCGGGATGGCTCGGCGAGTCGCTTCGCAACCCAAAATCATCGAGTGACTCGGCCAGTCCGTGACCGAAGTACCGCGACCAAACTCGGTTGACCGCGACTCGGGCTGTCAAAGGATTGGACGGGGCCACGATCGCTTCGGCCAATTCGCGACGACCACTGCCTTCGATGAATGGCTTGCGATCATCACCCGCGATCAGTTTCAAAAACTGTCTCGGCACACGGTCACCTCGTCGCGCTGGTTCGCCACGCAACATCACAAACGGAGTGATCGGTTTATCGAGATCGACCAGAGTCATCGCTTTGGGCGGGGCCGCCGGATGCGTCGCTTCAACTTCCGTGATCGCTTTCTGGCGGTCGCCCAATTCTTTGCGACCCTTTCCCGTCAAACGGGAAGCTGCCAGAACCTGTTCGGCATCCAAACGCAACCAGCCGTCCGATCCAAAGAGCAACTTGCGTATCGCTTCGTCGTTGGCATCGAACAGCGGCGTGACAGTTTGCATACCGTCGCCCAAACTCTCGATCACACCCGCGAATGCTTCCGCGTAAACCGAAACCAAATCCGTTCGAGACGTGGGTGGATTCGTTTCCAACAGGTCGGCGATGCGAGGATTGATTTTGTCGTTCGACTTCCAAGTCGCCAGTAATTCGTCGCGCCGCGATCGGAACTGGGTCTCCGGAATCGACAAACCTTGCTGCCAAGGTCCGAGCAACGGGTCGTCACGTAGCTTCGGATCATTGAGTGTTTTTGCGAGCGAATTGTTCAGCGGCGTCATTGCCGTTTCATCGACTTTCAGCTTATTGATGCAGCCTCGAATGTCAGCCCGCTTATCGATCGACATCAACGCGAACCCGGCCATGTAGGTTCCGATATCTCGCAGCAACGCCGCTTCCGCCACCTGCTTCAATTCCTGTTTGTACTGTTCAAGCTCGGCCTTTTTCGCCGCCAACTGTTTGCGAAAATCACGTTGCAAATCAGCCGACGAATCACCACCGGGGATGGTCGGAAAAGTCTCGGGCATGGTGCTGCTGGCAAAGACGCCGTACAGAGAATAAAAGTCTTCGATCGGAACGGGATCATACTTGTGATCGTGGCATCGCGCGCAACCGACGGTGATGCCCATCAGTCCTCGGCAAACCACATCAATTTTGTCGGCGATTTGTTCTAACTTGTCATTTCGGAATTGGGGGCCGACCGTCAACAATCCCAGCGCCGCCAACTCGGGCGCCGAATCGCTCGCGGCGTACGCATCGGCGGCGATCTGTTCGCGAATGAATTGATCGTAAGGCTTATCGGCGTTTAGACTCGTGATCACATAGTCGCGATAGGTGTAAGCATACGGGTATCGAAGTTCTGCTTGCGCCATCCAGTCGCGTGTGTCGGCGTATCGGGCCAAGTCGAGCCAGTATCGTGCCCATCGCTCGCCATGATGTTCACTTGCCAACAGCGTCGTTGTCAGCTCATCCAACACGACATCATCAGGGCGAGCATCTTGCTCTAGTGCATCCATTTGTTGCGGCGACGGCGGCAACCCGATCAGGTCATAAAACAGTCGACGAATCAGCACCCTGCGACTGGTACGGGAATTGGGCCGTAAATCGTGATCGGCAAGTCCTTCGGCGATGAACGCATCGATCGGGTTGGCTATCCAATCTTGCAAGTCATTGGCTGGAACGGGTGGATCGGGATGCACGACCGGCTGAAACGCCCAGTGTGATTTGGCAGCTTTGCCGATTGCGACCTGATCGCCCAACGAAGCGGCCATGGGTTCGCTGCTTGATGTCCAAGGCAATCCGATTCGCACCCATTTTTCTAAAATCGCGATCTGGTCGTCGGAAAGCTTCGCATCGGGCGGCATCCGCTCGAAACCATCTTGCCCCTTGATGGCCTTGATGATCGCGCTGTCATCGATGTTGCGTGCGATCGCCGCCGGCCCGCTGATGCCGCCTTGCAATACGAATGCGCGACTGTCCAGTCGCAAGTCGGATTCCTGCAAAGAAGTGTCGTGGCATTCTTGGCACTTATCGACCAACAGCGGACGCACCTGATTCTCAAAAAACTCTTCCCGCGGCGTCAGCCCATCCGCCCACGCGACCTGGCTGAATGCCAAGCAAATCACGCCAACGGAAAAAACTCGACGGATGAACGACATGTCGACTTCGGGGGACGGGTGGAATGTGAGAAGATGGCGGGACGGCGTCCGCCGGAGGGACGTTCAGTTTATCCTAAATGCGACCCCATCGAGCAATCCAATTCGGGATCTCGTATTAGGTTGCCAATTCATCAACGACGAGAAACCTACGCCATGACCGAATTTCTTCGCGGCCCCTTTCCGGCGACCCGCATGCGGCGAGTGCGTCGGCACGAATGGTCGCGGAGAATGGTGGCTGAAAATGTTTTGACAACGGACCACCTGATTTGGCCGTGGTTCGTTTTTGATGGAAATGGTCGCCAGGCGATTGAGTCGTTGCCGGGAGTCGACCGGCTCGGCGTCGACCAAATCTCCAGGCAAGCGGCCCGAGCTTGCGAGCTTGGGATTCCGGCCATCGCCCTTTTTCCAGCCACCGATCCGAAACTGAAAACGCCCGACGCGCGTGAGGCGATCAACCCGAATAATTTGGTCTGCCGTACAGTCGCCGCGATCAAGGCGGAAGTCGGCGACTCCCTCGGCGTGATCTGCGATGTCGCCCTTGATCCGTACAGTAGTCACGGTCAAGACGGATTGGTTCGCGATGGTTATGTGGTCAATGACGAAACGATCGAAATGCTGTGTCGGCAATCGATCGTGCAAGCCGAAGCCGGTTGTGACATCATCGCGCCGAGCGACATGATGGACGGGCGGATCGGGATGATACGAAAATCGCTTGATGAAGCAGGCAGGTCGGATGTGCAAATCATGTCGTACGCAGCTAAGTTCGCAAGTGCGTTCTACGGCCCATTTCGCGATGCAGTCGGCTCGTCATCCAATCTGGCCGGCGGCAGCAAGAAGACTTACCAACAATCACCGACTCAGTCGGATGAGGCGCTTCACGAAGTTGCGTTGGATCTGGCCGAGGGTGCGGATAGCGTGATGGTGAAACCTGGGATGCCTTATCTCGATATTGTGTATCGAGTCAAAACAACTTTCGCCGCGCCGACATTCGTGTATCAGGTCAGCGGTGAATACGCGATGCTCACCGCAGCATCTCAAAACGGCTGGCTCGATCGACGTCAAACAGTGCTGGAGAGTTTGATGGCGATGAAGCGGGCGGGTGCTGATGGTGTTCTGACTTACTTCGCCGAGGAAGCGGCCGAGTGGTTGAAGGCATGAACGAAACGCAAAACGATTCGATGATGGAGACTTTACAGAGACTCGCCGACCAGAAGATTAAGTGGCATTGGCAACCGACGATGATCGCTGGCCTAGAAACACGTCTGGCGGTCGCATCGGATCCCGACGGAATGCTGATCGAAGCTTGCGAGCGCCAAGACGCGGGTGAAGAGGGTGTGATCGATCCGTTCTGGGCTACGACGTGGCGGGCAGCTTCGGGATTGGACCGTTACCTCGATCGACTCGATCTTCAAGACTTGCGAGTGTTAGAACTTGGCTGCGGTACCGGCCATGCGGGACTCGCCGCCGCGATGCGATCCGCAAACGTCGTGATGACCGACGGCGTGGACGATCCGTTGTTGCTGGTTCGCATGAGCACATTGCATCTGGCCGAGCGATGTCACGTGCAACGACTGCGGTTCGGAATCGATCGAATCGAAGGGCCGAAGTTTCCATTGATTTTGGGCAGCGACGTGACCTATCTGAGAGTTCTGTGGCCGCAGTTGGATCAGTGCCTGCGAGATCATCTGGCCGGCGACGGCGAAGTTCTATTGAGCGATCCTTACCGGATTATCGCCGACGAATTTCGCGGCTGGATTCAATCCCACGGCTGGAACTACACCGAGCATCGCATTGATTTGGAAGATGATCGCGAACACCCGATCCGGGTCATGCAATTGAGCTTGCCGGGGTGACAAGCTGATTCAAATCAAATGCGTCCGGGCTCGGATCGTGTCGGCCCAGCAGGCTTGCGCCGATCTCATAGCACTTGCTGGTGATCCGGCGTGTTCGAACGACGTGCAACTGCATCCAGAAAGTGGGCAACAGAATTCGCACACGTTCTTCCGGAAAGAGCTGAAACGGCAACAAGAACCCGGCGCCGAGCCGCGAAAAATCTCGCGTATAGATCACGATCGGGTCAGTTGTTCGAGGGCGGAACGGCAGTGTCCCTTCGAACCACATCAAACCGTGGGTGCGGACTTTGAGCCGCTTGTTGCTGCGGTCGTCCTTGAGATAAGCGGCAATCTCACCGCGTTGCTCGAAGTAGTCCGACCACTCGATCGGCAATTCGATGTCGCAATCGACGCGCCGGATCAGCTCGCTGAATTGCGTTGGATAATCATTTTCCAACATGCAAGTATCTCCGGATCGAAGGCGGTTCCGCTGTCACGCAATTGAAGCTCAATGGCTTTAGCGCGTGGCATCGGCGTACGGTAAGGTCGTTGGCTCGTCAGTGCTTCGAAGACATCGACGACGGCACAAATTTTCGCCCATGGATGAATATCTTCGTCGGTGCAGCCGACGGGATAGCCCTTTCCATCGAGCCCTTCGTGGTGTTGATAAGCTATCATCAATTGCCCTTCGCAAAGGTCGTTGCGATGGGCCAGTTTTTTGAATCCGAGTCCGGGGTGCAACCGAATCCTACGAAACTCTTCTTCGCTCAGTTTGCCCGGTTTGCACAAGATGTCTTCACCGATCTCCAGCTTCCCCAAATCGTGAAGCAATCCGCCGGTCGTAATCTTATGAATGTCTTCTTTCGAGTATCCCAATTCAGATGCGAGTAATCCGCAGTAGAAGGCCACGTTGGTCGAATGCGTGAATGTCGCGTAGTCGTGGTGCAGCACTTGAAACAAGTCACTGATCGTGAACGCGTCGTTGGTCAAAATCTCCGTCGCAAGGCTACTGAGTCTTTCCGCCGCGCTGACCGTCTTGTCGGTTTCACCGCGTTGGAACGCGGATTCGAGCACGTCACGAACGACTTCGTTGAGCGCGCCCACGCGGGCAGACATGGGAACGTCTGCCGCGTCCGAACCGATTGCGACCTTGCGGAGATAGGTTTGATAAACCGACCGCGACGCCTTGCTGATATACAAACGATGAACACCGCGATTGCGGAGTCGGGCCAAATCGTCACGCGTCAACGGAAAGTCGGCGGCGCGATACAGCTTGTAGGATTCGCAGTCAGTTTCTTGCTGGAATAGGTCCAACCCCACCACCTCGGTCGGCAGCAGCGTGGCAACGCTGATCGGAAAATAGTCGACGCCAAGCATTTGCAAGAACTAGCCCACAGCCCCGTGAATTGATGTATCCGCTTCCACTAAGAGATTACGACGTGGGACGGTACCTTCACGATTTACTCGTGCAAGAAAGCCTGAACAACGGGGGATATGTGCCGGATAATTGGCATAATCGACACACGCGGCATCCGCAGAAATTTCTGGAGTGGAAGACGTAGTGCCGAATAGATTGAAACAGGCGCCCGAAGGAAGGTTACCAGCCCGCTGGGGCAATCGCCCGACTCAGGCGGCACCGACCTTGGCTTCTTCCGATGCAATCATTTGTTCGAGAATCTTCCGCAGCGAAACCCGAATATCCCACTGCGGATAGTCACGACGCAGCTTACGCAGGTCGCTGATGTAGCAGATGTGATCTCCCTTGCGATTGTCGTCGCCAAGTTTGAAGTTGATCTTGTGACCACCGATGTCCTCGATCAACGCGATGCACTCGAGCACGCTGGCGGCATTCTCGCGACCCCCGCCGATGTTGTAGACCTCACCCGGTCGCGGGTTGTCCGCGAATGCCTCAAAAGCTTTAACGACATCACTGCACTCGATCTGGTCACGGACCTGCTTGCCCTTGTAGCCGAAGATTGTATACGGCTTGCCTGCGACGGCGACGTGAACGAGGTAGCTCAAGAAACCGTGCAACTCGACGCCGCTGTGACTGGCGCCGGTAAGGCATCCGCCGCGGAAAACGCCTGTCTTCAACCCAAAGTACCGTCCGTATTCTTGAGCCAGCACGTCGGCAGCCGTCTTCGACGCACCAAACAACGAGTGCATGGTCTGATCGATCCGGCACGACTCATCGATCCCGTGAAAATCGTTCTCATCGGCATAATCCCAACGCGTCTCCAACTCGCTCAGTGGCAATTCGTTGGGCGCATCACCGTAAACTTTGTTGGTACTCATGTGGCAAAACACAGCGTCGGGCGCATGCTGCCGAGTCGCTTCGAGCAGATTGAGCGTGCCGTTGGCGTTGACCTCGAAGTCCAAAAACGGAATCGCAGCGGCCTTATCGTGCGAAGGTTGAGCGGCGCAGTGGATGATCAAATCCGGCGTCTCATTCTTGAAGAGATCCAAGATTCGGTCGCGATCTCGGATGTCGATCGACACCGTGCGAAAATTGGACGTCTCCGCTTCCAAACGCGACTGATTCCATCGGGTGCTGCCGTCGGGGCCAAAAAAAGTCGCCCGCATGTCATTGTCGATGCCGATCACCTCGTCGCCCCGAGCATCCCAGTGGCGAACGGCGGCGGAACCGATCAAGCCGCTTGAACCCGTTACTATCACCCGCATCGAAAACACTCTTGGTCGTTAATGATTCAGTTTCTTTGAGGACTATTGCGTGTCACGATTGTAATCGGCGTTCCCAAACCGCAACCCGCTAATTCTCGGTTTGAAACTCGCGAGGCAAGTCGTACCGATCGACGGCGGCCTGCCGCGTTGTAACCAGAACCGCCTGTTTACCGGCATTTTGGGGGTCGTCGGCGATGACCCAGATCAATGCCTGCTTCGGATCCCCCGGACCCGTGGCGGTCTTGTCCGGATTAGCCCCCAGAACCAAATCCGTCAGCACCGTTCGCAGTGGGATGTCGGTTTTGGCGAACGCTCGGATCTGCTGGTTTTGGGTGATGCCCATTTTCTGGAGATCGCCACCAATGAGACGTATCGGGGGCAGCACCGAACCTTCGGGCAGTTTGCTGGAGAATTCATTCGCGACCACTTCGAGTGCGAATTCCAAGGACTCCTGATCGAACGAGACTGACATTTTGCGATCAAGCATGTCTTCGATCGATAAAGCTTTGGTCGGCTGAGTTGTTGCGGCAACCGATGAGCCAGTTGGACTGTTCAGGGCCAACAACGTCGCCAAAGTGACTTGCGAAAATGGCTTCGCGGGCAGATAGGTATTGGCCACGATCACATTGTCCGAGATCCCAAAACGAAACTGGTCAGTTACAAACCGCATCATTGTCGGCAACCGCGAAGCCAGCAGTCGCCAAGAAGGATCGGGCGTTGTTCCCACGACGAAACTGTCGGCCCACGTCGGCCACTGCTGGACCGCGTCGCGGATGTCTCGCATCAGCATCGCTTCGCTAATCCCACCGCTCGGCATGACACGTCCCTCGACAAATACCAAACCGTCACTGATGTCGGCGGTGATCAACATCGCTGACACGTTTGGAATCAAAACAGATTTCAGCGGTTGAACCAGTTCGGGTGCCGATTGCAACAGCATCTCGCGACCGTCGGCGAACAAGAAGTTGGGTGCCACGAGCGCGACGATGTCTGCGTCAACACTGACACCGTTCCACAAAGTCTTGAGCGACCGAGCCAGTGGAATCGTCTCGCCTTCGATCGACGCGACTTCGGTAATGCGATCGAGCGGCCCGACCGCGTAACGCGAGATTGATTCGCTGGCGACTTCCGCCGGCAGCAAGTAAAACGCATTGCTGCCGGGTGATTCGCCCGCGTAAACGGTTGCGCCGTCGCGAGTCTGCGATTCACTCACTTGCCAGCGATCGAGCAATTCGCTGAGCGGTTGTGGCTGCACCAACTCGATCGCCATTGATACCGACGGTTGACCTTCTTCGCCAGGAAATAACGCTGCGGTGCAACGATCGATCCAGTCGACCGGAACGCCTGACGCGATCGCGGTCGCGTCAATCAAGCCGGACAACTCGGGCGACAATGCATCAATGATCGGCTGTCCATCATCGCTGCCCCGAATCGCATGCAGCCTGACAGTCACGATCGCGGCCGGGCCCGGTGGAATCAAACTTAGTGGCGGCGATGCCGAATCGGGCGGATAGGGCGGCGCGAACAAGGTCCGCTCGTGCGCCACCAACTGATATCCCGATGGCGTCGCTGGATCGCTCTCTGTCACCGAGGAAGCGGGCGTTTGAGTTGAGGATGAATCCGGCGACCGCGTCGCAGCAGGGATCACGCGATTGTTGACTGGCGGGATGACAGTGGGCATCGGACGCTGTCTCGGCTGCTCGGCAACTTGCTGGGTCGGATCGGTGACGAGCAGCGCGATCAGCAACATCAATACGACAACCGTCAGCCCGGTCAACACGATCGGCGCCTTGCTTTTGCGTCGGCGGCGAGGTCGCAAAGCACGGGCGGGTGGAGTTTCGGGCGCTGTGGGCGTCGGTTCTTGCTCTGGCTCAGGCGATTGAGTTTTGGGCGATACATCTTGAGGTGCGTTTGCTTCGGGAGCTTTCGATTCGGTGGTTACCGGCTCCGGTGCAAGCGTTTGTTCGGAAACGTCGGTCGCGATTGGAACGGCAGCGGGTTTGACTTTCGGTTGCTTTAACTCTGCTTTGATTCGCTTCGGCTTGTCCGGTTGGGGCTGTTCTTGCTTGACCTGTTGCAACGCCCGAGTCATCTTCGATTCGGCGTCTGCTGCGACGGCGATTTTTGGAAGTCGCTCCGACGGACGCGGCGATACCGGAGCGGATGTGGGGGAAGGTGCGGATGGCTTCAATGTTGGCAGCACGGCTCGCATCGCAGCGGCAAACTGATCGGCAGTGGCGAACCGAGCGGCCGGATCTTTCGCCATCGTGTAGGCGAGTACTCGATACAAGGGATCGCCCGATTCACCGCGGCTGATCGCGTCAACCAGTTCCGGCGGCGAGTGCGTCTGGTGCGATGCGAGCGTGCCGGCTACCGAAGATGATTCAAAGGGACGTCGACCCGAGTAAAGCCGAAACAACAAACAGCCGAGACTGTACAGGTCGCTCGCTCCGGTGCATTCAGTTGTGGTTCCACCATTGGCCGTCGATTCGGGCGCGACGTAGGTTTCAGGGGCATCGGTCGTATCGAGCCACTGCGCCGACGTGTCGCCCAAGCCCGTGACCGGTGGTCCAGCCGGGTCACGCAACAGAATCGCTGAACCGTCGTCACCGATCCAGACACGGTCGGCCCGCACTCCGCCATGGATCAGTGAGTTTTTATGCAGCGAGGAAAGCCCGTCAGCCAAAGCGATCGCCGTCCGGCAAACTCGGGTTGCGTCCCAAGCCGCATCCGATTCCGCCAAGGTCGCGTCCAGCGAACGACCCGGCGGCAGCGTGCTGAAGATGCCGACATAATCGTCGATCGGCTCGACTTCGATCGGCTGTAGCGTGGGGTCGCTGACTCGAGCGTGCAGGTCCAACCATGGATTGTTGGCGGTCGTGCGCAGTAAGTATCCCTGACTTTGTCCGCGAGAAACTCGTATCCACCGCGACAGTGGCGAAGGCGACTGATCAGAAATCAATCGGAAAGAGCCAAGACGCAGGTCGATCGGCGACTCGCTGAGCAACATTCGGGCCTGGAACGATGTCAGCCGATCGGCCGACACCATGAATTTGGCCAACTGTTGGGCATCACTGGGTGGCGTACCGCCGTTAGCCTTGGCGTACTCCATCGCCAGCGACTTGCAGTCTGCCGCCTCGATGAGACCCTGTCTCACCAGCCTGGTCCAAAATTCGCTGAGCCCGATCGACATGCCGCAAGAACAACGAAAAGAGAAGAGGGAGACGCCAAAATGCAACTTTGGAAGCGGCGAATGTGGGTCTAATCTACCCGATCGAGGGACGTTCGCCGAGCCAGATCGAATTGCGATCGGTCCTTCGATTACGATTGTATTGCCGATTTAATCTAATCGATGCCGAGCAGCAACGAACCCCGTTTCTTACTTTTGAGATTTCTGTTGAACATTGTCTATCTAACCACCGAGGCTGTGCCGTTCGCGAAGACGGGCGGTCTGGCGGATGTCTGTGGAACACTGCCCGCCAAGGTCGCGGGTTTGGGAAATCGAACGGCGGTGATCATGCCCGCGTTTCGCAGCGTCCGACGCAGCGAAATTCCTGTCTCGCCGACGGATATCAGCTTTGCCGTACCGATGAGCCGCGAAAAGCTGGTCGGTTGTCGATTGCTCAAGGGCGTTTTGCCCGACGGCGACGTGCCGGTTTGGTTCATCGACCAGCCTCAGTACTTCGATCGCGATGCGCTGTACGGAACACCGTTTGGCGATTATCCCGACAACGACGAACGGTTCACTTTTTTCTGTCGAGCGGCGATCATGGCGATCGCCCGCATCGGATGGTCGGTCGACATCGTCCACTGCAACGACTGGCAGACCGGATTGGTGCCGGCAATGTTGGCCGCCGACGCAAACTTGCCTGACTCGCTCCGCAAAGCCGCGACGGTGCTGACGATCCACAATTTGGCTTATCAGGGACAGTTCGACCGCGATTCTTATCGCTGGACCGGATTGGATTGGAGTCGCTTCAATCCGAACGAGTTTGAGTTTTACGGCCGAATGAACTTCCTAAAAACGGCCATCGTCACCTCGGACGTGATCACGACCGTCAGCCCCCGGTACTCGCAAGAGATCCGCACCGCCCAGCACGGCTGCGGACTTGATGGAGTCTTGCAGTCGGTTTCCGATCGAGTCTTCGGAATCACCAATGGCATCGACCAGAACATTTGGGATCCCGCTTCCGACCCGAATTTGTTTGCGAATTACGGCGTCGATAACTGGCTCGCCGGCAAGACTCACAACAAGTTATCGCTGCAACAACGGTTCGGCTTGGATGTCAACGCCGAGGTACCGATGATCGGATTGGTCGGTCGTTTGGCCAGTCAAAAGGGTTGGGACTCGATCGTCCCCGTGATGCGGGCTCACTTGGGTGAAGATCGGCCGACCCAGTGGATCGTGCTGGGCAGCGGCGATGCGAGGTACGAACGCGAATTGCGGGAACTGGCGGCTGCCCACCCCAACCGCTTCGCGCTGCACGTCGGTTTTAGCGACCCACTGGCGCACCAAATCGAAGCCGCCAGCGATGTGTTCTTGATGCCCAGCCATTATGAGCCGTGCGGGCTGAACCAGCTTTACAGCCTTCGCTATGGAACCGTTCCTGTCGTCACCCCAACGGGTGGACTCGCCGATACGGTCGTCGATACAAATGACTTCACGATTGAAGACGGAACCGCGACCGGGTTCTATGTCCAGTCCAACGATCAACGCGGACTTGATGATGCGATCGGTCGAGCACTGCACATGCGTTACCATCACCCGCAGATTTGGGCAAATATCGTTGTAACTGGAATGAAACAGGATTGGTCTTGGACGAAGAGCGCGAACGAATACATTCGACTTTATGAGCAAACACTCGCCCTTAAAGTTTTGCCAAAGCGAACTCTCTTAAAGTAGAACAAAAAAACCATGCGAGTTACGCTCTTTCGGCTACTCAACTCCGTTCGAGATGCGGTAGGATTGGACCTAGGCGGGTGGTTATCGATGAAACTCTCGGAATGAAGCAGTTGTCCGGCTGCGACATAGAAGGCTAAAGAAATGTTTGAGACGGCACACAAGCAAGTAGTAGAATCGCCCACGCCGTCTCAGTCGCCCGCAAGTCAAACCGCCCAGCTGAACGTAGCGGAGTCTCGACTCGATCCGCTTTCGGGTGACTGGACGATCTTCGCGACCGAGCGTTCCAAGCGTCCGGATGATTTCATTGATCAAGTTCCGGGCGTCAAAACCGATGTCGAGTGCCCGTTTTGCCAGGGCAATGAGTCGACGACGCCACCAGCAGTTTGGGTCGGTCAGATTCCCGAAACCGCTCGCATTCTAGGAAGCATTTCCGATTGCGACGAATCCCCGATCGATGATTGGTCCGTTCGTGTCGTTCCGAATAAGTATCCGGCGCTCAATGACATCTGCGAAGCGGAGATGGATTCGTTCCGCGTGTCACCGAGCCATCGTGATTCCAATCTGTTCCGCAGCCAACCCATTTGCGGTGGTCACGAAGTCATCATCGAATCACGTCGCCACGTCAAGTCGTTGACGCAGCTCGATATGGCCGAGATCGACCTTGTTTTTCAAGCCTACCGCGACCGACTCAAACATTATCGATCGATGCCGGGTATCGCATACACCAATGTGTTCAAGAATGTCGGACGCACCGCCGGCGCATCGCTGACGCATGCGCACAGCCAACTCATCGCGACTGACCGGATGCCACGAATCGTCGAAAGCCGAGTTGATCGGATGCGCCGCCATCGCGCTGAAACGGGTTGTTGCCTTTCGTGTGACCTGCTCAGGGCCGAGCGAAAGGCAAAACAACGTGTCGTTGCCTGTGATGACACGCTGATTGCGTATTGTCCTTTCGCTAGCCATTTGCCGATGCTCGTCCGCCTCACCACGCTTGAGCATCAAGCCTGTTTTGAAGACTTGGGCGATCGAGTGCTCGAATCAGTTTCACGGATGGTTTATCGCGTCATCACATGGCTCGAACGATTGCGGCCCGGCACCGCCTACAACTACTACATCAACACTCGACCGCCGGGAATCAAAGATCCGACGGATTCGTTTCACTGGTCGCTCGATATTTTTCCCCGAATGACGCAAGTCGCCGGCTTCGAGTGGAGCAGCGGGTGCATGATCAATCCGGTGTTTCCGGAAACCGCTGCGGCGATGTACCGCAAGTGCGTGTCAGCCGAAAATCCTCGCCGTTTTCGCTAGCTCCGGCCAGAGGTTCCAACCCGGACCCGGTCGACCTTGCAAATCAGGTTGACTCTTTCGGTCGTGCGGGCCGATAAAGAGGTTGATTCACAATCTCGCCGCCAAATCAAATGGCGCGGGAAACTTCGACCTTCCTCTGCGAATTGATATCCCATGAATGCTTGCGCACATCTGTGCTTGGTTCTGCACAATCATCAACCGATCGGCAATTTTGATGGCGTGTTTGAGCAAGCGTACCAAGACAGCTACTTGCCATTCTTAGATGTCTTCGAGTCGTACCAACGGTTGCAAATCTCGCTCCACACGTCGGGACCGTTGATGATGTGGTTGGCCGAGCGACATCCGGATTATCTGGACCGCGTGCGGATGTTGGTTGACCTTGGCCGTATCGAGATCATTGGTGGTCCTCAGTATGAACCGATCTTGACGATGCTTTCCCGCAGCGACCGGGTCGGACAGATTCAATCGTACGGGGCTTGGCTTGAACGCAACTTTGGCGTCGTCCCGTCGGGCATGTGGATGCCCGAACGAGTTTGGGAATCATCGCTCGCCAGTGATGTCGTCGACGCGGGCATTCGTTACACCGTCTTGGACGATTTTCACTTTCGCGCCGCGGGACTCAAGAATGAACAGCTGACCGGATACTACTTGACCGAAGACGACGGTCGACTGCTGAGCATTTTCCCCGGCTCCGAACGTCTCCGCTACAACATCCCGTTCCGTCCGGCTTCGGAAACGATTGACTACTGTCACGAAGTTGCAAACGCTTGCCCCGGAGCCGTGCTGACGTTCGGTGATGACGGCGAAAAGTTTGGTACGTGGCCGAACACGAAGTCACATGTTTACGACCAAGGTTGGCTGCGTTCATTCTTCGACGCACTAACCGAGAACGCCGATTGGTTGCACACGGTCTCGCTCGGCGAAGCTGTTCGCCGAACGTCGCCGGTCGGCAAAGTCTATTTGCCCGACTGCAGCTATCGCGAAATGACGGAATGGTCGCTGCCGGTGGATGCCCAGGAAACCTTCGATGATGTTTCGCACGCCATGGTCGATCACGCCCGCTGGAACGACCTGCGATCATTCATTCGCGGCGGATATTGGCGAAACTTCAAAACGAAGTACGAAGAAACCAACGAGATGTACGCGCGGATGATGCACGTCAGTCGTCGGTTACAAGAAGCCGAAGCGACGGGCGTCGATGCCGGCGAATTGTCGGAGATTCGCGATCACCTGTTCCGTGGTCAATGCAACTGTCCCTACTGGCACGGCGCATTCGGCGGAATCTATCTGCCCCACCTGCGCAACGCGATCTACACGCACCTGATTGAAGCGGACACACGGCTCGATGCTGCCACCGGTGTGAACTCGCATACCGTCCAAGCCACCGCCGAAGACTACAATTTTGATGGATTGCAAGAGATACGGCTCAGCAACGATCATCTCTGCGCCTGGATCGCGCCAGGCCGCGGTGGTCGTTTGTACGAATTGGATGTTCGGGGCATCAATCACAATCTACTCGCGACGCTGCAACGACGGCCCGAAAGTTATCACCGCAAAGTATTGACGGGTCCCAGCGCGGACGGCGGTGATGTCGCCAGCATTCATGAGCGAGTTGTCTTCAAGCAAGCCGGTCTTGATGAACGTTTGCAGTACGACGCATATCCACGCAAGAGCTTGATGGACCACTTCTATGACACCGAAGCAACGATGCAGTCCGTCGCTCGTGGGGAGTCGATCGAACGTGGCGATTTTGTGGACCTGCCGTTTGAGACAAAGTTGCGACGCGGTGCCGATCGTGTCCAAGTCCAGATGCGTCGGGATGGAAATGTTTGGGGAGTACCAGTCACGCTGACCAAGGCCGTCACGATGGTCGCCCACAGCGACCGACTGTCGATCACCTATCTGCTGGAGAATTTGCCATTGGATCGACCGTTGCACTTTGCGATCGAGTTCAATTTTGCCGGGCTTCCATCCGGAGCCGACGACCGGTACTTCACCGGCGAGAACGGTGATCGTCTTGGTCAACTCGGACAGTCACTCGATCTGAAGCAGAAAAGTGCGTTATCGCTTTCAGATCGCTGGTTGGGCATCGACGTTGCTCTTCAGACGGATCGTCCGAGCGGCATTTGGGCGTTCCCGATTGAAACGGTCAGCCAAAGCGAATCCGGATTCGAATTGGTTCATCAAAGCGTCTGTGTACAACCGCACTGGATCGTCAAACCTGATGCCAACGGACGATGGGCCGTCCAGATCGAATTGGCCTGCAAATGCCAACACGCGGTTCAGGTCGTCGACCAAGAACAGGTGATCGAGCTTTGAAAAATTTTGGCATCACAAAGTTGTCAAATGCAGATCCCGGCCGTCCAGGTGGCTAGCCCTTCGTACGCTCGACCAAGTAAAGCCCTGAACGGTTCAAAGGGTTGAAGTATGTGTTCAGCGTAGTATGAGTGAAACGCCATCCTTCACGATTTCGCAAATGCGCGGCAATGCTCAGTAGATAATCGTGTCGCTTCAAGAATTGTAGTTGTGCCCGATTCGAATGAATTGCATCAGGCTCAATCATCAGGACAGCGAATCTCGCTACTCGCAGCATATTTCCAAGGGCTTCGCCGATGATCCGCTCGCATTGCTCAAGGCAATGGATCGAGAACACCAGATCAAACGATTGGTCAGGGAATTGGAGGTCGCTCACATCACCCTGTGACAACTGAATGCTGCCCAATCTGTCGCCAAAGTACTTTCGTCCTTCCTCGATTCTCTCAGGGACGTAATCAATTCCTTGAAAGCGCACATCAGAATGTTTCTCGGACAAAATAACCAAATTTACAGCCGTTCCACAGCCAACCTCCAGCACCGCTTTGGCCCCGAGTTTGGTTATTGTTTCCGAGATAATTTTCAAATGTTGTGTTCGAACATAATCACTCGGAACGGACCTTAATTCACCTTCGACGATGCATTGACGTTCCGTTGGCTGAAATTGAAAATCTATATCGCGCGAACCCGCGACCGAGTACTGACTTGCCACCAAATCTCGGTCGCGAATCAGAGCACTCTTCGAATGGATGATGCTGCCCACGAAGTACCGAAAAAAGAAATAATCCCGCATTATTCACCGAGCGCATACTGGCGGTAGAAACCATCGCGTGAAACGCTACGTTTAACGGTTCATCACAACCAACTCAAACGTAAAGCAGGATCACGCGATGGGTGAACACCAAGGTAACCTTTTTGAGCCCCAGT
>JBGSLZ010000120.1:0-65512 GCA_041740415.1 Rubripirellula sp.
GCCGCCTCGCGAGCCGATTGCACGGCAGGCAATAGCAGACCGACCAACACGCCGATGATCGCGATCACCACCAGCAGCTCGACGAGCGTGAACGCGGCTCGTACCTTCAAAAATCGAGAAAACATCACAGCGTCTCCAGTGAGAAAAGAATTACAACTCAAACTCTCAATGCGAAATCAATCATCGACAGATACGGGCGCGCCTTCGGGAGCCTGCGCGTCGGAAACATTCAATTCGGGGTGAGCTTCTAAATAGCGAGCGACATCGCCATCGGCGGGCGGCACCGGGGGCCCGTTGGTCGAGGACGAACAGCCAACTGCAAGAACAAGAACCACAATTGAATGTAGAAAAAACACAAGCCGAGCCATTGAAATCCCCTGCGATTGGAAATGCACAAGGTGACTTTCCGCCTCATTCACCTCGTCGGAGCGGGGCGATCAGACCCAGCCCCGCACACAGATCATAAGAATCCGGCAAAGCCGATTGTTAAGAAATCTGGACAAATCACGAATTTATTTGCGGTGGGGCGAACATGCGTGAGCGCATTTCGGTCCACAGGGTTTGCGCCACCCGGACCGATGCGTGTTAGCGAAGTGAGCCACGACGTTCAATCGAACTATGTGATAGCGGGCTGTTTCGACATCCGGTCGGATGCTTCGGTGATTGACTTCATTCGCGAGGCCAGTTCAAAGGTCAGTTGGCCAGGCTTCAATCGCCATTCCCAATTGCCTTGCGCTTCACCGGGCATGTTCATGCGGGCTTCGTTACCCAGACCGAGGAAGTCCTGAATCGGAACGACCGCTGTGTCGGACGCCGACTGATAAACAGCGTCGATCATCTGCCAATGAACGTCATCGGGACTGGTGACCACCTCATCCAACGGATCTGGCAAACCAGCCGCCGGCTTGCGGCTCTTATACCAACCCATCAACGTGTCGTTGTCGTGCGTGCCCGTGTAGGCGACGGATCGCTGGGTGTAGGCGCTCGGTCGATGGAAATCATCTTCAGCGGAATCAAATCCGAACTCGAAAACACGCATTCCTGGGAATCCCAGTTCATCGCGAAGTTGATGAACTTCTTCAGTGATCATTCCCAAATCTTCGGCGATCATCGGCAATTCGCCCAGCTTGCGACGGGCAGCCAAGAACGGTTTTGCACATGGACCCTTGACCCACTTTCCACTGACAGCGGTCTTGGCGGACGCGGGAATTTCCCAGTAGGCCTCGAATCCGCGGAAGTGGTCGACGCGAAGTAGATCAAATTGTTGAAGTGCGCCGCGAAAGCGGGCTGTCCACCATGCGTAGTCGGTGGTCTCGATAACGTCCCAACGGTATTGGGGATTGCCCCAAAGTTGTCCCGTCTCGCTGAAGTAATCCGGTGGGACCCCCGCCACCAATGTCGGTCGACCAAAGACATCCAGCGCGAACAAATTCTGGTTCGCCCAAACATCGGCGCTATCATGAGCGACAAAAATCGGCATGTCGCCGTACATCTTCACGCCATGATCGCCGGCGTACCGTTTCAGCTTCTTCCATTGTCGATCGAAGATGAATTGTTGAAACTCGGCAAACTCGATTTCACGGGTCAGCTTTTGGTCCCATTGGTCAAGCCCATCTGAAAACCGCCTTACCAACTCGATGGGCCATTTGGTCCAGTCGGATACTCCGAAGTGCACCATCAAAGCTTCGAAACGGGCGAAATCGTCGAGCCAAGCCGCGCCGGCGACGAACTGATCCAGCGCAGCGCTGAGCTTTGGATGATCGCCGGATCGAAAGTTGTCAAACGCGCGTTGCAAAATCACCGACTTGTAATCGGCGACGGCCTGGTAATCGACTCGCGATGGGTCGATCGAAAGCGCACGGTCCGCTTCGATTTCCGAATCGTCGAGCAAACCATCTTCGACGAGCCCTTGGGGGCTGATCAGCAACGGATTGCCCGCGAATGCCGAGTACCCGCTGTAGGGCGAGTTGCACGAAGATGGCGGAACCAACGGCAGCAACTGCCAAATGCCCTGACCGGCGGCGTGCAGAAAGTCAACGAATGCAAAGGCCGATGGACCCAAATCGCCGATGCCAAAGTCACTCGGCAAGCTGGTGATGTGGCAAAGAACGCCAGATGATCTTGGAAAACGCATATTGGAAATCAGGCCTTCCCTTTCGACTTAGGTTTTCGCAGCGGTTTGGCATTCCAGATCTCTTCCGCATACTGATTGATGGTGCGATCACTCGAGAACCATCCGCTCGACGCGGTGTTGATGATGCTCATGCGATTCCATTTCGATTGATCGGCATAGGCCGCTGACGCTTCGGCCTGGGCATCAATGTAGCTGCGCAAGTCGGCGATCGTTAGCCACTGATCATAGGGGCTGCGAAGTCCCTGCGTCAGCAATTCAAAAATGCCCGGTTCGTTTGCGCTGAAGTGACCACCTTCGATCAGCTCCATCACGCGGCGAATGTCTTCATCGCCTGAGATGATCGCGTTGGGATCGTAGTTCTTCTTCGTTTCCACAACGCCGTCAGCGTCGAGACCAAACAGAAAGAAGTTTTCTTCGCCGGCCTGTTCGCGAATTTCGATGTTCGCACCGTCGAGGGTTCCGATCGTCAGCGATCCGTTCATCATGAACTTCATGTTGCCGGTTCCGGAAGCTTCTTTGCCGGCCGTCGAAATTTGTTCCGACAACTCGGTGCCGGGACAAATCACTTCCATCGACGAAACGCGATAGTTGGGGAAGAACACCAACTTGAGCATGTCCTGGTTGCGAGGATCGGAGTTGACAACAGCGCCGACGTTGTTGATCAACTTCACGATCAGCTTGGCGACGTGATAACCCGGCGCCGCTTTACCGCCGATCAGCACGCATCGGGGAACCATGCCGTCGATGTCGCCACGGCAAATCCGATCGTACAAATGCACGACGTGCAACACATTGAGCATTTGTCGTTTGTACTCGTGGATACGCTTTACCTGGACATCGAACATTGCCGCCGTATTGAATTCGACACCGGTATTTGCTTTCACGTAGCTCGCCAAACGAACTTTGTTGTTGAGTTTGACGGCAGCCCATTTCTTCTGAAAAGCCACGTCGTCGGCCAACGGCATCAACTGATTGATCTGCTGGAGATCGGATTCCCACTGCGTTCCAATCGTCTCGTACAACAAATCTCGCAGATCCGGATTGCAGTGCGAGAGCCAACGGCGCTGAGTCACGCCGTTGGTCTTGTTGTTGAATTTTTTGGGCCACATCTTGTAGAAATCGGCGAACAGCCCCGACTTGAGCAGTTCGGTGTGCAGCGCCGCCACACCGTTGACGGAAAAACTTCCGACAATGGAAAGGTATGCCATGCGGATGTGGGGCTGGTCACCTTCTTCGACCAACGACACTCGTCGCCGCAGATCGGTGTCGCCCGGATTCGACTTGGCAACTTCCGACAAAAACCGCTCGTTGATCTCGAAGATGATTTCGAGCAATCGTGGCAACAGTCGACTGAACAGGCCGACCGACCAACGTTCGAGGGCTTCGGGCAACAACGTGTGATTGGTGTAGGCCATGCAGTTAGAAACGATCTTCCACGCCGCATCCCAATCCAAACCGTGTTCATCCATCAACAACCGCATCAACTCGGGAACGGCGCTGGCAGGGTGCGTGTCGTTGAGCTGGAAACAGTTCAGTTTTCCAAAGTCCGTGAAGTCCTCGCCGTGTTGATCGACCCATTTACTGAGCACATCCTGCAAACTGGCTGAGACGAGGAAGTACTGTTGCTTGAGACGAAGCTCTTTGCCGTTTTCGCTGGCGTCATTGGGATACAGCACCATCGAAATCTGTTCGGCGTTGGTCTTCTGGACGACCGCGTCGGGATAGTTGCCCGAATTGAATTCTTCCAAGTTGAACACGTCGGTCGCCTCAGCCTTCCACAATCTCAGCGTGTTGACCGTTTCGTTCTTGTAACCGGGGATCGGCATGTCATAAGGCACAGCCAGCAAGTCGCGGGTTCCGACCCACTGGCTAAACGGCTTGCCGTCATCGCCGATGACTCGTTGTGTGTGGCCATAGAAACGAATCGTTCGGGCGTCTTCGGGCCGTTCGATTTCCCAAGGGTTGCCGTCACGAAGCCAGTGATCGGGGCCCTCCACCTGACGACCATCTTTGATGGTTTGGTGAAACATGCCGAACTCATAACGAATTCCATATCCGGCGACCGGCAATTCGAGATTCGCGCAACTGTCCAAGAAGCAGGCGGCTAAGCGGCCCAGGCCGCCGTTGCCGAGTCCCGCATCGGGCTCCGCTTCCTCGACGTCTTCAAGCATCAATCCGTACTCATGAAGTGCACGCCGCGCATCTTCATCGAGTCCCAAATTGAGGATCGCGTTGTTGAGCGAACGACCGAGCAAAAATTCCAGCGAGAAGTAATGCACCTTTCGATCAGTGCTCAGCGAGAATCGCTTGCGAGTCGCGCGCCAATGCTTCGTGACCCGGTCACGGATCGCAATCGACAGAGCCTTGTAATAGTAGTTGGTATCGACTTTCTCGTTGTAGTGGCCCAGCGTGAAGTACAAGTGACGACGCAGTTCGTCCGGAAGCGGCGCCAGGATGTTCGCGATCGGAATATTGGTCGGGTTCGTGCGTGAACCTTTAGTAGTCTGGTCAAGCATCTTCTGAGTTGTCCTGCGAGAGTTGTTATTGCCAGCGGCCAAGCAACGATTTCACGATTGTCCCGAAATCACATCGCTTTGTCGATGTTCATCTGAAATTGCCCGTTTCCGGCCCTTAACTCACCGGCGAAGGCCCTTTAGACCGGTATTGTCACCAAGAAATCCCCCGGACACCGACGAGTTTCCCGCGCGCAAAAATCGTCAAACACTCTTGAGACGATTCGACTCGCCGGCCTACCGTTGCCGAAACCCATTCGTTTCGCAATTCGAGCTGCCGTTCCCGATGCCAACTATCGCCACCCAGCAGTCGTCCGAACAAACACTCGGACAGTACATTCCGCTGCTTTACCACTACAACATGCTCAATGACGTTGACCGCGTCGGCGCCTTTCGCGACGCGATCGAATTGATCGTTCAGCCCGGCATGCACGTCGTCGAACTGGGAGGTGGCACAGGCATTCTTTCTTCGTTCGCGGCGCGGCGAGGCGCACGGGTCACCTGCGTCGAACGCAATCCAGAACTGACGCGCTGCGCCCGACGATTCATTCGGCTCAACGGCCTTGAAGACGAAATCACGATCGTGCAGGCGGATGCGTCCACCTTCGTTCCCGACTCACCGGTGGACGTGGTCATTTGCGAAATGCTGCACGTCGGATTGCTGCGTGAAAGGCAAGCTCAAGTCATCATCGGTTTCAAGCAAAGCTATGCGAAACATTACGGAACGAAGTATCCAGTTTTCTTGCCCGAAGCAACGATACTGATGGCGCAGCCCGTCGCTCAATCATTCGATTTCGCAGGCTACATTGCTCCGGTGCCCATCTTCCAGCACCCCGTTCTCGAGCAACCTCGCACCACCGAACTCGCCTCGCTGTCGCCCTATTCCAGCATCTCCTACGACAGTCGCATCCCAACTCGGTTTGATGTACACCAGTCGGTTACAGCGAAATGCACCGGAGAAGCCAACGCCATTCGGTTCGTGACGCAAAATGTGATCGCGATCGATACCGGTCAACAACGGGCGATCACGTGGCCGAATCAATGCCTCGTCCTGCCGCTGGCGGACGCGGTCCAAGTCACCGCCGGCGAGGCACTTGAGATGTCGTTCTGCTATCAAGCCGGCGACGAAGTCGAGATTTTAGCTCAGTCTATACGGTTGAACACAGTGGCGTCGAAACGCTGATTTCAGTTGCCCCAACCTCCGGCCCCCCTCTGGCGGCTAAATTTCGCGTGGAAATTCGTAGACACTTTTCGGTTCACCTCGCTTCTATCATCCGGATTCAATTACAATTGCTCGCTAATGACGGATGATTTCCCCAAGTTTGGTGAGAATCTAGATGAAACGAACGTGTTTACTTGTCTTTTTGCTGTTTGTTGGCCTAACTGCTTCGGCGAACGCTGCGGTGACTTACGAGCTGTTTTTCCGCAGTCCAGGGCTAACGGAACAGAATAACGCCTTCGTCCTGACGATGCCGGGCGAACGATTCACTCCGGTTGACATTCTGATTCGTGAAATCACCACGGGGACGGACGTTGGGGTTTTGGCGACTGAGAACATCAGCAGCTTCAACTTCAGCGCTTCGGCAACCGGCGGGGACGGTTTTTTCGACTCCCTGGTTGCTGACGGAAGCGGTGGCTTTGGCACGAATCCCCAGCCAGGCGGCGGTACGTTTAGCTTCTTCGCATTCGGCCCAGGTTTCGGTAGTCCTGGAAAAGCTTCGACCTTGGTATCACCGGGCGTCCGTGAAGTCCGTTTAGGGACGTTTAACCTGATCGCGCCCACGATCGGCAGCACGACCTTTGATGTTGTTCGAGGCAACAACGATCCCGGCGACATTGGCACCTTTCAAACCCCAGGTTTGTCGAATGTTTCGGATGCCACCGGAGGCTTCTTCCGCGAAGGACGAATAACGCTGACCGCCATTGCGGTACCTGAACCTTCCAGTGTGATCTTGCTCGGTATGGCCACGGTCTTGGGCTGTGTTTGGCGTCGACGACGCTCATCTGGCCGTTCGATCGCGGCTTGATCGGATCAGCGACCGATTTCGGCACACCGTCAACCTATCGAACCCTGATCCATCCCGATCAGGGTTTTTCATTGGCCGGGTCCATTTTGCAACACCTGCGATGCTTCGGCAATATCGCGAACCAGGCGACATCGCCGATGGTCTGTGGTGTGATCTGACCTATTGGACAAGAAACGTTGTCGCAAACGCGACGAGAGAGCGAATCAATGGACTCGACAATTCAAATGCTAACGCTGACCGGCGAAGCGACGGCTTTGTTACCAGTTGGCGATGGTTACAGCCCAGTCACAGTGATCGGCAACGAACGCATCCGACAAACATTCGACGGTCAAACGATTCGGCAAGCGATCAATTGCCGACTCGCACCGGGCGTGTCCCAAGTCGTGCTCAATCCAGACGCCCATGTCGGATACGGCGCGCCAGTCGGATGCGTGATGGTCTCGCCGACCCATGTTTATCCTGGGCCAGTCGGTGTGGACATCAAGTGCAGCATGAGTCTGTTGCAAATGGACATCCCGGCTGAGGCGATCACGGATAAAACCGTTCGACGCAAACTGATTCAAGCAATCAGCAAGCGAGTGCCCGCCGGTGCCGGCCGAGGACAACGACACGTTCCCAAAGGTCGATCGGTTGACGGTCGGCTCGGTTTTCAACTGACGACCGAAGGTGCTTCTAAGAATGTTTTGAAGCAGCTCGGGATCCCGAAAGACTGGGCCGATCGATGTGAAGATTCGTCTCACGCGGCCCCGGATGGTTCGGTCGATACGTTGGCGGCCAGGTTGGAGCGGCTCGGCGAAAATCGCGACAGCCTCGATCGTTTGGAGGGCAAGTATCGGCAACTGGGTAGCCTTGGCGGCGGCAACCATTTTGGTGAGGCGGAGATCGTCCACATCAGCAACGATCCCGGCCAACGCGAAATCGCCAAGTCGTTCGGTTTGCGCGACGGCTGTGTTGCGTTCCTAACTCACTGCGGATCGCGCGGACTCGGACACGATTTGGCGATGGGCCAATTTCGCGCGATGAAGTCGACGTTCGAGAAGTCTGGATTGGCATTCCCCGCGGGCGATCCACAACTGGTTTACGCCGAAGCCGATTCCGACGAAGGACGCTTGTATCTTTGCGACATGGCGATGGGCGCCAACTTCGCAACCGTCAATCACTTGTTGATCAACCAATTGGTACTTGAAGCGTTCCGCGAAGTATTTCCGAGCGTCCGCGGCGAATTGGTTTACTTCATCAGTCACAACATCGTTCGTCGGGAACTGGTCGACAATGAAATGCAGTGGGTCCATCGCAAAGGAGCAACCCGAGCGTTTCCGGCTGGACATCCCGGCCTGCATCGCACTCCGTTTGCCGACACCGGTCACCCAATCCTGTTACCGGGCAATCCACGCGATGGCTCGAGCGTGATGGTCGCCGTTCCCGGCGCGGTGCGATCCGCCTACAGCGTCAATCACGGCGCGGGGCGTTCCATGAGTCGCACGAAGGCGAAGAAAACACTTGATCAAAGTTCGATCGATGCAGGCATGCTCGGTCACGATGTGATCAGCAATTGTCGCCAGTATCCGTTGGACGAAGCACCGGACGCTTACAAAAACTTTGACGACGTGTTGGCCAGCGTGAAGGCGGCTGGCCTGGCGGTCGAAGTGGCCCGTCTCCAAGCAAAATTCGTTATCAAGGACGGCGCGCCGGCAGACGATTGATCTTCGTCAACTCGGCCAACCGTTGATGAAGTTGATCAACATTCGCAACCGGCCCAAGGATCGTCGATTGAAATGAAAGACCAACCGCGGCATGTCCGCTAAGTCGGGTTCACCGTCTTCTGCGGGCAATGCGTCGCGCTGCTGGAATGTTCCGTCGACGACGATGTCGCTGAACTTGGCTTGAATTTGTTCCAGATGCTCTTCCGACAACTCTTGCTTGAGCCGCATCACGACACGGTCATTGACGTACCGCATGCTATGGTAGACGCGGTAGAAATCTAGCACTTCTTCCATCGCCTCGTCGACCGAGTTCGTGATTTTGTAGAGGTTCACGTCAGCCGGGCTGATCATCGCGTTGCCCAAAAGTTGTCTCTTGATGAACTCACCCATGTCCTTCCAATAGCTGCCGCCGGGATGGTCGACCAGCACCAGCGGTAGCATCGTTTGCTTCCCGGTTTGCATCAGCGTGATCGTCTCGAAAGCTTCATCGATCGTACCGAAGCCGCCCGGCAAACAAATCACGGCGCTGCACTCTTTGACAAACATCAGTTTGCGAGTGAAGAAATACTTCATCGTCACAAGCTTGGCGTCGCCATCGATATAGGGGTTCGCGCTTTGTTCGAACGGCAGCATGATGTTCAATCCCATCGACGCTTCACGGCCCGCGCCGCGGTGCCCGGCTTCCATGATGCCGCCGCCGGCGCCGGTGATCACCATCCATCCGTGACCGGCGAACCGTCGCCCCAATTCGACCGCCGCTTGGTATTCGGGATGGTCGGGTTGAGTCCGTGCCGACCCAAAGATGGTGACTTTGCGGCGGCGACGGTAGGGTCGAAAGACGGTGAATGCGTACCGCAACTCGCGCAGAGTCCGCGACAAAATTTTCAGGTCTCCCCGCGATGTCTTGTCCTTTTCCAAACGATCGATCGTATGCCGCATCACCCGAAAGATATCCTGCGAGTCGACGCTCGATATCGGGTCGTCGGCGGGCTGCGGTCGCTTGTGTTCGTCGTCGCCAATCGCTTCGATCGGCAGTTTGTCCTGATCCATGGAGACTATCGGGGCCGGGGAAATGAGTTGAGTCAAGGAGGAATGCCGCGATACAGCTTAGCATCGTGGGCAACTTGACCGAATCCCATCTTGCTTTGCCCCCTACATCGGAACCCGAGGAACGTCGGGTGGCGCGACCAATGTTTGCAAGAATTTCAAAATTGCGTTTCGATCGGCGAGAGATAGCTGTAAAAATCGATCGCGCGTACCGGCTGCTTCGCCGTCGTGCATCGCGATTGCTTCCAACAGTGTTTCAGCTCGACCGTCGTGCATGTAAGGCGCCGAGTCTCGCACACCCCACAGCGGCGTCGTCCGCCATTCTTGCGACGTGTTGGAAGGTTGCAGTCGCCGCTCCATACCGATCTCCTGCCTTGTCACGGTTGATGTCACTTGGCCTGGTCCAATCTTCAACACTCTCGAGCTCAATTCTCGACCGCTCTGAATCGGCACGTAGTCGTTTGTTCGATAATCCCGTCTCGGACTCTTCATGCTTCCGCGCAGCGAATCGGGACGAAACACCGTCGGGCTACCGTAGTATGGGATTGATAATTCCGGCGGCAAATCTCGGTATTCGTTGGTCAGACGGTATCGAACGACATGCGGTTCGGCAGCGTCATAGTCGTACAGATTTGGTCCCATGTCGTGCAGCAACAGGTCACTGTACAAGCCAGATGCCCGACCGAGATTGGGTACATGGCACACGGCGCAACCAACCGAAGCAAATTTCGACTCCCCAAACTCGACGACCGCAGACTGATTCGGGGTCGATGGTTCGATTCGAACGGGCCGTCGCAATTGCGATACAAACATACTCATCGATTCGATATCACCGTCATCGATATCATGCGTTGGATTGCGGTAGGCAGGGTGATTCGGATCAGCGGTCTGCCATCGACGCTTGGTCTCCAGCCCGAGTTCATTTGCGCACGCCCTATCAACAAACTGCACCAATTGGCTGACATTGGCTCTCCACCCGAATCGTCCGATACTGGAATCGCGCAGCCGCGATACTCTTCCACTGATTTCGGGGTGCCGTTCTTGTAGCTTTTCCTGTTCTTCAATCACATCTTCGGGAATATCGTCGATCAATCCCGAACCGAATACGGGCGGTGTGTTGCGTTGAAAAATTCTTGCTCGGATGACCGCTGAGTTGTCACCAATGCGACTTGTGAAAAGTAGGGTGCTGGCTGTTGCGAAGCGCGTATCACCTTCATCCATCGGTCCACCCGCATCCGAAAACTCGACTTTCAACTGTGAAAGGAGTTGCTCTCGTTTGTGGGCTGATTTGGATGAGAGTGAATGATGAGGAATGACTTGTGTGTTCACCAAGTCACCGTTGGGCTTGATGAACCCGAGATAAAATTGGTTCACCAACGTGGCGCCAAACCTCTGATCGAATGCGTTCCCTCGCGTCAGGCCGTCGCTGAAATCAATGGACTCGATTCCCAATGAGATTGCATTGAATCGCGAATCGCCGCCTCCACCGATTCCGCCCTGGTGATGACAGGCGACACACGAACTTGCATTGAATAGTGGCCCCAAACCGTCGCTACCTATGGTGGGGTTCCCCGGCGACCAAGACCTGGAAAACAATTGCCGACCACGATCGACATCCGCGGGCGACGCTGCGATCACGGTCCCCGTGATGGTCGTCAATGCAAGCAGGGCGAGACGAAACCGAGTTCTTGTCGAAACTGTCATGACGAGACCTTGCAGTGGCTTGTGAGGAGTTCAATTCGGGGGGCGGTTTTGAAAACGTTTCAGCGATGCGACGACGCGACCGGGCGGATCGGATTGGAAAACCAGCAGTGGCTTGTTCTTGTCGGGCGGCAGTGCCACATAACGAATCAATGACGAGCCTCGAATATCGATCGGCGGGAGATTCCTTAGGCTCATGATAAGTGCCAATTGTTGCAAATTGATCTCTTGATACTGGCCGGACCGGGCCATCGTGTCAACGCGATGCCAAACGTCGATCAGTGGCAATGTTGAATCCCGATGTGGAGGCCAGGGAATGTGTCGCTGCGAATTGGGTGGTTGGATCGACAGAACCAACAATTCGTCGCTGTCCAATCCCACCAACGGTTGGCCCACCTCAGCTACGTCAACCGCCGACCGAACCGGCATGATGCCCCACACAGACTCGGTGATCGGCGACCAAAATTTCTGCAGGTCGAGCCCCGCGACGAACGGAGTCATGGCCTCGCACCAAGGCCGGCATGTCTGGACGTGTTGTTCCAACGTAGTCAGCCGCGCCGCGTCGGACGCATCGTTCAATCCAAACCTCAGCCGTACGTCCGACAAATAAACATCGCGGAACCTTTCATTGAGTACCGACACTCGCTCGATGACAGTTGCCACCGATTCGGTTGTCGAATCCATCGCTTCCTCGACATCCATCGCGATCAAATTTTCGTCCAAAACTTCACGCCAGTTCCGCGTCAACCGTTCACGGCTTCGACGCGACAATTTGACCTTTATTTCGCGATCCGTTAGCGTTCCAATCTCTCGCATCGATCGATATTCTTGGGCATCTTCGATCAGCGTCATCAGCTCCGACGAATCAGGCACGCCGACGACAAAACTGAGCAACCGATACTGGTTGTCACCGACAAAAAGTATCGAACGGGCCGTCCCGTTACCCGGTTTCCCGCCAGTCAACTCGATCGGCAATCCCGCCAGGCACGATTGCAACCGAATTTTGTTTTGCAGTTCTGGACGGCGGCTGCACATGTCGCGAAAGGCATCGACGAAGACTTCGCCACACCATCCACCATCATCGCTGGGTGATCCAACTTCGGTTGAAGATGGATCATTCGTGACCATTAACAACACTAATGAATCATCCGAAGTTGATCCTGAAATCGGTTCGAAGGCCGGTTGCCAAGATATACCCGTGCCAGCGCCGACGACTTCATCACCCATCGCCGGTGCAACGATTGGTAACAACATCGAGAGTGTGAGAATGAAGCGACGAGGAAATCGGTCAAAGCGCATAGTCATCGTGATATCGGTTGAAACTAGATCTGTCACCGAAATTCGACTGGTCTAAGCAGTCTGTTCCGTGATCGCATCGGCGGCCACGACAGCCCAAGTCATGACCGCAGCAGACGGATTTCCGACGGGCAAATTGGGTAACACCGATGCATCCGCGGCCCACAGTCTGTTCGTACCACGCACTCGAAAATCGGTATCAATCGGCGAATCACTTTGATGCCCAAACTGACACGACCCGACTGGGTGGTAAAGCGTTTGAGCGTATCGGGCGGTCGACTTGGTGATCGCAGGTTCGTCGCATCGGTGGTCACCGGGCAGTACTTCTCGCTGGATGAAGCCCGCCAACGGATCTCGCCGAGCGATCATGCGAGTCAATTTCACGCCTTCCACTATCTGTTCACGATCCGCCGCCGCCGCGAGATAACATGGATCGATCCGCACCCGATCGTTGACACCCGGTCCATCAATCGACAGATGGCCGCTTGATTCAGGCCGCGTCAGATTGACCGCAAGTGCCATCATTGAGGTTTTCGCGGTCGTCGGAAAAGTCAGATAATGAGTCGGCGTTAGATGAATTTGAAACTTCCCATCGGCGAATAGTCCGCCGCATTCGGCCACGTTGGATGACACGGGACCGGTGCCCAGAGCTTGCCAGCGAACGAGGTCACGAGGACTTGGATCGACGCGAAAAAGTTCTTTTGAATGGGTCTCAAAAATCACTGGCATGACCAAATGATCCCGCAAGTTTTTCCCTACCATCGGACGATTCACAAGCATATCGATTCCGAGGCGCGTGAGCTCGTCTGCGTCGCCGATGCCGCTGCGCATCAGTATCGCCGGCGTTGCAATGGCACCGCCACACAAGATCACTCCGAGTCGGCTCGTGAGTTCGCTTCGAACATCATGCTTGACGATTGACACACCAATCGCGCGATCGCCCTTGAATAAAATTCGATCCACGGTCGCTCGAATCACTGTCGCAGCGCCAATCATTGTCGATAAATCGAGGCGTCGCCCGTTGCGATTGACTCGCGAGTAAATCATGGGTGCGCCACCGGGGACATCCTTCGCAGCTTCCAGAAAACACGTCGCTGCTTCGCTGATCCATCGGGGCGATTCTGGGCAGACGATGGACTGGGCGATTGCAAAGGCGTCGCGCCACTGCCGAGCCGGTCGACGATGACCGCTGGCCGTCTCCCACAATTCAAAATCATCATCGGTGGGCGGAAACCAAATCATCGCGTTGATTCGCGAGCTGCCACCGAGACCACGACCGCGCGGCCACGCGATGCGACGATTCGCCAAATACGGATTAGCTTCAGTTTGAAAGTTCCAATCATCATCTGAACCGATTAGCTTCAGCCACCGCGACGGACGTTCGCGATCGATCGTCGGCGCGGGTGTCGACTCCGGCTCGATCACCGCGATCCGCAATCCTGTCTGTTCGCTCAGCCGGTTGGCCATCAGACAGCCCGCCGACCCGGCGCCGACGATGATGAGGTCAGGTTCACTCATCAATCGAGTGATCTTTGCGATTCGCGAATCATTTTATCAGCGAGAAAACGTACAGCATCTCGCGAGCAATCTGCGAACATCGTTCGTCGTAAGTTTCGGCCTCTTGGGGTGTACCGTCGGCGACTTTCGGATCGATATAGGTGATCGCAAATCGCTTGTCCGCTCCACGCACGATTGGGCAATTCGTATCGGCATCACTGCAGACCATCACGGCACAAAAGTCCGCACTTGGATTGGGACTCTCGTCGTAGGCCTTGGAAAAACAAGTCAGCGGTTCCAAGTCAGTTGCGAACCGAACGAGATACTTTGGATTTGTCGCGTCGACATCCGAGGTGCTGGAAACTTCGATGCCGGCACGGGTCAGAGCCGCGACGACTCGAGCGTTCATCGCGGTGCCTTCGGTGCCTCCAGAATAAGTTTCGATGCCATCGACGCCATGGTGATGTGCCGCGACGGACGCCCAGATTTGGGCGAGATGGCTGCGCCGCGAGTTGTGGGTGCAGATGAAGTTCAACCGAACGGGTTGGCCAGATTTCGAGAGCTGCCCCACGTAATCAGCAAACTCGGAAAGTTCTTTCTGTCGATCGCTTGGAATTTGACCGAATTCTGATTGCCGCATCGCGACATAGTCAGCCAGACGTGCCGATTCCGCCCTGCGTTCCTGGGCGTCGCTTCGAGTGTGATTCACAATACCCACCAATAGAGATGCAGCCAGTAAGATTCGGAGCATTCGAATTATGTCCAAAGTTACGGTGAAAGATTGATTGTATTTCAAGCGAAGGTCGATGGTCGATCCGGCTGACGTTGTTTAGTATTTTGAGGTCCATTTGACTCGAAATCCTTTCTGCCAGACATCCGATGACCGCAACTTCAAAAAAAACCGTCCGTTTCATTGGGATCCCGACCGCTCCGCCCGATGCCATTCTTGGATTGAATGAAGCGTTCGCGGCTGACAGTAACCCGGAGAAAATGAACCTCAGCGTTGGCGTCTACAAGGACGCATCAGGCCAAACTCCTGTATTGGCGTGCGTCAAGGTGGCCGAAATGCGTTTGGTTGACGGCGAAAAAACGAAGGGTTATCTCCCGATTGATGGTCAGGCTGACTACCGCTTGCATGTTCGCGATTTAGTGTTCGGTGATTGCGTCGACCCGTCTCGAATCGCTGTTTTGCAAACGCCCGGCGGCACTGGCGCGCTTCGCGAAGCCGCCGCATTCCTGGGAAGTCAGCTCGCACCGATCCGAGTTTGGATCTCGTCGCCGACTTGGGCGAATCACAATTCAATCTTCGCTGCCGAGAATGTGCCGCAGGAGTCGTACCGTTACTTGGCCGGTGACAAGAAGTCGTTTGACTTTTCCGGCATGATGGACGATTTGGTCGAGAAGTCGCGACCGGGCGATGCGATCTTGTTGCATGCTTGTTGTCACAATCCGACGGGCGTGGACCCGACCGCCGAACAGTGGACTCAAATTGCCGACCTGCTTGCGGAGAAGAAGTTGCTTCCGATCATCGACTTCGCGTATCAAGGCTTTGGTCATGGGCTGAGCGAAGATGCGGCCAGCGTTCGCGCCATTTTGAATACCTGCGACGAAGCAATCGTTTGCAGTTCGTTCTCAAAGAACTTTGGTTTGTACAGCGAGCGTGTGGGCGCGGTATCCGTGGTTTCCGCAGACGATGCGACGGCCCTGGCCGTTCAGAGCCAATTGAAAGCGCTTGTTCGGAGCAATTACAGCAATCCACCGCGTCACGGTGCAGCGATCGTCGCGACGATTTTAGACGACGCGGAATTGACAAAGATGTGGCATGGTGAGCTGACCGAAATGCGTACGCGGATCAAGCAACTACGACGCCAGTTTGTCGATACGATGAGCACGACGGGCAAGGGACACGATTTCAGTTTTCTGCTCGATCAAAACGGCATGTTTTCATTCAGCGGTTTGAATCCGATGCAAGTCGATCAGCTTCGCGTGAAGTACGGCATCTACATCGTCGGCAGCGGACGCATCAACGTCGCCGGCATGAGTGAGAGCCGGATGGATCAACTCTGCGGCGCCGTCGCCGACGTGATGGAAAACTAAGCTAAAATTTCGTTGACGACACGGGCTTCCTCAACTCCGGTCAAGCGTTGATCCAGACCCTTGAACGCATACACGAATCGATCGTGATTGATCCCCAGTTGGTGCAGGATCGTTGCGTTCAGGTCGCGAATGTGAACAGGATTTTCGGTGATGTTGTAACTGAATTCGTCGGTGGCGCCGTGCACAACGCCGCCCTTGACGCCGGCACCCGCCATCCAAACGGTGAAACATTTGGGATGGTGATCGCGACCGTAATTCTTCTTCGACAAGCCGCCCTGACAATAGATCGTACGACCGAACTCGCCACCCCAAACGACCAAGGTGTCGTCCAGCATTCCCCGTTGGCGAAGATCCGTCAGCAGGCCGGCGGACGGTTGATCGACATCGCGGCACTGATTTGGTAAATCCTTGGGAAGACTGCCGTGCTGGTCCCATCCGCGATGAAAAATTTGCGTGAATCGAACGCCGCGTTCAGCCATCCGCCGCGACATCAAACAACAGTTAGCAAACGTCCCCGGTTTGGTCACGTCGGGACCGTATAGATCGAGCACATGCTTGGGTTCGTCGCTGATGTCGGCCAGGTCCGGCACGCTGGTCTGCATTCGAAAGGCCATTTCATACTGCGCGATTCTCGCGTTAGTTTCGGGATCGCCGATCGTCGCCGCGGTCCTCGCGTTCAACCGAGCGAGCGAATCCAACATGCGTCGCCGGACGTTCGGATCAACGCCGTCAGGATTCGATAGGTACAAGACCTTGTCGCCCGCGCTGCGCAGCGCGACGCCCTGATACTTGCTGGGCAAGAATCCGCTTCCCCACAATCGATTGTAAAGTGCTTGGGCTTGTTCGCGGCCTGTCCACGAAGCCGTCATGACCATGAAGGCGGGTAGATTCTCATTTTCAGTGCCGAGTCCATAACTGAGCCAAGATCCGAGGCTGGCTTTACCCGGCAATTGGTCTCCGGTGCAAATGTATGTAATAGCAGGATCGTGATTGATCGCTTCGGTGTACATCGACTTGATCAGCGCGATGTCGTCTACCTTGCCCGCCATGTGTGGGATCAGCTCGCTCGCCATCGTTTGGTTCTGACCATGGGGCGAGAACTTGTAAATACTCGGCGCGATCGGAAACCGAGATTGACCGCTGGTCATCGTGGTCAGCCGTTGACCCTTTCGAATCGATTCGGGCAGATCCTTGTCGTACCAGTCGGCCATTTCTGGCTTATGGTCCCACATGTCTATCTGGCTCGGTGCGCCGGACATGAACAAGTAGATCGCACGCCGCGCCTTGGGGGCATGATGTGGCAAATCCGGGCGTCCGCCGACGCTGATCGATTTGGGTGTAGCGATGGCCGGCGCAGCGAAACCAGGCTTTACGTTCAGCGACGCCAGCGCTGCGGTGCCGAGCCCCGCCGAGCTTTGCGAAAAAAACGATCGACGTGTCAGTCGTTTGATGATCTCTTGATTGTCCATGCTATCCAACGTCGCAATCGGGTTACTTGGTTACGGTTTCGTCCATGTTCAGGAGCGTGCTCGCAAGCACCGTCCAGGCGGCCGCGCGGGCATCCGAGGTTTCCACCAACTTGGCGGCCAGATCGGGATGTTGGTCGTAGTAGACCGCTAAATCCTCGATCAATGTTGACAACTCGATGAGTTCTTCGTTGTTGGGCAATCGGGCCGTCACGGTTTCGAATATCCATTCCAATCGCTGTGAATCAGTCTCAACCGATGGAACTTCCATCGCACGTCGCGCCAAAAGCTTTGCAGCTTCGACATACTGCGTTTCATTCATCAGCAAAAGTGCCTGCAGCGGAGTGTTGGTTCGTTCACGACGAGCGGTACACGATTCACGGCTCGGCGCATCGAGTGTCGACATCTGCGGCGGCGCGCTGGTGCGTTTCCAAAACGTGTAGACGCTGCGACGATGGATCTTGTCGCCGGTGTCGGCGACAAACTTAACCGTGTTGCTGCCGGAATAGCCGACGGCTTCCCACAGTCCAGCGGGTTGCGGTGGCTTGACGCTCGGGCCACCTTCACTGTCATTCAACTGCCCCGAAAGCGAGAGAGCTTGATCTCGCAACACTTCCGCATCAAGGCGATGACGCGGCCCACGCGCGAGTAGTCGATTGCTGGGATCGATGGCGAGCATGCCGCCGCCGACTTTGGACGATCGCTGATAAGCGTTGCTCATCACCAAGTTTTTCAGCAAACGCTTCACATCCCAACCGTTCGCTTGAAAATCGGTCGCCAACCAATCCAGGAGTTCGGGATGGCTGGGTGGTTCACCCTGGCTACCGAAATCTTCGCTGGTTTTCACCAAACCGATGCCGAAGAGTTGTTGCCAAAATCGGTTTACGGCAACCCGCGCCGTCAAGGGATGCTCGGGCGATGTTAGCCACCTTGCTAAACCGAGTCGGTTCTTCGGTTGGTCATCCTGAAACGGAGGCAAGAAGGATGGCGTGCTGCGAGGGACGGCTTCACCGAGCTGATCGTACTGACCTCGCGTCAGCACGTGAGCTTGCCTAGGCTTCTCGAGCTCTTTCCAAACCAGGGTGGTTGGAATCTCGGATTGCAACTTCTCTCGAGCGATGCGAGTTCCCTTTTCTTGATCGACCAACGCCAACCAATCGGGATGGAGGCAATGCACTTCACGAAAGAACCGACGCAATGACTTGGCAATTGATTCTTCGCGAGCGTCAGTGGGAGTTTTCACGAGTTCGCGGAGTCGACTTGGCACTTCGATCGCGGGCGATCGATAAGCGTAAGTCATTTCAGAACCACGCTCGTAGTTGACAAATTTGAGATAGATGTCGTTGTCGCCCTTCTTCAGCGGCAGTTGATAGTCCAAGGCCAGTGGTTCAATGCGATTTACGCCTTCGCGGCGACCGACTTCGGTGCTGCCGACATAGACCACATATCCGTCGTCGGCGCCCAACATCATGGTGATCGATTGATCTCGCGGAGAATGGATAGTCTGGTGCCACATCACGGTCGACGGTAGTTCGGGAAGTGTCGGCACGACGTTGACATCGACTTCGGGGAAATCGCTCCTCGATTGCCAGCGGTAATCGCGTCCTTCATTGCGGAATGTCTCGTCGGCATTGAACGCATTCTTTTCCGAAGCAAACTCGCGATAGAACGCCGCGGCAGGATTTTCGACCGCGAACGGGCCGCTTGTGTGGATCGGACCCAGCTTGATTCGTTGGTCTTCGGGCACCGACGGTGAACCATTGCTGAGCGTCAATCGCATTCGGTGAAATTGGTGGGCCGCGTACTTCGACTGAAACTTGAGTCGTACACGAATTTTGGCGTCATCACCTGAAGCCACCAATGACGGGATGACAAACCAAGCTGTTCGCGGGCCGTCTTTTTCGTGGCCGCCGACCGCCCATCCTTTCGCGGCGTCGGTCTTACCATCGATCGCGTTCGCGACGGAGAATTCGTCGCCCGCTTGCTCGTAGTCGGCAAACGCATAAACGATCGGTACTTCGATCCATTGTTCTGGTGTCGTCGCGTCGGTCGACTCGACTGTAATTTCCGACAGTACCGCATTGCCATTACTTCCCAACCCGACTTTCGGATGGGCCTCATCGACGAGCGCCTCCAATCGCAGCGTCTGCCATTGCACTTCGGCTGGCAGTGAAGCAACGATCGTGATGTCGTCTTTAGCCATAGGTGGACCGTCGACTTCGATCGTCCCATCATCAGGCGTCTTCAATGTTACGCCGGCTTCCGACGCAACCGCACTCGGGTGCAACGCTTGGAAACGAGTAGCCGCCGGATCGATCAGTGACGTTTCCCATGCCGCTTGCGCGGCGTCGACGGACTCATTCGGACCCGCTTTCTCGGCCGCGAGGCTGGCGAGTGTCTGATCCAGGGCGGCGATCTTAGCGGACTGATCTTCGCTGGGGACCGCGATCACCGGTGCCGGATCCTTGACGTTGTTGTCCAGCGCCTTGCCGTCGAGGCTGTTGAAAAAAGAAAGCAGCGAGTAATAATCGCGTTGCGAGATAGGATCAAACTTGTGATCGTGACATACCGCGCAGCCCGTGGTCAAACCGAGAAAGACGGTTCCAAATGCATCGGTGCGGTCCATGCAATTGCGAGCGAAAACTTCGTCGTAAATAGAACCCCCTTCACTTGTGGTGACGTTCAAGCGATTGAAGCCGCTGGCAATTCTGCTGTTGTCTGTAGCGTCCGGCAGTAAGTCGCCGGCAAGCTGATGCGTGATGAACTGATCAAAAGGCATGTTGTCGTTGAACGCGTCGATCACCCAATCGCGATACGGCCACATCTCACGATAGTTGTCCAAGTGCAGTCCGTGCGTATCGGCATAACGCACCAAGTCGAGCCAATAGCGGCCAACATGCTGACCAAAATGACGCGACCGCAACAACTCGTCGACAAGGGTACTGAAGGCGTCAGGAGATTTGTCGGATAGAAACGTGTCGATTTGTTCGCGGGTCGGCGGCAATCCGGTCAAGTCCAAGCAGACCCGGCGGAGCAGCGTGCGACGGTCCGCCGGTGGGTTGATCGCAAGTCCAGCTTCGATGATCGCACCGTCAATGAAGCCATCGATCGGCTGTCCAGGTCGAGCATCCACATCGGCGGAAGATTCGGAGACTCGCGGCGGAGAAAATGCCCAATGAGATTCGAAGTTGGCGCCTGCCGTGATCCAAAGCCGAAGCTTGTCCTTTTGTTCTCGCGTCAACGCTTTATTAAATGCTGGTGGCGGCATCACCTCGTCGGCATCGCTCGAATCAATTCGCAAAACGATTTCGCTAGCGTCAACGTCACTCGTGTCAACGACTTCGGCGAGTCCCTCGCCGGTATCGAGGCGCAAGCCGGTCGCACGTTCGTGTTCATCCGGTCCGTGGCAGGCAAAGCAATGATCCGACAAAATCGGTCGAATGTCTCGAGAGAAGTCAACGTCCGCTGCTGCCGCGAACACGCCCGGAAGGATCGCCCCGGACAACGAGCCGAATATCAAAACGGCGATTGCGACCAAGCGGTCATGGGGAGTTCGGCGGGTCATAGCCAGATCTATCAGCGAGAAGGTGGGGCGAGCTCAGGATCGGATTCGGGGAGACGTATCGCCGAGGGGGGAAGCGATCCAACCCCTTCGATTTGCGTGATTCAGTTTAGCGTGACTTTGACGGTACACCAAATGCTGGCCGGTGCCTGATAAAACGCTATTCTGGTGCATTCACCAGCGGGGGACGGATCAGTCCGCGAACCCGCAGTAACCATCGCACCGGATTTAACGATTCTCATGCCGCGACTACCCGACGACCAAATCATTGAATCGATTCGTCTCTATCGCGATTCGCTCAAGCAAACGCAGGCCCTGTACATTGAAAGCGGTAACCTGATCCGTGGTTCCTATGGTTGGCTTTCAGGCAGCGAAGATGCCGATGCCGCATCCATCGCCAGTCAAATGGACGATTTGCATCAAGGTTTTTTGATGAAAGTCTTTGCCGCCGTCGTGCCCGGCGCCAGCGGCCGAACGATGGAGCAACGACAGCTCGGCAGGGTCTTGCTGGAGCACATTTGGGGTAAGTCCGTGATGGGCAATCAACTGCACGAAGCAGTCGACTGGTTGATTGAAGCGTCGCGTGATTTTAAGTGGAGCGACTTGGTGCGGCCATTTGCCGAGATACCAGCGATCCGAGATCGTTGGGGTGAACTCGAAACGCTGGCGATGCGGCAAGCGAATCTGTTGGCTTCGGTCGACGGCGATATCAGTTTGGCTGAGAACGAAAGCATCCAGGCCATGCAAAATCAGTTTCGCGTATTGCAAGGCAATGCACCGGAGAGCCTTGCCAGCGAAGCTGATACCAACAACGCGCGCGACGCAATCAGTTGGCTACGTGACGAGGCAAAGCGTTTGCGAGACGGTGTCGGTGTTACCGCTGCGGAGAAACCGACACCGATGGCGGGTCCGGGTGGTTCGGGGAAAGGTGTCGGAGAATCAACGTCGTCCAAGCCGACGGACAAATCTCAACCGGCAACTCCGCCCGACAATCGAACGCCGGAAGAACGCCTGGCCGACGCGCGCGCGAAGCTGACGGGACTGGTGGGGCTTGATGGGATCAAAGACCAGATTGAGACGCTGACGAACTTTCTGAAGATGGAACGCCGTCGCCAAGACGAGGGATTGCCGACAACTCGCCCGAGTTTGCACATGTCGTTCGTGGGCAATCCGGGCACGGGAAAGACTACGGTCGCGCGAATCATCGCCGAAATCTACGGATCGCTGGGAATCTTGGCAAAAGGCCAGCTCGTCGAAACCGATCGCAGTGGGTTGGTCGCCGAGTATGCCGGTCAGACCGGACCAAAGACAAACGCGAAGATCGACGAAGCACTCGATGGAGTGCTTTTCATCGACGAAGCATACACGCTGATCGACGAGAGCGGGCAAGATCAGTACGGTCGCGAAGCCATCCAGACATTGCTCAAACGAATGGAAGATCAACGAGAGCGGTTGGTCGTGATTCTGGCGGGCTATCCCGTCGAGATGCAAAAGATGATCCGTAGCAATCCCGGACTTAGCTCAAGAGTCGGAACCACGATGACGTTCGAGGACTACTCGCCCGAGGATCTCTGCAGGATCTTTGAATTGATTGCGTCCAAAGCGAAGTACTCGATCCCGACGGAGTCGCGACGTCGATTGCTGCGCGGGTTCACGTATCTTTACATCGGCCGTGATCGGCACTTCGGAAACGGTCGTTGTTCGCGAAACAGTTTTGAACGCAGCGTGCGTCGCTTGGCCAATCGGTTGGCGAAAATGAGTGAGATCAATCGCGATGCGTTGACCACGCTTCAGCCCGAGGACATCGAAGTTGCCGATGTAAGCCAGGCGCACTTGGACGCGATGGCCGCCGAGCCGGGGCATGTTCGCGTGAAGTGTGGCCATTGTCAGGCGGCGACGGTCCTCGATGACCAAAAACTTGGCACAATCATCAATTGCGATTCATGCAAGGAAGACTTTGAAGCTGATTGGGGCGAACCGGTCGCGACGCTGCCGGAACCACCGACCGATGACGAACTCGACCCATCGCCTTCGTGACGCGACAATCGTTATCGCGGAGCGGCAGAGACTTCCTTGAATGCCAACAACCGCAGTGCGTTGATGACGACGACCAGTGTCGAGCCTTCGTGGAGTACGACAGCGGGACCGATGCTAAGTCCAAAAATCGTTGCCGGCACTAGAATCGCAATCATGCCCAAACTGATGAACAGGTTTTGGCGGATGATGCGACAGGTCGCGCGGCTCAGACCGATGGCCAGCGTTAGGTGCTCGAGCCGTTCAGACATCAGCACAACATCGGCAGTCTCCAATGCAACGTCGCTGCCGGCGCCTCCGATCGCGATCCCCACGTCCGCCGCGGCCAAAGCCGGTGCGTCATTGACACCGTCGCCGACCATCGCGACTCCGCCATGACGACTTAAAGTTTCAATCGCCGCAACCTTGTCTTCGGGCATTTGACTTCCGAATGCCTGGTCGAGCCCGACCGCGCGAGCGACCGAATCGGCGACCGTTTGGTTGTCGCCGGAGATCATGACGAGGTTGCTCACGCCAAGTTCTCGCAATCGCACGATCGTTCGATGAGCCGACTCACGCGGCGCGTCCATCAGCCCGATCACGCCGAGATAGCAAGGGCCGCGTCGAACGATGGCCGTCGTGCGGCCATCGGATTCGAGCGACTGGGCAATCTCGCGGACGTGGTCGGGCAACGGGGTGCCATCGATTTCGTCGAACATACAACTGTTGCCCATGTGTACGATCTCGCCTTCGATCATCGCCTGGATGCCTCGTCCGTTCAAAATTTTCAAATCTGTCGCAAGGGGAACGGCGACAGATGCTTCACTGGTCGTTGATGCTTCGAGTCGTCGAAGTCCGTCCAGCACGATCGCTTTGGCGAGCGGATGTCGACTATGGTTTTCGGCAGCGATCGCGAGGCGAAGTAATTCGATGGTGCTAACACCTTCAACCGTTCGCACATCGGTTACCGTCGGTGTTCCCGTGGTCAACGTGCCAGTCTTGTCAAAGGCGATCGCACGGACGCGACCGAGACTTTCGAGCGGGCCACCGCCCTTGATCAAGATTCCCCCGCGTGCGGCACGCGCGATACCGCTGAGCACGGCGCTTGGAGTGGAGATAGCGAGCGCGCAAGGACTCGAAGCGACCAAAGCGGCCATCGCTCGATAAAACGACTCTCCAAAAGTTTCTTCCATTACCAACGGCGCGAACATCAACGAGATGACGGTCAAGATGACAGCGGGCACAAAGTATCTCTCGAACTTTTTTGTGAATGTTTGAGTCGGCGAAACGCGAGTTTCGGATTCGTTGACCATTCGGATAACTCTCGCCAGAGTATTGTCCGCAGAAGTCTTTGTGACTTGAATGTCAATCTCGCCTTCCTGGTTGATGGTGCCGGCGAATACGCGGGTCTCGGGTGAGAGCGATTCGGGGTCAGTCGCTGCGGCGGATAAATTGTCGACCGGACGTTTGTCGACGGCGACGCTTTCGCCTGTGATGGGCGCTTGATTGATGCTCGTTCTTCCTTTGACTACGAAGCCATCCGCCGAGACCCGCTGATCGGGCTTGACGATGACTACATCGCCGACGACCAGTTCGCTGACCGACACCTCTACCTCGCTTCCGTTGCGCCGTACCGTCGCGGTGGTCGGGGAGAGAGAGCTAAGTGACTCGATCGCTTGCTTGGCTCGGCCCATCGCAAATCCCTCCAGCGAATGTCCTAGGCTGAACAGAAACAGCAGAAAAGCACCTTCCGTCCACACGCCCAATACCGCTGCACCAGCAGCAGCGACAATCATCAAGAAATCGATCTCAAATCTACCGCCGCGAATCTTGGTGACCGCTTCCTGGACCGCGAAGTAGCCTCCGAATCCGTAGGAAGCGATCAGGCAAGACAATGAAACGCTCGGTGGAATGCCGACGGAAAGAGCCTTGACGCTCCATCCGGCGACCAAGAACAGTCCGCAGAAACCCGCAAAAATCAGTTCAGTGTTGGGGCCGAATATGCCGTCACGGCTGTGCCCACAGCCATGGCTGGCGGCACCGCAATGGCCAGAATGGTTCGCGCTATTCTGCGAAGTGGTCAAATCGGACATGAGCGAGAGAATTGCCTAAATGCGTGACTTTGCGGATTTACCCTTGGCTTAAATCAAGGTTGTCTGTAGTATTCTGCTAGGTCGGTGAACGTCAAAAATGTTTTTCGGCTGACCAAGATCGGAAATAAGCGAGTAGCGTGAAACGAAAAACTCGATTCACGCTTTCCGATCGAACCGGGTTCGTTTACGAGTTGGATCCTCTCGAAGACTGGTTCATAAGGTTTCGGTACCTTCGCCGTTGCCAAACAAGCTGCTGACCGACGATTGTGTAAATCGCATTGGAAAGTGGCCTGCGTCCCAAAGTGACGCACCGACTCTGTGGCTCTCTTGTTTGTCCAGAGTTGAAAAAACCGCGTGGCTTTTGCCACTCGCATTGCGTTCGGTCGCGATACGACAGTATTTGCAAGTTGTCGATCAATCTGAACCGCAAGCCCGCATCCATCCATACTCTGATCCGTCGCTGAAGAAGCTCATGCACGTCGTGCCGCGTTTGAACCCAATGTCGGGTCAGTCGTCGCCGGCGATGTAACCGCACAGGTAGCATTGCATTGCGAATCGTTGGCGACACCCCTTCAAGGAAACACATTTGAACTGCTTCGAAGAACTCGACCTACTCAACCCGATCAAACGGGCGTTGGCCGACGAGAAATATCTCACACCCACCCCCATCCAAGCTCAAACTATCCCCGCCGCTCTGGCCGGATGCGACGTGCTCGGATGTGCCCAAACGGGCACCGGCAAAACAGCCGCCTTTGCGTTGCCGATTTTGAACCGCTTGGGAAAACAGAACCGTAAACCGCTACCCAATCAACCCGCCGCCCTGATTCTTGCTCCGACGCGCGAACTGGCCGTTCAGATCGGTGAGAGCTTTGACACGTACGGCAAGCATCTGAAGATCAAGACCGCATTGGTTTACGGCGGCGTCAATCAAAACAACCAGATTCGCGCGATGGACCGTGGCGTACACGTTTTGGTGGCGACGCCCGGCCGATTGCTGGACCTGATGAACCAAGGTTACATTGCCCTCGATCGTCTCGAGGTCTTCGTCCTGGACGAGGCTGATCGCATGCTGGACATGGGATTCTTGCCCGACCTAAAACGGATCATCAACGAATTACCCGAGGATCGTCAGTCGCTGTTTTTCTCGGCGACAATGCCGCCGAAGATTGTCGAGTTGGCCGAACGATTGTTGCTCAACCCGGTCACCGTCACGGTCACGCCCAAAGCGTCGACGGCTCAATTGATCGAGCAACAAGTTGTCTTTTGCGAAAAGGCTGATAAGCCGAACCTGCTCAAGGACCTCGTCCGCGGCGACGACGCTCATCGAGTGATCGTCTTCACTCGAACCAAACGCGGCGCGAATACGGTTGCCGACAAGTTGGAAAAAGCTGGCATTTCGGCTGCCGCGATACACGGCAACAAGTCACAGAACGCTCGCCAGCGTACGCTCGATGCGTTCCGTCGAAACAAGATTCACGTGTTGGTCGCAACCGACGTTGCCGCTCGTGGAATCGACATCGACGGTGTGACGCACGTGATCAATTACGACCTTCCGACGGAACCGGAAAGCTACGTTCACCGAATCGGACGCACCGGGCGCGCCGAGGCGAGCGGCGTTGCCATTTCCTTCTGCACGTCGGCTGAACGAGAAGATTTGCGAGCAATCGAAAAACTGATCGGGAAGAAAGTGCCGCTGGCTCCGAATCAACCTGCTCCGTCGGCGGCGCCGTCGAGTGACGAGTCGAGTCATTTTCGACCGCACCGACCGAAGTCGTCACAAGCAGGCTCTCGCCGTCCGAAATCGCAGAATCAACGTCCAGCGTCCAATGGAAAATCGGGTGTCGCTGTCCCATCGACAGCGTCGGCCAATGGCAAGAGTCGACGACCCGCCAAGGCTCAATCGAGTTTTGGGGCCGGTATCATCGAACACCACGCACCTAGGCCCAAAAGTTCCGGTCGAAAACCGCGACCTCGAACGGCCTAACCGAATTTCGTTAGCGGCACCACATTCACATCAACGATAACGGAGAAAACCATCGCTAAAAACCAAAATACATTCGCCAAGCGGCAACGCGAAATGGAAAAAAAGTTCAAAGCCCAGGACAAGCTGGCCCGTCGCGCAGAGCGAAAAACGGCCCAGGAAAACGGCACATTTCACGTCAATGTTGATATGGACGATTCGTCCGACGACGACGAGAATGAGGACGATTCCGAGGATTGATTCTGGCAACGCTTAAAAACGCTCCACGCAAACCGCGAAGAGCTGATAGAATGGGCAAAGGCTTACGCCGCAAATTTTGACACGCGGACCTGTTTTCATCCGAACCGATCGGATGTTTCGACCGCGTAAAACCGTTGACCCTGTGCAATTGATACCGTGCGAACGTTTCTTTCGGCGTTGATTGTGCAATTGTTTTGAGAAGTATTGGAAGAGAAGAGATGGCTGAAGGTAAGATCAAACGTATCACCGACAAGGGTTTTGGATTCATCGAAAACGAATCTGGAACGGACATGTTTTTTCACAGTTCTTCGTTGGAAGGCGTCGCTTATGACGATCTCCGCGAAGGACAAAAGGTCGAGTACAGCGTCGGCCAAGGTCCTAAGGGACCTCGCGCTGAAAACGTGCGTTTGATCGAAAACTAGTTCAAGTAGCTTCGTGATCACATGACGGGTCGTCGGTTTCCTGAAATCAACGATTCGTCACGATCACACCAGACCATTCATTTCAGATTCGGTGCGAACCATCGCTTTTGATCCGGACTTGGTTTTCCCGCATCATGGATGCCTACGCGGCTAGATTGAATTCCGTAACTGAAACGAAACACCGCCGCCCCGCTGGGGAGGCGGTGTTTTTTTGCTTTTGTTCAGATCGCCGATTTGAGAAAATGATCTAATCGCCGCGCTAGAAGGTTGCTATGGTCGGGTGATTGACGCCTCTGAGAAACCAAGGAGCATCCACGGATGGGACTTCCATTTTCCGCCCAAACGCAACTCAATTCACTCAAACAGATCCTCCACTCGGTTGCCGGACCACTGGATCTGAATGTGTCGGTTCGACTTTGGAATGGCGAAGTCATCCCGCTCGGTGACCAAGTCGACAGCAAGCACGTCATCGGGCTTTCCGGCCCCGGAGTGATCGGGTCGCTGATGCGAAAGCCGACGCTCGAGACGTTGGTTCGGCTGTACGCCACTGGGCATATTAGTTTCGAGGGTGGTGACTTGATCGAATTCTCCGAAGCTCTACGGACCACGCGATCCAATCGCAAACGTCTCAAAGAGATCAGCAAGCGGATGCTGGTCACGAAGACGTTGCCATTCATGTTCGCGAGAATGAAGGGCGGCGATGTCGAGCAAGCGTCCAGTGTTGGCGGCAACATTGATCACGGCTATCGCGATGATATCGTTGGCCGTGACGAGTCCAAACGCAACAACACTGAATACATTCAGTTTCATTACGATGTCGGTAACGACTTTTACAAGTTGTTCCTCGACCCGGAGATGCAATACACGTGCGGCTACTTTAAGAATTGGTCCAACACGTTAGAGCAGGCCCAACAAGACAAGCTCGACATGATCTGTCGAAAGCTTCGTCTAGAACCGGGCGAACGGATGCTGGATATCGGCTGCGGTTGGGGCGGTTTGATCTGTCACGCGGCCCGAAACTTTGGCGTCAAGGCTCACGGGATCACGCTATCCCAGCAACAACACGATTTCGCGAAAGCCAAGATCGAGCGACTCGGTTTGACGGATCAAGTTAGTGTTGAAATTTGTGACTATGCGGACCACGTCGGTCAGTACGATAAGATTTCGAGCATCGGGATGTCCGAGCATATCGGCGTAGCGAACTATCCACGCTATTTCAACAAGATCAATTCGATGCTCCGGGACCGCGGAGTCATGTTGAACCATGCGATCGCTCGACGAGCAAAGAATTCAAAACGGGCCGCAAATCGAATTCGTCCCGAGCGGAAATTCTTGCTCAAGTACATTTTTCCAGGATCGGAATTGACGCCCGTCGGAATGACAACGGACTTCATGGAAAACAGCGGCTTCGAAATTCACGATGTCGAATCGTGGCGTGAACATTACGCGCTGACGACGAAGTTTTGGTGCCAGCGACTATCGGCCAACCAGGACGAAGCGATTCGATTGGTCGGCGCCGAGCGGTATCGGTTGTGGGTCGCCTACTTGGCCGGAGCCTCAGGCGGTTTCACCAACGGTTCGATCAAGCTGTTCCAAGTGGTCGCCACGAAGCGGGCCAGCAAAGGCTTGTCAGGTATGCCGCCGACACGCGAACACCTCTATCGAGCTGCTTGACCATATCTGACGCCAATGACCGCGTGACGAACGCGTTTACGCGACCATTCGCTTGCGAACTCGCACTCGCCGAACAGCGACTGCGCCGAAGATGGCCAGGGCAATCCACGTGGTTGGCTCTGGAACGGCAGTTGGGTTGAGCACAAACTGACCAGGCCCGAAACCGTTGACCGCCGCCAAAGCGTAGATCTCGACATCGGAAAGAAGTGCGCGATCACCTTCACCAAACCCCGGTTCCGACGTTACTGTATCGGCGAACAAACCCATGTTGGCTGCTGTGCTGACGTGACCGCTCGCCGCTCGAAACGGCAAATCGAATGCGTTGGGAAGGCCTGTCATCGCAGACGTGAAAGTGAGGATTCGATCGGGATCCGTCTCAACAGTCGGTGCGCCAAGCAAGTCAACAAACCGTTGACTATTGTCTGACAGTCCGAGCGAGTGCCCGACTTCGTGAACGAGCAAGGTCATGATGTCCGTTCGGTCCTCGGCCGGGCCACCTGCTACGGCCTTGCCCAATCGGCCGACGTTGACATCGTTTCCATTCAGGTTTGCAGTCTTCGGAATGATGTTCCATTCGGAATTGTCTCGTGGTGTCGGGTCGACGAAGAAGTGAGAAACCGCACTGCTGTCGAGTTGTATCTCTGACATGTTCGAACGCCCGTTGCCATCAAACCCTGTGATCAGAGAAGTTCCATCCGCACCGTCACCACTTAAATCGACCAGTGTGAATTTGACCGTATGGTTCCACGATCCCATCGGAAAAGCGTTCTGAAAGTAGTTGAACGCCGTTTGAACGTTAAGCCGGAACAACTCGGTCACATCGTTTCGGCCGGAGCCTGGTGACGCAAAAAACTGGCCGACATCGTTTTGATACAGATTGTTTGTGAGCGGCTCACCGAACATCGAGTAGTCGGCGGTCAAGACAAGGGCGGCGGGAGCCGATGCTGACGACACCAGAATGCCGAAGCAACAGATGACAATTGACGCTAATCGCTTCATGAAGACTCTCGCGCTTGTACGGGGGGCATCGCTTTCGCAAACTACCCAGGCCATCCGGCAAAGTCAATCAACCTAAACCCCACAATTGCGACAAAAGTTAAAATAAGCAAGAAATCAAGTTTGGCCAGTTACCGATCCCATGCATCGCTCGATTGTTGGCACTGGCCCATCACTGCTACGAGTTGGTTCGCGATGGCGTGATCATCAACCAATCCGAGCTAGCACATTACGGCCAAATTTCGACCACGCGAATGTCGCAAATCATGTGGCTCGACAATCTCGCCCCAGACATCCAAGAGCATATCCTCGATCTGCCGCGAACGATCCAAGGCCGTGACGCAATCCTGGAACGTGAAGTCCGGCCGATCGCGAAGACGCTCGACTGGACCGACGAACGAAAGATGTGGGCGGAGATTGTGCAGCGTTTGCAAGGACCTCCGCCGACCGAACAAAACGAATCCTAAAACCAGATCACCTCACCCGTTGGCGACACGCCGATGCGGCGGATCAATGACGATCAGCCTTCGACTTTCGGTAGCCTCGCGAGAGGTTTAATGTCGTTGTGATATTGCTTGAGTGTCCGATCATAGGAAGCGATGGTCTTTGTCAGAACGAGCTTGTGGGGGCTGGATGTTTTTTCAATGCCGGTGGTGACGTCAATTTTCTTGCTTCGAATCACGTCGACAAGGTGCTGACGTCGATCTTCGCGGCCCGCGATGCGCGTGGTTTCTTGGGTGGGTGACGCCAAGAAACGTTGCATCTCCGAGCAGAACTGACAATCACAGCCCGTATTCATTGGGCCGCGAAAAGTTTTGTGGAGGCGTTGGCTCGCGGTCGGTCGCGTTGGTGATAATTTCGTTGAGCTCGCGTATCCAAGTTCGAAGCGGTGCTGGGATGTCACCACCGCGTTTTTCGTTGAAAAGGTGGATCTCGTTGGCAGCACCCACTCGGAACGTTCGCACAGGAAGCCGTGGGGACACTGGCTTGGTGAACGAGATCCGAAACGTGTACCTTCGTTTGCGAGAGAAAGTCTCTGTGGTGGACGACGATCGCTTCGGAATCCTCTACGACGTTGAAAATTCAGTCGCCCTTTGTTGGTTGCACCAATTCGGATGGCTGCGGCTGGACTACGGCGCGAAGCCAAAAGCCGGAAAGGCTTCCTCCGTGTGTCGGGTCGAGCGTACGGACTTCGGCGATGCGATGTTTGTTGCGACTTGCAACTTAGGCCCGCACGAAAATGAAAAGACTGTTATCTTGCACGAGAAGCTACAACCGATATTTCCCGCATGGGCGAACACGCTCACGCGATCCGAACCAGCGTTTCGCGAAGGGAATCACACTTTTAAAGTATCGCTTGGCAAAATCTGGCGGGGAATGGTTGCTACGGCGGACGCTGTTCTCGACGAACTGGCCGATGCGATCTTGATGGATTTCCGTTTTGATTCTGAGCACCTGTATCAGTTTGAGTTGCGAGACGCAGCGGGCAACTCGAGTCTCGTCGCGGACGTGGGTTCTTCAACACGTTCAATGCGAATCACTTTCCCATGCGATTTCCAGTTGATCATGTTTTTGTCTCGCCGCACTTTGCGATCCGCGGCATTCAGCGACTGCCATTCATCGGTTCAGATCACTTTCTCATCCGAATTGATCTGCGTTTTGAACCGGAAGTGCGAGGTGAACAGGATGTCCTCGAATCGCAGGAGTCTGATGACGAAGAAGCTGATCTTCGCGTCGAGCGAGCCATTGAAGACCCCGAGATGGATGGTGAAGGGACCGAGGCGGAGCGAAAGTTTGACGCCCGGCAAAACGCAGTTATCTGAACAGTTCCAGTTTGCGTTGGAGTACAGCCTTCAGACGCTTTGCATGAAATTCGGTGCGCGTTCGCCTATAGCCAGTAGTCCAACGCAGCTATACTTGCCGACGTCGCAAACCTTCTGCTGATGCCAAAATTTCAAAAACGAATAACCTGAACCGTTTTGAACAATTCAAAGCCCAAACCTCTCTTTCGCCGCCTTTCCGAACCGGTTGGCACCGCCGCGGTGATCATCCTGTTGATCGTGACCGGAACGGTAACGCTACGAAACATCCAGCGACTTTGGACAGATTCGTCCGTCATCGAGGGGTCGCACGAAACTCTCAACTTGATCGACGCATTGGAGTTTTCGCTGACGAAAGCCGAGACCGGCCAACGTGGATACATCATTACGGGCGACGAAACCTATCTGGAACCATATGAGTCGGCTAGCAACGAGTTAGATGACCTAACGCGACGCTTACACGAACGAACCAAGGATGACCCGGGACATGCGAAAGCGCTCGAGCAGTTGACGCCACGGGTTGCACAGAAGCGAGCGGAGTTGATCGGGACGATTGAAATTCGGCGCAGCCAAGACATGGATACAGCTCGCGAAATTGTTATCGGTAACTTTGGAAAACATGCGATGGACGGAGTTCGCGAGCACCTAGCGACGATGCGAAAGGTTGAAGAGTCGCAAATGGAAAACCACAAAAGCGAGTCATTGAACACTTATCATGTCGCTTGGTACACCGGTCTGCTGTCAACCATAGCCGGCCTCGTGCTCATCGGTGCTGTCATGAACGCGGTCCATCGTCGTCGAGCATCTGCCGAGCGTGACGCCGCGATCATTGAAAACGAGCGGAAACAATTGCAACAGGCGCTCGACACAAAAACCAAGCTCCAAACTCGCAATCGCGAACTTAATGAACACCTTCGCTTGTTCGTCGACCAGATTCAAGACTACGCGATCTTCACGATGGATACGGATTGCCGAGCAACCAGTTGGAATTTGGGGGTTGCAAAGGTTCTCGGATTCACCGAGGAGGAGTACCTGGGACGTGATGTTCGCCCGCTGATTTTCACGCCGGAGGCCAATGCGAACGGAACAACCGAAAACGAGTTCGCCACCGCTGCTGCAACAGGCTCGGCAAATGACGATCGTTGGATGATGCGGAAGGGCGAAACTCGATTTTGGGCAAACGGCATTACGTCCTCGATCCGCGATGAATCGGGCACCCTGATTGGCTACAGCAAAGTCATGCGTGACATGACGCAGCAGAAGTTCAGTAGCGATGAAATGAGCCGTCTGGCCGCGGAGCTTTCTGAAGAATCACGCCGCAAAAACGAATTTCTTGCCACTCTAGCTCACGAACTTCGCAACCCACTTTCCCCAATCAAGAACGCTGTCCAGTTGATGGGTATGATGAAACTCGACGGCGATGTCGAGGACTTGCGGGTCACGATGGACCGTCAAGCGGATCAACTTGTACGCTTGATCGACGACCTGATGGATATCTCACGCATCGGCCGTGGGAAAATCGAACTGAAAAAACAAGTCGTTGAAATCGCGACCATTGTCAATTCTGCTGTTGAATCCTCGCGTTCGCTCATTGAAGCGAACCAACAAACGTTGGACGTCGATGTGAAGGAAACCGACTTGCGTGTGATGGTCGATCCAGCTCGGATCACGCAAGTCGTCTGCAATTTGCTCAACAACGCATCAAAGTACAGCGGTGAGAACTGCATCATCAATCTGTCCGTCGTTGCTGATGAAGGTCGCGTTGTCATCCGCGTGAAAGACAACGGCAGCGGAATTGCACCTTCGCGACTTGAGGACATCTTCGAGATGTTCTCGCAAGTCGGTGATTCCGTCGAACGCGGAACTGCGGGTTTGGGTATTGGCCTGACGCTCGTACGCACACTCGTCGAGCTACACGGCGGCACCGTCGCAGCTCACAGTGATGGCGTCGGCAAAGGCAGTGAGTTCACCGTCACGTTGCCGGCTGCCTTGCCAAATTGCGTTCCCGAAGTTGTCGCGCCGGTGGAAGTTTCTTCGGAGCCATCGCGTTCGTATCGCGTTCTAGTCGTTGAAGACATGCGGGCACTGGCAATGATCCTGTCCCGATTGCTCGCGAAGTTGGGGCACCATGTCGAAATAGTCGATAGCGGTGCGGCAGCGCTCGAGAGGTTGCAGAGTTACGATGCCGAAGTGATTTTCTCGGACATCTCAATGCCAGGAATGACTGGCTACGAGTTGGCTCGCACGCTACGCGCAAACGAAGCGACCGCTGGCTTATGTTTAGTCGCGATGACCGGCTATGGCCAAGCGTCAGATCGCGACAAAGCGATGAGAGCAGGCTTTGACGAACACATGGTAAAACCGGTGGACGTCGTCAAGCTAAAAGAGTACTTCGCGAAGGTTTCCACGAGCAAGCCGTAGGTCTAGGTTTTCAAAAGAAAGCCTCCCCCGGTCGTCGATCCTACGTAAACACGAAGCGCGCCCGCGACGACATTGAATTCAATCGGCTCTTCGTCGATCACTTCACCATCAAGCGTAAACCGCATCGGCGGATCAGAACGCAATTGCAGCCGCTTCGCCTGTCGAAAGATAACTTGATCACACTCCAAGAAGCTTCCGGTCAGGTTTCCAGCGACAATCTCCACCATATCCAACACACTACCATCCTTGATGATGATGACGTCAAGCATCCCATCGTGCGGCGAAGCTTCGGGGGCAACCTCAATCCGTCCAGCGTTGGTACGACCGTTCGCAACCAGCACCGCCCAACTATCGAGTTGCTCAAACCGCTCACCATCAACCTCCGCCGTGATGCGATACGTTTCCATATCCGCCAACACCCCAACGGACCCTCGGATGTAGCTGAGCGGCCCCCAACGCTTTTTCAGCTCATCGGTCAGCTGCTCAGACACGCGGACGCAATTGCCACCCGCGGCGACGTTCGCGTAGTAACGCTCAAACCCGTCGCCGCTTATCCGAACCATATCCACTAAAGTTGGACGGGTCGTCTGAAACAATTGAACGGCTTGATCAACATCATCAGGAATTGCAAGGGTGCCAGAGAAATCGTTGGCCGTTCCCAGCGGAACAATCGCAAAGCTGGGACGTCTCTGTTCGTCAACCTTCATCAATGCATTGACAACTGCGTTGACGGTACCATCGCCGCCAGCCGCAATGACGGTTTCGCAACCTCCGTCAATTGCCTTCTCGATCTCCGACCTTAAATCGACATCACGAGTCATCTCAACCCAGGTCGTTGTTGTATCAAGGAGCGACGTGCGGAGTTCTTCTACGCTCTCAGCCTTGCCAGAGCCTCCGTTCCAGAACAATAGATTCTTCATATTCTTCACCAAAAGTTTGTCTGTGTTGGAGTTGAGGCTTGAGCCGCAATTCGTGAAGATCGCCTAAAGACTACACTTCAACATCACTGCAAGAGACGTAGGATCAAGAACGAACAGCGGCTTGGATCAATTCGATTGCATCACGCAATTGAGTACGTGCTCGGCTAAGTCGACTCCGCACGGTGCCAGTCGAGATGTCCAAAATATTAGCGATCTCGTCGTACGCCAGGTCATCAAGCTCGCGTAATACAAGTATGGCGCGATGGTCATGACTGAGTGTGTCCAACGCGTCGTGAACGAGCGTGATCTGTTCATCACGCAGCATTTTCGCGTCGGATGGGTCGCTAGAATCAATGGCTTCATCGCCAAAATCCTCGTTTCGTTGGTCAATCGAAATTGTTGGACGTTTCTTACGGCGACCCGAAATTGCCGAATTGAACGCGATTCGATGGAGCCAAGTCGAGAACTTGGCATCGGCATTAAAAGTATCGATCCTTAGAAACGCTCGAATGAACGTCTCTTGGACGGCCTCTTCTGCTTCTTCACGGCATCGCAGAAATTTCATCATCGATGCAAACAGTTTCTCCTGATTGCATTCCACCAACCGAGTAAACGCGCGTCGGTTCCCGTGCTGCGCCTTTTCCACGAGTTTGGGGTCGTCGCACGTCTCATTGCATTCGCCTTCGTCTTCCACCATTTTTCTCCCGACCGTCTTGCCGCTTGGGCTCCAGATACAAACTCTGGCTCTGCGTTGTGCCGTGACTCTGAGGCGCATCGGCGATTGACCGTAATCGTTGTTTTAGCACCGCAAATATCGGGCCGATCCCACTCTGACCAATTTGTCGGCTCACAAAGAGTTAAGCTAACGCAGGCCCAATTGATGCTTCGGTTCTCTGCTCGGCAACGGAAGTTTTCCCGCCAAGATTTTCTGGGAGTGCCGGTATTCGAGCTGATCACCCTCGTCTTTCCGTTTTTTAAAGCCAACCTGTTAACTCAAGCAAAACATGAGCCGTCTGGTTCGGTGGGTCGAAAGCAAACGGCGTGGTAACAAGCAGCCACTATGTGATCCGAGAGCGCGATAGTTCGCAGAGAAAAAACCGTTGAGACGGACGCAACTCATGCGGATTTGGGGCAGCCAGTTTCGCAACAGAGTTCCGGGGCAAATCACCGGAAACTGAAAAACGCCCCAAACACGGCGTTTAATGACCGGCCAGCTTGGCCGAAGAAGGACTCTCGAAGAGCGAACTGGCCGGTAGGGCCAATTCCGCAGATTGAAAAGAGTACACCCGGCAGGATTCGAACCTGCAACCCTCGGTTCCGAAGGCGGTATTTTTGAAAGCCTTAGCGCGGCCCAAAACCCCGTGAATTGCCGTATGATATGCGATTCGGAACGTCTTGCAAAGCGTTGCATACGGAAGCAAAATTTGCGAGGAAAAGTAGTATCTGCTGAGGTTCCTCCGTAGGATTCCGTACAGATTTGGTGCACCAAATCACGCGGCGTCGCTGTTACACGGGAGCCAAAGAGTACCTTAGTCGCTGTCTTCGGGCTCAGGAACAATGACGGCCTGGACAAACTCATCGAATCCGAGGACTACCGGCAATCTGTGCAAACCAACGTAAGTCCGGGCTAGCTCACAGTCACGAGTAAGCTCCAGCCCAGCGGTGTAAGAAGCTTTTGTTAACGACATGCTCAGATAGCTCTGGGGGGGCTGCGATCCGTACGGGCAGGAGATACGATCAAATCGCGAGTGTCCGCTGCGAAACGGGCTTCTAAGGTTCCCTACGATTGGTGGATTGAGTGACAACAGAATTGATTGATTGGTACTGGAGCTTTGGCCAATCGCGGACAGGTGCCTATGAATTGTCCGCCCAATGGCTCGCATCGGCTTACCGGAATACAGCCGTATTGGGGTCATGCAGGAAAGGCGAAAACCTTGGCCGCATGAGTGTCGGTGTTTGGGGGCCCTCCCAGAGTGGGAAATCCACGCTTATCTCTGGCCTTTGCGACAAGCACGCGGGCGTTGATGGCGCGGGTGGGGCGTTGGACTGGGGGACACCAGTCCGATTCTCAAGCGACGATGCAGTGCCTCCGGGAGTAGTTGTTTTCAATCCACACAATCTTGGCTCTGATGCTTCGGGGTGCGTATCCCGATTTGTTCAAACCGATCGTGTTGACGATCCTATTGCTCCCGTAACCATTGATTTGCTCAATCAGATGGAGCTGATGCACGCGCTAGCTGCCGGTTATTCGTCCGAATGCCGGATAGGTCCACCGATCACAAATGATCGGCTGGAAGAAATCATCAAAGGTATTGGCGGTAGACAAGATGCCAAACCGCAACGCAAAGCCTTTGAAGCGATGATCGAGTTGTGCGATGTCATTGACTTGCTCATTCATGCCGACGACGAAAGATTCAAACCAACAAGGGATGAAGGCTTTGACATCAGCGATCGGTTGTTGAGCGATCCGGGCTTGGTAAGCGATGTGAGCACCGTTCGAGCATTAGCGGCGAATTTACTTTGGGATGACCACTCGGCAATGACGGGAGTCTTTGAGTCGCTTCTCAAGCTTGGTTCGTCGCTGCCATCAGGCAAGATCACTTGCAGCATGGAAGTCGCTGCATTGCTCGTGAACATTGAATCTTACAAAACCTTTTTGGACAACATGGACTCCGTCGACTCAAATCGGAGTGTCAGGCAAATTGTACGTGCCATCAAGGGGCTTACACGAGAGTCAACTACCAACGGTATTCGGATCGTTGTCGGTTCCGGGGGAATGTTCAATTCGCCAGCGGAGTTTGGATGGTTCCAGGGTTTAATCAGAGAGCTCACAATTCCGTTAAGGCGTAGTGCGATCGAAGACGAAGGAGTAGCACGTTTTTTCGACAACGCTGACTTAGTCGACTTCCCTGGCGTCCCGAATGAGGATCGAAACACAACGGAACGGCAAATCAGCCTTGATGATTTTGAGTCCGACGGTGAGCTTGGAAGCGACCCGATCCTACTGACTAAAGTGCTTAAGCGAGGAAAAACAGCCTCACTAGTTGTGGATTACGGACGGTCAATGCAGCTGGATGCTTTTCTTTTGCTCGCCAGAGCGGGTGGCTATCCTCCCAAACCGGGCAGACTGCACAAAGGAATTACGTCTTGGTGGAAAAGCTTCGACCCGTCTTACGACGTCTACGATCCTCATGCAGGGCGTCCGCCGTTACCGGTTTTTTTCAATCTGACCTTTTTCGGAAAAATCGTAAATCTTGTGTCGCAGGGTGCTGCTACCAGCGGTATGCAACCACTTGTTCAAATGATCGAACAGCTTGATCCACTGGTGTCGCCTGAAGTTTCAACATTGCTGATCACGACTTATAAGAAGTTTCATGAAGGCCAAATTCATCTGAATGCGGTGAAGTCAAATGAATCGGTCGAAGCAATCTTGAAAGACGAAAGCTTTGGCAGACGGCTCGGCAACCCTGATAGTGTAGCGAGCTTGCGGAATATGCTTACGGAGGAAGATGGTGGTGTCGCCCATCTCTTCAACGTTCTTGAAAGAGGTTTGCAGCCAAGCAATCGCTTGAACAAGCTTGCCCTGCGAAAAAAACTCGTTTTGAAGCAGAATCTAAATCTCTTGAACGAGTGTGTGCCCGGAAGTGGGGACGAACGCCTGAAGCGTGATCTCAAGAAGTTAAAGGAGTGCATACTTGCCTCGATCGAAGCAGGGAAAATCGAGGCGTCCGTTTTGGATCCAGTTGCACGAACTAGCCTCGCGCTCAGGCGAATCGTTGACTTTCCTGCAAATCAACTGGATTTGGTTCCACCGGCTGGAAGTGACCGCGCAACATGCGAGCGATACGTAGTCGAGCAACTTCAAACATGGGCGGAACGCGACCGCGAAATTCAGAGCCACTTTAAAATTGAGAAGCCCGTTCTGAAGCGAATTCTGAAGGTTCTTGCTTCGTCGGTAAAGGTCGGTGAGATCGCTTCGTGGATCCATTCGGATCTGCCTCAGCGACGAACAACTGAAAACTGCAAAGAACTAAGAGTTGTGGTTTCAGCGAACATCTCGCGAACGATGCTTCGAGGAGAAGCCAATCGAACCCGACACCCAGAGCACGGAAGCACAGGAAGCATCGCAAAAATTGTGAAAGAATGGGCCGAAGCTGAAGCCTCAGGCCGAGCATCTGTAACCGAGTCGCCCCACTATGTGGCGATTATCGCACCAATCGAAGACCGCCTCGAAGACTTGGCCAACGGAAGATCGGACAGTAGGCCCGATCAAGTGGGTGATGACCAAATCGTAGAAATATATGAGGCAATGGTCGCTCCGCGATGACCTCCGAAATTTCTTTTCACGTTTCCTCCGCCGCCCACACCTGAATTTTCACTTTTATGTCAGACGCAGCAAGACTATTTCCTGATCTACCGAACGTTTCTGACTCGGTCAGCAGTGACGCTGTTCCCGGTGCTCCACCTCGAATGCCGGAAGTAGTGTCGCAACAGAGTGTCGGATCGCTTCGGCTATTTCCAAATACGGGCTTTCACCAGCACTTCTTCCCGCTTGTTACGGTGAATGAAGTCCAGAATTCTCGCAAATTGGCAGCAAATGGCGCGAAGATCGTTTTCGATGAAAAGAATACATGCGTCAATGACCAAGGACTGGCGACTGAAATGGTCGAAAAAATCGTCGGCGCCTTGCGACAATTGGTGAAGACTGAGCCAGATTGGAGAAACCGGAGCGCCATTTCGGAGGGGGCTCTTTGGCTGAAGGCGTGGTACGGAATTAGGGATGTAAAGGTTCCGCTTCCCAGCGATCCAACACAGCACAGAATATGCCCAGTAGTCGGCATATGGGTTGCTATCGAAACAAACTTAGGCTCTCGCCAACGTGGCTTCGTCACGCGTGAAAGCAGTCCACCGACGGAATCCGAAATCAGAGCAGCGGATGTTGGACGTCAAGAGCCTCCACCCTACGTGTTCGAGAATCTGGCTAGCGTTAAGGGATCTCGCAAGATCTACGTTTCGATCGCGACCGAAGATTCGTTTGTCAACTTTGGCCACATTGGTCTCGATTGGTTGACGCCTGCTGGCGAAAAAGCAATCGACGTCGACCTCATTGTCGACTTTGGAAACACAAGATCCGCTGTACTCGCGCTTGAACACATTGCGGATTCGCCATCGCTCGCCCCAATCTGTAGGCCGGTTCCATTTTGCTCCCGTGAAGAAACGTTTGACGGATACAAAGACTTCTCATACGGCGGTACGCTTGCGGACTCCTGGTTGTTGTTGAAACAGCCCCATTTTGAGAGCGGCGGCAATGAGAGCCTCGAAATTTCCGACTGGGATTTTCGACAGGTGGAGGTAACGACCGGAGTCTGGCCGCTCCGTAAGACGACAGCCAAACTTGCGTTGGACAAAGTCACGTATCGATCGCCACAAATCTTCTCGGCGCTTTCGCCGGTCTTGATAGGTGATGCGGCACGGCGAGAACTTCTCGAGCTTGACTTAACCAGTGGCGGCAAACTTTTTCTCAGTTCGCCGAAGCGATACGCCTGGGATACCGACCCATCCGATAATCCTGGCGATGACAACTGGCACATGGTCCGAAATGATGGATATAACCGCGAGGCAGCAAGACTTGGCATCCCGAAGCTTGAGTGTCAGATGCTACGCTTCATGCCTGCAGATGGGAGTGACTGGGATCTTGATAACCCGCCAAATGAGTGGCCGCAGCATAAACGTCCAGTTCCTTCTCCGAAGAATCCTCAGTACCCGAGAAGTGATTCTTTGGCATGGACGGCACTCGCGATTCTTGAAAATGCGTTTCGAGTCATCAATAGCGAACCATGGCGGAGTGGAACAAAGCAATTTACCCCGCGAACCCTACGTGACATTGTTGTCACTTATCCGTCCGGCTGGACCGCGGGCGAAATCAATGCTTACCGTGCCAAATGGCAAAAAGCGATTAACGTCTTTTGTTTGACGAATTATCACTCGGCAAATGGTGAAGCTTGCCCCCGGTTGAATCTTCGTTTGCAACTGGACGAGGCCGTTGCATCTCAACTTCCGATCGTTATCTCAGAGATTCGTAAGGTTGGGGATGACGGGAATAAATGGTTCAATGCAGTCGGCAGGGGCGAGAAAGACAATGCGAGATTGCGTGCAATGACCATCGACATTGGTGGGGGAACAACCGACATTTCGATCGTTGAATACTCCGATCGGTTTATTGGTCGCGGTGTTGAGCTTGATGCGAAGGTCCTCTTCAAAGACTGCAATAGTGCTGCGGGGGACCAACTTCGGAAGATGATTATCGAACGAGTTTTGTTACCTCGAATCATCGGAAATCGGGAAAATCTTGATGTGGACAAGCTGCAAGCTTTCCTTTCGGGCATACAGGCAACTCTTGCGGACTACGCCAAGTGGTCTCGCTTTACGAGGGTGCTCTTCTTGCCAATCATCAATCGTTGGCTGTCCGATTTGGGGAAAAACAAAAAAGTTGACTTCACCATGACGGATATATTTGAAACCAATGAGGATGGCACCATTCTTGAAGACTTCAACGCAGAAGCAAGGCGCCGAGTTGGTGTTGACCTTCTTCCACCCACGCAGTCCCTTGGCGTTGGGCCTCACCGCGACGCTATACGAGAGTGCATCAAAGATTGTTTCGGCCGGAGGTTCTTGTCACTCGCAAAATTTGTGGCCGCGTTTGAATGTGATTTGGTGATCGTGTCGGGCAAACCGTCGGAGTTGCCCGACCTTCGATCGTTGCTGGAGGAAGCTTTGCCCATTCTGCCAAGCTCTATCATCTTCGCTTTGGGGTACCGATGTGGAGCTGAGAATTGGCCACTTAGTCCTGACGGAAAAGTACAGGACGCAAAGTTCGTGACCGTAGTTGGTGCTGCATTGCATCAGGCGATACGAAATAATTTGATCAACAACTGGAGCATTGACATCAATGAAGACCGCCAAGCATTTTCGCAGAACTATTGGGGTGTTCCAGACGGAACGAAGTTAAACCCGTTGATTCTGGAGCCGGGTCAGCGGCAGACGCGAACGCGTCTGATTATAGGCTCTCAGATTGGACGAAAATTGCTCCCTGGCGATTCTAGCCCAGAGCCTATTTACGTTCTGCGTTGGCGAGATGCGAAGTTACGACGGACGCCAAATTGTGTTATTGAGATTGAATTCGCTAGAGAAGCAGCCGAAGACGGTTCTGAGTCTCTGCAAATTCTTCGTGCAAATGGTGAGCGTCGACCACGACCCGATGAGCCCGATGGTGAAATGGTCCCCGTGACAGAGGACGACATCGAGTTGAAGCTTTGCACGCTACAGGACGACGGGCAGTATTGGCTCGACACCGGACGTTTTCAGGTTGATTGGAACCGTCGAGGCGAAGCATGATGGATAGTACAACCAAGATGTATCTCCTTCGAGCTGTTCTTGGGTTGGGGGTAGTGCTTGCCGCATGGTTGATGTTTTGCGTGAAGCCTGATTCAAGTAACGCCGAACCACGTTACGAAGTGTTAATTCCCTGCGCGGTGGCGATTCTATTTTTTGCTGGTGGCCAAGCTATCGTGCCCGACGCAAGGGGTATCGAGGAGCGAGAAGAGAAGGTTGCTGTTCGGGAATCAAGATTACGGGAAGAACGAAAAACACTCGACGAAAAAAGCAGTTACCAAAAAGCCGAAGATCAAAAATTAAGAAACGAAGAAAGGCGTATTAGCACTGAAAGCAGACAACTCGAGTCGGAGAAAGCCGCCGTCGCCGAATCAATGCGGGCAAATGAGGTATACGCACAAAAGCTGAAAAAGGAAAAACGCAGGCTTGCGAAGGAACAAGAAGCCATCGCCGCTCAACAGGGCGTGATTAGCAACAAAGAAAGAGAGTTCGCGGGCGAGCGAGAGCAAATTTCGGCCCGAGAGCTAGTTCTTCACGACCGTGAATCCGGGGTGCGAAATGCGGAGCGAAAGCTGGAAAACTTGGAAATTGATAAGCAGCAGCAGCTTCAGGCTTTGACAATGAAGATTAACAACTTGAGAAATGAGCTCGAAGTTCTTGAGTCACAGAAAAGCCAAAAGCAATCGGAGATTACGAACATGTCAAGCAAAACGAAAGAGCTTGACGACCGCGAGGGAAAACTACTCGAAAAACAAGAACTGCTGGAGGACGATCGCGAAGACTTAAGAGCAAAAAACAAAGCCCTTGAAAAAGAGAAGATAGGTCTCGAAGATGCGAAACGTTCGCTCGATTCGGAGTTAGCCGCGATTCGAGGCACTAAGGATGACTTAAAAAATGAGCATGAAAAGCTTTTGCGTGAACGGCAACAATACCAAGCGGAAGTGGAAGACCTCGCTTCACGTATCGCGAAACATGCGGCGGAGCAAACGTCGATTAGTAACCAACTAGAGTTCATTGAAGTAGAGCGTCGAAAGCTGGCGTCAGAACAGGAACAAGTGACGCTCTCGTTGGCAAAAGCCACCTCGCTTGAGGAAGAATCCGCAAGAAGGGAAGCGAGGGCTGCGGACGACTTGCGGATAACCGAAGCAATGCAATCCGAAATCAAACAGTTCTTTGATCGAACACGACATTCAGTTTTGGGGGAACGTTCTATTGAGCCCACGATTGAGTCGCTTCAAGCGGACGCCATCTCAGATCCAAACGCGGCAATGATTTTGGCCAATGTGCAGCTGCTTGGGGCCGCCAATGGTTCAGAACAAACACGATCCGATTTTAACCAGCTCGTGGAACCACTGCGGGGGATTGGGCGTTTTTTAGCGATCTACCTTCGTGGTCGAGGTATGCAACCGACAGAAGTCATCAAGACATTGACAGACTGGGCTGCTGCGTTGAATGCCGCTTCTGACGGTCGTTATGAAATTATGGTCCCATCAAAGGACGAGACGTTTCGAGGTAGCTCAATGCAGTCTCAGGAAGATGGAATTGATCAAGTTTCAGAGGTTCTCAACTGGGCTGTTAGTAACGATCGGTCAATCATTGCTCATCGTGCGGAAGTGCTTTAGCGGGGCATTTGACCTTGCAGTACTTTGGGCGGACTACAATTTGCCCGAGCGATACCCGTTTGATCGGGCGTTGTTCCCGGTTCGCTAGAAGAATAATCACGTAAGACACTTTGAAAAACCACTGAATTTCCAACGATACATGTCCAAAGATCCCATCACCATCGTCCCAAAAGCTGGCATACGTGTCGACCTTGATGCTTTCCGCGAGGTCAATTTGGAAAGCGGTGACAGAACGCTGCTGAGCGATGTCGAGAATCGCGACAATTTGCTTTTTGCGGACGATGCAATGCTCAAACCGTATCTCGCTAGATTCGTGCGCATTGAAGAGAACGCGGCAATGTTCGAGGCCAAGTCGTCAGATAGTCGTAGAACCGAGTTGCTCTGTCGTTCCAAGCCGTTGGAGTTTAAGCGTGGCGTAACCGATGACGTGAAACGTGGTTTGGAACATGCGTACGCTGACTTACGTGCGATGTCTAAGCAGCCCGGTGTGACCGCTGAGGCGAAGGAGTTTATCTCGTCACTTCGGCTCGCCGATCCACAAGAAAGCCCAGAGCTTTATAGGGTGGTCAAGCACAATGGAAAACAGCATCTCTTTGTGATTTGGGGAATCGTTCGCCACGATGGGTCGGAGATGTACCCAATCGACGCGATCAAGAGAATCCCGTCTCATCCAAGTCGACGAAATTTGCTGGCGGCTTTCCTGGCTCTAGCCGCGCTTATCGCTCTTCTTTTTCTTCTATGGCCGTTTTTCGATGAATGGCGAAAGAGCAACGCACCAGTTGTCGTTATTGAACCGGAAAACTCAGGGCTTGTCGACGAATCTACAACGACTGAGCCCTTGCCAGAAGTCACCGCGATTGCCGAACCAGAGCTGGACGAGGGAGATAGCGAAGCAGAGCTGGACAGGGGAGAAAGCGAAGCAGAAGAAACAGCTCCTCCCGTGTTACCAAAAATCGATAGCGAAGAACCACCATTTTTGATCGTGCAACCACAAGCAATCGTTAAGGGCGAACGTGTAAACATTGTTCCGAGAAATATCGGCGTTCTCACTGTTTCCAGCCACACCGGGACAGAGTTTCTTCACCGCAATGCAAAAGGGGTTGAAGATGGCGAATCCTTGTTGCTCAATTTCCCGGGCGTTCGCAAGGTTGATTTTAGACCCAAGAATACGAACTTTAGCACTGAATCGCTTGGAATTATCATCTATCCCAAACCACTCATTCGTAAAAACGCAGTTCGGATTGTTTTTCCTGAAGGAATCAATCTGGACCAAGTTAGCGTCGATTGGGGTGATGGGGAAAACGAAACGATCGTGAAATCAGATCCGCGCTATGTTCAGCACCAGTACGAGCAGATTGGAAGTTACAAAATCATTGTGAACTTTCCTGAGAACCGATCCTGGGCTTCTCACAACTTTCAGATCGAGACCCGTGAAGCCGAGTAGACCAAAGCACTACCATTTCTTGGTTGCGTCAGCCAATGATGACGAAGGTTGATCACATTGATCCGTAAGGTCTGTCCCATGTCTGTCACGCTCGCTTGATATTGTAGGTGCTTTCCTCGGACTTGATGAATGCTCAAACCAAAGTGGCAACTTTCCTATCGTGATGGAATCGATGCTGGTCAGTTGGCCGCGATCTTGGCTTCCCATCAACACCATCGTCATCACCTTGCCAAGAAAGGGGGTCGCCCATTCGCCGGGGCGTACTACTGGGTCCCCAACGCAAAACAAGATTGGTCCATCTTGGTTCATCCCAATGCGTTCTACGAAGGTGGTGAAGCGGGACATGTTGATGTCTGGGAGGACCTTGTTTACATCCTCGCCAGGATGAATCGGGTCGACCCAACGCTGCTGTTGGATCAGATTGGCAATTGTCCTTATGGTCTACCGCGTGGCCGAGTCGTTCGCATGGGCAAGGGTGAATGGGGCGTTGCCCATGGAAACGATCACCCAACAGATGTTCAACTTGAATCGACTGTCATCGACGAATTTTGCCTGGGTGACGTGCATCCGAAGTTTTTCTTTGATGAACATGAGCAAATGCTGTCGTGTGACTATGAGCAAGTTCAGGCGTCACTTCGGACAAGCTCGGGTTTGTTGACACCGGACGCCGAGTCACCCGAGTAACCTCCGACTGGTTCAAATCGTAAACGGAACTCCGTCATCAGGTAGCGTCACGCGCTCGAAGTGATGCTTGAACGTTTCCGGTTCGAACGTGTGTACCGGGATCACGGTCTTGGCGCCAATCGCTTTCGTGAATCGGACAATGTCATTTGCGAGGGCGTGACCGCTTGTGTGGACGTGGGTGACCTTGCCACCGGTGCTCTCGATCGCTTCCTGTGTTTTCTTCCAGTCAGGGCGATCGCTGTAGCCGTGCCATGTAGCGTAAAAACATTCGGTCGCCTCCGGAAAGTTCCCGCCAAAGTCATCAAGCATAGACGGCCTGAATACCATCAAGTGCTTTTGTCGACTTTCCAGAATCTCGGATAGTTCGATCCGACACGATTGAAATCTGTCGATCACGGAATTTGACCCCTTTCGCTCGACTTTAGCGCATAGTGATTTGGGATAGTAAACTCGTCCCCATCCGTTTTTCCCAGGCACTGGTACCGACGTTTCTTGACTAATCAGATGAAGCACGAACGCGGTGTAAACGTCAGCAACGAAGACTCGATCTGCCTTCATGGAAGCTCGAATGAACGAGACTAAACGATCAACATTCTGGGGTGAGAACGAGGCCAACACCAATCCGGTTGCTTCAGAAACCTCTTTGACGATCTCGTCCTCCAGCTCTATTTCCGAAATTTGCCGACCATCTTCAAAGCCAAAGTGCGTCCCCTCCATCAAAAGTGCATCAATTGTTTGACTCTGCAACTTTGAAATAATGTCGCGGTGCATCCCCGGCTTTCGGCCATGGAGTCGTAGGTCGCCGGTATAGAAGAGCCGTTTCCCGTCAGCCTCGATCAAGAACGACAGGCAGCCAAAAATAGAATGATCGACCGGAAAGCTCGTGACCGTAAAGTCGCCAATTTGTTCCGCTCGATTAGATCGAAGTTCTCGAAATCTTTCCCGTGGAAGCTCATTCTGATTTGCGAAGACCGCGCCTGCCAACATCATCTTGCTGGTGCCAGAGCTGGCATATATCGGGATGCTCTTCCTGGTGTGACTTAGCAAACCGACGTGGTCTAGATGCGCGTGTGAAAGCAGGATCGCATCGAGATCGTCAGCGTCGGGTTCTTCGGGCAACGAGAACAAGCCTGGAACCTTTGGTAAAACTCCATTCCGGTTCAATTCCTCCGTTTTCATTCGTCGCAAGGTGAAGGTGTCGAGTGTCTGTCGGTTCTCATTGAACAATGGCATTCCAACATCGAGAATGATTCGCGTTTTCTCCGTTGAGAGCTCAATGCAATTTCCTCCGACTTCTTTCGTTCCTCGGAAAATGGTCAGTTGCATCGGTAGTTTTGCGCCTAAGGTTGCCTGCAGATTTAAAAGGGACTCCCGGAGAACCAATGGTTGTTTCTCGCTTAACGCTGGCCGTCATCCCATTTTTTTGCTGATCTGAACCGCTTGGTGGTCACGGTCTGAATTGAATCAGTGTGTGGCCACGGCGGTCAGTCGGCGGGATTGCACCAGCAAGCTTCCCAAGGTGGGAACAGCCTGTCTCCGGGAGTCTCGATACAGAATACCAGGACCCGCAGCCAAACGCGGGTCAGTGGGTTCATGCCCCGAGAAAGTTTCCTCGTGCCTCCGATTAACTCGACACCGGGACGTGCATGATTTCCCGCAATGAAAACAGGAAAAGCAGGATGAACATTGTTAAGATCCCCATCGCGTACAAAGCAGTGGGCCGGTCTTTTGGTGCGAGTAATGACGTGGAGCCAAACCCGGTAAAGATGAAAAGCACCGCTGCTGTCCACGCTCCGATGTAGGGAACGTAGTCTTCACCTTGGATGAGTCGGTCCAGCAGTGACGCCACACCACCGATTAGTCCACAGATATTGAAGATGATGATTAGGATGAAAAGCCAAGCGACTGTAGAAACGCAGCTTTGGAGTGAGTTCTCAACTGCCTGTGAAATACCCGGTCGATCCGTCTTTCGGTTCCAATGTTCGTTCCGATTCACGTTCTTTCCTGATTGCGGATGAAGATCTTGAGTGCGAATCTCATCGACTTCATGTGCCGATGAACGGGTCGATGCAGTGCGATGTCAGGTTCTGATGCGCAAACCAGTTTTGAATCGCCGCGTCGCGGTCGATGAACGCCTGACGATTTATCCAAGGGCAGGTTTCGGGGACTTCCGGTTCCGGTCCGTAAATCGCATCTTTCAGGAGTTCGAAGCCACAGAGTTCCATTGCACTTGAAAAATTAGCTAGTGCTGGTTCTCCGATTCCAAGCTCTCGAAACCATTTGGTTGTCGTGTCGTCCACTGGACCATCAAATTGGAAAAGTTCGTACATGAAGCGGACGACAAACGCCGCTTCATGATCCGTGAATGGATAGCTTCTAGTCATTCCACAAGCCTACCCGCGAATGTACCAGCGGTTTTCCGAAGTATTGAACGTCATCGTGTACACCACAATCTTCTTGATCGAACCGCCAGACTGAGATTGAAACTCCAGAGCGACATTGACTCGATACGCGGGCCACGTTTTCCAGTCCAGTGGGAAGTCTGCGTCAGACGCAGTTGCTAGGGGACTCGGTTTTTCATCCAACACGCTTTTTACCTCGAACGCGATTGGATGTTGAAAGCCATCCACGAGAGCGTCAAGGGATTTTGCATCGCTTTCGTGACCATTCATCCATGCCTCAATCTCGCTGCTGAGATGTTGAACTGCTGCATCCTTAGACGTGGATGTTGCACCATTTTGTGTGGAGCCTTTCTGGCAGCCGAGCAACGTGAGTACGACGATCATGGCTACGACATTCATTTGCTTGTTCAAGTGATTTCTCGTGGAAATTGTGTGTAGTGGCACTGACTTACACACTTACTACCACAATGAAGTGTCAGAGACGGGTCAGACCATTAACGCGAATTGATCGCGATTCCCTTTTGCATTTCATCCAGTAACGCCTGTCTCAGTTCCAATGGTTGAACGATGATTACTTTTCCGGTCCAAGTCAGAATCCATCTTTGGATCTCTTCCAGCCCATCCACTGTGAATTTCAATGTCACGCTTCCATCGCGGTGTTTCTTTTCGGCCTGGGTGTGGTGCCAGTGGGTTTCCACAACCGTGCGAGCTACGGAAGCATCAAAGCGAAGTTCGACGTCGTAACTCTTGGTCCCTCGGTAGACGGACCAAGCGTTGCCAAAGTGCTTCCGTAGATCGAACTTCTCCGGTCGGTCGGAGACTGCTTCTGTCTGTCGCAGACTCTTGAATCGTGCGGCACGGAAAGTCTTTGCATCCTTCTCTCCGTCGACGTGTCCGATGACGTACCAAGCCTGCTTGACCAAACAAAGTCGATACGGATGAAGGGTTAGCTTGACCGGCGAGTCCTCGTAGGGAGACTCGTAAACACCAGTTACTTGTTTCGATCCAAGCAGTGCGAGTTGGATTACTTTCAGGATTTCACCATGCTGGCTGTGGTCAGCCAGTTTCAGGTCGAATACTTCCACCAAGCTCATGGCGTCGGCGATGATCTGTTTGATTTCGTCTTTTGACGCTGATGCCAATCGAGTTGTGGTTGGGCTGGCCCCCAGGCCAATGTCCAGTCCGGGAGCTTTGGTAATTGCTGTAGCTATGGCCTGGCCAATAACCTCTTCGTCATTGAGCATCAAAGTAGGGAACCGAAAGTCCGACCGTACCCGATAGCACTTTTCTTCTTCGGAGTAGTACCAAGGGCATCCACTGAACTGCAGAACCTCGAGATCACGGTAGACGGTTCGCTCTGAGCATTCCAGCTCAGATGCGATGGACTTTGCATTCCAGCGTCCTCGAGATTGAATCAGGTACAGAACATGCAAAACCCTGGCAATTCGCTCGCTTTGCTTAACGCGTCGATCCCGGTCAGGACGTTGGGGAATCTTTGTCTTCGGACCTTTTTTCTTTGCCATGAGTCAATTCTACCAGTGTGCACTGTCACGCTTGGGTCAGAAGGCCACTAGAGAATAGCTTTCCATTCATTCACATGGTTTTCAAATAAATGAACGGTCCCCAGGTTCATAAAACCCCCCTTCTCGTTTATTGAATTGACAAGCCGCACGGTCGCTTTGCGCGTCGGATCAACTTTTTGCCTGATGCTAAGAACCGCTACATCAACTTTCGATTCTTGATAGTTGTTCAGGTTGCAGTGTTCGGCGACTCGTGAAATTTGGTGTTTCGTAGCAATCTCGGAGCCGTACCACAACGCCTGAAGAAGTGCTTCGAAAAGCTCACTGTCGTTTCCGACTTTCACCTCTCCTGCGCAAATACGGTTGTTGATGAGAAGCAATAAATCCATCCCGCCTCTTCCGGTGCTCGTTGCTGCCCCGCCTCCGACAAATTGGCCGCCGGGTGTTCTTAGTGGAGCGATTTCGCGATCCAAATATCGAACTTTGACGCCGGACAGCTCCTTCTCCGACTCGTACTTGTTAACGAAATATCCCGCAGCATCGATCGTGTTCTTGATCTTGCTTAGTGGTATCGTGTTGGTCGGTAACGTGCCGCGACCAACTTCGTAAAACGGCTGTTGGTAATTGTAATTCGCTAGCTCTTTTACCGAATGATTCCACAACTCTCGTAGTAACTGGATGTCGCCCGCGAAGAGACTGGCTTGCCCGCGTTTCAGACCCATTGACCAGTCTCGGAATGCAAACCGAAACTTTCTTAGTCGTGTCCTCGGGACGGTGGTGCAAGTTGTGTCTGCAATTAGTTTCGTTTCGTAATCAGTTGTCTCAAGGATCTTTAAAAGTTTAACCCAAGCTTCTTTCTTTGTCGTTGCTGGTACCCTCTCGCCTAGAAGTTGAGCTACTTGTTTTGAGCTTAATTCTACGGTCCAGACCTTTTTTTCAACGGTTGGTGCGCCTAGTCCTTCGGTTGTGAGCTGGCGAAAAATTTTTGAATCGTGCCTAGTTGAAAGATGAAACCAACTTTCGCCTGCGGCATCTTCACATTTGACAATTTTGACCATGTGAGCGTCTCCTGATACTGGCTTGTAAAATCCGAAATCGCCAAACGTCGATTCGGCCGTCGGAAGTTTTAGCGTGATTCAAGCATTCTGTGTTGCGGACATGACTGCTACCCACCACACCACGCACAACCGGAGACCACTCGTTGAACAGGAAACTACTCGATTCAGCTCTCCTGCGCGGCGGTCGCAGGGATCAGTAACGCTGTAAAAGCCTACTTGCGCGTGGGGTCGGGTACAGTATTTGGTTCGCTGCTTCGCCTCCACAAGCGGAGTCGGCCGTGTAGCGTTCTCACGGGCGAGTCGTAGGATGGCCAACAAGGCTCGCGATAGAAATTTCCTTCACCCCAACCGCCGAATAGTAGGTATTCGGGTGTGCCGCTGGGATTCTCCAGTACCGAACGGGCGAAAATACCGTCCGCATCCTCAAAGTTGGTCCAGTTCCCACCGGACCCGTGCCCTGGCTGGATTACTGCTACAACAGCAGGCGCGACTCGGTTGCCTTCGTATAGGGCTTGAAAAGTAGCAACACCGTCCCCGCCGATGTAAAGCAAACTGAAACAGTCGGGACCATGATCTGAATTAAAGTCCTCGGACCGCTGGTAAATGGACCAGACGCCAAATGCGCGCTTGATCCAGCCCGCTTGACGCCGCAGGCCGCCATCGGAGGTTCGCGGAAATCGGGGTGTCCAGCCGTTTGGTATTAGCTCGCGTTCAGCGACTTCTCTGAAAGCAGCGATTCGGTAACCGTGGAAACTGTTAAGGTTTTGGAGGAGTTGGTCGCGTCCGACCCCATAGTCGACATAGACGAAACTGTGAAAGTTGCCCCCGAGATACTTGACGGGGTCTCCATCGAACTTACACGCGGGGTAATAAACCGATCCGGCCAGCAGGTCGCAGATCGGCAGATGCGATAGCGGCGGCACGGCTGCCAAAATCCATTCTGGCAGAGATCTATAAGGGAGTTCAGGAATCACCGTCTTACCTCGCAACGCAGCGATATTTTCCGATAACCCGTCCGCAGTGCATCAGCCTCGATTTGTAAACTCGCTTTTGAGGGCTCCGCATTTATCGGTATACGAGCACATTCGAGTATTTTTAGAATACGGGTGATTCTACGCGCAGCACGACCCAACTGCTTCGCCAATGCTTTCGCGTCGTATTTCTTTGCTGACTGAATAAGTTGCAGCACGTTTAGCAACCGAGCCAATCGTTGTCCATTTGTGGCTAGTCGATTGCGATCGGGATCTGAGTTTGTATCGAGTGATTTTGACTTCGCGTCTTTCATACGTCTGCTCTTTGTTTCCGAACTCCGGTCTCGCCAACCCACCATGTCATTCCGGTTGCTGGTTCATGGGCGGTCAACTTCCCGCCGAACCCGCATGCCGTGTCGATGCAAACCAAATGACCATAGTGGCGAAGATACAGTTCGGGCGTGTGGCCTACTACTACGATCTTGCCGCTGAAGTGCGGTTTTGGAGCATCCATGGCAATAGACGTCCAACGCAATAATCTCGTCGGTTGATCCTTCATCGGTAGAAACGGATCATATGAAGCGTGTGTGAAGATACAGTCATTATCTTCATGGAAGGGCAGACAGCGATTCAGAAAGCCCCAGTGGCTCTCTGGCACAAACCGTAGGCTATCGGCATAGAACCAAGCGTCGCTCGCATACGAGCCGCACGTGTGGTCACCTCCGTCGTACCGAAACCGATCAAGAGCGTCTCGATTGTTTCTTGCTTCCAACATCATCTCGTCATGGTTGCCAAGAATCGGAAGAACCCGGCAATGTTCCTGGAGCTTGATTAGCGTATTGATCACGCCTCGTGAATCCGGCCCACGATTGACATAGTCGCCCAGCGGTATGATCGTGTCGCTGGTACTTGGCTGGATTTCGTCGAGCAAACGTTGCAAAGCGTCGGCATGCCCGTGAATGTCGCCGATCGCAATTGTGCGACCGGCCTCCGTTTTGTTGGTCTTATCCGTCAGTTTGTTCGCTCCAAACGAAAGGGAGCAGACGCGGAATTGCGTTTGCTTGCTCCAAGTACCCGAAAAAAACGTCTCTATGTGCTGGCCGGAGTGTCACTACCGCCGCCAATCGGCATAAGTACATATGCCTGAATGAGATAAAATTTCTCCTGTTTGCCGTGCAAACCAAATCTAACACCGACCGAGTTCCGCGGCGGGCGTTTGCATGATGGGTGGTAGCAGATGCAAGCCCGGCGGGCCTTCTACAAGGAAGTGCCGCGACGGACGTCATCGCAGAGAGTCACAATCATGTCACCGTTGCTAAGTTCGATCACCAAGAGCGTAGGGCTCTGGAGTGTCCAGGGACGTTGCCAATCACGGTTAACCGATTGCAACGTTTGTGTTTCCTGTTCATTTCAATTTGCCCATTCATCAAGTTCATAAGCTACTCATCTGAACTGCCACACGTAGGACAGACTTAGCGTTCTACGTGACGTACCGAATAGTCGGCTTTCACGATTCCGCGATTGCTTCTGGCTACCCAGCTCAAAACGCTGATTCTCTTTTCTGGCGGAAAGCTTGCCACCACTCGCACAACCAACTGTCCAGCATTGGCCCTTTTTTCGGCTATGTCGCAGTGTGAAAAACTTGCGTTATCCACGGTGTTTTTGATGTACGTGCCGGAGATTCCTGGGTCCCGTCTTCATCCCGCCTTGATCCCGCCATCGTCTTGCGTTGCGAAACAAGAATTTGTCTTGCAGTCCAAGGCAATCACCCCGATTTCAACGCAAAGGGTTCTATCAATGGCAATCGACCTCACTAAAGAGACGCTGGTCCCCTTCGGGAAACTAGCGCGTTTATTACCGCGTCGACGTCAGGACCGGCCGGTAGCACCCAGCACCATACATCGCTGGCGCAAAAACGGATTGCGAGGGGTGCAACTAGAGGCAGTCAAGGTTGGCGGGGCCTGGTTTACGACGCATGAAGCATTCCATCGCTTCGTTACCCAGCTGACCATCGCATCTGATTCATCACCACCCATCGCTAATTCAACTTTAGCGCGCCCAAAGAAACCGAATCCCCAGCGGGTTGATGACGATCGATGGTAGGTGATTCCGCACGAGCAGACTTTTGAAAAGCAACTGAACCGAAAGCATTTCCCGACGATTCAAAAGGAGACAACTTATGTAGTCAAAATTGATCTGTATTCCGTTTACCAATTACTCAAATCAGAAAGTTGAAAATGAAAACACCAGAATTCTATGTTGCACCCAACGGTGATGTGCACATCAATGCCGGACCACAACCCGTAACCAGTCCGCGAGCTGTAGCGGCTATGTGCGAGATAGACGCGGCTGCAGATCGCGAATGGCTCGAGCAGAATCCAGAGGCATACCAGCGTGTACGGCCTTCATCGTTCCGCGAGATCGTTGCCCTCGGTCTTCCAGTCGGCTCGACGACCGTAACGACGCGCGGCAAGTATGGGTCGCAGATCCGTATGTTCGTCGACCCGTAGCATATTTTTCAAATGGTGCTCACCGGTTGCAGCCGGTGAGCACCCTACTGCTTTTTAACCCCTTCCCAGGAGTCATTCATGACTAATTATACACCACCAGTTTGCGAAGATGCTAACCAACTCAACCATGTTATCGTCGATATCGACGGCCAAGTATTTCCAATCGACGGAGCACTACTGACCGAGCCAACGCTCGTGCATGAATGCCAAGAATTACGTTCAAACGCAATTCACGTCGGGTTTAGGAATTGGCAGAACTCTTTAGGTATCCCATCTGACTATCACGAGGCATTCATCGAGCTTGTAACGAGTGAACCACGGAACCGGACTGCATTTTTCATTGCAGGGATTCCGACCCCGTTCGAGAACGCTTTCGATGCCACTCTCGCTCTCCACCTTGACGACGATATCAACCGGGTAGGACGGGCTCAAGAGTTGGCAATCGGATTGGCCCGTGCATTATATCCAGAAAACCCGACAGATTCAGCGAGGTTAATCCTTGATTGGCTTCGACGTAACGGACGCACGTCGCGTACCCATCGACAGTTAGTGACTGCAATTGCCGGTGGCGGAGGGACCCAATCGGGTCGAGTCAAGCCACAGGATGCCGCCAGGAACATTCTTGACTATTTCCAGCAACAAGTCTTGGGCGAGGATGAAGCACCAAGCACGCCGCCGCTCCGGTACTTTCGTGGGGATTATTACCGCTGGAATGGTCAAACTTGGGAACCGATTGCCGACATCCGGCCTTTGGTCGTACTCGCGATGCAAGCTCTGCACAATAACTTGAACATTACGCGGCAGTTTGTTGGCAGTGTGATCGACAACATCCAAGCGATTGTCAACTTTCCTGTGACTAAGGTCGCAACACCAATTTACGTCGTCTCCGAGTCACCGCTTCGCGTTGAATCTCGAAACGCCATTGCTTTCACAAATAACCTTGTGGAAATTGATGAATGCACTGCGATTGCGTCATCGACGGTCTCCGATGCAAGGATGTTCTTACCGGTCACCGTGAACTATGCGTTTGATCCCTTAGCAGCTTGTCCACTTTGGTTACAGACCATCAATGAGGTCTTGCCCCCACGGTCAGAGTCAGATCGACGTCGGGAAGTTCTTCAGGAGATGTTCGGTTGTACATTATTACGTGGTCGCCACGATCTCGAAAAAATGTTCATTCTGATCGGGAATGGAGCAAACGGAAAAAGCTTAGTCGCCAATGTTTTGACAGAGATGCTTGGGCAACAAAACGTTTCAAGTGTGGCTCTCGAAAGTCTGACCGATAACTTCTTGATCGCCACCATGGATGGTATGTCGGCCAACATCGTGAACGACATGCACAGGATGCCTAAAGTTCAGGAAGGTTTACTCAAGCAGCTTGTCAGTGGGCAATTGACCCAGGTTAATCGCAAACACCGCGATCCCTATGTCATGAAGCCTACCGCCAAACTCATTTATGCGTCGAACTATTTACCTCCGTTTTCTGACCCGACAGGTGGCACCTGGCGTCGCTTGTGCGTGATACCGTTTCTTGAAACCTTCGGACAACAGAATCGCGACGTCCACCGGTTCCGCAATCTTTGCAGTGAGTTGCCAGGTATCTTCAATTGGTCGATTCAAGGTGCCCAGCGTTTGCTTCGCCAAGAGTTTTTAACCTCTTGCGTGGTCTGTGATGACGCTGTGAATGAGCATCGGCATGACTCAAGTCCTGTGGCTCAATTCTTGGATGAGTGCTGCATTCTGGGACAGGATTGCGAAGAAACATCAGCCCGGCTGTACACAATTTATCTTGGATTCTGTCGGTCGATTGGACGGCATCCAAAATCAACAAGCGAATTTGGAAAGGAACTCAAGCAATGTGGTGTTGAAAACAGGGTTCGGTTGACTCAAGGGAGTTCTCGCCCGTGGGGTTACCGGGGTGTTGCCTTGCGCAGTGAGTGTGTCACCTACGACAGGATTAGCGCAGAGATCAAATTTAATCCGCAAACCTTTCAGCAGCGGGATACGTTCGGCCCAACTGAACGTAACGAGTGAGTTACTAACCATCATCGCCCCTGGGTACCTTTACCCTTGGTCTGCTGAAGTAAATCAATGTTTTAAAAAGTCCCAGGTGTCTTAGGTAAATAGGAAAATAAAGGTATTGTGCTTTCAATCTGTTGTTCATTTCAAAATTGAACTGAACTTGTCAAGACCTAGGACACCTTGGACAGCCTCCCTCGCGAAATTCAATTCATGGCTCAACCTCTCAATCCGCAACTATACACCGCGCTCACCCGCGAGTTCGCTCACGTAAGCATTACCAGCGAAGGAATTGCATATAATCGCTCCTCGACTGCGGGCGAATACTACAAAGTTAATTGTCCTCAGTGCGGTGACTCTCGACAGCGGCTGTGGATCAATCATATGTTCGGCGTTGACACCGGTGATGGTGACAATCACCTGTATTTATCCTGTTGCTACAACGAACATTGCTATCGAACGTTACAAGACAGACGGGACCTGTGGAACCGCTTGTTTCCCTTTAATTACTCTGAAAGGCTTCGTGTCTCACAAATTCGTCAGGGCGTGCAGCTTGAAATTAGCCTTGATCCCGTCGTTGCTGATCATGACATGCCACTTCAGGCCCCTTGGGATTCGCCAGAGGCACTTGCAGGCATGCAGTACCTGCAGGGCCGTGGTTTCGATGTCTGCGAGCTGTGGTCCAACTGGAACGTTTACATAGCGTCAATGTGCGATCGTTCACAGCCATCCATTCCTGGTCGTGTAGTGATCCCGGTGCGACGAAGGGTGGCAAGCTTGCTCAGCAATCCTACCTTTCCACTTGTCGGTTGGCAGGCACGCGCCGTACGTCATGAATATCGAAAATATCTCTGTATGCAGGGATTCAGTAAATCAAAGTCACTCTACGGAGTTGAACGGGCCAAAATAAATCCTGGGCCGATCGTCGTGGTCGAGGGGCCGTCCGACGTCTGGCGGTTTGGTGGCAATGCTCTGGGTTTGATGGGCAAGTGCGCGAGCGACTATCAGGTTGATCAACTAGTTACAGACTTTCTTGATCGCCCGATAGCAGTTGCTCTTGACCGCGATGCAAATCACGAAGCACAGGAACTAGCTCGTAAACTGCAACTTAGGCGTTCGCAATGGGGCTGCCCCCATCCCGTCGCCCTTGTATCGCCACCAACTTCATTCAAGGACTTTGCTGAATGCTCACGTATTCAAGCATGGGAATGGGTTGCCAACCAATTTGGCCCCACCACGGAATTTTTTAGCGGTGCCGACAGCATTAACTCTCATCACTCGAGCACCGTGATCGATTCGGTCCAGAGTCCGGAGATAGTGATATGAACGTTCCCGAACTGCTCGCGGGCTTGCAACGCATCGGCGTGAATGTCCGTACTGATATTGATTGTCTACGTCTGACCGGTAACGTCGATCGGGTCACCGATGAACTCCAGCATCATGTTCGCTCCCAGAAGCACAGCATTATTCGGCACGTCAGCCTACCGGTATTCATGTCGGGTGAATTGTCATCGGCGTGCGGCGAAGATGGAGCAATTTCCAAGTTGGTTCTCCGATTTGATCAGCGATGTTTGATTTGGTGTCCGGGTACGGACCAGCAAATGTTTCTTAACGCCTGCCGCGGGTTTGACTCAGCGTGGTTTGGGATGAAACCGGAGACGCTCGAGGTTAACTTCGGCAGCGCAGTGCCAGCAAATCTACATCAGCTAGCCCGGGCTGATCGTGTTTTTTGTATGCACGATCAGAACCGACTTGCACGGACCCTGTCCACAACAGTCGGGCAATACGTCAAGATCTTGGACACGGCTGAGTTGGCTCGTGCAGCGGGCTATCCTCAGGGTCTGGAAGAATTGGCGAGCCGAGTTCCTTGTCGCATCTCACCCCCAATTGATGCCCGCTGGCAGCCAAAGAGCCTTCAAGAAACCTTGTTTCGGTTGCTGCAAGAATGCCATTCTATGGAACAAGTGTTTCCATGGTTGCAGCACTTCGGTGAGTCAGGATTGATACAAACTCACCGAACCATCAACGATCGTGGGATTAGTGTCGATAGGCAACTGGTTGCGGCCCTACAGGACCTGTCGCAAACGCACTTAGAGGACGTGACACGTCCGCTGCAGAGTAGGTCATCGGGTACGCCGGTCGCGGATGACTTGCAAAAGGGAGCATTCCTGCTTGATTGGTTTCATGGAAAGGGCATCCCGCTTCCCAACCTACAACGGTCGACGCTAAAGCGTTTGATCAGGGAATCCGAAAGCGGACATTTATGGCTCGATGAAACGACCCGTGCCGTCGTGAACGCCATCATCGTTGCAAATCGTGATTCATCATCATCGTTGCGGTCGCTTTTGCTCGGCATAGATGATGACGGTCGGGTTCGAGGAGCCTTTAACTACTATGGATGCCACACGGGGCGTTTTTCAAGTAGCGGTGTCCAATTACATAATCTTCCACGGGCAACGCTTGATGCGACAACCGCATCTCGTTTGATCAGCGTCTCCTCTGACTACGCAGCATTCTGTGGTCAATTACCAGAAGGTACATCAGTCGACGATGCGATATGTGGTCTACGACGGGCGTGTTTCGTGGCTGACGTTGGAAAGACTCTTTGCATCGCTGACTTTCATGCCGTCGAGGCTCGTGGGTTGGCGTGGTGTGCTGGCGAGACCACTTTGCTAGAGGCATTTGTGAAAGGCGCTGATCCCTATCTCGATACGGCATCGAGTATCTATGGCCGTCAAATTACAGCCGAAGAACCCGAGAAACGTAGCGTCGGTAAACTCGCCATTCTTGCCTGTGGCTACGGTATGGGAGCAGAAAAGCTTGAAGAGTATGCAGAGAAACTTGACATTGACCTACATGCTGCCGGGACATCTCCAGAGCAGATCGTTAAATCGTATAGGAAACAGTTTCCTCGCATTGCTGGCGGTTGCATTGATGGATGGACCTGGGTTCCAGGGATTTGGCAATTGACGGGTCAAGCAGCCGTAAACGCGATTGCAACGGGGATCGTACAACATGCTTGTCGCTGCAGTTTCATGTACGATGGTCGCGACCTAGCCATCACCCTGCCGAGCAATCGTTCGATTTACTACCGCAGCATACGGTCGTTGACTTCGAACGGCTTCGAGTTTGAGCATCCGCGAGAAGGGTGGACGCGCACATATGGCGGCAAACTCGTGCAGAACATCGTGCAAGGGATCTGTCGTGACTTAATAACAGAATGCCTTGTTGAGTGCGAGCTACGCGGGATGCCGGTGGTAATGCACGTTCACGATGAGGTGGTCGTGGAAGCGGCAACTCCGAACGCGAACATGTCACTATCGCAGCTTATCGAAATAATGAGCCGTTCACCCCTGTGGGCACCCGGCCTGCCTCTCAGTGCAAACGGTTATGTTTCTCAGCGGTACGGCTATCCCGATCTATCACGATCGTCGGCCTAGCGACCAAGATTTTACCGACAACTGCGGCCCCGCGGATTAGCAGTCGCGGTAAATAGGAACCGTTTCGCCCCCGTTTGTTGACGCGGTCAACAAAACCAACTTCAACCCGGCAACCGCAAGAGTTTGACTCCGGTGCTCCGGACTGGCAAAATAATCCCCGTCGCGAGGACGCTTTTTGGAGATTCACATGAGTCAAACAAAAGCGTCGAAGAGTCAGAGTGAAACCGCCCGATCCCATGTCGTTGGAGAAAAGGAATTCCTGAAGCAGCTTGCTGCGATCTGGAAACCGTTCCAGCGACAGGGGCTAGAAGTACGTTTCAAAATGGGAAAGTTGTTGAACGCAAAGCTTGGTCCACCCAAGGCACGGCAAGTGTACGGCATGGGTACAATCAAGCGGGTCAGTTCGGAGTTAAAGATCGACAAAAGCGATATCAGTCGCCTCCGTCGGTTCGCTGCGATGGCTGATTCACTTGAAAAGTTTTGCAAGAAACATCCGAAAGTGACTAACTGGACTGACGTCCGCAAGCTACTTGGGATGAATGACGATGAACCCTCACCACCGAACGATTCGAGAGTTTCGTCCGGTGTACTCCGTTCCGCAAAGTCAATGGTCCAAGCGTTCCAACGTAAGGATTACGAGTTTAAGGGCAGTGCCTCTGACGACGAACTCGTCGTGGTGCTGCGGGAGTTGTTCCGCTTGGCGCAAGCGAAGCTGAACCTGACATTTAAAGGCAAATGACAAGAGCCAAACCAAGCTGATCGCTCAGCGTTGCTGAACGGTCGTCGGGGTGTTAGACATCCCGTACATTCTTGATTGAAGTCTGTCGGCGTCCTCGCGACTTTTCTATTTACATGCCGCAATTCATCTGGATCTTTGGTGGGTATCGTTGGTTCGCCTCGTCAGCGGAGTTGATGCCTCTAGTGTGTCCTACCCTTCACTTCGACAGTCCTTGCCCACGGCCCATGCACAGTTAAAACAGCGTTAGCTGTCCATTTCGCTGGGTTGGTGGCCGGAATTGATCAACGTCCAGGACCGGTAGATCGCTAAATCCAAGTTTGGATCGAAACATGCCAAACATGCCACGGATTTGACCGGCGATTTCACCGCTACCGACCATGCGTTGATCCAAACCGGAGTCGTTGAGCTTTCCACCCCGGGTTTGGCGAACAAGGCTCTCCACCCTTGCGGACTTGAGTGGCTGGGTCCGATGGAGCCACTCAAGAAAAACGGGCTCGACTGTCTGCGGCAGCCTAAGCAGCACTTATCGAGCATCGGTGGCCCCGGCGTCACGTGCCGCCTTCATAATGGCTGGTGCTTCGTAATCGGTAAGTCCCGGCCCCACGGGGGCCACCATGACACGAACCGGCACACCGGCTCTTGCCAACGTCTCGATCGCTCGAAGACGCGCCGCAGGTGTACTGGTCATGGGTTCCTTGCCGCGGGCAAACGCTGCATCCACCTACAACCGCCTGTGGTGTGCGAACAAGCTTGCACCATTCGACTGCCGTTGGGTGACGCGACAGCTATTTTGCCGCCCTCGAGTGACAAGTATTACAGAGGAGACTCCGGTAAGTAGTCGCGTGAACGCGTAATAGGTCCAGGGCATTTGCCCTGGCGAAACCCGCAGGATTTTCCCATACAATGGCACTGGAATAACCTTGCTCAGTTTTGTCAGATTCCGCACGAGTGGTTTGTGGCACTCAAATTACCCAAGCTAAAAGGTGGGTTGATTTCCGCGCCCCCTCCCCGTGCGATCCCCCCGTCTAAACACAGCATATTGCAAATACACGTACTGACATGACGCCTTTTGTCATTAACTTAAAGTAAGAGCCACCGCCAATTCCGGCTGGGGGTATCGATCCATCCTCAGGTATCCATGATCGGGATGCCGTGGTTTTACTCACCTGAGTTAAATCACAGCATTGCGATTGCGAGTCATTTACAGTGACGCGACGATAACGCTTGTGGTCACTTTTGCATCTGTAGTTTTACTGAGATGAGTTAAACCACATAACCAGAGATAAATGACAGATTGTTGGATAGCGCGCGCGCCTCCGGTCGTCATCGCATGGTGCGCGTGTCGACACCAACGATACACGGCTTCGATCACAACTTTAGTCCGATTCAAAGTACCGGTGACAATCGGCAGTGATTAACGAGACTTCGCCCCTGCCGGTGTCGAAGGTGCTATGCCACCGTGTTCACTGCGGTCAAAACCTAAAGCTGATTCGACATTTCTTGAGATCAGAAACAATGATTGATATGGACTGAACATCAAGGTGAATCTTGGTGAGGACTTTGGGACGTATTTTGATTCGTGCTTGCCAAGTGCACGGGCTCGTAGAGCGATAGGCATTCGTGAAGGAAGATGAGGTCCGATGATACCGGGTAAAACCTTAACAGCAGGCAGCGGTTTTAACATGTAAGCAACCGGTGATCGCTATTGGCCGATGTGACGCTAGGAGCTCGAAAGTTGTTGTCATGCAGCTACTCACAACAACATGCGCGGTAAATAGGAACCGCTTTTACTAAGCGATCAAGAAAGTTGACCGCGGTCAACTTTTAAGTGTTCCGCGAAGGTTGGTGCGGTCGTAGAGACGAAGTTTCATGACTGCCCCCACCGTTCGACAACCATGCTGCGAATGAGGACCCACTATAGACGTAATGGATGCGCCCGAACAACTTGACCTCAAATGTCGCCGGTTGCCTGGAGTCGCGTCAGGCTGTCCGAGTTGCACGGTGCGTTGACCAGGCTTTAGAATACAACTGCAAGAGCGAGAGGCGTTAAGTATTCGCATAGGCGTATGTCCCATGTTCAATAGCCAAGCGTCTCAGTTCAACGTCCAAACTATCCGTCCGAGTACCGACGGATAGTTTGTTATTCGTTCTGCTTCCAAAACCTCCGCAACGAGATGGATGACGGCATGAGACTGCTCCTGTTGACTATGGCGCTTGCCATTCTCATCGTCGCCCCCACAAGCGCGGAGCTGACACCAAGTGAACGCGAGCTGAAACGACAGCTTGGTCCCGGCACACCCGACCCAATACAACTTTGGCCAGGTAACCCGCCGCAATTTGTCGAGGGCGCACCGCCGGAGACCATCGAGGAAAACCAGAGCATTCGCTGTGTATCGGTTCCCACGATCACGCCTTACCTTCCCGCAAAAGACAAAGCCACAGGAATGGCAATCGTCGTCTGCGCTGGGGGCGGCTATGGCCGCCACGACTGGAAGACACATGTCGTTTATGCCGCCAAGGTCTTCAATCCGATGGGGGTTGCCGTCATTGGCCTGAAGTATCGCACTCATCCACCTCACATGATGACAAACGAGCAGATTCAGGCAGTGACGCTTCTGGATGCGAAACGCGCCATGCGCTTCGTGCGGCACCGCTCCAAGGAATGGAACGTCGATCCGAACAAGATCGGAATCGTGGGATACTCCGCGGGGGCTAACCTTGCCATGAACCTAACCGCCAATTTCAATGATGGTGATAGGAATGCTGACGATCCCATCGAGCGTTTCAGCAGCCGCCCGGACTTTGCGGTTGGGCTTGGAACGTGGCACTGGCGTAAGCCCGAGAATCCATTCGTGTTTCGCAGAGATTCTCCTCCGGTGTATCTCGTCCACGCAACCACGGACAAGCCCGTGGAAATCGCAAGAAACATCGTTGCTGATCTGACAAAACTAGGCGTTCCCGCCCGGCTCGATCTGTTCGATCAAGGCGGGCACGGCGTCGGCAACCTGATCCCCCAGCGCGTGCAGCATGACTTTCCACCTGCGAAATGGCCTTGGTTGTTAATTGACTGGTTGTCACAACTCGATTCATGACTCCCCATGGGAAGGCACTCGTGCCTTGTCAGGCTTGATTCTGTCAACCGATCGAAGTGGCCCGCCCTCCGTTGTCGGGCTTGCAAGACGTTTCTCAACCTTCAACTTCCAAGCTGACAGGCCACCAGCAATGCGACGCGCGCACCGTTGAGCCGCCTTTGACCAGCGGGAAGACACAGCACTCAGCAGAACCAAGCCGTCGCTTTACGCTTGCTTGTCAAGCGTTAATGATAACTGGCGGCAAGCAAGCCGAGTCTTCGAGCTCGCGTTAAGCCGCGAGGCTCGTGTGAACACGAACTAGTAGTGACTTCTGCCTGGGCAAACCAGTCGTGTCGCACTCTCGGCATTCTGAGTCGCTTGTTGTTCGGCTCACGACCGTTGAGGCGTGCACTATTTACGTAAATAGCGCAGCATGACATCACTCGCAACGGTGACCGTCGTGATCCAAGGAAGCTCCTGGCAAGTTCGTCTTGTGCGTTGTGTGACCTTGGTACGGCTTCCATGACAAGGTCTGGAGGAAACTGCAAACGTCATTACCCAGGCAATCGCGAGCGTTGCAGTCCAGTCCTGAGTCGCGAATCTGGTTGGTTAGTGAGTTCCGTATCAATCGCCGCGACCACGGAAATCGCGGACCTTCGTCGATAGAAAGAGTTTTCTTTTGGACGTGCCGCCAACGCTTCCAGTAACAAGACCGAATGCGACGTCGTATCCACTGTTTCAGTCTTGCAAACAGCGCCGTGATTGTCATAGTAAATCGGCTCTCGTCGTTCGGATGGTGGTCGGTTTGTTATTCGTTCACCTAATTGCAGATCGACCGGGAGCTTACTTTGGAAAACAAACTTGCTGACGCGACCGCAAAACGCTCGGAAGTCCCGGTGTTGAGGTCACCCGAGTTGCACCGCATATCCCAAGGGCTTCGCATTAAGCAATTCGGTCTGGTGGTCGTATTGGCCACGCCGTTGATCGGTGTAATTTCTTGTCTACAGGCGTGGGAAC
>JBGSLZ010000121.1:0-3907 GCA_041740415.1 Rubripirellula sp.
GTCGGTCTGTTTTAGTCTGGTTCATGGCGTATCCTTGTGCCCACTTCGGGCGGCTGAGGTGTTGAAGTTTCAGCAGGATGCGCCACCTTTTTCATTTCTTCAAGAACACAACTTTCGACAATAACTCGTTCTTTAATTTGACGCGAAGTGGTGTTTCCTTGCGTCATTTTTGCGGTGGTCACCGTGATGCGTCGACCGAATTGAACCCTGCTATCTGTGTCCGCGATTGCGGTCAGTCGTATTGTCTCGATCGTTTTAGCACTTGATCCGCAAATCGCATCAACCACCTCGGCTTCGCTAAGGCCGATTGGAATCGCCTCGTCAAGTTCGTATTCCCACAACTCGACTAGATACTGCGTTGTGTCCCGAGTCTCGGTGTCAGCGTCGTCTGCACGAGTGTTGTGGTTGGGATACAGGACAATGGCGAAAGCGAAAAGTAAGGCGAGCGATCTTCGATAGGGTTTCATTCTGGATTCCTTGTTCGGATAACGGTGGTGATATGTGGGCGACGGGAGTTGACGAACCATTGGAACCGATCGTCCACCATCGCTCCGTCATCATCGCGTGGTTATCCGCATCAATTAACTACGGACTGTCAAATTTGGGTGTCCAAATCCTCACATCAGGAAGCCCCGATCGCATTTGCTCCATGCCACTGCGAGAGATGCGGGTTGCATCGAGCCGCGCTTCCGTGATTTCAGGCAGTTGCCTAATTGCACTTACAAGATCGGGAATGTCATCGTCGTTCACTGTAGTAGGATACCCGATGTAGTTTACAAAGATTACCTGCGTCGCAGTACGTGAATGAATTGCGTCGTAGATCCAACCACGCGAATTTACTAGTGCCCAGTCGGAAGCTGATATTGGGCGTTCAAAAACCGCTTCACCAACAAATTCGATGCTTCCACCGAACCTCCAGATTCGCTCGACGGCTTGGCGTCGTTCGTGATTCAGAATGGCCCTTTCGGTAACCCAAGCGAAACAACACGCTAACAACGCCGTCAACGCAAGAATTGTTCCAAGTCGATAGCGAAGGAGACGTGGTGCTTTCATTGCTCCGGTGCACCGGATGGTTATCGAATCGCTCGGCGATCCGTAGCGGTCGATCGCTGGTCATTTCAGGATACCGCGTCTGAAGGTCAGAATCAATCGGTTCGTTCTTTTATTGAAGCGTGGAACTGCCGTCCGCGCGTATCGAAGCGACGGAACGCAACCATGTCGAATGGTGAGGTATCGCCAAGCCCTGATCATGAACCATGTAGGAATCGCAACTGCGTCCTCAATATCGAATCGTTCAGCCACGGCTCGTCGGGAATTGCCGACTCGCATTCCACAGGCACATCATGCGACCTTCACCGTCCTGGATCGAGCACTGAACGATAACGCTCGACACGATAACAGTAGCGGTAGCCGAGCAACGTAGCGTAGGAGTCACGACGATCCCATTAAAATCATGCTGCGAACAGGAGTTTTTCAAGAAACCGATTGTTCCAGCCAGCCTTCTTTCGCTTCTGCTTCAAACTCCGCTTCGTAGTGTCCCGTTTGAGCAGCGTTGTCACGTAGCGTCTCACAAAGCTGAGGTTGTTCGTGGCATTCCTCTCGCGAAGTCGATGCCCGTCTTCGTGGAACACGACGTCCAGCACCCAATGCATCGCCTCGATTGACCAGTGATTGCGAACACTTGTGGCGAATTCACTGACACGTGGCACGCGACTGGATAGGTAGTAACGAACCTCGATGGTTGTCTTGCCGTTCCGTTCACACTGCGTGATCGCTTGCCCAATGCTTTTGGCGCCCGCCCAAGCCGACGTAAGCGTTTTCATGGATTCGGGAATCGAACACACCGCGTAGAAGCGTTCTTCCGTGCGTGAGGCCTGCTTCGCCTTGGTTGTTTTGCTGCGAACACCGTGATCCGATAAGCCGTGCTCGTGGGCGGTTTCAAAGTGTTCGCGAATCGCCTCGGCTAGTTTTGGATGATTGTCCTTGATCGCGAATACATAGTCGCCCTTCTGAGCAATGATCTTCGCAGCGATTGACTTTTGAGCCCCGATAGCATCCACCGTCACGATGGACTTCTTCAAGTCGATGAACTCTAAAAGCTCGCCAATCGCAGTGATTTCATTCGTCTTGGAGTCGACTTCGGTTTGGCCAAGGGTGATACCGTGCTCGGTTGCCCAGGCGGAGACGATGTGAATGGCATTTGATTTTTCAGCGTCGGTGTACGAGCCTCTGGCAGTCTTGCCATCGATGGCTACGTGTCGCGGAACGTCAGCCTTTGCCGTGTCGTCGGTACTGGAATTCATGCGACATAAGTGACCGTGCCAATCCAGCAATGCTTGTTGAAACTGGGTTGGCTTGATCAGACAGAGCACGCGAGTGATCGTGTCGTGCGACGGAATGCCAGCACTGAAATCAGCGAAATTCATCAGCCAATCGAGCTTCTCATGTCCGAAGCATTCGATCTCCTCCGGACCATCTGCATCCGCAATCACGGCGGCGACGATCAGCAGCAAAGTCGAATGGAGTGGATGCACGACCCGGCCTTGCACACGAGGATCTTCGACTTGATCAAAGCAATCGTGAAACATGTCGATCTGCGAACTCATTGCCATCTCCATCACAGGGCAAACGAAAAGTATCCGCAGACATCATTCGCAAGAGGGGTTCACTCGGGCAACCCTTCAACGAATACTTTCTCCGACTTTTGGTGCGACCGTCCTAGCGTAGGAGTGGGGGCGTTACAATGCCGAAGGCAACCGCCGGATCGACGAAGCGAAGTTGCTCCGGTGCCCCTCAAGTTTATCCTACGTCTGCAATCGATTTGCTGCGCTTCGCCAACTGGTTCCCCGACATCGAACCGACGACCGTCAGCGCAAGCAGAAAAAATGCAGTCATCACGGGAACGACTCGTGAGGCAACGCTCTCAGCAGCGAAATGAAAGTACATATCATGTATTTTGGGAGTGATGATGCACATTCCAATGAATCCGAATACAGCAAGGACCAGAGCCTCGCGAATTCGTTGCGCAAAAGTGATGTGTGGACCTGACAGCATAAACATAACGCATAGTGATGCCATACAACTCATCGCTGCAACACTAGCAAAGAAACCATTTAGGGATTGTTCGAGTGCGTAAGTCAAGTAGGTACCTATTCCAGCTGTAACCAAGCTAATCACGGCTTGGCCGCGAAATCCGCCTATTAGATGTGCATTTGGTGAAGCACTGGGATCAGGTTCGGTTTGTGCCTCGGTAACCATTGGCGTTTCGTACGGAGATGTCATTTGGGTTCGATGGGAAGCAATTGCCGTTTTAATGCTTAGATCTCAGTTGGATAAAGAATTCATGAAGTCCGTGGTTTGAGGCGAGTCGGCTGGATACACCTGCTGACCAGGCGGTGATCGTTCTCTTTCGAGACGTCACAATCAATCGCTTCTAACACGTTGACACCCCAAACCACGGAGACTTCTTATGGTGACATGCGCAATCGACCTTGGCAAGTTTAACAGCGTCTGCTGCTTCTTCGACCCCGCAACCCAGAAGCATCAGTTCGAGACCATCGCGACCAAGCGATCCCACGTCGAGCACCTGTTGGCGTCTCGGCCCGACATCGACCTGATCGTCATGGAAGCCTGCGGACCGTCCGGCTGGATCAACGATATTTGCCAAGAAAAGCAAGTGAAAACACTCGTCTGCAGCACCAACGAGGAAGCCTGGAACTGGAAAGCCACCAAGCGAAAGACCGATCGCGACGATGCACTCAAGCTCGCCGAAATGTCCCTGCTGCGGCGACTCGTGCCGGTCCATGTGCCAAAGCCCGACATTCGCGAGCAACGCGCTTTCATCAAGTATCGCAAGAGTGTCGACCAGGACATCAACCGACTGAAAAACTCGATACGCAGCATCTTC
>JBGSLZ010000122.1:0-26665 GCA_041740415.1 Rubripirellula sp.
GCGTTGGTGCAACTTTGGTCCGGTTCCCCCGGACAAACCAAAAAATTTTTGTCGGGTGGACCCGGACCTACGCTCTGAATCTTTGTCCGGTGGAATCGGACCTACGCTCTACCGTCCGGCTGAACCGGACCTACTTAGTTCGCGACTCAATTTCTTGGAATTCCCGTTCGATTGATCCGGTGTAGATTTGACGCGGACGGTTGATTCGGGTTGCCGGATCGGCGTGCATTTCACGCCAGTGCGCCAGCCAACCGGGTAGCCGACCGATCGCGAACAGCACCGTGAACATGGCCACGGGGATACCGAGCGCGCGATAGATGACGCCGGAATAGAAGTCGACGTTCGGATACAACTTGCGTTCGATGAAGTACTCGTCGCGAAGCGCGACTTCTTCCAACTTCTGCGCGACCTCGAACAGCGGATCGTCCAGTTGAAGCTTATTGAGCAACTTCTCGCAACTGGCGCGGATGATCGTCGCGCGTGGGTCGAAGTTTTTATAAACGCGGTGACCGAATCCCATCAAGCGGAACCCGTTCTCCTTGTCCTTCGCCATCGCGACATACTTTTCGACGTTGCCGCCGTCTTTGGCGATCTTATCGAGCATGTTCACGCAAGCTTCGTTGGCACCACCGTGCAACGGTCCCCACAGCGCGCCGATTCCGGCGCTGATCGATGCGAATAGGTTCGCATTGCTGCTGCCGACCATGCGTACGGTCGATGTGCTGCAGTTCTGTTCGTGATCGGCGTGAACAATCAGCAACAGATTGAGTGCTTCGGCAAAATCGGGGTCGACGAGGTAATCCCGAGCGGGCGTCGCGAACATCATGTGCAGGAAGTTCTCGCAGTAACTGAGTTCGTTGTTCGGATAGATGAACGGTTGGCCCATCGATTTTTTGTAGCTGTAGGCCGCGATCGTTGGCAGTTTGGCGAGCAACCGATAGATCGAAACTTCGACCTGTTTCTCGTCGTTCAAGTCCATCGAATCTTGATAGAACGTCGAGAGGGCACCGACGACCGACGACAGGATCGCCATCGGGTGCGCGTCGCGTGGGAATCCGTTGTAGAACGACCGCATGTCCTCGTGGATCATCGTGTGGTCGCGGATGCCGGCCCGAAACGCCGTCGCCTGTTCCTCGTTCGGTAGTTCACCGTAGATCAACAAGTAAGCGGTTTCGACGAAGTCGGATTTGGCCGCCAGCGTTTCGATCGGGTATCCGCGATAACGCAGGATGCCGAGTTCGCCATCGAGAAACGTGATCGCGCTGCGCGTCGAACCGGTATTGACGAAGCCTTCGTCCAACGTGATCAAGCCGGTCTGGCCACGCAGTTTGCTGATGTCGATTCCACATTCACCTTCGCTGCCTCGGACGACAGGAAGCTCGATTTCTTGGCCGTTATAGATCAGACGTGCCGTACCGACTTTCTCAGTTTCCAGTTTGACTGACGTGCTCATGCGGATTTCCAAAAGACCGATTACAAGAGTGCTGTGGCATCGTTTCAACCGCCTCAGACCAGTCTAACGGTGAGTCCAATAAGTCACAATCAGCCGACGCAAACGTGGGTCCGCGACTCCGCTCGCGGACAGTAACTAGAAATCTCCGCGAACGGAGTCGCGGAGGCACGGTTATGACGTCACCGATTTGCGAGCTCGATGGATTCGCATCGTTTCGATCTTTCGATTGGTTGCCTTGAGCACTTCGATCTCCGCGTCGCCGATCGTCAATCGATGACCTTCTTCCGGGATCGCGCCGACGTGGAACAATACAAAGCCAGCGATGGTTTCGTAATCATCGCTCTCGGGAAGATCCCATGCCGTTGTTTCATTCAGGTCGTCGATCATCACTCGCCCGTCGACTTCGACCGTCTCGTCATCGACCATCGTGATGCCGAATTCTTCATCTTCATCCGACTCGTCCACGATCTCACCGACGATCTCTTCGAGCGCGTCTTCGATCGTCACGACGCCTGCAGTTTGACCGAATTCGTCCAGCACGATCGCCATGTGCGAACGACTGTGCAGAAATTCTCGCAGAATCGATTCGACGCTGCGGTTGTCCGGCACCGTCCACGGTCGGCGGATGATTTCACTGAGTTGTTTCTCGGGCGCCGAACCGTCGACCAGGAACGGCAACAGATCTTTCACGTAAAGAATTCCGATGGCGCTATCGAGCGTGTCTCGGTAGACGGGAAACCGAGTTCGACCGGCTTGCACGATATGCGCGAGAACTTCGTCCCACGACCAATCGATGTCGATGGCGTCCACGTCACCTCGCGGCGTCATGATGTGTCCGACGGTGTCGTCGTGCAGCGCCATCACGCCTTGGATCATTTCTCGCACGCCGGGACCGAAGTGGCCGTCGCGAGTTCCGGCGGCGACGATCGTCCGGATTTCATCTTCGAGTTGTTCTTCGTCCTCGTCTTCGTTTTCGACCGTTCCCATGAGCCGGCGCGTGAACCACTCCACCACCTGACCGGGCGCCGACAACGGTCGCATCACGATCGAGAGGCCGCGCCAAAACGGCCACGTGTGATACAGCACCGGTGTTGATGCGAACCGAGTCACCGCCGTGGGAATCCAAACGTGGATCAACATCATCAAACAGCCGGCGGTGGCGACCCAGATCGCCAAACGTTCGGGCGTAGCGCCGGCTTCCGAAGTGAACAGCGCGCCGGTTCCGGCGACCAAGAACAACACGGTGCCCATCATCCGCAAGTAAGCGCTGCCGTCGATCGCGGCGTCGGCGTGATCGAGCACCGCGCCGAATCGATCGCGGTTCCGTTTGACGCGGCAATAGATCTCCAGTGATCGACCGGCGAACCGATCCAATAACTCGCCACCCAAACCACCGGCGCTGCTGAGCAAGAAACCGATGGCCGAAACCGCGCACCATCCGTAAATCGGGTTCACGAGTTCGTCTCCACGCCGCAACGAACGATGTCGGCGATTCCCAACTCGGTCATCACGTCACGTTCGGCCGCTCGCATCGCCGCGCGGTCTTCATCGTCGTGGTCGTCCATGCCGGCGATGTGAAGCGTCCCGTGGACGACGTACAACAACAGCTCGTGTGTGGCATTCCAGTGAATCTCGGCCGCCCGATCGCGAGCCGTTTCGATGCTGACGACCAACTCGCCTTCGATCCGCGGCGAGTCCGCGGTGTACGCGAAACTGATCACGTCGGTTTCGTAATCGTGATCGAGATGTCGCATGTTGATTTGTCGAATCGTCGAATCGTCGGTGACGCGGACGCCAATTTCACCGGTGTGAAAGCCGCGATGTTGCGCGGCGGCGATGACGGCCGCGCGGATCGAGTCTTCGTCGACATCGTTCGAGAACTTGGGATCGACGTTGATCTCGACTTCGAGACTAGGCCGATTGTTGTCCGGGGTATTTGACACGTGCGTGATAGATCGCGGTGAGAGATTTAACGAGGGAACGGCGGATCAGGTCAAGTTGTTTGAACGTCAATCCACACTCGTCGAACTGACCATCGCTCATCTTTTTTTGCGAGATCGCTTCGACGAGGTTTTGGATTCGTGACGGTGTCGGGTCGACCAGCGTACGGCTGGCGCTTTCGACGGTATCCGCCAGCATCATCACGGCGGCCTCCAAAGTCTGCGGTTTTGGACCAGGATAACGGAAATCTTTGTCCTTGACGGTCTCGCCGTTGGGATCTTCTTCGCTGCGGCGTGCCGCTTCACGATAAAAGTACTCGACCAACGTCGTGCCGTGGTGCTGGACGATGAAGTCGATGATCGGTTCGGGCAAATGGTGGCTGCGGGCCAAGTCGGCGCCGTCTTTGACGTGAGCGATGATGACGAGCGTGCTCATCGCCGGCTGCAACGAATCGTGCTGGTTCACGCCCGCCGATTGATTCTCGATGAAGTATTCGGGCTTGAACATCTTGCCGATGTCGTGAAAGTACGCGCCGACGCGGACGAGCAATCCGTTTGCGCCGATCGCATCGGCGGCTGCTTCGGCGATCGAAGCGACGTTGATCGAGTGGTTGTAAGTTCCGGGGGCTCGTTGGGCCAAGCGACGGAGCAACGGGTGGCTGGCGTCGCCGAGTTCCAACAGGCTGAGGTCGGTCTGAACGCCGAAGCCTTTTTCGACCAGCGGCAACAACGGCGTCATCGCGCTGGCCGAAACCAAGATGCAGAAACCGGCCCAGAAAGATTCCTTGATTAAACCCCAAACGACCATGTCGAATTGGGGACCGCGGTACAACGATTCGATGCCGATGCCGGGTGAACCGGCCGACAATGTTTGCCCCGTGACGATGCCGACGCCGACAACGGTCATTAGGGTAACGATCGCTGATGTCGCGCCGATGTACAGCAAGTGGGTTCGCGTGCGAATGCGGCCGAGCAACAAAATGCAGCTCGTACACGCTGCCGCCACGGTCACCAATTCGGCCAAGTCGGCGCCCAAGAACAACGTCGTACTGACACAGGCCGCAGCCATCAACAACAACGCCAACTCGCGACCATACACGACCGCTGTCAGGATCGACGCCATCACCAACGGCACCAACTCGCCTCGCCAACGATCGCCCGAGACCCAATAACCTAAACTGATCGTGACGACCATCACGGCCAGCAACCGTGTCAAACGAGCTTTGTCCAATAGCAGTCGTCGATCGTCGACGAAGAAGATGTAGCTGGCGCAGAGCAAGTACAGCGCCGAGATCATGCCGCCGTACGCGACCACGCGCGCGAACTTATCGGTCCAGCGCATTTTGGCGACCAGCTCGCCCCATTCGCGATTGAGCAAGCGAATTTCGTTTTCAGTGAGCGCCTTGCCCGCTTCGGCCAGCTTCGATTCGCCGTGTCGAAACGGCGTCATGACGGGCTCGACCGATTCGGCCGCTTTCTGGCGCGCGATCTCGCTCATCGCATCGTCGTATTGCAATGTTTCGTACTTGGGCAACCGCGCCACGATCCAGTCGCTGATCATGCCGGCGACCCGTTGGCTGTCGTCGGCTGGAAACTTCGTGCGGAATTGTTCGCGCAGACGCTTGGCCAATGACACCCCGGCTTGCGCGATCCGCGCGTCAGCGATCTCGACAAATTCGACTTCGTCGGGACGCCCGAATTGGTAAACCTTGATCCGTTCTTGGCTGCCCTGTTCAGGCGTGTGCTGCAGCGCTTGAAGCAAGCCGAACCGATAGTTGTCTTTCATCGCGATCATGATCGCGTCGTCGAGCTTCTTCAGTTCGGGGTCGCCGGCCAGTACCGACTTCAACATCGAGAAGCGATTGATCGGCGTGTCGTCGGGCTCGGTCTCGTCGCCTTCGTAGAATTGCGTGAACGCGGTTCGTTCGTCATCGGTCAGTTGATCGAACGATGGTGCGCCGAGAACCAAAAATAGCTGATCCTTCAGCGCCGCGCGCAATTGATCGAGCGGTTGCGGTCGATTGCGATAGAACCCCAACTGTTCACGCCGCTTGCGATCTTGCAGCGCCTTCGTTTCGGTCTCGTTGGGGACTTCGAACGTCACCCGGCTGATCAGATCTCGCGCCGGTGTTGCGTTGAGCCGGTAGGCGAACGGTGGACGCCAGGTCTCACACAGAATCAGCAATATCAGTCCGGCGACGACGGCCAAACCGACTCGCGATAGCACTTCGCCTTTGTCGCTGTCTTCCCACCACTGAACCAACCGAGGTTTTTGGATGCCCAGTGATTCGACGCGTTCTTGTCGAGTTCGATTTTTACTTGCACCGCTCATGGCAGTCGACCGACTGAGAGTGACGAGAAAATCGTCACTGAAACCGGCTATGCGAATCCTATTCGTTTCGGTTGGTGTCTTCGTAGGCTTCGACGATCTGCTGGACCAGTTTGTGACGCACGATATCCGACACACCCAGTTCGGCCAGTCCGACTTCTTTGATGCCCGATAATCGCGTGACCGCATCGCGGAGTCCGCTGGTGACACCGCGTGGCAAGTCGAGCTGAGTCGTATCGCCGCTGACGACCATCTTGCTTTGCTCTCCCAATCGGGTGAGAAACATTTTCATCTGAGCCACGGTGGTGTTTTGAGCTTCGTCCAAAATGATGAAGGCGTCGTTGAGCGTTCGGCCGCGCATGTAGGCAAGCGGAATGACTTCGATCACGTCCTTTTCCATCAACCCGCGAGCCTGGTCATAGTCGACCATCTCACCGAGCGCGTCCATCAGCGGTCGTAAATACGGATTCAGTTTGGCGCGTAAGTCGCCTGGCAGGAAGCCCAAACTCTCGCCCGCTTCGACGGCTGGTCGCACCAGCACGATTTTTCGGATCGTCCCTGCCCGCAGCGCTTCGACCGCCATCGCGACGGCCAAGTAGGTTTTCCCGCAGCCGGCCGGGCCGGTCGCGAAAGTCAAATCGTGAGCCCGAATGGCATCGACGTAACGAGCTTGTCCCTTGGTCCGGGGCTTGATCCGTCGCCCCGCGTGCTGGATCTGGATCTCTTCGCCCTCGATCGGCGCCGGGCCGGTGCCCTCGATGATCGCGCCTTCTTCGAGCGCGGCCTTGTTCACGTCGCCGGCGGACAGTTCGCCCTGCTTGCGTGATAAATGCCGCAATTTCTCGAGCGCCCGCGTCGCCCGCTGGACACCTTCGTCTTCGCCGCTGATCCGGACCTGCCCGTTTCGCTGCGTGATCGTGACATCAAACAACCGCCGCAATTTGCGTAGGTGCTGGTCGCGTGGGCCAAATAGAACGAGGATTTCTGCTGGGTCGGAGATCGAAAGCGTCGCTTCGGTCATTCAGTCGCCTGGGGAGTGCATTGTCAGACGGAAGATTCAATTGTATACGTTTTGCGATTTTCAAACTTAATCAACTTCCCACCCCGGCGGCAAAACATAAAAACGCCGGCATGACCGCCGCAATCAGCGAATCGGTGACATCCCAGACGCCGCCCAAACCGGGCAGCAACTGGCCGCTATCCTTCGCACCGGACGCCCGTTTGACCAGCGATTCAGCCAAATCGCCGAACATTCCGGCGATCGCCAGCACCGGCCCGAGCACCAGCGCGCCCCAAATCGGGTCGCCCAAGCCGGGTACCGAAGGCGTTAAAACGGGCCCTTCGGACCCGCCCGCGATTGCCGGAAAAAGCCACTTCAAACAGGCAAAGGCAACGATCGTAGCGATCAAAATGCCCCCGATTGCCCCTTCCCACGTCTTGCCGGGGCTGAGCCGAGGGACCAGCTTGTGTCGTCCCAGTGCCTTACCGCTGAAGTAAGCGCCCGCGTCCGTGGATTTCGTCACCACGATCATCGTCAACAGCGCCGCCAGTCCCCAATTGCCGGAACCCATCGTTCGCAGCGAAACCAACATCGCCATCGGCAATCCGACATAGACGGACACGAACATCGCCGCGCAGGTGCGCTCGATAATCGCCTTTTCTCCGTTGGCGTACCGATTCATCTCGCGAACCAGAATCCAGAAAGTCGTCGCGATACCGGCGACGACAATCCAGCCCAACCTGCCGACGGGACAATCCGCCGGATACGTCGAACCGAACAGCGGCCAAAGGATCGGGATCGCGGCGGAAAGCGTCACCTTCGCTGCTCCGATCATCGCATCGACGCGAGCCACCGGAATGCCGCTGGCGACCAGCAACCGACAAAGATCATGTGCGGTCCCGAGTGCAAAGAAGAACAACAGCGGCAATAGCCAAAGTCCTTCGGCGCCGGCGCGTGAGTAATTTGCATCGAGGTAAAGCAACGCGCCAACCACGCTGATCAGGATCGCGGAAGTGCGTAGGCGGTCAATTAGCATTTGAAGTCATTCCAAAAAACCGTGGCCCCGCGACTCCGCTCGCGGGTTTTCAACGTGGCCCCGCGACTCCGCTCGCGGGTTTTTTTTGTACTGTCCGCGAACGGAGTCGCGGACCCACGGCTACTCATTCACTCCCAAGCCTCCGAAGCGACGTTGCCTCGTTTTGAATTGACGGATCGCATCCAAAAAGTCGGACCTCGTAAACTCTGGCCAACACTTCTCCGTCACCCACAACTCCGCGTAACTGATCTGCCACAGCAAGAAGTTACTCACACGCATGTCGCCGCCGGTGCGAATCATCAAATCGATTTCCGGCAACCCGGCCGTGTAAAGCTTTTCGGCGAACGTCGATTCAGTGATCTCGTCGACACCGATCACTCCGCTCGCCACTTCGGTCGCCAGTTCGCGGGCCGCCCGAGTGATCTCGTCGCGACCGCCGTAATCGATCGCCAAAACTAACTGTGTCCCCGGATTCGACGCCGACATCTCCAGCGTCCGATCCATCTCCGCGATCACGCCAGCCGGCAAACGATCGCGGCGTCCGATCACTTTCAATCGCAGGCCCCGGTCCATGATCGTGCGACGCTCTTCGATCAGGTATTGCTCGAGCAAGTGCATCAGAAAATCGAGTTCTGTCTGCGGCCGTTTCCAGTTCTCGCTCGACAAACAGTACAGCGTCACCGCATCGATGCCGATTTCGGAACACGTTTCGCTGATCATCCGCACGGTGCCGACGCCTCGGCGATGACCTTCGATCCGCGGCAATCCGCGCGAGGTGGCCCAACGTCCGTTGCCGTCCATGATGATCGCGATGTGACGCGGTCGGTCGGCCGGTGCGATGTGGTCGAGTGTCTCGATGGCTGGCGTATCGATGTCGGGATCAGATGCGGACATCGTTAGGCCATCGAAGTGAGCTGCAACTCGGACGCTGCTTCGGTGAAGATCGTTTGCGAGCGATCCGGCCCGACGCTCAGCACGCCGACCTGCACTCCCACCAATTCTTCGATCCGACGCACGTATGCCATCGCGCCTTCTGGAAAATCTTCGACTCGGCGAACGTCATCGACAGGCGTGTTCCAACCGGGGATCGTTTCGAGAATCGGTTTGCAGCGGCGCAGTTGATCGGCGTGAGCGGGCAAGCGTTCGATCCGTTTTCCGTCGAGTTCGTAAGCCACGCAAACTTGCAATTCATCGAAATGGGCCAACACGTCCATCATCATCAGCGCCAGTCGCGTCACGCCGCTCAGCCGGGCCGTGTAACGCACCGCGACCGCGTCGAACCATCCGCAACGTCGCGGTCGTCCGGTCGTGGTGCCGTATTCATTACCCAGCTTGCGAATTTTTTCGCCGATCGCGTTGTCGAGTTCGGTCGGGAACGGACCACCGCCGACTCGCGTGCTGTAAGCCTTGCAGACACCGAGCGTATGGTTGATCCAACGCGGCGGAACTCCCGCGCCGGCGCACACGCCCACGCCACTGCTGTTGCTGCTGGTCACAAACGGGAACGTGCCGTGATCGATATCCAGCAGCGCACCCTGCGCACCCTCGAACAGAATCCGCTTGTCCGCTTCGGCAGCGTCAAGCAAGAAATCGGTCGTGTCGCCGATCATGTCTTCGAGTCGCTCGGCCCACGACGCTGCTTTTGCCACGACGACATCGACCGCGATCGAGGCCAGATCTTCCGCCGGCGCGCCCATGCCTGACAGGATCGCCAGTTTCTGTTCAGCCACCGTCGCGATCCGTTCGTCGCGATTGGGTTGGACCAGATCGGCCATCCGGATCGCGTGCGTGCGTCCGACTTTGTCGCGATAACAGGGACCGATGCCTCGGTTGGTCGTGCCGATCGACTCGCCTCGAACGGCGGTCGCGTTGATGAACTTGTCTTCGGCCATGTGCCAAGGCATGACGATGTGCGCCCGCTCGCTGATCCGCAAATTGTTTTGGCAGATCACGCCGCGTTTGGCCAAACCGTCGATCTCGTCCAACATCGTGGTCGGGTTGATGACGACGCCGGGTGTGATCAGATTTTGGACTTCGGGGTGCAGAATGCCGCTGGGGATATGGTGCAGCTTGTACGTTTCGCTGCCGGCGACGACCGTGTGGCCGGCGTTGGCACCGCCCTGGTAGCGGACGACGATATCAAACTGGGGCGCCAACAGATCGACGAGTTTGCCTTTAGCCTCATCGCCCCACTGCAGCCCGATCACACAAGTTCCCGACACGTCGCAAGCTCCCCGCTAGCTGTCACCGTCAAAGCATCGCCACGAAGTCGCAGCGGAAACGGAAAAGGGTACGCCGGTGGACGCCGGGTGGCAAGAACGGGAGGAAATCAAGAGTAGAACGATTGTCCCCAATCGTTCTACTCTACTTGGCCGCAGCCCAGATCGCTTCGTCGGTCGATCGGATGAGCGGGTCGAAGTCGTGCAGCTCGGCGGCGTTGTTGCCCTGTTCGTGCTTACGGAACAACAGCAGGTACGTTTCGTTCTGGGGCCGATACCGATGGAAGAACAGCTCATTCTTCCGCACGATCAAATCGGTCAGCATCTCGCTCTTCGATTCGCATGGCGCGCCGCCGACCAATCCATCGGCGACCAGATCGGCAAACTTTACGTAACCGGCACCGTTGGGCAGCAAGCCGTTGAAGTTGACTTCGTCCGTGCCCGGTTGCCAATCGATCGACAACACCGGTGCATCGATTTGTGCGCCGATGCTGGCAACGATCGACTGACATTCACTGATCGATTCTCGGTAAGTCGGACTGCGGTATCCCGGCATCGCGATCGGCGAAAGCAGGATCACGCGGCGACCGGATTTCATCAGATCGCCCGTCAATCGCTGTAAACCGGTCTCGAATCGGGCCACCGCCGGCTCGCCGTCGCTGGCTTCGGAAAAACCGTACGCCACGATCACCACGGTAGGATCAACGAGCGCCACGTCTGACAAGATTCGCTGATAACCATCTTCGGGCGTATCAAATCGTTTCCGAGCGATGCCGTGAACATCGTCACCGGACCAACCGAGATTGCGAAAGGTCAGTTTCCAATCCGGTTGTCGACATTGAATCTCTGCTTCCAACGCACCGTCACTTTGCATTCGTTCAACGAACGTGCCGCCAACGATCGCAACGCGGTCGCCGGGTTTTAGCAGCGGTTCGGTGGCGAATGCCGGAGCCACCGTGGCTAACACGATAGCAAACAAGATGTGACGCATGTTTATCTGATCTCCGACATGTTTGCCCGTGATACTCCGTGGCAGGGATGTCGGCGGCCAAGGCAGTCGACATCTCCGCGAACGGAGTCGCGGAGCCACGGTGATTGCCCGTTTACTTCTTGGCCAATTCCGACTTGATCGCGGCGACCAATTCGGGTGAATCGGGTGACGCATTGGGCGAGAAACGATTCACGAGGTTCCCATCGCGGTCGACCAAGAACTTCTCGAAGTTCCAACTGACCTTGCCGTCGCCGACTGGTTCGGCCGATTTGCTGGTCAAGTACTTGTAGATCGGCGCGGCGTTGGGACCGTTGACTTCGACCTTGCTGAACATCGGAAAGCTGACATTGTACTTCGTGCTGCAGAATTCCTTGATGTCCGCTTCGGTACCCGGTTCTTGACCGCCGAATTGGTTGCAGGGGAATCCGAGTACGACCAAACCGTCTTCTTTGTGAGCGTCATAGAGTTTTTCGAGGCCCGCATATTGTGGCGTCTTTCCACACTTGCTGGCCACGTTGACGATCAGCACCACTTTGCCTTCGTAGTCTTCCAGATCGACCGTTTCGCCGTCGATCGTCTTCACCTTGAAGTTCAAGGCGCATTCGTGGTCGCCTTCGTGCTTGTCAGCCAGAGCCATGGTCGTCATCAATCCAAAAACGAGCGAGAGGGACAGTAGGGAACGCATCGGTGAGTCTCCGTTGGGAATCGAAACAGGGGTAAGTCGTTCCCGCGCGCGTCCGGGAGTTGCCGAAGACGGGGGAGAGGTAAATTTTGAGATATGAGAGAAGTATAGCGGCCCTGACAGTGGTAACGAGCGACGAAACGAATTACGTTCGTCTTCTTCATCGAATCACCACGGAAGTCTTGACGCCCATACGATGGGCTGGCAGCATTTCCCACTCCCTACGTTGCATCCCTACAAGGCCTAACTGATGAGCAGTCTCGAAGAACCTGGAATTGTCCCCAACGCCAAGCGATTGCTTTGGGCGGGGTTCATGGCAATTCTCGCCGCAGGTGTGGGTTTTGCGATTCGCGGCGGAATCTTTGATAACTGGGGCGGCGAATATGGGTTCACCGCATCCCAGTTGGGAGCGATCGGTGGAGCGGGTTTCACTGGCTTCTGTTTCGGCATCATCGTCGGCGGCGTGATCGCGGACAAAATCGGCTACGGGAAGCTCGTCGCGATCGCCTTTCTATGTCACATCGTTTCCGCGTTTGTGACTTTCGGCGCGTCCACGCCCGAAAACGCCTACACGTTTTTGTACTGGGGCATGTTCATCTTCGCTTACGCCAACGGCACGCTCGAAGCCGTCGCGAACCCCTTGGTTGCAACGGTTTTCCCGAACAATCGAACTCACTATCTGAACATTCTGCACGCCAGTTGGCCTGCCGGCATGGTGTTGGGGACCGTCGCGGGTTGGATTCTGGACGACAAAATGAAGGTGGGTTGGAAGACCCAGTTGGCTCTTTATCTAATTCCAACGATTCTTTACGGCTTGATGTTTCTTGGCCAAAAGATGCCAAAGTCCGAAGCGTCCGAGAAGGGCATCAGCCTGGGAGCGATGTTCAAAGACGTCGGACTGCTCGGTGCGTTGGTGGCGTGTTTCTTGCTTTCGCTGTTCTTCGGCGACGTGTTGAAGCCTCTCGTTGGTGATAGCGCCACAATGGTCGGCTATGTGATTGGCGGAGCACTGCTGCTCGCGGTCGGTTTTCTGACGAACTTTTCAATCGGCTCGTTTCTGCTGTTCGTTCTGTTCGTGACTCACGCGCTGGTCGGTGCGGTGGAGCTGGGTACGGACGGATGGATTCAGAATATCACTGGCAATCTGTTCTCGTCGCAAGAAGGCAAGTTCCTATTCATCTGGACGTCATCGATCATGTTCGGGCTTCGCTTCGCGGCCCACTTCATCGAGAAGACGCTGAAGGTATCGCCGGTTGGTTTGTTGTTGATCTGTTCGGTGCTCGCCGTCGTCGGACTTCAATTGGCCAGCGTGATGCAAACGTTCGCGATGGCCTTGGTTGCTCTTGGAATCTATGCCGTCGGAAAAACGTTCTTCTGGCCTACCATGTTGGCGGTCGCGTCGGATCGTTATCCGCGAACGGGTGCGGTCGCGATTTCGATCATGGGCGGCATCGGGATGCTTTCGGCAGGCCTGATTGGCGGACCCGGACTCGGATATGGCAAGGACCGTTTCTCTGCCGAAGCGCTCCAGGCTTCCCGACCGGCGCTGTACCAAACCGTACAAAACACGGAAAAGCCGGCCAAATTCTTGTTCTTTGACGAAGTCAACGCGATCGACGGAACCAAACTGGAAGTAGCCAGCAAGGCGGTCAGTCGCACGCCCGATCAAGAGGCGATCGTCGCTGCGGGACAAGCCGGCGACCGAAAGACGCTCAAAGCCGACTCGGCGATTCCAGCAACCATGGCGCTGATCTATCTAGCAATCTTGATCTACTTCAAGAGTATCGGTGGTTACCGAGCGATCAAGATCGATGAAGTAGAAGTAGGTCCGGTTCCACCGGACGAAAACATGTAGGTCCGGTTCCACCGGACGAGTTGAACGCGACGACGAATTGTGTCCGGTGGAACCGGACCTACAGGTTGGCCGCGATTCGGTCGACCGCTTGTCGTAGTGATCGGGCGGCCATCGCGAAATTCGTGTGGCCGCTGACTTCTGGCTGAATCTGCTCATACAACTCGGTCGCCTTACGCAGGCGGCCGAGTTTTTTTTTCGCCATCTTCAAGTAGACCGCCGGATCTTCCACTTCGGCGATCGGGCCGACCGCCAAGATGAAGTCGTACAAGTCGCGAACGATGTCGCGAAGCTCTTCGTCTTCTTCCGCTTCATCGGCGTGCTTCAAGAATGTTCGCACCATCCACACATGAGCGATCTGGTCATCGATCGCTCGGACGGTCTGCATCAGTTCGTCATTCATCAGGTCGTTGACTGAATCGGTTCGTCGACTGGTGCCACATCCATCGTCGCAGCGGCCTCGGTGGGCGGCTTCGGCTTGGCCGCGTGACCGTGCGGCGTGTTGCGCGCGGTGACGACGATGCCAATCGCGGTCATCAACAAACCGACCCACAACATCGGGCTGATCGTCGCGCCGCCGTGCAGTCGCACCACGCCGATGATCGCGCTGACGGACACGGCGCCACCGAACACGATCGGCATGACGAGTGCAGCATTGCCCTTGCTGGTCATCATCGCACTGGTCAAAAACAGAGCCCCGATCGCGCCGAACGCGCCCGCGAGAATGCCCCACTTCAACGTCGGGAACTGCGCGCCGCTGAAGTCGAACGTGTCACCCTTGACCGCCATCATCACCAGTCCACCCAGCACGGCGATGATCAGGTAGGCGACACCGACGAACACGTACGGTTTGTACGGCGACCACAATTTGGCGCCGTCAACTACCGGTGCGGCGGCGTTGCCGATCAGTGGGCCGTAGCAGCCCCAAAAGAACGCCGTCAACAGCGCGAAAATGATAGGAATCAACATTTTGTTCATGAAGCTCTCGAGTAAAGGTTCGTTCATTTGTTTTTTTGCAGCCACTTCTGGCTCCGCCGAGCCATTCGGATTCGGACGGACCTGTCAATCAAACCCGGCGAAACGACGCAGCCGCCACATCATTCTTGTTCATTTCAATCCGCCGGTACAGGTCATCCACTTGTCGGGTCGCAAGACGCATGTTTCGTACCCACAATCCCCACGCCGAAAAGGTAACATTGTTCGGCGGAACCGGACCTACGGGCTTGTTTTGGTTACAATCGCGGGTACGAATTAATTCACAGGATTCCCATGACAATTTCAAATTGCCCTCGTTGTGATGAACCGTTTCGATTGCCTGTCGAGCCCGATGGGTCTGGCGGTCTGATCGATGGCGCGTTCGGCGAGTGCCCGTGGTGTCGTGAGACGTTTCCGATGTCAGAAATCTTGCGAACACTGCCGCCGATGTTGACGGTGATGACCGCCGACGGACGTCCGATTCGCTCCAGCGGCGCCAACTTTGTCGCTCCTGTATCGTCCGTTTCGGCTGGCAGTACGATTGTCGCCGAGACCGAGTTCGACGATGACCCCAACGCAACGATCAGCGAAGAAACGATCAGCGACGAAACATGGAACGATGCGGTCCAGGACGACAGTCCGATCTTTGATTCGGGTGGCGATGAAGACCTGATCGTGGTCGAAGAAGAACCCGCATCGTCGGACAGCGATGTTGACATGCCGGTGATCGCCGGGGATTGGGGATCGTCGGTTCCGTCAGCGAATGTTCCGGTCGCGCCGATGCGCGTGAACAAGTCGAGTCGTCGTCCGACCAAGAAGGGCGCGTCGTGGAAGACCGCCGTCGGCGTGATCCTCGGCGGAGCGGCGGCGCTGCCGATCGCGGATGGAATATTGGTGTTGGCTGGTCGCGACTCGATCTTGGGAATCTGGCCCTCCAAAACTCAAACGGCATCAAGCGTGCGCGTGGCAGATCCGATGCCGCCGAGCGAAATGGGGAACCGGCCCAAGGTGACCGGTCGCACTTTGACCACGCCGGAGATGGCTGAAGAAGATAGTGAGTCGACATCGGCGATGGAGATGCCAGCGGTTGCCGATTATTCCGATGACAGTGAGCCGGATGCTGAGCCGCCGGCAAGCGCGCCGGATGCGTTCGCGATGCCAGCGGAACTGTCGATGCCAGCACCGGTTGTTGAGAAAGCGCCGGTTGTTGAGGAAGCACCGGTGGTTCAGGAAGCGCCGGTGGTTCAGGAAGCGCCGGCCGTAGAGGCAGCGACTCAACCTGAAACGACTCCCGCGCCGATGATTGCTGACGCGCCCGAACCGACGCCGCTTGTGGCTGCGGTCAAGGAAGCCAACGACATGCTCGATGCCGTGTTGGCGATGAGCGACGATGATCCGCTGCGGCGGAAAGCCTTGGCGGTTGCTTATCGTGAGATTGCGGAGATCGGTGCGGTGGCCACTTCGGGCGAAAACACGGCGGCGGCTCAGGAACTGCTCGAGCGGCTGAAGTCATCGCCGGTGCTGAAGAGTTACGAGACCGCGTCGACGAACTGGTTCACGTATTCTGGCCGTGAGACGGACGGGATTTTGATCATCGGAAAAGCGGGCACCAACAGCAAAGGGCCGACGATCACCGTCGGCGGCGACAAGCTGATCTCAGTCGCCGGCGGGGCGAAATTGCCGGCGTCCGATCGCGTGATTGCGCTGGGGAAAATCCTCGGAAACGGCGCGGATTCCGTCGTCGAACTCGCCGTCGCGGAACCTCTTTGATTTATACAATTGATTTTGCGATCGACTGCTTTGCAATGAGCGGAAAAAAATTATCTGACGCCATTTGTGCGAAGCACCCGAAGTGCCGGTTCCCGGTAAATGGGGTCGAACACTTTTTTTCCACAAGATCCTTACGAGTGCGCCGAGGGGTGCGAACATGACTTCGATCACGGATCTGTTGTCGAAGAGCACGCAGGGTGAGTCCGAAAAGACCGACCAGCTGTTCACGCTGATGTACGACGACCTGTGTCGTCTGGCGGGTAGCTTCTTGCAAAACGAGCCGCTCCGCAATCGGCTCAGTTCGTCGTCGTTGGTCCACCAAGCCTACATGCGGATGGTCGACCAATCGCGGATCAATTGGCAAGGCAAGACGCACTTCTTCGCGATCGGCGCGACCGTGATGCGGCGGATCTTGGTCGATCATGCCCGCAAGGTCCGCTCGCTCAAACGGGGCGGCGGTTGGGAACGACGTCAGTTGACCGACGAAGTCACTTTCTCGCTCAGCGATGACGATGACGTTGTCGCGCTCGACGACTTGCTCAAGACACTTGCGGATCTGAATCCACGTCAGGCGAAGATCGTCGAGCTACGGTTCTTCGGCGGCATGACGATGCGTGAGATCGCGACCGAAACGAATTTGGGTTTGCGAACGATCGAAAAAGAGTGGGCGATGTCGCGAGCTTGGATGCGACGTGAACTGCGTCGCGACGAAGGTCTCGAAGACGACAGCCTGACCGACGACGACATCGGCCCCGATCAGTCCAAGGATTCGTAACGCATGGATGCGGCTCGCTACGCCAGAATCCGAGAACTCTTTTTGGCGACCGAAGATTTGCTGCCCCCGCAGCAGCAAGAGTTTTTGATTCGCGAAGTCGGTGACGACCGCGAACTTCTCGACGAAGTCAATTCGCTTCTCGACGAACACAGCGCCGAATTCGCCAAGATCGAAGGCGAATCGGCCGTACCGGTCGCTGCGCCGATAGCCGCGGTCACGGAATTCGGTTCCGCCGCGAAACCCAGCGGCGATACGACTCGGCGCGGCGATTCCAAGGACCGTACCAATCCGAAGTCGTCGAAGCCGAATCGCAAGAAGAACGGCGACGGCGCGATCACCAAACACGGTGCCCAGCGGACGCACGCATCGCCCCGGCACAAGAGTACGACGCCGCCGAAGAGCAACGCGGGCAACAATCAAATTTGGGCGGCCCGCACGCGCATCAATCGTCGACGAAATTCTGGATGGCTGTGGTTGGCGGCGCTGTTGCCGACGGCGCTGATCGGTTGGTGGACGTATCGCCAAGTCGAAACGATGATCGAGCAGACGGTGCGGACGGAGCTGAAAGGCATCGTCGATAGCGTCGCGCTTTCGGCGGATCGGTTTTTGGCCCAGCGTGTTGGAGTCGTTCAATCCTGGTCGCGGCAAACTCGATTGCGTCAGGCGGTCGAAGAACTCAATGCGATCGCCAAGTCCGATCCGCCGTTAGAACAATTGCGTGAATCACCTTTGATCGACGAGATCCATCAACAGTTGCGAGAGTTATCGGGCTCCAAAGACGTCAAATTCATCATCTGGAACGACTCGTACCGCACCATCGCAAGCTGGTCGACGGACGTGATCGACGTCGGCCGGCCGATCCATCCCAAAGGCGCCGCCAATCTGGCTCGCGTCTTGTCCGGCGAATCGGTCGTCGCGGGCCCCGAGCGATTGGTCGAAGCAGTGGAAGGCTATCTGCCCGAATCGGATCGACCGATGATCTCGGTGATCGTGCCGATCCGAGACGCAGCCGGCGACACGATCGCGTCGATGATGGTCCGCAGCATCGGCATGTTCGACGAATTCAATCAGATTTTCGCGGAGTCCAGCGTCGGCGGGCAACTCGATGCCTACGCAATCAATCGCGATGGTTTGATGATCACCGAAAGCGTCCACGCAGTCTCCATGGCGACGCTGGGGCAATTCGATTTGCCGGCGGAACAGATTGCGGCGAAGCTGCGAGTTTCCGACCCGGGCGTTGTCATCGACGAGGACAACGCGGGTACGATCGTCCGGCAAGTTCGACCCGTGACCGTTGCGGTCGCGGGCGCGATCGGCGGCGAACGTGATGTGCGCACCGTTCCCTATCCCAACTATTGCGGCGAGCCAGTCGTCGGCGCGTGGCGGTGGCTCGATGGAATGGACATCGGAGTGATCGTCGAGGAATCCGCGGATCGCGCGTTCGGCCCGGCACGCGTGGTTCGCTTCAGCTTCTTGACGCTGGGCAGTCTGTTGACGCTGACCGCTTTTTTAGCGGCGACGAAAATCGCACGAACATCGACGGCTGACCACGCCGCGATCCACCCGTTGTCACGCTACGAAATCCAAGAACAACTCGGCAGCGGCGGGCTGGGTGTCGTTTACAAAGCGCGCCACAACCAACTCGGTCGCGACACGGCAATGAAAGTCCTGCGCGGCGATCGTCACAACCACGAAGATCGATTGCGGTTCGATCGCGAAGCCCGATTAGCGGCCAGTCTGAGCAATCCGCACAGTGTTCAGATTTACGATTACGGTCACTCCGACGAAGGCGAAGCGTATTGCGTGATGCAGTTCTTGCGGGGACTGACGTTGCAAGAAGTCGTCTCACGCAGCGGCCATCAACCGATCGGCCGAATGTTGTTCGTGCTGCGACAGATTTGCGACGCACTCGGTGAAGCCCATTCGCTGGGTCTGTTGCATCGCGACATCAAACCGCAAAACATCATGCTGTCGCTCGATCCTTCGGTGGGCGATTGGGGTGTCGTGTTCGATTTCGGTTTGGCCAAACCGTTGCAACCGGACGCGGGCGTTTACCAAACCAGCGAAACGGTATGGGCAGGAACGCCGATGTACATGGCGCCCGAGCGGTTTCGTCAGCCCGGCGTGATGGACCCGCGATCGGACATCTATTCGGTCGGCTGCGTCGCATATTACTTGCTGTGTGGTCGGCCGCCGTTCATCGAATCCGATCCCGAATCGCTGTTCGCGTTGATCCTGTCGGAACAACCGATCGGCATCGCGATCCATCGCGGGCAACAAGTACCAGCCGCGATCAGCGACATGGTATTCAAGTGCATGGCCAAGCGGGCGGACGACCGATACGCGACGATCGCAGAACTGTGCCGAGTCATCGACCACTTGCGAGTCGACCATCCATGGTCAATCGACGAAGCCCGAGTGTGGTGGGGCCACCACGGTTAACGTAGGTCCGGTTCCACCGGACGATAAAACCGTAGGTCCGGTTCCACCGGACATGTGCTTGCCTTTGTCCGGTGGAACCGGACCTACTTTGCTACTTTGCCTTGCCCTTGTCCGGTGGAACCGGACCTACGTCTACGTCAGTCGTCGGAATCGCGTTCGACTTTCTTTTCGGTGCCTGGCAATTGGTCGTCGGCGTACTTCGCTGTCGGGATCGCTTCGGCATCCTTGGTCACCATCACGTTGTGATAGACCGCAAACTCGCTCGGCTCGCCGCCCGCTTTCTTCTTAACGGGTTCTTCGGTGACCTTCGCCTTCTCGACCACCAGTTCGATCACCTTACGCTCGACGATTTGGTTTCGGAGCGCGTCCATCTGACCCTGCTTTTCCAAACGAGCGCGGACGCGGCGTTCGGGCATGTCACTCTGCTGAGCGATCAACGCGATTTCGGCTGCGTAATCAGCTTCCTCGGCATCGATCTTTTCTTCTTCCGCGATCTGTTCCAATATGAAGTGTTCACGCAGCGCCGATTCGGTCGTCGCTTGCGCGTTCTGACGCGATGCGTTGACGAAGCGACGGATCATGTCGTCGTCGAAACCGTTGCGACGCAGTTCCAAAATCTTTCGCTCGAGTTCTCGCGCCGTTTGGCGTCGAACCAGCGTCGTCGGCAACTCAAAGTTCGCCGAACCGGCCAACAAATCAACGACCGTTTTGCGAACGGCTTGCTGTGTGCGATAGTCGGCTTGGCGAGTCAGCGAGTCGCGAACGAATGTTGTCAGTTCATCGGCGGACTCGAAATCACCGAGTTCTTCCAAGAACTCATCGGTCAATTCAGGATGCTCGAGTTTGAGCACTTCAACGACGCTAAATTCGGCATCGAGTTCCTTGCCACGCATCGCTTCGTCGGCCGCACCGTCGGCGACTTTGACTTTGCCCTTGCGTGTCTCGCCTTCTTTGACATCCTTCATCAGCTCGGCAAAGTTCTCGCAAACCGCGTCCGAGAAACTCAGGCGATCCGACAGATCGACACGTTCTTCGTCCATCGTGGTCAGCAACTTGGCGCCGTCTTTGAACTTGGCGGTGACCAGCAACTTGTCGCCCTTTTCGGCCGGTTCGTCGGTGGCTTCGAGCGTCGCGTAACGGGCCAGAACTCGTCCGATCGCTTCTTGAACATCGTCGTCGCTGATCGTTTCGACGGGCTTCTTCAGATTGATTCCTTTCCACTCGGGCGTCTTGAATTCGGGACGCACTTCGATTTGGAATTGGAACTTGAAATCGCCGGTATCCGGGATGCGGATGGCGTTGTAATCGAAGTCAGGTTCGCCGATCGCGTTGAAGCTTTCGGTTTCGGTGACTTGGGCCAGGCTGTCCATCAAGAGCGCGCCTTTGACTTGTTCTTGGACTTTATCCTTGAACTGTTTTTCGACCAGCTTGCGGGGTGCGCGGCCGTTGCGGAAACCGGGCACTTGAGCTTCGGGAACCAGTTCGTCGTAAGCGTCTTTGAGGTACCGTTGCACTTCGGATTGCGAAATGGTGACGATCACTTCTCGCATGCAGGCTTGCGGGCTCTCGACTTTGATATCCAGCTTGAGCGGAATCTTTTCTTCGGCGACGTCGGTCGATTGGGGCTCGGCGGAGGTGGACATCGGTACGAAAGACCTCAGGTTCTGAAAATGCGTTCGGGGAATTTTGATCCGGCAGTGTATCGATAAAAGGCAAAAAACGGCAAGCGGGGTCTCAGAGGATGTACGCGGCCGCGCGACTCCGCTCGCGGGGTGTTTCCGCGAACGGAGTCGCGGACCTACGGCGCGTTTCAAAAGAGGCCTTGCCGAGAGACGCGCGGCTTCTATAATCTGCCTCTTCATCGAGTTTGAGATGCGGCTGTAGCTCAGTTGGCAGAGCATCACGTTGCCAACGTGATTGTCGTGGGTTCGAATCCCATCAGCCGCTCTTTCTCTTCTTTTCTCACTTTGAATGTACCGCCGCTTCCGGAAACCAAGCTGTGCCGTACGCTCAACTCGGGAAGATCGCCGTCCACTTTCCGACGCGAATCGAATCCAACGAAATGCTCGCGGAACTTTATCCGCTTTGGGATTTGCCACTGATCGAAGAAAAGACGGGCATTCGTCAACGGTACATCGCCGATCCTGATGAGACGGCCAGCGATTTGGCGGTCGCGGCGGCTGAGAAATTATTCGCCAGCGGCGCGATCGATCGCAAAGACATCGACTTCATTCTGTTTTGCACACAGACGCCCGACTATCCGCTGCCGACGACCAGTTGCCTGATCCAAGATCGGTTGGGGCTATCGACACGTTGCGGAGCACTCGATTTCAACTTGGGTTGCAGCGGCTTCGTTTACGGTTTGGCTGTGGCGGATGGGCTGATCCAAAGTCGCGCGGCGCGAAACATCTTGTTGCTGACTGCGGAAACGTACAGCAAGTACATCGACGAAGATGATCGCAGTTTGCGAACGATCTTCGGTGACGCGGCAGCGGCGACGCTGATTACGGCCGGTGATGCTGCGTCGTTGTGGGGTTTTCAATTTGGCAGCGACGGCAGCGGCGGCGACATGCTGATCGTCGGCGATGGCGGCGCCCGATCGACCGACGATGCGATCAAACCGCGTCACCGAAAGCGTTGGAAAAGCCGGCTGTACATGGACGGCCCCAGCTTGATTAACTTCACCGTCGAAGCGATCCCGCGATTGATCGAAGAAATCTTGCACGACAACGGGCTGACGGATGCTGATGTCGGCAAGTATCTGATGCACCAGGCGACGTGGAAAATGCTGGACCAATTGCGGACCCGGATGGGTGTTCCCGAGGCGCGGTTGCCGATCGATTTGGCGGACATCGGCAACACGGTTTCGTGTACTTTGCCGATCCTGATCGAGCGGATGCGGGGCCGAGGCGAATTGGTGGCGGGACAGACGAATATGCTGGTCGGATTCGGTGTCGGACTGTCGTGGGCGGGCTGTTTGTGGAAAGAAAATTGAATTCTGGTTGCCGGTCGTTCGCGTTGGTCGCATATAATTCAGCTAGAACGCGTTAGCGAACCTCTCAAAAGTAGTTTCGGGAAGTACATCATGGCAAAGAATCTTTCCGGCAGATTGCTGATCGCGTCGCCCTACCTGAGCGACGGTAATTTTCTTCGTTCGGTCGTCTTCATCATCCGCCACGATGTTGAAGGTGCTTTCGGGTTGACGATCAATCGACCGACCGAGCGACGGTTTCGGGATTTGGTCGAGTCTTCGCCGGCGGAAGGGCGGCCCCGCAGCGATGACGAAATTTATCGCGGTGGACCCGTCGAAGGGCCGCTGCTTGCGCTACACGATTTGGCCGGAGTTGGCGAACCGTGTGGTCCGTATGATTGGGCTGGTCAGCCGATGAAGCCGGGCCAAGCGTACAGCGAAGCATCAAAATTCACGCTTCACGATCACCCCGCCGAGTCTTGGGGTTCGATGTCGATCGAGCTTGGGAATCCGCCGGCGTGGATCACCGGCGACGACGATCATTTGCGAATTCTGCTGCGTCGACCCGATGCGCGGGTGCGGTATGTTGCGCACTACAGCGGTTGGGGGCCGGGCCAGTTGGATGATGAACTCCGCGTCGGCGGGTGGCTGGCGGGTGACGCGGATCCCGATATCATCTTTGGTGATCCGAATCTGTGTTGGGAACGGGCCGTCCAGCAATGTGGACGCGAAGTCTTGTCAGAGATTGCGCCAGGCGTTCGATTCGGAAATCCCGACCTAAACTGATGCAGCGACGATGCGACGAATTGCGATTGGCGATATTCATGGCTGCGCGAAGGCGCTGCGTACGCTGATCGAATCGATCCAGCCGGCCCAGAACGACGAACTGATCTTTGTGGGCGACTATATCGATCGGGGACCTGACAGCCGAAATGTCGTCGATCAAATTCTTGAACTGTCCCAGCGATGTCGAGTCGTGACGCTGCGTGGAAATCACGAGATCATGTTGCAGGGCGTAGCGCTCAATGGGTTGGACGATCGAGTTTGGCTTGCCAATGGAGGACAAGCGACGGTCACCAGCTACGGCGGAAATCTGGCGAAGATCCCCGAAGATCATCTGATGTTCTTTCAGGGTTTGCAGCCGTTCTATGAGACTCAGGCGGACATCTTCGTTCACGCCGGTTACCTGCCGCAGGTCGCCATGCGGTCGCAAGCCGACATGGAACTTTACTGGGCCCATTTATCGTCGCCGTTGCCGCTTCCGCATCACAGTGGCAAGCGCGTGATCGTTGGTCACACGCCGCAACCCGAAGGCCGAGTGCTCGACGCGGGCCACTTGGTTTGCATCGACACGTATTGTTTCGGCGGCGGCTATTTGACAGCGATGGACATGGAATCGGGTCAACTGATCCAGACCGATCGTCATGGTCACGTGCGACGACCGCCATTGTTGTCGGCGGTTCATCACGTCAACAAACTCGGTCGCGCGGTGACGCGGTTCTGTCGTCAACAGCTCGACCGGGAAACCAATTCCCAGCCGATCCAAGTCGCACCTCGCTCGTTAGCCAACGAGCCCGAAGGAACTTAAAACCGCCGGCCCCAACGATTGAGGACAATCGTTCTACTCTTCAATTACCGAACGGATCGCTTCCGAACGGGTCGGCAGTGTCGCCGGCGGGTGCGCCGAATGGGTCCGCCGCTCCGGCACCGAACGGATCAGCACCTCCGGCGCCGAACGGGTCCGCGCCTCCGGCACCAAACGGGTCCGTACCAGGCGCATCGAACGGGCTGGACGTGCCGGCGTCCTTCTTCTTCTCAGTCTTCTCTTCGGCCACCGCTTGCGATTGCGGTTGTCGACTGAATTTAGGCATGTCTGAATCGATCGGACGCATGCACTGAACCACACCCGAATCGCTGACCAGATACAGTCGATTGGTTTTCGTGTTCGGCAACAATCGTCCGGGCCGAACGTCTGCATAGGTGCCGATAGTTGCACCGTCATCGCGGTTGATGACGGTCATCGAGCCGCCTTGGGTCACCGCAAAAATCTGGTCGCCGAATCCACCGAGGATGTGGTCGATATTGGATGCGGGTTGATCCCACATCAAATCACCCGATTCCGTGTTCAAACAAAACATCCGACCATACGCTGACAACACCAGTAACTGATTGTCCAGAATGACGGGCTCTTCAAAGAACGGTTCGCCGAACGGCGTCGCCCACAACACTTCGCCGCTGCGAGTTGCTTTCATGCCATAGACTTGACCGGTTTCTGACGCGAAAAAGAATCGGTCGTCCGAAGCCGCAGCGACACGTCCCACGACCGATCCATCGGTGTGCAATCGAAACAGCGTCGATGGGGTCCCCAACAGCTCCATCACGTAAACGAATTGTTGATCGGTCGCCCAAGCAATTTTCGATGACGATGGCGATCGAGTCGGTGAGGCGAGGGCGCGACCGGCAACCATTTCGCGAAACGGATCAGCCGTCGGGTCGGCCAGCGGGTAGCCTTCGAGTCCGCCGCCGATCGTGACGATCATCGCGTAGTCGCCTGAGTTGATCGCGCCGAATTGAGGCGATCCCATCGTTCGCATTTCTGCTAACACGATGCCGTCTTCCGCGTTGACTTGAATCATGTTGCTGCCGTTGACCACGGTCAGTACCTTTTCGCTGACGCCCAACTGGCCGAAGCTCAGTCCGCGCATCCCGACGCGCGTCAACCAGATCGGTCGTCCAGTTTCGGCGTCGCGCGCTTCCAACGTGCCATCGTCAGCGATCGAATAGAGGTACACGCGGCGAACTTCCGTCGTCCGCATCGACGCTTCCACACCACGGCGTTTCAATCGGCGGATCTCATTGCTCGCCAACCGTTCCGCCTCCTTCAATCCGACCGGCAACCCCGACTCATCCGGCACGTCGACGGCGATTCGCGCCAGCACTTTTGCGTCGTCGACGGGCGGTGTCGCGGCGGGCGGTGTCGCGTCGGGCTTCGCCGGTTTCGGTTTCGGATCCGCTTTCGCACCTTCGATGATTTCGACGTAGACGTGTGGATTCGTATCGTGGACGAACAATTGCTGGTCCGCGATCGAGCTACCGCCGTTGGGAGTCGCGATCGTGCGTTGCCAGGCTTCGGTCAGACCCAATCGCGCGGCGACGTGGGGTGCCATCAATGTTTCATCGGCCTTCGCCCGATCGGCAGCGTCGATTGCGAGAGTCGAGGCGAGACAAACCAAGGCGAGCAAGCGTTTCATGACGATTCGCACAGATCGAGAAGCGATAGAAAAGGGAGACAGTACAAGTTTAACCAACTGTTGCCCCATCCGCGAACGAATCCAACGCGGATTGATCGATCGAATTTCCGAATCGAGGGAATTTGCGGATTGAAACGGTCAGCCTCCGGCACAATCAGATTCATGTATAAACGACAGCCCCTGAAACCTGACTCCTGAAACCTGATCCCTGAAATCTACCCATGTCCCAACTGTTGATGATCGTCGGCGACTTCGTTGAAGATTACGAAGCGATGGTGCCGTACCAAATTTTGTTGTGCGCCGGACACACGGTCGACACCGTTTGCCCCGGCAAATCGGCTGGCGAATCTGTGGCCACCGCCATCCATGATTTCGAGGGCCACCAAACGTACAGCGAGAAACCGGGACACCGTTTCGCCGTCACCGCCGATTTCGCGACGACGGACCCCGCCCGCTACGACGGCCTATTGATTCCGGGCGGACGAGCACCGGAGTACCTGCGTTTGAACGAACGAGTGCTTGAAATCGTGCGTCATTTCGCTTCGGCCAAAAAGCCGATCGCCGCGATCTGTCACGGTCCACAAATCTTAGCGGCAGCCGGCGTGTTGACGGGCCGCAAGTGCAGCGCTTATCCAGCGGTCGCGCCAGAGATCTCAGCCGGCGGCGGCACTTACGTCGAGCCAGCCCCAACGATGGATTCCGCGCACGTCGACGGCAATCTCGTCACCGCACCGGCATGGCCCGCCCACCCGGCGTGGATGCGCGAATTCATGAAGCTCCTGTAGGTCCGGTTCCACCGGACGAAAAGCAATTAGCAAGTAGCAAGTAGGTCCGGTTCCACGGTACGAAGTTAAGGCATTGGTCCGGTGGAACCGGACCTACTCTTGTCCGGTGGAACCGGACCTACTCTTGTCCGGTGGAACCGGACCTACTCTTGTCCGGTGGAACCGGACCTACTCTTGTCCGGTGGAACCGGACC
>JBGSLZ010000123.1:0-1810 GCA_041740415.1 Rubripirellula sp.
CTCCGGTTCACCGATGTCGATGAAAGAGTTGGGTGGATGAAAAAACGGCCCTCCGAGATCATGGGCGACGAGCGATCGTCGTGACCTGAGATCACAACGGGCTCAAACATTCGCAAAGTCCCTCTCGGAGAACCGCCAGCCATGTTGTACCTCGGAATCGATCAACACGCAAAACAACTCACCATTTCCCTGCGTAACCAAGACGGAGATGTGATCCTCAAACGACAAGTCTCCACTGAACCGGAACGCTGCACGGAGTTCTTTGAGAAACTCCGTGACAAGGCAGGCGGCGATGGCTTTGCCGCCATCGTTGAAGTCTGCGGTTTCAATGATTGGTTGCTCAAAATGCTGCTCACCTTCGGGTGCCGCCATACGGTACTGATTCAACCTGAGAAGAAGCCCAAGGTCAAAACCGATAGACGCGATGCTCATGCTTTGAGTGAACTACTGTGGGTCAATCGCAATCGCTTCACCGCCGGACAGCCCGTTCGCGGAGTCCGGCAAGTCGTACTGCCCGGTCAGATCGATGCCGACAAGCAACGACTCACTCTGATGCGGCGTGACGCCGGACGGTCGCGAACCAAGACCATCAATCAGATCAAGTACATCCTCCGCCGACACAATCTACAGTGGCAGATGCCCACCAAAACCTTTCCCAGCGTCGCTTCGCTCGCTTGGCTTAAAACACTCTCGCTGCCATTGATGGAACGTTCGGAGATGGATTGGCATCTAGATGAACTCGCGCGTTGGACCAAGCGGATGTTGTCCTTGGAAGAAGTCATCAATGAGCGAGCCAAAGGTTTGGAATCAGTCGAAATCCTGCGAACGATTCCTGGCGCGGGCTATTACACATCGCTGGCGCTAGCATGTCGGATCGGAGACGCGAATCGGTTTTCCAAAGGCAAGAGCTTGGCACACTACTGGGGCCTGACACCTAGCGTTAGCGATAGTGGTGATGCCAAAGGCCGCCGCGGCCGGATCACGAAAGCAGGTAGCACGATGGCTCGTTGGTTGCTTGCCCAAGTAACGTTGCATGTCTTGCGTCGCGATCCCGTAATGAAGAAATGGTACCTGCCGATCAAAGCTCGTCGCGGCAGCGGCGTTGCTCGTGTGGCAGTGATGCGACGAATGGCGACCATCATTCGCAACATGCTGGTCAACCACCAGAGCTACTTCGAATGTCGTGATGCGATGATCGAGCGTCGTCGCAATCAACTTGCCAAGAAGCCGAAAGTAGCCTGATCCGTCAATAGAACATAGCGTTGCGCTTGAGCTATCAATAATGCCAGGTATTCCAAGTCAATCCTTCTAACCAGTGGAACCACAATCGTAGTAAATGAAGCATTTTTCCGTGATGGCATTAGCCCGGGACCTGGTTGCCTCAGTGATTTGTCATTGAGGTGTTACCACCCTGAGCTGCTCCCCCTGATCAATTCGCCCGTAACCATGCGTAGATTCGACCTCGCAACGATGGAGTTGCCTGACAGTCGCACGTTTCACTGATTTGGAGCCTTGATTTGGTGGGAGCGTAATCGAAACCGACACATCAGTGCTTGGCCGATTGAGCCGAGGCACCTGGAACAAGTTTCTAGGTGTGACCCCACGAAGGAATGTATGAGGTGCGATCGCGTGGAAAAGAACGATCCGCAACAGCCTGACACAAGATTCAACCATCGCGGCGAGAAGCGCCAAACAACCCGAAGCACCATCAACGCAACAGAACATTTAAAAGCACCGGAGTCGGTGTACGGCTAGCGATCTAACTCGACTCGCCAAAAATGAACAAGAAAAAACCAATCTCGCTAAACTC
>JBGSLZ010000124.1:0-85548 GCA_041740415.1 Rubripirellula sp.
ACCACCAACAATTCGATCAGGGTGAAACCTGATTTTCGCATACGCATTTCTAATTTCCTTGAATTTCTCTGGACGCGGGCGATGGCCAGCGTCCAAAATGGGGTTTCAGGTAGAGTGGGGTGAGAGATCCCATCAAGGTGACATCGGTTTCGTCTCTAGCGAAATCGAAGACCGGGATTCTCTCCCACTCTGCTTCTACAAAAACGTCTCTTCAACAAACACGATGCCGGGCATCAATGTTTCCTCGCCGCTGTCGATCAGACTGTCGGCGAACTTCTTGTTTTGCGAGCGATCCAGTGCTGAATCGCTTCCCACCGCAAAGGGCGGCCTAAGCTTTATCAGTCATGAAATTGGTTAGGTCGCAATCCCTCCTGTGTTGTCGCCTGCTCGAACCGGACTACGCCGACCGGTTCAATGAGAACGAATGAAAAAAATTTAGTTTTGGCCACCCTTGGACGTCAGCGAGAAGAAACTCGCCAACTCCAAAGTCTCCGCCTCGATCTCCGAATCTGTCCAAAAGGTGCCCGAGCTGGACACGATCACATCCGCTCCATCGAACCCGTTGTTGATGAAGCCGTCGCCGTTGGTATCCATCAGTGAACGCACCGAGCCATCGGCCATCAGAATGTTGGCCGCGCCTTGGTGATGAGCCGATATGCCGCGATAGTCTTGCCGCGTGTCGTGGTTCCAAGCCTTTAGCCAACCCGTCGCACCTTCGCGAGGCGTGGATGGCGGAAACGTCGGTACTTCCAAGAAAAACGAGCTGGCGACATCCGCGACACCGTCGGAATTGTCATCGACGAACTTTCGACTTCCGACCGGTCCGCCGACGATCGAAGTTGCGTACAACGAACCGCTCTTCATTTCCGCGATTGGCGACGACAGGAACCCCGTCGCGGCCGCGTCGCATAATAACGGCACTGTGCTGGAAGATGCCTTTGCACTGTCCAAGATGCGTGTGCTGAGCGGGCCCTTGGTCGCGTTTCGGCTACGCGAATTGAGATCGGTACAACCGGGGTCGCCGCCACTGATGTTTCCGCCCGTCCCCAGGTGCAGTTCGGTTCGCACCAAAAACCAGGAGGCCGCGAAGTTCGTGTTGAAGCCCTGCTGGAGTACACGGCGATCGATCAAATCGATTCTTTCTTGGGATGATGGCGCCATGGCGTCATCGGACATCTTGCGACAGACGTTTTTGATGAGCAGTCCTGTCTCGTCGGTGTAGGCTTCGCTGCCCAAACGGTCGATGCAGGATGAAGTCGATAAGTCGGTCAGCGGCATGGACAGCAATTGATCGATGGCTCGGGTTGTCAGGATCGCGCTGCTGGGGCATCGCATCTCGCTGACCATGATGCCGCGACGAACCAAATCGGCGACCCAACCGGTTTCGGTGGGCACGCCGTCTCGTTCCAAATCGAAAGCACCCGTGCAAAACGCTCCGTCCGGGCTGGCGACCGTTCGCGATGTCAGCCCGACGCCGAAGTTTCGCAAATTGCTTTGGCACTCGACACCGCGGGCGGCTTCGCGAGCCTTCGATACCGCGGGCAGCAGCAGCGCAGCCAAGATGCCGATGATGGAAATCACCACGAGCATTTCGATCAGTGTGAATCCGTTTCGATGCATCTTGCCAGCGAGAAGTGTGGGAATTTGTTTGACCTGTCGGCGATCCAATCGCGGACAAACTTCGTACAAGTTGTTTCTTCGACGCCAGAATCGTTGTCGCCCCGGAAGCGTCATGCAACGGCTAATCGGTGATCTCACCGACTCTTCATCATTTCCTCGCAATTGCGCAACGCGGGCTAAACTGGCAAGGGAACAATAAGAAGCGTCGCATTCGCAATTTTGCTTTGTTTCCCTGCGTTGCTGATGCGAGCGAACGCGACTTGGTAGAATGGAGCGACTCGCCCATTCACAGTTTCTTCACAAAATTTTTTGTCGATTTCGAGCCCGCTTTGACCACCGGATGCGCACAAACCGACCCGCGATCAATGTCACCGCAACAGGTGCAAGCAATTCAGCGAGAAAAGCTGAACATGATGCTGGCGGCAATTCGAGATCGCCCGTTTTTTGCGAGCTTTTTGAAGACGGCTCGGTTAGCAGATGGTGCCCCGATCGAATCAAACATCGCCGCATCGTTGGCGATGTTGCCGATTACGACCAAACGGGATTTGATTGCGGCGGGTCGATGCGCGCCGGCGCGTAATTTTGATTTGCCTCGCGACAGCTACACCAGACTGCACCAAACGAGCGGAACCGCCGGGTATCCGATGACGGTGCTCGATACACCCGACGATTGGCAGTGGTGGCTACGTTGTTGGGGCTTTGTGCTGGACGCGGCAGAAGTGACGGATCGCGATGTTGCATTGATGGCGTTTTCGTTTGGACCTTTCATCGGATTTTGGACGGCACACGACGCGTTGGTCGGTCGTCGAGCGATGGTGGTACCCAGCGGTGGCATGTCGAGCGAAAGCCGTTTGCAGATGATCGACGATCACAAATGCACACTGGTCTGTTGCACTCCGACTTATGCGTTGCACTTGGCCGTTGTCGCGAACAGGATCGGGATGGATTTAACGACAAACTCGGTCACGCGAATCATCGTGGCGGGTGAACCCGGTGGATCGGTGCCGGCCATACGAACGGCAATCGAGTCTTCTTGGGGCGCAAGGGTGATCGATCATGCCGGTGCGAGCGAAGTCGGCGCTTGGGGGTTTGCCAGCACCGATGGTTTGGGGCTTCATGTGATTGAAACGGAGTTCATTGCGGAGTGCCTGGTATTCAGCGCCGAACACCCCGAAGGTAAGATTGCCGACGAAGGTGAGCCAGCGGAATTGGTGCTCACCAACTTGGGTCGACTCGGCGGACCCGTAATCCGTTACCGAACCGGTGACATCGTTCGCGGATACCGCAACCACGATCGATCGATCCCGTTCCTTTGGCTCGACGGTGGAGTCATCGGACGCGCCGACGACATGATGGTGGTTCGCGGCGTCAATATTTTTCCATCGAGCGTCGAAGCGATCATTCGCGAACTCGAACCGACTGCCGAATACCGAGTGATTGTGTCGCGTGAAAACCAAATGGATCAGTTGGCGGTCGACATTGAAGTCGTCGAAAGTTCCGCTGAGAAAATCGCCGAGTTGTTGAGAGACCGCTTGGCGATGCGGATCGCGGTGACGCCAGTGTCGGCGAACTCCCTGCCTCGTTTCGAGGCGAAAAGCAAACGCGTGTTCGACCGTCGTAACAGTGGGGCCAACCAATGACTCAAAGCGATCTGAACAAACTCCAAATCCCGCCAACGGACTTGGTGCCGACATCCATCGAGCGCAATGGCGACGCCGAAATTGTGATCGCATGGAACGATGGCACGCAAACGACGTGGTCGGTATCCAAGTTGCGAAATGCGTGTCCGTGTGCGACTTGTCGCGAGAAGAAGCGAGGTGCCGCGGCGAAAGCGACCGAGTCGACGAAAAAGATGGGCCTTCCTGTATTGAGCGCGGCGGAGGCCCGTCCGATGCGAATCGAATCGATGCAACCGGTCGGCAGCTATGCCTACAACATCGGGTTCAGTGATGGACACAACTCGGGCATCTTTCCGTTTGCCCTGCTCAAGGCATCACTGACCGCCGGCATGTGAAGATGTCGGTAGAGCTGAGTTAGACTTTCGCGGTTTCTGGGTGATTTGCACGACATAGACTCTGTCGCACCGCTACAATTCCAACCGCTTCTCCATCGCGAGACTCTCCCGAACGGACGGCAGAGCTATGCGATTTGCTTATCCGATTGGTATGAGATGAATATGTTCGATCGACTTCGCCAGTGGTGGATCAAGAAAAGTGATCCTCGTGACCGACTCGTTCGAGGCGAACAGAAGAAGCGCGATGCGATGGCGAAGCGACTTGACGTGAACGAAAAGAAATACAAAAAGCCGCTGTCGTAACGACGACCACCTGTCTCGATTCGCTCCATTGTCGCCCGTGATTTCAGTGCTCGTCGTCGTCAACCAGCGGTGGGCCGATCCCTGGCATGAACGACCATGCGAATAACATCGCTGCGGATAAGAAATAGCCCGCCGCAAATTCCAGGATGTATTTGCGGTTAGCAGCGTCGATCACGATGTCGCCCCAGCTATCCGGTCCAAACGGCACGAACAAGCGATTGCCCATCAGCGGCGAGTGCATGATGCCGAACAATGTCAGCACGCCGGCCAGCAACAGCACTTTCGCGGCAAGCGCCAAACGCCGATCGATTGCCGCCGCCAGCGACCATGCCCACAGCAGGCTGGTCAATATGAATCCGCTACTGAGCATGCCGATCGTTTTTAGGTTCGCGACCAGCGACTGGTCCCCAAGCGTGTTGGCGTTGATGCCCTGCGAAATCAGCGCCGAGTCGCCGAACATGCGTCCTGGCAAATTCATCGCCAAGAATGCGAGCGCCGGCAAGCACGCGAATGCGACCGCCGTGTAATGCCGTTTCGGGGTCGCGAGAAAACTCTGCGCGCTGATCTCCAAACCCACAAACACCAAGATCGGATAAACAACGGGTGCCGGAATCCAAGCGTTCAGCCATGCGAAGTAACCGATCAATCCGGCCGATCCCACCAGCAATGCCGTGCCCAACACGTAGGCCGCTCGACCGCCCATCGCCTTGTACGCCGGATGCCCGATGTAGGGCGTCGTTTGAATGACGCCGCCCGACAATCCCGCAATCATTGTTGCAAACGCTTCGACCGCGATAACAGTGCGAGTGTCATAGGCATCACCTGCCGCTGCGGCGCTCTCGGTGCAGTCGATGCCGCCCACCACCGTTCCGAGCGCGAAGGGCAGCGCGATTGGTAAGTAAGGCAACGCATCCGCAAACTCGGATGTCCAACTGAAATTCCAACTCTGCATCCACAACGTGGGGAACCAAGTCACGGTCACCGGCTGCGGAAAGTGATATCCCGTACCCGGCAGGGCGCACATGATGTAGTAAACCGCGCCGGCAACGATCAAGGCACCGAGCGTTCCCGGCGTCCGTCCCGGCAACGGAATGCGGGCGATCAAAGTCGTCAGCACGATCACCAGTGCCAACATCCCCGGCAACGGATGCCCGAGGATCTCCATCAACGGCAAGAAACTGATCAGCACTAGCGCGATCGCAGCCAACGATCCAAGCAGTCCGGCGCGAGGCACACAGCGGCGAACCCATTCCGTCGCCGGCGCCAATGCAAATTTCAAGATGCCGCTAAGGACGATGCACCAAACGCCGATGTGCCAAGTTCGATAGGCAGCCTCCGTCGACTCGAGTCCCATCTGCACGCCTTGCAAGTACGACGGGCCGAGCACGAACAAGACAATCCCAAACGTCGACGGCGTGTCGAGTCCGAGTGGCATTGCGGTGACATCGTTCCGACCGGTTTGACGTGCGAGTCGGAAGGCTAAAAAGAAAAAAGCGAGATCACCTATCAGCACGCCCAGAGCGGTCCCGGGCACCATCGCGGAGACGGCGAATTCGACCGGGAATCCGAATCCAGCCAGCAGTCCGACCATCAACAACAGGCCGGCCAAGTTGTCCAACATCAAGCCGAAAAAAGCATTGATGTCACCTGTTTGTGCCCAGCGATACTTTGGTTTGCCTACCGTTGAGTCATTCACACGTTCATCCCGATGCACGGCATTTTTCCAGTTTTTTTCGCTGCACCAACTTGCCACGGCTATCGTATCCGCATCGCAAACGCCCGGGGATCTGTTTCGGAGCGGAATTCGCTTTGACGAACAGGCGGATTTAGCGATACTGGAGCGATAAGGTTGTGTGAACAGCACGCAAGGCAAAAAAACTCCCCCATCGGGTTAATTTCTTGTGGGAACGATCGCCTGATTTCGCGTTCTTTTTTACGCTTGTAACTCAATTTCCGTCCGTTTTATTTTCTTACATCTCCTCCAATCACTTGGGTCATGTCATGAACGTCACCGCCAAGATCGCTCACAGGGAAGAAGTCGATGCCCACCTCGAGTTGGATGGGGAAAGTTCTGACGAGAACTTGATCGCCGAATATCGCCAGTCCGCTGACCGCAGCGTCTTCGAGACGTTGATGCGTCGCTACGAACGCGAGATTTACAGCTATTTGCGTCGTTACATCGGCGATGCCGAATTGGCCGAAGATGCGTTCCAAGGAACCTTTCTGCAGGTTCACTTGAAGTCCCATCAATTTGATCCTGAGCGTCGTTTTCGGCCGTGGTTGTACGCGATAGCAACCAACCAAGCGATCGATGTCCAACGCCGCAACAAACGGCATCGCATGGTCAGCTTGGACCGAAACAGCACGACGGATAAAGACGGAACCGGCGGCGGATGGTCGGAAAAACTGGTCGGGGATTCGCCGGACCCGGTCTTGGTCGCGGCTGAACAAGAAAATAGCCGCTGGATTCAAGGAACGGTTCAATCGTTGGGCGAATCGATGCAGCAGGTCGTTCACTTGGTTTACTACCAAGGCATGAAGTATCGCGAAGCGGCCGAGGTGCTGGGCATTCCGGTGGGAACTGTGAAGAGTCGCTTGCACGCGGCCGTTCAGCGTTTGGGCGTTCTGTGGGAAGAGTCGCACGAGACGCCGTCAGAATGATTCGTCTAACTTGGTGACGTCTCCTCCACCGTTTGCGGTTGATTTTGACCGTAGGTCCGGTTCCACCGGACGCCCACTTCGTTTCCCATCGTCCTCTGCGGCCTCACATCAAGATCGACGCCAGTGAAAATACGGGCGGTAGGTTTCCGCCGCGCGAACCGATTGGCCCAGTCGCGCGTAACTAGAATGAGAGAGCGGGACATTGTCAGCGACTGATTTTCGCACCCGCCAACTTCTTTCCGCGTGAACGCAGTCCGTGATGCACGAAGATCTTCTTGGATATCTACTCGGAGCTCTCGAGCCTCACGAAATGCGCCGCGTCGACCGCTGGCTCAGGGACGATCCCGATGCCCGTCGACAGCTCGCCGAAATCGAGAGGCTACTCCGACCGCTCCAAGACCAACCGCAGCCATTGGAGTTTCCGCCGCCGGATCTGATTTCTCGCACGATGGCAAGTCTGCCATCAAGCGCGGCTCCAACTGAATCTCCGAACGTCGTGTCGTCAGCGATGGCAACAGCGTCTCTCGCCCCGATGCAAGAGAATATCGACCCGCCACGCGCTCGAGGCTGGACTTGGTTTGATTGGTCCGCGAGCGCGTCTGCGGCTGCCATTGTGTTGGCATTGATCTTGCCCGCGATTGCCGAAGGACGATTCGAGGCCCGAAAGACAGCCTGTCAGGACCAGCTACGACGACTCGGGATTGCGATCACGCAGTTTGTTTCTCGCAACGAGCATTCGCGGCTACCCGCTGTGTCGGATTCAGGTCCCGAAGCTTTCGCGGGTGTTTATGCGCCAAGACTTCGTGATGCCGGTTTGATGGAAGACGAATCGATCCGCTGGTGTCCTTCGCTTGATTTGCCCAACAAGTTAGATATGACCGACGCAGCGATTCAGCTCGTTTCGGTCAGCCAATTGCACGACGCGAGCTTTGAACGGCTGCGTCAAATTCAGCAGTTCGCCGGAGGCCAGTACGCGTACACGCTTGGCGTTATTGAACGTGATCGCTTGGCGTCGCCGCGGTTCGAGTCGCGTTCGACGTTTGCGGTGATGTCCGATGCGCCGCTTGCCGGAATGCCGACGCAGTCCAATCTTGCCGATTCGTTCGGCCACGGTGGCGTCGGCATCAACATACTGTTCGAGGACGGCCGCGTGCAATTTGTCGCGACTGAGTCACTGGGCACCGTACCGGATCATCCGCTGCTGAATCACCGTGGTGATGCGGAAGCGGGGGTGAACATCGACGATGCGTCGTTGGCGCCGAGTTGGCATCCACCGTTCGAAAATGTTCTCCAGCGATGAAGGCCCGCTTGTTGATGCGCTGACCCCGCTCGCGGACGCGTCACGACATCATTTCTAGCGAAGAAAGTGAGCCTTGCGAACGGCCAAATCCTTGGATTCCAATTCAACCTCGAAACCTGGTCGTCCGGGATTGTGTCCTCGCGCGGTGGGACTTCGGTCCTTGTCGTTGAAGATCACCACTTCGGCATCGTCCAATTTTGCAACGGTGATTTGATAGTCACGAATATCGATCTCGACCTTTGCAAGAAAGATCGGCAGAGCCTTTTGAATCAACGCGACGCTGCGTCCGCTCAGCTTCGCATTGACCTTCATCTGTTCAAGCTCGAGAAACATTTCGGCAACTTGATCGCTATCCAGAATAACTCGCATCTCGGGTTGCACACCCAGATGGGTTAGGGAACCGTCAGACTTCGCGTCGGGTCGGAAGAGAACGATTGGAACGCCGTTTTCTGTGACTACAAAAACGTCGTAATGTTGAATCTCAAGTTCCGTGTTTGCGAGCACGTCGATTGCTTCAGCGATGTCCAAAAAATTGGCCCCCGAGCAATCATCCACCTTCACAATTTTTCCCATCGTCATGTTCCTTGATTACAGCGTCGTGTCGTTGCCCGTCGCCGGATCATATCGACGATAGGTGCCGCTCGGCGTGCCCAGATATCCGATCGTGTTTGTCGCGGCGTTGCTGAGTTTGTCTTGGTTCGAAAAGTTATCACTGTTGAAATCGTCTTTACTCGGGTCGCTCGTTCGAACCGCCGCTCCGGTCTTTGGATCGGCTGTGGAGTAGTCGCCGTGCGTATGGTAGTCGCCGACCACCTTTGTCCCCGTAGGCGCGGGCGCGTCCGTGTACGGATTAGCTCCTTGGTCAGTGCCTTTGACTGGCCCCGTGAAATAAAACTTGCCGTCTTTGCCCTCGTAGATCAATCCCGAATACTCAACGTTGTCTTTGATCGAGTTTGCGTTGGATGCGTCGAGGGCAGCGCGTCCCGCCGCGTCGATCGTATCGAAGGGGCCGTTGGATGGAGTCACTCCAGATGTCGAAGTGCCCGCGGCAGGGCCGCCACCTCTTGCTTTTCCGGCTCCAGCTCCACCACCACTTTTGCCAGCTCCTCCACCACCGGCAGCTCCACCACCACCGCCGCTTTCGCCGATCAGGACGGTCGGACAGCCAACGCTGATCATTCCACCATGCATCGTCGGATCGCCCATTCGGGCGGCGGGCATCATGCCGATCAAAACCGTGGGCGATCCCATCGCGATGGCATCGGGCGGCCCGACGCAGACGCACATGTCACCCATCCGCGCGGCGGGCATAAAGCCGATCAGCACCGTGAACTCACCAAGCGCAACCGGACCGCCGACATGTGGGATGGGCGGTACTCCCGGTGTCGCCAACGGACAGATGTGCATGTCGCCGATTCTGGCGGCTGGTTTCATGATCGGAGTGCCTGTTGGGGATGCCAAGCCAGTTGATATCCCTGTCTTCGGTTCCCAAAACCAATCGTTGCTATAAAACTAGAAAGTTTTTGGTTTCAGAGCGTTTTTTGTTCGATTCTCAAAGGAAACGCAGCGAATTAGCCCGCTTGTTTCTTTTCGTCGGCAGCGTTGATCTTGTTGTAGAGCGTTTTCAAGCTGACACCCAACTCTTCCGCGGCGGCAGGTTTGTTGCCGTCGTTCCGCTGGATCGCTTTGTCGATCGCGATCATTTCCAGGTCTCGCAGTGTCATCGGGCCCGCGTCACGAATCTCTTTGCGGAGCTGGCGTCTGCCGAAGTGACGCGGCAAATCATCCGCGCCGATCGGCAACGAATCGCACAGGATAGCGGCGTGTTCGATCACGTTTGCCAGTTCGCGAACATTGCCGGGCCAACTGTGCGAGAGCAACTGTTCCATCGCATCCGGGCTGAACAGTTGATCGTCGGCGGCGTCGGGGCGATGTCGGCGCAGCAGGTGACGCGCGAGCACCGCGATGTCTTCGGCTCGTTCACGAAGCGCCGGCACGTGGATCTCGAACGTATTGATTCGGAACATCAAGTCCTCGCGGAACGTGCCTTCCTCGACCATCTTTTCTAAGTCGCGGTGCGTCGCACAAACCACGCGAACGTCGACGTGAACCGTCTGGTTGTCGCCGAGTCGTCGGATATCGCCAGTTTCCAACACTCGCAAAAGTTTCGCTTGCATCGATAACGGCAGCTCGCCGATTTCATCCAGAAAGATCGTGCCGCCGTCAGCGACCTCGAACAGCCCGATCCGGGCCGCGTCGGCGCCCGTGAAGGCACCTCGGCAATGTCCGAACAGCTCACTCTCGATCAGGTTTTCCGGCAAGGCACCGCAATTCACCGGCACCAACGGTTTGTCCGCTCGCAAACTGGCGTTGTGGACCGCGCGGGCCACCAATTCTTTCCCGCAACCTGTCTCGCCGCGAATCAGTACTGAGCTATCCGTAGGCGCGACTTTGGCGATCAGCGAGCGAACGTCGTCCATGCGTTTGCCGCTGCCGACCAATTGCGAGTCACCTTCGGCATGACGCAGACGCAAATTCAGCGCCGTCATTTGTTTCTTGTTAAGCCGCCGCTCGTTGACGCGGCCCAACAGCCCGGCGATCTCGGACAGTCGACACGGCTTGGTCAGATAATCGAACGCCTGATGACGCAGCGCCGCGATCGCCGTTTCTTGACTCGGCTTGCCCGTCATCACGACCGCTTCGATCTCCGGTCGCAGCTCGCGCGCTTTCCCGATCACATCGATCCCGTTCATGCCGGGCATATCAAGATCAACGAGCAAACAATCGAACGACTCTTTCTCAAGCGCCGCGACTGCCGTCAAACCATCAGGGCAAACGGTGACTGAGTAACCCATCCGTGGTAACTCTTGTCGCATCAGTTCTTGCAGGTTCCTTTCATCGTCCGCGAACAGAATGTGCATCGCTGCGGGCTTGGTTTCTTTTTGTTTGCTCATGTTCTTATGCTTGCGCTAGGCTACTTGAGGAACTTTGTTGATTTTGCTGACGGAGAATCGATGGCTGCCGGTGATATTGGCGTCGCCGGGTTCGACGGGTAGTGACAATTCCATCCGTGACCCACGACCTTCGCCATCGCTGTACGGTGTCAACGAACCGCCGTGCTGCGAGATGATTCGGTAGGTGATGCTGAGCCCCAGTCCCGTTCCAGTTCCATCGCGGCGGCGAGTGAAAAACGGCTCGAACAAGTGCTTCAACACTTCCTCGCTCATCCCGCATCCGTTGTCTTGAACCACCACGGATGTCCATTCATCGTCACCTCGAACATAAACATCGACGGCGCCGTCGCGATCGACGCTCTCCAGTGCGTTGGTCACCAGGTTCAATACGACTTGGCGGATCTCTTGCGGATTTACCTTGGCAACAACCGATCGTTCGGCGTGCATGCGAATCGTTTTGCAGCGAAATTTTCCCACCGTACCGACCATGGCCACGACATCTTTGACTAGTCCGGTCAAATCGGTTGATGCACGTCGAACCTCGTTGAGACGGCTGAAGTCAAGTAGCTTTTCAGTGATACCCTTGCATCGATAGGCCTCTTCTTCGATACGGCGCAGATTCGACGTCAGCGACTCGAACAGCTCGACATCAACACATCGCTGGTCCTCGGGTTGTCCCGCTAGTTCACCGATCCGCGACTGGAGCGACTCAGCGCTCCAAGCGATCGTTGCCAGCGGATTGTTGATCTCATGCGCTACACCGGCGGCTAAGAAACCGACACTAGCGAGCTGTTCATTTTGAATGACTTCACGCGTCCGCTCGCGAACCTGTCGATCCAGATCCTTGCAATAAGAATTGACCGTCGCCAGGGCTCCTTGAAAGCGGTCGGTCATCTGGTTCATCGCCACCGCCAACTCACTCAGTTCGTCTCCCGTCCCCAAGTCGATGCGATGATCGAATTGACCGCCTGCGACGAGTCGCGAACCATCCAGCAGCGTGTGAAACGGCTGCAGCACCAATGACCGAAAAGCCCACAGCAGGACGACGACCATCACGATCGCGCTGACGGTGCAAAACCTCGCGATCGCGATCCACGTCCGGTACTGACCACGTACATCGTTGCTGACTTCAGCCATCGAGCCGTGGATCATTCCTAAATGCTCATCGGTCTGGTCGACGATCACATCGATTCGCTGACCGAGTTCGGCCTTGCGTGACATGTCCATCGCGTGCGGGTCGCGGCGAAATGCTTCAAGCCGATCGTAGGAAGCTCGCAATTCACCGATGCTTTGTCTTTGCCGATCGCGATCGACTAACAACGAAACTCGTTCGTCCCGCATCCCAACCGCGTCTTCGTACCGCTGCAGGGTGACTTCAAATTCGAGCGTCGCGTGATCGAGGCGATTGTGTTCGATTTTTTCGATATCGATCAACGGGTCAACAAGCGGCGACGAGTCGATCATGCCCTCGTGCGTGCGGATCTCGCGTGTCCGCAGATTGCTTTCTCGCATCGTCAACGCGTAACGATTCAGATCGTTAGCGTAGGGGATCTCCACCGCTCGTTGGCTGATGGATTCGGCGAGCCTGCGATAGCGTTCCAGGCCCCAAAACCCGCTAAAAGCCAACAACAAAACGATCGCGGATAGCAACATCAACGCAACGATCAGCTTTGTTCGGATCGACCGCCGTTTCAACATGAACTCGCCCTCCCTGAACCGACTCGTGAAACATCGTGCTTCAGGGTTCAGAGTATCGGCGACGACCAGCGACGACAAGACGAATCGCACCAAGTGCTAGCAAACAAACGTGTTTCCGCGACTCTGCTCGCGGACTATGCACTTCTTCGGAGACAAGCGTATTTCCAGCAGCATCAGACTGCGGGTTCTTTGGAATCGAGCGAAGTGATCGCGACGAAACCCAGTCGCACAACTTCATCGTTGTCGGGGCTGTAAATGTAGGCGGCGTTTTGGGTAATCATGCAAAAGTCGACATGCTTTATCTCAAAAGAACGCCCGTCGTTTGCTCGAATCGTGAACGGCACAAAGGGTTGACTTCGTAGCAATCGGGTTAACTCACTTCGCATAGGTGACCTCCTCGAGTCTCTTATTGATCGCATTAAATCGTGAACCAAGCGGGTAACGATTCCCTGCATCATACTTCAAGTCGTCACTGCCGAATGTCTAGCGGATCGCTACGCCCGAGAGCATTTCTGTGACTTCCGTCCACGCGCCGCCGATGTCGCTGCGAGTCAGACGCACGCCGCTGCCGTCGGCGAACTCTGCATGCAAGTGATCGATCGTCAGGTCGAACTTCGTGGCTTCGACCCAGCGGGCATTCCAAATTTGTCCCGGAAGATGACCCACGATTTCGTCAGCAGTGATCCATCCCCACATCCCGTATTGGTATGCCGCCGGCGCCGCGCGAGCGTAATCGACTCGCGCGGCGATGGTGATGAACATCGGCGCGACCAGTAAAGTGAAGAACCAAAACGTGTTCAGGCCACCCGCCAAGTACAAGCCAAAGAACGCCAGATACGCAATCGTTTGAATCGCGGTGTAGATCTTGATTCGGCGATGTTCGGCCACCGTGAGCGGTGGCTTTGCGGGGATCACGCACTCAAACCAAATGCCATCGCGCGGCATTGCGTCCCGATTCATCAGCATGCGTCCAATCGCGGGCTCAGTCGCGTTGCTGCGAAACGTATGGACCCACTCTTTGATCAAGATCGATGAATAGCCATCGATGCATGACGATGGTATCGCGATGGTGAATGGCTCCGGTGCATTCCATGCCAGTCGGATGCCATCTCGCGTGACGGCAACGTCCTTGAACGTTGCCCAAGAAAGCTGGTGAAATTCATTGTTTGCATCGCTGTGACTGGTCAACCCGAACGCATCGAGCCAACCGTCGATAGGACCGATGATCCCAGGGTTCCTTTTCAGCATCCGCCTGGATCGACCGCGGGGACTCAGATACCAAGCGACGGCGTACAAAAACGCGGCGAGTACCAACACCACACCGACGAGCAACAACACCGCCGTCCATTTGCGATTGGGCATCGAGACTGCCGCGATCGGAGCCATTGAAAACAACGCAAGGGCAACAAAGCAAACGACTTGAAATACACGGAACAGCCACGGCGTTCCGATCAGTTTCCGCAAATCTTCCGCTTCGACGTGACCGTGAATTTCGATCCGATCGGGACAAGTCAAATCAGTGGTCGACGGGTCGACCGCGGTGGGAGGTTGGTATGGGTTCATCGCTGGGAGTCGTTGTGGCGTGTCGGCGAGCCCACTATAAGTGATTCTTCCTTTGACGCGATTGAGTAGGTAAGAAATGAATTGGCGGCGACGATGGTATCTGAAAGCCGATCAACCCGACTTTTTGTGGGCGATGGTGATCGGAATCTTGGCAACCGGGCTGGTGGCCGGTGCGGCAATGCGGTGGTTGCCATTTGAATACTCGGTGGATTCCAGTTCGATCAGCGATGCAATCACGATGGGTTGGGAAGCCGACGATCGTGAAGGTCTCCAGCGGATGTTGTCGAGCGATCTGCCATTTGATTTTCGGCTTGTCGCTCTGGCCCACGTCCTGAGCATTTCAGCTGAAATGGAAGACCAAAAGGATCGCGAGTCTGACATCACCGAAATACTCTCGGCTTTCGACTCGGAGCTACCAGCTTCGATGGACATGGGAACCGAGTCCGCGATCTCCGGTCAACTGGCATTGAGCGTGGCGATCGGGAAGGTACCACCAAGTCTGCAAAAAATTGCCTCGGCCGATCCACCTGTGCGACACGCCAACCAAGCGATCGCCGCTTTTCACGTCAGCCAACATTCGTTCGCAATCGCGGCGAAGCATTTCGAGATCGAGGGTCGCTTTCTGGATGCGGAAGTGGCACGACAATTCGCACTCGACACGTATGCCGCAGTGGATGACTCCGAATCTCTCATGCGACTGGCGGCAACATCTCCCTACAAGTCATTGATCAGTCCGTCAGAAGAATTGGTGATCGCCGAAGCCAATCGAGACTGGCAAGCGATCACGTGGACGATCCCCAAATTAATGGCCCAGCTATTCCGGCAAGGCTTCGCCACCGCTCTAGCGCTGTTTGCGGGCATCGGTTGGTTTGTTATCGCGATTCGCATGGGTCAAGCCGGCGAGACATCGAGCGTCCGCGTCTGGTTGTGTGTGTTGGCGGTGGTGATGGGCGGGCTCAGCATCTGGCCAACGCATCTGATCGACATTTGGCAAGAATTTGAATGGGGGATCGTCGAGAGTGACGAGACAGTCGAAGGAATCAAGTACTACGTTCTCGGCGTGGGTTTGCGAGAAGAACTCGCCAAGTTGTTGTTGTTGCTGCCGTTGATGCCGATCATTGTTCGTCGCCGCAGTGGGACCGAAGCGTTGATCGTTTCCGCTTGCGTCGGGTTGGGATTCGCGATCATCGAAAACATGGGCTACTTCGCTCGCAGCGGTAATACTGATTCGATGGGACGCTTCTTGACGGCCAACTTTTTTCACATGTCGATGACGGGCCTGATCGGGCTGGCGATCGCGCGGACGATCTGGAAACAGCATGACATTAGCCACGCATTATTGACGTTTTTGCTGGTGGTGCTCGCGCATGGATTTTATGACGCCACGATTGCGGTGCCGGCACTCGAACGAGTGAGCATCGGTGGCACGATCATTTTCATTCTGTTGTCGTACCAGTTCTTTCACGAAGTTCGGGGCACGTACAACCTGCGTCCACAATCGATCAGCTTGACGGCGATATTCTTGTTCGTCGTATCAACATTGACGGCGATCACGTTCGTTTACGTCAGTTGGCGATTCGGTTTTACTGCCAGCTTGAAGATGTTGTCGGTCGACGTTATCGGACTAAGCGTGACGGTGTACATGTACCTGCGTGAAATGCCGAACTCGCTGATTCGGTAAGGTTATTCTCGTTCGGTTCCCCGCGAGCGGAGTCGCGGGGCCACGTTAAACCTTCTGTAACTTTTCTAGCTGAACGTAGTACTTGACGTATCTGCCGCCGTCGCTGAATGGTTCGCCTTTCGGATCGGGGACCAGAATGGTCGCTCGGCGTGTGATTCGGTTGACGCGACCGACGATGTAGCGGCCATCGCGGGCGAACCTGACTTGATCGCCGACGCGAATATCAAACTTGATCGCCGCCCGTTCGCGCTGGGTGATCAAGGCGTGTCGATAGTCGGTATGGTCGAAGTAGCGGCTGGCGATGGATTGAAAACGGGCTTCGTTGCAATTGCCGCTGTTCCAAATCAGCATCTCGATCAGGTGCGTGAACTCGTGCTCGGCGACACGCTGCATCGCTTCGAGCCGATCACGGCATTGGCGACCCGTCACTTCAACGGGCCGATCGATGTCTTCAAAGGTTTGAAACAGCAACGTCGATGACAACACCAACTCGAATTTGCGCGGACCGTTTCGTTTTCCGCTGGCATAATGCGTGACCAGCTTGCCCGCGACGCTCGTCATGCGTGACGAGATACTAAAGGTCAGCCCTTCCGCCATCGCGACCGGCAGAATTTTTCCGCCAAAGAAACGATCGTCGTACATACGAATCATCCGCATCAAATCGTCACGCCCGACACGGGTGAAATTGGGCTTGGTGATCGTACGACTTAGCAGCAATGTTTGTTCGTGGATTTCACGTTGCAAGCGGTCAATTTCTTCACGCGAAAATGTTTCCAGCGCCACTTCGCCCGCCAATCGGCTGAGCATGGCGGGGTCACGGGGTTTGATCGAATCGCGTGACGCAGCGTAGGCCGCGACCGGCTGACCGACCCTCGAAAAAACACGTTTGATTTTTTCATAACGCGACATGTCGAAATGATAGCGAACTCAGGCAATTGCGCCTGCGATCTCATTTTGCACATCCGTATCTGTTTCGACCATTTGGCGTTCTCGCAAACGGTTGATTGCCGTTTCGTCACCGATCTGTCCCAAAGCCCACGCCGATGCACCACGCACCACCGGGTCGTCGTCGGCAAGCCCAAGTGAGAGTGCGGCGATCGATGAGGTTTTTCGCTGATTTCCCAACACGATCGCTGCATTACGAAGTAATCCTCGCCGACGGGTTCGCCACATCGGCGTCTTGCGAAATCGTTCGCGAAATTGATCTTCGTCGAGCGTGAAAAGTTCCGTCAGCTCCAGTGATCTCAGCGGCTGCGACTTTAGCCTTTGGCGGTGAACCGGCTTGCGATTCCAAGGGCAGACTTCTTGGCACACATCGCATCCGAAGACCCAGTCACCGATGCCCGTTCGCAAGTCGGGATCGATCGGTCCACGATGCTCGATCGTTAAGTAACTGATGCAGCGTGTTGCGTCGAGAACATGCGGACCAACGAAAGCGTCGGTCGGGCAGGCGTCCAAACATGCGGTACAGGTTCCACAGTGGTCGGGTGATAGCGAAGCCGATGGCGTTAGTTCGATGTCCGTCAGCACGCAGGCGAGGAAGTAGTAGCTGCCGAGCGACTTGTTCAACAGCAACGTATTCTTGCCGCGCCATCCGAGTCCGGCGAGCTCAGCGATTTCGCGTTCCATCAGTGGCGCGGTATCGACGACGCCGCGCGCATGTGACTCTGGAAATGCACCGCGGAGGATTCCGCACAAATGATTCAGCTTGGGATGAATGACATCGTGATAGTCGACGCCAGAACGTGCGTAACGCGCAACCTTGCCATGATTTGTCCCGAGCGTGTCAACGGAAGCTGATGCGTAGGGATAGGCGAGCACGATGATCGACTTGGCGCCTTCCATCACTCCCGCCGGATGACGATAAGCGTCCACACGATCAGCAAAGTAACTCATTTGGCCCGCGTAGCCCGATTCAATCCAGTCGACCAAATCGTCGTAGCCGGTCGAATGGATTGCCGGCGCAACGCCACACATAACGAAGCCCTCTTTGACCGACCTGGCATCGATCGCGGCAATCAAAGAAATACTCAACGCGTCGGGTTGACTGGCGTCTGATTGGCGATCCGATTGGAGTCGCTGCGGATCGCGTGACGGTAGTAAACCTCCAGACACAAAGTTGCCATCGCTGTCGTGTACACGGTTCCGCCATAGCCGCCCCACACCGTGTCGGATGGCCAACTGCCGTCTGCCCGCTGCGTCGCCAGCAGCCGATTCTTGAGCGCGACGTTCCATTGTTGCCAAGCCTCGTCCTGCAATTGATGCAGCGCGAGAGTCGCATAATACCAATAATAGTAGTTATCTTGCCCGACGCCGGGTAACTGTTGCAATAAGTATCGCTCGGCTTCCGCGATCTCAGCGGCGGGTACGTTTTGGCCGATCAGCAGGCGAGTCGCCAGTGCTTCGGCGGTCATCGTTCGACTGGGTTGCTCGCCGGCCCGGTAGCTCGCCAAACCGCCCTGCGATCCGGCGCGGACACTACGCAGGAATCGCTCGACGCCTTCGACGCTGCGAGGATCAACTGGCACACCGGCTCGATAGCCCGCGTCCAGCACCATCGCCTGCCACCCCAACTGGCTCAAGTCACCTGGATCACCCGCCGTGTATCGCCAGCCGCCGGTGGTGGGATGTTGCATCGCACGCGTGAACCCGATCGTCCGACTAGCACATGCGATCGCCGACGGATCGCGCGTGATCGCGGCCGTTTCGCACATCGCCAGCGCCGCCATGCCGTGGCAATAGGTCGATTCGTAAACCGACGCTGCACCGGCGAGCGATCCGTCGGGCTTTTGATTTTGAATCAGATAAACCAATCCACGATAAGCATTGTCGCTGTATTGACCTCGTTGATGGGTTTGACCAGCGCCGATCAAACTCAGCAGTGCCAACCCAGTCAGCGCCGTTTCGGCGCGAGATCCGGCACCGCCACGAGTCATTCCCAACGGCGATCGCTCAATACCGGCCCCCGATGCGCGGGGATCCCATGCGCCGTCGGATCGCTGAGCTTCGGCCAAGAACTTGAGTGCAGCCTCGACGGCAGCTTCAGTGTTTTCGTCGCCGCCGGTGCGCTCAAGTGCCTCGAACTTCGCTTTACCGAGTCGCTTGGCGTAGTCGCTCGCCAGATCGCCGGGCACCATGGCGCGCGGTGCGGTCGAAGTGGACGCGGGTGACGAAGGATCTTCATCCGAGACGTGAGCGATCCGATCGGAAGATGACGTGGGTGCGTCCATCGGCGTTTCTTCGGCAACCTCGCTCGGCGTCCCCTGACCGGCGGCAGCGGCTTCACTCAGCAATTCATCGAGCATCGAGTCGATCGACGCCATCACCTCGGAAGTCTCGACCGGAGTCGATTCGGATAGCGATGACGGCGAGAGTCCCGACGTGGCCAGCCGAGCGGGCTCCGGTGCAACGTCTTGTTCGCGTGATTCTGGTTCCGGCGTTGGTGGTTGACCCAGCAAGCTTTCCAAATTGGCCACCGGCAGCGGTGCGATCGGTGAATGAGCGTCTCCGGCCGCGTCGGCGGCCAGCATGTCGGGATCAAAGGTGGAGAACGATACGCCGTCGATTCCACCATCTTCGTCAGTCTCCGAATCGGTCGTCGACGAACCACCGCGCAGCGACGGCAGCAGCGGTACCAGCAGGATCAAGGCGACGTGCAGCCCGACTGACAGCAGCAGACAGATCAGGCCGGCTTGGCGCCCGCCGCGACCTCGTCGTCGAAACAACCAGATCGTGAACAGCAACGTCGCCACCGCGGCGCCCGCGACCGCGTAAACGAGCCTCGGGTCGGCCCAGAGTTGCGCGACCTTCAACGTTGGATCCTCTTGGTCGCGATTCCGATTTGGTCCACACCGCTGACGGTGATGGCTTGCAGGACATCCACGAGTTGTTGTTGCGAACCGTCTGCCTCGCCGCGAACGGCAACTTTAATCGCCGGATAGTTTGCTCGCTCTCGACGCAACGCCTGAGTCAATTGGCTCAGCGACATCGGAGTCTCGTCCAGCATCACGCTGCCGTCGATGCCGATCGCCACAATGCGTTCATCAGGCGCACGCGTGATCGATTTCATTTGACCGATGCTCGGCACGTTCACCTTGATGCGACTATCGGCTTCGCTGAACTTGCTTCCCACCATGAAGAAAATGACCAGCAAGAACACGACGTCGATCATCGGCGTCAAGTTGATCGTGGCATCTTCGACAGAATTGTGTTTGGACATGATCGTTGTCTTCGGTTACGCGGCTCGACGCTTACGGTTGCTTGCACGATTGGCGTTTCCAGAATTTTCGAGTCCTTCCGCCGAAATGCAGTCCACGACGCGCTGGCAAAGTTTATCGATCTCGTTCAAGTACCGATCCGACTTGCTGCCGAAATACATGTAGGCCAGATATGCGGGAATCGCGACCACCAATCCACCGGCGGTTGTGATCAGAGCCACGCTGATTCCGGACGCCAGCATCTCGGGTCGACCGATTGATTCCTGACTGCTCATCATCTCGAACGCTTCGATCATGCCCAGCACCGTTCCGAGCAGTCCCAACAGCGGCGCGACGTTGCTGATCGCGTGAAAGACTCGCAAAAAACGTTTCAATCCGTCCGCCACGCGATCGCCGGCATCCATCACCGCTTGCTCGACCTCGAACATCGGTCGTCCCCAACGTTTGACGGCTGCCTGGAAAACTTCGGCGACCGGACAGTCGAATTCTTCGCAAATCTCGGTAGCTTCTTCGTAACTGAGTTGTCCGTCTTCGACGCACTCGGTGAATCGACGAACGAAGGGGCGCGGGATGACGCGCCCGCGCCGCAGCGCGATCATCCGTTCGAGCGACAACGCGAAAACGATCAGAGAACAGACACCCAACGGGATCATCAGCCATCCGCCCTGCATGATCTTCAAAACAAAACCTGGCATCTGCCACTTCGCGGCTTCACCCTCGATTTCCTCCGGTGCATCCGATTGCAACGGTTGTTGCATCGCGGCTGATGGGATGCTCGGAATCGAACCTTGATTCGAATACGTGGGCACCTGGTTGAATCCCGAACGATTGAAATTCTGGGACTGCGGATACTGGCCTTGGGCTGGTGTGATTTGAATCATCCACCACGCCGAACCGATCGACAGTACGATCAACGGCACCAACCGCGATGCGAGACCGGCGAAATGTCGACTCGCTGTCGCTTCGGAAGTTCGTAAAATGCGGCGTGACATAGTCGGGCGGATGGATTTTTTCATCGTCGAATCGAAGAGTTGGATGTTGGGTTGGACGGGTCAATCGCAGCCATACGCTTGCGAGCAATTTCGGCATGGGAGCTATCCGCGAATCGCCCGATCAATGTTCCGTAACAAACGGCGGCCTCGCGTGTCCGCCCCAATTGTTCAAACGACTTGCCCGCTTGAACCAGTGACGCAGAAACCCATACGCCGCCTCCATCGATTCCTTCGACTCGGCGGTATGCCTCGATCGCTTCACCGAATTGAGCTTGAAGGTAATGCGTTTCGCCGATCAACCATTGGGCGCGGCCTCGTAGGGTCGCATCGATTTCGCCTGTGCGAACGACGCTTTCCAAAAGCGATCTCGCTTCCTCGAAACGAGTTTTACGAATCGCCAACTCGGCCGCCAGCATGTCGACCAGCGCCGTGTTGAACGGTTCGTCACCTGTCGCGGCCCTCGCCAGCGAAATCCGCTGTCCGGCCAAACTCACATCGTCGCCGACCGAAGTCTCGGCTTCCGCACATCGCAGCAACGTGGCGAAATCCGTTGACTGGCGAACATCGACGAGGTAATTCCACCATCGGCTGGCTTCATTGACTCGCCCCAATTGCATCAATGACTCGGCGAAGAGTCGCTCGACGACATCTGTTCGATTGGGCGGCGGCGAATCCAGCTTTGCAATTGCCGACTCCGATGCGAGCGCTAGCATCGACCATCGCTGGTTACGTCCGGCCCATCGACATGCCGCTTCGCGGCCTCCCGGTGAAACTTTGTCGACATCCGATGGTGATATCAGCGATGCAGCGAATCGCTCGGCTTGGTCACTGTGGTTTTTTTCAGTCAATGAGTTCAGCAAATCCGCGACGCTGTTACCCGACTGGTCCATCGCGGCGAGATGACGGGCAAGGTTCGCCCATGCTTCTTGGTCGCCGACTTCCGTGGCAATCAGAAGTCCCATTGTGGTCGCTTTTGCGTCGAACGATCGTAGGTCGTTCGACTTAGCTTTCGCCATGACCCACGATCGAACTGAAGGTGGGATCAGATCCGATGCCAGATCGGAGTAACCTCGGACGACTTCGAGCGCCGAATCGGACTCGGGCCAACGATCCAACAAATCGGCCAACATCGCGTTGGCATCGGCGGGCCGATCGGCCTGGCGCAGACATTCGGCGCAGGCACGAGTGGCTCGTGCGGCGTCGGCGTGGCCCGGATACGCTTGAACGAACGCGGCAAGCTTCTGAGCTGCTTCGAGTGGTCGGACTTGTGACACGGCAACCGTCCAAGCTGAACCCAGCATTGCGATCGGTCTTTGTCGCTCGTCTGCAGCGAATTCCGCCAAGCGATACGCTTCGGCGGCGGTGGCGAAATCGCCAGTCGCCAGTCCGGTGGAGCCGATGTTCAAGCACATTCCAACGGCGGCCTGAACTTGGGCGTCTCCAGCGGCCGAAGGAGATTCGATGAGTCCCCGAAGAGTATTGATCGCTTCGGTCAACTTCCCGGCGGCGGTCATGGCCCCGGCCGCAGCCAAACGAACGAGCGAAACTTTGTCGCGGGATAGCGATGAGGCAGCCGGTTGCTCGGACGCGATCACGGCGCGGGAGTAGAACTCGGCGGCCTGTGGCAAGTCGTTTTGCTTCTCGTATGCGCGGCCCAAGCGGGCCATTGGCATCGTCAAATCGATCGTCGGGCCAGCCTTCGCGTCCAACGACCGAGCTTCATTTGCTGCCTTGTTCAAGTCGCCGGCAGCGATCAATTCATCGAGGCGAGCAAACTCACCCGCGTGCAAAGCATGTGTGCAAATGAACAGGTAAAGTGTGCAAGTTGCCAGCCGGATCCAGATCTTCGGAGTTTGGTATTTCGAGTTCATCCCTGCGACGCCCGTTGGAGACGGTGGCAATCCGTGCCTTATCCGAGTGTCAAATAGCCTATTTTGCGCCACCGTGACAATGCCAAGCGGGTCCGGTCAAGGGTTTGGCGGACCCCGAACGCTTATGCCAAACTGGCGAAAACAGAGCTAGGCCCCGGCGAGGCTTTCATTTAGGCTGTTTTTATTCGATTTACTGGGTTTTCCTGATACCCCGCCGCCATTCACGCTGATTGAAACTGACGCCTAACTTCTCATGCTAAAAGCGCTCGAGCTGGCCGGTTTCAAGAGTTTCGCGGACAAGACGCGTTTCGACTTTCCCGACGGCATCACCGTCGTCGTCGGACCTAACGGTTCGGGCAAATCGAACATTGTCGACGCAATGAAGTGGGTGCTTGGCTCGCAAAGTGCCAAAGCGCTTCGCGGCAAAGACATGTCGGATGTCATTTTTAAGGGCAGTCAGACTCGCGGGCCGGCCGGCTCGGCCGAAGTCACGATCATTTTCGAGAATTCCGATGGCACGCTTCCCGTTGATGCCCCCGAGGTCCACGTTACGCGGCGAGTTTATCGCAGCGGCGAGGGCGAGTACCTCATCAATGGTCAGCCCGTTCGACTGAAGGATGTCAAAGACTTGATCCGCGGTACCGGGATCGGCATCGATGCGTACAGTCTGATCGAGCAGGGCAAAGTCGACAAAATGCTCAACGCCAACGCGAAGGACCGCCGCGCGATCTTCGAGGAGGCCGCCGGCATCAGCCGCTTCAAGGCAAAGAAGGTCGAAGCCGAACGCCGACTCGCGCGAGTCCAGACCAACCTGACGCGGTTGGGTGATATCGTTGACGAAGTCGGTTCACGTTTGAAGAGCCTGCGTGGACAAGCGAGTAAGGCCGAGCGGTATCGCCAAGCGAACGAGCGACTGAAGGAACTGAGACTGCAAATCGCTTGGACGGATTGGTTGGCGTTGTCGAGCGAGCTGGCTGGATCCGAAAACGAACTGGCTGCGGCGATCACCAAGCAAACGGAATTGGAATCGCTGCAGATGCAGATGGCCGAAGCCCGTCAGCTGGCCGACGGGCAACTGCAAGAGATCGCGGATGACGCACGTCAAATTGAAGAGCGTCGCGGCGGATGGTTGAATCAGATTGCACAGTTCGCTGGTCGACGTGATGCGGACCAGGCAGCCATCGTTGATTTGCGTCAAGCTGTGGCCAAGTTGCTCCGGCGAGTCCGTTTGTTACAGAATCAGGCGGGGTCCGCTGCGGCTCAGTTACGTGGGTCCGTCGAACGACTCGCCGAATACGAACGCGAACTGACGCTAGTCCGCGCTCGAGGCACCGAAGCGCAAGCTGAACGCGATAAGATCCAAGCCGAAGCGACGGAAGTGCGTTCCCAGCGAGACTCCATCCAACAACAGCATTTGGCGACCGTACGACGCCTCGCCGAAAGCGAAGCGACGCGACAACGGGCCGAGCAACGTGTTGCCGAAGCCGGCCGCAACTTAGCCAACTTGGCTAAACGAATCGCGGCCGCCGAAAGCATCTTCGCGATCGCTCGATCGGAAGCGAGAGCAGCCACGGATCGCGTTGCCACGTTAAATCAAAGTATCGTCGAAGTTACCAAAGAATCGGAACTCGCCGATGCCAAGCTGCAAGAAAGCCGACGAACGCTCGAACGACGGCGCGAAGAAGTCTCGGCGATGAAAATGCGGTTGCAGGGCGTCACCGAACGAGTGAAGGTGTTAGCCGATCTGCAGCGCCGGCAAGAAGGCATCTCCGGCGGCGTGAAGACCATTTTGGAACAGTTGCATGAGTCGTCGTCGCCGCTAGCGGAAAAGACTCGCGGGATCGTCGCGGATTGTTTCGAGGTCGATGTCAAAGTCGCGCCGTTGATTGACGCGGCACTCGGCGAACGCAGCCAATACGTGATCACCAGCGGTGGCGAACTGCAACGTGCGATCTTGGATGGTTCGCTTCAAATCAATAGCCGCGTCGGTCTGATTCGCCTCGATGAACTGCCCAGCCGACGCCCCGGCGACCGTATCCGACTCGATGGACTCAAGGGCGTCATCGGTCGCGGCGACAAGATGGTGAAGTGCATCGATGAGTACGAGCCGCTCGTTCGACATCTGCTCAGCAACACTTGGTTGGTCGATACGCTCGAGACCGCGTATGGATTGCGAAAGCTCAGCGGCGCAGGATTGCGGTTTGTGACTGCGAAGGGCGAGTTGCTCGAGAATGACGGCTCGACTGTCGTCGGACCCGTCGCTTCAACGACCGGATTGGTCAGCCGTCGAAGTGAACTGGCAGCCGCCGAGTCCGAAATCGGTCACTATCAGTTTCAATTGCAGGAAGCGGAAACCGAAACTGCCAAGCTGGCTAGTCGTGTTGACCAGGAAGCCGCCGCCGTCGGACGAATCGAACAACGTCATCGTGGCTTGATAACCGATCGCGCCGCTGCGGATGCGGAACTTCGACATCGCGACGAACGGTTGGGAGTTCAGCAGTCGGTCTGCGCTGAGATCACGGGCGAGATTCAGTCATTCACGCAGCTTCGCGATGTTGCTTCGACCGAGAACGCTCGGCTGCAAAGTCAAATCACCAGCGGCCGACAAGATGTCGAGCGTTTGGAGAGAGAGGCGGCGGAGGCGTCCGAGATGCTCTCCGAAACTCAAACGACGCTCCAAACCGCGACTAGCGGCGTGATGGCGATCTCGATCGATGTCGCCCGCGCCGAGCAAAAATTCGAGGCCTTGTCCGCTTCGATGCAGCAGCAACAGCGAGACCAACGTCAGCGTGAAGCCGCGGTCGAGGAGGTTCGCGTGCAGGCAAATTCGGGCCGCTCCCGCATCGCCGATTTGACCGCGCGAGTGTTGGAGGCTACGCATCAATTGGCGCAGTTGCAAGTTGACGCCGACCAAACCTCGGTGCAACTCAAAGAGTTGGCGGAATACGCTACCGAGGTGCGCCGAGAAAACCGAGACATCATGAAGGCCAGCGAGCGGGCGATGAAGGACGCCACTGCAGCCAGCGCCGCAGTTCACGCCATCACCGGTCGCCGCGACACGTCGCGGTTGCGACGCGACACGTTGGCCCAACGCTTGCTCGAAGATTATGAAATCGACTTGCATGCGAGCGAATCACCGGTCGACTTCCAAGAGCTAGCCGATCGTGATGCGGTTGAGAATGAGATCACCGATTTGCGATCTCAGTTGCAACGGACTAGCAGCGTCAACATGGAAGCGCTCGAGGAGTTGGAAGGCTTGCAAGCTCGCTATGACGAATTGCACGGACAATATCAGGACCTGACCGCCGCGAAAGACTCGTTGCAGAGAATCATCGGTCGTATCAATGCCGATTCGCGACGCTTGTTCTTGGATACGCTCGAAGCAATTCGGATCAACTTTCAACAACTGTATCGAAAGTCATTCGGCGGCGGACACGCCGATTTGATCCTGGAAGACAGCGACGATCCTTTGGAAGCGGGCGTCGAAATTGTAGCGACGCCACCGGGCAAACCCAGCTTCAACAATTCCTTGTTATCAGGCGGCGAAAAAGCGCTGACGGCCGTGGCCCTGTTGATGGCGATTTTCAAGTATCGCCCGAGCCCGTTTTGTGTGCTCGACGAAGTCGATGCACCGTTCGACGAGGCAAACATCGGGCGTTTCGTGATGGTGCTGAGTGAATTTCTCGACAACAGTAAGTTCGTCATCGTGACGCACAGCAAGAAGACGATGACTGCGGCGACGACACTGTACGGCGTTACGATGCAAGAATCCGGGGTCAGCAAACGAGTCTCGATCCGGTTCGAGGACGTCAGCGAGAACGGCGAAATTGCCGATGGCGAAGCGGCGTAATTACTCGATCGCGATCAATCGGTTTCCCAGCGCAATGCCAATAAACGCGCTGTGACTAAGAAGACGAGCCCGCTGATCAATAGCACGGACAACTGAGGCGCCAGCGCCGCCACCGGCAATTCTCGCCAGAAGACCTTGTCGTAACCGTCCAACGCCCACGCGTTGAAGGTCCACAATCCGTATTCGCGGAGCCGGTCGCTCATCACGTACCTCGGCACCATCGATCCGCCCAGCGCGCTCATCGAAAGCACCAGAATGACGGACAACCCGTTGAGTTGACCGCGTGTCTTGCAAAGCGTTGCCAACAGCAACCCAAACGCCGACGCCGCCGACGCCGTCACGACGGTCATCATCAGGAAACCGTCGAAGTGACCCAGCAAGTCGACGTCGAAAACTAACTGAGCCCACAAGAACATCACGGCGATTTGCAGCACTCCGACGCACGTCATGTAAAACCATTTTCCTAACAGCAGTTGATCCATCGTCAATTGCGTCGAGAGTAGCCGGTCGAGCGTTTGGTTCTCGCGTTCTTCCAAGAAAGATCCACCTCCACCGGTCGCACCAAACAGCAAGAACATCACGGCGATACCGGCGGCGTACATGCTGATGACGGGATTCGATTTACCCTCGCCGATCACGTCCACGACGTGCACCGAGGCGTCTTCAGCGACGTCGTCGTTTGGTTCTGCGTCGGCATCGGGAGTCGCGTCGTGTCGTAATGCAGAATCTGCCTGTGCCAGCATCAGCGATCGACCGACGAGCGCGGTCACTACTTGCGACGCCACCTGGTCGGAAGAATCGGCCAACAAATCGGCGGACAGTTTGCTGTTCTGATTCTTGATCACGATCGCCATCGTCAAAGAACCGTTGCGGACCAAATCGGTCGCCGTGTCGCGGTCAAGCGAACCGGCCTGTTCGTCTCGCATGAAACGAAGTCCGGCGCTCTCGCGAAGATTCTTCACAACTTGTTGACTCAACGGACTATTGACTTCATCGACGGTCATCACCTTGATCTTCGGTGTCGTACCGCTGCCGATCCCATTGCCAAAGATGAGCGCGAAGATGCTGAAGAACGCGATCGGAACCACGAACGTCAGCATCAGCTCGACTTTGTTGTGCATCAAGCGACGAAAATTGACTTCCAGTACGGTCGAGATCATGTCGGCGGGTTAGTCCCTTAACTCGTGTCCAGTGAGATGCAAAAAGACGTGATGCAACGATGGGGCTTGCACCTCGACATCCGCCACCTCGTAACCGTGTCTCTTGATTAGGCTCAGCAGCCTCGGCAGTTGTTCCGAGACATCCTCGATTCGAGTCGACAAGAGATCGTCGCCGCGACTGCCAATGACGATGTTGCTCTCCGGCGAGATCGAAAGAGGTCGATCGAGGGGACGATTGACTCGAATTTTGACCATCCGCGATGGGCCAACGGAGCGGCGGACCAACTCGCCGATCGTACCATCGGCAACGACTTGGCCTTTGTCCAAAATCACGATACGGTCGCTGCGTTGTTCCGCTTCATCCAAATGGTGCGTCGTCAGCAGAATGGACGTGCCGGTTTGGTTGAGTTCGTCCAACATCGTAAAGATTTTTTCGCGACTTTGAGGATCGACTCCCACCGTCGGTTCATCCAGCAACAGCACTTGGGGCGAGTGCATGACGCCGCAAGCCAGATTGACGCGTCGCTTCATCCCGCCCGAAAAGCCACCGACGAGGTCGTCCGCGCGATCTTCGAGTCCGGTCCATGCAATCGCCCAGTCGACACGTGTGTTGAGTTCTCGTCGCCGCAGTCCATGAAACCTTCCAAATGCCCGCATGTTTTCACGAGTCGTCAGATCGGCGTAAACCGCGATTTCCTGTGGGACCAGTCCGAGTGAATCTCGTCCGCCGGGTTCGTGGATCGGTCTGCCCAGCAAATCGATCGTGCCGTGATCTGGCCGCGTACGACCGCACAGACACCTGATCAACGTCGTCTTGCCGGCTCCGTTGGGTCCCAGAAGCGCCAATCGCTCGCCCGCTCGCAACTCGAAAGACACACCGCACAAGGCGGGCAACTTACCGAACGACTTGCGAAGTCCATCGATCACCAGCGCCGCCGGTCGGCTCGACACACGGCGTGGCGGTGCGACCGAAGTCGACGATGCTACGTCGGCAACCGTGATATCGCCGGGCGTGATCAATGGTGCTTTCAATTCAGCAGCTTTCTCGAAACTCATCGAAGCGGGTGCTCGTAAGGTTCGCCTTTTTGAGCGATCGGACGCCAGCCGAGAATCTCTTTGTTCGGCTCACTGTGAAATACTCGCCTAATCGTATACCGTTTACGTGTCTTTTTCAGTCGTGCCACATTGGGGTGTTACTTTGCCGGAACAATCGTCAGTTGACCTCGAAACGCCGCCGCCGATACCGACGAAGTCTGTTTGGCAAGAAAATCACGGCAATCTGTTGCTTGCATTCTCGGCGATTGTGCTGATCGGTGGTGCCGTCATCTTGATGTATCGCCAGAGCCGCTTCGTCCCCGTCCGGTTTCCGGACTCGGATTCGATTTCCGCACCGCACGAAGAGACCGACGACGGTCTGGGTGATCGACAAAACGCTATCAAAATCAGCGTGACGGGAGCGGCGAACGATAATGGCCTGATCCGGGTCGCCTTCTACGAGACGGACGAAGCGTTCAACGACGCCGAGCAGGCATTCCTGCGATTGACCCTGCCGATCGCCGACAGTCTGTCGGAGTCGCTGATACCGCTGGAACAGTTGCCGGATAAGTTCGCAATTGCCGCGTTCCACGATGAGAACGCCGATGGCACGCTCAATCGAAATCGGCTCGGCGTTCCCAGCGAGCGTTATGGTTTTTCAGAGAATGCCCGTGGGCTGACCGGCCCTCCGACCTATCGGGAAGCCCTCACCAACCGCCCTGAAGTGGGCGGAACGATCGACGTTTCGATTCGTTAGCGCCGCATTCGATTGGACGGTTTGGATCTCAGGTAGCCGTCTCTTCCGCGGACACCGCGCCACGGCGACGTTCGGTGCCAGAGCTTGAACTAGCGCTATCGCTGTTTCGTCGGCCCGCGCCCAAATAGTCGCTCCAACGTCGGCCACCACGTATTTCCGTGGGTCCGGGCGCGATCAGGAAAACGGCACCGAGACCGAAAATCAGTCCCGCCATCATCGACCCGATCGTCAATGTGCTGCCACCGGGCCCGACCGGATTCTCGGTCGCTTGCGGAGGCCCGAGTTCGGCGATCAGGTTCGTCGAAAGTGCCGCCGATCGGGTCGCTTTGGCTTCCGACAACGCGCGCTCGGCATTACCCAATGTCTCGGTACGATGTTTGACATCGGCATCGATTTTGGAGTAGTCCGTCCGGATCGTTGCCAAGTGGTCGAGTCGTTTCCGCAACCCTTCTTCGCGGGTCTTCATCCGTGACAAACGCTCGCGTTGCAGACGCAGCGTCGGCACCATCGCCTTCAACGCTGCGACCGTTTCTTGTTGCATGCGTTGCTTGATTTCATATTCGGTGGCCATCGCCGCTTGTCGCTTCGGATTCTCGGCGGTGTAGGTCCCCGCCAACTGGCTGGCGGCTAACTGAGCGTCGATCAATCCATCTTTGAGTCGCTGCAATGAAGGCTGGCTTTCTAGCAAATCACTACCGCTGATCAACAGTTGTTGTGGATCCTCGGCACCCGCGACCAAGACGGCGTAGAGCGATTCCATCTTCTCGAGTTCGAGTTCGACGGCCTGGGCTTCGCGTGTCGTCTCTTCAAGCGTGCGACGATTCGTTCCGTCGCCGCTGATGGTGTCGTTGAGGTTTCGCAGATCGCCCAAGTCGGCGCCGAATTCGATTTCGATTTCACGCAAACGGGCTGAAATATCATCCAGGTTGCGGGCCGCCAAATCTCGCGCGTGCGTCAGTTCTTCGATCACGCTGTCGGCGCGGACGCGGCGGACGTGACGCAGTTGCTCCGTCAGATTGTCGAACATCGCGCGGCACAGCTCGATGGCCCGTTGTTGACTGTTGGCTTTGACTTGCAGATAGACGACTTCGGTGTTGCCAAACTCCGAACCCTTCGGAGCAACCAGATTGATGTCTTTGGTTGCGATGCGATCGATCAATTCTGCCGTCGGCCATGACTCATCGGCGCGGCCCGAAGAAGGGCCGATCTGGCGCAACGCCGCAGCAACAACTTCAGGATTCTGGGTCATCTCCAGAATTGTTTCTTGGGCAGCTTTCAAGTCCGTTTGACTCGCGAATCGTCCCAGTCGATCGATCGATGTCGTGGCTTCGTCACGAACGACCAGCGGTTGCCGAGCAGAATAAACATCGCTGCTAATCAACGCGTAAACGAGCCCCATGACGCCGAAGAACAGCATCGTCCCGCCCCACAACGGTGCGAACAGTACGAGGACGTTACGGACATGTTTCCAAGGGATCGGAGATGAGTTCATGACGATGCGTTCGAATGCCGAGTCGGGGGAAGGTACCCAAAAACCTAGGTCGCTCCCGACATCGCAGATCCAAATTCAACGACTGAGACTGTGATCGAAGCGTCGAATCGAACGTCTGTAGCGGTTGTTCGGCTCGAAACGGCTAGAACTTGTAGAGCAACAGCAGCGAGTAATACACGTCGTTCGGGCGTGCACCCTGCGGAGTGCTGTCATAGCGATCGGTGGCCGCTACCTTCAGACTCAAATTATCGCTGCCGTCCAATAAGACTTCCCATGACGCATCGGCGACCAAACGGTAATCACTGAAGTTCTCCCAAGCGGGAAAATAATCAACTTTGCCTTTCAGCTTTTGACGCGGTGTCAGTTGACGTTCGGCGTCGACTCCGAAGACGGCTTCCGGTGACCATGCGTCATCAGGCGCACCGATCTCTTTCGATGCACCGGCACCGAAACGCGTCACGAAGCTCGCGTCATCGGTTCGGATCCAGTGATACCCGATACCACCGTTCACGTTGAAGCGAAGATCGAAGGCTTTGAACTTGTCCCATTCCAATCCCGACTTGGCGAACAACGACCACTTCGTATCACCTATTAAACGATCGTAGTCTGTGTTGAGTCGGCCGTTGTCTTCGGTCGTCACGTTTCGGCTGCTAGCTTGTCGATAATCGAAGTCGATGGCGAATGTGTAGATGTCAGTTTTTCGTTTGATTTCGAGGCCCGTTTGCAGTGCCAGGGTTTCAGCGTTTCCCGAACTGCCGTCGATTCCCAATTCTGCATTCGAGTTCCAACCCTTCATCCACCTCGCGGGATATTGGTACCAACGAATCGTTTCGGTTTCGAGCGGCGCGACGTCGGCTGATGTCCCGTCGTCGGCAAGGTTGAGTGTCTCCTCGAATGAATTCGGATCGGGCTGCGAGGGCAAGATCGGCGGTTGCAGATCTTGAATCGGCGTCGGCATCGACGGCAACTCACCCGACACCGTCGCGATGGAATTGATTGCGGGGTTGGACTCGGGCGTGAAGTACGGATTGACCGTCCCGGCGTTATTGGGGTCGAACGGGATCGTGTAGCCGGGTCGATCAGCCGTTGATTTCAGGGTCGCTTGTTTCGCAAGTGATTGGTTGCCGGCAGGCGGGGTTGCCGGAGCGTCGTACCCGATCCCGTTGAATGTTGCGATGCCTTGCATCCATGGCGGCGACGTCTCGCCAGCGTCGAGATCACCGATAAACACGATGCCGAAAACCACCGACGCGACACCGAGGATGACACGAGCGTTGGGACGACCCAGATACCGATTGGAATATGACTCGCAGCAAGACAAGGTGGGACTCGTTCCGGTCAGAGCATTGGTGAGTTTCGCGCCGTAACGGCGTTCTTACCAAAGAGACATGGGGCGAGTCATCACTAAAATGCCACGACTTCAAACGTGTCGCCGCCGACTAACGACGCGGAAACGCCGATTGTGGCTGCGGCGGATATTGGGCCGATTGACCCTGATACGGCGCCACTTGTCCCGGGGTCGGCATGGGCTGACCCGGATACGGCTGGCTCGACGTGGGATACTGAGACTGGCCATTGTATTGCGGCTGGCTGGAATACTGCGAAGATCCCGAGGACCAAGGTTGTCCGGCGCTCGGTGTCGGTTGTCCCGAGTAAGTTGGCGTCGGCGGCGCATACGAGCCTCCGTAGGACGGTGGCGGATAACTCGGCTGAGCATACGACGCCGGCTGTCCAAAATTCCGATCGCCGTAGGCGGCCGTCGGAGCCGATGCGGGCGGGTAACCCTGAGTCGACTGATCGACGTAATCCGTGGAGTTTTGATGCCGATCGAGGACTTCTCGCCCCTTTTCGATCGCCCGGCGAGTATCGTTTCGGATCTCGGCTCGGTTGAATTCAATGGACGTGTTGTCACCGTCGCGATTGATCGTGAACCATCCCGCCATGAATGCCGCGACGCCCAACATTCCAATGATAAAAAGATTTCGCATTGATTGATTCCATCCGCCATCGAGAGACTCTATTCATTCATTTATCGGATAGTTTGCCACGAAAGAGCGAGAGCAGATTTGCAAAAAACTCGATCCGTTGACTCATTGCTAGCATTGCTCGTCGCGTGATCGCCCGTTAGCGGTTAAAAACATCTCGGTCGCCGATCATTCGGCAACCGCCGTCTGACCAGAGAATGAATGATGGAAGATCTCGACGTTGCCCAACTTGCCAACTATCTCCACTTGTTGCCTGACCAGGTGACGAAGATGGTGATGCGCGGGCGTTTGCCGGGTCGAAGGGTCGGCGGAGAGTGGCGATTTAGCGAAGCCGAGATTCATCACTGGCTCGAAGAAAGAATCGGGGTCAGCGATTCGGAAGAACTCGGTCGGGTCCAGCGTGTGCTCGACCGGGCGGCGGGCGAAGTGATGGATCGTCCGATTCACGAGCTGTGCAGTGTTGATTCGATCGAGGTTCCGCTGAACGCGAGAACGCGCGGGTCGGTAATTCGTTCCATGTGTGAACTGGCCGCCAACACCGGTTTGATGTGGGACGCGCCGGCGATGGCGGAAGCGGTTGCTGCCCGCGAGCAGATGCATCCCACGGCGCTCGAATGTGGAGTAGCCCTGCTGCACCCTCGACGGCCGCAAGCTTCGATCTTGGCGGATTCGGTGGTTGCCTTGGCCGTATGTCCTTCCGCCATTCCTTTTTCGGATCGCGGACAGTTAACTGACATCTTCTTCCTGATCTGCTCTTACGACGATCCCGTCCATCTTCGTATCCTTGCCAAACTCAGTCGCATGATCACCCACGGCGATATGCTTGACCGACTGCGCCAGACCACCAGCGCAGCCGAAGCGTGGCAGACGCTCAAGGAAACCGAAGACGCAATCGATGCGACGTGAGCTGATGGGGCTCCGTTACTCGGCAAGGAACCAATCCGGTGCAATCATTTGTAACCGCCAATACGGGCACGCTGTTATGGATCGGCGAACGCCACGGCGACGAGTTTGCGGCGTCCTACGATCAATGCGAACAGTTCGCATCCCAGATCGCTTGGCGACCGGATATCGACGCAGCGATTGCCAGGCCGGCTTCGGATGTTCGCTGCGTCTTGCTTGCGCAAACCAACCGCTTGTCGATTGAGTCAAATCGGCTCAATCGACTCGCCGAAATTTATCCAAACGCGGCGAGATTGAATCTGCTCGGTTCGATGTGCGAAGGCATGTGCCGCACCGCCGAACCGTACTTTGGTAGTCAGCGACATTACTGGCATCGATCCAACCAAGTGTTGCCCAGCTTTCTCGCGCACTGGCGGTCCGGCCAAAGCAGTGAATCGCGTCAGCGAAGCGTTTGTGTTGTGGCCGCCGATTTTTCGACGGCCCAGTCGCTATTGGAACTTGCCGAGTCGGTCGGTGTGACGACCGTTTGGAGTCGTACGGCTCATTCCATCGCGATTCGTAACATCGATTCCGTTTGGTGGGACGATTCCGTCGCCCGACCCGCGATCAGTCGAGTGTGGTCTCAAAGAACCGCAAACTTCCGCTCGGCGTCTGGGCGAGTCACACACGCCTGGATCGCTTCGGCACCACGCTCCGGTGGGATTCGGCAAGCGCTGGCGGGCGGCATCGATATCGTGGTCAGCAAACCGTGCCTGATTTACCCGCTGATTTGGATGGTGGGCGGCGAAGTTAGCAATCATTCGGCTGTCTCGGTCGCCAATCGCCGCGCAGCTTGATCGTCGCTCGGTGCGCCAGTGTAGAATAGCGGCGGAAACGAGGCCCTATTTAACTCGAATTGAAATCCGACCGATGAACCACACCAAGAAACCAGATGCAGCCGAGCGCTCGGTTGATGCCGCAACCACTCACGATTTTGGACGTCGCAGTTTTTTGAAATCAGGGACCGCTTTGTCAGCGGGTGCTGCCGCTGTGCTGGCGAGCGGGCGACCACTTCGGGGCGCCGAACCGGCTGAAGACACCCTCGAATCAAAGCGACCGATCAATGTCGCGTTGGTCGGTGCCGGTGGTCGCGGCAGCGGTGCGATCAATGATTCGATGGAAATCAACGAAGGCATCAAGCTGGTCGCCATAGCCGATCTTGAATTGGACAAACTGGCACCGTTGTGCGCGTCGCTTCGCAATCGTCACGAAGGCAAGATCGATGTCGATGCGTCCAAGATGTACGGCGGCGTGGATGGCTACAAACGAATTCTTGATGACAAAGAAGTCGATGTTGTGTTGTTTGCGACTCCGCCAGGATTCCGACCGCAATTCGTGCTCGACGCCGTCGATGCAGGCAAGCACATCTTCGCCGAGAAACCGTCGTGCGTTGATGCGGCCGGTTATCGCATCTGTTTAGATGCACATGCAAAAGCAGAAGCGAACGGAACTTCGATCGTTACGGGAACCCAGTATCGGCGTCAAACCAACTACATCGAAGCGGTCAAACGAATCCATCAAGGAGCGATCGGCGATATCGTCGCGGCCAGTGCTCGCTATTGCTCCAACGGCATCTGGAACAAGATCCGGCGTCCCGGCATGAGCGATACCGAATTCCAAGTGTTCAACTGGATGCACTTCATCTGGTTGTCCGGTGATCAGATCGTTGAGCAAGCGGTCCACAACATCGACACGATCAACTGGGTCATGGGTGGCCCGCCCGAGTCGGCGTTCGGCAGCGGTGGCCGGTTCACGCGTCCCGAAGGCAGCGAAATGTGGGACAACATGGCCGTCGATTACGTTTATCCTGGCAACCGAATGGTGTCGTTCATGTGCCGCCAGATTCCCGACGTGGCCAGTGAAAACGCCAATGTGATTTATGGCACCGAAGGAACCGCGACGATTCACGGCATCAATAAAGGTGTCGAGATTCGCGACTCGGCCGGCAAGGAAATCTTTGCGATGGAAGGCGACATCGGGGCCGCGTACAGGCAAGAACACAAAGACTTGATCGACTCGGTTCGATCCGGAAATCCGATCGTCGAATTGAAAGAGACGGCGATGAGTTCGTTGACGGCCGTGCTAGGAAGAGTCGCCGCTTACACCGGCCAAAACGTGACCTGGGATTTCCTGACCAACGAATCGAAATTGTCGCTCTTCCCAGAAGATTTTGACATCAACGGCCCTCGACCCGAATCAAGTTATGCGATTCCCGGTAAAACAAAACTGATTTAATTCTTTTTTGCTGCTAAGAAAACTCCTTCTCGCTCGTTGTCATGGCGTAACCGCGTCCTTTTCTTCTGCCATAGCCGACCGACATGACCAAGCACGCTTGCCAGTGGCCACCGGGCGAGATCGACGAAATCGTTGATCGATACCAGCGGCCACTGCTGGCATATAGCGTCCGCATGACAGGCGGCGATTGGCAGGGTGCACAGGACGCGGTGCAGGAAACCTTCCTGCGGCTGTGTCGCGAAGATCCCCAAACGGTCGGTTCTCGCGTCGCGGCTTGGCTTTTTTCCGTCTGCCGAACGCGAGTGATCGACATGCAACGAACTTCTCACGCGGTGCCGATCGATGCATCGCAACTGCCCCTGCCGGACCCCTCGCCGGATGCGGAATCTGCCGCCATGGATGCCGAAGACAAGGTCCAACTCGACCACTTGATGACACGGTTATCGCCGCGGCAACAAGAAGTGCTCCGGCTGCGGATGACCGCACAGTTGAGCTACCGAGAAATCGCCGACATCACTGGCCTTTCGGTAAGCAACGTCGGTTTCCACCTGCATGAAGCCGTCCGAAGTCTGCGCACCGCACTGAGCGGGGTCTAACGGGTCCGCGACTCCGCTCGCGGACAGTCGAACAACCGCTCGTTGTTTCCATCAGCAGCACCCCGCCACGGCGTGTCGGGGCAACTTTACAACTCCAAAAGAAGAATCATGAATACTCCAACTTCTTGGGACGATCCCCGCATCACGGCCTACGTGATGTGCGAACTGTCCGGCGATGAACTTGCAATGTTCGAGAAAGAATTAAGTAACAACCAAAATCTGGCTGCGGCGGTTGATGAAGCTCGCGAAGTCACGGATAAACTCGCCGGCCTGTTTGCGGCCGAATCGACGCCCGTTTTGAGCGACGATCGGCGCGACTCGATCATCTCCGGTGCAAACACTAGTACTCAAAACATTTCTGCGCCGACGAAGTCCTGGAAGATTCCGTTGCTGCTGTTGTCGACTGCTGCAGTGGTCGCGTTGATCGTCGGCTTGGCTCCGATGCTCAGGCAGCCGACGACGACGGTTTCGCAAGCACCGGCCAGGACCGAAAGGCCCATCGTGTTGAGCGAAGTTGCCGAACGGACGCCAATGGAACCGGAGGAATTGCCCGAGTTGGCCTTCATTCCCGAATCCGGCAAGAAAATTTCAGCCGTGGTCGATCGCGAACTCAAGCCCGCGGATGTGATTGAGTTGAGCAAGGCCGCGCCCGCGACGCCGGCACCGTTCAATGATTTTTCCTTCGACGGCTCCGTTAAATTAGAAATGCCGGCGACCGAAGGCATGATGGAGGCAGAATCGACAGAAGACATGATGCTGGGCGGATCGGCGGGTGGCATGAAGATGATGCGCAACCGCGTGCGACGCTCTCGACTCCAAGAGAAGGAGTTCGCGGAAGTCGCCGGCGACCGAATCGTGATGGACATGGCACCGGACCTTCCGATTTCCGGTGAACCGGAGTTGATGCGGGAGTCGTTGCTACGCAGCGGCCTTCGGCTGGAAAAAACTCAACTGCTCGATTCCAAATTGTCGTCTGGCCAGCCACCCGACATTCGCGTCGTCCCCAGCGACGAAGGTCGCGGACCTGGTATGTCCGGAGACAAGTTTGATCCGATCACGGACAATCCGTTCAAACGAGTCGACGAGCACCCGCTGAGTACGTTTTCGGTCGATGTCGATACGGCTTCGTACAGCAAGACGCGGGACTTTTTGATGCGGGCGAATCAGTTGCCGCGTCCTGACGCTGTTCGCATCGAAGAATTGGTCAACTATTTCGATTACGACTACGATGCGCCCGCCAACGACGCCGAACATCCCTTCGCCGCTCGCGTCAATATTACCTCATGCCCGTGGAATGACGCACACCGATTGGCTCGCATCGCCATCAAGGGCAAAACGATGCAGCAGGACGAGCGTCCGGCCTGTAATTTGGTGTTCTTGATCGACACCAGCGGATCGATGAACGAGCCCAACAAGCTACCGCTGGTGATTGAGGGCATGAAAATGCTCGTCAATGAACTCGGCGAAGAGGACCGCGTCGCGATCACGGTATACGCGGGATCGGCCGGCCTCGTGCTCGATTCGACTTCGGCCAAGAAGGGCAAGAAAATTCGTAAAGCATTGACGCAGCTCTCCGCCGGCGGCAGCACCAACGGTGGCGCGGGCATTCAACTTGCCTATCAAACGGCTCGCGAGAACTTCATCAAGGACGGAGTCAACCGCGTCATCCTGTGCAGCGACGGCGACTTCAACGTCGGTACGACCGGCACAGATGACTTGGTGCGGATGGTCGAGCAAGAAGCCAAAGGTGGTGTGTTCTTGTCGGTGCTCGGGTTCGGAATGGGCAATCACAACGATGCGATGCTGGAACAAATCAGCGGACGTGGCAACGGCAACTACGCATTCATCGATACCGACAAAGAAGCTCGCAAGGTGTTGGTCGATCAAGTCGCCGGCACACTGGTGACGATCGCCAAAGACGTGAAGATTCAAATTGAGTTCAACTCTGCGAAGGTTTCGTCGTACCGTTTGATCGGGTACGAGAACCGGGTGCTGGCGAAAGAAGATTTTAACGACGACAAGAAGGACGCCGGTGAAATCGGCGCCGGCCACGCGGTCACGGCGCTGTATGAGATCGTTCCGGCTGGTGTCGAAGCGGATGCGTCGCGTCCGAAGGTGGATGTCTTGAAGTACCAAGCAAAACCCGCGGCCAGCGATGCGGCCGACAGCAACGAAACATTGACGATCAAGCTGCGATACAAAGAGCCTGATGGTGACACCAGCACGCTGGTCGAGTTTCCGGTCACCGACGACGGTGAAAAGTTTGGTAGCGCCGACATCGACACACGTTTCGCAGCCGCCGTAGCTAGCTTCGGGATGCAACTACGACGCAGCGAGTATGCCGGATCTTGGACGATGACCGATGTCTTGAAGGTCGCCGAGTCATCCAAAGGCGATGACAAGAACAGCCTGCGAAGCGAGTTCGTCGAGCTAGTCGGCAAAGCCCAAGAACTGATGGGCCAGCAGTGATTCGTGAATGACGATAAAAAAGTTCATTTGCATATTCTGCCGACGAAGTTAACCAAAGAATACTTCGGGTAACTTCATTGGCTTGCCGGTTTTGTCGACGCAGGCGATGGTGGATTCGGCTTCGACGATCAGCGTTCCGCCCCGACGGATTTGGTAACGATGGCGGATTCGCACTTTGCGAATTTCGGTGACCTCGACGCACAGTGACAATTCGTCGTCGAATTCTGCCGCCGCCAAATATCGGACATTCATTTCGGTGACGACCAACAGTCGCCCTTCGTCCTCGAACGACTTGTAGCTGACGCCGGCGGCGCGAAGCATTTCGACTCTTCCCCGCTCGAAATAGTTCAAATAGTTGGCGTGATGGACCCGTCTTTGCCCGTCCGTTTCCTGATAAGTGACTCGAATCGGCTCGACGTGCCGCCGCAATGGGATTTCAGATAAATCGGTCATGATCGGGCCATTGGAGGGTCGGAAAATCAGGTTGGAAGATGGCCGAATTGACCGCAAACCGATCGGCAGCCTAAACTTTCTGTCTTGGCGGGCAAATCACCCCATCACAGGATGTACCAGCGATGAGTATCGGAGACGATTCAGTGACCGCGTTTGAGACGATACGCGGACGTGGCTATCCGGCGCTGCGTCAGTTCACCGTCTTTCTGGAAAACCGCGTCGGGCAACTATTGGAAGTTGTTAAACGGTTTGAGGGAACGGGAATACGTGTTTGCGCACTCTCGATCAGCGACGCGGCAGAATGCGCGTTCGTTCGCTTCATGGTCAGCGACGCCGATCGGGGGCGAGAAATCCTCGAGCGCAGCGGGCTGGCAATGATCGAAACCGATCTGGTCGGCGTCGAATTGCCGGAAGGTCCTCAACCGCTGCTGCGGGTCTGTACAGCAATTTTGCAAGCCGAGCTGAACATCACTCAGGCTTATCCGTTGATCGTTCGCCCCAACGGCAAACCAGCGGTCGCGATCATGGTTGAGAATATCGAGCTCGCGGTACAAACTCTGCTCGAAAAAGGTTTCACGCTGATCACCGAGGGCGACCTCGGCGATGACCCGACGCGAGAACAATAACGAACGCGCGTCGGGCGGCGAAGTGGCACTCTAAGCGCTGCGACTCTGTCGGCGTCGATCGGATTCTTTGAGCAGAATCTTTCGCAACCGGATGTTTAGCGGCGTCACTTCGACGAGTTCATCCTCTTCGATGTATTCGAGAGCCGCCTCGAGCGACATGTCGCGCGGCGGCTTCAAGACGACGTTCTCGTCGCTGCCGGACGCCCGCATGTTGGTCAGCTTCTTTTCTCGGCAAGGGTTCACCGCCAGATCGTTGTCACGCGCGTTCTCGCCAACGATCATGCCTTCGTAGACTTCGATACCGGCCGGCACGATCAATTCGCTTCGATCTTGCAACCCGAACATCGCGAAGGGCACCGTTTTGCCGCCCACCATTGAAATCAGCACTCCGTTGGACCGTTTGGGCACATCGCCTTCGACGGGACGATAACTCTCGAATCGGTGGTTGATGATCGCGGTCCCGCGCGTCGCATTGAGCAACCGCGTTCGCAGCCCGATCAGACCTCGCGAGGGAATCAAAAACTTCAGCATCGTGTATTCACCGCGCGGCGACATTTCTTCGAGCTGTCCACGCCTGAGTCCGACCAGTTCCATCACCGGTCCCATCGTTTCCGTTGGCACTTCGATCTGCAGCCGCTCGAACGGCTCGTGCTTCGTGCCGTCGATGTCCTTGTAGATCACCCGCGGCTTACCAACCGATAGCTCGAAACCTTCGCGACGCATGGTCTCGATCAGAATCGCGAGGTGCAACACACCGCGCCCCTTGACCGCGTACGCTTCGGCGCCTTCGATCAATTCGACACGCAAAGCCACGTTGCGTTCCAATTCTTTCTCGAGTCGGGCTTTCAATTGACGTGTCGTTACGTACTTGCCTTCACGTCCGACCAGGGGCGAATTATTGACGCTGAAAACCATCTCGAGCGTCGGTTCGTCAACGGTCAAACGTGGCAGTGCGTTATTGGCGTCAACCGCCGAAACTGTGTCGCCGATCTCGACATTGACCAGGCCTTCGAGTGCGACGATATCACCTGCGCTGGCCGACTGGGCGGCGGTGCGACCCAAATTGTCGAACACGAATAGGCCCGCCGCCTTGGCTTTGACAGGGCCGTTCTTTTGATGCAGTTCAATCGTTTGACCAGCTTCGATCGTGCCGGCGGCAATGCGACCGATCGCGATGCGTCCGACGTATTCGCTCCAACCGAGCGTCGTTACCAACATCTGCAGCGGAGCGTTGGGAACGACATCGGGACCGGGCAACGCTTCCAGAATCAAGTCGAACAGCGGTCGCATATCATGCGTTCGCACGGCTGGGTCGAGAGTGGCGAAGCCCTCTTTGGCACTCGTGTAGACACAACGAACTTTATCGAGCTGTTCTTCGCCACCCAATTCGGCCAGCAATTCGAGAGCTTCGTCGAGCGCTTCGAGGGGGCGTCCGTCGGGGCGGTCGACCTTGTTGACCACGATGATCGGCGTGCAGCCAGCTTGCAGAGCCTTCTCGAGCACGAAGCGGGTTTGCGGCATCGGACCTTCGGCGGCATCGACCAACAACAAGCAACCATCGGCCATTTGAACGACGCGCTCGACTTCGCCACCGAAATCAGCGTGGCCGGGCGTATCGATCACGTTGATCTTCACACCGTTGTAGGGCAACGCAATGTTCTTCGAGAGAATCGTGATCCCACGCTCTTTCTCGAGATCGTTGGAGTCGAGAATGCGCTCGCCGCGCAGCTCGGTGTCGCGGAACTGGCCGCTTTGGCGAAGGAGGCAGTCGACCAATGTCGTTTTGCCGTGGTCGACGTGGGCGATGATAACAACGTTTCGAATATCGGGTCGGCGCAAAAGATCAGCCAGCGTGGTTGGAGAAATACGGTGTGTGCGTGAGGGCGATGAATCAGTGGGCGTGGTGGGCAACTTTTCCGGTTGACTCGCCATCGGCGGTAGTGATGACCAATTCGGTCGAAACCGCATCGCCCATCTTGATCGATGTCAACAACTCGGGACTGGTCAATGTGTAGATCGTCATACCAGCGTCATCAGCCTTGACGAACGGATAAACGGTGGTCTTTCCTTGAATCGTTGTTTTCATTTCGACGCTCGTGACCTTCGCCGCATTTTCAGGAAACACCGTGACCAATTCCTTGTCGTCGTCGTGGGACCACTCGGCGTGCGCACCACCACCCAACTCGACCATGTGCCCACCGTTGGGTCCGTGCTCGGGGTGATCATGACCTTCATGATCATCGTGGCCTTCATGTTCATCATGATCGTGGCCTTCGTGATCGTCATGGTCGTGATCGTGAGCCGCCGTTGGTGTGGTTGGTGTCGGACTTGATCCACATCCGACGGTAACGCAGGTGTACAGAACGAATGTCAGCAGGGTTGCGATCGTGGAAATGCTTTTTTTCATCATCAGTATCCGAGGGTGCAAAACCCGAACAATCAAACTCGAATTGCCTGGTTTAAGGGATGAGCGAAAGCGGCTCAACCGCGCGCTCGTGACGCGATATCAGACAGACATTCGCCGTTTACGTCGAGTCACAACTGGCAATGGGCGTCTGCACGATGCCCTTGCAGCCACAATAGCGGTCGCATCAACCACGTTAAGAAGTCTCGTCACATATTTAGCATCGCTGAAAACCAGTGCCGTTGCGACGAAACCGGCTCTGTGGCATATTCGTCGACGGTCGACGGGCAGCAATAAATCGCTCGATTGACGCGCCGCCTGAGAGCCCGTACCGAATGTTTTTGTTGCGGGCTTTGACTCGAGCCGACTTTGTGAAATTTATCACAAACTTTTGGATTCCGGTCGATGGCGGTTGGTTTCCAGAAAGATTCTCTGTCAACGACTGTCGAAAAGTGTCATTGATGACGACCATCAAACGAGGACTCGACCTTCCGATCCTGGGTAGCCCCGAGCAGCACATCCAGCTCGCGCGATACGTCGCCCGCGTCGGGCTTCTCGGGGACGATTACATCGGGATGAAGCCGACGATGTTGGTTTCGCCGGGCGACCACGTCCGGTTGGGTCAACCGGTATTCGAGGACAAGAAGAATCCGGGCGTGATGTACACCGCGCCGGCGTCGGGCAAGGTCGCGGCTGTCAATCGCGGTGCCAAACGTAAGTTTGATTCGTTGGTGATCGATGTCGATGGCGATGATCGCATCGAGTTCGAAGGGGCGGCAGGCAAAGATCCGCTCTCATTGGATCGTGGGAAGCTGACCGAATTGCTGGCCACGAGCGGACTTTGGACGGCGATGCGGACTCGCCCCTACGGCAAGGTTCCCTCGCTCGGTTCGGCACCGCATTCGATCTTTGTTCAAGCAATCGACACGAGCCCTTTGGCGGCTGATCCGGCAATCGTGATCGCCGACCGCAAGGACCAATTTGTGCTTGGGCTACAGGTGCTCACGAAATTGACTGATGGGAAAGTCTTTCTGTGCAAGGCGCCCAACGGTGAAATCCCAGGTGGTGGCGTCAGCCGAGTTCAGATCGAGTCGTTTGCCGGGCCGCATCCGGCCGGACTGGTCGGAACCCACATCCATTTCCTTGATCCGGTCGGCCCGACCAAGACGGTTTGGTATATCGGTTATCAAGACGTGTGCGCCTTCGGTTCTCTTACGCAGACGGGTACGGTCGATGTTCGTCGCGTGATTGCGATGGGTGGTCCGGTGGTGACTCAGCCGCGTTTACTTGAAACGCGAATCGGCGCCTCGATCAGCGAATTGATTGGCGGCGAGTACGATGCGTCGGTGAAGATCCGACCGATCAGCGGGAGCGTTCTTTGCGGACGGAAGGCAGCCGGGTCAGCGGATTATCTGGGCCGTTATCACAACCAAATTTCGATCTTGGCGGAAGGCAACGAGCGAGAGTTTCTCGGCTGGCAGATGCCAGGTCTCGACAAATACTCGGTCACCAAAGTCTTCGTCTCAGCAGGATTCCCGAACAAGAAATTCGCGTTCACGACCACCACTCACGGCAGCGAGCGGGCGATGGTGCCGCTTGGCACTTACGAGAAAGTGATGCCGCTAGACATTCTAGCAACGCAACTGCTTCGATCGCTGATCTACCGCGACACCGACGAAGCTCAGCAATTGGGCGTATTGGAACTCGAAGAAGAAGATCTCGGGCTGTGTACGTTTGTGTGCCCGGGCAAATATGAATATAGCTCATTGCTCCGTCAAAGCTTGAGCACGATTGAACGTGAAGGTTGATCGATGAAAGCACTGCGAACCGCGCTCGATAAAATCCACCCGATCTTTGCGAAGGGTGGTGCGCTCGAGATGGCTTACCCCGTCTTCGAGGCGCTCGACACATTCCTCTACACGCCGGGTGAGGTCGCTAAAGGCGCCACGCATGTTCGTGACGCGATTGACCTGAAACGGATGATGATCACGGTCGTCATGGCGCTCGTGCCGGTAACGATCTTCGGCATGTGGAACGTCGGATTCCTTGCCAACACGGCAATGGAAAAGGCGGCTGAAGCAGGTGTGATCGTTGACCAAGATTGGCACTACGCGATTCACGACACGCTGGGGTTCGGACATGATCCAGGTAGCATCGTCGACAACTTTGTGCTCGGCGCGATTCACTTCTTGCCGGTCTACATCGTTTGCATGTTCGTCGGCGGTCACATCGAGCTGATTTTCAGTGTGCTGCGAGGCCATGAAATCAACGAAGGCTTTTTAGTCACCGGACTACTTTTTCCGCTGACTCTGCCGGCATCGATTCCGCTTTGGCAAGTTGCGGTCGGGATCGCTTTCGGGGTGATCGTGGCGAAGGAAGTCTTTGGTGGCACGGGGAGAAACTTCTTGAACGTGGCGCTGACCAGTCGCGCGTTTTTGTACTTTGCCTACGCCGGTCAAATCAGCGGCGAGCGGGTTTGGACGGCGGTCGATGGTTTCAGCGGCGCAACGGCGCTCGGTAGACTGGCTCAAGCACCGGCAGGGACCAATGCCGTCGATGCTTTGTCAACGATCAATTACACCATGGGCTTGCCCGCAGGCGAGCAGGCGACTTGGACCGGTTCCATCACCTGGATGGATGCGTTCCTTGGCACCGTCCAAGGCTGTTTCGGCGAGACCAGCGCGCTGCTGTGCATCGTCGGTGCGGCGATATTGATCGGTTCGGGGGTTGGGTCGTGGAAAATCATGGCCGGCGTCATCGGCGGAGTCGTTGTGACATCGTTGTTGATGATGGGTGTGAATACCGGTGGCAACGCGATGTTCAGCGTTCCCCCTCAATGGCACCTTGTCATCGGCGGACTCGCGTTCGGTTTGGTCTTCATGGCCACCGACCCCGTCAGCGCGTCGATGACGGAAAAAGGCAAGTGGATTTACGGCGGTCTGATCGGCTTCATGACGGTTCTGATCCGCGTTGTGAATCCGGCTTATCCGGAAGGCATCATGTTGGCGATTTTGTTCGGTAATGTCTTCGCGCCGCTGATTGATTATTTTGTGGTTCAAATGAACGTTCGACGGAGGTTGGCTCGCTATGCAACGACGTGATTCATTGTTCGGCACAGTCGTGACGGCGGCGGTCTTGTGCGTGGTGTGTTCGCTAGCGGTTAGCGCCGCAGCGGTCGCGCTGCGTCCGAAACAAGCTGCCAACGAAAAGCTCGATCAACAGAAAAACATTCTCGACGCGGCCGGCTTAGCGATCGGTGAATACGGGCGACAAGCCGGAAAGCTCAACAAGAAGCAAATTGATGAGCTTTACAGCATGGTCAGCGAGAAGCTGGTGGATCTGAAAACGGGTCAGTACAACACCGACATGAAAGCCGGCGATTGGGACTTGATGGAAGCGGCTTCCGATCCGAAGACCAGCGTCCGGATCATTGATCCCCAGTTCGATCCAGGCGAAGCAACGCGTCAGGCGGTCAGCAAGGTCTACTTCGTTAAGCGACCGGGTAGCGACAAGATTCAGCAGGTGGTGCTTCCCGTTCACGGCAAAGGGTTGTGGGGAACACTGTACGGATACATGGCGCTGAAGTCGGATCTGGAAACGATCCAAGGGATCACGTTCTACCAGCATAAGGAAACGCCCGGACTTGGTGGCGAAGTGGATAACCCCGCTTGGAAGGCTCAGTGGGACGGTCGAAAACTTTATGATTCGGATGGCACGCCTGCGGCCCTCGTGTTCAAGGGTCCCGCTCCCGCGGAGAATGTTTACGCGGTGGACGGCTTATCCGGTGCAACGATTACCAGCAATGGTGTCACGAATCTGATTCGTTACTGGGCCAGCGACGATGGCTACGGACCTTTCCTGAAAAAGCTGGCTCTTGAAATGAACGGCGAGCCTTCACCGAGCGACAGGAAACCGGCGAAAGATTCGAAACCTACCAGCGACCAGTCCACCAGCCATCGCCAACTCCGAGAAAAAACCAGTGGCTAAAAAAACGCTCGATGTGCTCGTCGATCCATTGATCGACAACAATCCGATCGCATTGCAAATTTTAGGGATTTGCTCGGCGCTGGCCGTGACTAGCAAGATGGAGACGTCGTTGGTCATGGCGCTCGCTGTGATGGCGGTGACCGCGTGCAGCAATTTTTGCGTCAGCGCGATCCGGCAGTTCATCCCCAGCAGCATTCGGATCATTGTCCAGATGACCGTGATCGCGTCGTTGGTGATCGTGGTTGACCAAATCCTAAAGGCGTACTTTTACGACATCAGCAAGCAGCTGTCGGTGTTCGTCGGACTGATCATCACCAACTGCATCGTCATGGGACGGGCGGAAGGGTTTGCGATGAAGAACGGTCCGATCGTCAGCTTCCTGGACGGAATCGGCAACGGAATGGGTTACGGGTTAGTGCTGATGGTAGTCGCATTTTTCCGCGAACTGTTCGGCAGCGGATCGTTGTTCGGCATCGAAATCTTTGCGTTGGATCGAAACGGCGGCTGGTACAACCCCAACAACTTGATGTTGCTCCCACCGAGCGCATTTTTCTTGATCGGATTCATGATCTGGGCGATTCGCGCCTGGAAGCCCGAACAAATCGAAGAGGCATAGTCGAATCATGGAAAACCACATCAGCATCTTTTTGCAAGCCGTTTTCATCGAAAACCTTGCGCTCGCGTTCTTCTTGGGCATGTGTACGTTCATCGCTATCAGCAAGAACGTCAAAATGGCCTTGGGCCTCAGCGCGGCCGTGATCGTGATCGAAGCGATCACGATCCCAGCAAATCAATTGATCGACGCATGGTTATTGAAGAAGGGCGCGCTTGTTTGGGCGAACGAATTCATCCCGACCAGCACCGTCGATTTCTCAACCGTCGATTTATCGTTTCTAGGTTTTATCAGCTTCATCGGCGTGATCGCCGCGATGGTGCAGATCTTGGAAATGGTTTTGGATAAGTTTTTCCCACCGCTGTACAACGCTCTAGGGATCTTCCTGCCGTTGATCACGGTCAATTGCGCGATCCTGGGTGGATCGCTGTTCATGCAAGATCGAAGCTACGACTTCAGCGAATCTGTCGTCTATGGATTGGGCTGCGGCATTGGTTGGGCCCTGGCGATCGTAGCATTGGCGGGAATCCGCGAAAAGATGAAGTACAGTGACGTGCCACCGCCGCTTCGCGGTTTAGGAATCACGTTTATCACCGTCGGGCTGATGGCATTGGCCTTCATGTCCTTCGGCGGCATCAGTCTGTAAACCACTCACGAGTTTTTTTGAACATGAGTACGATTTTTCTCGGCGTCGCGATGTTCACGGTCGTCGTGGTCGCGCTGGTCTTGTTGATCCTGGCCGCCAAGAGCCAACTGGTGGCGTCTGGTCCTGTCAAAATTTTGATCAACAATCAAAAGACGGTCGAAGTACCCGCCGGCGGCAAATTACTCGGTGCTCTGGCCGACGCCGGCATCTTCGTCAGCAGCGCCTGTGGCGGCGGCGGAACGTGTGCCCAGTGCCGCGTGAAAATCACCGAGGGTGGTGGCGATATTTTGGAAACCGAGAAAGGCCACATCAACAAGAAAGAAGCAGCCGAAGGCGAACGTCTGAGTTGTCAGGTGGCGGTTCGCGCTGACATGACGGTCGAAGTGCCACCCGAAGCGTTCGAGACAAAGAAGTGGAAGTGCAAGGTTAAGAGCAATCACAACGTCGCCACGTTCATCAAAGAATTCGTGCTGGAACTTCCCGAGGGTGAAGAGGTCGATTTCAGGGCCGGTGGATACATTCAAATTGAGTGCCCGCAACATGAAGTCCGTTACAAGGACTTTAGCATCGAAGAACGGTTCCATGGCGATTGGGATAAGTTCGATATTTGGCGCTACGTGTCCAAAGTGGACGAACCAGTCGTACGAGCGTATTCGATGGCTAACTACCCTGGCGAAAAGGGCATCATCATGTTGAACATTCGGGTGGCGTCACCGCCACCGCGGATGCCCGACGTTCCACCCGGAAAAATGAGTAGCTGGATTTTCAGCCTCAAACCGGGTGACGAAGCAACGATCAGCGGTCCGTACGGTGAGTTCTTCATCAAGGACACCGATGCCGAGATGGTTTACATCGGCGGGGGTGCCGGAATGGCGCCGCTGCGTAGCCACATCTTCGAGCTATTCAAACGAAAGAAAACAGATCGCAAGGTTTCGTATTGGTACGGTGGTCGCAGCGCTCGCGAATTGTTCTACGTCGACCATTTCCGAAAGATTGAAGAAGAGTTTACCAATTTCAAGTTCAACATCGCGTTGTCGGAACCGGCGCCGGAAGACAATTGGGATGGTTACGTCGGATTCATCCACCAAGTGTTGTTGCAGAACTATTTGAGCACTCACCCGGCGCCGGAAGACATCGAGTACTACATTTGTGGTCCGCCGATGATGAACCAAGCCGTATTCCGCATGCTCGATGATCTCGGCGTTGAACCCGAAAACATCGCCTACGATGACTTTGGCGGCTAATCGACTCTCTGGACTGCGCGTTTGATGATCCGATCGTTTGTTCTGCTGCTGACTTGTTGCTGCGTCTTGTCCGACGGGGCGGCGGATGAAGCAGCGATGGTTCAGTTTGCCGGTCAGACGATGGGCACGACCTACTCGGTCAAGATTTTTGAACCGAGCAATTCTGACGGTATCGACGATCTGCGGATCGCCATCGACGCGGTGCTACGTCGTGTGAACGACCAGATGTCGACGTACTTGAAGTCTTCCGAGATCAGTCGCTTCAATGAATCCGACTCGACAGATTGGTTCGATGTTAGTCCAGAGTTTGCGGCGGTTGTCGAAACCGCGCAACAGGTTTCGGCTAAGACTGACGGCGCCTTCGATATTACAGTCGGCCCGCTCGTCAACGCTTGGAACTTTGGCCCGACGCCGCGAACCCAAGTTGCTCCGACCGTCGAACTGATTGAACGATTGCGCGAGTCGGTTGGCTATCGGAAGCTTTCTGTGCGTCGCGAACCGCCGGCGCTCAAGAAATCGATTCCGGAACTGAAAATAGATCTATCGGCTATCGCCAAGGGGCATGGTGTCGACCGTGTGGCCGAGTTCTTGAATGAGCTAGGTTTTGAGGATGTGTTCGTGGAGATTGGTGGCGAAGTGCGGACCAGCGGTTCAAAGGCCGGCCAGTGGTGGAAGGTTGGCATTCAAATGCCTGATGCGGCCAGCGATCAATGGACCATCGCCCACTCGTTGAGCACCGGCGCGGGTGATGATCAATCCATGGCCACGTCCGGTGACTATCGCAACTTCTTTGAGGCGGATGGCGTTCGCTATTCGCATACGATTGATCCTCGCACTGGACGTCCGATCGAACACAATTTGGCATCCGTGTCGGTGGTGACCGAGCGATGCGGCGACGCCGACGCGTGGGCAACCGCACTGAATGTGCTCGGACCCGACGCTGGCTTGGAGGCTGCACAGCGAGAAAAACTAAACGCACTTCTCATCAGCCGAACCGAAGATGGGTTTGTTCCCAACGGCACGGGAACGCTTGCCCGATACGCCCAGACGCAAATGGCGACTCGCGGCGAAACGGTCAACGGTTCTCCTTGGGCTACCATGGCGATCACGACAATTGCGTTCGCGACAATTTTGATGGCAATGGCCGTTGGCGTCATTTTCGGACGCAAAGCGATCAGTGGGTCGTGCGGCGGTATCGCGAACAAAGCGAACGACGACGGTTCGATTGCCTGCGGCCTGTGCAGCAATCCGGCCGACGCTTGCAAAGAGCTGCGTGAAAAAATGCAGACGGCGAAGAACCTTAAGTAGGAGTAGTAAATGTAGGCCCTACAGCGTGGAGCGATGCATTCCATTTTTCTTTGAAGTGATGCGACGCATCTTACTGTCCGCACATCTGAAAACCAGTATTTTTGAGTTTTTGCTGGCGAGTTTTTGCTGGCGAGTTAGCGGCGGCCGAAGTTCGAGAGATTCATTCCGAATAACCTGGTCAGTTGCCGTTGGATCGGAGTCGGGTCGGTGTACAGATCTTGCTTGGCCCCATCGTCCGTTTGCAGGCGGTGACGACTCAGTGATGCCATCACGTCAATCACCCGACGTGTCGTCGGTCTGCGACACGAGCGACCTTCCGGATAGAGCGGCAGTGATTCCAACTCGGACTCCTTCATCGCGGCGCGGAGTTCTCGCCCCAACAGCGTTTGAAGCGACAAGGCCCGAAAGTATGCGCACAGGAACGCTTCGATCCGACTGACCTCCTTCAAGTACACCGGCGCAACATTGAAATCCGTCTTGAATTGACTGAATCGCTTCTCGATGATCGGCTGACGCTTGTAAGCCCGCAGCACTTCTTGCACGATCATGTTTGGGTCGTTGGTGATCAGCGGGAACACGCCTTCACAACGGCGGCAGATCACCCAACATCCAACAGTTGTGGAGCTATCTCGTCGACGACTACGGCTACAGCGGATCGCACAAGTCAGTCCGCAAGTTTGCCCGAGACCGTTTTCCCGTTGCAGCGAAGCGGCCTTTTCGTCGTATCGAAACGCCACCGGCAGCGCCGGATGGCGTTGGCGGTGCTGATGCGATTACGTCGGTCCTCGCTGGGCAAGAATCGACTCAGCGTTTCGAGTAACCGACAACGCTCGATGCATTGATTGAGGATCGGCAAGGCGCCGATCGATCGAGACAGCAGGGTGAGGTAATCGCCGGTTGCTTTGGGAGCCAGTGTGGCTGGGTCGTGAGCGTGGTGGGCTCGTTTTTTTGGCGTTTCATGACACGAGCATAGGCGTTCGGGATGGCTGGGACCAAGCTGTCCTGGCCGGTGTCTGGCGGGGAGACAAAAACTTACGACAGGAGCCGATGACGTAAATTATGCGGCGCAGTAGTCACGTCACTGGTCGATTTCGTAAGTCGCACCGCGAGGTAAAAACAAAAAACGCAAAATCGAACCGGACACACGGCAGGGACGCATGGTTACCACAACCCCGGCCATCGCACCGCCACAGAAACTCGCAGAAACTCAAACTCAGATGTGCGGAAAGTAAGATGCATCGCTCCACTCTGCATGGCCTACTTTGACATTAGCACTCACTCCGCCGCAACAATCTCGACAGCATCCGCGGTCAGATACTTTTTAGACGCCGCGTTTACTTGCTCGATTGTGACATCGCGAACTCGATCGAGCTGAATGTCGAGACTGTTGTACTTACCCGTCGTTAACCAACGGCTTCCCAGTCCGAACAATCGATTGCTGGGTCGCTCACTTTGCATGATCAGACTGGCGACGGACTTGTTGATCGCCTGCTCAAGTTCTTCAGCGTTGACGCCATCGGTGGCGACCCGCTGCAGCACTTCGTCGAACAACCGGCGGTTCGTTTCGACGTCTTCCGGCGCGCACGATAGGTACGAAAACCAAGCACCGGCATCCAGAAATTCTTGCGGCCACACCGTGGCGACTTCGGCGAGTCCCGTATCGATCAGTTCCCAAAATAGCCGACTGCCGCCTTCGTCGCCAACAATTGACGCGAGCAACCGGGTCGCGTATCGCTCATCCGACGTGATGCTCGGGCCGGGTGAGATCCGAATGATGTAGGCTTGGCTGGCATCCGCGATCGACAGCATGCGATCGAGTTCGATGCCTTCGGGAATCGTTTTCGGATCGTCGGGTTTGGGAGTTTTTCCTACTGGACGGCTGGTCCAATGACCGGTGGCCTTTTCAACCTGTTTCACCAAGGCATCAAAGTCAACATTGCCGGTTGCCGCCAGCACGATGTTGTCGGGGCGATATCGCCTGTTGAAATAGTCTCGCATCGATGCAGCACTGACGGCGCGAATCGATTCGGCGGTGCCGAGCACTCGTCGCCCCAGATCTCGCGGGCTGAAATAAACTTCCATCGCCCTTTCAAACGCACCGAATGGCGGTTGGTCTTCGTACTTCGCGATCTCTTCCAAGATCACCTGTCGCTCGGTTTCAAAGTCAAATTCATTGAGAGACGGGCTGAGCATGTCGGTTAACAATTCGACGATGCGATCTTGGAACTTGGGCAGCACCGTCGCGTAGTAGACCGTTTGTTCTTCGCTGGTGTAGGCGTTGCTGGTCCCGCCGAGTTCGTCGAGTTCGCGATTGACATCGGCGGCCGAACGACGGGCGGTGCCCTTGAACATCATGTGTTCGAGGAAGTGGCTCAGCCCCGATTCTTCGTCCACTTCATTGCGCGATCCCGCACCGACGAAATATCCGAAGGCGGCCGAATAGTTTCGTGGATCGGTCTCCGCGACGATCCGTAAACCGTTGGGAAGCGTTGCTTGTTTGAATTCAGGCATGTTGTTTTTGTTGCCCCGCCAGGCTCTGGCGGGATGCTGCGATGACAAGTTGTCCGTCAGGGCCTAACCGACGTCCAGTGCGTCGGGACCGAGAGTGACGATTCGGTAGTCCTTCGGCGGATTTTTTGTCCAGTAATCGCGAACGTCGTCGAGCGTCAGCGACTCAATCAATCCGGACAGTTCTTCGGTCGGCATCACTCGCCCGATTTGGTACCAGTCGGATGCCAGTGACGAGGTTCGCGAAGCGCTGGATTCTTGTTCCATGATCAGTCCGCTTTCGATTCGCACCTTCCAACGGTCGAGTTCTCCGATATCGAGATCATCGATCATGTGTTCGACTTCGCGAAGCGTTACGTCGAGCGTTTCTTGGGCGCGCTCCGGCGTCGTACCGGCGTAGCCGAACACTCCGCCACACGTTTTCAGGGAATGACAACTGCAACTGACCGTGTAACACAGTCCACGTTGTTCGCGAACGCGGTCGAACAAGCGGCTGCTCATTCCGTCGCTCAGAATTCCGACACCGGCCCGCATCTTGAAGTAGTCGGCGTGACCGTAGGGGATGCAATCGAACGAAAATCCGATGTGTGTTTGACTCGATGGCGACGTGATGTGTTCGTAAGTCGCCTTGCCCATCGAGTCGCTCAGCGGGTCGGCTTTGCCCGTCTTCCAATCACCGAAACTCGCCCTTGTCCACTTCACGACATCGGAAACATTCACGTTGCCGGCGATCGCAAAAATGGCATCGCCCGCGTGGTAATGACTTTGGTAATGCTCGCGAACGTCGACTTGGGTGATCGCTTCGAGGCCCGGCTCGGTGCCATGAATCGAACGCCCGAGTCGATCGCCGTATTGCAACTCGCGTAGCCGACGCATAACCCGGTGGGTCGGTTCGTCTTCCAAAGCGTGCAATTCTTGAATCGACATCATCCGCGCGTCGTCGAGCTGGTCGGCGGGCAGGTGCGGTCGACGCACGATGTCGGCGTAGATTCCGATCGCCGACTGCAGCGAATCTGCCGGCATCGCGGCGCTGAACGAAACCATCGCGGTGGAGACACCCGAGTTTCGATCCATGCCGAGATTGTCTTGAACGGCGACGAGATCGCGACTGCTATAAGAACCCGCGCCGCGTTGAACGATCTCGCAAACCAAGCCGCTCAAACCGCCAAACCGATCCGGTTCTGACTGAACACCCGACCTCAGCGACAAAGAGAACGCTGCGGAGCGAAGCCAAGGCATCGGCTGAACCAGCACGGTCATACCGTTGGCGAGTGTTTCGTGATGAATCGGCATCGTTTGGTCAAGCGTCGTTGTCAGGGTGATTTCCTTGGTGTGGCTCAAACCGGCACACCGATCGAGACGACTTCTACCGTTCTCACTCGGCCGACGAGCGTGTGGCTGTTGGCGTCATCGATTTGGATTTGCATGAACTGTCCAGCCTGTCGTCGATTTCCGTCGAAGACGACGATTCGGTCGCAATTCGTGCGTCCGATCATTTGGATCAGCTCGCCGCCCCGGTCGTTCTTGACGCCGACTTTGCTGGGGCCTTCCACAAGTACTTCGACCGAAGTGCCGACGAGTTTCAAATTGTCTTCCGTCGCGATCCGATCTTGCACTTCGAGCAATTCGACGTTGCGGCGAGACTTTACTTTGCGAGGCACGTCATCTTCCAGTCGCGCGGCGGCCTTGGTCCCGGGTCGAACGCTGTACTGGAAAATGAAACTGTTCTTGAACCTGCATCGCTCGACCAGCGCCACCGTCTGCTGAAAATCCTCTTCCGTCTCGCCGCAGAAGCCGACGATGAAATCGCTGCTGATCGCGGCGTTTGGCAGTATCCGCTCGACCCGCTCGATCATCGCCATGTAGTCGGCGACGGTGTAACCCCGCTTCATGCGTTTGAGAACTTCGTCGGAACCGCTCTGCGCCGGGACATGCAAGTAGGGTGAGACTTTCGGAAGATCCCGCATCGTTTGCAGCAAACGTTCGGTCATGTCTTTGGGATAGTTGGTGACAAACTTGATTCGCTCGATGCCGTCGATCTCGTGCAAGTTCTCCAGCAGTCCGGCCAAGTCGGTTGTGCGGCCATCGTCATGCTTGAATTTGTAGCTATTGACGGTCTGACCCAACAGCGTGATTTCTCGTGCGCCTTGTTCCGCCAATACTCTCGCTTCCGCGTAAATCTGGTCAGGTACACGTCCTTGTTCGGGGCCGCGAGTGTTGGGCACGACACAGTAAGTGCAGAACTTGTCGCAACCGATCTGAATCCTCAGGTAAGCTTGGCAAGCCGTTGGTCGCATCGTTGGATCACGCAGGGGATCGAATGTTTCGTGGCTTCGCGCGATCTCCAGTTGCGTGCCAGCCTTGCGATCTAACGAGACCGCCATCTGGCGTCCCTCGCCGCCGCGAATGTTATCGAGCAGCGTCGGGATCGTATGCAGTTGTCCCGGACCCACAACCAAGTCGACATAGGGTGCCCGCTTGAAAACGAGTTCTTGATCCTTTTGAGCCATGCAGCCCATCACGCCGATGATCTTGTCGGGGTCACGTTCCTTTTCCTCACGAATGATGCCCAGCGCGCTGTAAGTCTTTTCCTCAGCCTGTTCGCGAATGCTGCATGTGTTGTAGAGAATGCAGTCGGCCTGGTCCGTCGAGTCGACAACCGTATATCCGTGACGTTTCAGATCAGCGATGACCATCTCGCTGTCCAGCACGTTCATTTGGCAGCCGACGGTCTTGATGTAGACACGTTTTGACATCAGCAGTTCAGGCCCAGGTTCGATTGTCGCAAGATCAATTTGGCTCAGTCGTGTCATTTTTGTCGGCGGACTTACTCTTGACGGGACCGTTCTGACTTCGCTCAACGTAAGTTTTCAGCGAGTCCGTCAACCTGACTCGGCGGCGATGGAGTGTCCCGAACACTATCGACGCCGCCACGAACGACGCGAACAGCCACAACACAGTGACGGGCGAAAACAGCGATTCGACGAAATCCGCAAGCATGGACAATAGAATAACCGCCGAGTGTCCATTTCGGGTAGTCTGGCTTACCAACGATAGCGACGCGATCACTCGTCCTCGTCATTGAGCAATTGAGGGATCGCTGGATCTTCGGGAGCCCGTTTTCTCAGTTTCCTCTGCAAACTTCGGCGATGAATCCCCAATCTTCTCGCTGCTTCGCTGATATTGCCCCCGCAATCCGACAACACGCGATGAATGTGTTCCCACTCGTTTCTCGCAAGTGATGGAGCTTGGAACGCCAACGCTCCTTCGGGCACCGATGGATCATCGCCGCGAACAAATGCCCCCAAAATATCGTCAGCATCGGCTGGTTTGCTCAGAAAATTGACCGCGCCCGCTCGGACCGCATCGATCGAAGCTGGAATGCACCCAAATCCCGACAACAGAATCACCCGAGTGTCCGGTTTCATTTGCAGCAGTTTGCGAAGCAATTCCAAACCACTCTTGCCCGGCATTCGCAAATCGAGGACCGCTAAGTCGGTCGGACGGAGGCGAAACACATCCACCGCCTCGTCGAAATTACCGGCCGTTTCGACGCGAAAACCACGCTGCTGCATCGCCATCGAAAGCCGCTCGCGAAGCACGTACGTGTCATCGACGAGCAAGATGCTATCCGCGCCCACCATGGCCGTGCCGTAAACCGTTGCGTCCTCGGTGATCGGTTGATTCATTGCATGATTCGTGATTTTGAGAATTAAATCTTCCGCTCCACTTTAACCGCCAAACCTAGCTAGCTAAACACATCAAATCTCAAACGGGATGCTTTTCAAACGAGATCACTCCGTCGTCGCCAATCACCGGATCGTAATCTTGGCGAGGATTGTCCAGCGGGATGGTGACGACCGCTTCGGTGCCTTTTCCCAGTTGGGATCGAAAGTGCAACTCACCGCCCAGTTGTGAAATCACGTTGCGGGTAAGAAACAGCCCCAATCCGATCCCACGGCCCGGTTCCTTGGTCGTGAAGAACGGATCGGAGGCCCGGCCGAGCACGTCTGCCGACATGCCGGTACCGGAATCGATGACGCTCAATTGCAACGAGCCGCCAATCAATTTTGGCTCCAAAAGAACACGGCCGAGTTCACCGCTGGCGTCCAACCCGTTGTGAATCAGATTGCGAACAGCCTGCGCAACGGCTTCTTGAGGTACCCACAGCGATGTACTCTCTACCGCTTCGCTTCCATCGATCACGTCGACTCGATGGGGGTCGCGAATCCCTTCAAGCGTCGTGTCGATCAAGTCGCGGACGGTTGTGCGATCCCAATGGGGCGTCACCGAGTCGCCAGCAGCCGAGCGCATGCGCTGCAAAATCTGTCGACACATTTCGAGCTGTGCATCGATCAATCGTAGATCTGTGTCAACCGTTTCCGGCTTCTCGCAATCCTCCAGGTGGCGCGACAATTCGCGAACAATGACATCGATCGTCGACAGCGGTGTCGCCAACTCATGCGCCGCCCCGGCCGCAAGCGTCGTGAGTCCTTCGAGTCGATGACTGGCTGCCTGTGCCGCCTGTGCGCGAAGCAACTGTTGCTCGCGTTGTTTCAGTTGCCCCGCCGTTCGCGTCACGAAGTAGGTGACGACCGTCGCACAAGCCGAGAAGGCCATCATCAGTCCCAGCGAATTGAGGGTCAGCTTGCCCGGCGATGCGATTCCAAAACCTTCGATCGGCTCCGCAGAGAACAACAACAACGTGTAACCGACGATCGCCACGAAAGCGAGCGACCAGGCCGCACGCGGACGAATCATCACGCCACCAACGGCCAAGTTCACGAAATAGAAGAAACAAAAAGGGTTGCCCGCGCCACCGCTGAACATCAGCATCGCCGTCAACGTAGTCAGATCCAACAGCATTAGCGACAATGCGACGCCGTGCCGAAGGCCGGATTCGTGATCAGGATGCGAAATCGTCGCCGAATCGATCCGGACCAGCGCATCGTCGTGGCCGTGGCGGCTGAGCCAGTATCCGTAAATGACGTTCGTTACCGCCGTCAATGCGACCAGCCCCATCAGCCATGTGTAGGGCAACGCGATGTCAGTCAACAATTGCGCCATGACGATCGTTACCATCTGACCGGCAACCGCAAACGATCTCAGATGCAGCAGCCACGTCGACGACCCCAACGGAGCCGGCGCGATCAACGGAAACGATAAGGTGTCACGAGTGGATCGCATGCCCAATCAATTTTCTGAGATTCGATTCAATCAATTTGAATCGCGGCGAGTCAATTCATCGCGAAGTCGGGCAGCCAATTCATACTGTTCGCCGGCGACTGCTTCGGCCAGCTTTTCGTTCAATGTCTTGCCGACCTCGTACTCGCTGCGAAGTGATTCTCGCAACTCGATCAAACGCACCACTAATTCGTCAGTGTCGAAATGCTCTTCGGCCTCATGCTTCACAAAAAACTCACGCATCAATTCCAAACCACGATTGACCGCTTGGACTGCTTCCTCGGCCGTGTCTTCTTCCAGCTCACTGAGCGCATCGGCCTGCGTCCGATGAAACAGCACAAACGGTCGGTACTGCTCATGCGTTTGCGACCATTCCTCTTCAGGACTCATTTGGCCTGTCACATCCATCAACCGCAACGTGTGATCGGCATCCATCACCGCCCGTTGATAGAACTGCAATCGCAACCAACAAATCCGGCGATGGTAGAACTGCATGAACTCGCGATCCACTTCGCTGCACTCATCTTCGGTCAGCACGTACTCGGGTTGTTCTAACTGTTTTTGCACGAGCCAATCAAGAACTGTTTCGTACGAGTGAACCGATTCACCATCCGGACGACCGGTCGTTTCCATCTGCAACACGCCCATGTCGACTCGCATCTGGATCACGTCCCGACCATCCTTGCCCTTGATCATGCGAACATTCAGCAGCGCCGGGTCGAATTTCCATTTCGAGATCAGGTCGTCAAGATCTTGTCGTCTTTTCATCAATCCGTGTCACGGGAGAAAACAAGGGAACGCGGCAGCCGGGGCTGGCGAATTGCGCCGCCGTGTGGGCGGACGATCACCGAGTATACCAGCGAAGAATTTCGAGTGAAGCATTGAATGATTCTGTTCTCGAAAGGCTCAGCCCCATTCGCCTCCACGACCTTTCTTTTTCATGGATGTTCGGGATTTTTGGTCCATTCGACGCCGTTGACTGGCCCTTGTGGGGCGAGTTGCTTTGCGAGGTGTCGGCGCGTCCTGACACTCAAGCAACAGATCGACCAGTTTTTGACGAGCATCGGCCAGATTGCGAAACTGATCACGGTACCTATCGCTGTGCAGCACCAGTTGTCCTTCGCGATTGATGCGGTTGGACTGTCTGGCGATGAATCTTCGGCGCCAAGCCGGGTCCAGCGATTGACAAAGCGATGGTGACCAGTGCAGCGTCACCTTGGAATTCACTTTATTGACATTCTGTCCACCCGGGCCGCTGCTGCGAGTTGTCGTGACGGCGAGTTCTTTTTCGAGAATCGACAGACGGTGGTTGACGTACAGATCAGCCATGGTTGTGCTTTAGGATGTTGCGGAAAAGGTGTCGGACCCCATTTGTGCGAAGCACCCGAAGGGCCGGTTCCGGGCAATTGTGGTCCGACACTTTTTCCGCTCATTGGTTAGGTTTCGAGTCATTTGATTCTTTCTTCACGCGGGCGAAGCACTGTGCGACAAAGCTATACCATTCTAACGATGCTGGCGATCTGTTTCGGTTGGGCAACCTGCGCGTCGGGTCAGTCCGAATGGCCTCGATTCTTAGGTCGTAACTTTGACGGCACTGCGACGACATCGCCAAACAATTCTGATTCGCCAAGTGTTTCGGCCACCGAATTTGACTGGACCGTACCGCCGACTTACGTTTGGTCCGCTCAAGTTGGGCCGGGCTACGGACTCGGTTCCGTCGCCAACGGACACTATTACCATTTCGACGCTACCGATGGCCGCGCCGCACCGAAATCGGAACGTTTAACGGCTCGTCGTCTCGATTCCGGCAAACTCATCTGGTCCGTTCAACAACCGCTCAAGTACCGCGACCTATTCGGTTACGAGGAAGGCCCGCGAAGCACGCCGACGATCGACGACCAGCAAATCTTTACGTTGGGCGTTTCAGGTCAGTTGACGTGTCGCAACATCGACAACGGAGTACTGACATGGACCATCAACACGAGTGAAAAGTTCGGCGTGGTGCAAAATTTCTTCGGTGTGGGATCCTCGCCGCTCGTGATCGGAGACTCCGTGATCGTGATGATCGGCGGCAGCCCGGACGAAGACCAAAAAGTTGCCCCAATGCAACTCGATCGTGTCTCTTCAAATGGATCGGCTCTCGTTGCGTTTGATCGTGATAACGGCCAAGAACTTTGGCGATGCGGCAGCGACTTGGCCAGTTACAGCAGTCCACGAACGATCTCGGTCGGTGGCAAAGATTTTCTGTTAGCGTTCGCCCGCGAAGGATTGATGATGATCGACCCAACCGATGGCTCGGAGGCATGGCGGTACGACCACCGGGCGTCGATGCTGGAGAGCGTCAATGCCATGATGCCGGTGGTGCAGGGTGATGAAGTTTTCATCAGCGAGTGTTATCAAGTCGGCAGCGTGCTACTGAAAGCAGGCGCCAATAGTCGCGAAGTCGTTTGGGTCGATCCGCCAGGCGATCGTCGCCGACAAGCGATGCGGAGTCATTGGGCGACACCAGTTCTGGTCGACGAATATCTTTACGGATGCAGCGGCCGCAATGCCCCCGACAGCGACCTTCGCTGCATCGATTGGCACACCGGCGAAGTCAAATGGACCGATTCGCGACGAATCCGGTCTTCACTGACGCGCGTTGGGAATCATTTGATCGTGCTGGAAGAGCGAGGCAGGGCTGAGGTGATCCGCGCGACTCCGGCGAAAATGGATGTCGTGGCGACGTGGCCGCTCGACAAGCCCGAGGGCAACCGACCGGCTCTGGAATTTCCGTGCTGGGCCGCTCCAATCGTGGTCGATGACCGAATGATCGTCCGCGGCGACGATCAAGTTGTCTGCCTGAAACTGCCACGGTGATGGATGGGTCGGCACCATGAATCGCCGCGAAGGTCAAAATATGGTACCTGGACGGCGTGGTAGAATGCATCGTCGGATCGAAGGCCCTCCCCGTTGGCCATCGCTTTCGAACCAGCCAACCACTTTCAAACGAAAACCCCGGAATTTGACGTGCATGAGTCGTCCCTCGAGAGTTTCTCCAACGGTAGCGCTGACGCTCCAACGACGCGACCACGAAACGGATCAAAAAATAGTTCGTTCTTTCGCGATCCGAACGAACCCCACAATGACCAAGTTGATTTGAAGGCGATCGAAGCTGCCGTAAGGAACATCTTGGCAGCGGTTGGCGAAGACCCTGATCGCGAAGGGCTGCTCGAGACTCCGGCGCGGGTGGCTCGGATGTATGCCGAAATGTTCGCCGGACTCAGAAGCGATCCAGGTCGCCATTTGGCGAAGGTATTTACGGAAGATTACGACGAGATCGTACTGGTCCGTGACATCAGCTTCTGCAGCATGTGCGAACACCATCTGTTGCCTTTCACCGGCAAAGCTCATATCGCCTACTTGCCCAGCGGCAAGGTTGTTGGGTTGAGCAAACTCGCGCGCGTCGTCGAGGAAGTCGCCCGGCGTCCCCAGGTTCAAGAGCGGCTGACGCAGACCATTGCCGATCTGATCGAAGATCGCTTGTCCGCTCGTGGAGTCGCCGTCGTGATCGAGTCCACCCATAGCTGCATGACGATGCGGGGCGTCCGCAAACCAGGAAGTTTGTGCTTGACCAGTGCGATGCGTGGGGCGTTTCGCGATGACCCGAAATCTCGCGCCGAGGTGCTCGGTTTGATCAATAAATGATCCTTGCCAGCTTGACGAAGCCCACCCCTGTCGGTCGAAATAGACCGCATGGACATTGAGCGGCAGCGGGTACAAGACGATTTGCGAGGCATCGTTCGGGGCGATGTGTATTGCGATCGACTCACGACACAACTATTCGCGTCGGACGCAAGCATCTATCAAATTGGTCCGCTCGGGGTGGTTCGTCCGCGATCCGCGGCGGATGTGATTGCCACGGTCCAGTATGCCGCCGAACACGAAATTTCGCTGCACCCGCGAGGCACCGGCAGCGGCGTCGCCGGCGAGTCGCTCGGCGCCGGATTGATTCTCGACTTTTCACGCTACATGCGTCGAATCACCGTCTCATCGGACGCGTCGCGAGTCATCGTGCAAAGCGGTGCAGTGTTGGCCGAAGTGAACCGATCACTCAAACCTCACGGACGTTGGTTCGGTCCCGACCCCGTCACGCGCAGCGTGACGACGATGGGCAGCGTGCTGGCCACCAACGCATCGGGTAGCCATTACCTGCGCAGCGGATCGGCCCGCGACACCGTCGAATCCATGCGAGTCGTTACCGTCGAGGGCGAACTGCTTGATCTGTCGACGCATTCGGTCGACGAAGACGGATCAACGGGACGACTGGCGCGCGGCATTGCCGAGATTCAATCGCAATTCAAATCCAAACTCGATTCGATCGTCGATGCGCCCAAATCGCGTGGCGGATATCGCATCGACGATGTCGTCGATGCCAACGGGCGAGTTGACCTGGCCAAGTTCATGGTCGGTACGCAAGGAACGCTCGGCATTCTTATCGATGCAACGATCCGCACCGAATCGATTGCAACGCATCGCGGAGTGGTGTTGCTGTTCTATCATCGACTGGACATCGCTTCGCGGAGCGCCGTTTCAGCATTGAGGCATGGCTTGGTAGCTTGTGACTTGATGGATCGACGGCTGCTTCAAATCGCGCGAGACACCGATCCCCGCTTCGCCGAACTGCTTCCTCGCGAAGCCGAAGCGATGGTACTCGTCGAAATCCAAGGTGAATCGCTTGAAGATCTTCACGACCGACTGGGGATCATTCGACACGATCTTTCGAGTGGTCATGACGCGGCTTTTTCGAGCGTCGAAACTGTGCAACAAAGCGAGCGTGACCTGTACTGGGCACTGTCTCGGCGCGTGATCCCGAGGCTGTATCGAATCAAGGGAACCGAGTCGCCGGTACCATTCATCGAAGACATCGCGGTGCCTCGCGAAAAGTTGCCCGAAGTGCTGACGTCGATCCAAGATACACTGAAGAAGAACCACGCAACGGCAACGCTGTTCGCGCATGTCGGCCACGGTCAACTTCACTTGCGTCCGTTCTTGGATTTGTCAAAGCAATCCGATCGCATACGACTTCACGATCTGTCCATCCAGATCGCCGAAGTCGTTTGGGCACACGGCGGACAAGTCAGCGTCGAGCATGCCGCTGGGCTGAGTCGATCGTACCTGCTGCCCAAACAATTCGGCGACCTGTGGCAAGCGATGGGACAGGTCAAGCGTCTGTTCGATCCGCTCCAGCGACTCAATCCGGGCAAATTATTCGGCGCGGTTCTGCAAAAACCCAACGAAAATCTTCGTCCTTCGGATCAGACGATCGAAATCGCAGCCGATGGTCGTGTCATGGTGGAAGCCGACGAACCGATCGTCGCGGCGGCGCACCAGCAAGGTGTCTCCGTGCCTCAGTTGCAAGTGCTCCAGCATTGGCCGGCGGGCGGAATGATCACCAGCGTCACACGAAGCTGCAACGGTTGTGGGCGGTGCCGAACGACATCGCCTGGCGAACGACAATGCCCGGTCTTCCGTGCGATACCGAGTGAAGAAGCATCGCCACGCGCCAAAGCCAATCTACTTCGCGGAGTCCTCAGCGGTCGGTTGAGTGTCGATGACTTAACCGGTGACGGAGCCAAGGCAATTGCCGATCTGTGTTTCAATTGCCACCAGTGCCGACTCGAATGTCCCGCCTCCGTTGACATCCCGAAGATCGTCGGCGAGTTGAAAGCTCAATACGTTGCGACCAACGGGCTGTCGGTATCGGATCTACTGCTCGGGCGGATCGACACGGTTGCTGCCATCGCGTCGCGCGCCCCGTGGATTTCCAATCTGTTGATTCGCGGACGAATCCCGCGCTGGATCGCCGAGCGTCTGTTCGGTTTGTCGGCCGCGCGAGAATTGCCGCCAGTCGTTCGTGAAACCTTTCTGCGGCTCGCCAATCGACGACGTTGGACCAAGCCGCTACCGCACGGCGGCTTGAAAGTTCTGTACTTCGTCGATCAGTACGCCAACTACCACGATCCCGACATCGGTCGCGCGCTCGGTGAGATCTTGCAGCAAAACGGCATCGGCATCTACGTGCCAATGTCGCAACTCGGTTCTGGGATGGCAAGAATCTCGGCGGGTGACTTGAAGGGAGCACGGAAAATCGCGCGCCGCAATGTTCGACTATTGGCAGATGCCGTTCGCCAAGGCTACACCGTGATCGCGACCGAACCCGCTGCGGTCCTATGTTTGAAACACGAATACCCGAACTTGCTCGACGATGAAGATGCCCACTTGGTCGCCGAAAATTCGTTCGAGGCTTGTCAGTATCTCTGGTCGCTGCATCAAGGCGACCGCCTTTCACTCGACTTCAATCCGATACCGATTCGCATCGCCTATCACCAACCATGCCACCTCCGCGTGCTTGATCCGCATCGCGTGGGTGCGAGCCTATTGGAACTGATTCCCGATCTCGAACTCGAACGCATCGAAGCCGGCTGCACCGGCATGGCTGGAACGTGGGGACTCCAGCGTAAGAATTATCGAAACAGTCTACGGATCGGATGGCCACTCATTTCAGCAATGCGTTCGGCGAACGTCTCGATGGCCACGACGGAATGCAGTGCCTGTAAAATGCAGATCGAACACGGCAGCGGGCGGGCGACATTGCATCCCCTGAAATTGATCGCCTATGCGTACGGTAGAATGCCCAAGATAGAAAAAGAACTCAGCTAAGCGGCTCCCATGACCAAAATCAAAGTTCAAATGTTCGCCGGCGCAAAACAAATTGCCGGCGCCGACTCGATCGACCTTGATGTACGCGAACCGATCCAAGCCAGGGCAGTCATGGATGCGATTGGCAAAGCTGTGCCCGGTCTTGAGCCGTTGATTCCCTCATGTCGCTTGGCCGTCGACAATCGATACGTCATCGACCAGTCCATCATCGACGGAGACTCTGTGATCGCGTTGATCCCGCCGGTCAGCGGGGGATGATTCCGATGAATTCCGACAACCACTTCATCGAACTGATCGATGCCCCGATTGATTTCGTGTCGCTGACGCAACGGCTCGCCGATCCTGATGTCGGAGCACACGGTTGGTTCATCGGAGTGACTCGTCGAACCACCGGAGATCGGCTGACTGAGTCGTTAGCCTACGAATCACATCGCCCGATGGCTTTCGACCAACTTCAACAACTCGCCGAGCGGGCGGCAACGAGATTCTCGCTTTCCCACGTCATCATTTCGCATCGACTGGGCTGCGTTCCCGTCGGCGAAGCGAGCGTCGTCGTCGGATGCAGCAGTGCGCACCGCGAGCAAACGTTCGACGCACTTCCCTGGATCATGGACATCCTCAAACGCGATGTCCCGATCTGGAAACAGGAGACCTACGTCGACGGATCGCAACATTGGGTACATCCGCCCATCGCAGGAATTGATCAATGAGCAATCAAACGTCGAACAAAACAACTCGCGTCTATCTCGATCATGCGGCGACCTCGTGGCCAAAGCTTGATGCGGTTCTGTTCGCGATGGACTCGTTCACGCGATCATGCGGCGCGACCGCGGGTCGTGGTGGATACAAATCGTCGCTGTCGGCCGGTGCGATCGTTGCCCAAACCCGTCGACAAATCGCATCGATCATCAATGCGGAGTCTCCGGAATGCATTTCGTTTCACAGCGGTGGCACTGCGGCACTGAACGCCGCCATTCATGGCATCCTGCGGCCTGGCGACCACGTTGTTACTTCGGCGGCCGAACATAATTCGGTGCTGCGTCCACTGAACCATTGGCAGCAACGTCGCGACGCCGACATCACGATCGTTCCGACCGATGGCGGTGGACTCGTCGATGCCGATCGACTGATCAGTGCAGTCACCGACCGAACTCGCTTGGTCGTGCTGACATCCGCAAGCAACGTGACCGGTGCGGTTCAGCCGATCGATGAAGTCGGCAAAAAACTGGCGTCGCATTCGGCGTTCTTTCTTTGTGATGCGGCACAAACGTTCGGAACACTTCCAATCGATGTCCGACAAAGCCACATCGATCTGTTGGCCGCACCGGGCCATAAATCATCGGGAGGCCCGGCGGGAACAGCGTTCCTGTATTTGTCGCCGCGAGTCCACCACGAAATGATCGCGCTAACGCAGGGCGGAACCGGAAGCCAAAGCGAGTCGCTCGAGATGCCCGCGATGATGCCAACGATGATGGAAGCCGGAAGCTTGAATGTTCCGGCGATCGCCGGTTGGCTTGAAGCACTCAAACTGATTACGCCGGACGAACTTGCAAGACGCATTGATCGGGCCGCTTCGATTTGCAGTCAACTCCATCAAGGCCTGCGATCAATCGATGGTCTCACGTTGCATTCGACTGCCTCCGAGCTACCGATCGCAAGTGTTACCTCGCGGACCTACTTACCGAGCGATTTGTCGATGATTTTGGATTCGGAATACTCAATCGAAACTCGTGCCGGACTTCACTGCGCCGCGCTGATCCACGACTGCATCGCCAGTGCGGGTTCCGGTACACTGCGAATCAGTGCCGGACACTCAAGTACGGACGATGACATCGAAGCCGTAATAGCCGCGCTTCGTCAAATCATGTCATCCTAGAATTCAATGATGAACAAAAAGAACAAACGTCACGCCAAGTCGAAGAAGGACCAACGACCTTGGTATGAAGACGGCCTAAGATTCGAATGTACCCAGTGCGGTGCTTGCTGTAGCGGTGAACCCGGCTACGTCTGGGTTAGTACCGAAGAAATCACGGCGATGGCCGACGAGATGCAGATGACCGTGGATGCGTTTGAACACAAGTTCGTGCGCCAGGTCGGAACCCAGCAAAGCCTCGTCGAATATCCCGACGGGGACTGCATTCTGCTCGACCCGGACACTCGCAAGTGTTCGGTCTACGCGGCGCGCCCGGTTCAGTGTCGGACGTGGCCGTTCTGGGATTCCAACCTAAACAAGCCCAAAGAATGGAAAGAAACCTGCGAAATTTGCCCAGGCGCTGGCGAGGGAAAGCTCTACACGTTTGACCAAATTGAAGTTCAAAGGAAAAAGAAATCGGTTTAACTGATTGCCGTCCCCGAGTTTCCAAATTATTGGTGGATTCTAGCTATCATTGCATCCTAGTCCTCTTTACCCCATGCCGCCGAGTTCATTCATGCAACGCCTCGCTCAGGTTCTCACGATCATAACGATCGGCTTTTTCATCACGGTTGCGTCAACCGCTCAGGAGACTGCGCCAGCCTTCCAAGAGGACTTCGAATCGGGCATCGACCGATGGGAGTTGTTGGACCCGGACACTTGGCGTTTGACCGATCACGACGGCAATCACACGTTGGAAATCACCGAACGAGAGAGCAAGTATTCGCCGCCGTTCCGAAGCCCGCTCCACATCGCTCTGATCAAGGATCTTGAGCTCGGCAACGTCGAGATCACCTTCCGCGTTCGAAGCACCAAAGATACCGGCAATCATCGTGACTGCTGCGTCTTCTTCGGATACCAAGACGATCGGCATTTCTATTACGTACACGCCGGTGCGAAACCGGACCCTCACAGCGGCCAAATCATGATCGTCAACGCAGCCGACCGCTTGGCATTGACCGAAAACAAGAAGTCGACGCCGTGGGACGACGCTTGGCACACCGTCCGAGTCACCCGAAATGTGGATACCGGCACGATCAAGCTGTTTTTCGATGATATGACCAAGCCACTCATGGAAGCGACGGACACGGCGTTCGGTGCAGGGCGGATCGGGATCGGATCATTCGATGATTTGAACGAATTCGACGACCTGGTGATTCGGGCCGAATGAGTTCCAAAACGGGCATTGGATTGCCGATCAGACCGGGTTGCAAAAGTGGCATCCGCTAAAGATACTCTTGGCTGATCGGCAAACTTGCCCAGCCGATTGCAGAGCCGGAGTGGCGGAATGGCAGACGCGCTGGATTCAAAATCCTGTGAGGGCAACCTCGTGTGGGTTCGACTCCCACCTTCGGTACTCTTTGTGAGTAAAGGACTTACGGCTTTGAGGTCGTGAGTCCTTTTTCATGCCCTGATTGGAAAATGCGATCAGTACATGATTTCCGTTGAAACATCAGGCCAGACGCCTGCGTTTGGCTTGGTGGGATGAACAATTCTCAAAGCCCAACCGGATTTCCTTTGTGCGACGATGACCGTATGACTCCCGAGATGGTGGAAATCTACCGTAAGAAGACGCCGACAGAGCGTTTGCAAATCGCGTTTGGAATGTTTCGTTCAGGTCAGAAAATCGTTGCCGCGGCGGTCAAGAAACAACTTCCCGATGCCACTGACGCAGAACGACAACGCGAAGTTGCGAGGAGAATCTCCCATGGACTCGTATGAGTTGCTGCTGCACGCGGCAAAGACTCTCGACGCGATGAAGGTCAATTACTTGGTTACCGGTTCGCTGGCGACGATCAGCTATGGCGAAACCCGGTTCACTAACGATATCGATATTGTGGCGGACTTCGATGAAAGTCACATCAAGCCGATCTGCCAAGCCTTTCCCGACCCCGATTTCTATTGTTCCGAATCAGCGGTCCGTGCCGCGATCAATCGCCGCTTTCAATTCAACGTGATACATCCAACCTCGGGATTGAAAATTGACTTTATGGTGCCAAGGGATGATGCGTTGAACCGCTCTCGCTTGAGCCGAGGCAAATCGATTGAACTTGACGACGCAGGAAACGCGGCACGTTTTGCGTCCGCCGAAGACGCCATCTTGAAAAAGCTACAGTACTTTCAAGCGGGTGGATCGGAAAAGCATCTCCGCGATATTCGAGGCGTGCTGCTGGTTCAAGGTGACGCCATCGACCCGGACTACATGAAAAAATGGGCAGCCTTTTTGAAGGTGGAGAGCGAACTAGCGCGGGTCTTGGCATGGCAAGTCGACGAAGAATGACGTCGATCAAACTGCATCAAGGATTGCTCTGATCTGCCGCATGCAGCCTACTGTGATAGCGAACCCGTTTGGGTTCGACTCCCACCTTCGGTACTTTTTGGGATCAAAGAACTTAGAGCGATGGCTCTGAGTCCTTTTTTTTCGGCATGATGGCCGTTTGACGACTGCGTCGATGGTTTTTGGGTTCGCCGTCGCCAAACTTCACTGACAAAAATTTTTCGCCCACCCGCGCAAGATGCACTCGCCGCCATGCGTTAGTCTCTGTGAAGACTTTGCAGAAACCATGGTGTGCCCCGAATGAGCGTTTTCAATCCGGAACCGATCACGCGATTGAGCTTGCTGGTCCGTATGAAGAACGCTCGTGACGACGATGCGTGGGGCGACTTCATGGCCGTCTACGAGCCGGTGATCTACGCGATGACGCGTCGACGGGGGCTTCAAGATGCGGATGCCCGCGAGATCGTGCAAGAAGTTCTTTTGGCTGTGTCTCAATCGATTGAAAACTTCGACACGAGCGCCGATGGCACCTTTCGTGGCTGGCTCAGTCGCATCACTCGCAATGCAACCATCGATCGACTACGACGATTGGCCGCGCGGCGGGAAAGCGTTGACGGCAGTGGTGTCGCCAAGCAACTGGACCACCAAGCGGCGATGCAATTGATTGAAACAGAATTTGACACGGATCGGAGGCGGCAGTTGTTTCGCTGGGCCGCCGCGCAAGTCCGCCAGCGAACTGGCGAGACGAACTGGATGGCGTTTTGGAAATCATCGGTGGATGGAGAACCTATCGCATCGGTCGCGCGAGATCTTGGCATCGACGAAGGAGCCGTCTACGTCGCCCGCTGCCGGATCATCCGGCGAATCCGTGAACTGGTCGATGATCGGTTGATCGAATGAGAAAACCCACATGATCGCAAGCAACGAAAAACACTACGACGACGAAATCCTCCAACAATTGTTGGACGATCGACTGGGTGATAAGCGCTCGACGGTTTTGCAGACACATTTGTCGAAGTGCCCGCGCTGCCGCGCCGCCTTGGAACAACTCGCTGGCAACGATCGGTGGTGGAGCGAAACCGTCGAAGTGCTCGTCGATTCACAAGCCGCGACCACGACAACCCATGACAGCTCGCTGCCGAGAGTCGATTGGTTGGCGCCGATTTTGGAACAGCGTGGCGACGGATTGGGCATGCTCGATCGATACCCCGTCACATCGCTGATCGGGCAGGGCGGCATGGGGGTGGTTTTGTGTGCGATGGACGAAGAACTCAATCGCCCCGTCGCGATCAAAGTTCTTTCGCCGCACTTGGCTGGCGTCGGCGCGGCGCGGGCTCGGTTCATGCGAGAAGCTCAAGCCGCGGCGGCGATCGTGCATCCGTCCATCGTGCCGATCTACAGTGTTGTGACTTCGGCGCGACTTCCGTACTTGGTGATGCCGTTGGTCAGCGGTGGAAATCTTCAGCAACGGATTGACCGCGAAGGACCGCTGGAGCTTAGCGAAGTACTGCGGATCGGCACGCAGGTCGCCGATGGCTTGGCCGCCGCTCACCGTTTGGGCGTGATCCACCGGGACATCAAGCCGGCGAATCTGTTGGTCGAGCAAGGGAATGGACGCGTGCTGATCAGCGATTTCGGGTTGGCACGAGTGCTGGATGATGCGTCGATGACGTGCAGCGGAATGATTGCGGGCACGCCCCAGTACATGAGTCCCGAACAGGCTCGCGGTGAAACGCTGGACGCCCGCAGTGATCTGTTTTCGCTGGGTAGTTTGCTGTACGCGCTGTCGACGGGTCGACCACCGTTTCGCGCCGACAATCCGCTTGCGGTGCTCAAGAAGATTACGGAAACCGCGCCGCGACCGATCCATCATGTCAACGAACGGATGCCGGAATGGATGAACCGGCTGGTTTCAAAACTGATGACGATCCGTGCCGATGATCGTATCCCGAGCGCAGCCGAAGCGTCCGAGCTATTACGAGAAGCCCACGCACATGTGCTCAATCCATCGTCGGTGAAGCTACCCGGAAGCCTAGCGAAACATCCGCCTAGTCGATTGCGCCGGATGGTCACAGCGGGCTCAATCGTCGCGATGATTGTGGCTCCAACGATTTGGATGGCATTACACGACAACCCATCGCCCGCGCCGGCAAACTGGAAATTGTCACAAACAGAACTAGTAGTTGAAAGCAAGGGGACAGCCTTGGCGACCATCGCTCCGACACCAACACCAACACCCGCACCGATGCTTCCAAACGAGTTATCGCAGGTCCTCATCGAGCTTGATCGAGATCTGATGAAGCTCGAAAGCGAGTTGGGAATTTCTAAACTCACCTCAAATCTCTCGATTCCCGTTCCGACAAATTCTGTTCAAGGAAAAACTCAATGAAAATGCAATGGTTCAAAACGCGAAGCGGGCGAGCTTTGCTGGTGGGAGTCGTCGCGATCGCGTCGACGTTATCGGTTCGATCCATGTTGACGGCGTTTGCGGATGAGAACGAGCCCACGCAGCGGCAGACTCTAAGTACGCCAGGTTTTTCGTGGCCGTCCTCTGCGGAGTCGACGCATTTTAGTACAGAGTATAGGGAAGGGCTCGATGCCAACGGCAATCGAATTAACTATCCCGTCCAAGTCGTTCAGGGTGCTCCAAGTGAACTGAGGCCCGCGACCCGGATCTATAGCCAAAGCTTCAACTCCCTCCAGCCATCGTTGGCCACGCAAATTCGTCAAGCGCCCGATGACGCGACGAAAGTACAACTGACCAATGAGTTGAAAAAACAGTTGGAAACCGAATTCGACGAAATGCACGAGCGTCAGGGTCAGCAAATCACAGAGATGAAAACTCGGTTTGAGAAAGCGGAATCCGTCTACAAACTGCGTTCTGAAAATCGTGATCGGATCGTTCAGCGGCGAATGGAAGAGCTGCTTGGACCACCTGCTGAATTGCAATGGAACGCTCCCCCGAATGATTCCATGCAACTTATTGATCCTCGTCAGCCTCGATATTCGCAACCACCGGTGAACACGCAACCTGCGACGAACGGCGCGTGGTTCAATCCGAACCCGAGTAACGTTACGACAACGCTACGTTTCGATTCGCCGGGATCGTTCGCACGGTCGGCGACAAATCGATCGACCGAGAGTATCGACGCGAGAATCTTCAGCGTGAATCGCGAACTGGCTTCATTGAAGCTGGAATTGGAGAGTGCCGAAATCAAGGCCAAAGAAATCAATGGGCTGCTCGAAAAAGGTGCCCTTCCCAAATCCGAAACAATGAAAGCCACGTCCAATGTGACTCGATTGCAGACTCTCATTCGTATCCAAGAACAGGAACGTGTTTGGTTGGTGGAAAGCGTTCAGCGAACGGTCCAACGAGCGGCGCAGAAGCTACAAGAAGCTCGTGAAAAAGCTGGCAACCGCGAGCTCGACGCAAAGGATCGACGATCGGCAGAATCCGAAATGCGTCAAGCCGAAAGCGAACTGGAAGAGGCCAAAAAGCTCAAAGAGCTTACCGATTCGTTCGATTCGCAGCCTCCATCCAACGATCCGCAACCATTACCATCACTCCGCAGTCCCTCGCCCTGATAGCGAGCGAATTAGCCCGAAACGCCCTCGCGAATCAGTTCGATCAGCTCGGTCGTATTCATTCGACCGGCGTGGTCGGTGCCGTCCAAAACGCCCGCGACAAGTTCTCGCTTGTCGGCGTGCAGTTCGAGAATCTGTTCCTCGATGGTGTTTTGTGCGACCAACCGATAAACCGTTACGGGACGTTCTTGTCCGATGCGATGGGCGCGGTCCGTGGCCTGATCCTCGACCGCAGGATTCCACCATGGGTCGAGGTGAATCACGTAATCGGCAGCGGTCAGGTTCAATCCTGTTCCGCCGGCTTTGAGTGATATCAAGAACAAGTCGCCTTCGCCGGCTTGAAACGCATCCACTCGTCGTTGTCGCTCTTTGGCCGGCGTGGCACCGTCGAGATATTGATATGTTATGCCACGCTCGTCGAGCGATTCGCGGATCAACGACAAATGCTTCACGAACTGGCTGAACACCAACGCGCGGTGATCGCCGTCACGAAGTTCATCCACCAGCGTTGTGAACAAATCCAGCTTTGCCGAACCCTTCTTCCAAGTCTTGTCGACCAAGCGAGGATGGCATGAAAGTTGTCGCAATCGCGTCAGCCAAGCCAGCGTACGAATGCGTTGTTGACCGGCCTGACCGGCCTGACCGGCTTCGCCGCCGGTACCGCTTAGCTCTGCCAGCGCCGCGACTCGCGCGTCTTCGTACAGTCGGCGTTCGGGTTTGCTCAGTTCGGCGTGAAGCGTGATTTCAGTTCGCGGCGGCAACTCGGTTAGCACCGTGTTCTTGGTTCGTCGCAGAATGAACGGCCGGACCAAACGTGAGAGCGACAACCGTCGTTCGTCGTCCTTGTGTCGTTCGATCGGGTCGGCAAAACGATTGCGGAACCGGTCCCAAGAACCGAGCAAACCGGGGCTGAGCGTTCGAAACAAACTCCACAGTTCCCCAAGATGATTCTCCAGCGGCGTGCCCGACAATCCGATTCGCCAATCGGCGTCGATCAGACGGATCGCTTGTGATGTTTTGGTTTGCGAATTCTTGATGAACTGGGCTTCGTCAAGTACAAGCGTGTGCCAAGTCCGCGAGGCGAACCGTTTGGCGTCACGCTGCAACAGTTGGTAACTGACAATGATCAAATCATTCTCGGTTGCCGATTCGATCAGTTTGTCGCGATCACTTTCACGATACAGGTGCGGTCGAAGCGATGGCGAGAACCGTTCGGACTCGCGGACCCAATTGTCACCGACGCTGGTCGGCGCGACGACAAGCGCCGGCCCACCCTGACCACGATCGAGCAAAACGCCAAGTGTTTGCACCGTCTTTCCCAAACCCATGTCGTCGGCCAGCACACCTCCGACGCCCCATGAAGCCAACCTCGCGAGCCACTGATAACCTTCGAGTTGGTAGTCGCGAAGCGTTGCATCGAGACCGACCGGTTTTTCAGGTGTCCAATCCGCCAGCGCCTCTAAACGACGAATCGAATCATGCCAACGCGCAGTTGCTTCGAGCGGCACGTCGATTCCGATCAGTTCTTGCACCGCGGGAACGGCGGCGTCGGCGACTTTGAGCAATCCACGTTCCACGACGACCGTGTCACCGAGTTGTTGCAAACGTTTGCGAAACGCATCGCTGATCTTTGCGAACTCACGATCACCGACTTGCACGAGCGCGCGATTGTCGCGAACGGCGGCCAACAAATCGGCGAGCGGCACTTCTCGCCCGTCCAGATTGACGCTGCCCGACAGACCAAACCAATCGCGTCGGTCATCGATCTGGACTCGCAGCGCCGACGGCGTGATCTCGCCCCGCACGCGAATGGATTCACCTTCGGGCCAAATCAAACGTGGCGTCAATTCGCCCGCCTGATACAGCGACCCCAATATATCCAAGGCAGCTTCGTCCGATGTCGCGACCCAGCGATAATGTCCATCACCGGCCAACAGATTCAGCTCGAAGTGATCGACAACTGCATCGGCCGCATGCTTCTCGGCTTCCAAATCACGCTCCAACCGAATCGGCCCTTCTTCGGTCAAGCAGGACACGATCTTCGGCGGATGGCCGGGGGTAACGAGATCGCGAAAGCGGGGTTCGTGCATTGCCAGCGCCACGCAAAGCCCCGCACCGAGACGCGGCCTCAGCTCGACAACCAATTCCGCAGCGACAGGAACGATCGGCCCGGCTAATTGCGGCGGCAAATCGACACGGACGAGCGTGTCAACAACGGTGCTGCCGACGGAAAACTTTGCGGCGTCATCCGCGTCCAGCAAAGTTTCTGAAAAATCGGCACGCAACAAAAACTGAATCAACCGAGTCGCGCGGGCGTCACGCAGCGAGCAAATGACCAATCGATTGTATTTCTGGTCCGCCAACACAACGATCGGATCGACGGGGCTGGCATGTCCGAGCACGACTTGGCATTCGTCAGGATCGATCTTGATTCCCGAAACGATCAGCTTGGGTCGAAACTTGGTCTTCTTTTCCATCGGTGAGTGGTCATCGGAATCCTCTTCGATTTCGATCGGTTCGAGCGTCAGTTTCAACTCGGCCGAGTGAACTGAAACGGCGGTCGCATCGGCATCGTCCCAGGCAACGCTGTCGTGGCCGACCAATGTTTGAAGCGCACGAAACTCACCGAAGTGATCTTCCTCAAACGAATAGCTTGGCTTGGCAACCAATGCCGCGATGCGTCCATCGATCGGGTCGCCGCTGAAGTCGCGTCTCAGCAAATCGTAGCTTCGAGTTTCTTTTCCTTTCGTCCAGCCTTTGCCGCTCTTACGGGGCTTCTGTTCATAGGGCGTGATGGAGATCGGACAGTAGTAGCGAGATTGCGGCAGACCGATTCGCCATTGGATCCGAGTGACTTCGGCGGATGCGTCAATTTGCGAAGACTCGCGGGCGATTTTCAGCAACTCGGTTACGAGTTCGCGACCGGCCGCTTCGTTGTCAACTTCCAACTCACCGAGAAACTCAAAGACTTCGCCGACGCTTCGACGCGCCATTTGTTCTTGCAGCCACCATGCGACGGCCAACGTGTGGGCGCATCGGCGGTCGGTGACAAACGAGTCGCACTGGCAGCCGGGGATTGCATCGAGGGCGGTTCCTAAAGGCGAGAACGCAAAGTCTTGGTCATCTTCCTCGGCACCTTGCGGCGAAATCTCGATCATCGCGGCGACGGGGGCTTGGCGATTCCCACGGACTTTGAAAGAGAACACCATTTGGCCGTTCTCCTTGCTGAAAGTGGGCGCGTCGACGGTCAGCATCGCCGCTCGCTTATCCATCGCACCGTCATGTGAATCGACCAGGGTTTCGATCGCTTCGCAAACCAACAAACCGAATGCACTGATCGCGTCGTCGGACATCAAATCCATACCGTACAATTCCACCGCGAGAGAGATTGAGGCCAATCCATCAGTCTAACACCGGGGCTTGCCAACCTCGATGGCACTTTGCTGTTTTCGATCGCCCGCAACATTGTGAAAGTGTTTTTTCCCCCCTTACCATCGAAACATAGGATTTTTTTCATGCCCAAACTCACTGTACAAAATGTCGGAACATTCGATGTTTCTTCCGGAAAGCGGCTCGTCAAGGCACTTACGGAGGACGCCGGCACCGATCAACTGCATGCCTGTGGCGGCCACTCGCGCTGCACCACGTGCCGAGTCAAGGTCATCGACGGCGAGCCCGACGCGATGACTCAGGCTGAGAAAGAGACGCTAAGTGCTCGCGAAATCACCGAATCGGGCATCCGCTTGAGTTGCCAATTGGCCTGCAAAGACGACATGACGGTGGAAGTCATCAGTCGGCTCGAAGGCAGCGGTCGAAAGGATCAAGGCTCGCCCGTCGCCGATGAAATCGAACCGACACCGGTTTGGACAACCAAGTGATTCTGCTGGCTGATCCATGCCTGCAGAACATCATCCATCCAACTGCCACCGTTGCGATCAACGAAGCCGACGTGCCCGCCATGTTGCGAGACAATCAGTTGAGTGGTGGCTGACCATCGCGTTGAATCTTTTGTGAAGCAGTCGATGGGAACGATCGGATCATCGACGGCGGCAAGGACCAACGCGGGGACCCGGATCGACTGGACGACCCGACACGCCGAAGATGCTTCGTAGTAGGCAAACGCGTCCGCAAACCCGCTCAGCGGTGCCGTGAATCGATCGTCCAACTCGCGCAGCGTCCGTGGTCGCCGACCGAGGATGCACTGTGCGAAATCATCTCGACGACGAACACCCGGCGGAACACGTGACAACAACGATCGAATGAAATAGTGGTTGTAAGGTCGCAAGGCAAGTCGTTGCATGTTGTCGCTGCACCGCAGTAGATCCAACGGCGGTGACACGGTCGCGACACCAGCAACTCGCTCAACCCAATTCGGCGCCGCATCAATTCCTGCGCCGATCCGTCCCATCGCGCGCAGCAGTTGCCCGGCACCCAACGAGACTCCGATCGCGAACATCGGCCCCGACGGATTTCGATCGGCGATCGCGCCGAGCGCGGCCATGCAATCGTCGCTTCGTCCGGCATGGGACAAGTTCCGCGTCAGATCGATCGCCGCGCCGAAGCCACGCATATCCATGCGGTACACTCGCATCCCCAGTCCGACGAAACGATGGGCCAACCGAACCATGTAGGGAGCCGCGTGACACCCCGTCAAACCGTGTACCAGCAACACGCTTGCAGGGTGCGGCTTGGATAGATCGGCGGACGGCAAATCTTCGTGCAGTACGATCGAGTCACCATCGGATACGGGCACGCGAAACGCGATCGGCGAAAGCTCGAATGATTCGCGATTGTTGACGGTGGCCAGCGTTTGCAGATGTCCGCCGCGAAGAAAGCGATGGGGAACAAACGATGGTGGATGAAAAATCGGGTCGTTTCGGTGTAGGATCTTTGTCATGCAAACCACACGTTCATTCATCGCGATTCCGCTGAGCCCCGAAGTCGCCCGAGCCGCGATCCGCTTGATTGATCGATTGAAGGAATCCGGTGATGGTATCAAATGGGTACCAACGGACAACTTTCATTTGACGCTGAAGTTCCTCGGTGAAGTCGAAACGATCGAAGTCCCCAAAGTTTGCGACGTGATACGAAGCGTCCTCGAAGAATTCGAATCGTTCGACATTCACGTCGCGGGCACCGGAGCTTTACCGTCGATCGAAAAGGCTCGCGTATTGTACGCCGGGATCGACGATCCGAGCGGTTCACTCAAAACCATCGCCGAGACGCTCGATTTGGAGTTGGCCGAACTGGGGTTCAAACGCGAACCACGCGATTACGTCCCGCACTTAGCGTTGGGCCGAACAAGAGGCGGAAGTCGCCGCGCCAGCGAAGAAGTCGTCACGAGAGTGAAGCAGTTTGCCGACACGGGGCTCGGCACGATGGCCGTGGACGAAGTCCAACTCATCGGCAGCTTCCTCGACAAACGAGGGCCGACTTACCACGTGCTGGATTCGATCGACCTCTGACAGTGGGTTTGTCCACGAGTTGTGCAGGCTAGATTTAATTACGTAGGCCATGCAGAGTGGAGCGATGCATCACTCTGTATGGCCTACTCACCGTTGCCGATAAAAAACAATCAACGAGAACACAAAAAAAAGAGGGCGGGCGTTTTTCCTCACACCCGCCCTCAACGTCCTTGAGTTATCAACGACCGACTAGCTGTTGCTCAGTTCGGCTTCGCTCATTTCATCGCTATCGGATTCGACTTCGTCACCATCGGCTTCCAACGGCCCAGCGTAGCCGCCGGCCTCCATCACTTTCTGCTTGATTGCTTCAGCGACATCGGTGTTTTCGATCAAGAAGTTGCGGGCCTTCTCTTTGCCTTGACCCAAGTACGTTTCACCAAACTTGAACCATGATCCGCTTCGGTCGACAACTTTATGCGTTGTACCGAGATCCAACAAGTCGCCTTCGTAACTGATGCCGTTGCTGTGCATCATGTCGAATTCGGCAACGCGAAACGGAGGCGCGACCTTGTTCTTGACGATCTTCGCTTTGACACGTTGACCGACTTGTTCTTCACCGTCTTTGAGTGCGCCGATTCGGCGAACATCAATGCGGCACGAACAATAGAACTTCAATGCGCGTCCGCCGGGCGTCGTTTCGGGGCTGCCGAACATCACGCCGATCTTTTCGCGAATTTGGTTGATGAAGATCACGCAGCACTTGCTCTTCGAAATCGCGCCGGTCAATTTCCGCATCGACTGGCTCATCAAACGAGCTTGCAAGCCGACGTGACTATCACCGATCTCGCCTTCGAGTTCTTTCTTGGGCACCAATGCGGCGACTGAGTCGATGATGATGACATCGACCGCGTTGCTCTTGACCAGCATTTCGCAGATCTGCATCGCCTCTTCACCGCTGCTTGGCTGACTGACCAGCAGCGTGTCCAGTTGGACGCCCAGTTTTTTTGCCCAAGTCGGGTCAAACGCATGCTCGGCGTCAATGATCGCTGCGATTCCACCCATCTTCTGCGCTTCGGCGCCGATGTGCAGTGCCAACGTCGTCTTACCGCTCGATTCGGGGCCGAAGATTTCGATCATTCTGCCTCGCGGAACGCCTTGGCCTCCTAAAGCCATGTCAAGCGATAGGCTCCCCGTCGGGATCCCTTCAATGTCCAAATGATGGGACGCGCCCAAGGGCATGATCGCGCCCTCACCGAACGCTTTATCGATCTGCTCGAGGGTGGTTTTCAGACCTGGCTCGCGGGCCAGGATTTCTTTCAGGCTTGGATCAATCTTGCTCTTGGAGGCTGTTGCTTTCTTTTTGGCTGCCATTGCCCTATCCCTTTGTTCCGAAAAAGCGTTGGATGAACTCACTTTGCATCAGTAAATCAACTGAAGTGCCAGTGAACGAGTTTATAGTATCGTTTGGGTGAGAGGTCGACAACTCAATTTGACGACTCTTTTTCTCTCACACCCCAAGTATCTGATGTCGCGTTGACACGTCTGGTCAATCGTCAAAAAAATCCTCAGGCAGACGCGTTCGTCCGTGGTCGGTAACGCGATCGAGTTCCTTGTATCGAATCGCGATCAAGCTGCTCACTTCGCCGAAAATCCTCGCAACCTCGGCTTCGACCAGTTCGTCAATCAGCGTCTCGGTAGCCTTCTGATTCGCATCCAGATCGTGGCGGATGACCGAGGTTTCGTTGAGACGCTCGACAAATAGCTGCTTGAACCGCGGATCCGACGATATTCGCACATGATCGAACTCATGACGCACGAGCGGTTGATTCCAGAAGTCAACGAGCGATGGAGTTTGGCGAAACCAGATCCGGTGGGAAGGGTCCCATTGCACGTCGCGAAAGCGCATTCGGATCGTCAAGCGATTTTGCCGCAACGTCCAATGCGAGTGGCTTTTGAAGTGATAGGCAATTCGGTAGTGGGTTTCTGCGGCAACCCCGGGTCCCTCTTTCGGCTCCAGGGACGGATCTCGGTCCCCGGAATCAAAGGAAACATTTCCGCTCTCGATCAGTGCGTCGAAATCCGTCGGTGGCGGCCCCAATCGGGATATTTGGATTCCGGAAACCTCCGACATTGGCGAATCTTCAACCGAAGGGTCGCGTTGACCGGGTGCTTGCGCAGACACGAAAAAATTGCCGCTGGGGAAAACAATCGCCCCCAACATCCACGTTAGGCCGTAAATGACGTTTCGCCTTTCAGATCGCTCTTTACACTGCCGCGCATCGATTGATAACGGTAGAGAGTTCGACACGCTTGCGAAAGGAAAAGACGATGGCATCCTGGTTATCCATGGCGTCCGTGTTGTTGCTGAGCATCGCGCCCGGTATCGATTCGGATAGCACCGAAGCGGTTCGTCACGAAGTCGACTTGATCGAGTTGAATCACTTCGTCGACGATGAAGGACGCGAGGTCTTTCGCCAGTTGATCTTCTATGATTGGTCGAAGAGCCAACATCGATTTCACGTTCGCGCTTGGCGATTGGTCAAGTACGAAAGTCAATTGCCCCAGCGACGTTGGAACCCCGACCACTACCAGTGTACGTGGCATGACGACGGGTTGCTACGACAAGTGGTTGCGCCTCAGATGCGCGAGACCTGGACCCAGCAAGATCCTGAACGGGTCAACCGCAAATATTTGCCCGAGGACCAGCGAGCACCGCTGTTCGTCCCAAGGATCGCTCGAAACGAAAACCAGTGATCGTCACGGGGCACACACCCCAGATCAACGCGTCGCCCCGGATCGTAGATATTCAATGACATCGGTCAGTGCTTGCGGATCGAGTTGACTTTGGAACCCTTCGGGCATCACCGACAAGCCGGTGTTTCGCATTGAATTGATGTCGGCACGCGAAATTGATATTCGGCGACCGTCCGATTGCACAACGGTGACGGTTTCACCGAGCTCTTCCGCGATCGCACCCGTGATGATGCGATCGTCGTTGGTCAACAAAACGTAACTGCGATACTGGGGATCGACCGCTCGATTGGGATTCAAAATGGATTCCGTGAGTCCTCGAGTGCTGCGATCGCTCAGGTTTGCAAGATGAGGGCCAACGGCTCGGCCCTGGTCGTCTGGCAGATGACAGACTGCACAATGTTTCTTGAACAGTGCGGCGCCGTTTGCCGAGTCGGCAGTCGCCACTTCGGCGGCCAAGTATTTCGCAACCCATTCGTTTTGACCGCCGGTCAACTGGGCGCCCAGCAATCGACTCGCCAATGTCCGCGTCGAAGGATTGCCCATCGTCATCAACTGTTGACGAGCCGCGGCGCTCAGATCGTTTGCCCTGATCGATCCATTTTCGATCGCCGAAAGCAATACTTGGACGCCATCTTTAGCGCTCAATATTTCGCTGGTCACGACTTCGCGAACTCCCTGTGATAGCGACGACCACTGCTCGATCACGGGCCCCATCGCGGCGACCCCGTCGATTCGACCGAGATTTTCAATCGACGCGATTTGCAAAGCGACGGGAAATCGCGGCGATAGCAGACTCACCAATACCGTCTTTTCTTCTGCATGCTCACCCAACCCCGAGCCGAACAGGCCCAACGACTGGCATCGATAATCGACATCGCCGACGTCGTCCGATTTTGCGGCCGCCATCGAGTGCTGATACACCCGACTCAGCGCGTTCGTGAGGAGCGAATCGACCTGGCTTTCCGACGATCTGGCGTGACTAGAATTACGACGCGACCAAGCCGTCGCGAGTAAAACCACCCACATCGTATCTGGCGGCGCATCGGTCAACGCTTCCGAAACGTCCGCGCGGACATCGACGCCATTGTCACCGGCGGTTTCAAGCAAATACGTCATCATCTCGATCAATCGACGGTTCGCCTGGGCCGAATTTTTTTGTTGCAACTGCCGGAGACATTCGCGAAACAAAATTTGCGAGTGAGAGGAAGCCGACGAAAGAATCGCTCGGGCCAACCATGGATCATCATCCACGCCGGCGATCAGTCGCGCCAGCAATCGTCCCGTTTCGGGATCCGGTGATTGGCCCAGCGTGAGTGCGAGTTGCAATCGCACTCGCGAGTCTTCGTTGTCGACCAGCGGCGCGAGTCGCTCGATCCATGCACGATCGTGTGGCAATCGAGATTCGCTCAAGGCAATCGCGGATCGAACGACGCCGAAATGAGAGTCTTTTAATGCACGTTCGAGAATCGAATCGGATAAGTGCTGCATTCCTTCGAGACACCACAACGCTTGCACTCGCGTTTGCGGCGAATCGGCGTCCGTGACAAGTTGTTGCACCTGAGAAACGACCGATAACGAATCTTCGCGGCTCAACAGCAGTTGTTGGCAAAGATCTCGCTTTGCACCGGAATCGCTGCGAAGCCCATCGACGAGTTCTGCGACGGTTGCATTGACGAGCCGCGGAAGTGATGCGGGGGCGCGAGACGAAGCCTCGAGATCTTTCGGGATGACTCGGTAGATACGTCCTCGATCGGCACCACCACGCAAATCGAGTTGCTGTTGCCACTGCTCGGGTATCCATTCGGGATGCTCAATGACACTGCGGTACATGTCGACGACCCACAGCATTGCGTCGCTTCCCTCGATCACTCGCACCGGCCGAAACGAGGGATCCGTCGACGTCAAAAACTCGGCGCGCGCTTCCGATGGAATTCTTGCCGCTTGGTAGCTCGATCCGCGCGATTGCAATTTTGATCGATGGACCAAGTTGTGCACGGGCTCGCAAACGAAGATCGACTCGCGGCAATCCGAACCGAGCGCTGACGAGCGAAATACGATCGAACTGCACGCCGACGTGAATCGATCGGCGGCGTAGAGATCATTGAAACGGTCCGCAGTCTCACTGCGTGGAAAAACTGTTGGCGCTACCGGCGGACTGAACATCATCTGGACATTGCCCGAGTACTTCACCGATGGATTGCGAATCAAATACCGTTCTTCGATCGGATAGTGGTACATCGGACGACTGTTGTCGTTGCCAAACCAGTCGCCCCAATCGTTGCGGCTGCGGATGTATTGAGTTCGACCGCTGGTCGTATCGAGCGCGCCGGTGGCCGGCCAGATACGAAAATCCTTTCCTGATGCATTCACCGTTTGGCCCGTACGAACCGCGGTTAGCTCGCCGAGGTTGTCGCCGCTGGCGCAGTGCAGCGAATGTTCCAAGCCATAGGCGAATCCGTTGACGCGATGTTGTGGATTCGCCGACGGAAATCCCGTGTACCAGGTCTCGCGTTGGTCAGCGCGTCCATCGCCGTCGGTGTCGCGGGCGAAGAAGATGTCCGGAGCCGCCGAGACAATGACGCCATCGTTCCACGGATGAACGCCCGTCGGAAATTCGAGTCCATCTAGGAAAATCGTTGACGTATCAAACTCGCCATCTCCATCGGAGTCTGTCAGAAACTTGATGCGTCCACCCGAGTTCGCACCTCCGAGCGGATAATCGCCCATCTCGACGACCCACAATTTTCCGTCCGGTCCGAAAGCGATATTGATCGGGTCAACGACCAGGGGTTCGCTCGCGACCAATTGGACTTCAAATTCATCGGCTACTTCGATCGACTTGAGTGCTTCGGTGGGATCGAGCGCAGCGCTACGTGGACCGTGCGCGAGTACTTCATGAATCCGTTTGATGAGCAAGTCCTCGGTGCCTGCTGCCCACGGTCCCGGCAGATCATAGTAAACAGCCGAACGATCGTACTCGTATCCGCCCTCGCGTCGCATGCGCTCGCTCGCGACGTAACCCATCACATCGTTGGCGTAGGCCGTCACCCAAAGATTCGGATTGGCGAGTTCTTTTTTTAATCGCAATGCGTAGTCGACGACCACTTCCCCGCCCAAAAAGATCATCGTCAACTCATCACCGAATTGCCAAACCTGAATCGGCTCGGGGTACGTCGCTGGCAACCGACCGTGTTCTTCAAGGACTCCGATCATGTTTTTCGCATTGCGACGAGCTTGCGGCGATGCGTCGTCGAGCCTATCCACAAGTTCTTCTTTCGTCGGCAAGTCGAACGCGAGTCCGGCGTAACCGAATCTCGCGGAGACGGGATGCCCGATCTCGTTCATCGTTTGGGAAAGGACGCGAACGACCTCGTCGGCAATCTCCATTCCATGCAATTGGGCAAGATCCACAGAGCCGCGCGGTTCGGGATTCGCATCAGCTCCACAACCGATCGTGCAAAGCGCGACGCTGTCCGGATGCACCGCTTCGATTCGCGTTGTCGCGTAGCCTGACCATTCGGCGTTGATTCCGAAATGATCGCCGCCAATCGTCGTGCCATGACACGCGTAGTTGAAAACGGTCCCACGAAGTTTCCCTGCCTCGTCAGTGATCCTCAGCACGGGGACAGAATGATCGACCGGCCCGTCGGCTTGCACACCAAAGTTGACCCAACGTCCGTTTTGAATCAGCCGACGATTCGCCGCAAAGTCGACTTCACCTTGCGAGTGCGCCAGTTTTGCCGGCGAGAGATCTTTCATTGCGACATCGACGGCTTCGATCACACCTGCGACAAGCTTGTTCCGATACCGAAGACCGGCCGCTTGTTCGCCATCAGTCGCCTCGGTTGAAAATATGTTCGCGAGCTTGCCGAACAGATCGGGGCCGCAGTGCGTGTGAGTGCTACAAAAAGCGACTCGCGCGCGAGCTATGCGGTGACGTTGCTGCACCTGATCGGCCAACGAATTTGCCATGTCCGCCGGTAACCCGATCGTGTCAATCGCGATCAGCAAATGAGCTTCGCCTTCGCCATGACGCAGAGCCATCACGCGGACGAGCAAAGGAGTGTCGACGGCGGTGTTTGCATGGTCGCGACTGCCGTATCCGGACATCCGCACCGGTTCGGTCGGCGTTATATCGACTTTGCCGAACCCGGCGAACCATCCGTCTTCACCGACGACTGCGGCGGGTTGGCCGATTGCCAATAACACGAATGAAACAAGTAGAATGCCGCCGACTCGCATGTGATACATATCGCACGATTCCAAGAGATTGCCTGATGTAGGAGATCCTGCCAGGGTACAGTGCGATCGGAACACCGGCGGGATCAGCTACGTAAACTTTCGAATATAACTAGGCTGCATCGGCCATCCCTTTCAAACTAGTCCTTGAACAAGCGACCATTAAATTCGGCATGATCGAGAAAACTCGAAAACCCTCGGCGTTTTTCGTGTGTATTGGAGGTTACCAAGACTTCAATCCACACACGCAAACGAGGGTTTCGAGTGAACGCCAAGCTACGCCGCAAAGCACGCCAACGCAAGCA
>JBGSLZ010000125.1:0-143366 GCA_041740415.1 Rubripirellula sp.
CGCAAGGACCGCTCAATTGCCGGGCTTTCCATCAGTTGCATCGCCATCCTTGGCCTCGTGTAGAATTAGGGATCGAACGTGTCGGCGCATTCTACAAGTCGGACTCAGTTTCTCCGACACTAATTTTCCGCTCGGTCCTTACCGTGTTGATGTCGAGCGACCGCCCGCTTGTGTTTTTAATCTTGACAACAATCAAAAGGTCGACGCCTGGATTCACGTCGCCTAAATCGACCTCAGCAAAATATTGACTGAAGCTGATACCGTGATGCTGAACTGAAATATCGGTCGACTAAACGAATTCCTCGTCCGAATTTTGAGACGAACTACTTACGCCTTGCGTTTTTCTTGAAGGCTCGTCAGCAACGAGAACCAGCCGTCAGAGTAAGAACGCGGTAAAAACACCTGCGGCGGTCAGACGGATCGCGCCGTGCAGAACCTTCATCGCATCGTCGTTTTTTTCGGTTTCAAACGACCGCGAGTCACGGCCACCACCTACTGCATAACAGAGTTTCAAGGATCGTAGGAACCAACGACGTGATCGTCAAGTAGTTTGCCGCTGAATGCTTTTATGAACGAGACTGCACCGTTGAGATTAACCGCCTCCATTGCTAAAAGGCCAAGCTCGCACTCGGACGCGATTAAGTTTTTACTTGAACACTCGTACGACGGCGCGTACAACATTGCCAACGACTGAATCTCAACAGGAATCGAAAATGAAGTATTTGATATTGGCACTCGTACTTTGCCAATCGTTTTTCGCCGCTGCTCAAGACTTGCGTTCTGATGTGACGCTATCACCGACTGATAACGCGGCTGCTGCGGTGATCGACGAAGCGACGCTGCGTGGACACGTCGGATTTCTTGCCGATGATTTGCTCGAAGGACGTGGACCGGGTTCGCGTGGCGATGCGATCACGCAATTGTACTTATCGACTCAGTTTCAAACGCTTGGATTGAGGCCCGCCGCTGCCGACGGAGGATGGTTGCAACCGGTTCCGCTGGTCGGTGTGAAGACGAATGCGCCGTCAACAATCACGTTTCGCAAAGGCGATGATTCGGTGAAGCTCGAATCGGTCGCAGATTTCATGTCAACGATCGGCAGCCCCAAAACGGAAGCCTCGATCAAGGACGCGGAGTTGGTCTTCGTCGGATACGGCATTCAAGCTCCCGAATACGATTGGGATGACTTCAAAGATGTCGACGTGCGCGGCAAAATTTTAGTAGTCATGAACAACGACCCTGCCGATGACCCGGAATTGTTCGAGGGACGACGTCGGCTCTATTACGGACGTTGGGATTACAAGTACGAGAGTGCGGCTCGCCAAGGCGCTGTCGGCGCGATCATCATCCACACGACTCAGTCGGCCGGTTATCCCTGGCAAGTCATTCAAACGTCGTGGTCGGGTGAAGAGTTTGAGCTGCGAGATGCGGGCGGCGAACGTTTGGAATTGAAGGCCTGGGTTACGGAGGATGGCGCGAAGAAGATCGTGTCGCTTGGCGGGATGGACCTTGACACACTTCGCGCCGCTGCGGAGTCGCGGGATTTTCGTCCGGTGCCGCTGGGTGTTTCTTTGTCGATCGATTTGACGGCTGAAGTTCGCCAGCAGGACACCGCCAATGTGTTAGGTGTGTTGCCCGGCAGTGATCCCGGCCTAGCTGATGAGTATGTGGTCTTCATGGCGCATCACGATCACTTGGGAATGTCGGCCGAACGTGACATCAACGGCGACAACATCTACAACGGCGCCATCGACAACGCGTCGGGCTCCGCGGCGCTGTTGGCCATGGCGAAAGCCTACGCTAGCTTGAAACCCGCGCCGGCTCGATCGATTCTGTTCGCCGCTGTTTCGGCGGAAGAGCAAGGGTTATTGGGTTCAAAGTATTTCGCTCATGATCCACCGATTCCGGCCGGCAAGTTGGCGGCGGTGATCAACATGGACGGCACGAACATCATCGGCCGAACCCATGATGTGAACGTGATCGGAATGGGCAAGTCTTCGCTAGACGCGCACGTCGAAGCGGTCGCCAAGGCACAAGGCAGAATCGTGAGGCCAGACCATTTCCCCGATCGAGGATACTACTACCGATCGGACCAATTCAGTTTGGCAAAGATCGGTGTACCGGGTGTCTATTTGCATTCAGGCATCAACGTGATCGGCAAACCGGACGGTTGGGGCAAGGAGCAACTCGATGAATGGGTCGAGAAGATTTATCACCAACCCAGTGACGAGTATTCCGAGGATTGGGACCTGAGCGGCGCGATCGAAGACACGCGATTGCTGTTTCATGTCGGTCGCCGAGTCGCGGACGCTAACGAAATGCCGAAGTGGACGCCGGGCGACGAGTTCGAGGCTGCGCGAATGAAAGCGATCGCGGACTGATTCGCTAATTCACTTCGGACGATCGACGCGGACGATTTCAGCGCTGAACGCTTCGACACACGATCGGACCAGCGGATTCGACTCGATTTCTCGCATCCGTTGCATCCGAGTCGGTTTCGGCACGGTGGTCTCCGCTTGGACCGGTTTCGGTTTGGCGGGCGCGGCTTGAAATTCCAGCGAGATGCGTTCGCCAACGACTTGCGATACTGCGTCCGTAAGTGCCATGCGATTCTCCGGTGCATCGCATCGTCGCATCGTCAAACCAGCGTCGGCGGGAAAGACCAGTCGAAGCCTGCCGGGACCGATGTACTCGGCTCGTTCGACCGATCGAGCCATCGACTGCCGCATCTCTTCGAGTCGCTCGATCGAAGAACGCCAAACTTCAACTGCCGTTGCCGCCGATAGTTCAATCGCGGTGCCGTTGGAATGAGCGACTGCAACTGACTCTGGTGCAACAGGCTCCGGTGCAACGGGTTGTTGCTCAGGTATCGGTAACGCGGTCGGGCTAGGTGGCGTGGGCGTCGTTACCGCTTCAACTCGAGGCGCCGGCGTCGCTAGCTTTTTTTTTTCGGCCGGAGCTGCGCCGCCGCGGATGGCGGATCGGGAAGCGGCGGCCAAATCGGCGATCTTTTGAAGGTCGGGGAGATTGCAAACCTGAATCAGCGTCGCTTCCAGCAAAACTCGTCCATAGACGCTGTGACGAATCCGGACTAGCGTTTGGTCGATCAGTCCGACAACTGCGAGTACGGTTTGTAAGCCCCACGCATCACCGAGCGACTTCAGTTCGCCGTGAAGTGATGCGGACGTGTGTCGCATCAGTGATGCGTCGCAACCGACGGTGACCGCCATCAGATCGCGAAAGTACCCGAGCAATTGCTCGGCGAGCCGTCCGGCGTCGACGCCCGCATCGATCGCGGCATCGAGTTGTCGCATTGATTGGGCGGCATCACGATCGGCCATTGCCCCCGCGAGCGCGTGAAGCCGGACATCGTCCGCTGTACCCAACATTGTGTGAACATTGTCGGCCGACAACTTGCCGTCGCTGAACGCCATCACTTGCTCGAGCAATGACTGGCTGTCGCGCATGGACCCGGCAGCCCGCCTGGCGATCAGTTCCAGCGCGAGATCGTCCGCTTCCGCTTTTTCAGCCTTCACGATTTCTCGCAGTCGGTCGACGATCTTATTGACTTCGACCGGCGCAAAATCGAACCGCTGGCAACGGCTGAGCACCGTGATCGGCAATTTCTCGGGATCCGTCGTGCAGAAAATGAATTTCACATGCTCGGGTGGTTCTTCGAGCGTTTTGAGCAGCGCGTTGAACGCCGCGCCGGTGAGCATGTGGACTTCGTCGATGATGTAAATCTTGTACCGCGAGCGGCTCGGCCGCACACCGACGTTTGCGCGGAGGCTGCGAATTTCGTCGATGCCTCGATTGCTTGCACCGTCGATCTCGATCACGTCAACGTCTTCACCCGAATCGATGGCCTGGGCCGAATCGGATGCGTTGTCTGGATTTGCGGTCGGCCCCGAAGGGTTGTTGAGTGCTTTTGCAAAGATCCGCGCGGTGCTGGTCTTGCCCACTCCGCGAGCTCCGGTGAACAGGTAAGCGTGTCCGACGCGGTTGGTTTCGATTGCGTTCCGCAGCGCCCGCCCGACGTGGTCCTGACCGACCAATTCGTCAAATCCGCGCGGCCGATAACGGCGTGCGACGACGACGTAGCCACCGTCTTTGGATGTTGGGTCGGACATTCGATCAGTCAAATTGTTGGCCGTCGGCGCGGCAACGTCTTTAAAGTTACGAGTCTCGGTGAGAATCGGCTTCGTTCAAATCAACTTGCCCGTCAGAGGCGACCCTCACACAAAGCTACACCGCTTATGGCTGCTCCAGTTAAGGCCTGACCAGGTTCACGACTCACAGTCGCAAGGGCCGCCACTGACGGACAAGTTCAACTCGATGGAAGTGGGGTCGGTATCATAGTGCGTCGGGTCGCTGACCGGGAACCACCCCGATCACAGTCGACGCCGATCGACGTAGACACCGAAGACACCCGATTACGCCGCCAAACTTAGCAACGTCGGCCGCGACCTCCTCGGCCACCACCGCCTCCGCCACTGTTCCCGCCACGATTTTTCTTGTGGTTCTCGATGTTGCCGTCCACGAACGACCTGACAGTATCGAGCCAAGTCGGAACGTCGCCATGTTGACGCGGTTCCCGTCGTGGAGTTCTTTCTTCATCGGAACTTGGTTCGGTATCACGCAATCGATCCGATTGGCTTCGTCGAGGCTGCGTTGGGGCATCGGCATCACCTTCGCTCGAACGCGATTCACCGCCCCGTGATCGGCCACCGCGACCACGCGGTCGACGCCCACGCCGAATGGCGTCGACTTCCAAATCGTCTTCTTGGTCGTCGGCGAATGCGGGCTCGATATCCCCGTCCAAATCGTCATCGATGCTAAATGCTGACTTCAACGCCAGCGGGTCCGCTTTACGAGTTTCAGAATCGCGTGCGGGCAGCTCGTCGCTTCCTGCCGACTCGGCCGAGCGTCCTTCGGTGCTTCGACCACGGCCACGTCCACGCCGCCCGCGACGACGGGATCGCGGTCGACGCTCGCCATCGGATTCCAGTTCGCCACCGTCCGCCTCGGCAGTATCGACGACATCCAAATCATCATCAAACGCTAAAGCTTCGGAATCTAATTCGAGATCGTCGTCATCGAAATCGCGTGTTGAACGATTTTCGGGATTGTCGCGATCAACCCTATCCGGACGATCCTCGCCCGAGCCACGACCGGATCGGCCACGAGAACGGCCTCGTCCACCATCATCTCGCGCCGAATCGCCTCGAGACGAGTCGCGCCGCGGCGCCGACGCCGTCACCTGATCGGACGCAGTCGACTCGACGCCGTCCGCTGAATCCACTTCCGATCGACCGACGTTTTCTTCGCCGGTTCGTTGGCGGGAGCCGCGACGTCCCCGTCGTCGACGCGGCGGTCGTCCTTCGGATTCGTCATCACCAACGACCGACTCATTTCGCGCCGAGTTGCGTTCCGGCTTAGGTTCACTGCGTTGCCGATCGCCGTCGCTGCGAGAACGCTTACGCGAATCGTCTCGATCGGTTTGCTCGGATCGGCTGCGCGGTGCGCCCCATGTGTCATCGTCCTCCGATGCCGACTTGGAAACGACTTCGCTGTCATCCGAGTCGTCGAAATCATCGACCAATCCGCCGCCGAAGCCGCTCGATCGCCGCGGCGGCTCGGGTCGCGCCGGTCGATCTGGCCGAGACGAACGATCAGGACGCTCTGCGCGATCAGGACGCTCTGCGCGATCTGGACGCTCTGCGCGATCTGGACGTTCTGCGCGATCAGGACGCTCTGCGCGAGCCGGCTGATCAGAGCGTTCTGCCCGATCTGGACGTTCTGCCCGATCTGGACGTTCTGCGCGAGCCGGCCGATCAGAGCGTTCTGCTCGATCAGTACGGCGCGACGCGTCGGGATCGCGGCGAAGTGAATCGTCGGTGCGGGTTTCGGGAGCCGGCGAACGATCGGGTGATCCTCCGTCACGCCGTCCGCTGATCGCATTGTCGAGCGCGGCCGGATTCGGTTTTGGCGGCGGCGCGGGATCGTAGGACGAAGAACCTCGTTCGCGTGCCGGGGCGCCGAACCCCGGCAGAATCGGAGGCGGAGTTACGGCGGTCAGCGCGTCCAACACTTCATCGCTGGACGGTTCGCGGCCAATCGACGGGCGAGATTCCGTTCGCGGCGCTGCCACCTCCAGCGAATTTTCCGAACTCACCTCGCGCGGAGCGGGCCTGCTGGGTCGTGGCGTCTCTTTGACTGGCGCCGATTTGACTGGCGCCGATTTGAAGTGCGCGAAGACGTCGTCGATTTCGTCGACAGCCTGATCGCTCAGTTCCGCAGCGACCGGCGTCGGCGCGGCAATTTCCGGTTCGGCCGGTTTGGCTTCAGCAAGCTTTACCGGTGGTTTTTCAGGGGCAGGTTTTTTGGCTTCGGCTTTTTCGGCAGCCTTCTTGTGCGGCTCGGCCGGCCCAGGTGTTCCCAGCAAATTGGCCAGGAAATTCCAGTGATCGGATCTCATGTGATAGGTCGCTTGTGCGAATGGGGTAATAATCGGGGGCTGCCGCGGTTCGGTAATCGCACCGATGGCGATTGGTAACCGAAGAGTCGCGCGGCCCACGATTGGTCGGGGGCGTGTCGCCAACAGACGAACGCCGGGCGCCACAGTTTGATGGACGGCGGGTGGTCCGGGGACCAGCTTCGCTGTAGGAAAAGTCGCTCATCGGACGCCGTCATCGACTATAGGTATATCCGGCGATCATTCTTCCCCCAAGGCCAAGCGACGGCCCAACCTCCAAAACTGACTCAATTTTAGACGCAATGACTCTTCCGAACCGTCAAAACAGCTCCCAAAGACCACTTCGGCCCCTGATCGTGTTTGGCACCCGACCCGAGGCGATCAAACTTTGCCCCGTGATTCTGGAGTGCCAAAGACGCCCCGAAACGATCGCGCCGATCATCTGCAGCACGGGTCAGCACCGCGAAATGCTCGCCCAGGTGCTCGGATATTTCGGCGTGACCCCCGAAATCGACTTGGGATTGATGACTCCCGGCCAAACGCTGACCGGGCTGACGGCGGCATGTTTGAACGCAGTTGACAAAGTCATCGTCGAACAAAAACCGGATTGTGTCGTCGTGCAAGGGGACACGACGACCGTGATGGCCGCCGCAATGGCCGCGTTTTATCACCGAGTTCCAATCGTTCACGTCGAAGCCGGGTTGCGGACAGGTGATTTGAACGCTCCTTGGCCCGAAGAATTCAATCGCCGCGTCGCGGGTATCGTCACGGAATTGCATTGTGCCCCGACTCAACGCAGCGCCGATGCGCTCCGCCGCGAAGCGGTCCCCGATGCCAATATTCGCGTCACGGGCAACACCGTCATCGACGCGCTGCTGCACACAGTCGCCAAAGAACGCGTCGACGACGCCAAATGGCGCGCTCAGTATCCGGCTGCGACGGCCGATTCGGTGGTTCTGATCACCGGCCACCGGCGCGAAAACTTTGGCAGCGGTATGGCTTCGATCCTGGATGCCATTGTCGAACTATCAAATCTGCACCCGGATACTCAGTTCATCTATCCCGTTCATCTGAATCCGAATGTGCAAGGCCCGGTCCACGAGCGATTGGCGGGGCGGGCCAACATCCACCTCGTGCCGCCTGCCGACTATCCGCAATTCGTGTGGCTGATGGACCGTGCCAGCGTCGTGCTGACGGACTCGGGCGGCGTCCAAGAAGAAGCTCCGTCGTTGGGCAACGCCGTGCTGGTGACGCGTGAGAAAACTGAACGTCCCGAGGCCGTCGAAGCCGGTTTGGCCGAATTGGTCGGTACCGATCGCGAGTTGATCGTACGGCGGGTCAGCGAATCGTTGGCCCAGCGGGCCGATCGATCGGCAACCAACGGAGCGGCAAAGGTCGTCAACAATCCTTACGGTGACGGCAAAGCATCCGCCCGAATCGTGGATTGGATGTTGGAAAGATGGTCCAATCGTTAAGAAATTGCCGGTCGATCGAACTGCGCGTTTTGGATCGGTCGCGATGTGGGTTTCAGTTGTCACACCTCGCGTCATTGCAGCCACGTCATCGATCCGATGAACACTTCATCAGCCGATCGGCATCGCCGCCCCAATGACATCGCCGGATACGGTCTCCATTGATGAATCTCGACACTTCAAGACGAATGGCTGCGCTGGCGATAGCATTCGTTCTGATGTCGGCGGGACAGAATTCGAGTGCGCAGCAAACCGTCCCAAAGCCGGTCGACGCCGAGCCGAGTCGCTGGAACACCAACTGGACCTTCGACGACATCGACGTCGGCAAGTTGTTTTCGCGGCTTGAGTTCATCGGCATCGAAATCCCGATCGAAGCCGATGGTGATGTGTCCGTTGGATTCGCCGTCGGCGTTCCGATCGCGACTCCCGGCGACGCGAAGCTGTATCGATTGCGAGGTCGCGTGTCGGCGAAACGGTTGCGGGTCGAAGAACTGTTGCTCGAAGACTTCACCGCCGACGTGATCTACGACGACGGAGTGTTGAAGCTGCGCGATGTCAAAGGACGATGGACTGATGTCGCCCGTGCAAGCAACGATCAACAGGGTGATTTTGTCGGCGGCGCTGAACTGGCACTCGTCCCGCGAGGCGACATCCATTTCGATCTGAAGACTCGCTCGTTGTCGCTCGCACCGCTCTACGACGTGATCGTCGCGGCGACCAATCGAGCCGATGCCACCGTAATCGCGGGAACGCTCAGCGGTGACATCCACTTCACCAGTCCACTCGATACCGTCAAAGATCCGAAGACGTGGAACGCGAAATCCGATCTGACGCTCAGCGGTTTCAAGGTCGGCGATTCATTGCCGCTTTCCGTTAAGACGGGGCCGGTCATCATCGACGCGGGCAGACTGACCGTTCAAGACGCTTCCATGACATCGCCGCTCGCGCCCGAGTTGCTGTTGAACGTCGCGGTGCAAGCCGAGCTGGTTGATCGCGGGCGATTTCAATTTCAACTCCGGGGCAACGACTTGCCACTGGCAGAGTTGTCGTCGTACGCAACAACATCATCGACAAGCAGCACGCCGGCCATCGCCGCAGGAAAGTTGGACATCGACGCCAGCGGCCAAGGCGAACTCGCGACGATGAAATGGCAGATCAATGGTCGCATCAGCTCACCGGAACTGAAGCTCTTCGGCCAGAATTTAGGGTTGATCGAACATCGAATCGATTTTCATGATCGATCGCTGACGCTGGCGCCGCTGCATCCCGAAACATCGGACGCCGAAATGATCGTTCGCGATGTCGTGGCCGAGTACCAGATCACCGATTCGGCGATCAACGTCGAGAAATTGAACGCGAACATTTTCGGCGGCGCATTGCGAGGTCGCGTTAATGTGCCGCGCGAGGCGAATGGTCAATACGAATTCGATCTCCAATGGAATGACATTCATCCGGTTTTGAATGCGGCGAGGCTGCTTCCCTTCGATCGCGGTGGTGCTGAAATCAAGGTTTCCGCGTCCACCTCGGGTCGTGTCGATTGGACGGTGCCCGCCCGATCATGGACGCGACCGGACGCGCATCGCGGAAGTGTCGAAATCAAACTCACCGACATCTCCGTTGGCAAAGCGAGCGTCGGCGAAGGCGAAATCAATCTCGAAGCCAACGACGAAACAATCAAACTGACCGGCGATGGCAAGTTGTTCGGCGGCACATTCTCGGTCGAGACAACGTCGTCCGTACAAACCGACGACACGTGGTCGACGTTGTTGCGAAGGATTCCGTCAGGAAGCATCAAGGTTGATTCGGCGAAACTGAGTCAACTGGCGCCGTTGGTTCGACCCGACGATGGGCGCCGATATGCCGGAGCTGCCAGTGCGAAGGTTTTGCTGTCACCCACCGATGCAGGGCAGGCCGACAACCAAGTCGTGGTCGAATTTGGGGTCGACGGGTTGGGTATCAATGGTCGCACACTCTCGCGCGGAATCGACGGCAAGGTGCGACTAGTCGGCAACAGTGTGATTATCGATCGCGCCAGCGGTGTTTATGCCGGTGGCCGGATTCACGCCAACGGACGATGGTCGTTGGGCAACGGCACGCGCAGCGTCCAAGTACGATTCTCGGGGATCAACGCCAGCGACGCTGTGTTGCCCGTTTCTGAAACACTCGCCCAGCGAATCGCCGGCGATTTATCTGGCATTATCACCGTTGATGGCGAACAGTCTTATCGCATTGGTGGGACGATCGCGGCGCGAGACAGCGGACTGTTCTCCGTCGCAACCGGATCGGTTCACGCAAGCGTCAACGGATCGTTCTCATCAAACTTGGACCGTTGGCAACTCAAGTTGGCATCGATCTCGGGCGAACTGGCCGGCGGTGAGATTTATGGCGACGCAAACTTGTCTTCCTCGACGGGATTGGCCGACGCCTTCGACCTCGAAAGCCGATGGAATGTCCGCCGAGTGAACTTTGGCAGGCTGATATCCGAAGCCGGCGTCACAACTTCGTTGGCCAACGGTCGCATTACCGGGTCCATGTCGTTGGACGGAAAACGTATTCGTGGCGTCGCCGACCTGACCGGAAGGTTTGCCGCCGAGCTTGGGCAAACCGACGCTTCGGCCGTCCCTGGATTGATGAAAGCGAACCGGTTTCTCGGCGCCATCTCGTTGGTCGAAACACAATTCGATCGCGGTGAAGTCAACGGCACGATCGGTCGAGGAGCATTTCAGATCAATGAGTTCTGGTTGCGCAGCAGCCAAGTCCGAGTATTCGCCGAAGGGCGGATCGGGATCGCCGATATGAGGATGGACATCGACGCCGTGATTGCGACAGGGCTACTCGAGTTGGATAATGCAAAGATCATCGCATTGGCGGCCCAACTTGCGATCGAGTCCTTCATTCCGATCGCCGCGATCGTGGAAATCAATCGGCTCTTCAGCAATCGAACTGTCTACTTCAATGTCACCGGCCCCGCGTCGGATCCGCGGTTGCAACTCAAGCCCATCGAAACGCTCCGTCGCGGCGCGGCGAGGTTTTTAGTGCGCGAAGCGATGGTATTGATCACCACCGGCACCCGCGTGAACAACTAAGCTGGGAGCGTAGAACCCTCGTCAGTCATCTCGTCACCGCGGACTCTTCTGACATGCCAAGTCGTCTATTCATGTGGTCTTTGACCTCGGCGCTCGCTGGATTTTTGTTCGGTTTTGACACCGTCGTGATTTCGGGTGCGGAGAAAACGATTCAGTCGTTGTGGTCGCTCAGTCCGGCGTTGCATGGATTCGCGATGAGCATGGCGTTGTGGGGCACGGTCGTCGGATCGCTGGTGGGAGCTTGGCCGACCGATCGCTTCGGACGCAAAAAAACACTGCTGTGGATCGGCATTCTCTACTTCGTTTCGGCTGTTTGGTCGGGGTTGGCTACGGACGTTTACTCGTTCATGGTGGCCCGTTGGATCGGTGGTCTCGGCGTCGGAATCTCCACGGTCGCAGCGCCTCTTTACATCGCGGAAATTTCACCGCCGGGGCGACGCGGTCGTTTGGCTGGCATGTTCCAGTTCAACATTGTGTTCGGGATCTTGATCGCGTTTGCATCCAACGCGCTGCTCGCCGGGATCGGCCCGAACGCATGGCGATGGATGCTGGCCGTCGAAGCGATTCCCGCTTTGATCTATGGCTTGATGTGCATCGGGCTGCCCGAGAGTCCGCGTTGGTTGGTCGCCAATCGTGGCAACGAAACCGAAGCAGCGAGGGTGATCGGACTGGCCAATCCCGATTTTTCGGATGCACAGATTCACGAAGTGATCCAGCAAATCAAGATCGCATCGGACACATCCGTGGGAAGCGGCAAGTTCTGGACGATGCGCCTGCGTGTGCCAATCCTGTTGGCATTTCTGATCGCGTTTTTCAATCAGCTATCCGGCATCAACGCGATCCTTTATTTCGCACCTCGAATCTTTGAGTTGACGGGGCTTGGAAAGGAAGCTGCGCTACTGCAATCGATCGGCATCGGCATCACCAATTTAGTTTTTACGTTCGTGGGGCTGTGGCTTATCGATCGACTCGGCCGCCGCACGTTGCTGTTGATCGGTTCACTCGGCTACATCGCCTCGCTGGGGATGTGCGCGTGGGCTTTTCAGACCGAAAACTTCAAGATCGTGCCCGCGTGCATTTTTGCGTTCATCGCCGCGCACGCGATCGGCCAAGGAGCGGTGATATGGGTGTTCATCTCGGAGATTTTTCCAAATCGACAACGTGCCAAGGGCCAAACCCTTGGCAGTTTCACGCATTGGATCTTTGCGGCTTTGCTGACGACGTTTTTCCCGAGCATGGTTACGGCGTTTCCCGCATCCCAGGTGTTTTTGTTTTTCTGTTTCATGATGGTGCTCCAATTCGTTTGGGTCATTTTCATGGTTCCCGAGACACGAGGTGTTCCGTTGGAGGACATGGAAAGAAAGCTGGGAATCGAAGCGGAGCCGACTGCGTGACAACTTGGCTGTCAAAGTTTAACGGTCGAGCGGGTTGATCTAATTGTCCGGATTCTTCCTATCGTGACGGTCCTATCGCCCAGTCCGTTCGGCCTGTGACGGTCGCAGCGAATGTGCCGAATCGGATGTCATGACGCCATCCGTTTCACCTTCGAGCGATTTCATTGCCATGCCGTTCGCGCCCGCCATGCGTGCAGTACTGTTTTTCGGGCTACTGCTGTCCCTGACGGGATGTAGCAGTTTGGGATTGTCGCTGTTTCCCACCGGTCATTTTTTGACGAAGCAAGCCGAAGACATCCTCGCGCGATCGCCCCGCACGGTCGACCTGCCGCGAGAACTGTCGATGGGCGTCGAACCGATTCATCATTTGCAGCCCGGCGATGTGCTGCTGATCGAGCCAGTCGAACTGGACAGCGACGTTCGGATTCCAGCCGACCAGAAAGTGTTGACCGATGGAAGCGTCGATCTCGGTAAGTACGGGCGCGTGATCATCGCCGGATTGACCGTCGAAGGCTCGGAAGCACTGATCGAGCAAACGATTCTGGAAAGTGGTGAGGAAGCGACACAGATCAATGTGCGAATGCTTGATCCGATCCATCGCTATTACGTGTTGGGTGAAGTCAATTCGCCGGGTAGCTATCCGTTGGAGGGATTCGAATCGGTACTCGATGGAATCCTCGCCGCCGGCGGACTGACCAGCGCCGCGTCGCCTTGCAAGATTTTGTTGGCCCGCCCGACGTCGCCTGATTCTTGTCGCGTAACGCTTCCGGTCTGCTATCGCGAAATCACACAGCTCGGTGACACCTCCACCAACTATCAATTGCGACCCGGCGACCGAATCCTGGTCTCAACGCGATCATGTTGCGAAGAGATGATGTTCTGGCAGGCGACCAAGACTTGCGATCGCTGTTGTCGATGTCAGACCGCTTGCGTCGATCCGAACATGATCGCGCCAGTCAACCCGATGGCACGTGTCGCGCGATCCATCATGCCGGTTACTTCGTCGCCAACGAACTCGTCGTCGACCGTCGAAACCACACTCCGTTCGACAACGACAAGCCCGGTTGTTTCCGCAGAGACTTCGCCATCGGATCTTCCGCCGTTCACATCAAAATCGGGCCAGGCCGAACGGCCAAAACGGATCGCACCGGAGCGCATGCCAACTCCGCTGGACGGCGAATTGGACTTTGACAACGAGCCGCTCAACCGTTTCGAGCCGATGTGGATCACTCCGTCGGAGCAATGATCCCGTGTTCAAGCACGGAGACGGGTCCCTCCATGACATCGGACAGAATTGATTGATAGCATTGATTCTGGCCGAAAACTTCGTGCCTCGATCGGCTAGTCGCTTTCCCAACAGTGTCGAATCTTCTACACTCCGGCGACTTCGGGACGACGCCTTCCGCGTTCGTCGACTAAGCGGTCGATCAATCACAAAAGGGACTTTGGCATGACACGTATTCCGTTGAGCCGCGCTGATGAAGAATCGCGCCTGCGTCGAGAGCGTTTGGACCTCAGCATCGCCGAGATGGGTTTGTCGGTGAGGACCACCAACTGCTTGGAAGAGACGGGAATCTTGACGGTTCGCGATCTTCTTCACGCGACGCCTCGTCGATTGTTGTCGATCAGCAACTTCGGTGAAAAGACGTTGGATGAAGTTTACGCGGCGCTCGAAAAGCTGGGCTTTTATCGCCCCAGCCGCGAAGCAGCCAAGGTATAACGCCGCGTCCGGCGCGGAAGTTGAAACGAATGCCCCGTTTTCCACGATCGTGGTTCCCTCGGCCCTACGGAAAGAAGCGGGGCCAGCGGAACCTTAGCAACGATGTGAGCGGGGCGGCGGGCGAAGCGGCGTTTTACATGCTGCTGTTGCTGATCGGCGTGTTCGGTTTGTCGCTGGTGCTGATCAATCGGTTCGCGCCCGCCAGCATCGTCAACGTGCCGACCGAAGCGTTCTCGACCAGTTTGAGCACTTGGATCTTTGGCATTCTGTCGGCTGCTTCGCTCATTTCGGGTGCCGGCGGTTTGATATTTCGGTTGATGCGGGTTGGCGCCAGCAGTGAACGACGCAGTGATTTCTTCACGCGCACCAAAGCGATGGAGAAGGGCGCGATCGACCTGATCGGGCCAGCGTCCGAGGATCTGGCAAAATTACCAAGCGTCCCGCGGGTCCGGTCGATGACCGACAGTCCGGGCGAGCGGTTGACGTACCGGTTGGCCGTCGAGACACCGGAATCGGGGATCGCCGGGCCTGCCACGTTGGCGATCCTGTGGAACACGGTTTGGTTCGTGTTGTTGGCTGTTGCCGTTTCGGGGTTCTGGTATGGTCGGCCGCGCTGGATTCTGGCGATGCTGTTGGTGCCATTCGGTGCGATCGGCGTTTGGGCGTTTCGTTTCTTCTTGTCGCAACTTCGCCAGCACGCCGGCGTCGGCCCTACGATCGTTGAAATCAGCCATCACCCACTCGTACCGGGCGATTCTTACGAACTGTACGTTTCGCAAACCGGTCGGCTGAACCTTCGCCGACTGACTGTCCAGTTGACCTGCGAGGAAGAAACTTTTTACCGGCAAGGGACGGATGTACGTGTCGATCGCCACGAAGCTTTTACTCAGGTTCTTTGCAAAGAACGTGATGTACACGTTGACCCCATGGTGCCATGGGAGCAACAATTAGCGATTGAGTTGCCGCCCGGCGTGATGCACTCGTTCGTCGGCACGCACAATGCAATTCGCTGGAAGATAGTTGTTCTAGGAGAGTCTCGTCCGTGGCCATCGTTCTGCCGAAGTTTCCCCGTCGTCGTTCATCCCCCGGGTTTGCCACCGAAACGCAACCCGCGGTGAAGGTCTCGCTATGCCGTGAAGACGGTATCTACCGCGCCGGTGGTGAGCTGACCGCGACGTGGCAGGTCAGGCGTGTTCCGATCGAAGAACTTCAGAGCATCGAAGTTTCGGTCCTGTGGCACACCGAAGGTAAAGGCGACGAAGATCTGCACGTGCATCACTTTCATCGGATCGTCGAAAGCCAGATCCGCCGTATCGGTTTGTCGGACGAGCAATCGATTCACTGCGTCTTGCCCGCCTCTCCGCTGAGTTATCACGGCCATCTGATCACGGTCCGCTGGTGCATTCGAATGCGTCTGTTCTTGAACGATGGCCGGAAGATTTTGGCCGAGCAACCGTTTCATTTGGTCGCTCCATGATCGAGGGACGCTGATGAGCATCCCACCGATCACATCGAACCCCTTCAGCACACGGTTCGTTCGTCCCGGCGCGATGCTGTACCGGTTTGCGGGCAATCGCTACGGAACTGTCCATCCCGCAGTCGCATTGGCCGCGGATTTAAGAAACTCACCGATCGGTTTGATCGTCGGCCCCCACGGCAGCGGCAAATCAACGCTGCTCGCGACACTGATGCCGACTTTGAAATCCCATTACCCCGCGATCGCTCCGGTGCAACTCAGCGCAACCGCAAGCTCTCGTTGGCTGGCGCAACTGTTTCATCTTCGCAGGATGTCGTCGTTGGTTTCCGCTCATCAGCGCACTCTCATCGATGGCGGGCTAATCGTCATCGACGGCGCCGAACAGCTCAGTCGATTGGCATGGCTGAGAATCGTCAGTACGGCTCGCCGGCGGCGACAAACAGTGTTAGCAACTTCGCACCGGGAACTCGACGGTGGTGATGTCCTGTTTCGCACAGGCAATACACCGGCAATGGTCCGCTGGTTGACTGAGTCGTTGATTGCCGAAGCACCCGAACCGACGGTCGCACTGGTATCGAAGGAACTTTCCCGGCGCGATCTGAGTAAGTTGACGAATGTTCGCGAATTGTGGTTTGAACTTTACGATGTCGTTCAGCCGAGCCTGAGGCCTTAGAGCCGACCGCGAGTATTTCGTTTACACTGACCGGCTTTCGATCCGCGCCGGCCCGCATTCATATGCCCTACCTCGAATTTCGCAAACCGACCGACGTGCGCGTCCTCAGCGTCGATGTCCATTACTTACCGATCGAGATGCGGATGCCGCTAAAGTTCGGCGCCGAGTCAGTGTCCTCGGTAACTTGTGCGCGTGTTCGCGTCACGATCGAAGATTCGCTTGGTCGAACGGCAATCGGCTGGGGTGAAACGCCGCTGTCGGTGACCTGGGCCTGGCCTTCAGCCGAACTGACCTATCGTCAGCGATACGATGACATGCAAGCTTTCTGCATCCAAATTGCCTGTGCTTGGACGACCGATACCCATCTCGGCCATCCGCTTGAGATTGGACATGAATTCATCGAACGGACGCTTCCGAGAAAGATCAAAGAGTTCCATCATGCAAGCGGCGACGATTCGATTCCCCACTTGGCAGCCTTGATCGTCACAAGTGCCTTCGACATCGCGACGCACGATGCCTACGGCAATTTGCACGGCGTCGACATCTATGAAACTTACAACAACAAATATCTGTCGGCCGACTTATCGCATTACCTGACGCCGGAAACCGGCTCGGATGTTTCGTTCGTCGGGAAGTTCCCCAGCGACTTTTTCGTCAAAGACGTTCCCACTACCTTACCCGTATGGCATCTGGTCGGTGGATTGGATCCGCTCGAAGACTCGGACCGAACAGGCTCCGAGCCGAACGACGACTATCCGGTAACACTGCGGCAGTGGATCGATCGCGACGGGCTTCGCTGTTTGAAGATCAAACTTCGCGGCAACGATTCGGATTGGGATTACGATCGCATTGTTCGGATCGGGGAAATGTCGATCGAGCTTGGCGTTACGGCATTGTCGGCCGACTTCAACTGCACCGTCAACGATCCTGAATATGTGAATAGGATTTTGGATCGATTAGAGATTGAACATCGCGCGATCAGTGACTCGGTGTTGTATGTCGAGCAACCGTTTCCGCACGATCTCGAATCGAATCAGATCGACGTCCGTAGCGTGTCCGAGCGGAAGCCGTTGTTCCTTGATGAAAGCGCCCATGATTGGAAGTTCGTTCGACTCGGAAAGAAGCTTGGTTGGACGGGCGTGGCGCTGAAGACTTGCAAGACGCAAACGGGCGCGCTGCTGAGCATGTGTTGGGCGAAGGCTCACGGCATGCCGTTGATGGTTCAAGACTTGACCAACCCGATGTTGGCTCAGATCCCGCACGTTCGATTGGCCGCGCACGCCGGCACGATCATGGGTGTGGAATCCAACGGGATGCAATTCTATCCGGATGCTTCAAGTCCCGAAGCGGAAGTCCATCCGGGAATTTATCGCCGCCGAAACGGGGAATTGGATCTGTCGACGCTCGGCGGATCAGGGTTCGGATATCGCATTGATCAGATTAGTCGGGTTCTACCGCCAACGTCGATTCGCGTCGGTTTAGGTGGCTCTGATCGACTGCCTGACTAATTCATTCAACGATTCAAATCGTCGCTTGCATCATAAGCTGCAACTGTATGCGGATACTCCAGCAAGTTCGTGCAATGAGCCGATGAGAAGATTGTTCACCCAATCCATCTCCCTGGTTTGGGGTCCACTCTTGTATGAATGAGCCGAAGTCGTTCGCAACCATCCTCCCAGTTGGCTGTGACTAAACGTCATCGACGAGTCCTTCAGCTCCGAGTCGGCCCCAGCGATTCTGTGTGGCGCCAAATTCATGAGTCAATACGATACCGCCGTCAATCCTGAAGACGCCGAGCTGAAAGAAGCCGTTTCCAACACCCGCCGACGCACGCCGTCGACTTCGCGGGCCGCCCAGTCTCCGCTTGAGACCTACCTACGTGAAATCAACGAAACGTCTTTGTTGACCGCGGACGACGAACAAGAACTCGCCGGTTTGATTGCACAAGGTGACGTGATGGCACGCGACCGAATGGTCCGCGCCAATTTGCGGTTGGTCGTCAACATTGCCCGAGGCTACACCGGTAAAGGTCTTGGGTTGCAAGATCTGATCGAGGAAGGCAATCTCGGTTTGCTGCGCGCCGTCGAAGGGTTTGACCCTTCGATGGGCACACGCTTCAGCACCTACGCCAGCTACTGGATCAAACAATCGATCAAACGCGCGCTGATCAACAGTTCGAAAACCATTCGCATTCCTGCTTACATGGTTGAGCTGTTGAGTAAGTGGCGTCGTGCGACGGCGCGGTTGAACGAAGAACTCGGTCGGACACCGACTAACGAAGAAGTCGCCCGCGTGCTCGGACTGCCAAAGAAAAAGTTGCCGATCATTCGCAAGGCGATCCGAATCAGCAACAGCACACCGCAAAGCGATCAAACCGATTCAGGCTGGTCGCTCGGCGAAATGGTGATGGACGAGCGCGTCAAAGCTCCTGACGAGGAGATGCTCGACCACGACATCCTCCGTCACGCGATGGAGTTGCTCGGCGACCTCGAAGAACGCGAAGCGACCGTTCTTAAACTGAGATTCGGATTGGACGGGGACGAGCCGAAAACGCTCAAGGAAATCGGGGCCGAACTCGGTTTGCCACGCGAACGAGTTCGCCAGATCGAAACCGAAGCCCTTCGTCGTCTCGCCGACGGCCTGACCGATCCTCGCGATCGATTCTAAGCGTCGATTCGCGCCGGGGGTTCGGACAACTAAGATGGAGGGAAGTTCAGCGAGCGTGTCAAAAGAACACGCAAGCACTTCCGACTTCCCTCCCCTGGATGTTGTGGCCCGCCATGCAACGCTCCTTGATCCCGCTCCTTACGCTGATTCTGCTTTACGTGATTCCCGCGGCGACGGCGACTGCTGACGATCCACCCGCCGTGGCGACGCCGGACAAATCGGAGAACGCTTCAGCACCGGTTTCAATCTTCAAAGACAAGAATCTCGAGGCCGCCGTTCGCGCCGAGGTTTTTGCCAAGCGTTTCAACGATGACCCGATCACAGCCGATGATGTCGCAAACATTTCTCGTGTCATGGGTAAGGGAAAAGGCATCGAGAACCTGAGCGGGCTTGAGCATTGCAAAAGCGTTATGCTGATCGAATTGGCCAACAACCAAATCGTCGACTTGCAACCGATTGCCGAATTGAAGCGGTTGCAATCGGTGACACTCGCCAAGAACAAGATTGCCGATATCAAACCACTCAAAGGTTTAACATCGATGCAGCTTCTCGATCTCTCCGAGAATCAGATCGCTGATCTTGGGCCGTTGGGCGACATGCAGAACTTGCGAACGCTCTATCTTGCAAACAACCAAGTCGAGAAGCTCGACCCGATCACAGGCTTGCGAAAGGTCTGGTCGATCGACGTTTCTGGTAACCCGATCAAGTCGCTTGATCCCATCCGCAACTTTTCTTGGCTAACGATGCTGGACATCAGCAAAACGTCGGTGGAATCCTTGGAGCCGCTTAGCGGGCTGAAGGACCTCGACATGATTTTGATGTCGGGAAGCCCCGTCACGGATCTAAAGCCGTTGGTCGAGATGTGCCAGAAGGACATCGAGTCGGAGCGTCGATTCGCGCCTTACCTGGAAGTCTATTTCGGTAAGCACGTGAACGTCTCAAAGGTTCTGATTGAACAGATCGAAGAACTCAGAGCGCTAGGTGTCGACGTTTACGAAGAATAGCTGGGTGGCTGGGCAACCGTTTCGGATGTTATCGCAGCAACAGTGCAACATTCGAATCAAGTGGTGGCGAGTTGGGCGATCGGCCGACTTGGATATCGAAACCTTCCGTAGGTCGCTTCACCGACTTCGACGCATACTTCGCCGTATTGCGTTTGAATCTGAGCCATGACGCGGTTGGTGAGCCCGATCACGTTGGTCATTTCGGCGGCGTTGAGCGAAACGACTTCGGAGCCGCGTTTTTCGGCCATGTTGATCGTTTGCTTCAAATGCAAGGCCAACATGGTTTCGGGGTCGCGCGTTTCGGAAAGTGAATAGAAACCAGCGGTCCCGAATCGCTTCGTCGCCGCACCGCAAGCTCCCGGAGCCATCGTGATCACTGCTAGCCCGTCCTGAAGCAGACTAACCAATCGCGTTCGTGTCATTCCTTCGACGACGCTCGTTTCGGCGACAACAATGTCGTGACATCCGAGTTGGATCGCAGCCGTCAATGTTCCTCGCGACTCTCGCCATTGGATCGGCTCGATCGCCGAGAAACCAAGCGTCGAAAACTGATCCGCGACTTCGACAACGCTTTGCGGAAGTGATCCCGCATCGATCGTCCGAATTTGACGTTCGATGTATTTCCGACTCGTCATTGCATCGCTGCGTTCTTTTCCACAGACCTTATCGAACGTCAATTTTGATTGAACTATCTTGGTCGCCATTCCTGGTTCAGTGGTTGGTTCCATTCGATGCAAGATCGAGGTCACGATCGCCGCCAACAACGCTGCAGCGCCAAATGTGATTTGCAAATAGCCGAACGCGCAGATCGATATTACGCTCGTGACCCGGCCGAACTGTCCTTCTGAAAACAATTCCGTGTAGCCTGACCCGATCAATGCGCAGCCGATCACCGCGTACGCAATCCTTGTCAATCTCGTCCCGCGGCGATAACGCATCGGGTATCCCAGAAAGCTGATGACAGCTGGCAACGGCCAGAAAACACAGCACAGAAGCGATGGGCCTCCCGCGCCGCAGATCACCAAACCGACGACGATCGCGACCGAGCTGATTCCTAACCACTGAATCGCATCGCCACGGTTGAGCACGTTCCCGGCAGGCTCAAATTGATATCGGTCTCCATCGAGTGGACGAAAACGCCCGGTCAGTGTGCCTGAGTTCTCGAGTTCGGCGATGGCGGATGTAACAACGATTTGGCCTGGGCCATCAATCGGAACATCGGTTACTTCGAGATAGGAAGTATCGTCGAGTCCTTTTTCGATCAATTCTTGCCAAGACATCGAAATCGGCGGATCGCTGAGGGCCAATGAGTCGTTCAATGACGGCATCGTGAAGATTAGCGCCGATGTGATTCCGGCGATGGCCATCAGGCCTCCGATCACCACCAAAACTGAACGTGCTTTGGCGACTGTCTGGGCATCGGTCATCGAATGGATCTCGGTCGAAAGCTGGATGGCGGCGGCGAGGAATGACTTTGGTAGCACGAGGCAAACTCGGGGACCTCGGAGTTCAACCTCGAGAAAGGTTAGGCCAGGATTGTCGCGAGCCGCAGGCTTTCCTGGTCAGCAAACCGAAACATCTCGCCAGTCCTGTGTCCGGTCGGGTGGGTTATCGGAATTGAAATTTTTATAACGGAGATGGCTCACCTGACCTTCCAATCGTTTATGATCGTCATAAGCCGAAAACATGGTCTGAACGGCCCATTCTGACTTTTTCTCCTCTCCCTCCTTTTCTTCCCTAACCGCCATGTCATTTTCATCCATGTTCAAGGGTTTGGCTGAGCGAGCGCGCCGAAGTTCGCGCCGCCCGATTTCCCAGACATCTTTTCGTCGACGTCGGGCGATTTTGGAGTCGCTCGAAGATCGTCGCGTGCTCGCGAACTTTGCAGTCGTAACAGCGGGTGACCCGGTCTTCGGATCTTGCACGGTATCGGCATGTTCACTTCGCGCTGCGATCGCTGCGGCGAACGCCGCCGCCGGTGCTGACACGATTTCGTTTGCGGCCGGGGTGACTGGCACCATTACGCTCTCGCCGAGCATGGGATCGCTCGACGTGACCAACCCGTTGGTTATCAATGGGCCAGGGTCGGGCGTGCTCACCATCAATGCCAACGCGAGCACGTTCCGAGTTTTCAACATGGGCGCAAGCGCGGGCAATGTCACGATTAGTGGATTAAGGATCACTGGCGGACGTGAAGCATCGGACGCGGGTGGGGGAATTCGGTACCAGGGAACTGGAACCTTATCGATTCAAAACAGCGTCGTAACGGGCAACTCAGCCAACAACGCAGGCGGCATCTATGTCGAGAATGGTGGCACGCTGAGCATCACCGGCAGCACGATCAGCAACAACGACGCGACATATTTCAAGGGCGGCGGGATCAGCAACCTAGCTGGCAATACCACCATCACTAGCAGCACGGTCACGGGCAACACTTCGTATGCCGACGGAGCGGGAATCTATGCCGGACTCGATGGGACGGTGACGGTCACCAACAGCACGATTTCGAACAACGAAATTCTTGGGATCAATTACCTTGGCGGCGGCATCTACAGCGGCAACGGTGGCGTCACGATCACCGGCAGCACGCTGACCGGCAACACGTCCACGGGCGTTGGCGGCGCGATCTATAGCAAGGGTGGACCGGTCAGCATCACCGGCAACAGTTCGCTTACGTTCAATGTCGCAGCCTTCAGCGGCGGGGCGCTTTACAAAGATACCGGCAGCCTAACGGTCACCGACAGCGTCATTGACGACAACACGGCGACAGATGAAGACGGCGGCGGTATCAAGAGCTTAGGTGGAACCGTCACAATCACGCGAAGTTCGCTGCAGCGAAATATCGCGAGCGGTGTCGGCGGAGGATTGTTCAACTCTGGCGGCGCCGTAAATATTCGCGACAGCGTGATTGCGGGTAACAACGCGGATCTTTCCGGAGGTGGCCTTTCTTCGTCGCTCGGGCCGGTGACGCTGACCAATTCGACGATCACCAACAATGTTTCCCAGGCCGAAGGTGGCGGTGTGTTCGTTTCGGGTGCCGCGCTATCGGTACTCAGCAGCACCATCGTTCAGAATTTTGCGAACGTGTCGGGTGGAGGAATCGGTTTTAACAATGCTGCCGGTGAAACGGCTGTGACTCGCAACTCGATCATCGCCAATAATCTCGCCGCGGTGGCTGATGATTTGGAATCGCCAGTCGGTGGCGTGACCAATTTGAGTGTCTTCTTCAGTTTAATCGGCAGCAACGACGGTAACGGATTGCCCGCTTCGGCCGTCGCCAGCGCCAGCGGCAATTTGATCGGAACCGACGCCTCGCCGATCAATCCGATGCTGGGGCCGCTCCAAAATAATTCGGGAACACGAGCCAGCCGATTGCCGTTGACCGGAAGCCCCGCGATCGACTCGGGGTCAGCGAATTTGGTTCCCAATGTCGATCAGCGAGGCTTTCCAAGGCCCGCATTTATCGAGGTCGACATGGGTGCCGTTGAGTTCGGATCGTCCAACAACGCTCCGCCTACCGCACTGAATTTACCCGTGACATCGATCAATGAGAACATCGATACTTCGACCGGCAATGTGCTCGTTGGAAATCTGAGCGTGACGGACGCCAGCACTACGGATACTCACACGTATGTATTGGCAACTGGCACAGGCTCCACCGATAACGGAGCGTTCGTGATCATTGGCAACCAATTGTTCGTCAAACAAAATCAAGTGATTGATTTTGAAACGAAACAGAACTATTCGATCCGAGTCCGCGTGACGGACTCGACCAACCTTACTTTCACACGAGTATTCACGTTCACGGTCAACAACTTGCCGGAGGTCACCAGCATTCGCATCAACAATGGTTTGGCGACTCGTTCGCAACTGACCACGCTGACAGTGAGCTTTGACACCATCGTCAACCCAACTCTACTGGACAACGCATTCGTGGTGACCAACATCACGACGGGTACGCAGGTTGGTACGGTGAATGTCGCGAAGAACACTTCGTCGGGGTCCACCGTTGCGACGTTGACGTTCGCGGGGAACTCGACGATCGCGCGCGTCGGTACCGGCGATAGGGGAAATTCTCTGGCGGACGGCAACTATCGACTTGATATTCTGGCATCCAATGTCGCCGCTTCGATCGGTGGGGCGACGTTGGCAAGAAATATCAAGTTCGGGGATCAGCTTCGTGCTGCGAACCCCAATGACAACTTTTTCCGTCTGTTCGGTGACGCGAGCGGCAATGGAATCCGAAATAACCCTGACCTGCTGTTAATCATCCCGGCGCTCTCCAGTCCCGCGGGATATCGCGCAGACCTGGACTTCGAGGGGAATGGATTTATCAACAATTCGGATCTCCTGCAGTTGATTCCGACACTCAACGGAGCTCCAAGACCATAAGGGATGCACGCGATGGAGCAAGCGTTTACAATTTGAGGTTGACTGACCTACGAGTTGATCCATTCGCACGCCGTTGGCGATTGCAGTCTCATGCCCGAACGCGTTACATCATTCGATTGGTCCGGCACACTTTTGTCGATCCGGCGGCGGTTCGGACGGTCGATGCGGGCTGGCGAGAATCCCATTGGCGTGGACAAATTGTTGGCGGAGGTCCCCGATAAGTATCGCGTCGCTCTGCGTGACGAACTCGAGCGGTATCAAACCGACGTCGAAAGTTCTTCCATCGGAAATCAAGCCACCGCTTCGGACGTGGCGTTGGCGACTGATTTTCCCGACAGTGCCGAACTGGCGGAAATCTCGCGGTCGGCCGCGTCGGCGCCCACCGAACATTCGTCCCTGGGCGACCTGAGCGGTACCGCAGCGGTGACTCGATGCGAAACATTCGCGAATTTGTCTGCGGAAGTGGCCGAATCGTTGCGTTCACGGTTGGTCGAACAATCCTTCGCCGCCGGCACGCCGCTGTTGATTCAAGGCGAACCGGCGCGTGGGCTACTGCTGTTGCTAACGGGTTCGGTTGACATCGTGGACGTTTTGGCTGGTGAGCGGATCGATGTCGACGGTGCCGGATCGGTCATGGGCGAGATGTCGTTGTTGACGGACCAGCCATGTTCGGCGAGCGTCACGGCGACAACCGATGTGACCGCGTTTGTCCTTTCAGCCGCTGATTACCACGAACTGAAGTTGGCGCATCCAGAGCTCGAAATTGCGCTGAGTCAATTGGTCAGTGACCGCTTGGGTGGACGCAAGCACGATGCGCTATGCGGCAAAGTGATCGGAAACTATCGGCTGGACCGCTGCATCAATCGAGGTGGGATGGGCGTCGTTTATGGGGCAACTCACTCACAAACTGGCGCGCCGGCCGCGCTGAAGATGTTGCGGCATCGTTTCATCTACGACGACACGATGCAGAACCGATTCGATCAGGAAGCTTCTTTGCTGGCACGGCTTCGCCATGACAACGTCGTGTCCTATCAAGAGAACTTTGTGGCTTACCGAACGCGGTTCCTTGTTTTGGATCTGTGCGATGGCGCCGATCTTTTTCAACTCCTGCGGAAACACGGACCGCTGAATGAATCGGCGACTAGATCCATCTTGGGACAAATCGCCAAGGGCCTTCAATATGCACATCAAGCCGGCGTGATTCATCGTGATTTGAAGCCAGGAAACGTGCTTGTCGATCGAAAAGGGGTCGTCAAATTGACTGACTTTGGGCTCAGCAAGTTGCTCGAAAGCGAAGTTCCTGCCGGCAAAGCGGTCGGTACACCTGCCTACATGCCTCCGGAACAATTTCGCAGCGAGAATGTTGGGCCTGCCAGCGATTGGTACGCGCTGGGGTGTTTGGCTTGCGAGATGCTGACGGGTAGAATTCTGTTTCGCGGTTCCGATTGGCGAAATCTCTACGAGCAGAAGTTGTTGTCAAAAACTTCCTCGCAGTGGCCACCGATTACCGTCAGCCCCGAGTTGCGCGCTGTCATTGTCGGGTTGCTCGCGCAACAGCCCGAAGATCGCGTTTTTGATTACGAGTCCGTCATCGGCTGGGCCGACACAGCTCCCCTGCAATTGATTCAACTTTAAGGCCAGAACGCTGGACGATTTGAAACCCGAAGCACTCATCGACCCATCGTTCCTGTTTCGATTCGAGCTGACGCTGCGGCATCATCGGCCTGACTGGACGAGCAAAGGATTGACGCTACCGCCACAGTGCCGATTGCCATCATTGGGCGCACTGGGTGAAAGGCCCGTATTCGCGGACGTGCGAATGGCTTGGTCGAAAGAGGGAATCAGTTTGCATGTGATCGTCAACGGAAAGCGGCAAATGCCATGGTGTCGTGATTCGCGATTGGAAGACAGTGACGGTTTTCATTTTTGGATCGATACTCGTTGCAGCCCGCTGATCCACCGGGCCACCCAATATTGTCATCGCTTCTTATTCATGCCGGCCGGCGGAGGACCCAAACGCGAACATGCAACTGCGGCCATGATCCCGATCAACCGGGCTCGACTGCATCCCAAAGAAATTCGACCGTCCCAGCTCAAGATCGTGGGCCTGCCTCGCCACGATGGATACGAAATGTCAGGAATCATCCCCGCCGACGCGCTGACCGGGTATGAACCGAGCGATCAACCGCGTATCAGTCTTTATTACGCGGTGATCGATCGTGAATTGGGCTGGCAGACGCTTTCGATCGGTCCCGAGTACCCCGTGATGGAAGACCCCAGCCTGTGGGGCGAAGCGGTGTTGCAAGCGGCGACACCCACCGAAAGTTAGCCAGTGGGGGACTTTTTTGCCGTGAAACGCGAAAAGTGGCCCGCCAAGTTCCATTTGCCCGTTACGAAAACGCCCGCGATTTATAGAATTTCAATAAGTTTCAGTTCCCAATCGATCGATACAACCCCTAAAGTCCCTCCCACTTACGCAATAGGCGGCTTTCGGCACGCGGTCCGCTGACCTCGAACGCCGGAGCACGACAAGCACTCCATGACGGCTTCTCAGACTTCTCCGACAACCAATAAGAATGTTCAAACGGTCACCGGCATCACCGTCCGCCTCTGCGGCGACTCGGGTGACGGAATGCAATTGCTGGGAACGCAGCTCACCAACACTAGCGCACTTGCCGGAAACGATGTCGCGACCTTTCCCGACTTTCCAGCAGAAATTCGAGCCCCGCGAGGCACCCGCGCCGGAGTTTCCGGGTTCCAAGTCCAATTCGCTAGCGAAGAAATTTTCACGCCCGGTGACGTGCTCGATGCACTGGTGGTGATGAATCCAGCGGCGATGGTGACCAACCTGGGCGACCTTCGCAAAGGCGGCATCTTGGTCGCCAACGAAGATGGGTTCAATGAGAAAGAGTTCAAACTCGCGAAGGTCGAATCCAATCCGCTCGAAGCCAGCGTGATCAGCGAAACCTATCGCGTCGTCAAAGTACCGATGACCAAACTGACTCGCGATGCCGTGGCCGAATTCGATTTGGGCACCAAGCTCGCCGATCGTTGCAAAAACTTCTTTGCGATGGGACTTGTTTACTGGCTGTTCGGTCGATCACTCGAATCAACCCTTCGCTTCATTGAAGATAAATTCGGCAAGAAGCCCGAGATCGCTGCCGCCAACATCGCAGCCCTGCGAGCCGGATGGGCGTATGGCGAAACTACCGAAGCGTTCGGCGAAAGTTACCAAGTCGAAGCAGCCGAGTTGGTGCCGGGAACCTATCGCAACATCATGGGAAACCAAGCTCTTGCAATGGGCTTGGTTGCCGCGTCGCGGATCAGCGGCAAAGACATGTTCTACGGCAGCTATCCGATCACGCCGGCCAGTGACATCCTGCACGAGTTGACGCGATTCAAGAATTTCGGTGTACGCACGTTTCAGGCCGAAGACGAGATCAGCGCGGTCTGCTCAGCGATCGGCGCTGCCTTCGGTGGCACGATGGGTGTCACCGCCAGCAGCGGCCCCGGCATCGCGCTCAAAGCAGAAGGCATGGGCCTGGGCATGATCCTTGAGCTTCCCCTGATCGTTATCGATGTCCAGCGAGGAGGACCGAGTACCGGCTTGCCGACTAAAACCGAACAGAGCGACCTGCTTCAATTGATGTTCGGACGAAACGGCGAATCGCCATTACCGATCCTCGCGCCCCGTTCTCCTGGCGACTGTTTCGACATAGCGATCGAAGCCTGGCGGATCGCGGTCGAGTGCATGTGTCCGGTGGTGATTCTGTCGGACGGATACATCGCCAATGGAAGTGAACCGTGGCGGATTCCCAAACTATCCGACCTTCCCAAGATTCGCATTTCGCATCCCGAAGGCGCCAGCGGCGATGAACCCTTCATGCCATACGCTCGCGACGCCAACTTGGCGCGGCCGTGGGCACGTCCGGGTACACCGGGATTGATGCACCGAGTCGGCGGTCTGGAAAAAGAAGATGTGACGGGTAACGTCAGCTACGATCCGGCCAATCACCAACACATGACCGATACCCGTGCCGCGAAGGTTGCCAAGATCGCCGAGCGGATTCCGTTGCAGGATGTCTTCGGCGAGACCAGTGGCGATGTTCTCGTTGTGTCTTGGGGAGGAACTTACGGCGCTTGTCACACGGCCGTCAAACGAGTTCGCAAAGCAGGACACAAAATCAGTCACGCCCACCTTCGCTATCTCAATCCGATGCCTCGCAACATTGGCGAGTTACTGCATTCGTTCAAAAAGGTTGTCGTGCCGGAACTCAATACGGGACAACTGCGAATGTTGCTTCGCGCGGAACACTTGGTCGATTGCCAGGGGATTAACAAGGTTCAAGGCAAGCCGTTCACGGTTACCGAGCTGGTCGAGCAGATGACGGAGATCGCAAAGTCAGTTGAAAAGCCGACCGCGTCGAAAAACGGCAGCCATCGCCACGCTTCGTAAAGAATCAAAAGTAGGCCATGCACAGTGGAGCGATGCATGGCCCAGCACCGGCAACCCAATGCCATGCATCACTCCACTCTGCATCGCCGACATTTTTCAAACTCACACCCAACCCATCCGCCATGCCAGCTCTCCCCGTCCTCAAAGCCGCCGACTTTGCTTCCGACCAAGATGTCCGCTGGTGCCCCGGTTGCGGCGATTATTCGATACTTGCGCAGATGAAAAAGGTGCTCCCCGATTTGGGAATACCGCGAGAAAAGATCGTCTTCGTCAGCGGTATCGGCTGTAGCAGTCGCTTCCCTTACTACATGAACACCTATGGGATGCACTCGATCCACGGTCGCGCGCCGGCTTTTGCGACGGGCCTGAAATCGACCCGACCTGACCTGATGGTATGGGTCATCACGGGCGACGGTGATGCGCTTTCGATCGGCGGCAATCACTTCATTCATGTTTTGCGACGTAACCTCGATATCAACATTGTTCTGTTCAACAATCGCATCTACGGTTTGACGAAAGGTCAATACAGTCCGACAAGCCGCGAAGGACAGATCACCAAGAGCACGCCGATGGGATCGATCGATCACCCGCTCAGCCCGTTGTCGGTCGCGCTTGCCGCCGAAGCTACATTCGTCGCGCGATCGGTCGACGCACACGTCAAACATCTCGGTGAGATGCTGGTCCGCGCTGCGGCTCACAAAGGGACGTCATTGCTGGAGGTGTACCAGAACTGCAACGTGTTCAATGACGGGGCAATGGCCTATGCCCAAGAGAAAAAACAACGCGACGACAATGTCGTTGAACTCGAACACGGCAAGCCTCTCACCTTCTCCAACGGAACCAAAGGCATTCGTTTGGTCGGCAATCATTTGGAAATCGTCAACACCGCCGACGTTCCAGCGGACGACCTTTTGATTCATGACGAGAAGTCCGCGAACCCGTCGATTCAAATGATGCTGGCACGGATGAGCTATCCCGAAATGCCTGAACCGATCGGTGTGCTGCGAGCGGTCGAAGGGATCGCCACGTACGACGACCAGATCAACGGCCAAGTCGAATTGGCGAAGAGCAAAAAAGGCGAAGGCGACATCGAAAAACTCTTCGCTGCTGGCGACACCTGGACGGTCAAGTAACCAACATTCAAAACAGATATACTGGCTCTGACACCTGGATAAAACAATGCCGCGCGGAAAAACTTACTCGGACGTTACCAAGGCCATCGGCGATACGCCGATGATCCAAATCAATCGTCTGGCACCGGCCGGCGGTGCAACGATCTTCGCGAAGTGCGAATTCTTTCAACCGCTCAATAGCGTGAAGGATCGAATCGGCGTGGCCATGATCGAGGCCGGCGAACGCGACGGCAAAATCACCAAAGACACTCATATCGTTGAACCCACCAGCGGCAATACAGGAATCGCGTTAGCCTTTGTGTGCGCCGCCAAAGGCTACAAGCTGACTTTGACGATGCCCGAGTCCATGTCGGTCGAACGTCGGGCGCTGCTGCGAGCGATGGGCGCGAACTTGGTGCTGACGCCGGCCGCTGATGGTATGAAGGGCGCGATCAATCGGGCGTCCGAGTTGGTTAGCAGCACGCCAGGCGCGTACATGCCCCAGCAGTTTGAAAATCCGGCGAATCCGGCGATCCACGAAGCAACGACCGGTCCCGAAATTTGGGAAGACAGCGGTCATAAAATCGACGCGATCGTGGCGGGCGTTGGAACGGGCGGCACGATCACCGGTGTGGCGAGATTCCTGAAGCGACTCAACCCCGATTTTAAGGCGATCGCCGTCGAACCAAAGCACTCTGCCGTTATCAGCGGCGGAAGCCCCGGTAAGCATCGTATTCAAGGCATCGGGGCTGGCTTTGTTCCTAAAAATCTCGACACCTCGATCGTCGACGATGTCATCCAAGTGGATGACGAAGACGCATTCGAGTGGGGTCGGAACCTCGCCAAGATGGAAGGCATCGTCGGTGGCATCAGCAGCGGCGCCAACATGTGGGCTGCAGCACAACTAGCCGCTCGGCCAGAAATGAAGGGCAAACGGATCGTCACCATCATGTGCAGCCTCGGTGAACGCTACCTTAGCACGCCCCTATTTGGTGATCTCGGGCTCTAGGGCCAGCGGGAATTACTCTTCTACCACGTAGGCGTGCCTTTTAGGGGACACGCACCACGGGTCGCGGCGAAACTTGGCTAAGTGTCCTTTCGTAGAAACCGCCGCCAGTAAAACTATCCGTGCGGCCGGTGAACAACCCCTTGATGATGTCGTGTTTTCGACGACACTTATTCCAGGCCGTTCATCGGAATTTCTTCTCGCTGGTGAGCGTCTCCCCTGTGAAGCCGCGCTCGGCATTTCTTCGATAGACGACTTTGTAGGATCTCGGATGCCCGCTCAACCAAGCGAAAAGGATGCTTTTGCGCTCGCTAAAGAAGCGCTCAGTTTTGTGGGCGAATTCCGCACGCCGCCGACGCCTGAGGTCTACGAGGTTTGGTATCGCTATGTCGAAAACCTCAATGACGAACTTCGCAAACAGATGGACCACGCGGTCAACGAGGCGAAAGTCGTCAGCGCGGAACTGCTCGCGTCCATGTTCGCCCAGTTTTGCAGTCAAGCACGTTCCGCCGAGTCGAATGTTGGCCAATCCATGGCTAGCGAACTCAACAAGATACAGTCGCTCGTCACGGCTCAGCGGAAAGCTGGGTCGGACATGCAGGAATCGATCAAGGTCGCCAGCGGATTTTTGACAAAAGGCGGTGCGGCAGAGATTGATATCGCGGCTTGCATCGCAGAGTTGACCGACGGAACTTCGAGTATGAAGCGACAACTTGCAGTCATGGCTCGCAAACTCGAAGAGTCCCAACAGCAAGTCGAACAACTTCAAAACGACCTTGCCTACTCACAGCGAGGCATGATGACGGATCATCTTACCGGCATAGGAAACCGTCGTTTTTTCGACACGCTTCTCAAGAAGATGATTTCAGGTTTTGACGAATCCGAATCACAGACGTATCTGGCATTGCTGGACATGGATCACTTCAAACAGATCAATGATTCCGTCGGCCATGATGCCGGCGATCAACTATTGCAGTTCATCGTTACTCAAATCACGACCCTCCGTCCCGATGTCTCCATCGCTCGACTTGGCGGCGACGAGTTCGCGGTGTTCTTGCGTGTGAAGAGTCGCGAGGATGCTGTCGAATTCACAGACGTACTCCGTGAGCATTTTGTTCGTCAGCGTCTTCATCTTCGTCACTCTCGCGAGCAGCTAGGAACAATCACATTCTCGATCGGTGTTGCCAGGTTGCGATCCGCCGACGACGAAGTTAGCTTGTACGGTCGGGCGGATAAACTACTCTATCGAGCAAAAGAATTGGGTCGGAATCGAGCGGTGATCGAGAACTGATCGCGTCGTTCAACATGGGAATTTTCGCAATTCCCAGGAAAATCTCGCTCGTCGTAAACCGATAAAGCCTCGCGTGGAAGATCCACGCGAGGCTTTCATTTTTTCGATCAGAGGTGATTAGTCGGACGTTACCAGTTGAACTGGAGTCCACAGTAGGCACCATGCAGCAGGTAGCTGTCGCTGGCATGCACGACACTGCTGGCGGCGACGGACGAGTAATTTTGTGGATACGAATCGACAGCCGTTGCGACGCCGGTGATTCCCATCACGCGGTATCCACCTGTGACGGTCCACGCATTGCTGATTCGATAGCCAAGCCCGAGATCAAGTTCGCCCAGCGTCGAGAGAACCGTATCGGACGAGTCGGTATCGATCAGTTGAGTGTTGTCGCCGTTGAGGTATGCCACTTGGGTTTCGGTACCAAGTCGATGCTGAACTTCGACGTTGTTCCCGTAGACACCGAACTTACCACCAAGGTTGATGCCGAGTCGGCTGCCGAAGCAGTACGACAGGGTGCTGCCGAACTGGTATCCGTACAAATTGTTTTCGACATCAATGTTGTCGTAGATATCTTCGGCTTGGTAACCAGCGGTTCCGTCGATGTTGTAAGCAAGTTCCATCGAGTCTTTTATCTGGAACCAACGGAAACCTTGGCTGGTGGTCATGCGAAGACGCCCGCTGCTGGCTCGGACCAGTGGCCCCATTGCGCCGCCGAATCCGCGTCCGCTTCCCAGGCCAAGTCCGTTGCCGAATATCGAGTTGTTGCCGCATCCGCCGTAAGCGGCACGTTGAGCGCCCATCAAGCCGAAGCCAAACAGGTTCGCCTCGATGCCTTGGAACTGAACGTCGCGTTGCATCCGAACTGCAGTTGCACCAAGCGTGTCCACGGAAGTTCCGTCGATCTGGTCGTACACGGGTGCGGCGGTACCGAAATTGAGCGATACGTCACGATATTCAGGCATCGCCGCACGAATAGAACCTGCGGCTCCTTGGCGAATGACGGTTTCATTTCCTGGGTTCCACAGGAAGTAACCGAAGCCGAGTCCATACTTGCCACAGCCGAGGTATCGTCCAGCGTAGATATCAAAACCTGTCGAGTAACCAGGATCGACCAACGAAGTTGTGAAATCGCTGCCGAGTCCGGAAGCGACATAGCGTCCGTTGCCTTCGGCGAGCGTCAAGAACAATAAGTTCGCGCCACCGAAGTAGGGGAACAATGCCGGGCGAGCGGCGGCGTTGCTACCGCATGCACCGGAGCTGCAAGGTGATTCGCTGTAGCTGGTGCCTTCCCAAGGAGCGGATGCAGCGCTGCTGTAAGGGCTGACGCCACCGTTGTGTGGGCTCGCACTGTAGGAGCTGTAAGGATCCGACTGGCAAGGTGCGCATCCTGCACCCGCGGGTGTGGGCGTCGAATACGACGGTGACACCACGGATTGAGGGTCTGACTTTGGCGCGGCTTGTGGCACGGGCGCTGGCAAGTTTTCAACGGAATATTCGTTTCCGTTCTTGGCAGTGCCCGCCGCGTTCATCTGAACGCCACCGACAGTGTTCATCTTTTCGGAAACGGGGCGGAAGTTATTCCATCTCGCGGGCGCCGAGTAAGGGGTTTGAGCTTGCACCGGAACCGAAGCGCCGATGATGCCGAGTCCCAAAGCAACAGCGGACTTGCGAAGTAAGTTGGTTCTCATTGATCGAATCCTTTGCATAATCTCGCCGCCAGCAGAGCTGGTGCCTCGACGAGCGAACCGTATTGAGTGCGGAAAGTCCGTTCTCTTGAAATCGATTCCGTTCAGGGAGAACTTCCCCATAAAAACATGGCTCCAGCCACGTTCATTACTACTGAGTCAGCACGCGCCGCGAATCTGGCGATCGTTCCCCAATACTTCCATCGGCTAAGCGATCCCCGTCGTTCTTATCGATTTGAGGAACGAACCACAGAGTCATACCCGGATGGTTCTACAACTCGAACGGTCGGTAAGGACTGGCTGTTCGGAAGACTCACAGGCCATCAGCCGACATGACGCGATCAGCACAGTTTGACTCTGACCCGAATCGATCAATCTTCGTTGCCACGGGTGAGGTGTCCGCTGCGATTGATCGCCAGCAACAACCACATCATCACGGTGACGCTGCTCGCGATCCCAACGACTCCGACAACGCTCATGTCTTCCATCCCCAGCACCGCCCTGTCGTGAAACATCAGAGGCGGCACTTTCATTGCCATCATCAATGACGATCCTAAAAAAACGGCACTGGTCATCAACCCCAAAACCATTCGATTGACTGTCGGGCCCAAACGCTGATGCTCCAAAGTCATCCTTAAGTTGCCGCGGCGGGCCATTTTTAGCAGCGTCAACAGATCGTCAGGCGCGGTCTCCAGAAAATTTTCGGCTTCTAAGTAAACCCGTCTTCCTTGGCGGATTCGCCGGCCCGGGCTGAGACGCTTGACGATCGAAGCGCGGGTAAATTTACGGACAACGTCAAGTGAATCGAAGCTCGCGCCCAACTCTCGAAGCGTTCCTTCGAGCGAAACCAACATCTTCAACAACAACGCGGACTGATTCGGAAGCGTGATCGCATGACGGTGTAGCACCTCGCTGAGTTCATTGAGCGCGCCGGTAAGATCGAAGTTTCCCAAACTCTGTCGACCGTAGGTTCCAATGAACTCCGCGACATCAATCGCTAACCGCGATTCGTCCAGAGTGGGTGGCGCGTCGCCGATACGTCGAATCAAACGAGTCAATCGGCTTTGGTCGCCTGACGAAATCGCTAGCAAAATATCTTCGATCGTCTCACGAAGGTTCTCGTCGATGCGGCCGATCATACCAAAATCCAGGATGCCCAACTGACCGCTTTCCATCACGATCATGTTGCCGACGTGGGGATCAGCATGAAAAACGGCTTCTTCAAAGATCATCGTCAAATAGACGCCGGCAATCGTTTCGCACAACTTGTGTTTGGTCAATTGACGCGTTTGCTGTTTCGCCTCGGTGTCGTCGCAGGAAACGTCCGAGGATGCGTCATCGGACAAGAATTGCGATAGCGGCCGACCGACTAACTCGTCCATCACAAGCACACGCCGCGAACAAAGCGGCACGTGCGGACGCGGGACCACGATATCGCTGCGGTTTCGATCGAACATCTCTGCAAACAGTTCCAAGTTCTGTCGCTCGCGAGAAAAATCCAACTCACGACTGATCATCGGGGCCAACTGGCGCACCATATCTGTCGGTCGCCACGCGGCAAGCCCCTCGACGCGTTCGGCAAGTTGAGCGACGCCGCTGAGGACTTCGATATCCTGCCGCATCATACGTTCGATGTTCGATCGTTGAATTTTGATGACCACATGGTCACCGTTGTTCAAGATCGCGCGGTGTACTTGTCCGATCGAAGCGGTCGCAAGCGGTTCGGGGTCGATCGATTGAAAATGACTTTCGTAGTCGTCGCCGAGTTCGCTGGCGAGCATCTTGCGGACCTGTTCAATGCTGTCGGGCCGAACGTCCGCTCGCAATTTTTTTAGCTCCTCGCCCAATTTCGGGCCCACCAAATCTGGCCTCGACGCCAAGATCTGACCAAGCTTGATGAAGGTCGGACCCAGGTCCACCAGTGCCATTCGCACCCGTTGTTCCCGTGAGTATTGTGAGAGCGGAATGCCTCCTCGATCTTTCAGATAGTCTCGAAAAGGCAGCCGAAATTGCGTCAGCCAATCGGCCAAACCATAGCGGCGCAGCACTGCGAGAATTTCACGCCACCGCTTCAGATTGCGGTACAGTTGTGGAATCGCGGTGATTTTCATGATCGTCATTATGACTGCCAGTCTGCGAATTCGTCCTTGGGTGAGAGATCTTTTCTTTGAACTGGCTAACACCGCTGTTGTTGACGGCGCAATTGATGGTCGTTTCGGTTGGGATCGCAACGATTGTTGGGATCTTAGCAGCTTGGGCCGGATGGACTCTGCAAGCGGGCGGACGAAACCACCGCCGCGCAGCAACCCTGTTCTTCATCACGATGGTCGCGGCGGCCGTCATGCCGATGATCTTGCACGCAGCCGCATGGGAGGCAACGGCAGGAAAATTCGGGTGGTGGATGCTGACCCAAACCGGTGCCCGCACCGATGCCGGCGGCAGTTATGGATTCTTCGCCGGGTTGTTTGCATCCGCCTGGATTCACGGTCTCGTCGGCGCATCGATTGTCACGATCGCAACTTGGTACGGCGCGGGTCGAGTTTCAATGACGGTCATCGAGCAGAGTCAGTTGGATTTTAACGCGAACGCAATTTTTTGGCGGGTTCGGTTGCCGATCGCGGCGCCCTGGTGCTTCGCGTCCGTGTTAGCGACGGCGACATTGACGGCGACCGAAATGACGGTGGTGGATCTCTACGGGTACCGAACGCTGGCGGATGAGTTCTATTTGTTTTACGCAACCGACGCGACGATCAGTTCGATCCTGTTGGTTTGTTCGCTGCCGTTGTTGATCGGTCTCGGTTCATTCACTTATCTGGTCAGTTGCCGACGTCGACACAGCCCGATTCGGACGCAAGTGTTTGCCGATCATGTGATAGTGGAAGACGCCAGCAAGTTGCACGGATGGGTCGCCGGATTGACCGCGCTGGCGATCGCCTCGATGGTGATACTGGTTCCCACGTTCGGTTTACTCGTCAAGGTTGGCCAGGACGTGTTGATTGAAAATGGTGACGTTGTCTTGTCGTGGTCTTTTCAAACGGCAATCAAACGACTGATCGACGCGCCGATGTTGTTCGCGACCGAGTTTCGTTGGTCCGCGATTCTGGCAGCCTTCACGGCCACCACTTCGATCTTGATCGCGTGGCCGATTGCGGCGATTGGTCGAACGCATCGACGGATCGAAATCATGATCGATCTTGTTTCAATCGGAATGATATGCCTTCCCGGCCCCGTCATCGGCTTGGCCGTTGTCTCGATGTTTCAGCTCCCAATTCCAGGCTTTCAAAAGCTTTACCAAGAGACGCTGTTCCCCACGGTGCTGGCGTTATCTTTCCGAGCGGTGCCTATGTCGTATTGGATGTTGCGCAGCGGCTATCGAGGAATCGACGCGATGTTGCTGGACGCCGCGGCAACGGATTTCACGTGGTGGCGTAGAATGTTCGTTATCGATCGACCGATCTTGGCCCCCGTTTTAGCGACCGCGTGGACTGCAACGGCTTTGGTATCGTCGGGCGACGTACCCGCGATGTTGCCCGTTCTGCCGGCTGGAGTTACCACCGTCGGAGTTCGACTTTTCGGGCTATTGCACAGCGGTGCGAGGTATCAAGAGGCTTCGCTGGCAATCACGTATGTTGCCGCGATGACCGTGATCGCAATGGTTTGCTTGAAGCCTACGGTCGTTCGGCGTGCTAAAATGACGAGACCGAAGTCACCCGTTCACGACTCAACTCTTGATGATTGAAGTTAAATGCCACGGCTGGTATTGCTCGTATTCGTTTTTGCACTATTGACGGCACACGCTTGTTGCGCCGTTGAAACGCTGCGATTCAAAAATGGCGAAAGGGAGCGGACCATCGTCGGCGAATTGTTGCTGGAAGCTCGGAACGGGGATGTCATGGTGCAGGCCGACGATGGTCGGATCTGGACGATCGAAATCAAAAACCAAGTCGAGCGAGTGTCCAACGATGCTGAACTTGTCGCCGTCGACGCTGACACCGCCGCAAAAAGATTGCTGGATGAACTGGGCGCTAATTTCGCTATCTATCGGACTGCAAATTTCGCGATCGTGTACAACTGCGACGAACTTTATGCGCGGCAGGTAGGCGGTTTGTTTGAACAGCTTTTCCGAGGTTTTTTTGCCTTTTGGAAGAACCAACGCTGGGACTTGCCCGCCCCACGGTTCCCCCTGGTAGCTGTTGTGTTGAAGGATCACGACGCATTTTTGGAGCACGCCGGCGCTGAAATTGGTGATCGCGCCAAGTCGGTCATCGGCTACTACAACTTCGAAACCAATCAGATGACGACCTTCAATGTTCCGAATTGGGAACGCAACGTCGCGACCCTCATCCACGAAGCCACGCATCAGATTGCCTACAACTGCGGACTGCAAAAGCGATATGCGGACAACCCGATGTGGGTCAGCGAGGGCTTGGCAATGTTCTTTGAGACGCCCGATATGCGGAATCCAGGCAAATGGCGTTCGATCGGCGCCGTCAATCCCGTCAAGTTGGCCCACTGGCGAAATTTCGTTCGAGACCGCCCTTCGGACTCACTGGTCACGTTGTTGTCGGACGATTCTCGCTACCAGAATGCCTCCACAGCCACGGCCGCTTACGCTGAGGGTTGGGCGCTGACCTATTTTCTGATCAAGACCCGGCGGAAAGAGTACGTCGAATACCTGAAGACGCTCAGCCAGGGAAAAATTGCAGCAATACGTTCACCTCGAGACCGTATCGAAATGTTCGAGTCCGCGTTCAACGCCACAGTGGCGGATATCGATAAAGAATTTGTGATGTACCTGCGCCGCGTTCGCGACTGATCCCGAGCGAAACAACAACGCCCCGCATTGCAAGTTTGCAATGCGGGGCGTCAGGTTACCGGGATCGCGTTCGAATCGATCTTTTCGAACGCGATGTTATAGGAACACCGAGCTTGTGCGTAGCTCTAGTTGTTGGGCTGCGATTGAGATGCTGGCTGCATCGGCGTGATGACAACATTGTTATCATCATCAGGATTGAGCAACGCGGGCAGGATCAGAAGTGGCGCAAGCGCAGCGAATCCGCCACCTCCACCGAAGCCCACAGGTCCACCACCACCGCCGCCGCCCGAGAATCCGGACGAGTAGGGAGTTCCACCAAACGGCGCTGGCGAAAAGCCGTTTCCAACTGGACCGATCGGATCACCCACGATCGGATCGGCGGTCGGATTCAATGGATCGTTCATGCTTGGGTAATAGGTTGTGATCGCCTCAACGCAACCAGGTGTCAATTCTGGCGGAACCAGGACAACAGGGACTTTATCGGTCGCTTCGCTAGCGAATGAAACCAGAGTTTCGCCGTTGGATGAAATTGACGCAACATTGGCCATCTCGATTGCCTCGAATGCAAACGCTGCGTATCCGGGTCGTCCTGAAGCGACAAGCCCGTGAACACCGGGCTGAACGCCCGCCATGCGAAAGTTCCCGCTGCTATCGCTGACGGTACTGCCAATGGGGTTGCCTTTGAAATAGATCGTGATGTTAACGTCAGCGGGCGAAAGACCATTGTCCTTACCGACCAAAATCACGCGGCCATACAAGGTTCCATCGGCACTCAGCTTGACACGGTAGGTGTATCGTTCGCCGATAGGGCCGACACTGGCCAGTCGGCTCATGTCGCTACCTTCGACATCGCGAACGCGGTCGACCGCTTTTCGCAATTCGGTATCTTTGATTTTCAGCATTGTCAGTTGAACGGGGGCAGCTTCGTTTGCGAGCGCGAGCGGATCATTGGCAGCAGCGTCGTTGTTCGGTTCTTCGTCAAAAAAAAACGGCATCGTTCCGTGAACACGATCGCTTGAGGCGACAACGGCGTGAACACCCTTCTCGACGTTTTCGATCGTAATCATGCCGTCTGAATCCGGCGTGTAGTTCTCCGACTTGCCGCTCGGACGAACCACGGTAACCAAGGCGTTGGTCAATTCTGCCGACTCGTTTTGCATCGCCGCCAACAAATCAAGTTTGACTTTGACTTTTTTTGCCGCCGAGAAGTAGGCCATGTTGTCAGCAGGTAACTGATCGACCTCATCCTGAATCGCAAACTTCACAAGCCGCGTCGCGGCGGGGTCGACAGCGAAGGATTGCTGGGCAAAGGTCGTCGTGCTCAGAGCACCACATACCAACAAGGCGACATTTAACCGCGTTCTCATGTTCGGAATCTCAAGGATGGAGATCGATGGCTATCGGATCGGAAGTGGGCACTCGTCGCAAAACGAGCCCCAAGAAGCATAGCTCTAGCCTAACCTACCCACTTTGGGAGTCAAGCAAATCGGGTGCCCACTCAATCGACAATTGCAGCAATTCTTTACCATACTACCCTGTTCAATCGGCATAATTGACGCGTCCTGTACCGGGAACGATGCGTCCAATTTGGGTACAGGGGATGCCCTGTGCCTGTATTTGGGCCGAAATGCTGGCCGCGTAGAATTCGCTGACGACCGCCGCCATGCCGATTCCCATGTTGAAAACCCGCCGCATTTCGGCCGTTTCGATGCCTCCGACCTCTTGCAACCAAGGGAATATACTCGGAGCCGTCCACGAGCGGGCATCAATTACGGCGTCGACGGTCTTTGGTAAAATGCGGTCCAGATTTTCCTCGAAACCACCGCCGGTGATGTGCGCCAGTCCATGCAGCACGTGTTTGATCCGGTAATTCGATTGCACCGAACGAATGGCGTTCGTGTAAATCGTTGTTGGTTGCAAGCAGACATCCGCTAATGTTTTGCCGCCGAAAGCGTCAGGGGCATCGTTCCAATCCAGCCCGGCATCGGCGATCACTTTGCGAACCAGCGAAAAACCGTTGCTGTGAAGGCCACTGGAGGCCAATCCCAAGACGATGTCGCCGTCGCTGATTTGTTTGCCGTCGATCAGCCGCTTACGTTCGACGACTCCCACCGCGAACCCGGCCAGGTCATAGTCGTCGATCGCATACATGTCGGGCATGATGGCGGTCTCACCACCGAGCAGCGCCATGTCGCCCGCAACGCACCCGTCACTGATCCCTTGAACAATTTTTTCCAGCCGAGCAGGATCATCCTTGCCCATCGCGACGTAGTCTAAAAAGAACAACGGCTCGGCGCCGGTGCACAGCAAATCGTTGACGCACATCGCCACCAAGTCGATACCGACCGTATCGTGTCGACCCGTGATCTGAGCGATCTTCAGCTTTGTACCCACGCCATCGGTGCCGCTGACCAAGACCGGTTCTTGGTAGTTGCGAGCGAATAGCTTTCCGGCGAAATCGAGTTGGAATAGCCCGGCAAAGCCACCATCGCTAGGAATGACGCGAGGACTGAATGTGCGATGCATCAGTCGTGGCAATCGGCGCATCGATTCGGCGTAAACGTCGAGATCGACGCCGGCGTCTTTGTAGGTAGCTGCCATGATGAGATCATCAAGAAAGAGAACAGAGGAAATCGGATCTACTTGACCACTTTGGTCGTTCGCAAATGCAATTCGGTCAATTGTTGTTGATCCACATCGCCTGGCGCCTCGGTCATCATATCAGCTGCTTTTTGCGTTTTCGGGAATGCGATCACTTCGCGAATGTTATCCAAACCAGCCAGCAACATCACCCAACGGTCGATCCCCAAAGCGATTCCGCCGTGCGGCGGCGCACCAAATTTCAGTGCGTTGAGCAAGAATCCGAATCGATCTTCGGCAGTCGTTTCATCGATGCCAAGCAAGTCAAAAACTTTCGACTGCGTCGCCGCGTCGTGGATTCGGATCGTGCCCCCACCCGCTTCGCTGCCATTGATGACCAAGTCATAAGCCTGGGCCCGACATTTCTCCGGTGCATCGGCCAGCATCGCCAAGTCTCGCTTCAGCGGCGCCGTGAACGGGTGGTGCATCGCGTTCCAACGACCCGATTCAGCGTCACGCTCGAACATCGGAAACTCGGTCACCCAACTGCAATTGAGTTCGTTCGGGTCGATGATGCCCAACTCATTTGCCAAACGCTTGCGAAGTCCCGCCAAGCCCTTGCAAGTGACTTCCCAAGTATCGGCTAGGAACATCAAGAGGTCGCCAGGTGTGCCGTCGCATAGTTCTTTGATCTCCGCGAGATCTTCGGCCGTGAAGTTCTTGCTGGTCGGACTCCACAACGTTCCATCATCTTCGACACGGAACCAAGCGAGTCCCTTGGCGCCAAAATCATGCTTGACGTATTCCGTTAACTCATCGATTTGACGCCGTGAGAATTTCAACGCAGCGTCTTTTACGTTGATACCGCGAACGAAGTCACCGGCATCGGCCGTAGCTCGGAAGACGCGAAATTCAGTTTTCGCGGCGACTGCGGTGACGTCGACAATTTCCATTCCAAAACGAAGGTCGGGCGCGTCGTGACCGAACCTTCGCATCGCTTCGTCCCACGTCATCCGTGGCAGCGGCAAGGTAACCGTCTTGCCCAAAATTTCCGTCGCGGTTCGAGCAACCAAACCATCGATCAGACCGATAATGTCTTCGGAATCGACGAACGACATTTCCAAATCCAACTGCGTGAATTCGGGTTGTCGATCGGCTCGTAAATCTTCATCGCGGAAACACTTAGCCACCTGAACGTAACGATCGAATCCCGCAACCATCAAAATCTGTTTGTAGAGCTGCGGCGATTGCGGCAGTGCGTAGAACTTGCCGGCATGAACGCGGCTGGGCACCAAGTAATCGCGTGCTCCCTCGGGCGTGCTGCGACCTAGGATCGGTGTCTCGACATCAATGAAGTCATGTTCGGCGAAGTAATCTCGCATCGTCTTGACGATTTTGCTGCGCAGTACCATCGCTCTCAACATCGCCGGTCGGCGAAGATCGAGAAAGCGATACTTCAAGCGGAGGTCTTCGCCGGGCAAGTCGGACTGGCTGGGCGTGAAGGGCGGTGTAGCACAGGGATTGAGGATTTCGAAGTGGGCGCCGCGGACTTCGATGTCGCCGGTCGCCAACTTAGCGTTCGTCTTGCCTTCTAGTCGATCAGCGACCTTGCCGCGAATCAGCACCACTGATTCAGTCGGAACTTTGCCGGCTTCGGTGATCATGGTCTCGTCGGCTTCCGGTGGCCCGATCACAACCTGCGTCAATCCATATCGGTCACGAAGGTCGATGAAGACCGCACCGCCGTGATCGCGTTTACTCTCGACCCAACCACACAGGGTCACTTCGGTTCCGACATCGTTTTTGCGGAGTTGTCCGCAGGTGTGGGTGCGTAGCACGAATCTATCAGGGGCTAGGGAGCGGTGTCTCGAATAGGGTTTCCAACCGAGCGGGATTCTAGCCGCAAACGGGTGCTTTAATGGAGGGGACGTATGTGGGTTCGCGGGCACCGCTCGCGGACAGTGCATTCGACTCGCTGCGAACGGAGTCGCGGAGCCACGGGTTTGGGGCAACCTTTGTGCTACTGCACCACCAATTTTCGCAGCGCGATCGGTAATGGCGCAGGCGATTTCTTGTAATCGCCCCACCACGCAGCAACCTTAGCAGCAGTCGCCGGATCGCCGAACCGCCACAATTCCATCGCTTTCTCGATCGGCAAACGATCGCCGCGAACCAGTTCCACTTCAGCCGCCGCCGACAAAACCAATGGTACCGAAGCGTAACGCCATGGCATCCTCAGCGCCGTGTCACCCGATCGCTGGCGAGTGTGATTGTCGATGGCGATTTGCGTCACCAACCAGGCAACTCGCAAAACTTCCGGCACACCGGGATCCACGTCCGTCAACATCGCCTCCATCCAAAACCGCTCCGCCGAGCCGTCATGATCGCCGGCACCGCCCAACATCGGCTGCAGCAACCAACCATGGGTCCGTGTCGGCCACCAGTCGGCAGGCGGGCTGTTGTTCCAGATCTGTTTTTCGACTTCGCGCAACAATCCTTCGCCGTACGTGTCCCACCGCTCGCGAAGTGGACGACCTCGCAATTCCAACTGCTCACCGAGTTTAGGGAATCGACCCATGAACGCGGCCCGTGCGTCGCCCAATCGATTTTTGACGATCTTGGCGGTTTGATCCAACTGCATTTCGTTGCAGCCCGCCAACGAGAGCGCCGGTGCAGTCGCTTCGCCGATGTCGAGATCGCCGAAACGCCCGGCAACGTAGTGTCGCCAAAACCCACCAACATCGATCGACGCCGACATCAAGCGGCTATTGATATCAGCCAGCGGACCGATCAGCATTGCTTCTAACTTTGCATCCGTACACGGCGCGCCGGTCGCAACGAAGTACGCCGCCAGCGCCGCGCTAAACTCCGGATGCGCGAACCAGCGAATGTTCGCACGACGAGATCCGCGACGCGACGATGATGACGATACGGCCGGCAAGCTTCATTCCTCGTTCATTCGATCGTTGATCCAGCTTTCCAATTCGTCAAAGTCCACGGGCGGCAACTTGGTCAAGTCGGGGCGAAGTTTCACAGCGGCGTGGAGATACACGTGTTGGATTTCGGACTGCGGCCGGTCGGTGTTCCAGTGCAGCAAAACGCGGATGCATCGCGGCAATGATCCGGGTACCGAAATTTCGTACCCACATAATAACGGAACTTCCAACCAACCCAATTGCCGCGCCGCCAGCGCGGGAAATTCGGACTCGAGATCTCGCGTCACCGTGAACTGGGCGCTCGCCAAATCCTTCGCGTCGATCCCGTTTCGACGGATGATCAGCCCCAGCATTTGCCGAGTCGCAGTCAAAATTTGGTCGCGGTCGTCAATTTCGATGGTGGTCGCCCCACGGACGCCTCGGCAAACGGTCATTTTCGGCTCACTCGGTCGCTACGGGAACTTCATTCGGCAGCCTCTTTGCATCCGCACGTCACTATAGAATAGAAACGCTTTGGTCGATAAAAAGGGGCCGATCAAGTTCGCGGCGACCAATTCTTTCTCGTTTGGATGGACCTTCGGATGGCTGAACCTCGTACGCGTCACCAAGAAAAAATCATCAGGAACTATTACCAGAACCGCGACTCAATCGGGCTGCAAAAAGCTCAAGAGGCCGTCACGGAACTGTACCTGAGCGAAGGCAAGAAACGAGCGGCCGTCTGGAAACGACTCGAAAGTCACCTCGAAAAGGTCGGTATGAAAGCGGACCAAATCGCGATGCTCAAAGAGAAGGACAGTCCCGAACTGGTACTCGAGGCGTTGAAAAAGTACGTCTAACGCGACAAGTGGACAACCAAGTACTTGCCGCCGGTTTTGCGTTCGGCGCGTTCTGCGATCAACCGGGCCGGTAGCCCGGCGGGGACCCGCTACGCTATCATCTCAGTTACTTGACTCACATTCATTGACGGTCGACGGTAAGCGGAGATGACACAGCGATGACGTTTTATTTCACGGGTTTGCTGGCTCAGCGATCAACGGTCGGCATCGTGCTGCTGGCGTGTGGCATCTTTTTGGCGTTCCTCGGACTGGCGCTGGCTTTCTTTTTCTTTCGCTATTTCAAGTTGTGGTTCCAGGCTTACATGTCGGTCGCCGATGTGAGTCCGATCAGCTTGATCCGAATGCACTTCACAAAAGTCAATCCGGATATCGTGGTCCAGGCCAAGGTCATGTCCGCCCAGGCCGGCTTGAACATCAATCGGTCCAACGGCATCAGCACACGTCGTTTGGAAGCGCACTATTTGGCCGGCGGAAACGTGATGAACGTCATTCACGCGATCATCGCCGCGCACCGCGCCGAGATACCGCTCGACTTCGACCAGGCATCCGCGATCGATCTCGCCGGTCGTGACGTGCTCGATGCGGTGCAAACGAGTGTCTATCCGAAGGTCATTGATTGTCCCGATGCTTCACGCAGCGGAAAAACGACGCTCAGCGCGATCACGCGAAACGGAATCGAATTGCGAGTTCGCACGCGTGTCACTGTGCGAACCAACATCAGCCAACTGATCGGCGGTGCGACGGAAGACACGATCGTTGCGCGTGTCGGCGAAGCAATCATCAGCTCGATCGGATCGGCTGCGTCTCACTTCGACGTGTTAGAAAATCCCGACATGATCACGCGAGTCGTATTGTCGCGCGGTCTCGACGCGCAAACTGCATTTGAGATCGTATCGATCGACATCGCTGACATCGATGTCGGCGAAAACATCGGTGCCCGCTTGCAGAGCGATCAAGCGGAAGCCGACACTCGCGTCGCCCGTGCCGAGGCCGAGAGTCGCCGCGCCGAAGCGATCGCCGAAGAACAACAGATGAAGGCCCGCGTCACCGAAAATCGCTCGCAACTTGTGCTTGCCGAAGCCGAAGTTCCGATGGCCCTCGCGGAAGCATTCAAGGCTGGCCAAATTGGAACGATGTACGAAGATGAATAGTCGCCGATCGTTTTGGTAGTCGCTCCATCGATGCAGACAACTTCCTATCGCGTCAAGTTTGATGGCGGCAACGGCGCGGCACTCGCCGGGATCGTCGATCGACCATCGGAATCAGATCCTTCTTTGGTCGCCGTGTTCAGTCATTGCTTCACTTGCAACAAAGACTTGAAAGCGATCGTGCGAATTTCCCGAGGCTTGGCCGCTCATGGCGTCGCCGTGCTGCGGTACGACATGACGGGTTTGGGTGGCAGCGAGGGCGATTTTTCCCGCACGCATTTCACCACCAACTTGGCCGACTTGATTGCGGCAATTCAATTTGCCAGCGCTGAACTCGGACAAGTCACCGCGCTGATCGGTCATTCGTTCGGCGGCGCGGCGTCGTTGGCCTATGCCGGCGATACCGCAAACACCGACGCCGCGCCTAAAGCGATTGTTTCATTAGCGGCGCCCAGCGATACCCGTCACCTCTCGACGCTCTTGTCACGAATGAATCCGGCGATTGATCGTGACGGCGTGGGCGACGTCTCGATCGGCGGAAGAACTTGGACGATTCGCCGAGAAATGCTCGAAGACTTCCGGCATCACGATTTGCCGGCGATGATCTCGGGGATTGCCTGCCCGACTTTGCTCCTTCATTCACCGATCGATGAAACCGTCGGCTTCGACCATGCGATCCGGATTATGGGACTGATCCAGTCCTCCCCGCATCAAGCTGCATCCACGGCGTCGAAGGAAATTTCCGGAACCGCAAGCCTGATTGCGCTTCGCGGCTCAGACCACCTATTGGTCAAGGACGCTCGCGATTTGCAATTCGCCACGGACACGGCGGCGGCATTTCTGTTGCGATTCGCCACTTCCGAATAACCGATACAGCTTGACGCTCGGGCGCCGGAACGAATTGATTTGATCGCGTTTTGTTCGGCACCCACCCTTTGGAGTAGCCATTTCGACCTAGGTTCTCATTGGAATCGAAAGCTCCCGACCGGCGGACTCTGGCAAAATGGCACCTCCCAAACACGCACGACTATATTCACGACTCGATCGCCGCGTGCGGGGCGATGCGGGACGAATGAACTCCAGACTTGCCGTTGCGGTCGTCGAGTTGGCCGTTTGTTTGCCGGTTTTGGTCATGCTGACGCTGGCAACGATCGAGGCCTGCGCGATGTTGTTCGTTCAACAGACATTGAAAGTAACCGCCTTCGAGGGAGCCCGCGTGGGCATTGTTCCCGGATCGCAAGCTTCCAATGTCTCGTTTCAATGTCAATCGCTTTTGGATGATCACGGTGTTGACGGATACAACATCATCATGGATCCGCCCGACCCGTCCACGTTGACTCAAGGCGATTGGTTCACCGTAACCGTGACGGCGACGTTCGCCGAAAACTCCCTCGTCGGTGGTTGGCTCTACGCCGACAAGCTGCTTACCCGATCCGTCGCGCTGAGATCCGAATGAGAATTACAAACACACGCACCGGAGCAACAATGATCTTGATCGTGTTGCTTTTGCCAGCCTTGTTCGCCCTTTCGGCGCTCGCAATCAACATCGCTCACATGGAAACGGCAAACACCGACGTGCAGATTGCTGTCGATGCGGCCGTACGGGCAGCCGGACGTAGCTATGCGCTGACGGGAGACAAAGTCGAGGCGCTGGCGGCGGCCCGGGAAGCAGCCACCCGCAACCCGATCGGCAGTTACGTGCTGCCGATCAACTCGGATGACTTGGAATATGGTACGAGCACACGATCGGATGTTACCCAGCCGTATCAGTTCATACCTTCCGCAACCGGCAAGGGTAACGCCGTTCGATTGACAACGAACAGCCTCAGCAGTGGAAGCGTGCCAGGCATCGATCCAGTGTTCCCATTTTTCGGCAGCGCCTTCGTCGTTCGACCGTTGTGTTCTTCCGTCAGCACGCAAGGCGTCATCGACATCGCGTTGGTGGTCGATCGCAGTGGCTCGATGGCTTACAGCTCATCCGAGACCGCGGCGTATCCGCCATCGCCTGCTGCGGCTCCAGCAGGATGGGATTTCGGTGACCCCGTGCCGCCCGATGCGAGATGGCTTGATCTGATCGCGGCTGTATTGACGTTCAAGACAGAACTCGAAGACTCACCCCAAGAAGAGTTGCTGGCGCTTTCGCTGTACAACCACGCGACGACAACACCCCAACGACTGTCAAGCGACTACGACAACGTGATGAGCAAGCTCAACGATGTTTCGGTCAGTTTTTCGGCGGGCGGTACGGCCATTGGTCAGGGAATTTACGAAGGGCTGTGGGCCGTCACCGATCAAGCCTATGCGCGTCAACATGCGTCCAAAGTGATCATCGTGTTGACCGACGGAGTGCAAAACTACGGACCATCGCCTGAGTGGGCGGCACAAGACGCAGCTAATTCCGGGGTAACCTTGTTCACGATCACATTTAGCGACGAAGCCGACGAGCCTGCGATGCAATCGGTCGCCCAAACGGGCGGCGGAGAACACTTTCACGCATCAACTGCGGCCCAGCTCAAAACCGCATTTCAAAACATAGCCCGTCGATTGCCGACGCTGTTGACTCAGTAAGGACAAGCAATGCCGTCGCTCTTGAAACCCCACCATCATTCTCGCGGAGGCGCAACTGCTGTCGAGTTTGCCGTCGCGCTAACTGTATTGGTTGTGTTGATCTTTGGTGGAATTGAAATCACCCGCGTCAGCATGCTGCGGCACACCGTCGATCATGCGGCCTACTTGGCGGCACGGATGGCGATTGTTCCGGGCGCGGACGGACCGACCGTTATTCAAAGAGCCAACGATCACCTAGCCTTGATCGGCGTGAACGGGGCGAGCGTGACGTTGATCCCCAGTCAAATCAAGGAATCGACGTCGGTTGTCGAAGTCGTGATCACGGCGCCCGTTTCAACCAATTCGTTCGTGGTCCCAAGCTACGTATCAGGCAACCTGATCGGTCGGTCTCGCCTGATGACCGAGCGTGCTCCGATGCAAATGGCAGCCACACTTCCCGCTCCGCCACCGCCGCCACCCGTTCCAGATCCGCCACCGTCTCCCGATCCGCCACCACCACCGCCGCCTCCTCCTCCCCCACCGCCGCCTCCGATGCTATAGCGTGTGAAGTCGTCGCGAGAAACAGCAGTTTCACGCGTGAAATAGGGTTTCACGCTCGAGGTTTCGCGAACATGCGTTGACATCGCCGGTCACAGCCATCTAACGTCGCGGTATCGTCGGCTCTCGGATGCGCCGATCGTCGTCAGGTCGGTTGCCTGGCAAGGAAGTTTGGAACTTTCAAGGCGTTCTGAAGCGGACGTCGACGAAGATGTTTTTGCATGATGCATTCCAGCGCTGGTAACCTACGATTGACGATACGCCGCCCGCTCTGCGGCGTCGTAGCGGTAACCGTAGCGCTATTGATGTTCGCCGGCTGCGCAACGCCGAATTATCTCGCCAGTCGCAAGGTACGCGACAATCCTTTATCCAGCACTCTGCATCTGGTTGGGCGAAAAGGACCGGAAATCAGCGAACGGACGTGGAATACGCTCCGCCGTTTCGACTTGGAAGATCGATATCAGTCGAACGCGAAAGTCTGCTTCGATCACATTCGTGATCAAGTTCGCGAATCTCCCGACGGTGAACTGATCTACGCGCTGAGCGAACTCGCCTATGTCGAAGGAAAGAAAGCCGAACTGGCCGGTCGAACGAGCGATGCACTCAATCAATTCGGCGTCGCGCTGACCAACAGTTACGACTATTTGTTCAGCGAAGACATTCGCACCACCCGCAACTTCTATGATCCTCAGTTCCGCGGCGCTTGCGATCTGTACAACGAATCGCTCGAGGACACGCTGCGGTTGCTGTGCAGCGAGAATCGCATCCAACCCGGTCAAACCTACACGATCAAGACGCCGGATCGCGAGTTCGTGGTTCGCACCGAAATGCGAGGCCAATGGAAGACTGACGAATTTGAACGCTACGAGTTCGTCAGCGACTATGAGATCGAAACTCTGCGGAACCATCACACCACTTACGGACTTGGCGTACCACTGATTGCCGTCCGTCGCCCGCGACCGGACGTCGACAAGAAAGAAGGCTACTATCCGAAAGGGCTCAGCTATTCCGTGACCGCGATGATGCGATGCGTTGACCCGCCGGGTGGCCGTCGTCCGGGTGAAGCGAAAACCTGTGTGCTCGAATTCTTCGACCCGCTTACCGCCAATCAAATTCAATTGGCTCAGCAATGGGTGCCGCTCGAAACGGATTTGACCACACCCCTGGCCTATTTCTTGGACAGCCCCGATTTTCGTAAACGCAACGAAGCCACTGAAGGTCTGCTCAATCCGAATGACACCGTCAACCGGCGCGGGCTGTACATGCTCGAGCCGTACGATCCGAAACGGATTCCGGTGCTGATGGTACACGGATTGTGGTCGAGCCCGATGACGTGGATGGATATGTTCAATGATCTACGAAGTTTTCCCGAGATCCGCGAACGCTATCAATTCTGGTTTTACCTGTACCCATCCGGTCAACCGTTCTGGCTTTCCGCGACTCAATTACGCACCGACTTGACCGCGATGCGGAAAGCATTTGATCCGAACCGTCGAGACCAACCGCTCGACCAAATGGTGTTGGTCGGTCACAGCATGGGTGGACTGGTCAGCCGAATGCAAACGATCGACAGCGGTGATGAATTTTGGAAGATCGTGAGCGACGCGCCAGCGAACAGCGCCGATCAAGCCGTGGCGAAGCTGGAGGGCAATGACGAGGACCGATACAAATTGGTCAGCACCCTGTTCTTTCGCCCCAACACCAGCGTCAAACGGGTGATCACGATTGGAACTCCGCACCGGGGCAGCGAATTCGCGAACGACTACACGCGTTGGCTGGCGAGAAAGTTCATCAAGCTTCCCACACTGGCTGTCCGCACGGGAAATCGCCTTGCCGAACAGAATCCCAAGATCTTCAAAGACACCGAGTTGTTGACTGTTGCCAACGCCATCGATTCGCTCGCACCTGAGTCACCGATTTTTCCCGTCATGATGCGCGCGAAAAAGTCGCCCGACGTCAAGTATCACAACATCATCGGCGTTCTTGAAAATCCGTCGTTGATCACCGGTCGCACCACAAAAGGCGACGGTGTTGTCGAGTACGCGAGTGCTCACATGAACGATACCGAGAGCGAGCTAATCGTTGACGCTCCCCACACTTCAATCCATATGACGCCGAAAGCGATTTTTGAGGTTCGGCGGATTCTACTTGGCCACCTATCCGAAATCGATTCGCGCGACCGCGTGGCTCTGTGTGAAGAACCTGACCATGATGTCGTTCACGTCCAAATCGCCGATGTTCCATCGCCAGATATCGAAGTGATCCAGCGATGATCGCTCGGGCCGAATTCAACTTCAGCTCGCGGAAACAAAGTTCGCCAGCGGCGCCGGATTCAATTTGGCGTGCGCACCCGATCGACTAACCGTTCCCACGAAGACACGTGGTTGGACTGCCTTCGACGCATTTGCAGTCAGCCGATTTACAACCACGGCCGGCTTGGTTCGCTTCACTTGCATTTCGGGATGAGCGAATACGGCGGCCAGATCATCGAGCTCACCATCGAGTTCAATCTCGACCTCCATCTTTTGGTCGACTGCTGCGTCTCGGAGGCCAAGTTCTCCTCGCACAACTCGCACGGCTCGCGGAGCTTCGATGCCGATTCGGACGCTATTTCCTCGGACGCGAATGAGCGTGATTTTGATGTCGTCGCCGATCAGAATTTGTTCGTCAACTTTGCGGGTGAGTACCAACATGGCAGAGTCCTTTGCGTAGAAAAGCAGTGAATGTTTCCGAGTGAGTTCAGCACCTTGGCTGATGAATGTTGGTAATGCACGGTCTGTGCCAAACACCGACAGAAAACCTCAACATTTCCGCAAGTGCTTTCCGCAACACGCCTTACGTATCCGGGCCGCTCATCATCAACGATCGGAAACTCGTCCTAAAACGTCGTTCTTACAAAAGTTTGCAAAAGTCGCCCGCCTTCCGACGACCGTCGACGCAGCGAATAATTGACGTTGACACGGTCCTGGGCCGTCAACAGAATCCTCGATAGCTTGCGGTGACTGAGTACCAGCCGGACGAACCGGCCGCGCTCGATCGCTGTTTTGCAACGGATTGCAAGAATCGAAATTTACCCGTCGACCCCTTCGGTGGTCATTTCGTCGAAAGACGACGGGTGGACCGATCAAACAAGTTTCGCCAACTTGAACAGGTGGAATTTCCGCGGCTCCAGCCCGGACTTTTCGTTTTGATTGAGTGGTCGTTTCAACGGAGTTGTCGTTTGTCCCTACTAATGGACCTCGACCTGAAAGAACGTGTGCGAAGTGCCGTCGACATCGTCGATGTAATCGGTGCGACGCTAGAATTGCAACCGCAAGGTCGCAATTTTGTTACGCGTTGCCCATGGCACAATGACCGCCGACCGTCGATGACGGTCAATCAAGAACGTCAAACCTGGAAGTGCTGGCCGTGCGACATCGGCGGCGATGTTTTCAGCTTCATCATGCGTCGCGACGCAGTGGAGTTCCCCGTCGCTCTGAGAACGCTTGCCGAGCTGGCCGGAATACCGTTCGACCAGTACACCCGTGGCCCCAAGACTCAGCCCGGTTCGCCAGACGATCGCGACACTTTGTTCGCGGCGATGAAGTTGGTGTGTGACGAGTATTTCCAAATTCTGGATTCGGGCCAGAGCGATGACGCGAAAATTGCTCGCGATTATCTGGCAGATCGCGGTATCGACGATGAAAATCGAAGACGTTTTCAAATCGGGTTCTCACCCGATTCGTGGTCGTATGCCGTCGAAATGTTGGCGAAGAATAAGTTCAGCGGCGCGGTTGCTCAGGCGGCCGGCCTCGCTTCCGCAAAGAAGTCTGGCGACGGTTGCGTCGACATGTTCCGCGGTCGGTTGATGTTTCCGATTCATGATTTGCAGAATCGACCAATCTCGCTTGGTGGCCGCTTGATTCCGAAGATCGCCCAGCGCGAGGGCGAGAACGCCGGTGGCAAGTACATCAACGGTCGTGAGACGTTGTTGTTTCGCAAGTCGAATCAGCTTTACGGTTTGCAGTTGGCTCGAGAAGCAATTCGACGCCAAGGCGAAGTCTTGGTCATGGAAGGCTACACCGATGTCGTCGCCGCTAGGCAGGCTGGTGTCGAGCCGGTCGTTGCCGTTCTGGGAACGGCACTCGGTGAAACGCACGTCAAAATTCTAAAGCGATTCGCACAGCGCGTCGTGCTGGTGCTCGACGGTGACAACGCCGGGCAAACTCGCGCCGATCAAGTGCTCGAGCTATTCGTCGGTGCAGATGTCGACTTGCGAGTTCTAACGCTCCCGGATGCCAGCGATCCGGCGGAGTTTTTGCAAACCGAGGGACGAGAATCGTTCGATCGTTTGGTCTCCGAAGCGCCCGACGCACTCGATCACAAGCTATCAAAACTAACCGCAGGTATCGACTTCATCAACGATACGCATGCCGTCACCACGGCCGTCGATACGATGCTGAAGATTGTTGCAAAAGCGCCGCCAAGTTTGCGGGTCGATCAGTTGTTAGTTCGATTGTCGCGAAGCTTTGATTTGAAAACAGATCGTCTCGAGCGTCGCCTGGAATCGCTGCGAAGTGACGCTCGCCAGCGCCAACGCATATCCTTCAAACCGAAGTCGAGTCCATCGCCGATCGGATCCGAACAATTCGTCGATCCCAACGATGCCTTCGCGGAATCTGTCGAATCGGATTCGGACGGTGCGTCTCATTCGACGCTAAATGATCAAACTCACCTCCGATCCTTTCAACGCAAGCTGACGTCATTATCGGGTCTCGATCGACAACTATTTGAGACGCTGATTGAATCGCCCGAGATAGCCGCGATGGCTGTGGAAGCGATCGATCCGGATTGGTTCGAGACGGCGACCGCAAAGATGCTGATGTCCGCCTACCAAGAACTCGAACTCAGCGGTCGCGATTTAGATGTCGAAACACTGTTACTGCTCGTCGAAAACGAACAACTCAAAAACCAAATCGTGACCATGCAAGATCGCGTTCGCGAGCGAAACGGAAAGCTGCCGGAAACACCCGAACAACGCTACGCGATGATCATGACAAGATACCGAGAGCGCGAATTCAATCAAGATCAATCGCGTCAGATCGAACAATTGGCTTCCGCGTCGTTAGACGAGGACGAAGAGACGGCGTTGCTGAATCGTTTGATCCAACAAGACCGCGAAAGACGAGGAATCAAAACTCCGTAAAAAAGTTTGAAACTCAGCTAGGCAGAATTTGAGATCCGGGACACAATCTTCGTCCCGCTTCGGAAATGGATTTTCACCCGACCCAGCGTGTTACGATGACACGCACATTGAAAGGTTTGCAAGATGCAATTGATCGACCAACAACTTTCGTCGTTGATCGCCCGCGGAATCCAGGATGGATTCCTGACTTACGATGAAGTGAACGCTTATCTTCCCGATGAAGATGTCAACCCCGAGAAGCTCGATGGTCTGCTGCTAGCCATCGAACATCACGGGATCGACCTGATCGAGGCGCCGACCACGAAGGTTCGCCCGATCGCAAGCCCGACACGAGCCTCGGTCGCGGCGGCCCTCGAAAAGAAACTATCAGCCGCAAAGGCAGCGCTCGAATCAGCCGAATTGAGTGGCGAGGGCGCCGCGAGTCTTGATGCAATCGATCCGATCGCCGCCAACGAATTATCGGATGATGACGAGGATGACGAACCGGTCGCGATCGTATCCTCCGCCGACCTGCCGCGAGCCAGCGATGATCCGATTCGGATGTACTTGAGCCAAATGGCCGAGATTCCGTTGCTCACACGCGAACAAGAGATTTCGCTGGCGAAAAAGATCGAGATCAACCGACGACGTTTCCGTCGTATGCTTCTGGCATCCGACTACGCGTTGCGGGCAACATTTGCGACACTCAAGCGAGTCCATGCCGGTGACTTGCCGTTCGATCGAACGATCAAAGTTTCGTTGACCGAACGTTTGACCAAAGAGCAAATCAGTGCTCGCATGCCGCACAATTTGCGCAGCCTCGAGCACTTGATTCGCCAAAACAAAGACGACTTTGAGTTGATGGTTCGCAAGAGCACGTCACCTCGTTTGAAGGCGGAAGTGCGACGACGATTCATCCGAAATCGACGCAAGTGCTTGCAATTGGTCGAAGAACTTTCGCTCCGAAGCCGACGCGTGACGCCGTTGCTAAAACAGTTGGAAGATATTTCGCGTCGGATGAATTTCATTCGCGCTCGCCTGGCAGCCTTGGGCACCGATGCCGTCAGCCGAGACGAAGCCGCCGATTTGAAGCAAGAGCTGCGAGAATTGATGTTGGTGACTCAAGAGAGTCCCACCAGTCTCCACAACCGAATGGTCAGCGCTCGCCGCTATTTCGAGGAATACGAAGCAACCAAACGCGAACTCAGCAGCGGCAATCTTCGATTGGTCGTCTCGATCGCCAAAAAGTACCGCAACCGCGGTCTGTCGTTTCTCGACTTGATCCAAGAGGGCAACACCGGACTGATGCGCGCCGTCGACAAGTACGAGTATCGTCGCGGTTTCAAGTTCAGCACCTATGCGACTTGGTGGATTCGTCAAGCAATCACGCGAGCGATCGCCGATCAAGCGCGTACGATCCGCATTCCTGTTCACATGATCGATGTGCTCAGCAAACTGCGGCAAGCTCAAAAACGATTGACTCAAGAACTGCGCCGCGAGCCGACCTACGAAGAAATCGCCGAGTCGACCGAAGTACCGATCGAAGAAGTGCGTCGCGTGATGGACATCGGACGTCACCCTGTCAGCCTCGATCGACCAGTCGGCGAAGGAGAAGACAGCAGCTTTGGCGAATTCATTCAAGACAGTGACAGCCACAACCCGGTCAAAAACGCGGCCAGCAGCATCTTAAGAGGCAAGATCGACGAATTGCTCAAGACGCTAACATTCCGCGAACGAGAAATCATTCGCTTGCGTTACGGCTTGGTCGACGGCTACAGCTATACACTGGAAGAGTGCGGCCGAATCTTCAAGGTCACGCGCGAACGGGTTCGCCAAATCGAAGCGAAGGCAGTTGCCAAGTTGCAAAGTCCTTCGCGTGCCGAACGATTGAGTTCGTTCATCAAGCAGGCAGCGTAAGACGTGATTCCGCAGTGCCGTAGGCACGAAAATACAATAGCCTGGGGCGTAGCTCCAGGCTATTTCTGTCATCACTTGCTGCGAAATGTTTCGCTCAACACGACTTGTTCAATCAGCTCGCGGGTTCCGTTCGCCGAGCTTGCGATTTTGTCGATTGCGGGACGGTCGGTTGTTGCCATCATCCGACCCGTTGCATAAGCGAGCATTTTTTCGGCCATCGCGCGAGCGAACTGCGGTTCTCGTTTGAGCATAATTTTTTTCAAATCCTGGATACCGGTAAAACTTTCGCCGTCCGGTAGCTCGCCTGACGAGTCAATCTTGGCACTGCGAACGTATCGATCCCGCCAACGTCCGATCGGGTCGTAATTCTCTAAAGCGAAGCCGAGCGGATCAATTTTACGATGACACTCATTGCAGGTCGACACGTTACGGTGCATCGCCAACTGCTCGCGAATCGTTTTTGCGCCGCGAGTGTCTGGATCAAGCGGCTCGACGTCTGGTGGCGGCGGTGAAGGCGGAGTTCCTAAAAAATTCTCCAGCATCCAGACGCCGCGAACGACGGGAGATGTGTCGAATCCGTTCGCCGAGACCGTCAAAACGCTCGCCTGACCAAGCAGACCGCCACGACGACGATCATTCAATTGAACTTTCGCGAAGCCAGGTCCTGCTGGCGCGTCGATCCCGTAAAGATTGGCTAAGGGTCGATTGACGAATGAAAAATTCGAGTCGATGAAGTTTTCGAGGCTCAGATTCTCGTCTACCAAATGACGAAAAAACAAATCGGTTTCTTCACGCATCGCAGCGGCAAGATCATGTCGATAGTAGTCCGTAAACTTATCGCGATCCGGCGGAGCAGAACCGAGTTGCCGCAAGGCCAACCAGCTATCCAAAAAGCCATCGATCATTGCATCGGAACGGCTATCCGAAAGCATCCGCTGCGTCTGACGCGTGAGCTCTGCATCATCGGCGAGCCGTCCCTGCTGGGCAAGGTGAATCAGTTCCTGGTCCGGCATCGACGACCAAAGAAAATACGACAAACGCGATGCCAATGCGTATTGATCGAGTTCTCCACCGACGCCTGCGGTATTCTCGCCGAGGTACAAAAAGTTTGGCGAGCAAAGAACCGTTTTAAAACCGTCTGCGAGAGCCTCGACTGGCGAACGGCCGGATGTCAGTCGAACTGCGATCAGCCGCATGACCTTCTCAATTTCGGAGTCCGTAGCGGGTCGTCGATATGCCAGCGATGCGAATCGCTGAACGTGGGAACGCATTTCATCTGTGCTCAGCAACCCCGATTGAGCGACTCTTGAAAAGTCGTCGCCCAACAGCAACTCTTGTGAAGCGGTTGGCCATCGGTCGAAGATCGGACCCGTGATTTCGATCTCATGAATGCGAATCTGGGGCAACTTGCCATCAACGATCGCGGCCCTTCGGACCTCGACAATTCCTTTTGGATTGCGATCGAATTGTTCGGGGTATTTTTTGACCAGTTTTCCCCATAGGTCGCGAACATCCATCAAACCATTTCGAAACGTGAACCGTGGCGTGTATCCCTTGTCCAGTCGCACTCGGACGGTGTACCACGTCGGTTCGTCGGCCAATTCGATTTCCGCGAGCAAAGGTTCGATCGGCTGAGGCAAGTGCAGTTCGCCGGCCGTCTGTTCACCCGGAACAATGCCGAGGCGAAACGGGCGCTCGCGATCCGTACCGATGAACGCTTCGTCGTAGGGATGCGAACGGTTTACCGCTTCGGCGCGAAGACGTATTTCATACACACCGTCGTGGGGTACACCATCGGCAAACGCGAGGATCGGGCCATAGGCTCCTTCGGGTTTGTCGGCGCCGACGACATCGTACAAAGTCATGTGCTCGTAGCGGTTGAACTTTCCATGAACATTGTCGATTTCGGGTTGTTGACGAAAATTTTTTGTAAACTTCCAAGTTTGCTCAATAGGCTTTTCCAGAGGCAACAGTGCCTTAGATATTGCGAGGTCGGCGGCCAAGAGGTACCGCTCGAGGAGGTGCGATGACGTGACAAGCCATTCGGCATTGTTATCCAAATGTTCGCTGGTTTGGTCGCGGGGAAAATCTTGCGCCGGGTCGAAAATTGTTGTGTCAAGTTTCAGCAGATCGCGAATCGTGTTGCGATATTCTCTCGCATTGATCCTACGAAGAACGGTCTGCGTGCTTATCGGTTTTCGATGGGCGTGAAATTGCTCTATCTGCCGAGTCAACAATTCAATGGCTTGCATCCGGTCGAACGAACTCGGCTGCTCTGCGTCGGACGGTGGCATCTCCGACAGATTCAATTGGTCGAGAATGTCTTGGTAATCGACCAAGCTTTCTTCGTCCGTGATTTCGCCGGCAATCGCTTCAAAGGATCGGTTCCCTTTCACGTCATCCGCGTTATGGCAATCGACGCAATAGTCGTTCAAAAAATCTTGAACCGATTGAGCCTTAGTTCGCTCAGGTTTTGATTCATCGCAAAGCGCGAACGATCCGAATGCACTCGTCAAGAAAGCAGCCAGCGACAGCCGAATCCCGAGATTTACGGTTAGCAACTTCATGCCATTTCGAGACCTGTCAGAGTACCGGTACTCTTGCCAAACGAATCCGTTTCCACCCCGAACTGTTGCAGCATCGATACGAACAAATTCGACAATGGGATTCGGCGGTTCTTTTGCTCCGGCAATTCCAGAAGTTGACCATGAGCAAACCCGCCACCGGCCAACACGATCGGCAAATCGCTGTTGGTGTGAGAGTTCGCGTTGCCCATGCCGCTGCCAAACAATGCCATCGTGTTGCTGAGCAGAGTGCCGTCAGATTCGGGTTCACGGATCGACGAAAGCTTATCCAAGAAACGCGAGAACTGTTCGACTTGATAATGTTCGATCTGCACCAGCAAGTCGATATTCGATTGCACTTGGCCGTGGTGTGATAATCCGTGATAGCCTTGTTTGATACCGAGATCTGACGCCGCAAAACTGCCACCGACTTCCAACGTCGCGACTCTCGTAGAATCCGTCTGAAGGGCGAGCGCGATCAAGTCATAGATTTTTGGAAGGTCGCGGGTGAGTCCGAGATCGTCCGATTCGTCGATGGGTGGTTTTGGTTTGGCTACTCTTTGCCAACGTCGATCGAGCGCGAGCTTTGATTCAACTTCGCGCACCGATGTTAAGAATTCATCCAGTTTGTGTTTGTCGGATTCATTGAGCAGACGAGCGAGATCGTTGGCATCACTGCGAATCGAATCCAAAATCGAACCTTGCAAATCGAGTCGGTCGAACACTCGATCGCGCGACGCAGCGTCCGTGTCGGCGAACAGCATGCGAAACAATTCTCGCGGGCCTTCGATGGGCGGAACACGCGTGCCGCTGCGGGTCCAACTCATTCGGCATCCGCCGTGCAAACCGTTCTCGCTGCCAACGGTCAGAGAAGGAAACCGTGTTTGCGATCCGACGTGTTCGGCGGCCCGCTGATCCAGGCTGATGCCGCCGTCGCGCATCGACGACGCTTCGACCGCTTTCACACCCGTCAAAAACGTGTGGACTGCGAAGTGTCCACCTTTGAGTCCATGGTCGAGATGCGAGAAAACCGTTAAGTTGTCGCGGTGTTTTCCAAGCGGTTCGAGTAAAGGCGACAGTGCAAACTCTCTGCCATCTTCTTCGGGCCAGAAAGCACCCGGATACATTCCGAACTCATTGCCGACGCAAACCATTCGCTTCGGCGGTGGAACTTGCTTCTCCGATGCCCGCGCGCTGGAAGCTGATTCGAGCGCCGGCAGAGCAATCGAGATGCCGGCGGCTTTCAAGAAGGAGCGTCGACGCGGCTGGAATCTTGGGAACATCGGGTTCTCAGGGCGAGAGAGGCGGGAACCCCATTGTAACTCATTTAGTTTCGCGTCAAATCCCAAGCATCCAACCAAGTCGTATCGACGGCTTCCATGTCAAAGTCTTGTTCCAATCGCTCGGCCATATCTGGCAAATGACCTGCCCCGTAGAACACGGCCAGCGTGTTTTTGCCGGCAGCAAGTTCTTCTTTTAAAATCTCAAACGCTTTTCCGTTACGACCTTTGATCAGCGTATTTTCTCCCTGCGCGTCGTCCATTCCGGCGCTCACCAGTTCGATGTCAACCAATTGACGCGCCATCGCCTGCTTCATCTTCTTGGACCGGTCGCTGCTGAAGAGGGCAAACAACATGCCAGCGTCACCACCACCCGCAGCTTGTGAAGCCAAGCCGGCGCCCATCATCCGAGCGACCATTTTCCAAACGCTGTCGCCACGCCGCTGCAAGTCTTCCACGAATTCATCGGGACTCATGTCGGCATGTCGAAAGTTGCTCGCCATGTAATCGATCAACTCGAGTTGGTATTCCAGATTTAGCATGTCTTTCATACCCGTCTGCATCGATGCCAGAACCGAGCGACGATCCTTCAAGTCTTCAGGTCGAATTCGAGTTCCATCCGGAGCGACCAACTCATATAAAACGCGGTCGTACCGCGCAAGCCGTGAATTCAGATCAACGTAGTACTCTCGTTGTCCGATATGAACAACGCCGACGAGATCAACGATCTTTTCGGCATATTCCGACCCCGGCCTTCCTCGATATCGGACGATCGCGGTCTGAAGTGCTTTAGGTTTACCCTCGTCCGTCTTCGCGACTCGGATGTAAAGCTCGTCCATTTCAGCCGCAGGCGTCTGAGCCGCAGCTTCTTGGTCAGCCTTCTCAGGCTCGACCGTGACATCGCCGATCGTGCCCGTCGCATCGCCTACAGCCGTCTGGGCGATCGCTCGTACCGATGGGAAAGTAAAAGTGAATACGGCACCGAGTAAAATCAGAATCCAACGCATCCGTCTAGCCTCGAGGCTGTATTTGGGTCCGGTCTCCGACACAATATCGGGGCTCGTAGGCCCTAAGAATAGCGCCTTCGCCGCATATCGGCAACTTGCGTTCGATGTTTTGCGAAAGGATCTCAGGCGCTGAAATTCAGTCCACCGGCCACGGCTGGGTGGCCCTGCACGGATTTCGCGGGCGCCAGTTCACGTGCGCAGACGGCTCGCCAAGTCTCCGACTCGACCTCAAGCACCATCCGAATTTCGTCGATCGCGTCCGCATCGCTGTGCTGTTCAGCAAACACGAGGTGCTTCGTTAAAAACACATAGAGATCGGCAACTTGGTTGCATAGCTTTTTTTCACCTACGTCCTTGCTTCCCGAAACACCACTCAACAGCTCGCCCAGTATTTCCAATAGCGTCAAAGAATGCTCGTTCGACCCGAGCAATTGGCCGTTTCGCCACACTCGACTCAACGTCGCGGCCACGTCCACGGCGCGCTGTAATAGCAACAGCCGCAACTTTGCCGGCGAAGCGCCGCGGATTGCGGAGTCCAGGTATTGTTGACTTCCACCATCGAGTCTCGGGCGGAAGTTTTCGGGATTCATCGACATCGTCGTCCTTGAAATACGGGCGAAAGGCTACGTGGGTATTTCGATCCGCTGGATTTGATCGATCGCGCTACTGTTGCTTTGAATTTTTGAGATTGCCGTTTCGGTTGAATAGAACTGCTTGAGCAATCGTTCGCGTTCTCGATCTAAACGCGTATTGTAAGTGTCGATGCGTCGACCATTTTGTTCGATCTGATCCGCGAGCGTCTTGTTACGCGTGAGCAGCAGGCTGTTATCGACACCCGCGATTCGATTCGACAAATCGTCGACGCGGTTTGCGAGTCCCGTCTCTGCGGTCGTGAAAAACTGCTCGACGTCCGCGCGATTGCTGTCCAAAAGCGATGTCAGTTTGTCGGTGTCGAGCGCGAGTTTTCCTTTGTCGTTGAAACTGATCCCGACTTGTCCGATGGACTTGATCGTTCCCGCACCCGTGATCGCGCTAGAGAGCAAACGAGAGAAGCCGGACGTGATCCGATTCGCCTCGCTGGACCCGAACAGCAATCCGACTTCGTTGGTGTCTTGGTCAAAGATCGTCAACGCATCGAGTTTGTCGATCAGTTTGTTGTATTGGTCGACGAAGGTTTTTGCCGCTGTCGTGACTCCGCTGGAGTCATCCGTTACCGAGACCGTGATCGGGTCGGCGGACAGACTCTTCAGCGTGAACGAAAGTCCCGTTGATGTTGTCGTCGTGCTGCTGGAGGTGGAACCAACCAGCGCCGAAACTTCGAGGCCACCGATGGTCTTCGTTGTCGCTTCGCCGGCGATGCCGAGTCGGAGCGCAGCTTTTCCGTTGCCCACGTCACTGATCTTAAGCTTCTTTGAACCGGCCGCCGTGTCCACTATCGCAATGCCATCGCCCGCTTCGTTGACCGATGCGGTGACACCGATTCCCAGTTCGTTGATCTTCTCGATCAGTTCACCGACCGTTGAGACCTCTTGCGTTCGCAAATTGATGGCGCTGGTTTTGCCATTGGAATCCGTGATTGTGAAGCTGCCGGTATTCAGGTCGCTTGAGATCTGCGTTAGCAGGCTCGATGCAGTGATCTTGCTGGATGTGGAAGTCTTGCCGCTCAAATCGAAAACGCCATCGGTCGACGTCAAAAACTGTTCAAGCCCATTGTCGGTCGAGACGGCAATCAGCGCGTCTTGTCCGCGACTTTCGGTTCGCAGGTCTAATTCGAAGCCACTCGTGTTGATCGCGAACTGGCCGCCTTCGCCACCTTTGGTTCCGCGAATCCTCAGCGATACTGTGCCGTCGCCGTTGGACTGCACCGACGCTTCGCCGTATCGTCCGTCTTGATTGATCTTCTTTACCAGGCTCGTCAGCGTGTCGGTTGATTCGACGGTGATCTTGCCCGCTTGTGAACCGACGAGCGCCGACACTGTCGAACCGCCGATCGTTTGGCTCGTCGCGGTACCGACGATACCGAGATCTTTCGCTGCCGTCCCCGAGCCGGCATCTTTGATCTTGAGCGTGCCGCTGCCGCCAGCCGTGTCAACAATCGCGATGCCGTCGCCGGCTTCGTTGAGCGACGCCGTCACACCGACGCTCAGCGCGTTGATCGCGTCGACCAAACCGCCGACGGTGGTGATCGCTTGACCGGCGATATTGATCGCCGCCAAGCCGCCACTGCTGTCGGTGATGGTGAAAGAACCTTTGATGCCTTTGCCCTGATTCAAATCCGCGAGTTTGGCTTCGGATGTCACGGATTGGCGATTCAGATTTTTGCCGACGATGATATCGTTGGTCGTGTCCGCTTCGAGACCGAGTTTGGTTGCCGTCGTGTCGGCCGACGAGATCGTGATGTTGCCGGTGCCGCCGGAGACATCGCGAATCTGCAAGCCGTTGCGGGCATCATTGTATTTGACGATCAGCGAAAGGCCGGACGCTTCGATCGCGTCGATCACTTCGGACGTCGTCGTCGCGCCGGACAGATCGATCGCCGCGCTGCTGCCGTTTGAGAGCGTGATGTCGAGAGTGCCGAGCGTACCGAGTCCCAATCCACCGCCCAACTCGGAAAGCGATGTGCCGCGCAGCGCCGTGACACCGCTGGGAAGTACAAGATTGATGCCCGACACGACGCTGCTGGCGTCATCAATTCCGTACAGCCCGAGATCGGCCGCGGTCTCTGAGTTACCGAGCTGCTCGACTTTCAAGTTAGACTCGGTGCTGCCCGTTAGATCGATCAACTTGATCTTCGCGCCGTCGGTCGTTGCTTTGATGCCGATGTCAGCGTCGTTGATTGCCGTCAAAACTTCGTCAATCGTTTGAGCGCCGCTGAGGTCAATCTCGGCCGACGAACCCGAGCGATCCGTGATGCGAATCTTTCCACCTTCGACACCGCGTCCGTCATTCAGTTTGGCGAGCGATACCGAACCGTCGAGTGACCCGCCACGTGGGTTGACCGAGATCGATCCGGTGAAACCGAGCGCCGTGTCGGCGGCATCGAATCGTTGCAACGAACGGACGCTGTGTGTCGCGGCAGTCGCAAGCGTGCGGACGACATGCTTTCCGACGGTGGCGTTCGTTCCGGCGGTTACCGAAAGCGCGTCCTTGTTCGTCGAGTCCGCTTTCTTGGATTGGAACAGTGACGCATTCGCCAGTCGACTGCCGGAAAGTTGCACACCGATCACCGACGCCGTCAACTCGGCAATGCTTTGTTGCGTGCGCTGTAGGATGTCGTTACGCGATACGAGTCGATCTCGCGGTTGACCGCTGATTTTGATCAGTTGGTCGACGGTACCAACGATGTCGGTACCGGTGATCAAACCGACGGAAGATTGAAGACGTCCCATGAATGGCAGCTAATGGAGGGGATTTCTGCGTGCTACGTTAAGGATCGGCAGCATGACGCGGCGGGGTCCAGAAAAACGCTACCACGCGGGATCCCCTTGGGCGTGAATCGTCTCAAAGCGAACATCGATGCGTCGAAGGATTGCGTGAAACTTGACGGTTGTGTCAATCGTGCAAGCCCCTTCCAAAACAAAATGGCCGGCGAAGGTGCCTTCGCCGGCCAAGTTGCGTCAATCAGTCGTTTGATCCGATATCGTTTATCGCAACAGCGACAGAACGTTTTGCGGGTTCTGGTTGGCAAGTGACAGCACGTTCGTACCGGATTGAACCAGAATCTGTGCTCGTGTCAGGTTAGCCGATTCTTGCGCGAAGTCGGCGTCGCGGATCGAGCTTTCGGCTTCGAGCAAGTTGGCTCGCGTTTCCCCGAGGCTGACGATGTTGCTTTCCAGCGTCGTTGCTTGGAACGCACCGAGTCGACCACGAAGGCTGGTCACTTGATCGATGGCTTCGGTAACGATTCGTGCGGCGGTCGTCGCATCGTTTGCCAGCGAAGCCGATCCACCCGATCCGAGTTGGAACAACTTGCCGCTTGCACCACCGAGACGAGCGGTGTTGACGCTGTCGATACCGATCCGAGCTTGTTGGTTACCGACAACGTCGGCACCGAGTTGGAACTTCGCACCACCGCCGTTGATCGTGAAGTTGATCGCGGCGCTGCTGCCGTCTTCCACTGTAAGTGACAAGTCGAGCGTTGCAGTGTTGATCGACAAAGTGTTACCGCGGCCGCTGGCATCGATACCATTGACCTTCGCTTTGATGTCGGCACCGGCGGCACGGACGCCGGCTTCAATTTCCGACGTAAATGTTCCTGTCGTCGCTTCCTGGATGACTCGAAGGTCGACGACGGCATCGGCACCGTAGTCGCTCGAAACCAGTTGCAGCGATTGGCCGTTTGCATTCGCGGTGATTCCAGTAGCGTCGGAAACCAAATTGATTTGGCTAACGAGTTCACCAATCGTGGTTCCCTTGCTGACGTTGAAGACTTCCGATCCCGTCTTGCCTTGCAACTCGAACACAACCGCTTCGGCGAGTCCGCCCGACGAGTCGATACCGCCAGAGAAAGCGGTCGGCGTGTCCGTGAATGTTTCGGTGTTGACGCTGGTCAACCCGCCGGTTGTGTCGGGAACGGCCGAGTAGGTGCCTTCCGAATTGATCGCCGAAACGATCGATGCGATCGTCGCGCTGCCGGTGTCGTTGACTGTTACGGTGATGTTGCCAGACGAATCGACGCTGGCGAATGGCGTCGTCGTTCCGTTGACTTTCGCAAACGAAATCGTCGCCGTGTTTGCAGCAGCACCTGTCGATGTCGCCGTCAAGGCCAGCGTTGCCGTCGATGCGGGTCCATCGGTTCCTCCGGTCAAGTCGGTCAGAGTCGGATCGGCGGTCGTGTTGTCGTAGTCGCCAACTGGAATTGTGTCGGTGTTGGTGATCGCGGCCGAGAATCCGGAGATCCCGTCGATCGCCGCACGAATCTCTTCGAGGGTGGTGGTTCCCGTGTCGTTAACGACAACTTCGATGTCACCGCTGCCGTTGATGCTCGCACTGGTTGTTGCACCAGTGGTCTTCGTGAAGACAATGTTGACGTTGCCAGCGGTACCGGCAATGTCGGCAGTCACGTCGACGGTTGCGGTACTGGTCGACGCATCGACACCACCGGTCAAATTGGTCGTGGCAAGCGGACTCGCGGCAGCGACGCCGTTGGCCGAGTTCGCTGCCGTGAGAGTCGCTACGCCGGTAGCCGCCGCATTGAACGACGTCTCGAGGTCGCCGGCAGTCCCGGCAAAGTCACTCGCCAGAGTGATGGTGTAGTCGGTGCCGCTAGCCGTCGTGACTGCGCCAGTACCTGCGGTACCACCGGCGACTACCGTGATGCTGATCGCATCGCCAGCGATTCCGGCGGTATCAGCATCCAAGGTGAAGTCGGCGCCGCCGATTGCGAATGTCGCCGATGATGCAACCGCTGCGTTGCTTTGAGTGAACTCGAGCGATCCGGCGGCCGAGTTGACACCCGCGGCGTCCGACAGTGCGACCGATCCGGTCGCAGCTACTGCAGGAATGCCAACAGGAATGTCCAGCGATACTCGAGCGCGTTTCGCAGCCGCATTAATCGTCACATCGACCGAGACAGAACCAGTCGATCCGAGATTCGCTTGATCGATCTTCAACTCCTTGACGTTACCGAAGTTCGCGCCGGCAACGGTTTGGAAGCCGAGACTTCCGTCGAGCAACTTACGACCTTGGAACGTCGTCGTTTGCGAGATCCGGTTGATGGCTTCGAGCGAGCTGTCGACCTGCAACTGATTTGCAGCGATTTCGTCGGGACTCAGAGCTCCACTGTTTGCCGCTTCGACGACCAATCCACGAACGTCGTTGAGCAGGCTACTGACTTGGCCAAGAGCGCTGTCGGCGGTGCTGATGATTTGGCTGGCACGCTGCGTGTTGCTGATCGCTTTGCCCAAGCTGGTGATTTCGCTGCGAAGAGCTTCGCTGGCGATCAAACCGGCCGGATCGTCCGAACCGCTGTTGATTCGCAGACCCGTGCTCAGTCGTGTGAGCGCGGTTTGCAAGTCGTTGTTGCTGGTTTGCAATCGGTTCTGTGCGACGAGCGACGATACGTTGGTATTGATTCTTGTCATGGCGGTGCCCCTTGTTGGTTGATCGCGGTCGAGATTGTTGGCGAATCCGGACGCGATGGACCGGGATCAGACCTTCACGTTCGCTATCGAACATCAATCAACGAAACGAGGTCTTCACGACAAAGATCGGGACGAAAGGGCACCTTCTCCACAGCCGATTCTGTTTGTAAATCACGAATCGGCGTGACCCCAAACCCACAGGTCGTCTATCCGTTACCGTTTAACACCAGCGAACGGGTGACGCACAAAATACCACCAGCCGACCGAGGTAAAACCTCGGTCGGCTGGCGTACTATTAAAATCGTCGAGTGAAACTCGCTTCTTAACGAAGCAGAGCCAAGACGTTTTGTGGGTTCTGGTTAGCCAGCGACAACACGTTCGTGCCGGACTGAACCAGGATCTGTGCACGCGTCAGGTTGGCCGACTCTTGTGCAAAGTCAGCGTCGCGGATCGAGCTTTCGGCTTCTTGCAAGTTAGCCTTCGTCTCGTTCAAGCTGACCAAGTTGCTTTCCAAAGTCGTCGACTGGAACGCACCCAAACGACCGCGAAGTCCGGTTACTTGGTTGATCGCTTCGGTCACGATTTTAGCTGCCGTTGTGGCGTCATTGGCCAGCGAAGCCGATCCGCCACTGCCGAGTTGGAACAGCTTGCCGCTGGTTCCGCCCAAACGAGCCGTATTGACGCTGTCGATGCCGATGCGAGCTTGTTGGTTTCCGACGACGTCCGATCCCAATTGGAACTTCGCACCACCACCGTTGATCGTGAAACTCAGAGCGGCACTCGAACCGTCTTTCACGGTCAGCGACAGGTCCAATGTCGACGTGTTGATCGACAGGCCGTTGCCGTTGCCGTTGGCGTCGATACCGTTGACCTTCGCTTTGATGTCGGCACCGTTATCTCGCACTCCGCCGCCGGTGACATTCGTCGTGAATGTTCCCGTCGACTCTTCGTCGATCACGCGGAAGTCGACGACGGCGTTGGCACCGTAAGCGGTCGAGGTTAGGTTCAGCGTTTGGCCGGTAGCGGCAGCTTTGATGCCGGTCGCGTCGCTAACCAAGTTAATTTGACTGACCAGTTCGTCGATCGTCGTTCCCTTGGATACGTTGAACACTTCCGAACCGTTGGCTCCTTGCAATTCGAACACGGCCGCTTCCGCCAAACCGCCCGAACCGATGCCGGCGACTAAAGTGCCTTCGGCACCTGCGGTCGTGCCCGGAGCGAAGGTGGTGAAATCGCCGCCCGTTGCGACGGTCGCTTCGAAGTCGGTGCTGGTGCTGATCGCGGTGAGGATCGAGTCCAACGTTACGTTGGCAGTGTCATCAACGGTGATCGTCAGCACGCCATCGGCGAACGCTGCGGTCGGAGTCGCTGTGCCCGATGCTTCGGCGTAAACGATGCTGGTGATCTCATTTCCGAGTCCCGCATCTTTGGCAGCGATATTTAACGTCGCGGTCGTGACGGTTCCGGCGTCGGCGCCGCCGGTCAGCGATGCGGTTCCGGTGGCCAGCGTGTTGGCGCTGGTGACGGCGACCGCAGCGGTGCTTTGGAAATCGAAGTCCGCGTTGGCAGCAAGGGCTGTCGCGACCTGCGTGAGCGTTTGCCCTTCTTCCAAAGTGATCGTAACGGTTCCCGCGACCGAGCTATCGATCGACGAAGTGGTTCCCGAAGCGACGGTCGCGACGACGATGTTGATTCCTTCGCCGTCCGCACCCTCGAATGTACCGCCAACTTTCGTTGCCAATGTGAAACTGCCCGCGGTGCCGAGCGAAACCGTACCGGAAGTAGCTTCGGTCTGAACCGATGTGTTGGTGAGCGTCAATTCGCCGGTCGACTTGGTCGCGGTTGTGCCAACGGGAATGTTATCGATTTTGACTTTGGCTTGTTCCGCGGCAGCCGTGATCTTGACGTTGACGTCGACCGAACCCGTGCTGCCGAGGTTCGCTTGGTCAATCTTCAAGTCGGTGACGTTGCTGAAGTTCGCGCCGGCTTTGGTTTGGAAGCTGAGGCTGCCGTCGAGTAACTTACGACCTTGGAAAGTCGTCGTTTGCGAGATTCGGTTGATGGCTTCGAGCGAGCTATCGATTTGCAGTTGGTTAGCCGCGATTTCTTCTTGGCTCAGTGCACCGCTGTTGGCCGCTTCGACAACCAATCCGCGGACGTCATTGAGCAGGCTGCTGACTTGGCCCAAAGCGCTGTCGGCGGTGCTGATGATCTGGCTGGCACGCTGAGTGTTGCTGATCGACTTGTTCAGACCGGTGATTTCGCTGCGAAGTGCTTCGCTGGCGATCAAACCGGCCGGGTCATCCGAGCCGCTATTGATACGAAGGCCGGTGCTCAATCGTGTGAGTGCTTGGTTCAAGTCGTCGTTGCTGCTCTTCAAACGGTTTTGAGCGACGAGCGACGAAACGTTGGTATTGATACGTGTCATTGGAAGGGTTCCCCTGTGCGGCCGGTTTGGCGAATCGCAGATTCGTGGAAAATGGATCCGGCCGCGAATGGACCGGTGCTTGGACACGGCCGGGCGGCAATCGACAACCGATCGCAAAACGCCTACAGCTCTACGTCCGGGTGAAAGATGGGATACGCTTCAGCGCGTATCGTTAGATAACCCTGGAAAAGATTGCGGATTGCACCGCCCGTGGCCGCACAATCCGACCGACCTGCACATTCCTAAACGATTAACATGGCATCGCCGTAACTATAGAAGCGATACTCCTGCTCGATCGCCGTTCGATATGCGTGCATCATTAATTCACGCGCCGCAAAAGCACAGACCAAAACTAATAAAGAACTCTTGGGCAAGTGAAAGTTCGTCATCAGCGCGTCGACAACTTTGAAATCATAAGGAGGTTTGATGAACAAATCCGTCTGGCCGGTCCAGGGCGTCAGCTTGCCACCATTTTTCATCGCTGAACTTTCAAGCACCCGAACACTGGTCGTACCGACCGCGATGCAGCGGCCACGCGCCCGTCGCGATCGAATGTTTTCGGCGGTTCCTTCGTCAATGCTGCCCCACTCGCTGTGCATCGTGTGATCCGCCAGCGTATCAGTTTGAATCGGACGGAATGTTCCGATACCGACATGCAGCGTCACTTCGGCCGTATCGACGCCGGTCGCACGAACCTTTTCCAGCAGCGTTCGCGTGAAGTGCAAACCGGCCGTTGGAGCGGCAACGCTACCACGATCCTTCGCAAACACGGTTTGATAGTTCTGAACATCCGCGTCGACCATCTGTCCGCCTCGAATGTAAGGCGGCAACGGAATTCGACCGAATCGATCAAGCCAATCCGCCGGTTCTTTCAATGACGCACCGATCGTCGAAGCCAACTCATCGCCCAGCCGAGGCTTCACTAACAACTTGCCGTCGTCGGTTCGCGTGACCACGACTAACTCCATCCCGTCGCGCGCATCGCGGTCTTTCACGACGATCGTTTCCCCATTGCGAAGCGTGCCGCGAGTTTTCGTCAGCACTTCCCAGACGCCGGTCTCGCGATCCGCTTGCAGATACAATCCTTGCCAGCGACCGCCGGTCGTCGATCGAAAACCGACCAACCGAGCGGGCACGACGCGGCTGTTGTTCATTACCAGCGTGTCGCCCTTGCGGAGCAGATCGGGCAAGTCACGGACATAATGATGTTCGATCCTTCCGCTATCGCGATCGACCAACATCAACCGCGCATCGCTGCGAGTCGCGACAGGATCCTGCGCTATCAGTTCGGGCGGAAGTCGGTAATCGTATTGGTCGATTTCGTTCATCGCAGCATTGTAGCGACCGGACTACATTCCGCGACGACTTATTTTAGCGTGGCTCCGCGACTCCGTTCGCGGAGAGTAATGAACTTACTGAACACTCCCCGCGACGGAGTCGCGGAGCCACGGTCAAGAACTAAGCTTCGTCGTCCGATAGCTTCGCGAGCACCGACAAGTCTTCGAGTGTCGACGTGTCGCCGACAACCTCCCGACCCGACGCGATGTCTCGAAGCAATCGACGCATGATCTTGCCGCTGCGAGTCTTCGGCAGTACCGCAGCGAACCGAATGTCGTCCGGCTGCGCCAAAGCACCGATCTGCTTGCGGACGTGCATTTTGAGTTCCTTGCGCAAATCCTCGTCGGGCTCTCGGCCGCGAATCGTGACAAACGCAGCGATCGCTTGCCCCTTCAAATCGTCGTGCCGCCCGACGACGGCTGCTTCGCAAACGGCTTCGTGACTAACGAGCGCACTCTCCACTTCGATCGTGCTCAATCGGTGCCCCGATACGTTGATCACGTCGTCGATGCGGCCCATGATCCAGTAGTAACCGTCTTCGTCACGACGAGCGTTGTCGCCAGTCAAATATTTGCCAGGCACCATCGACCAATACTGTTCGACGTAGCGAGCTTCATCGTTCCAGATACCTCGCAACATTCCCGGCCAAGGCTCGGCGATACACAACATCCCGCCATGCTGTGCGTCGACCGCATTGCCCGCTTCGTCAACGATCGCGGGCACGACGCCCGGCAGCGGAAACGTGCATGAACCAGGTTTGGTGGACGTGATACCGGGCATCGGACTCATCATGATGCCTCCCGTTTCGGTTTGCCACCAAGTATCGACGATCGGGCAACGCATGTCGCCGATTTTTTCGTGATACCACATCCACGCTTCGGGATTGATGCCTTCGCCCACGCTTCCCAGCAAACGCAAACTCGACAAGTCATGTTTGTCGACATGCTCATCGCCCCATTTAATGAAGGCGCGAATCGCGGTGGGTGCCGTGTACAGAACCGTGACTTTGTATTTCTCGACCAAGTCCCAAAATCGGTCTTCGGCCGGATGATTCGGCGCCCCTTCATACATCAAGCATGTCGCGCCCGCCGACAACGGACCATAAACGATGTAGCTGTGCCCGGTGATCCATCCACAGTCGGCCGTACACCAATAAACGTCGTCTTCGCGGTGATCGAATACCCATTGGAACGTACGCTTGGCCCACAGGTTGTAACCCGCGGTCGTGTGCAGAATTCCTTTCGGCTTACCCGTGCTGCCGGAGGTATAGAGAATGAACAGTGTCGCTTCGCTATCGAGCGGCAAAGCGGGAAAATGATCGGTCTGCGCGTCGACGACATCGTGCCACCAAACGTCGCGACCTTCGATCATCGGAACATTTTCGTTGCCCGTTCGCCGAAGCACGATGCAAGCCGTCACGGTCGGCGACTTCACCAGCGCTTCGTCGACGATCTCTTTAAGCGGCAAAACCTTACCTCGACGATAAAGACCGTCGGAAGTAATCATCAATTTCGCCTGCGCATCGTTGTTACGATCGGCGATCGATTCGGCGCTGAAGCCCGCGAAGATCACCGAATGCACCGCACCGATTCGCGCACATGCGAGCATCGCGATGGGCAGCTCCGGCGTCATTGGCATGTAGATACTAACGACGTCACCCTGCTTAATTCCCATTCGGCTGATCGCCGCAGCACACTTCTCGACTTCTCGCAAAAGCTCGGCGTAAGTCAGTGTCCGCGTATCGCCAGGTTCGCCTTCCCAAATGATCGCGGTCTTGTCGCCGCGACCCGCGTCGACGTGAGCGTCCAAGCAGTTGTAGCTGGCGTTCGTCTTGCCGCCGACGAACCACTGGACTTTCGGTGGTGCCCAGCGGCAGACTTCACCAAACGGTTCGAACCAATGCAGATGTTGGTTCGCTTCGTCTCGCCAGAATCCGTCACGATCCTCCACCGACTTCGCATACGTTGCATCAAATTGTTCTTGCGTCGAAAAGACGGACCGCTTCGAGAATTCGGCGGACGGTGGGAACAAACGGTCTTCGATCAGGACATGAGAAATTTGTCCGGAAGCGTCAGTCATGACTTGGATCTCTGGATCGACTCGGGGGAAAAGAATGTTGCCGACCAGTCTAATGCAAATGCGATCTTCACTTGGGCTGCTTTGCCAGAATCGCGGCATAAACTCGAGCAATATCGCCCATGTAATGAGCGGGTGCATCTTTCGCCGAGACATTCATGTGTTTGCTCGCGGCGGCTCGATCGCCCAGTGCGTCCGCGTAAAGTCCAAGATAAAACTCGCCGTAAAACGCGGCTTCCTCGCTGGCCGGCGAACCGGGCGACTGCTTCGCAACCGCATCGATTTGATCTTTCACGACGCCAGTATCGCCAGATGAAAGCATTTTTAGAACTTCGTCCATCGGTTCACGGCGGTCACCGGGGGCGGGCAGCAACATCGCTTTCGCGGTTTCCGGAGACTTCGCTTTCGCGACGCACAAAAAATGCCAAGCAGCGTTTTCGACATCGTTCGGATTGACCGTGCGATGTTTATCAAACTGATTCACCGCCTCGTCGTACTTGCCAGCAAAATACAGAGCGATTCCTCGCTGCCAAAGATACGGCATCTGATCGGGACGAAGTTCGAGATAGCGATCAAACTTCTCAACCGCAAGTTCTACATCGCCAGCCCGCAAGCTTCGATCACCTTCGGCAACCGCTTTGCTTGCAACGACCTGCAATTCGATACCGGAGAGTGGCTGTTCCTGAGACCGCGCGGTCGTAGTGAGTAACGATGTAAACAGAATCAACCAATGGAGGGGCCGCATGATCGGTACCTATTGCGAGTATCAATGCTCGTCGCGCGATGGGCTATTACGAATCGCCAACACAATTTCCAACAACTCAATCGCTGGCACTCCGTCGCATCGGATCAGTGCGGTGCGACCGTACATCACGTCGCCTTCCTCACACTTCATCAGCATCGCCAAACTCGGGCCAGCAACGACTTTCCACAATTCGCATAGCTGCACTTCTCGTAGCACGTTGTGCTCGATCAAGACTCGGCCCAGCGGCGTTTCACGACTCTCGATCCGTCGCCAAACTTCGGTGGCCAGCGCCGTCGTGTTCAAACGGACGATTCCGTATTGAACGACCTGCTTCGTCTCGGACGCGACGAGCGTGATCTCGCGGCTGTACCAGTTGGTGTCCCTCGTGAAACGATGCACGTCAACGTCTACCGATTGACCGTAATAGGATTCCACCGTGACCGTCATGTGGGCGTCGTGGTCGAGCAGTTGGTCATACGGCGAGGGTACCGATGTGACCTGTTCGAACTCCGCCAACTCCGTGCGCGCCGATGGCGGGGCGTAGAACTGATCGATCAGTTCGCCGATCTCAACGGGTGATGCATTCATCGCTGAACCGGCGTGGCGATCGCCGCTATCATGCCGAGCGAGACCACCGCCGGCGTCGGCATCTCCGGCCGTTCCAGTACGGTGTCGACCAAAAAGTAAAATAGCCGACGCAACTCTTCGACTTCCAAGCCGTCCGCGACCTGTTCGGCACGCGATTGATGCTTGTCGACCAACGTCAGCGCCGTTTCGAACACGTTCGCTTTCTCGTACAGCCGACGAACCTGCGCAAGCCGATCATCATCATCGAGCTGGCAATCGGGGTCCGCCAACGATAACAATTGGCATGAATCGGATTCGTCGAGCGACGCCAATGCGAGAGCCCATAACAATGTCGGTCGGCCACCGAAGACGTCGCCGCCCGCTTTCACTTTGTTGCTGTCGTCGCCGATCCAATCGCCCAAATCGTTGAGAATCTGAAACGCGACGCCCATGTTGCGACTGAATACTCGGATGGCTTCGCGGTAGGGTTCGACATCGCCGGCCAGACGGATGCCGCTGATCAGCGCCGCTTCGAATGCCGGCGAAGTTTTCAACGCGTAAACTTTTAGCGCATCCAGCGGCGAGAGTCGGCGATCTTTTGCATCGCGCCAAAGCAGTTCCGCGCCCTGGCCTTCGGAAAGACGCAGGTGGGCCGAAGCCAGCGAGTCCAGCAGTTCGGCTCGGGCTTCCGCGTCGTTTCCGGCACCCGAATCGTTGCGGCTGAGCAATCGATAACCGAGTCCGATCAGATAGTCGCCGACGTTGATCGCGGTTGGCAATCCGAAGCGACGGTGAACGGCAAGTTGACCGTAACGATACGCGTCGTCGTCTTCGATGTCGTCGTGAACGAGGCTCGCTTTGTGGAACGTCTCGATGCTCATCGCGGCGCGACGAACGGACAGCGGTATTGCGGCTACGGCTTCGTCCGCGTTCTCGCCGGTGCAGTGTCCGCCCGACATTGCATCGTATGCCGCTAACGTAATGAACGGACGTGAATGTTTTCCGCCTCGCGCCAAAAAGTCGTAAGCGATGTGTTCGGTCGCGGCGATCGCGTCCATCTTTTGAATCGTCTCGAGCGTGACCGCTTCGTCCCCGAGCTTCATCCGACTGCGCACGCGCGGGGCGAGTTCGTCGATCGATTCGGGCTTGAACAGATCACCGGCGGCTCGCATCAGGTGGACGTAACTGCGAGTCGTCTGCGCGGCCGACTTGTAGGGCGTGCGGATCATTTGATCGACCCACTCTTCGTCGACCTTCGTGTTGCGGCAATCACTGCTCAGCAGCGGTACGGCCATGCAGGGAATGCCGGCCAGCAAAACTTTGTCGATCGCTTTTTCGAGCACGTTCAAGCACGCGACTCCGACCACCGCATCGACGTAGCCGCCGACAATGATCTTCATCACAACCGGCGAACCTTCGGCGACCAGCACTCGGTAACCCATCTCTTCGGCGAGTCCGCGAAAGTCGGCGATGCTGCACGCTCCGCACTGTTTGCAGTTCATGCCGAACTGGTCGTATTCCGCCGGGCATCCTTCAGCGTGTTTCAAGCAGTGGGGCAACAAGAATAGACGTCGTTCGGGTGGGACCGCCGACAACGCGTCCTTCCAGAACGAGCTGCTGAGCATGACCATCAGCCAACCGAGATAGCCCTCGGGCAAATCGGCTTCCTCGATCATGCGACGCGCGACCTGCTCCATCGCGTCTTTGTTCATCGGAACGCTGTGGTCCAATTTCGACGCGACCTCTTCGCACCTGGCCCGCAGGCTCTCGCGAAGTTCCAGTGTTTCGGGAACGTCCTTCAAGTGGCTCGTTTTACGTCGCGTCGAATGCTGAGTGCTCGTATCGGTCGACAAACCGTTCACCTTTGGCAGGAATCGTGTTGGGAGACACTGGGGTGGGATGGGAATGACCGCTGCAGGACTCTTCCCAATGCCGCAATCGTGAAGATCAGGGGATAGAGTCGTTCGTGGTACCACAGCTTCGCAAAATAGAAGCCGATCGGCCATGCCACACGGTGTCGCCGCCGTTCGACGCTGAGCAACAAGAACTCGACCCCCGAGAGTATAGCCTGATCGAGCCGATCATTCCCAGCGTGAGTCGAATCGCGGCCGAATTGGCTCAGGGCATCCACGGCCAGTGCGGTCTCCTCGACGGTACTTCGAGCGGATTCGCCATCCGGATCCGTCGCCGCCCAAAACGCGGCGACCGACACGCCTCCCCCCCAGCCACCGTCATCGTTCTGGCTGGCGACCAGATATTCGACGGCTTTCGCGATTTCGCGACCGCCGATCGATCCCGCTTCGCCCGCCATCAACACCTTCGCGGTCCCGTAAATCGGATTGTCTTCCGCGTCACGATCCTGATTACCGAACCAGAGCGGCAGCCACGAGCCGTCGTGCTGCTGCGACCGTCGCAAGAAATCGCGGCCTCGTCCAATCGCAGATTTTGAATCGGCAAGTGTCCCCAACGACAAAGCTCGAATCGCGTGGGCGGTCAAGTCGGTGCTGCTTTTATCGAAAGGCAGCTTCCCCCAGCCACGGCAAAACGTCGGCCAACCGCCGTTGCGATTTTGAAGTTTCAATAACCATCGTTGTCCTTGCCGTGACGCCTCGTCGATTTCACTTTTGAGCGAATCCGATTCGCACCAGCGTCGCATCCGATCGAGCGCGAGCATCGCGCCCGGAGTGTCGTCGGAATCCGGCACCGCGCCGCTGAGATCGGTCCAACCCCAGCCGCCGGGTTCGGCGCCGGTGAACGGATGGCGAACCCGATGCTGACACGACAAGTGCCAGCGAACGAGTGCTTCGTCGTACCACACACCATCGTCTTCCGGATCGCTCGCCAATGCTTCGATGGCCAGCGACGTGACCCAAGTCGCCAAGTTCGTATCGATCGGCCAACTGCCATCGCTCAAAACGGAATTCGTCAAAAAACGAAAACCGTTTTGACAGACGACGTGACTCGCCCGCCCCGTCGCCGCCAAACTCATCACAACGAACGAAGTCAGCGGAGTGGCTTCCAAGTAACCGCCGCTTTCAGGCTGCATCTTTTGCAACACCTTCATGGTCGGCGCGATCGACGTCGCGCGAACCAGTCGCCACGGCAAGAACGTTTTCTTGCCGTAGAAATGTCGCGTCTGTCCGATCGCCACCAACGCAGGGATCGCATAACTGACCACCGGCATTTGCAAAAATCGATACATCGACTGAGGAACCACGGCGGCTTCGAACGGCAGCGGGGCGACATCGTCCCAGTCGATCAAACCGGCGATGGCCATATTGGTCATGATCGGAATCACGAACGTCTTGTCGGTTCCATAGCGGCGGCGAAGTCCATCAATGCCGCCCTGGTGATCGATGTAGTTTCGCAAACGCGCGACCGAATCGTTACTCAATCGATCTCGGCCAGCGATTGCCCCCAACGTCGATGCGGCTAACACTAGATAACTGGTCGCGATATTGGAATGACTTCGATCCGTATCGCCGAAACCGCCATCGACATTCTGCTCGCCGCGCAGGTACTCGATTCCGCCGTCGATCATTCGCGCCGCTGCGTCATCATCCGTGCCTGCGGATTGGCCGATCATCGTGGCGATCGCGCTGATGGCGGTCGCGGTGCTCAGCGCGGACGCCGACAACTGACCGACCCAATGGCCGCCGTCGCTGCGTGCCCCGAGCAACTCGAGCCGCAGTTCATCCAGCGCGCGGCGAGTGCGTTGTCGAAGTTCGTCGTTCATTCGACGGCCGGCCCGCGGATCGCGAGGGCTTCGCGAATCAGCGACCAATCGCACCCGCAGATAACCAGGTTGTAACCCCACTCCGCCGCCATCGCTTCTTTGACCGGGCTTTCAGCAAAGTAGATTCCCGCGCCCAGTCCACGAACGCGAGTCGCATCGGCGACCCGTTTGGCGGCTTCTTGAAATCGCGGGTCTTCGTGAACTCCCAAACAACCGAGTGTCGCCGTCAGATCAAACGGACCGACCAGCACGCCGTCCACTCCTTCGACCGACACCAGTTCCTCGCATCGCCCGACCGCGATCTCACTTTCGATTTGAATGATCAACGCAATGTTCTGGCAATGTCGACCCGACATGGCTCTGATGTCGCCGTCGAGCGGTTTGTCGACCATCGCCATCGCGGCTCGCTCGCCTTGAATCGGACGCAGCTTCGCCGCTGCAACGACTTCGCGGACCTGCGCGACCGACTCGACATACGGCACCACCACGGCCTGCGCACCGTCATCGATCGCCGCGCGAACCAGCGACGCATCGGGACGCAGCACGCGAACGATCGGCGTGATTTCGCTCGCCCGATAGGCCACGCACATCCAAGTGACCTGTTCGCGGCTGAAACAATGATGTTCGCAATCGATAAACGCAAAATCGATTTTGCCCGCCAAATGCCGCGGCCAATGCGGGCTGACGCTGGTCAATTGAAACCCGCGCAGTGCTCGACCGGCACGAAATGCGTCTCGAAAAGTTGCTTTGCTCATCGCACGATTGTATCGTCAACGATCATCCATCGAAGCCGTCCTCGCAAACGAACCCACCATGAAACGTCGCCAATTCATTCAAGTCGCCGCTGCCGGCACGACTCTCGCTCACTATCCATCAATGGTTTATGCCGGCGAACCGATCGTCCGCAGCGGCCCGCCACGTTTTCGCGTCGGATTAGCCGCGTACTCGCTGCGAAGTTACTTCTCGTTCATGCGAGGCAAACCGCAAACGCCGCTCGCCGACGGGAAACCGATCGACATGATCGGCTTTCTGGGCTACTGCATCGCACAGAATGTCGAAGCGGCAGAACTGACGAGCTACTTCTTTCCGCCCGATGCCGATGACAATTATTTCTTAAACCTCAAACGGGAGGCCTTCGTTCGCGGAGTCACTATTTCCGGAACCGCGATCGGAAACAATTTTACGGTCGGTAAAGGCGACAAACTGGATCAAGAAATCAAAGACGCTATCGCGTGGATCGATCGCACCGCGTTATTGGGCGCACCCCACATCCGATTCTTCGCCGGTACGGCGGCACAGTTGGCGGCGGAGCCGACACGAATCGAAGAAGCATCCGAAGCGATCATGCAGTGCGCCGCCCACGCTGCCGACAAAGGCATTTTCCTGGGCATCGAAAACCATGGCAATCTAACGAGCGACAACATGCTCGACCTGATGCGGTCGATCGCCAGCCCTTGGGTCGGCATCAATTTGGACACCGGAAACTTCAATTCCGAAGACCCTTACGGCGACTTAGAAAAGTGCGTCCCCTATGCGGTCAACGTGCAAGTGAAGGTCACGATGAAAACCCCGTCCGGTAAGTCGTACCCCGCCGATCTACCACGCGTCGGAAAGATATTGAGAGACGCCGGATATCAAGGTTTCGTGATCTTGGAGTTCGAAGAAGAAAAAGCGTATGAACACATTCCCGATGCGATTGAGCAGTTAAGGGCGGCGTTGGCACTCGCCTAAGGCCTCGGGAAAATACGCCGAAGGCGTCTAATCAATTAGCCGGGCGTAAGTCTGGTGAGCTTCCAGCGAATCCGACGCAACCCCCGGTGAACGACGTTCCATTTGCATTTCGCGTCGGCGGCAACAATCAAGTCAAACCTGGGCGTCTCGCCGGAGTGTAGGTGCAACAATCCGGCGGACAGACGTCGTGCCACGGGCCGAATTCACCAACCGCCAATTTATCGTCCGTTCGTCCGAGTCGTTCTTCGACCAACATGCGGATCATTTGCACGAAACTTGGCGATGTGCCGGCCGTTGCGGCGCGGGCCATCGCGATCCCTCGTTGCTGACAAAGTGCGGCGGCCTCTTCGTCCAAGTCAAACATCACTTCCATGTGATCGCTCACGAATCCGATCGGCACGACAACTAACGACGAAAGTTTCGACTCGTCATCCATTTCGGTGATCGCGTCCAAGACATCCGGTTCCAACCAAGGCTGTGATGGGGGGCCGCTGCGACTCTGGAAAACCAATCGCCAATTCGCGGCGCCCACCTTTTCAGCCACCAAGCGACTCGACTCTTGAAGCTGCTTCAGGTAGTCACAATTGTCCGCCATGCTCATCGGAATGCTGTGAGCGGTGAACAGAATCGTCGTTTCGCTCGCCGACTTTTCGCTCGTCGACATCGCTTCGCGGACGGAGTCGGCCATCGTTTCGATGAAACACGGATGGTTGAAACCCATGCGAACTTTTTCGATGATCGGTGCGCCGACGCCGACCTCTTGTTGGGCCGCCTCGATGTTCTCGCGATATTGGCGACAACCGCTGTAACAGCTAAACATGCTGGTGAAGAACGCGAGAGCACGTTTGCAACCGTTGTCACGCATTTGCCGCAACGCATCGGGCAACATCGGATCCCAATTGCGATTCCCCCAATAAATCGGCAAATCGATTCTGGCGGATTCGAATTCCGTTTTGATCGCCGCCATCAGTTGGCGATTGTGCGCGTTGATCGGGCTGACGCCGCCGAAATGCGCGTAGTGCTCCGCGACTTCGAGCATCCGTTCGCGCGGCACGTTTTTTCCTCGCAGCACGTTTTCCAAAAATGGCATCACGTCATCGGGGCCTTCCGGACCGCCGAATGAAACGAGCAGAAATGAGTCGTATGCGGGCAACGGATTTGTCATGACGTATTTTATTTCGGGATAGATTGGTCACTATAGTTTGTCGGTAAGGCCACGTTCCTCCAGCGCCTTCACCGCTTCACGGACACGTTCCTCCGCGTGCTTCGGCGCGACCAACGTCGCATCCGCCGTTTGCACGACGATCAAATCTTCGACGCCGATCGTGACGATCGTGTGGCCCGGTTGGGCCATCACGATGCAGCCTTTCGTGTCGATCCCGATGTGCGATCCGACCACCGTGTTGTTATCGGCGTCGGGTTCGTTCAGCCGAGAGAGTGCTTGCCAACTGCCGACGTCGTCCCAGGGGAATGAGGCTTCGATGGTGATGACGTTTTTGTAAGTTTCCATCACCGCGTAATCGATCGACGTTCCTTTGATCGCGGTGAACTCGCGCTCGAGAGTCGCGTCAAAAGCATCGGTGTCCATGGCATCCGCGATGGCCTGCAAATGCTTGCTCATCTCGGGCACGTTGGCGGCCAGTGCATCCAGGATCGTCGAAGCCCGCCACAGGAAGATGCCGCTATTCCAGTAAAATGTTCCCGCATCGACGTACTCTTCAGCCGTCGCCCGATCGGGTTTCTCGCGAAATTTTTCGACCGCAAACGCCGACACGCCGTCGGCCGCAATCGATTTGCCGCGTTGGATGTACCCGAACGACTCCGCCGGATAAGTCGGCTTGATCCCGAACGTCACAATCCGCGTGGGATCTTCGTCGATCAGTTTCTCGGCCGCCGCGAGAGCCGCTTGAAATTTTTCGGGCGATGCGATCACATGATCCGAAGGCATCACCGCCATCGTACCGTTGGGGTCAATGCGATGAATCATCGCGGCCGCCAAGCCGACGCATGGCGCGGTGTCTCGTTTGCACGGTTCGCCAACGACATTGGCGGTTGGCAATTCGGGCAATTGCTCTCGAACCGCATCGACCAATATTTGATTCGTTACAATCATCTGACGCGAAGGCGGAATCAGCGTCCCGAGTCGATCGACGGTTGACTGGATCATCGTTCGCTTGCCCGAGAGCGCCAACAATTGTTTGGGCACCAATTTTCGACTGGCCGGCCAAAATCGAGTTCCGCTTCCACCCGCCATGATGACCGCATGTAACATCGGACTTGCCTCTTCCAAAACGGTTTCCAAAGTTTATCGGGCAGACCGAGTGGCCGCCGGCGACACAGAATTTCAAGAACCGTATCCGAGAATCGTCTGTTGGTGAAGATCCCAGCCCGCCAACGAGTGCTTGTTATCGCGATTCGGCTGCCTTAAAAACACTCCACCGTCCCCCACATCCTGGATTGAATCAAAATGCTATCGCTCGGTTTCGTCAGCGCGATCGTTCCTGACATGTCCCTTGAAGAAGTCTTCGCTACCGCCGCGGCGATCGGTTACGACTGCGTCGAAGTGATGTGCTGGCCGGTCGGAAAATCGACGCGTCGGTATGCCGGTATCACTCACATCGATATCACACAACTCGACCAGCGCGGCATAGCATCGATTGCGGAGTTGTCGCATCGCTATGGAGTCGCAATCAGCTCGCTGGGCTTTTACCCGAATGCTCTTTCGCCCGACCAAGCCGAAGCCGACCAAGCGGTCACCCACATTCGATCCGTGATCACGGCCTCCAAATTGCTGGCCGTCGGTCGCATGACGACGTTCATTGGCCGCGACTGGAACAAAAGTATCGACGACAACTGGCCGCGTTTTTTGAAGACGTGGAAACCGATCATCGATCATGCCGCCAGCGAAGGCGTCAAAGTCGGCATCGAAAACTGCCCCATGTTATTCACAGCCGATGAATGGCCAGGCGGAAAAAACTTGGCGGCGAGTCCCGCGATTTGGCAACGCATGTTCAATGACATCTCGAGCGATCACTTTGGACTGAATTACGATCCGTCTCACCTCGTGTTTCAGCAAATGGACTATCTGGCGCCGATGCGACAGTTCGCGGACAAGTTGTTCCACATTCACGCAAAAGATGTCCGCGTCGACCAGCACCTCCTCGATCAAGTCGGAATCCTGGCTCACCCGAATCTGTATCACTCGCCGAAACTGCCGGGTATGGGCGATGTCGATTGGGGCAAATTCTTTTCGGTTCTAACCGAGACAAAGTATCGCGGACCGGTCTGCGTTGAAGTCGAAGATCGAGCATTCGAGGGATCAAAAGAAGATACGCAGTTGGCGCTAATCCAGAGCCACACTTTTATGAGAAATTTCGTGCCGAAGGTATCCGCGTAGGCAATGCAGAGTGGAGCGATGCCTTGCATTTAATTCGCTGCCACTTTGCCATGCATCGCTCCACTCTGCATGGCCTACCTTTCAGTGACTGTTGATCGCTCGCAATAACGATTTCACGCCGCTCGCGTCTTGCGACAGTTCCCAGATCATCACGCCGCCTAATCCGACTTCCTTCGCGTAGGCGACTTTTTCTTTAACGAGTTCGATCGAATTGAATGCGTAACCTTCGGTGATCGAAGGATCGGATTGCGATTCTCCTTCACCAACCAGTTCCGCATAAGATTTCGTTGCGCCCGTTGCATCACGGCCGTAAAAAGGAATGCCAAGACATATTTTTTCTGCCGGACACCCGGCATCGAACACACGTTTGACGTCCGCGATCGCTTTTGCGAGCGTTGCTTGCGGAAAGTCGTGGTCATACGACATCAGATGGATACGATCCACGCATCGATAGGTCGACTGTCCCAGATCCTGCCATCCGGCTTGCGCCACCGTTACAAGTAAACCCGATCGATGGAAGTCCGTTGAAGTCGTGCAGATTAGGTCCGCGTAGTCTGCTAACTGGGTAGCGCCACTTGGATGTTCCCAATCGTAGTCAATTCCATCGAACCCGTTCTTGATACAAAACGCCTTCGCATCGCGCACGAAGTCGGCGGTAAGTTGTTTGTCAGACGCGAGCGCTGCAAACCTTTGCGATTTTTCCCATCCGCCGATCGTCAGCAACAACCGTATTCGACCACGTTGTTTGATCTCGCGCAGTCGGACCCGTTCACTTTCGTCGATCACGGACGCATCGAAGACTCCGTTTTGCGGAGCCGATAGACCGAAATAGACCAGATCGGTAGTCGGACCAAGATCACCAGCCCAACTCGAAAACCGATAGTCGGGCAAGTAGCCGACCACGGCAAACGGTTCGCCGGATCGCCCGGTGAGCGCGCCGAACGAAAGTGCGAAACTGAACACGAATATTAACGATACAAATGTCATTCACTTAACCACTCGTCCGCATCCCAGCGGCTAAGCCGTTGATGGTGAGCCTTGCCAAATGCGAAAGTTCTTCGCGCTGAGATTCTGGCATTTCCGTGTCGGCCCGCAATCGGCTAAGCAACTCGACTTGGATCAAGTTCAATGGGTCAATATAGCGGTTGCGAACGCGAATCGACTCTCGCAGCCACGGCGTGCCGCCCAGTAATTCGTCGCGGCCGGTGATCGCGAGGATCGCGTCGCGCGATCGCACGTACTCGTCCTGAATCATGCCACCGATCTTTTTCATGCCTTCACTCTGATCGCTTAGTGATGCGTAGTACGCCGCGATGCCCATGTCGGATTTGGCCAATGCGAGTTCCGCGTTGTCGATCGTTGCGCGAAGGAATTGCCAATCGCGATACATCGTTTGCAACAACTCGCTCGAGCCGGGAGTGTTCAAAATTGCCATCGTTGCCGTTCCGATTCCGTACCAAGCCGGGATCAGGCAGCGGCACTGCGTCCAAGAGAAAACCCAAGGGATCGCGCGAAGATCCGATAGCGAAGCGCCGCCTCGGCGTCGGGCCGGACGCGAGCCGATCGCCAACTGTTCCACTTCGTCGATTGGTGTTGCGACGCGGAAGAAACGGACGAAGTCGGGTTGTTCGATCAGTTCGCGATAGCTCGCAAACGATACTTTATCCATCTCGGTCAACGTCTCGATCCACTCAGTCGGGTCCGGACCGGTCGGGTCGCCTCCGGCCAGCAGCGAGGACCAAACGACCTGTTCGAGATGCCGATGAGCAATATTGGCGTCGTCGTAACGCTCCGCCAAAACTTCGCCTTGTTCGGTCAATCGCAACGAGCCTCGGAACGTCCCGACTGGCAACGAGCGGATGCTTCGCGCCGTAGGTCCGCCGCCCCGTCCGAGCGAACCGCCGCGACCGTGGAAGAACGAAAGTTCGATCGAATTGTTGGTGCAGACACTTTGCAGTTGCTGCTGCGCCCGATATAAGGACCAACAGGCGGATAAATAGCCGCCGTCTTTGGTGCTGTCCGAATACCCGAGCATGATCGATTGCTGTTTGCCCTGCGCGGCGACGTGTTGTTGATACACGGGCATCGCAAACAAGTCGGTCATGATTGCCGGGCCGTTCTGCAAATCTTCGATGGTCTCGAACAGCGGCACGATCGGCAACTTCGTCGCCAGCTCTTCAAATTTTCCGGTTTGATCGAAAGCCTTGCCAGTTTGTCGCCACATCCACAGCACCGTCAACACGTCGCTGGGCGTCTTCGTCATGCTGATGACGTGCGATCCGAGCGCTTGCGGGCCATACGAACGCATGACACGATGCAACAAGTCGAATAGCTGCAAAGTCTCTTGTGCCTCCGGCGACAATTTCGTCCGATCGACCGGCGATGCACCCATGAGCGCTGGCTGATCGATTGAATCGATCAAAACGCGTTGTCGTTGTTTTTCGTCGAGGCTTTCGGCGTCGGCCGACAGTCCGCACGCGGCAAGCAATTCGTTCATCACTCCGCGATATTGGCGACCGTCTTGCCGAACGTCCAAACAGGCAAGATGAAATCCGAACGCGGCAATCTGATCGAGCCAGACGGTGACTTCTTCGGCCAGCAAATTGCCGCCCGGGAACTTCGTGACCGACTCCAACAGCGCAGTCACATCGGCTCCCATCTCGGTTGCTGATTCGTAGCTGCCATCGACACATTCACCGCCCAACGTGATCAGTTTTGTCTTTTCGATTCGCCATCGCATCACGGCCAACCAACGGCGACACAATTCGTCCGGCGGAATACCCGCAATCAATTTTTCTAACTCTGGCCAATGCGCGACCGCCGCTGTGACCCGCTTGCCCAGATCGTGGCCCCACGTCGATTGTCGTTCCGAAAGGCTCAGCGAATCGAACAATTTCGAGTGCGATTTCAAATGAAACTCGAACGCTGCTTGACGCAACCACTTCAGAGTTTGCTCGGTGACCTCGGGCGTGACGCCCGGGTGTCCGTCGCGGTCGCCGCCGATCCACGATCCGTAAGTGACGCATGGCTTGATGCGAAACTTTGTTTCGGGATACGCTTCGGCGAGTCCTTGTCGAAGCTCGCTCAAGTTTTGCGGCACGACCTCCCACAGGATCGGCTTGACCGACAGCGCCCGTTGCACTTCTTGCATCACCGACGGACGCCACGGTCGAATGAAATTCGTTTGCCATAGTTTCGCCAACTCGGCTTGGATCAGACGCTCGAGTCGACTCTTTTCGCCGCTGCGAGTCTCGGCGTCGTAAACGCTCATCAGCTCACGAATCTTACGCAGCTTGCTACGTACCGATCGGCGTTTGGCTTCGGTCGGGTGCGCGGTGAACACGAGTTCGACGTGCAAGTGATCGAGAAGGTTTTGAATCTCGTCAGGCGTTTTGCCGACATCGCGCAGGTGCACCAGCGCGCTGGCGATCGACTCGCTACGTTCCGGCGTCATCGCTTTGCGGTCGCGTTGTCGCAGCACTCGCACGCGTTGGCGATCTTCGGACAGATTCAAAAGGTCCAAGAAAATGCTGAACGATCGGATCACGACTCGCAACTGATCGGGCGTCAGCGAGGCGATCGACCCGCTCAGCCGGTCTGCCGCGGCGACTTGGCCGACTCGATTGTCCCAAGCCAATCGCCGCAAATCTTCGACGATATAAAGAGCGTTGTCGCCCGCGATCTGGCGAATCGTCTCGCCGAGCAGATGACCGAGCATCGCGATCTCGTCGCGTAATCGGTCGGAAGGCTTCGCTTCAGGTTGCGTCGAACTGCTCATGATTCACCGTTTTTGTGGTTCGGCCTTATGACCACGCAGTGTCGATGCTGGAAATGGCGATCGCAAGTCGGGGAAATGTGGTTTGTCGTTTCTTCCGTCATCGTGGGCGAGTTGATGGCGAACTGTAAGCCAACAAGGGAAGAATTGTTGTATCGAAGTACGTCGATACGGTTCATCGTCGCCCCGCGATCATCTAGACTGTCACACAAATGGACCTGATTCGATTAGCGAACGACGACGCGATCAACGCCGCCTGTGAACATCTGACACGCGGTCGGCTCGTCGCCATCCCGACCGAAACCGTTTACGGATTGGCCGCGAATGCTTGGGACGCGGACGCAGTCGCAAAGATTTTTGTCGCCAAAGGACGTCCGTCGTCGAACCCGTTGATCGTTCACGTCGCATCGATCGACGACTTGGATCGCGCGGTCGCATTGCCGCTTCTCTCGGGCGTGCAAAGTCAGCTCGACGCGATCGCCGATCTTTGGCCGGGACCGCTCACCGTCGTGTTGCCCGCGTCGAAACGCATACCCACACAAGTCACCGCCGGGCTGAGCACGGTTGCGATTCGCGTTCCTTCGCACCCGGTCGCGCAAGAGTTGCTCAGACGTTGTCCGTTCCCGATCGCGGCGCCCAGCGCCAATCGATCGAAGTATGTCAGCCCCACAACGGCAGCGCACTGCTGCGGCGGATTATCCGGACACCTCGCAATGGTACTCGATGGTGGCCCCTGCGATCTCGGACTCGAATCGACGATTGTTCGGCTGTCCGACGACGGCCCGCGACTGCTCAGGCCAGGCAGCGTCGCGGCGGAGTCACTCGCTGCTCGCTTGAACATTTCGCTCGACGAATTGATGCCTGCAATGAACCCGCCCGATCATGAACCGAGCGAGTTGTCGGCGCCGGGCATGATGCGCGAACACTACTCACCGCAGACATGCTTGCGACTTATCGACGACGCCAGGATCGAACCGTTGGCGACGAAAGCGGGTCGCATCGCGTTCAAACAATTGTCGGCGGACGAAGCGTCGCGTTACACGATCGTCGAAACGCTCAGCGAGAACGGTGACTTGAGTGAAGTCAGCCGCAAGTTGTTCGCCGCGATCAGGCGACTCGATGGCGCCGAGTTGGATCTAATTATCGTCGATGTTTGCGAACCTATCGGCCTGGGTCGCGCGATCATGGATCGACTCAGGCGGGCGGCGGCGGGTCATCGATCGGATTGACGCGCTTTGGGCTACGGCTTCGGCTCGGTGTGGACTTTCCAATCCGCGTCGAACTGGTTTGCTTCCAATTCCTCCGGCTGCGGAATGTTGCCCGGACCCGGGCGACTCGACTCGGGCAGCGCCGACACGGTCATCGATTGGTCCAGCGGATCCAGACCGAGCGCGACTTGCATTTCAGCGAGCGCCACAAACCATTGTTGTTGTGCTTCGACTAACTTGATCTCGGTTTCGTTCGCCTTCGATTCAAGCAGGTTCAAATAGATCAGATCGATCTTGCCGCGGCTGAACGCGAATCGATACCGATCGAGTGACTCGAACGCGGCTCGCAATGAGATTTCGGATTGCTCGACGACCTGCGAAGCCAACGTCAACGCGTTGTAAGCTGTTCGCAGTTCCGCACCGATCTTGTTTTCTTGCAGCCGCAGTTTCTCGCTCAATTGAACGATTTTTGCCGAAGTCGATTGAATCTTTCCGCGTGCCTTGCGTCGCTGAATCGGAACTTCGCCTTGCAAACCGATCACCAGTTCGAACTCGCCCTTGTCATCGGATTTTGATGCCGCGTCGCCGACGTCCTGTGATCCTTCGGCGATGAAATCCAATCGCGGCAGCATGTTGTTGCACGCGAGTTGACGATCGAGTTGGATTTGTCGTATTTCGAGCTGCAACAATCGCGGTTCGGGTCGGCGACCGACCGCAGCGATCAAGTCATCTTGAAAATTGCCGATCGCCGGCGTTTCGATCACGGGAAAATGCGTCGGCAACCATGCGTCCGGGGGCACCATCGGCTGTCCCGCTTCGTCGCGCAGGAACAGCGATAGTTTGAAACCGATGGAGCGATATTTTTGCTCGGTCTCCAATACCTTCACGCGACGCTCGGCGATCAGTTGGCGATTCAGGATCACGTCGATCTCGGCAAACTTGCCCGCCTGGAAACCGGCGTCGTATTGTTCGCCCCGTTCTTCGGCCAGTTTCAAAAGCTCTCGTTGGGCTTCGAGCACCGCGCCGGCTGCGACCCACTGCCAATACGCTCGTGACGCATCCCGCGACGTGTCGAGAATCGATTGCTGGACCATCGGCTCGGCCATTTGACGAGCCAATGAAGCTTGAAAGACCGCCACCCGTCGCGGATCGATGGCGCGACCTTGCAGAAGCGGCACTGCGGTAGCGAGTTTGAACTCGCCGCCCGTTTCAGTTTCGCGTTCCAAATACCATGGCTGGAACTCGCCACGTCCGACCCGATATCCGGCGGCCACGTAACCGCCCCACCACGTATTGCGAGCGACACCGATCCCGTGCCGATAGTTCTCGTAGAAACCTGTCGGCTCGCTGAGTGTGTAGCCTTCGAGTTTCGTGTCGAACGCGCCGTAGGCTTCCACCAGTTGGCCGTTGGCGAGCGCGTTCTGTTGTCGCGCGGCCGAGATCTCGGGATAAGATCGATAGACGCTCGCGATCACGTCGGCGAGCGACAAGCTGTCTTCGCTTGCCACGATTTTTTCCGCATCCGATGTCACTTCGGCTTGCAATGCAACGAACAACTCGGGAAATGAGATCGGGGCCGAAATTTCGTCGGCGTTTTGAGCGGACGCCACCGCCCCGATCGTCAAGTAAAGTCCGATCGCAGCAACTGTCGATCGGCCAAGTGACATCAAAACCGTTCCTCAAAAAATTATGTTTTCGGCAGTTTCAGCTTGCCACCTTTATCACTCGATTTGCCCGGCTCATCTTTCGCGATGATCGGGGGGAAACCGTTGAGCTGACGCCAGATTTCGTAGCCGAGTGGAACTTGGTTCAGCAGCACCCAGCCGTTAGCGCGGACTCCCTGACGAAGGTATCGGTCATCCGGCCACTCGTTCTCCGCATCCGGCACAACGAGAACGCGAAAATAGCCCTTGCCGTCGTCGGTTGGGAAAACTCGGTTGACTTTGCCGCCGAACGTGCCGATCGCCACCGACGGCCATCCCACGAACTGAACCGCCGGCCAGCCCTCGAATTGCAGCCTAACCAAGTCGCCGACGTGGATTAGGGGCATGTCGTTACCGCTGACCATCATTTCGACGCCGAGTGCATCCGTGTCGGGAACGATCGTGAACAACGAATCGCCTTCTTTGATCGTGTCGCTTCCTTCCAGACCGTTCCAACGTTGGATGTACCCGCTGCGGGGTGCCTTGATATCGAGTCGATCGAACTCATTGCGTTTGGTTTCCAAGTCGATCGCTTCTTTCTCGATCGTGCGAAGTTTTTGAATCGACTCGAGCACCTTCTGGTTGGCTTCGCGATTCTTGATATCGATGTCGCGTTTCTTTGACTCGATCTCTTCTTCTTTCGACATCAGCGTCGCATAGGCCTCGGCGACCGCGTTCTCGGCCTTCAGGAGTTTGGCCATTTGAGCTTCCGCCGCTTGCCGTTTCGAGAACAGTTCTTCGCGCGACACGAGCCCTTTCGCGGCCACTTCTTCGGCGATCCGAAGCTGGTTGCGTTTGTCGTTCAACTCCGCCTGAACCGCGACGACTTCGTTTTTCACTTGCTCCCATTTCTGGCTCGCCGCTTTGTAGTCTTGGTTGAGCGAAGCGGTCAGGTTCAACCCGCTGGCTTGTTGCAATTTCTCGGCCTGTTCCGAAACTTCCATGCTCATCACGGCTGCCTCGCGTTTCGCGTTGATTGCAAAAATCTGAGTCTCCATTTGCAGCACGCCGCTTTCGGCGAACGGAGTCAAACGCATCAGCAATTCGTCCTTGTTGACGTAGCTGCCTTCGCGCAAATCGGTTTTCACGTAGCTGATCACACCCTTCGTCGGACTCATCACGGGCTGAGGTCGATTCTGCGGATCAATGGCGACGACGGTTCCCGTTCCGCGAGCGGTCTGTTGCCACGGCGCGAAGATCATCGCGACGATCGAGAACGCCAACGTCCAAAACGTCAAGCGTCCGAAGAAGCGAACGACCCGACCGGTGCGCACCAATTGAAGCGCCGGAAATTCGTAGCTCAAGTCGGCAGATGTCATTTTTTTGAGACTTTGAGTTTTCTAAGTTATTTGATTATCCGGTGCATCAATTGGGATGCACCGAAATCTGTGTGTCGCATCGTTCGGCAATTTCGGCATCGCCGGTGATGACCACAAGCGTCCAAGGTGCGTCGACCGCCGATAAAAACTGCCAAGCAATATCTCGAGTGTCTTTGTCGAGTCCGTCGAGTGATCCATCGATGACGAGCAATTTTGGCCGCCCGCAAACTGCCCTTACGATCATCAACAAGTCGCACTGCGTTTTGCATAGCGGATAACCGCCGGTCTGCAAAATCGTTTGCAGACCATCAGGCAAGCGCAGCACATCGGCCCATAATCCTAGTGATTGAAGCACCTCGCGAATTTTGTTTTGACTGATCCCGGAGCGCCCGAGGTCGATGTTTTCGGCCACCGTGGATCGAAAAATCTCGGGTTCACCGGCATACGCCAGCATGCGTCCGCCGCCGCCACGACCCGCTTCGCTCGCATCGATTCCTGCGACCTCGACGACGCCTTGGTCGGGCAATTTCAGACCGACCAGCGACTTTGCCAGCAGACTCTTGCCTCCCGGGTGATCGCCGACGATCGCAACTTTAGCGCCCGCAACGATCGACGTGGCCGGGATGTGCGTGTCCCCGGTGACATTTTGAAATTCGAGATCGTCCCAACGAACCGGGGCCGGACCATCAGGAAGTTTGCCGATTTCGGTACGACGATCGACGGGTATGTCGAGCAGGTGTCCGACCTTGTCCATGCCCGACATCAAATCGTAAAACTTTTCCAACGACTTGCCCGCTTTCGCGAACGCGCCAACCACGACCGTCACCACCAACTCGCTGGCCACCAATTGACCGAGCGTCAATTGACCCTGAATGACTAACCATCCGCCCAACCCCAATACCGCAACCGATGCAACGACTTGCAGCGCGATCGCGAACGAAACCTGCCGAATGACGACGCGAAATTGGTATCGACGCGCTTCGATGTAGCTCGACACCAAACGGTTAGCCCGCTGGATCGCTAAGTCTTCGCCACCGTTGATTTTGAAGGCGGAAGGCGAAGCCAAAACGTCTTGCAACCAATGCACGACTTGATACTTGATGATCGATTCGTCGATCGCCGTTCGGATACCGCCGCGACCGAGCAACCAGGTGATGAAGATCATGCTGAGTACCAACACGATGTCGAAACCGAGCAAGAACGGATGATAGAAAGCGAGCAGCAATAGCCCCAACACGGTCGTCAAGATGATCGAAATGCCGTCAAGCAAAAGCACGGCCGACGCTTTCTGGATCGTCATTATGTCGAACACGCGGTTGGCCAACTCTCGCGGGTACTCGCCTTGAATCGCGGCCCGATTGGCGCGAGGAAAACGGTGGGCCAAATCGCCAACGATGCGGACGAACTGACGCCGCTGAATGATCTCCACCAACACGGTTTGCAGGATCTTCAAGATCCCGCCGATGCCCAAGCACGCCAGCAGCATCAAAGCGATGACCAACAGAGGCTGAATGTAAGTGCCCCAACTGACGATGTTGACCATCGACTCGATCGCCAGTGGAGTGGCCAGCGATAACAAGCCCGCCACGAGCGCAAAGAGCGTGATGGTCAGAATGTCGCGTAGGTCCAGACGCAGCATTCCCATGAATCGGCGCAGCGGCGGCAGATGATGATGATCCTCTCCGTGGTTGACACCCGAGGAAAACCCATCACATTCGAGCTCCTTCTTTGCCACGAACATCTGGCCCTCACGCTGCGAACTCAACCTGGCTCGTAATTGAGAAATGCCGATCGTCGATGTCTCGATACGCTGGCCGATTGAGCTGACAACGACCTTACGTCCTGACATCTTCTCGATCACTTCGACCGTTCCGTCTGAATTGGCGATGATCACCGGATAACCTTCGCCGACCAGTTCAAGAATCTCATCCACGCTGTCCAGTGCAATGCCGCGCAGGTAAATCCCAACTCGCCTCGCGCTCGTCACCAAGCAATCGTTCTGTTGAAAGTCGATGCTGCTACGATCCGTCACGATCTGTAACGCGGTGGCGATCCGAGAGATTGCGCCGTACTGAACATCCTCCGTCAACGGGGTCGCTAACGCGGAATTGTCACGATCATTCATTGATTTATCCAAACCGTAGGCCTTGCAGCGTGGAGCGATGCATGGCACCATCGCCGACGGACGTGTGCCAGACATCGTTCCACTCTGCATGGCCTACTCAATTGGCTCCCATTCGCCCGTCTCGGTGAACCGGAACGGTGTCGTTCCATCGATCGCGATCAGTTGCAACCAACCTCCCATCAATAGACTCTTTATCTTTTCGTGTTTTTCGATCACGCGGTCAATCGCATCCCGTGGCGCCGCGATGACGGCCAACAATCGAACCGGTTCATGCTGCAAATGGTCGCCCGTGTGCAACGATTGCCAAGGAAGTCCCGTCATCAAGTCCCCGCCATTACCGGAGAAGATGCCGAAGCCTCCCACGACATTGTGAAGCGTTTTTGTGCCGCTCCCGAAATGCTCGTTATCCAACGTCGATGCATAGTATTGCATGTTGATCAGATGCGCAACCACCATCGGCGCACACACGATCTGTTCCAACAACGCCCCCGTCGGATCTTTCACGTGGTCGTAGTCATGCAAAAACGTTCGCCCGTCCAAGTCGATGCTTTGCGTCAGCGATCGCGGTGCGACGATGAACGCGGCGTTACCAGCCAAACCCCATTCGGGTCGCACCTCCGACCAATCCACCGTTCGCTCCATCAATCCCTCGACCGATTTGCTCGCCATAATCGGCAATCGCTCGGTAAGAGTCATCGCCGATCCGGCATTCGTGTGTGTTCGCAGTTTCTCAAAGTCCGCCTTGCTCACGGCCGGTAAGTCGGCGAGATCAAAAAACTCGATGTCGTCGGTCGTTGTATTGTGCAATGCCGACAAGAAGTGGGTCGCGTCCGGGATCACGATCCCGCGTTCCGCTAAGCCTTCGCGAATCGCGGGTTGGTTCAGCAATGTCGCCGCGAAGCGGGCGTTCGATTCGCCGGTGTGGCCGCCACACGCGCCGCAGTCCAACCCGGCCGCCAACGGGTTGTTTTGAGTCTTACTACCGTGACCGCAAAAGACGACCAGTTTGGCAAATCCATCAGTCAATCCGATGCCACGTAGAATCGATTCGGACATGTCGATTTGTCGTGCCGTCGTGATGCCCTGGTCGCCCAACCCGCAGAGCGTCGGGCCGAGTCGATCGTGTTGCTCGGGACTCACGCCGTCGAACCGATGATCGATCGGCGCCGCGCCAATGCCCAGCGGGCGGCGAATCAACGGCACTCCGTAAAACAATCCCATCGTCTCGACGAACGAGAAACATCCGATCGCAGAAGACTGAAACGACTTCCACGCTTTTCGCAGCGACCGCACACCACGCTTCCGCGAAATCAATGCGGCTTCGGCCGGATGATCCGCACCGCGCAAACCCTCCTGCAATTGAAACTGAGGTTGCAATAACACCGGGACCTGTCCGTCACCCGAGCTTTGCCCGATCGGCACATACTCGATCGGCAGTGCGAAGAAGCCCGCGAATCCGGACGTCTCGATTTCGCTGGAGACCGATTCGATGTTCCGGCGAATTCGTTCCGATCGCACGTCGATGCAGAACACGATTCGGGCAAGTGACTGTGTCGATCGCGATGATTCGGATGGCGCAGCCGCTCGAATCGAGCCGACAAGCTTTTCACGAATCGCAATCTCACTGGCCCGTAGCAACACGTATCGAGCCACTGCGTCGTCGTCGTAATCACCCGCATCGGATCGAGCCGAAAGGTCGGCGAACTTGATGGAATCCCAGTCGATCGAGAATGACATTTGTTCGGCGAGAGCGGCGCCGTAGCAGAGTCGAATGGCGATCAAAGCGGCGAGATCCGAAGTTTCGTCACCGCTGCGGGCGGCTCGTTCGGTTTGGTACTTTGTCCATGCCGACCAACCGGGAATTGAGTGCGCTTGGCACATCAAGAAACCTTCCCACAAACGCTTCGGGACGCCGAGGCGGTGCAAGCAAAATACGATCGCGGCCTCGGGCGATTGCGGCAATTGGGCGACGTACCGTCGAAACCGTTTCAGGCCAAGGATCTCGATGTTTCGGTCGATCGACGCGATCGAGATCCAAGCTTGGTACAGCGATCCGCCTTGCCAAGGACTTCGCCAGGTCGACTGACCCTGGTCATAGTGCGCCGCACAGTACTTTGAAATTTCATCGCAAATGATCCGCGTCCAATCGGACCCCGAACGGCGATCGATGCACTGAGAAATCGTTCGAAAGACGCGGTCAGTGTTTTCAAGATTGTCGATTGCCAGATCGCTGGTCAATAACGAAACGATCGCGTCGCCGGTGACCGATTCGACATCGACGTTTCGATCGAGCGTCAATTCCCGCAGCGCCGCTTCGATGGAACCTCGGCGAAGTTTCCCCGCCGCGAACTGTTGGCGATAGTACGACAGTGGCATCAACGACTCGGCGTCGCAAACCGATCGCAGGAATCGGCGAGCGGCCAAAAAATCATACTGTGTTAGCCCGCCATACGGGTTCACCGCGACATAGTCTTTCAGGGGTGAGACAGCGGTGATGGCCCGAGTGACGCGTTCCAGTACATCGTTGATGCAAAATTCGTTTTGCTTCGTTTTCGATTCAATAAGAACGGACATGGGTGGTTACCAGGGGAAAGAAGTTTGCGGATGACGTTCAAGCCGAGAAGACCGATCCGAAAACGCGGCGGATGACGGAATCGACGTAGAAACCGTTCGATGCGTGGACGTACAACGCGTCGAGCATCGGAAAACGCCTCGCCCGCAACATCCACTGTTGGAGCGTGAACAAAACCACGAAGCCAAATCCGACAACCGCCGTCACAAGCATGGCTGCGGTATCGGGTGAACTGCGTTCGAAGCGTGTGATGCTGCCGCCGAGAAATCGGTCGATCGCGAAAAACGATGCGGAATAAACGAACGTCAGCGCAAATGCCGTCGCCAATCCGGCTGCCAAGGCGACGCCCGAATCCTTTGCGAATACTCGCATCAACCACGACGCAATCGCGAGGGAAAGAGAGAAACCGAGCAGATAGCCGCCGGGTTTCGACGAGGGTCCGATCCCAAATAGGGCCATCGACGCGGACAGAAAGACGACCGGCAAAACCAAGGCAGCGATGAAACGGATGGGCGCAAACAAACGACGCTCAAGCGGATTGACCAGTTTCCAATTCGTCTCCGTCGCCTTGCCGTCGGCGATCACGTTTCCGCTGGCCAAAAACGCGTGTGCTTTGTAAAGCGAGTGCGCGATGATGTGCAGCATTGCAGCCGAGAAGGCCCCCAGCCCACACTGCAACATCATGAATCCCATCTGCGCGATCGTCGAATAGGCGAGCGATTTCTTGACGCTCGTTTGGGTCAACATCACGGTGGCGGCGAAGCACGCGGTCGCACCGCCGATGATCGCCAATGTCGTTAGCGCGATCGGCGCCTGTGCGACCAAGGGACTTGTGCGGACGATCAAGTAACCGCCCGCGTTCACGACACCGGCGTGCATCAACGCCGACACCGGGGTCGGCGTCTCCATCGTTAGCGGCAACCAAGAATGGAACGGCAACTGGGCCGACTTCGTCACCGCACCGCACACGATCAGCCAACCGATCCACTGCGACGCAATTGGTTCGGGGGCACGACCGATCGTGGCAAAGACTTGATCGAACTCGAATGTTCCATAAGCTTGATAAACTATGACCAGCGCCGCGATCAACGCGACGTCGCCCATGCGGCTGATCGCAAACTTTTTCCAAGCCGCGCGGGCCGCGGCAGGTCGATCGGCGTAGTGAAGGAGCAGATGGTGGAGACCCAGGCTGGTCGTCACCCACAACACGAAGAACATCAGCAGGTTGCCAGAGATCACCATCAGCGACACGGCACCGATCGTGACCGCGGCCCAACGAAAGTAGCGGCCTTGAGTCACTTCGCCACATAAGTAACGGATCGAAAACTGGCAAGTCACCCAGCCGACGAAACTGACCAACAAAAACATCAACGCCGAAACCGCGTCGTAATGCACGCTCAGGTTCACCGAGCACGATTGATCGAGACAGCAGAAAACGGTGTGCAAGGCCGTCGAGTCGCCGATCGCCCAAAGGGCCAGAGCGATCGTCGCGACGACGACCTGCGCCGCCGCAACGGTGGCGACCAATCGGCGTACCGGCCGGACGAATCGGTTCGCGACCGACGACGGGACCAACAGGAAGCTCAAAAGTGCGATCCCCGGCAGGATCATCAGAACGGCAAGTACATCTGTCATCGAATCAACCTCTTGCAACGCATGAACCAGAAAGCACGAATATTATTACATGACATTTATGTCGTCAATTATGTTTCGTGCAAATCATGTCGCTGTTTTTAGCGGAAGTTGTCGGGATCCCCAGAAAAGCCGCCAAAAATGTCTCTTTCGTGAATCGAATATCACGAATGTTTTTTCGCTAAAGCGATGTTAGACTGGAGGAAATGCGTTTGTCCCAAATGCGATTCACGATCCGGGTACAGGTGGACGATGGCGAAAACGGCACCAAAAACCAAAGAATCGACGAGTCTGGCTGCAAATAATTCGGCGTCGCAGACCGAAACCGCCCATCGCTGGACCTTCTTAACCAATCACGCCCACGTGCTGGCCGTGCTGCACGCCAACCCCGATTTAGTACTTCGCAAAGTCGCGGCCAGAGTACGGATCACTGAGCGGGCCGTTCAGCGAATTGTTCAGGATCTCGAAGAAGAAGGTTTTATTCACCGGGAGAAAGTGGGCCGCCAAAATCGGTACCAGGTGATCACCGACAAATCGCTGCGGCATCCGATTGAAGCGCACCGTCAAATTGGAGAACTACTCGCACTGATTGCAAAAACATGACGCTCGAAGCCAAGCGACAGATAAGGCATCAACGAATGGTACAACATTCTTGTCGAGGAAATTCCAAGCGGCGAAATCGATCAGGACTTCTTCACCAATGACCAATCGCGGCGTTGCCGGCTACTGGGAATACCCATCTTCTTTCGGTACTTGGTCACGGTTCGTCGAGCCACGGTCATACCGGTTTTCTTCAGCTCGTCGACCAACTTTTCGTCGCTGTGAGGATCACTCTTATCTTCTTTGTCGATAAGTTCTTGAAGCTTCAAGCGGATCGTATCCCACGCAACATCATCGCCATCCTCGGTTTGTGTTCCCCCGACAAAGAAGCGTTTGAGCGGCAGGATTCCTCGCGGAGTTTGGATCCACTTATCGTCGACGGCGCGGCTGACGGTGGTGACGTGAACGCCGACTTTGTCTGCGATCTGTTGCATCTTCAGCGGCTCAATCGCTTCGGGCCCCTCATCAAGAAATCGCTTTTGATGTTCGACGATCGCCTGCGAGACTTTGGTCAGCGTGCTGCGTCGTTGCTCGATCGAATCGATCAGCCACTGAGCACTGTTGATCTTACCTTTGATGAATTCGCGTTCTTCGGGTGTGCTGGTGGGATCTTGCAAGCGGCGACGATAGTACTCGCTGATGTACAACTGTGGCACACGATCGTCATCGAGCCGAACCACGTACTCACCCGACTCGTCTTGTTCCAAGATGATGTCGGGAGTGACGTTGGGGACGTACGTTTCCATGAACGCGGCGCCGGGTTTCGGGTTCAATCCATGCAGTTCGTCACGAACGATTTGAATCAGTTCGATTGAAAAATTCGTCTTCTTTGCGATTTGCGGCAAGCGGTTTTCTGCGAGATCGGAAAGATGATGCTTGACCAATGTTCGCATTTCCTCACAGTGTGGAAAGGAAGGCTTGATCTGCATCAGCAAACATTCGCTCAGATCTCGCGCGGCGATTCCAGTCGGCTCGAGCGACTGTACAACCTCGAGCGCCTTCTCGGCGATCTCTAAATCATCGGCGGTATGGCCGGAGGGCAGCAAATCGGCGAGCGGCGAGCGCAGGTAGCCACCGTCCCGAGCGTCCAGCGTGCTGATGATTCGTTCGGCTGTTTGTTCGATATCGTCGTCGATATCCAACTCGGCCAACTGATGCAGCAAAAAATCATTGAGCGACTCGGGCCGCGAAACCGCATTGGCCATCAAGTCGTGGCGACGATCGGCCTCGTCCGACATGCGATTAGCAGATCGACGGAAGGACTCATCGAACGTATTGGGCAGCTCAGAAATCATGTTCTGCAGCCGCTCGAAATCTTCGAGATTGTCGTGATCGTTGTCGACGACTAGCTCTTTCTCGTTTTCGCTGCGGGCATCGTCGCCGGCTGAATAGTCTTCATCGACTTCTTCTGGCGAAAGTGGATCGTTGTCGAGTTGTTCGAGCAGAGGATTTTCGTTCATCTCCTGTTCGATGCGCTCTTGGAGCGCCATCGTCGGGAGCTGTAGAATCTCCATCGACTGGATCATCCGTGGAGCCAGTTTCTGGGTTTGCAACTGTCGGGCCTGCAGGCCCATCGACATCCGCATTGGAAAATTCTCGTGAGTTAAAAAGCTTGCAATCACTCGGCTACGTTGCCCCGTCGCCAGCCTCATCATAGCGACCGGCTGGGACGGGCAGAGCGAATTTCGTTCCAGTCGCCAGCAATTTTACGCGATCGAGGTAACGAATCTAGCGTTTATAGCTTTTGGCGACCGAGCAACGCATCAGCAATCATCTCGCGATTGGCATATTCGAGGACGCTGCCGGCTGTGATCCCTCTGGCCAAACGAGTGATTTCAACGGGGAATTCGCTCAATAAGTTGCTGATGTACAGCGATGTTCCGTCGCCCTCTACGGTGGGATTTGTCGCCATGATGATTTCCACAAAATTTCCGACCCGGACTCTTTCGACTAAATCGTCAATGGTCAATTGGTCCGGCCCGATCCCGTCCAGGGGCGCGATTCGTCCTAGCAAAACGTGGTAAACGCCCTTGAAAACGCCCGCCTGCTCGAGACTCATCAAATCCCGAGGCTGCTCGACGACGCATAATCGAGTTAGATCGCGATCGGTGTCGGCACAAATCGAACAAGTTTCGGACTCGGCCAAGTTGAAACACGACGCACAGTAGCGAACATCTTGGCGAACACGACGAATCGACTCCGCCAGCGCTAGCGCCTCCGCTTCGCCGACTCGCAATAGATGAAACGCCAGTCGCTCGGCACTCTTGCGTCCGACTCCCGGAAGTCGCCCCAACTGTTCAACCAATTCGGCAACAGCGCCGGCGTGCTTGCCCATTGCGTTCAGTTGCCCCCGGTCAAAGTCGAGATCACATTGTCCAGACCCGGGATCTTCAGATCCATCTCGTTCACCAGGTCGCTAATCGATCCGGCGTACAGTTTCTTTGCCGCGGAACCCGCCGCGTTGGTTGCCTGGACGATCGCTTCTTGCAATTCGGAACCCGATAATTCGTCGTCCGCGATCGTCACCGAATGAACGAGACCGGTGCCATTCATCACGACGTTGACTCGACCACAATCCGATGAAGCACTGACCGACTCATCTTTCATGCGATCGTTGAGTTGCCTCATTCGATCGGGCAACTGTTGCAGCGACCCCATCATCGATGCAATGTTTCCGAGATTACCGAGCCCTTTGAACATGGAATGTCCCCTTAAAATTTAAGCGATTCACAACGAGTAACGATCGAAATGACTGACCAACGAGCGGAAAAATCAGACGCTTATTTTCCGCACGATTCTAAACGGTCGCCATTTCATCGACGGACCAGTTTGCGAAATCGTTTTCATCTCTGTGAACTCGATTGTACAGCGTGTCACGCTCGACGGGGTCGCGACCGGCTTCCACAATCAACTGCTTCATCTCGCTTACCGATAAACACTCCGGCGTCGTAGCTCCCGCGTCATGGTAAATCAACTCGTGCCGCACCGTACCATCAATGTCATCGGCGCCGTACGCCAGCGCGGCTTGAGCGGTCTCGATTCCCAGCATGATCCAGTAAGCCTTGACGTGCTGGACATTGTCCAGCATCAAACGGCTGACCGCCATTGTCCGCAGATCCATCAAGGCCGACGGTTTCTTGAGATCGGAAAGCTTCGTGTTTTCAGGATGGAACGCCAACGGAATGAAGACCTGAAAACCGCCAGTTTGATCCTGCAATTCCCGGAGTCGCATCAGATGATCGATTCGGTGATAAGCATTCTCGACGTGCCCGTACAGCATCGTGCAGTTTGTTCGCAATCCGATCTCGTGCGCCGTTCGGTGGATCTCCAGCCATGCGTGCGTATTCGCTTTGTGCTCACACAACTGGTCGCGAACCTCAGGGTGAAAAATCTCGGCACCGCCGCCCGGCATACTGCCCAGTCCGACCGACCGCATATCTTCCAACACCCATCGGATCGATTGCTTCGTCTGAAACTCGAACCAATTGATTTCAACAGCCGTCCAACCCTTCAAATGGATCTTGGGGAAATTATGATGCAGCAGCTCAATAAGGTGGCGGTACCACTGGTAGGGTTTTTGATGATGAAGGCCTCCCACGATATGCATTTCGGTGCAACCGTTTTCTGTCGCTTCACGTCCTCGGTCGATGATCTGTTCATCGCTCATGACGTAGCCCTTTGAATCCCGAAGGTCGCTGCGAAACGCGCAAAAGCGGCATCGGTAGACGCACACGTTCGTCGGATTCAAGTGCGTGTTGATATTGAAATATCCGACGTTGCCATTCTTCCGCTCGCGAACCAAATTCGCCAACTCACCAACCGCCTGCATCGAAACTTGCGGATCGTACAAAAAGATTCCGTCGTCGAGCGTTAAACGTTCCTCCGTTTCAACTTTATCACGGATTTCTCGAAATCGAGCTATTCTGTCTGTACTGTTCATGATCTCAATCAAATAGCAAAGGCGTCGTCTTGTCGTGGAAGCACGCTTACAGCTTAGCAACCGTCAGCCGGGTTGTTCAGACAACCCACCACGCCTAGACCCACCAACAATCGATCGCCCCTGCGACCAGCAGAATGACGCTGATCGCCGCGTTGGTGTCAAAAAAAGCCAGATTGACGCGAGCCAAGTCGTCGGGACGGACCAGTCGGTGTTGGCGAATGACTAATCCGGCCACCACCAACCAGACGAAGCCAAACGGCCAGCCCAATCCACTTTCGCGGCCGACAAAAATCAAAGCCAGTAAGAACACAAGCATCACGGCGTGACACGCGGCAGCGATCCGCAATCCGTTCACCAAACCGAATCTCGCGGGCACGCTGTGCAACTTCGACGAAGCATCGAAGTCCGCGTCCTGGCAAGCATAAATGATGTCGAAACCGGTGACCCAAAACGCCACCACGCAAGCTAAGACAGTCGGAGCGATGAGGTCGGCTGGATTGGAAATCGCTTCCCCGCCACGAATCGCCAGCCAAACGCAAATCGGTGAGAGACTCAGCGCTACGCCCAACCAAAGGTGGGCGGCTGAGGTGAACCGCTTCGCATAACTGTATCCGCACAAAAATATCAACACTGGCACAGAAGCGAAGACAGGAACGCCGTTGGGAAGGAAGATCGCAGTCGATAAGACGAAACCAAACCCGCACGCAATCGTGAACATCCAAACTTGTCGACGACCCAGAATCCCCGCTGGCAAATGTCGCGAAGCCGTCCGCGGGTTCGCCGCATCAAGCCGATGATCTGCCAGACGGTTGAAGGCCATCGCCGCACTTCTCGCGAAAACCATGCACATCAAAACGCCAACCCCATCTCGCACACGGAACGCGGGTGGCTGGCCCGACGGCATCGGCGTCGCGAGCGCCATGATCAACGCGAGACCGGCGAACGGCAACGCAAAAATCGTGTGGCTGAATCGAATCAATCCAAGCCAGTCGCCCAGTCGGCTCGTGTTTTCAGAAACGGTTGCAGTCATAGATTGAGAGATCGGCCAGGATCTTATGCGGGCGACTCGATCACTACTTTGCCAAAGTGCTTACCGCTTTTCAAATGCTCGTAAGCGGCACGGGCATCCTCAAATGCAAATGTTCGATCCACGACGGGTTGAATCTTGTTGACCTCCACTGCGCGGACCAAATCCTCGAACATTCGTCGGCTGCCGACATAGATACCGCGAACCGTAACGCGATTGAACAGCGCGGGCAGCATCGAGGGGTTTTTTTCCACTGGGCCTGACAAAATTCCTATCAACGAAATGGTTCCACTGACGCGAACCGAAGCCAACGATCGCTCGAGAGTACCGGAACCGCCGACTTCCAAAACGTGATCGACGCCGACCCCACCAGTGACTTCCAAAACCCGTTCATGCCAATCCGGAAATTCTTGGTAGTTGATCGTCTTGTCAGCTCCCAGATCAGTTGCTTTGGCGAGCTTGCCATCGCTGCTGCTGGTGATGATCACCTTCACGCCGGCTGCCTTCGCCAACTGGAGTCCGAACATCGAAACACCGCCTGTCCCCAAAAGCAAAACGGTTTGACCCATCTGGAGCTGCCCAAGCGAGTATGCGTGCCACGCCGTCACCGCTGCACAGGGCAATGTCGCCGCTTCGACATCGCTGAGATTTGCCGGAGATTTCACCCATGAATGCTCCGGCAAACAAACTCTTTCCGACAAAACGCCGTCGATCGCGCCACCGAGAGCCGTTCCAATCAACTCCGATGTCAAATCACCGTCGATCCAGTCGCGGAAGAAAGTGGCCATCACTCGATCGCCCAAACGAAACCGTTCCACCTCGTCTCCGACCGCGATCACTCGTCCGGACACATCGGACAGGGGAACAAGCGGCGGGTCGATCTTGATCTTGTCGTTGCGAATGTAGCCGCCGCTGGGCATCGCGAGGTCGCGGTAGTTGAGCGACCACGCCCGAGCCTCAACAAGAACGTCCCGTGGACCCGGGACTGGGTCATCGACGATGACGGGATGCAGCGAAGAAAGTCCTTTCGGAGCCGTTAGGTGATACGCAATCATGACCGAAAGCATATCAGTAACGATCGGATTCGCGAAGCAATCCTGTCGACGGAAATTTATGCATCCAGCTCGACAAGTTGAACATCGTCTGCCATCAGCCGGAGCTTTTCCATCGCCCTTCGTTCCAGTTGGCGGACACGCTCTTTCGAGATGCCCAATCGGTCGGCCAACGATTGGAGCGTGTTGACTTTCCGATGAGATCCCAGCGAAAAGCGAGCGCGGATGATGAACTTTTCGCGACGATCCAGATCGTTCAGCATCACCGACAATCGGCTTCGCAATTCGTGCCACCGTTTTTCGCTGATGGCCGATGTGCGATCTTCGTCAACGAACTCGATGTCCATATCTTGCAATCCGCCCACAACCTTCTGACGATCTTGCTGCTTCGTAACAACTGTCCGATAGGAATTCCGACGCACGACCTGCGTCGCGTAGGTGCTAAACCGAAACCCACGATCGAAGTCAAACTTCTCCACCGCACGAATTAGGCCGATGATTCCGTCGCTCAGTAAATCATCGAACGTATTATTGGGGTTCACAAATTTCTTGACGATCGAAAAGACGAGTCGAAGATTGGCTTCGACAATACGATCGCGATGCCATTCCGCCAGTGCCACCAATCGTTCAATCATTTCCAATCGGATCCGGGAAGGACGTTCCAGATTCAAAAGACTTTTGTGTGCCGATGCTTGGTGCATCAAGAAATTCATTCGGCGAAACAGAATCACCTCTTGTTCGGGCTTCAACAACGACGCTTCACAGAGCCGGCTTAGGTAAATCGGTAGATCAATTCCGCTCTTGCGAACCGATGCAATTCCAAGCTCGGAATTGCCGCGAGCCAGATTCAGCGGTTCCGCAAACACGTCTTTGCCAGTGTTGTGCTCTGAGAATTCAGGGTTGTTGATGAAACCCAACTCTCGCTTGAGCCATCGTTTGGTGATCGCTCGAAGTTCCCCCGATTCAACATTTCTAAGAGGGCGTAGGTGCGACGCGATTTCGTTGTTCGCGTGCCTCAATTCCGCACCATTCATCCACGCCGGAATGCGGGATGGCAACGAGACGGGACTCAACGCCGCTTCGTCAATATCGTGGCTTAAAACGGCCTTGTGGAGTGTTGTTTGAGACATGACTGACTCGTTCCCAAATTGAAAGCTGAAAAATCGGTAGCGACACAAACAAGATGGACGTTTTGGATGATTAAATCGTTCAACTCGTCCAACTAGATATATGGGTTTCCGGATTCGAAAGCAATGGTCTAGTCCAGAACATTTGAAAAAATTTAGCGGTCGCTGCCGGAATCACGTGTTTTACGCTCTTTTTTCACGAATGCGTTTGTCAATATTCGCCGAGGCTGGACAGGCAGCTATACTCGACTGTTGTCCAAAAACGTCCAAAACGTCCACTCGATCGGTTTCCATGGCCCTACCCCAGCCGCAATTTTCGCCCAAGCAGATTGCTGAAGCGCTGCGAGCGAGCGAATCGTCCGTCAAGCGATGGTGCGATTCGGGCACGATTCCGACTGTCCGCACGGTGGGCGGACATCGCCGGATCACTCTTGAGGGACTGCAAAAATACTTGCGTGACTCGGGAGTCACATTGCTCGATCCCCAGGTCCTGGGATTGCCGACATTGGGATATTGCCGAAAGCTCGAAATTCCCGGAAATCGAACCCCCGAGCATTCGGACTTCCGAACCGCGTTAGCTCATGGCGACGAGTCGACTTGCCGCAAAATTTTGAGGTCGTGCGTCGCCCAATTCGGATCGAGAAGTAGCGCAGCGGGCGAACTGATCACCGATGCCATGCACGGATTGGGGTCAGCATGGAAATGCAATGAGATCGATGTCTATCAAGAGCGACGAGCATGTGACATCAGCATCAGGCTGATCAACGAACTGCGTTCCGAGCTGCCTCCTGTTCGATCGGATGCACCGATAGCGGTGGGCGGGACGCCGGCGGGTGACCCGTACCAATTGCCGACATCGCTCGTCGAGCTAGCGCTTCGCGAAGTGGGATGGAATGCGATCAGCCTTGGAAGCAATTTGCCTTTGGAGAGTTTCCGCCAAGCGGCTCACGATCAAAATCCGAAGCTCGTTTGGTTGAGCGTTTCTGCGATCGAGAATCTCCCCAATTTTATCGCCGAGCAGAATCGCTTGGCGGGACAATTGAGCGACGACATCACGTTACTCGTCGGTGGGCGAGCGCTCACGGATGATGTCCGGCCACGCCTGAGCTACACGGCGCACTGCGACAGCTTGCAACACTTAGTCGAACTCGCGGCCGTGCTGATTTTGAACTGATTACAAGATCAGCCGATTTTGTCGAGCGAGCCGTTGCTGTCGCCGAATGTATCCGTCTTCGCGCCCATCTGCTGCATCATCCAGACATACAAATTGCAAAGAGGAGTTCCGTCGGCATAGCGCAGATGTCGTCCGGTTTTGATTCTGCCACCGGCTGAACCGGCAAGCAAGATTGGTAGATCGTCATGGTTGTGACGATCGCCATCGCTGATGCCGCTGCCATAGACCAGCATGCAGTTGTCGAGCAAGGTTCCATTGCCCTCAGGAATCTGCTTCATTCGCGTCAACAAATACGCAAATTGTTCCAGGTGGAAACGGTTGATTTTTGCGATGTTTTCTTGCTTGTGCTCGCTCTTGCCGTGATGCGACGACTCATGATGCCCTTCAGTGACGCCGATCTCGGGATAGCTGCGATTGCTGCCGGCGTTGGTGAACATGAACGACAATATACGTGTGCTGTCCGTTTGAAAGGCCAGCGTGGTCATGTCCATCATCAACTCACAATGCTTGCTCAGCTCTTTCGGTACGCCACTGGGTCGCGGGTAATCAGGCACTCCCTCTTCGGTTATCTGCAAACGCTCGGCACCTCCAACTCGCTTCTCGACATCGCGAACGGAGTACAGATATTCGTCAAGCTTTCGCTGATCGACGGCGGGCAAGGTTTTGTGCAGTCGATTGGCATCATCCAGCACAAAGTCCAGAATGCTCTTGCGATATTTTTCTCGCACGCTTCTCGCTTGGCGAGTTTCTTTGACCGATTGGCCGGCGAACAGTCTGTCAAAAAGAGCGCCCGGATCAATTTCCTTGGCCATCGGATTGGTGGGACCTCGCCACGACATATTCGACGCATAGGCACAACTGTAGCCGCTGTCGCAATTGCCCGCCTGCGCGCTCGCTTCCAAACCTAGTTCCAACGATGCAAACCTCGTCGCATCGCCGACGTACTTCGCGGTCATCTGATCCACGGAAATTCCATTCTGAATGTCCGCGCCGTTTGTCTTGCGTGGGTGGGCACCGGTCAGGAACGCGGCCACGCTTCGCGCGTGATCGCCGCCACCATCGCCGTGAGCCCTCGCGCCATCGAGCGTCAACCCGGAAAGAACATTGATCGAATCCTGGTGGTCGGCGAGCTTCGCCAACGTCGGTTTCAGATCAAACTTGTAGCCCTCTTTCGATGGCGTCCAATCAGGCATGTGCATCCCGTTGGGGACGTAGAAGAATCCCATTCTCAGCGGCGGTCCCGCCTTGGGGCTGGCCGCGGACAAGAGTCGCGTCGGCGACATCGCATCGAGGAGCGGTAATGCGATCGCGGCGCCGACGCCACGTAAAACCGAGCGGCGAGAATATGAATGAACCATGGGTTACTCTAATATTTTAGCAATCGTTGACATCGAAAAAGATCGCTGCGCGAGAAGTCAAAAACTTCTGCAGCGTCCCGTGAACGCTCGCTCGTCATCTATTGTACTCACCGCGAACAAACCGCCACCCGCTCAACCATGCAGCCCACTCAACATCGTGACGTGCTCAAAGAGCCAAAAAACCAATCAAATCCGCGGCCTGCTGTGCGGTCAGGCTATCCAACAGCCCCGCTGGCATGAGCGAGGTTTCGTTCACTTTTCGCATTTCGATGTGGTCATTGTCAATCGTGCGGGTCGTACCGTCGGCAAGTTGCACCGTGATCGAGTCCGACGTGTCAGCAAGCATGCGACCAACCAAGGCGTGCCCTTCGTCGGTCACAACGGTCCAACTCGCGTAGTTCGGCTCGATGGTCAATGACGGCTGCATGATGCTTTCCAACAGTTGCTTCTTCGACCGTCGTTCCGGAGGAATGGAAGCAAAGTCAGGACCAACGGCGACTCCCAACGAACCGTGTCGATGACATTTCGAGCACTGACCGACGCCTTGCTGATAAAGCTCGAGTCCACGTTTGTGATTTCCTTCGATGGACAGCACTTGATTCGGATTAAAACTGGCGCCCAACCGTTCAATTCGCAACGACTCAGGATACAACGGCTCATAAAGTTCACGAATTTCCGCCGGGCTCGTCGCTGCTCGTGCCAGTGTGCCTTCGAGCGAATCTTTCGGTAGCACACCGCGGCGAATGTCGAGAACGACTTGCATTGCAACAACGGGGTCGGTGAACCGAGCGTCCCAGTTTTCGGATGCAATATTATGCTGTTCAGATTTCGGACGACTCGCGTCCATTCCAAGAATCCACTGGTCGATCAGTCCGATGCCCGCTACATCTTCGACGTGGCCACCGATGTGCGGCATTCGTCCGCTGCCGCCCTTGAGCATGCGATAGAGCATGATCGATTGCTCGGGGTGACCGGGAACGACCAGTCGACCACCCTCGATTCCGAAGTCGCCCTTCATCGGAACTTCGTTGACGAGATGCAATTGCTGGAGATCTTTGTAACGGGTCAACTCCATCACAACCGAACCGTTCCCGAAAACGTGGCAGTTGGCACAGTTCGCGTGTAAGTAGGATCGAGCCCGGTCGTCGAGGTCGCGACTGGAATCGTAGGGGTCGACCATCAACTCCGGAATCGCATCGCTTGAAAGTCGGCCAGAGTAGGCGACAATACCCGAATCAATCAGACGCGAGAGCTCGTCATGTTGGTGCCATGGCTGTCGCAACTGCGTTTCGCGGAATGATAATGACTCGCCGTGCCACGGCGTATGGCACACCTTGCACTGACTGCGACCCATGAAGTCCCATGTTATTGTCTCGACCGCAAATTGATTGTCGTTCAACTTGCTGGTTGGCAACTCAAACGTTGCTTGTTCACCGGTGGATGCCACCAACATCGCATCGGACTGATCCTGGTTCCAGCGATAGGTGTAATGGTGCCAGTCGTCCTTGGCGAGTAACTGACGAACTTGGGTTTCGATCTTCAGCGGTGATTCAATATTCGGTCGGTCGAATTCGACGGTCCTGCACAGCACTGTGCCAACTGGAAATGAAGTCTGCGTTTTGAACCAGTCGAACATCGGCTGAGGTTTATCGTGCAACGTCGCTGGCTCTGTGCCGGGTATCGCTATCAAGAATCGAGTCTTCGCGCCATCGCTCCACATCGGCGCGTTGACCACATACTCTTCAACGCCCGCGGCCGGTATGTGTCGGCGCAGATCAGAGAACAGTCCCGACTGACTGAGCTTGACGGGAAAGTCATTCTCGTCGGTTTCGGACGACTGGGTCGGCAACAAACGGTAGATGCCGCTGGGTGAACTGCCGTCGGCATAGTCAAGTACCAGCACGTCACCGTTTCGATCTTCCGCGAAGCTGATCGGCTTTTGCACGCCATCGGCGATCGGAACCACCTTTGCAACTTTGGTTCCGTCGAGTTCGGCGGCCCAGTACCGGCGCGTCATCCAATCACCAAAAACATACTTCCCGTATAAGCTGGCGTGCTCGTGTCGTGGGACAATTCCGCCGGTGACGGAAGCGGCTTCGGTGTGGGGCAACTGGATGTCCGGCGGAAGTATCGGCGTCGGGCCGACGGGCCAATCCGAGTTGACGGCGCCGGGACCTTCTTGAACGCTCCATCCGTAATTTCCACCCGAAACGACCCGATCGACCATCTCCCATGCTTCCCAGCCAACGTCTCCGACCCACAAACATCCGGTGTCGGTATCAAAGGACATACGCCAAGGATTACGGAATCCGTAGGCGTAGACTTCACCGCGGGCGCCCGCCAGATCGACAAAGGGATTGTCCTTGGGAATCGTATAGTTCTTACCTTCACTGAAATGATCAACGTCGACACGCATGATGGATGCGTGCAAGTCGCTGACATCTTGACCAGTCCGAGTCCGATCCGGCGGCGTCGGCGTCGAGAGATCGCCAACCGACCAGTAAAGATAACCGTCTTCAGGACCGAACAAGACCGTCGAGCCGTTGTGGTCTCCGGAGTCGCAGCGAAGGATCTCTCGCTCCGTCGATACATCGATCGATGGAACACCGTCATTGGAAAGCTTGACATCAAAACGCGACAAATGCGTGCCGTCGGCATAGATGACCGATCCGCCCTTCTTCTTCACCATGTAGCAGACGTAGGCATACGGTTGTCGATCAAAGTCGGGGTGAAAGGCGACCGAGAAACATAGCAACGAGAGATCGCTTTCCGCGTCAAGTTCGGCCATTGGCGGCGAGGTCGATCGAAAGTCAACGACCAGCGACTTCGTCGAATCGGGATCAATGGTGTCGAATGACCAAACCTTTGCACTTTGTTCGATCACCACCATCCGATTCGATCGAGGCAACCAAGTCATGGATAGAGGTCCGTTGAACTCGATTCCTGCGAAAGTTCTTTCAAGGTGAAAAGGCAGCGGTGGCTCGGGCGCCCCCACAAATCGCGATTGCAACCAGGGAACGCGCGTGGGCTCATCAGGATATGCCGCGCCGACGTGCCAGCAAAGCAAGATCGAAAACGATACCGCCTTGAGAAGGTTCGCTAAATTCATCATACGATAGGTACGGCGCATCACTTGCCTTCGCTGGCCCAGCGTTTCATCAAAGCAATATTATTCTCGACTTCCTCGATGTGCATCGGATCCTTCTTTCCTCGCAATGATCGGAGGTACGCCTTCATGTCACTTTCGTACATCCGCGCCGGTTCTGGCTGACGACCCTGGTCGCCGGTTTGAATCATCCAATCATCGAGGCGTCCCCGCATGGCTGCTAGTTCAGCCGCGAACGCGGGATCGCCGGCAAGATTGCGAATTTCGTACGGATCGGCGGCGAGACGGTAGAGCTCTTCGTGAGGACGAGAATCGCGAAAAATTGATTCCTGAATGTCGTCGAGTTTGCCCTCCGCGTGCCATTGTCGCAGGGCGATCAAGATCCGCTTACCGTCCTTATAAGCACACGGTTGCAAAAGCGGGCGATCAGGAAGAAAGTTGCGGATGTATTTGAAGTCCGATGTCCGCGCTGAACGAATATGATCGACGGTTTCATCGCATCGGTCTCGCGCTGCGAAAACAGCTTCGCGCGGCTTGTAGTCTGCCGCCAGAATGTTCTTCGCCTGCATGGTATCGGGGATTGGTATTCCGGCAATCGCCAAAGACAGCGCGGCGATGTCGATGTGTTCGACGAGGTCGTGCCGAACTGACCCAGCCTCGATGCCCGGACCGTTGATGACTAGCGGTACATGCAATCCTTCGTCGTACATGAATTGCTTTCCACGAGCATGGCTGATGCCGTGATCGGTCATGAAAAGCACAATCGTATTTTGCCGAAGACCCTCTAAATCGAGCCTGGCGAGAACTTCGCCAACCATTGAATCGGTCAACCGCACCGAGTCCAGATACGCCGCCCAATCACTCAAAAGCTCGGGGTGGTTGGGGTAATAAGGTGGCAGATTCACAACATCGACCGCTGTCCGATCTCCTAATTTCCGCCGCGCCGTAGTCGCTACCCGCTGCCAGCCCGATGCGTCGGCGCCGCGAAGCTTTCCACCTTGGGTCTGAATCTGCGCAAAGAAGGGCTGCCCCTCTTGTCGATCGGCCCAATCGACTCCGCTGTAAATCGATTCATCCCAGTCAAAGTTGTAATCGGTTTTGCCGAACTGGCCGCGTCGGATCGGCCAACCGGAAATCGATGTATAGTATCCCGCTTCCTGAAACATTTTCGGCAACAACTCGATCGTATCAAGTAACTGAATCTTCAAGTCACCGCGACCGCTGCGATGGTGATGTGCGCCGATACTCGTTTGATACATCCCGGTGATAAATGCCGAGCGACATGTCGAGCATACTGGCGCCGTCACAAACGCACTGGAGAACCTAACACCCTCGGCCGCCAACTTGTCCACATTCGGTGTTTGAATCGCGGTTTCGCCGTAGCAGGAAAAATTGGCGGACATATCGTCCGGAATGATCCAGACGATATTGGGACGCTGATCCGCCGACAAATTCGACGACAGAAAAGCGGCAAGGATGTAAGCGGAAATGAGTCGATACATGTTCATGTTCATGTTCTGCTTTGGACGACTGACGCATTAACTTCGCATTGATCGTCATAAAAGGGGGCGAAAGTTCAAGCCGGACAGTCGGATGACTAGAACGCCGGGTCGGATCGATGTGTGAAGGGAAAGCTTTGAACGATAGTGTGAATCAGCGACGAGAAGCGGTCTTCGTTGACGTTCAGGGCGTTCATTGCATCATTGATGACGCACTGATCAATTTCGCGGGGACCTCGCCCGAGCGCATAGATCAACAAATTTTCAGTGAGCGTTTTCGCCAAGTCTTCTTTTCTGGAAATCAACAGATCTTTCAATCCTGCCGGCCCGACAAACTCGCCGTAGCCTTCCATTTGACCTGACGCATCGATCGGATGACCGTGGTCCTCGGTTCGCCATCGCCCGATCGCGTCATAGTTCTCGAGCGCAAATCCGAGTGGGTCCATTTTTGCGTGGCACGACGCGCACTCGGGACTTTTGCGATGCTTTTCCAGCAACTCGCGCAGGGTCAAATCTTTCGCTCTTTCGTCATCGGTCACAAGTGCCGGAACATCGGGCGGCGGGGGTGGCGGTGGATCACCAAAGAATGTGCCGGCAATGTAGTTGCCTCGCCGCGGCACGTTGGTTCTGGCCGGGTCCGATTGCAGCGTCAAAATGGCGGCCGAAACGAGCACCCCGCCGCGACGGCGATCACTCAAGTTGACTCGGCGAAACCCGGGCTGGGAACTGACATCGAAACCATAAAACTTTGCGAGTCTCTGATCCACAAAGGTGTAGTCGGCATCAACAATTTCAGTGATCGGTCTGTCCCGCCGAACCAACTCCGTCAATGATCGCTCGACCTCGCACTTCATCGACTCCAACAGAGATGCGTCGGCTTCCGGGAAGGTCGCGGGGTCGACTTGGTGAGCGCTAAGATTCTGGAGTTGCAACCACTGGGAAAAGAATCCTCTCACCAATCCGTCCGCGACCCGGCGATCCCCCAACATTCGGTCTACCTGTTCACGAAGTATCTCCGGTGCAATGAGTTGTCCGGACATTGCGAGTCGGCGAAGATCCTCGTCCGGCGGCGAAGACCACAGAAAGCGACTCAGCCTTGACGCCAAATCATAAGCGTCGACGGGGTACGCTTCTTCTTGGGGCTCGCCATCAGGTGGAGATTCGATGCGCATAAAAAAACGCGGCGACATCAACACTGCTGACATCGCGTTTCGCATCGCTCCGGTTCGATCAGAACCTTGTTCGATCGAACGCAAAAAAATCTGGCTCAGGCCCCCGACGAACGTTTCATCGGCTGGTCGGTGAAATGCCCGATCGGCAAAATTTCGCAAGCGCTCAAACGCGATCGCATGCTCCGGATCTTCGCGACCTCCGAAAAATCGTTCCTTCATCGAAAGATCGGTTTCCGCAGCGAGTACCATCGCGTCGGCGATACCTTCCGCGGCAGCGTGGTAATGATTGATTTCCACCGGCGTCAGACTCGCTGCGTTGCCGATGCCGACAAACCCGAAACTAATCGGCTCGGGCGGAAAGTCATCGCCGGGACGAATCGGCAATCCCGTCAAATCTTCAACCGCAAGATTGTATTCGTGCCGGGTAAGTCGACGAGCTGTCGGTGTGCCTGGATCACGAATGGTTCGGCAATCAAGTTCGCCCAATTGCGAATCCAAGTATTTGATGATCTTCTCGCGATCATCGTCGTCCAACCGGCGGCTATCCTCGGGCGGCATTTCTTCGGATCGAAGAACGGCAAGCACTGATTCCCATGTCTTTCGATTGCGGACAACCAAACGTGGGTTTTCATCTCCCGCCAGGTTCACGTCTCCGCTGACTTTATCGTCACGATGGCAATGATAACAATGTCGGGCGATCAATGGCTGGATCTCGCGATCCCACGACAACGATGGTTCCACCGAGTCAGCAACCGATTGAGCATGCACTCGCGTCGGCACCGCGGTGGCCACGACTAACATCAACAATAGCGTCGGTTTCATTTCAAGCAAGTTGTGCGAAACCACCGGTGCTGTCACCGAACTGCTCGCGATCGATTCCGGCGGCGCGAAGCATTTCAACGTAAACATTGCAAATCGGTGTCGCCTTTTCGAGCGCGACGTGGCGACCGCCGCGAATCGCGCCACCACCTCCACCCGCAACAAGAATCGGCAAATCGTCATGATTGTGCTTGTTGCCATCGCTGATACCGCTGCCATACAGCAACGCTACGTTGTCGAGCAGCGTCGCATCGCCTTCTTGGATCTTTGACATCCGCGAAAGCATGCGAGCGAACAGTTCCATGTGGTGCGAATTGATCCTGACCAATTCCGCATGATTCACTTCATTGCCCTGGTGGTGGGACGTTGAATGATGCGACCCGGGAGCTTTGATTTCCGGATAGGATCTGCCGGACTTTTCGTACGAGAACATGAACGACGACACACGCGTTGTGTCGGTTTGGAACGCCAGCGTCAGAATGTCCAACATCAATTCGACATGTTCAGCGTACGTCGCCGGTATGCCGCGACCGTCCGGAATGATCAACTCAGGAATGTTGTCAATCGACTCGCCGTCGTGAAGAGCCCGGTTCGCAGGATCTTCGTCGAAAGAATTCAGGTGATGCGATTTGGGTTCGATGGAATGTTCAACTACTCGTTGTTCGATTCCGCGAAGCCCATCGAGATATTCTTCGAGCCGACGTTGGTCGGCAAAACCGAGTTGACGTTGCAGCGAACGTGTGTCGTCTTGAATCAAGTCAAGGATACTGCCGCGTACCGGATCGATATCGACAGACTTGCGATCGGCATTGGATGTGTTCCAATCGGGGCGGCGCGGTTTCGCGTCTCGAAACAAGCGAGTGAACAACTCCTTCGGATTCAGTTCCAAAGTCGCCGGTGCTGTCCGACTCCGCCACGAGATGTGGGACAGGTAAGTGCCGCTGTATCCATGATCGCCACGATGCCCCGGATCGATGCCCAAAGCAAGCGAATCGACCGGGGTGCTCAAACCGATCCTGCGCGCGGCAAACTGGTCAACGGAAATTCCGCCCACCTCGGGTTCCTCGGAATGTTTGCATTCCGCGCCGACCAGGAATCCGCCTCCGGCCGGTTCATGTCCAGCCCCTTTGGCAAAGCAATGCTTGGCTTCCAAGTTGCTGATCACGACGACGCGATCAGCTACCTTCTCAGTCTCTAAGACGCTCAAAATTTGAGGTAGGTCGACCAGGGGTTTGTCACTACCGCCTGTCGTCGGACGCCACTGCGGCATGTGGACGCCGTTGGGGACGTAAAAAAATCCCAAACGAACTGGCGGCTTGCCCGGAGTCGATGCCATCGCCGTCGTTCGATGCATGCTTTCGAGCCAGGGCAGAGCGACGGCGGTACCCAACCCACGTAAGACGGTTCGTCGCGAGAGCAATGACGACATTTCAAAACCCTAAACACTGTTTGATAGAAGCCGTGATCGAATGCGGGCCCACGTACGTTTGCCAGTATTGTAAGCATGCGTCCGCTTGCAATTGCCAAACATTTGACATTTTCTCAAAACCCGGGAAAAACGATGATTTTGTTCGGTTGGCGACCAACAAAGGTGGTCACGTTCAGGTCATTTTCGCAGTGCCATCGCAAACATCTGCATCACCGAGCGAAACGCTTCGCGAGGCGTTAACTTGCTCTGGCCTCTGCGTCGATCGGTGAAGGTGATTGGTACTTCGTCCATGCGAGACCCGTGGCGAAGAAGCTTCACCAAAATTTCTTCCAAAACCGCGTAACCGTTGCTTCGTAGCGTTTCGATCTCAATCTCCCGCAGCGCCGCGACGCGATAACAACGCATCGAGCCGCTACAGTCGAGCACCGGCAGGCGGAGACCGAACGTCGCGAACCGGTTCACCAACCGACTCATCACGATCCGATGAAGCGGCCAACCCACGATCGCGCCGCCATCGACATAGCGTGATCCAATCACAACATCGACCGGCGGCTTTTGTCTTGCCCGTTTCAGCAGCAAGGGAAGCTGTTCGGGTTCGTGACTGAGATCACCATCAAGGTTCAGAAAGAAATCGTAACCGCCTTCGAGAGCGATTCGCATCGCATGGCGAATAGCGCCGCCCAGCCCACGCTGTTGGCGAACGATCAATTGGATACGCGGATCTTCCGCAGTCATCCGTGAAACGGATTCGGCGGTACCATCGGACGAACTGTCGTCGATCACGACGATGTCGGCGTCAGGGAATGCTACCCTGAGGCGCTGCAGCAATGGCGTGATATTCTCAATTTCGTTCAACGTGCAAACACCGATCAAGACATGATCATCACGCGGAACTGACTCACCATTCGTTGAACTCACCAACGATGGCTCGGTCGATCGAGGATTTCTTTGAGAAGGATTGCTTGCTGGACACCGCCCGGTCGTTGCATCGCCGCAATCAAGTCCTTCACCGGATTGCCGGTAATCGCCTTCACCGTCTTCTGCTGGCGCGGCAACATCCCGCGGACTTTTCGCATTTTCGCCGCAGCAGCTTGTTCGGCATGCCCGGCGGCCCGCTTCGCTTCTTCCAAACGAAGCATTCGAGCAGCGATCGAGGTTCCATCGTCATCGACGATTTCGGCGGTCAAAATCTCTTCAGCATCATCGACGACTCGGGCGATTCGCTCGGATCGGCTGTCGGAATACTGTGGCGCGCGTTTGACCGGGGCTTCTGCTTTAGGTTGCTCTACCGCCTTGGCTTGCCTTCGCTGAGCTGCGCGACGGAGAAAGTCTTCGAGATCACCGGACATAGGTTTCGTTTCGATCAGGAGTTCTGAGGCTCGCGAGCTTCGGACGCATCCGTTGCACTGAGGGCCAACGAGCGACGCATTTCCGTGTCAGCGTTCACGTTCTGCAACTTGTAGTAGTCCAGAATGTTCAGCTTGCCGCTGCGGAACGCTTCGGCCATGGCTCGCGGGACTGCCGCTTGAGCCAATACGACGGACGCTTTGCTTTCTTGGATCTTCGCTTGGTTCTCTTGCTCTTCGGCTACTGCGGCGGCACGCTTGCCTTCGGCACGAGCTCGCGCGACTTGCGTGTCGGCTTCCGCTTGATCGGCTTGCAGCCGAGCACCGATATTTGCACCGACGTCAATGTCGGCAATGTCAATCGACACGATCTCGAACGCTGTCTGCGAATCCAAACGTTTGGCCAGCACGGCTTTGCTGATCACATCGGGATTCTCGAGAACGGCTTTGTGACTTGCGGCACTGCCGATCGCACTGACGATCCCTTCACCGACGCGGGCGATGATCGTTTCCTCGGTCGCACCACCGATCAACTGTTGCAGGTTCGCGCGGACGGTTACGCGGGCTTTGACTTTCAATTGGATGCCGTCCTTTGCGACTGCATCGAGCGAGGGCTTTGCCGAGCCACGAGGCGGGCAATCGATGACCTTTGGATAAACGCTCGTCTTCACGGCTTCGAGAACGTCGCGGCCGGCCAGATCAATCGCCGTCGCTTCACGAAACGTCAACGAAATCGTTTTGGCTTTCTTGGCGGCAATCAATGCGCGAATGACCTGCTGTACATTCCCGCCGGCTAAGTAATGTGCTTCCAACGCTTCGCTGGTCAAATCGGGATCTGATAATCCGGCCTGCGTCGCCATGATCTTGCTGCGCACGATCGCTCGCGTATTGACCTTTCGGAAGGTCATTCCCAACAAGTTGAAAAACGAAATGTCCGCGCGGGTCAGTTGTGACTGAATCCACAATCCGAAGTACCGAGCGAAAACAAAGAAGAAGATCAGTAGAACGCCAAAGAATAACGCCGCAACGACCAAACCCAGAATCGCTGAGGTCTGCATGGGCTGCTGGGCAAGCAAATCGAGTCGAAGCATGGTACCGATCGCGAACAAGTAATTCTGTGCAAGAGACTCTCGAATCGCCGTTAATTTCGCGGTCACCCAGCACGGTGTCAAGCTGGCAGAATCGCCGGCGAGAACAGCAACATTCGTCGGCGGAGCCGCAATCAGTACCCAAATCGCCTTGAAAGACCGCTTCGATCAACGCAAAGTCTTTTGCCCGATCTTGCGAATCTGCTCCAATTCGTAGCCCGATCGACGTTTGCCCGATCTGTGTTCGGAAAGTTCGTTGCTCTTGAGCCATCCCCGGTCGAAGTACCATTGTGCGGTCTGCTTCAATCGGGTAACCAGCGGCAGCGCGGGGTAGAAACCCGTGTCGTTCATAATCTGATCCGCCGAACAAGTCCATGAACCGGAAGTGGCCTCGCGGGCTTTATCCCAATTGAGGATTTGCGGTTGTTGCTTGATGCGACCCATCAAATCGCTGATTCCGGCGACCGCCCACAAAGCCGCGGGCGGGATGTTGGCAATGAACACGCTTTCCCTACCAATCGCTCGACCGATCATCCGACCGAGCTCTGCATACGTGGGTGTCTCATCGGCGCTGACGAAGTACACTCCTCGCGAAGGATCGCCGTCGACGCCATCGACCCGACAGCCTTGCTCAGCGACGGTGGTCAATGCGGTGACCAAATCGTCCGCATGGATCACAGAGACACGATTGTCGGCGAAACCCGGCACAGCATGCAGGCCCCATCTCGCGATGCAGTCGAACATCGCAAAACCATCGCGGTCACCCTCGCCCAACACAATCGGAGGTCGCACGATGGTGATCGGCATGTGCGATGCGTATTTCCTCGCGACGAGTTCGCCGGCAAGCTTGCTACGTCCATAAATCGAAACGGGAAACACAGGATCGATTTCGCGGCGAGGCGTACTGAACTCCGCCGGGCCGGCCGCCGCCAACGACGACACAACGACGACGCGGATGTCACCTCCGCGTTCCACGCTCGCTTTCAAAACATTCGCGACGCCACGCTCGTTGACATCGAAAAAGCCGGATCTGTGAAATGACTTTGTTCGACCGGCAAGGTGGTAAACAATATCGACATCAGCTAGCGCGGCTCCAACGGATGAAAGATCCGTCACATCACCGTACACGATCGCGGGAGACCAAGTCGCCAGCGATGCTGGGTTCGATGTTGGACGAACCAAACAGGTAACCCGGTCGCCCCGATTGGTCAGGTGTTCGACGAGGTGGTGTCCGATGAAGCCGGTCGCGCCGGTGATGAGTGCGTGTGTCATGTTGCAACGAATCGCGGCCGAGGAGGGCTAGCGAGAGAATTTGGTTGTACGTATTCCAAATAACCAGGTTGAAGTGTCGTCTAAAATGAACGCGGATCAACATTTTTCATCCACCTAAAACGCAACGAAGCGATCGAGGCCGTCCGCTGACCAACCCAATCGCGACAATGCGATTGACCCGAATTCAAAATGCAGAACCTTGCCTGAACGAAAGATCACCGATCATGTCTTATGTTCTTCGCTCGTATTATTAGTTGGCTTCGACCACAATCGCGCTGATAATTGAGTGATCGGGCTCGTCGCGTTTGAAATGCCTTCCTTCCACTGACTCTTCGGCGATCACCATGAAAGTTCTGTTGGCATCGGATGGTTCGCCGCACGCCATGGAAGCCGCACGCTTCTTGAGCGAGTTGGCTGGAAAAGAAAGGTTTGACGTATCGATTTTTAGCGTCACGTATGATCCGTCCCATTCGCGGAGTAGCACCGGCGAACCGTGGTATCCGGAATGGAAAGAGAGCGAGATGCAACGTGTCCGTGCTCATCAGGAAGCCATTCAGAACCTACTCCATCCGGTCTGTACATCCACCAACATCCGTCAAAAACTTGGTGCCCCGGTACCGTGCATCCTGGAGGAAGCAAAGCGAATCGATGCGGACCTCATCGTCGTTGGCGCGAAGGGACACACCGCACTGCATCGCATCGTGCTCGGCAGCACATCGGACAGCGTGGCCACGCACGCCGAGTGTTCAGTTTTGGTTGTCCGCAGCAAGCAACTGATCCACCCAAATGACGAATTGAATGCTCCATCGGTTATTTCAAAACCACCAAAAGTCTTGTTCGCTTACGACGGTTCGCAGCGTTCGCGTGAAGCCATCAACGAACAGTTGTCATTGAATTGGGACCCCAAGACTGAAGTCAATGTCGTCAGCGTCGCGACGCAACCTATCGCGTTCTTTGACGAGACCTACGCTGCGATGGCGGTCGCCTACGAAACCGAACAGGTTGAACAACTGCGGTGCGATGCCGAACGTCTAACCGCCGATATTTCAAAGCAGGTACGCAACGTGAACCTACAAGTTCCTCGCGCCAACCATGTCGGCGATGCGATCGTGACGGCGGCAGAGCAAAATCACGACGATCTCGTGGTCGTAGGTGACACCGGCCACAGCGTCATCGGCGACTGGTTGCTCGGAAGCACCACTAAGTATGTGCTACGGCACGCACCGTGCAGCGTTTGGATCTCGCGGCATCATCGCCGCGATTGACCACAACCAATCTGTAACGAAATACGATCGTAGGGTAAACCATCATGAGCATTGATCTGACGACTGGTTATGGAAGCTTGACTCTTCGTTCGCCGATTGTCGTCGGTGCTTGTCCGATGAATGCGGATGAACAAACGCGAGTGGCGATTGAATCGTCCGGTGCGGGCGCGATCGTGCTTCCTTCTCTATTCGAGGAACAGATCATTCTTTGGAACCGATCGCGCGGAAACGATCTGACGATGCGAGAGCAACGGATCGTCGATCGCAGCCGACGGATGCAGCATGAATTGTTCGACACGAACGCGGTTTGCAAGAATGCCGAAACGTATCTTTCGATGGTCAATCGGGTCAGCTCGCAAATGACAATCCCGGTCATCGCTAGCCTCAATGGCGAAAGCCAGGGGAACTGGCTCGACTTTGCAGGCGAAGTCGAAGAGGCAGGCGCTTCGGCGATCGAGTTGGCTGTACACCATTCATGCGGCGCGAGCGATCAGTGCCCGCGTGAAATGGAAGCTTCCGTCGTCAGGTTGGTCAAAAGTATCAACGATTCCATCTCGATTCCGTTGTTTCTAAAACTTGGTCGCGAGTACACGAGCCTGGGCGATTTGTCGCGGCAACTTATGTCCGGCTGCCAGGGGATTGTGATGTATGGACGAAAACCGGATGTCGAAATTTGCTTGGACACTCTGACCGCCCGCACGGCTTGGCATCTCACGTCGCCGGGGAGTATCCGACATTCCATCGCCGCGATCATGCGGGTTCACGCCACATGCCCCGCGATGTCCCTTGCCGCATGCGGTGGCATCAGCGGCAGCGAAGACGTGGTTCGGGCGATCTTGGCGGGCGCCGATGTCGCGATGATCACGTCCGCAATCTACCGCGATGGACCGGACGTGATTCGCGTTCTGAACGACGGTCTCGTCAACTTCATGGAACGCCATCATCTGACCTCGATGCAAGAACTGCAATCGAGGCGGCCATTGGAGTTCGATTGGGACTGCGAGCGAGCTGCCTACGCGACGGCGCTGTCGTCCCGGCTCGACTTCGATCGAGACTGCAATCCCGCAACCGTCATGCACGGCGATCGTTTTGGGCATTTGGAGCAACGATCCACGTCTGAAGTGAAGTAGCGGCGAGTTCGGCGACATCCGTCGAAACGAGCGTCGCGCTCGCACAGATTGCTTGCGAGTGCATGGCCGGACGAAAGCTGTTATCTTTCTGCGAAGCGGCGATCTCGAATGGTCGAGATCGCAAGGAAATTCGCCGATGCACACCAAACAACTCCATGGCCAACCCTTCTGGACTATCACAAATCGATTCCCACCGGACGATCGATTTTGCCACGCCCGGTGACGCTGAAAACTTCAGCTATGACGATGAAGTCGTCCGTATGTTTGTTACCGCGACCATCGTGTGGGGACTGGTTACGACGATCGCCGGACTAATCGCCGCGACGCTTTTAGTGTTGCCTTGGCTGTCCGATGATGTACCTTGGTTCGCTTTCGGACGTCTGCGGCCACTCTATAGCGACGCGGCGATCTTTGCTTTCGTCGGCAATGGTATGTTTGCCGCCGTCTACTACAGCACCCAGCGTCTGTGCAAGTCGCGGATGTGGAGTGACGCGCTAAGCCGAGTTCATTTTTGGGGATGGCAGGCGATCTTGGTTGCCGGAGCGATCACGCTGCCGTTTGGCTACACGCAAGGTCGCGGGCTCGCTGAAACAGAATGGCCGATCGACGTGATGGTCACGTTGATTTGGTTGTTTGTTTTCGGTGGTAACTTCTTGATGACACTGCTGCGCCGCCGCGAACAACGAATGTACGTGTCATTGTGGTTTTACATCGCTACGATCGTTACATTTTCGCTGATCCACGTTTTCAACAATTTTGTCGTTCCGACTGGTTGGTTCACGAGTGTATGTATCGCTGCGGGCGTCCAAGATGCGTTCGTGCAGTGCTGGTATCGTCATAGCGTCGAGTCATTTTTTTTGACAATGCCCTTCCTCGGCCTGATGTATTACTTCCTTCCTAAGGCGGCCGCACAACCTGTTTTCAGCTATCGGCTTTGCATCATCCAGTTTTGGTCGCTGGTATTTTTGTCGGTCTTGGCGGTTTCGCAGCACGCTCATTACACCGCATTGCCAGAGTGGGCCAGCACGATGGGGATGCTGTTCGGATTGATGATGTGGATGCCGTCTTGGGCCGGCGTGTTCAACGGCATGATGACGTGGCGATGCGCGGGCCAAAAAGTCGCGTCCGAACCGGTGCTGAAATTCTTTGCCGCCGGACTCATTTTCTACGGCTTCAACGCTTTCGTCGCTGCACTCTTGTCGATCAAATCGATCAACGCATTGACCCAGTACACCGACACGGATGTCGCCAACTTTAACTCCGGTGTACTCGGTTGGAACGGGTTGATGCTCCTCGGGATGATCTATTGGCTGTTGCCGAAGTTGTATCAGACGAGAATCTGGAGTCCGATTCTGGTTCATTTGCATTTTTGGACCGGCCTGCTCGGAGTTTTGCTGTACCTGATCCCAACCTACGCGGCCGGTTTCATGGAAAGCGTGATGTGGCACGCGATCGATGAGACGGGAAACCTAACCTATCCCGATTTTCTTGATGCGGTTCGGGACGTTCAGCCATTTCGTTGGCTGCAACTCGTCGGCATCGTGATCTACTTCATTGGGATGCTGATGCTGGCCATCAACGCCGTGATGACGTGGATGAAACGCCCCGAACGCTACGAGACAACGGTTCATAACCCACTCAAGATTTCCAGCCACGTCGAAGACGATTCGCCGACCGTCAGCATGCTTAGCCAAGCTCCAGTGCTTGAGTTCGGGAAAAAGGTCGACACTTTTTGGCAACTGAATTGGCACCGAGAATGGGAGCGATTGCCCGTCAAGTTCACCTGCTTGGTGGCCGTCGTCGTCAGCATTGCATCCATGTTCGAGATCGTGCCGATGTTCTTGATTGGAAACAACTCACCCGCCATTGCGACCGTAATACCGTACTCTCCGCTAGAGCTTGCCGGACGCCGTATCTTCATCAGCGAAGGCTGCTGCAACTGTCACACCCAGATGGTTCGTCCGATCGTGTCGGAGACGAAGCGTTACGGCGAATACAGCAAACCGGGCGAGTTCGTTTTTGATCGTCCCGCGCAATGGGGCGACCGCAGAATTGGTCGTGACTTGGCGCGTGAGGGTGGCAAGCAGACCAATTTTTGGCACTGGAACCACTTCGACGATCCGAGAACCGTTTCGCCCGGTTCAGTGATGCCCAGTTTCCGCCATTTTCTTGATCGCGATCTTGATTTCAGTTCAATCGCGGCGCAGGTCCACACGGAATCGCTGCTCGGCGCTGCGTACAGCGACGAAGAACTCAATAACACCGAAGCAGTGGCTCGCCGACAAGCTGAAGTCGTCGCGGCAGACATGGTTCAGCAGGGCGGGCCAGCGGCGATGCAAGATAAGCAAGCGATGGCGTTGATCGCGTACCTGCAACGACTCGGTACCGACCTGTTCCGTAGCGAAGAACCGGTGGCTAGCCCCGAACAACCGAATTCGATCGTTGTCGAGGATTCTGAAATTGCGGATGAGAAAGAGTAAGGATCTTGCGATGAATGACTGGAACGAACATTTGGATGGCGAAACAATCGATCAAGCTCGCGATGGCATCGATGTCGCGGACGGATCGTTGCCCAATTGGTGGAAGTGGATCTACGCGGCGACGATCCTGTTTGCCCCTTTTTACTGGATGTACTATCACATCGGCGCGCCCGGTCGCAGCAGCATCGACGCCTACGATGTGGCATTGGCAACCAATACGCGGCTTCAATTTGCGGAAATCGGCGACCTGAAACCTGATGCCGAAACCATCGTTCGATACATGCACAAAGGTTCCTGGGTCAAGGTTGGACAGTCCGTCTTCAAAGCCAACTGTGTTTCGTGTCATGGGCAAGAGGGTGAAGGCAAGATCGGACCCAACTTGACGGACGAAGTTTACAAGAATGTCAATCGCATCGAGGATATCGCTCGTGTCATCAACGAAGGTGCCGCCGCCGGCGCGATGCCCAAATGGTCGGATCGTCTTCATCCCAACGAAGTGGTGCTCTTGTCGGCGTACGTGGCGAGCTTGCGTGGCAAAGACGTAGCCGGGCGTGCGCCCGAGGGTAAGACGGTTCCGCTGTGGCCAGTTCCCTCGCCGGACGAAGACGCTGGAAACGCAGAAGACAGCGACGCAAAAACTGAATGATCCGTCGATTCGCTGAGGACGCTTGCCTGCGGGCTTCCATGATTTAGTCTGCGATCAAATCGAGCTTGCCGATGCGACCGTTCTTAGACACGTCTACGTCAAACACGATCGTTGCCTTTGCTTTCAGGTCGGGATAGCCGACTGTCTTGGTTCAACGGAAAAAGGAAAATCAACCCAGCGAATTTAGCAGACGAAACAGCCTCGACTTTTGGGAAACCGGACACATTGACGGACAGTTTTTTCGCTTTGTGGCAAAGTTGGAAGTGAAGAACGTAAGGTAGATATCGATTCACTTTGGTAGGTGATCAACAATTGGCTTCCATCGTTGCAGGAATGCGAAAAACCTCCCCACTGGACGGGAACGGGCGTTGCTTGACATTGACAGCCAAGTGGAAGCGCCTGAATGTATTTGAACCGTGATCGCAGCGTAATTCGAAGGCGAGTACCGATCGGGTCGCGAATCAAGGCAGCAGCTTCGCCCATGTCGAGTTCTTCCTTGGATCGTTGCTTCCCAAGCTCATCCGTGATGTCGCTTTGAAAGCCAACCTCGAAACTGTTTTTACGAACTTGATCGATTCTCGCCTGCCCTCCGATGTTCGCCGCATTCTGGAGATTCACCAAATCGTCTCGACGCGGAAGATTGCGCCGGGTTTCAGCGGCAGTGTTGTCTATCGTTGCGATCGTTCCTTGCGAGGTTCTTTGGATGACGGCGGTCAGTTCGCGCTCAAAGCTTGGCCGGCCAGTACCGAACGGTCGCGGATCGAGGAGATTCATCGAGTTCAATCCAGAGCCTTGGCGGCGGGGTGTGCGGCCGTGCCGAGGATCCATGGCCTAGTCACCGTCGATGTTCGCCACTGGGAATTGAGTTCGTGGATGCCGGGCGAACCGGCAGCCGCTGACGCCGAACCCGACTTTGTTCGTCGCGGTGCATTCGAAATCGGACGCTTCCAACGTGCTGTCGCACTTTTGGGACAATTGCTTCAGCCAGCGCCGGCGGTCCTGGCGAGGCTCGATCGTGCCGCAGAGGTCGACCGTCTACTTCCCCCAACCCTCGCCGCGATGAATGCCGGCCTGATCAACTTCCCGCCACCGCTGGCGTCGGCGATGCGAGAAGCACGGCAATGCTTGAACGAACAATGGCCAATGGCTCGTGCGAGAATTGCTCGGACGCTGGCGGATTACCGTGACTTGCCCGTTCCGAACCAGTACGTGTTGCGAGATGTTCATCGAGAACACGTGTTGTTTTGCGACCGAGAGGTCAGCGGACTGATCGATTTTGACGCCGTACGCATCGACACGCCGATGACGGATTTGGCTCGTTGGGTCGCCGGATTCTTGACGGGCGACCGGGATCGAGACGATTCGATCTGGGAAGCCGCTATGGCGGGTTTGGCCATGGAAAACGTATTACAATCTCGAAACCCAATGGCGTTTGGCCAGCCACAGATGATTGAACTTGCCACGGCAATCCACTTCGCGACAACGTGGATCAGCCTCGCAAATTGGCTAATCTGGCTGATTTCGGAAAGACGATCCTTTCCGGCCGGACACAATCGCGTTGCCCAGCGTATTGAAGAGCTGACAAGACTGGCGAGCCGAGAGCAAATGGAGCGTTGAGGCGCCCTGGAGAGTCTGCGGCGGAGCACGTTTGACTGGACATTCCCGTGGCAAGTAGAATTTCCACGTCCGAACCACCAAGAAAATCATGCCTGATAAGAATAGATCGTTCACCAGCACAATGTTCGTCCGAATCTGCGTCGTGTTGCTGTTGGCAACGGCGATTTTCCGATGCGACGTGGGGTTGGCCCAAGATGAGAATGCGGGGGACATCTTCCCGAGCTTCAATTTGGGTCGTTTTGGAACGAGCAACAATATTTCGGATCCGGTCCAATGGAAAGCCACCTATTTCGCCGACCCATCTGGCAAAGGTGAGATCGAGATCGAGGCCGAATTGGCCCGTTCCTGGCACATCTATTCCACAACTCAGAAAGCGGGTGGCCCGGTACGAACCAAGTTTGCCATCGTTTCTCCCGATGACGTTGCAGTCGGCGGTGCGTTCACTCCTGACCATCCGCCGCAACAAAGCATTTCGTCAGTTTACAATGGCTTAACGGTCGAAGAGCACGAGGACTCAGTGGTTTGGACGGCGCCGATAACGGTTCCGTTTGGTTTCGATCAACCAATTACAGTGTCCGTCGATGCACTCGCTTGCGAGTCGATCGACGGTAAGTGCTTGCCGATCAAAGAAAAACTTGTTGCGCAATACGGCGGACCGCTGTCCGAGCAAGTTGGCGATGCGTCAAAAGCTGATGCCACATCGCCGGCAGTCGCGATCGTCACGAAAGACACGACATCGTGGTTTCGCGACAAAGACTACGTCGTGCAGTGGTCGGCATCGTTGAGCCCGAAACAAGTGTTGCCGGGCGGTACAGCGACGTTGAAGTTCACAGCCAAGCCGGACGCCAACTTTCACGTCTACCGCGAAACCACGGACGATTCCGAATCATCGACTAACTTCGTAATCATGGGCAAAGGATCGCTGAGCATCGGTGCGCCGACAACGGACAAGCCGGTGATCAGCAAGTCGATGGCTCCGACGCTGCCACCGTTGCACTATTACGCGGGTGAAGTGACATGGACGCTTCCGATCAAGGTTCCCGAAGATGCGCTTCCCGGTGACACGTCGATCTTCGGCTTCATCGCCTATCAAGCTTGCACCGAAAACAGTTGTCACCGCCCGGTGGCACTCGAGTTCGCCACGACATTGACGGTCGCATCGACACCTGCGGCTGGATCGCAAGAGGTCGCGTTCAAGTCGGCCAAGTCGGCGATGGCGCTCGATGCCGCAGCAGAAACGAAATGGGTCGACGAAGTTCCGAAACAAGCGTCTGCGCCGGAGCCCGCCGATGGAGCGTCGTTGCCGCTGATGGGTTCAGCCGGCGATGGCGGTAGTTCCGATCAAGGTCCGAAAGGCCCGAAGTCGGGGAATTCAATCGAGAACGCCGTCGTCGAATCGGCGACATCGTTTCCGATCATCCTGACTCTGGCGTTCTTGGGCGGTGTGATTCTGAATGTGATGCCGTGCGTGCTACCGGTTGTCGGATTGAAGATCATGGGCTTCGTCAGCCAAGCGGGCGAAGACCGACGCCGTGTCTTGTTGCTCAACGTCGTTTACTCGCTTGGCATTTTGTCGGTTTTCGCCGGCTTGGCGGTTTTGGCGATCGTGTTCAAATTCGGTTGGGGCCAGCAGTTCACGTACTTTCCGGTCAAACTTGGTCTTACGCTGTTGTTGTTCGCATTGGCACTGAGCTATTTGGGCGTTTGGGAGATCCCGGCGCCGGGAATGGCGTCGAGCAAAGCATCGCAACAAATGCAGAGTCGCGAAGGGCTGGCGGGAGCCTTCTCGAAAGGCGTTTTCGCGACGGTATTGGCGACTCCCTGCAGCGGCCCGATGTTGGGTTACATTCTTGGTTTGACATTAGGGCTGTCGTCGATCCAAACGGCGTCGATCTTCATGGCGGTCGGGCTGGGCATGTCATTGCCCTACTTAGTCATTGGCATGCAACCAAAGTTGATCGCGTGGTTGCCCAAGCCGGGTAACTGGATGGAGACGTTCAAGCAGTTGATGTCGTTCTTGTTTTTGGCAACCGTTGCGTTCTTCTTCGCGCAGTTCCAAGACGAACAAAAGTTGCCAGTATTCGTTTCCATCATCGGTGTCTGGTTCGGTTGTTGGATCATCGGCCAAGTGCCGGCGTGGGCAGAGCTACCGAAGCGTTTGATGGCGTGGAGCGGAGGCATCATAGCAGCAGCGCTCATATCGATCGCCGCGTTTCACTATCTGATACCGGGCCCGAAAGTGCTTGCTTGGGAAGACTACAGCGAATCGCGTCTGGTGCAGTTGCAATCGGAAGGCAAGACGGTGCTATTGGATTTCTCGGCGAAGTGGTGTGCCAACTGCATCTACAACTACCAAGTCGCGATCAACACGGAAGAGACGCGAAAGTTGGTGGACCGGTTGGACGCGGTCGCGATGTATGCGGACTACACAGATTTCGACATCGAGATACAGCAGAAGCTCGAAGAACTGCAAAGTCGTTCGATACCGCTGCTAGCGATTTATCCTGGTCGCGCGCCCAATCAACCGATCATCTTGCGAGATATCGTGACTCAGCGTGCTGTTCTTGACGCGCTCGAGCAGGCCGGCCAAAGCGTCAATCAATCTTCGGTGATGTCAAGCCGAATTTCTTCGAGCGGCTCGTTGAGTCATTGATCGCGTGTTCGATTCGGAAGAAACGATCGTCGCGATCGCGTCACCGACGACACCGTCGATTCGAGGCATCGTGCGTTTATCCGGACCCGATGTTGCGAGCATCTTAAAGTCACTCAACGTGCCGATTCCGGTCGACAAAAAACCGTCACGGTTTGATGCCGAAATTGAGTTGGGGGAACCACTTGGAAGTGTGCCTGTTGCGGTGATGCTGTGGCCGACATCGCGAAGCTATACGGGTCAGCCGTCGGCTGAGCTGCACACATTCGGCTCATTGCCAGTGTTGGCAAGTTTGTGCCAACGAGTGATTCAATCGGGAGGACGGGCAGCTCGTCCGGGTGAGTTCACGATGCGAGCTTTCTTGGCTGGTCGCTTGGATTTGACGCAGGCCGAAGCGGTCTTGGGCGTGATCGACGCGCGGGGTCGTGGCTCGCTGGATCACGCACTGCGACAACTGGGTGGCAATTTATCAAAGCCGCTCGAACAGACACGATCGACACTGTTGGATCTGTTGGCCGATGTAGAAGCTGGATTGGACTTCGTCGATGAGGACATTGAATTCATTAGCGATGAAGTTCTTGTCCAACGGTTGTCGGAACTGACCGTCGGTCTCCATCAAATCGGGCAACAGATGACGACGCGCGGCGGCGGCGGCGCATCGTCGATGATCGTATTGAGGGGTGAACCGAATGCGGGCAAGAGCCGCCTAATCAATCAACTTTCCGCTCAAGACGCTGCCATCGTAGCCGATGTCGCTGGTACCACTCGAGACACCGTGATCGTCGATGCGATGATCGACGGCTACGCTGTAAAGTTGGTTGACACTGCCGGCATTGAAGACGGTAGCGACGATATCTCACGTCTGTCGCAGGCCCAGGCCGATCGGGCCGGGCGCGACGCGATGATTCGATTGTGGTGCGTCGATCGATCCCGAACCGACTTCTCATCGGCTATGGACAGTGTCCAGAGCCTTGCCAGTTTAACCCGTCGCGCCGACACAATCGACGTGTGGGTCGCGACCAAGGCGGACTTGGGCGGACCACTAATTGATGACGACTGGATCCAGTGCAGCGCGGTTACCGGCGCCGGCATCGAACGGGTTCGCCTCGCCATCGTCAGCGTTCTAGCATCACGCGATGTCGAAGAAAACGGCTCGGTGGTCGGAACGGCCGCGCGGTGTTCTCAGTCACTTTCATCAGCACGATCTGCGATCGATAATGCGATCGACCTCACTCGTAACCAAGACGGTCACGAACTGGTTTCGGCCGAGTTACGAATCGCGGCGCAGTCGATCGGCGAGGTGACCGGAGCGATATATACCGACGACATTTTGGATCGAGTTTTCGGTCGCTTCTGCATCGGCAAATGAGAAATCCTAGTTTTTTTGATGCCGGTACGGATTGAAGAGCAAGTAATTCAAGTGTCGATACAGATCGCTGTCGGCAAGCAATTCGGCGTGCTTTCCTTCGCCGACGAGACGGGGGCCGTTGAACAGCACAACTCGGTCGGCGGACCGAAGCGTTTGCAGTCGACGTGGCAAGATCACGACTAAAGAGCCGTTTTCGCTGAGCTTTCGCAGCGCGGCTAGGCACGGATCGTTGGATAAATGTTCGGCCGGTGGCGGTGGCTCGCTGGCCAGCACGATTGGCGGCTTGTGCAGAATTGCGCGGGCGACCCCCATCGCATACGTTGTTTCCACACTGAGCGCCTGATCGCCGGGACTGACGATCGTATTGAGTCCGTCCGGCAAGCGCTGAAGACGTTCATAGACATCGACTTGTTCGAGTGCTTCGACCAGATCGCTGTTGTTGATCGAGTCATCGTCGCCACGAATGTTCTCGCTGATCGTGCCCTCCCAAATCGGCCCGTCCGCTTCGATCCACATCACATTGCGGGCGAGCGCTTGCGGATGAATGTCGCGAAGTTGGATGCCATCGATGGCGACTCTGCCCTCGCTGGGCATCCCAAAACCCATCAGCAATTCGGTCAGCGCCCGTGTCGAGACTCCTTCGGTACCCAGTATCGCAACCAAGGACCGCGGGGACAGTTTCAAGCTGAGATGGCTGAGGATCGGATTTCCCGTCGAATCGCCGAGCGTTACGTCTTGTATTTCAACACTATTCCTCAGCCCTGATAGACCAACCCGCTGTTCGCTCGGCGCGACATCGTTGCTCCGGTGCAAGTAGTGGTAAACGGCATCCGACGCTTCGCCGAATTCACCGAGCTGGGTTGTCAGGCTGATCAGCCGTCCCGCCGCGGCGACGGCACCCGCCAAGGACAATCCGATCACCAGGGCGGCCGGCAAACTCAGCCCGTTGTCGACGCCCAACAGGTTCACACCCAGACCCAACACCATCACGGCGACTGCGGCTGATATCGCGAAGAACAGCACCGGCCAGATGCGTCCCATCCTCGCGTCTTCCCGAGTGATGCGGCGATAGAGCGTTTCAAGTTCGGCGTGAAAGGCGTGATCGGCTAAGCCTTGCGACTGCAACCGCGCCAACAACGGCGCCTGACCTACCAACTCGGCCATCCGACGACGCATTCGGGGAACTTCCCATTCGTTCAAATCAGATTCGTCGTCGCGACGCAATCGCCGTGCGAGCTGCCATAGCAGCACTCCGCTGACCACCGCTAGCAAAGCGAGCCAAAGGTTCACCAATAAACCTAGCGTCACGCAACCGATCAACATCAGTACGCTGCGCGGGATCGCACGATACCACAAAGAGAGACCGCGCTGGAGCAACGGCAACTGGTGGCCGATCAACTGCTCGGCCCGAACATGCTGAGCCGCGGCGCCTTCGAGTTCGGCCCGCCGGAGACTCTGTTTGAGCACGCGATGATGGAGCGTTTTGACGACGCGGCAGGCTCGTGTATCAGAAGCTCGGCGGTGCAACCAAACTGAAAATGAGAAGATCGCGGAAACAAAAAACGCGATCGCCACGAGTTCGGTCAACTGCATCAGCGCGGCTTGGTCAGTAAACGATTGCCCGACCGGAATCCACAGATGCGTTCCAAGCCGGACGTGAGATCCGCTGAGTCCACTCGAGTTGAGCAGCAGAGCGATCATGCCGACCAAGATGATCAGCACGGGAACCAACAAGCCAGCTAGGGCGGCCCACAGGTACGAAAATACTTCGCCTCCCGCTTCGGGTTCACTTCTCGGTTGGGACAGCGTGTTGAATCGACTCAACCTCGTCGGCTCCTCAATTGCAACGTCTGGAAATGTAACGATGAGGACGCAGCGAAGGATAATCGGCTAAGGATTAAGCCAGGTCACGGTCCTCGAACAGCAACATCGCGAGCATCCAAATCGCGATGGTGAAACACACAAGATAGTTGAAAGCCCCCGCCAAGTAGATCAGCGGGATCGGATTTCCGGCATCAACAGCGGATTGGACGTTGAAAATGTTCAAATTCGGGACAACAACTGCGATCAGTTTTCCCACGAAGCTGACCAATTCCTTGTTCCCATCGGCCGATGCCACCAAAGGCGATGTCAGATTGCCGATCACGTAAACCACGAAACAGGTGATGAAGTTGGCGAGCAACGGAAGCCGTGTCGCCAGGGCAACCGCGATCGCGCCGATCGCCATCGTTTCCATAAAATACAAGAACAAAATCGGGATCGTCGTCATGATCTCTTCGTGCCCGTTTTGCCAAACCGCCGCCGCACGCGAGGTTTCTCGGGCATCGTATATCGGCTTGTAACTGATCACGATCAGCAATACCGCGCCGATGATCGCGAACAGCACCAAAACGGACAACATGATGCCGGCGTACTTGCCCAGAATGAATGATCGCCGGCTAACCGGTTTGCTGAGCACCGTCAAAGCCGTTCGGCCTTCGATCTCGTCGCTGACCGTTGTGCCCGCGCTCCAGACCGCTTGCAGCATCCCCATCACCATGATCAATGTCACACCGCTGTCTTTGAGCAAGCGAATGTCGTCGCCGAGCGTGTTGAACGGGTAGAAGCCGAAGAATACGACGCCGAACATTCCGATCGCCAGCAGCAACAGATAGAGCGGTTGTGCCATTTCGTTCTTTGCCGTCGACAATGCCAAAGCCCAAACTCGTGGGGCTGCTTGTCGGAATGCCATGATTGCCGTCATCGTCAGAAAGAATGCTGCCGCGATCGCAATAATTGAAGATGCCTCGGGAATTGGCGGTACGGTCACGATCGAGAATACCACGGTGGCCGGATTGATCTCGCGGTTCTGGATATGAAGTCGTGAGGAGTCACCAGGAAGCGGCGGTCGTTCGCGATTCTCCGATCGAAACACTTGTTCATCGTCGGCGCTGACACGGTGGGGCACGGTCGAAAAGCCGGCCGGGTCCGCGCCATCAGAGAGCAAAACCGTTTTGTCGCTGCGGATGCGCATCAGCGACATGTTGCGAACGTCATAGCTGATGTTAGCAGGGTGAAATGGCGACTCGTCCGCATCGCTGTCGCCGACACCAGGAACCGTCACGGTCAAAGTGGTCGTCCCATCGCCGATGAAATTCACAGCGGGAATCGAACGAAAGAAGCTCAGTGGATCGGTTACCAGCGGCGCTGCCGCCAAGCCCATCACGACAAACAATCCGGCAACACTCAGCAGATACGGCACGACCCCTTCCCCGAGGATCTCAGTCCATTCCGATCGGGTTCGATGCCACATGCCGTAAATCAGACCAAATCCAAGGATCATGCCGATCGTCAACAAGGGTAATATCAACGAGTACGAGAACTCGCCGGCGCCGGAAGTGGGCACATACAAAAGACACAGGATCGCACCAACGATTCCACCGCCGATCAACGATGCGGTGATCGCGCGTCGGGGCGAATCCGCCAACCGACCCAGAGCCGGAACAAACGACAACAAGGACAGCAGGCCATAAAAAACGCCGGTTACCGCCGCGCCTATCAGCAATCCGATGGCGATCAAGTAGATCGGTGTTAGCCAAGCCGGCAACCAATTGGCACCCTGTGCCAGGATCATCATTTCAGCGAGGCCAGACGTCATATCGAGCTACCGACGGGTTGAAGAGCGACGAGGAAAAAAGCCGACAAGAATCGTGTCTCTTACGAACCAGGGCACGAATTGGTTTGCCATCATTCCTACTTTTCGAGCTGGTGTTTTTTCAACAGCTCGCGAACATCCGTCGGAATCGGCGTTTTCTGCATCCCGCCCGGCTCTAGCACGCAGCAGACAGCCGTGATCGAGCCGGTGGCAATGAACGCTCCATCGCGGCTGAAACGAAATCGGTAGCCGACGCTGCTGGTGCCGATCTTGACGACATCGACATCGATCGTCAGCACGTCCTCGAACCGGGCAGCCGCCAAGTAATCGCAAGTCGCAGCCACGCGAGGCCAACTGATTCGGCTGGCACCTGCCGACTCGGGCGGCATCACCGACAGCCCCAACGAACGGAGCATTTCATGCTCTGCCGATTCCATCATCGGAAAGAAAGCCGAAAAATGGACGATCCCCGCCGCGTCGGTATCACGAAACTCAACACGGCGGGTGGTAGTGAACAAAGTTCTATTCGCCGACGAATGGCAGCAGGGCCATGTATCGGGCACGCTTGACGGCGGCACTGACGGCATGCTGGCTGGCGGCCGAGCATCCGCTCTTGCGGCGACCGACGATGCGACCTTGGCGGTTGATCATCTTGCGAAGCAGTTCAACGTCCTTGTAGTCGACATACATCGGCCTCGGGCGGTGGCCATCGACGAAGATCGGATCTTTCTTTTTGGTGCGTGATCGGACGCGGCTGCGTTTGCGAGCACGGCTGCGCGTGCTCATGGGGCGAGGTGCCATCGGGTGCTTTTCTAAACTTAGGGCGAACGGACTAAACGGCCGACGGTCGTCCCGAAACGGGTGCCAACGGCTCGCCTGGAATCGCGATACGTTTTTCGCGAGGGCAGAGTATGCCGACCGGACACGCCGCTGGCAAGGGGATTCGAGGGGCCGAGATTGATCTGCCCTTCCGCTTTTGAAGAACCTTTGCCATATTCCCACATTGTTTCGATGATTGATGTAAGTCTTGGCCCGCGAGTGTCTGTGAACTTCGCGTTGCCCAGCCATGTCCGAAACTCAACCGCGTCCCATCCATTTGCGCGCTCGACTCAACTGAAAGTAGGTCGGGTGCGCATCCTTCGAAGATTGAGCGTGCGAAAGAGTGACTGAGCCGGAACCCGTCGGTTCACGTTCGGTCGGCCGCTCGCACGCCCGTTTAGGTAAAAAGTTATGAGTCTGGCGAAAACAAGAAACATTGGTATCAGCGCTCACATCGACTCGGGCAAAACGACCCTCAGCGAGCGTGTTCTTTTCTACACCGGACGCATTCACAAGATCGAAGAGGTCAAGGGTGGCGGTGACGGCGCGACGATGGACCACATGGAACTGGAAAAAGAGCGCGGGATCACAATCACTAGCGCTGCGACTTCGGTGAAGTGGAAAGGCTACGACATCAATCTTATCGACACCCCCGGACACGTCGACTTTACGGTCGAAGTGGAACGGTCGCTGCGCGTTCTCGACGCCGCTGTCCTGGTGCTGTGCAGCGTCGGTGGTGTGCAGAGCCAGTCGATCACCGTCGACCGACAAATGAAACGCTACCAAATTCCTCGTTTGGCCTTCATCAACAAGATGGACCGAACCGGCGCGAATCCGTACCGAGTCGTCCAGCAGCTTCGCGACAAGCTCGGCGCCGAAGCATTCATGATGCAAATCCCCATCGGCGCTGAAGAAAACTTCAAGGGCGTTGTCGACTTGATCGAAATGGTCGCGTACTTCCACGAAGGTGACGAAGGCGAAAAAGTTGTAACGAAGCCGATTCCCGAAGACTTGGTCGACGAAGCGGAAGAGAAACGCGGTGAGATGCTCGAGGCCTTGTCGATGTATAGCGACGAGCTGATGGAGCTGCTTCTCAGCGAAGAAGAAGTCGCGAAGCCGTTGATTTACAAAGTCGCTCGCGACGCCGTCCTTGCCGGTGCCACGCCCGTCTACATGGGCTCGGCGTTCAAGAACAAAGGCGTCCAGCCGTTGCTCGATGCCGTCACGCGTTACCTACCGAGCCCACTGGACCGCGAGATCCGCGGACGTGACCCGAAGGACGAAGCGAAGCGAATCGAGCTATTGCCCGATGCAAGTCGCCCGTTCGTCGGCATGGCGTTCAAGATCGTCGAAGATCCGTTCGGTCAGTTGACGTTCATGCGCGTGTACCAAGGCACGATCGTCAAAGGCGAAGGTTACGTCAATCAACGTACCGGCAAGACCGAACGGTTCAGCCGCGTCGTGCGAATGCACAGTGACAAACGCGAAGACATTGATGGCGCATCAGCCGGTGACATCATCGCCGTAATGGGGATCGATTCCGCCAGCGGTGATACGTACGCCAGCTCACGAGATTTCTGTACCCTCGAATCAATGTTCATTCCCGATCCGGTCATCAAAGTTTCGGTCAGTCCGAAGAATCGTGGCGATGCGGACAAGATGAGCAAAGCACTTCAGCGGTTCCGCAAAGAAGATCCTACGTTCCGAGTCTTCACCGACGACGAGACGAAAGAGATTCTGATCAGCGGCATGGGTGAACTTCACCTCGACGTTTACGTCGAACGCATTCGCCGCGAATACGGCGTCGATATCGAAGTCGGTGCTCCGAAAGTTAGCTATCGTGAAAGTCCAACTAAAGAAGTTGCCTTCGACTACAAACACAAGAAGCAGTCCGGTGGTTCAGGCCAATTCGCACACATCAAGGGCAAGCTGTCGCCAACCGAATCCGACAGCGAAGACAGCTTCGTGTTCGAAGATCACGTCACGGGCGGGCGTATCCCGAAGCAATTCATCGCACCGGTGGAGAAAGGTTTTCGCGACAGCCTTGGGAAAGGCCCCGTTGCCGGATACCCAGTGGTGGGAACGCGAATCGATCTCGAAGACGGTAGCTATCACGATGTCGACTCATCCGAAAAGGCGTTCTACACGGCTGCCCAGGGTTGCTTCCGCGAATACTTCAAACAAGCCGCGCCAAAGTTGCTCGAGCCGATCATGGGTATCGAAATCGAGTGCCCTGAAAGCTTCCAAGGGCCTGTCGTTGGCGACGTGATCAAACGTCGAGGTTTGATGACCAGCACCGACGTGCTCAATGCGACCTGCGTCATCAAAGCCGAAGTGCCTCTAGCCGAAACCTTCGGCTACGCGACAGATCTGCGTAGCATGACTCAGGGCCAAGGAACATTCACCATGGAATTGTCGTCCTATCGACAAGTCCCATCGAATATTCAGGACGATATCATCGAGGCAAAACGCAAGGCCGACTTGGTCGACGCCAAGTAGTTCTAGCCTCGATCGTTTCAATCGGGTTCATCGCGTAGCGGTTGTGACAACCGCCGCTACACTTTGATCCCGATTTTCTTTGGCACTTCAGTGGTCTCGAAAAATGGTTGCTTGCGTGAGTCATCGAAGTCCCAGTCGATGATCGCGCGATCAAACGACGCCCGCTCAAACATCGGAGTTGTTGCTCCGATCGATTCGCCCCTGCTTGCAACGATCGCAAGCCGATTGATGACTCGCAGCGCATCGAGAGCCGTGACCTGGTCGTCGCCGTTTTGGTCAAAGTAAGCGCCGGGCCATGGAGTGACCGTTAGCGGATCTTTGAGGATTTGCGTCACCGAATCCGAGAACGCCCGACGACCCAATTCGTTGATGATTCGCAGCGCGTCGCCGGCACTGACGTCGCCGCTGTTGTCCACATCGCTGACGTTGATCAGATTCTGCCACGAGTGGGGCACATCGGCTTCAATCTTTTCACCGCTAAGCGTATTCGTCGCCGTTTGCAGGAATTTGTTGTTGGTGACGATCGGCGCCGTCATTCGCCAATCGGTTGCGTCGGTGAAGACGAGTCGGTCGTCATTCGATGCCGCAGATCGATGAGCGACGACACGGACCGTTTTGTTCTGCGGTGAAAGTGCAGCCACGGCTGCCGCATCGAGCGTCACGACGGCCTGCGCCGAATCGGACAGTTCCAAGACTTGAAAACGCCTCGCGACCACATTGCCCGCGGCGCTGATGTTGACAGCCGCACCGGCGCCGCCGATTTCCAGCGTGTTGTTGCCTGCGCCACCGTCCACGATCAATCCGCCTGTCGGGACGAAGACGCCGCCGCCGAAATCGAGGCTCAAAATGCCGTTACCCGACTGTGATGTTAGACTCAATTCGTTCACATCGGCGACGGGCAACCTCAGCACATCGGTACTTCCTATTTTGATGACGATCTCATTCGCGGTCCTGGACACCACCGTCCCGTCGGCAACGCTCGCCGAGACATCGGCGTTGACGGCGGCGTCGACAATGGTGATCGCGTGGTCTTCGACTTCTCCATCGGGTGCTTCCCCTGTCGGTGTCGCGATGCCGCCGGATGTCAATCGAAAGCGGGCGAACGTGGTGCCCGCGACCGCAGAAACTGGAACGGTGAAGCTCAGCACGTTGGCTCCGATACCAACGTCTGCACCGGAGAACACGCGCTCATTGGTGTCATCCCAGTCGCCATCGGAATTGAAATCGATCCACGCGTCGATCTTGCCGACGCCAGAAGACGTGATTTGAAAGCTGGCGGTCGCCGGAGCAGACGTGCCCGTCAAAATGCTGGTCAGTGCGATGACGCCGTCCTCGTCGTCGGGTCCATCGTTGTTGGCCGCGTCGAGGTCATCGCCGGTCGCGTTGGCGCTCGGGATTCCGTCCTCTTCATCATCGATCGCCGCGCCCAGACGCAGCGTTCCCGGCGCATGACGCGCTCCATTGTCGGCAAGCGTGGTCGGATAACTGAAAACGCGGCCCGACTGGGTAGCGGTGGGCGCATCGCCGAAATCGAACCTCGGCGTGATACCGAGAAACTGTTGCAATTCGGCGAGATCGGCGTCGTTGACAAAGCCGTCTCCATTGATGTCAACGAAGGACATCACGGGCGCAGGCGCGATGTCGGGAAGTTTACCAGTGACCGGATCGCTGAAGTTGTGCTGCGTTAATTCGAGATTTAATTCGTTGAAGTCACGCAAAGCCGGCAAGGCTCCGGCACTTCCGTCCTCGCCATCCCCGTTGACATCAAACCGATTGTTGGGGTTTTGGTACGGTCGGGAAACAACGCTACTGAAGTCGCCGATCACGAGTGCAAATCGATCGTCGCCGGGGACGGCCGAGTCGTCCGTGGTGTCGAATAGGACTTCATCGGATGTCAAAACATCGATACCGCCTGACGAATACAAGCCAATGAAGGCATCATCGGGGTCGTCGGCGAAACTAGCGGTAAACTGAACTCCCGATTGAGCTCGGGTTACCTCGAACCGGATGCTGAAGGCATGGATATCTTGACCTGTAAAGGTCAGCCCAAGATCGCCAAAGCGATCCCGCACTGACTGGAACAAACTTCCGAGTCCTCCCGCATCTTCCAAGATCGCCGGGCCACTGGCGGCGTAAGTCGCCGACTGAACTTGATCGTAGATGGCCAGATTGTTGAGCGACGTGCTGCGAAAATCGATCGCCGAGATCACCGCACTTGGATTGATTGCGGCGCTCGGATTGTTGCCGACGAAGACCGGAATTTCACTGGCCGTGACCGTCACGTTTGCGCCCGTAAGTCCTGACGTGTCGAAGGTCAAGTTTGCAATGTCTTGGAACGCGAGTGAATCGTCGACGAAGTCAACGATCGCAAACAGATCTGGGAGCAATCGGACCGTTAAACTTGCCGATGGCAAGCCCAACACTTGTGCGGCGGCGGTGGCGAGGGAAGACGAATCAAGGCTTGCCAGCGGAACTGAAACCGTCTCCGCACTTCCGACTCGGCCGACCACCAAGTTGCCACCCGTGGCGTCTAGAAAATTGTCGGAAAATTCGAAGATCTGCACCTCGTGGACCACCGGTCGCACCGTATCCGGAAAGCTGGCGATAATGTCCGTGAAGATCGAAAAGGCGCCCTCTCTGTTCGGCGCCGCACGCAAATCGTCGTAACGAACTTTTAAGTCGAAACGCTCTCCCACTTCCGCTTGGAAGTGTCGATTGGCGTCCAAAATCGATTGACCGTTTTGCGTCACATCCAACTCGATGGCGATCACCTCGCCCACCAATAGCTGGCGTTCCTCCAAACGCTCGAATCGTGTCAATCTTCGGTGGCGCAATTGCTTTCGTCTTGGACTCATGGTCGTGACCGTAACGGGCAAGAATCAAAGGTCCGACGACGAGAAATTTCGGTCGGACGGTCTATCGCGCCACATACAGTACACTCGCCAATCGAGGGAGTCCACAAACTCAATGTAGAAATTAGGTCCGGTTCCAACGGACGATGATCTGTGGTGTCGTGGATGTCCGGTGGAACCGGACCTACTGCCCAGCGATGCAGTAGATGCGTTTGTTGGACCGCAAGAAGAGCCGTCCGTTGCTGATCGCTGGAGTGCCGCCGAACGATTCGCTCTCGTCGGTGACGCGATTTACGGATATCTGCTTGGGCTCGTCGTCGAGTTCAAAAACGAACATCTCGCCGGTGCCGCTGAGGTGATACAGCTTGTTGCCAGCAACCACCGGTGATGCGTAGTCTTGCGCGCCGCCAAACCCGCGACCGCCACCGAATCCGCCGCCACCGAATCCGCCACCACCGAATCCACCGCCACCGAATCCACCGCCACCCGATTCGCGAAGATCTCGATCGCCATCTTCCCGATTTCCTCGTTCACGCTCAGCGCCACCGACGGCCGGCGATTTGCCACCCTCGAGTCGGACCTGCGCAACCTTGTCTCCGGTCGCCGCATCGATGCTGGTTAGCACCCCGTTCGCAACGATGTAGATCTTGCCGTCGTGAACCAAAGGCGATCCGAACCGAGTCGACTCGCTACCGCTCCACAGAATGTTCGATTTCGACACATCGTCTTTGCCTCCTGCACGAACGGCGATCGATCCACCGCCCCGGCCAGTCACGGCATAAACCACCGAGCCATCGACCACGGCACTCGAATTGGCCTGATCGGCACCGCTGGCGTCGCAGTACCACATCAGCTTCCCCGTATCCGGATTCATTCCCCAAATTTCAAACGGTACGCTCATCACCAATTCGGCCTCGCCATCGGACCGCGTCACCAAAGCCGGCGTGCCCCACATGCCCTCCAGCCCATCGGCTTCCTGTTTCCAAACTTGCTCGCCCGTCTTCTTATTCAGTCCCACCATCGACAAACTCTCGGCCGACGCGGTCACGATCAACAAGTCTTTGTGCAGGATCGGACTCGAAGAAGATCCCCAGCGTCGAGAATCCGATTCCGTGCCGACGCTGGTTTGCCACAACTGGTTGCCGTCCAAGTCGAACGCCAGCACGCCGGTCTTGCCGAAGAAAACATAGATTCGCTCGCCATCCGACGTCGGTGTGTGCGACGCATATCCGTGGGCGGTCACGCCGATGCCCGAGTAGCTATCTTCGGGCAACACGGCTTCAACGGTTTTTTCCCAAACCTGTTTGCCATCCGGCGCATCGAAGCAGACCAAGTGCCGTTTCAGATCTTCCATCTGACCGGGATCTTCGCGATCGATTCCGTAGCCCGAATAGCAGGTGACGAAAACACGGTCGCCGACAACAATCGGACTCGATACACCCGATCCGGGTAACTCAGCACTCCAGGCGACGTTTTCGGTAGGGCTCCATTTCACCGGCGCCGAATCACCATCCGCAGCGACTCCGGAACCGTTGGGGCCACGAAAACGTGCCCAATCGTCCGCATTCGTTTGCGAAGTTGCAATGACCAATGTCGCCAAAAGACCCGAAATCAGCGATCGCATCGAGAAGTTCCGATTGAGTGAGAAGGATGTCGGCAGTGACCGACTTCTCATGGAACCTAAGTTGAGCGAAATAGTTTCGACTTAAATCGAAACTCTCGCCGGCCAGAATCGTGCGCAAATTGGTCTCAACGACGCGGATGGGGAACCGCCGTTGAAGCAATTTCCGTGACCGTCGGCAGGGCGATGCCCCGCTTGGCCGCTTCGTACCGCAGCGCTCGCTTGAAAAACGGGAACGATGGATTTCGCTTCATGGCATACCGTTCGACTGCAATCACCAGCTTGGATAGCTCGCCGAGCCAATCCATACCCACGGACTCCGCTGACGAGGCAAATAAAATTGCTGAACTTCGAAAACTGTTCTCTTGCTTTCGCCTTTGCGATAACCCAAAACCCAGCCTGCGCGGTTACGACTCTATTCTCTTCGTAGGTAGCGTAAACCGCCTTTGAGGGAATCCAATCGTTTCGCTTATGCAGTTTGAAAACGTAGCGCCTTGAATGTTTGCCAACGCTGCATTTCTGAACTTCGCGAACGAGCCCAGATTCATCGGTGAACTTTTTAACAAGTTCGTATGTCTTCCGCGTCAGCACGGTTCTGACACGAACCGTGTTGAATGTGAATGATCCTCTGCGTTGACTGGCTTCGCAAAAAAGCAGGATCTCGAACCTCGCGTGACGCCCGTGAACATGGTCTGGAAGGTGCTTGTCCATCCATATCACAAGATCAGGGTGCGTTCGGACACCGCGGTCGTTCGGGCTGAACTGGTGAGTCTGCAATCTTCTTGCGGCAGCCTCGGTCAAGTCGCGTTTCGCCGCTTTCATGTCGGTTTCACTGACTTGCGACTAACCGTCGACAATCTCCGCCACCCATGCACGGTCTTCTTCGCTCGATTCAAACTGATGATCGTTTCCGTGGAATTGCCCACGAAAAGTTGACAGTGGACCGGCGCATGTCAGACTTCTCTGACAGGAGAACCGATCCATGGACAAACGTCGAACATTTAGCCGCGAATTCAAGCTGGCCGCAGTCAAGAAAGTCATCGAGCAAGGCTTGTCGTACACCGCCGTCGCCAAAGA
>JBGSLZ010000126.1:0-19815 GCA_041740415.1 Rubripirellula sp.
AAATTCGGCATGATCGAGAAAACTCGAAAACCCTCGGCGTTTTTCGTGTGTATTGGAGGTTACCAAGACTTCAATCCACACACGCAAACGAGGGTTTCGAGTGAACGCCAAGCTACGCCGCAAAGCACGCCAACGCAAGCAAAAAATGCTACGCCGTATTGAACCCGCCCACAGCACGGGTGCGTCGCCGATGATCAAGCCGGACGCGATCAAGTACGAACTCGCTGACAAACAACAAGCCATCGCTGCGGGTGGCATCGGAACGCTCCTGGAACTGGCCAAGCGACTCGACTTGCGAAAGGAAATCAATCAAGCCATCCCGTTGTTCAAGCTGTACCTGCCTTACGACGAAGCCGATCACATATTCAATATCGCGATGAACCTACTCGCCGGAGGTCATTGCCGGGAACACATCGAAGATCGACGCTGCGATGAAGCTTACCTCAATGCGCTCGACGCTCAGCGAATTCCTGATCCGACGACCTCGGGCGACTTCTGCCGACGATTCTCAACCGTAAACATCTTGCAACTGATGGACGCCTACTATCACGTCCGCGTGAAGGTTTGGAATTTACTTGACCCATTTGATTTATTCCTGATGGGAGTTGTGGGAAGTCAGTCCAAACTCATGACATTCGTGTCAAAAATTCTGAAAGTTGAATTCGGCGTCTTTTCAAACAGAGAACCGAGCCTCCGAGAGCTAAAATGAAGGTGAGAACGATGAGGAACAAAAAAGATTCTCTTCGTCTTCGTTTCGCGTTTGACTTTTATGCCGAATAACGAATTGCGATCTATGGAGGCACCGAAGGTGCATGCATGGATCGTGCGTTGAACTTTGTCGCCGCACTGGATGTGGGTTGGGGTGCGGAATCAGCACGCCTGATTCGTTAGAAGGAGTCTACCAGGTACGAATCTCGGCGGGGGCGATCGGCCCAAAAGCTCGGCAGAGGCAGTTGAATCAAGCGTGACGAGCCCGGCCAGATCTCCTTTGCACTTTCTACCGCAGTTGCTCGGTATCAATCGTAAAAATCCTCACCATAGCACCCCGTCCAGAACCGGCGGTGCGACTCCTGTTGGCGGTCGGCGTACCATCTCGGGCAACGCGCGTCCTCGCGCCAGAACAACTCTTTCCATGATGGTTTCGGCGTTTCACCGATCAACTCCACCCGCTCGCTGCCGCAGTGCTCACACAGCAGATCCGGACCCGCCGCGAAAACTTCCTCCGGGAACTCGTCCACCGCAGCTTTGGGTTGCAAAGCTCCACTCACTTTGAGTTGCTGACGGCAACGCTCCAGGTAAACACCGCAGCGATTGCTGCTCCAGCCGCCAATGTATCGAGTCTTCGTCAATTGATCCGGCTGAATGTGAACGCTTACGTGGCAGGGGAGCATGACGCCTGCGGCCTATCAATTTGCCTATTAATCCAATGCGCACTATAATGCGACTTCTAACAGCATCGTACCGCGAGTATTTGACAAGTGACAGCAATTGATAGTCGTTGGTTTTTGTTTGGTTCGATGGCTGTCGTTGTATCGTTATCTACGATCTTGGGTTGCAATGCGGATGTCAGCCGTACGCCAGCGAAGGCAGCCAACGATCCGTTGACAGAAGTCAGGGCGGCATATGAACGAAAGGCCTACGACGAAGCGGCAGCGGCGGCTTGCCAATTATTGATTCAGCGGCCCAATGACCCTGATGTGGCGTTGCTTGCTGCCCGCATCGAGGCCGCGCGACTGAAGCCGGACTTAGCCGTGGACCTTGCCGGTTCAATCGACGTGAAAGGCCCGTTGGGACTCGCCGCCGCCGAACTGCGCTACCGCCAAAGCCTGCTGGCGCGTGATGACCGCCAAGCTGAATTGGCGCTCGCCGACTTGGCAACCATCGAGCCAGACAACGTGCGTTGGAAACATGAGCGTTGGCAACTATTCAATTTGCAAGGTCGCCGTCAAGAAGCCTGCGAGTTGGCCGATCAGTTTTGCCGTCAAGGGATCGCGACGGACAGCGAACTGCTGTCGCTGATCCGCCGCTCCGACTCGTTCCCGTTGTTGCTGCCCGGCGGCAGTACGCCTGAAGACTTTTTTTATCCCGGTCTTGGCGTCGCGCGGTGGTATTTCACGCAGAAGAATTACCTTGCCGCGATCGATGCCCTGGAATCGCAACGCGACCAATTGACGACCAGTCCTCCGGCGATAGCGCTGTACGGGCGACTGCTGGCCGAAACCCAGCAGATCGAGAAACACCCTAGTTGGTTTGCGAGTTGTAACGACACGGTCAAAGGTTTTGGTGATTGTTGGGCTGGGCTCGGTCAGATGGCGATAAGCCGTGGCGAAAACAAACTGGCGGCACGTTCGCTGTTGGAGGCGATTTACATCAACCCAACGGATCGATCGAGTATGCAACGTGTGGCCAGTGCGTTGGATGCGGTGGGCCAAAGCGAAGATGCGGATCAGTTTCGTTATCGCGCTGTCGAGCTGGCAACGACTGAGAACGCAGCAGACCAATTGGTCCAACGCGGCAACAGTGTCTCGCTGCGAAAATCGATTAGTCGCCAGTTGATGGAGCTGGGACGGCCGTTCGAGACCTTGCAGTGGACGGCATCATTCTTACCGTCCAAAGCAGTGCGAGAGCGAACCGTTATCGATCAACAACGTGATCAATTGTTGAGAGACGATCGTGCCTTGAACATGGCGTCATTGACTTCGCTGCTTGGGCTGGAGCGTGGGACGTTACCCGCTGAAGCTGAGCTTGAACGGATTGTCGGCGGTTCGGCAGTTGGGTCACCGTTGCTGAGTCAATTGTCAGGTGCAAAACAACTCGCTCGACCGCGATTGGTCAACGTTGCCGAAGCCGTTGGATTGGACTTTCAGTGGTATCACGACGAAACGATCAATTTAGCTTCGATCCCGATTTATCAATCGGTCGGTGGTGGGATCGCCGTGATTGATTTCGACCTCGACGGTTGGCCAGATGTCTATCTGGCACAAGGCTATGCAAAACCGCATCGCCTGGGAACGAAGTCCAATCAGTTGTTCCGCAATCTGGGCGGCAGGTTCATGGATCGCACAAGCGAGACAGCAACGACCGACTATTGCTACTCGTCCGGCCAAGCGGTGGGCGATGTCAATCAGGATGGATTCCCGGACATCTACGTGGGAAACTTGGGGCAAAATCGATTGTTGATCAATAACGGCGATGGCACGTTTGGGGACCGTACCGAGCGGATCGCAGCACACGAAGATACCTTCACAACTTCGGTCGCGATTGCCGACATCAATGGCGATGCGTTGCCCGACATTTACGAAGGTAACTATGTCGAAATGGAACGCGCATTCGAGCGTCCCAAAGTCGCTGCCGATGGCCGAGAGGTCCAGCCTTCACCGTTGGAACATTATCCTAAAGCAGATCGCTTGTTCGAGAGTCTTGGGGACGGTCGATTTGCCGCCAAGTTCATCGACAACCAGATTGCCAAACCTAGCACCTCATTGGGAATTGTCATTGCCGACTTTAACGACGACCGCCGGAATGAAATTTTTGTCGGCAACGATGAACGGCCCAATCACTATTTGATGCACGAACCTAATGGAGGCTTACGAAATTCGGCCGATGCGATGGGTTGCGCCAACGGTTACAACGGTGCGTCTACGGGCTGCATGGGGATCGCCACTGGCGACTTTAATCGCGATGGGTTACTCGATCTGCACATCGCAAATTTTCGCGACGAGTCCGCCAACTTGTATCTACAAGACCGCTCGGGAGCGTTCGTCGATGCTGCCGTTCGTTACGGCCTTGACCAACTCACGTTGCCCTACGTTGGCTTTGGGGCCAAGGCACTGGACCTGGATCGCAACGGCTGGTTGGATGTTCTCGTCACCAATGGTCACATATTTGATATGCGACACCTGGAAAAGCCTTTTCAAATGCCGCCACAGGTTTTGATGGCCAGCGGCAATCGGTACGAGCAAGTGGAAGTCGACGACCCCAGCGGTTACTTCAGCGGTGAGTACCTCGGCCGCGCTCTGACGATGATTGATTTCGACAATGATCGATCCGTTGATTTTTTGTGTGGACATCTGGATGCGAAGTTGGCATTGTTGCGTAACGAAACAAAAACCTCGGCCCACTTCCTCCAATTGGAACTCGTCGGCAGCGACACCGAACGCGATGCGATCGGAGTGAAGATCGTAGTCCAAGCAGGTGGCCAATCATTCTCCCAATGGGTGACGGCTGGAGACGGCTACTTCAGCAGCGACCAGAGCGTCGTTGATCTGGGCCTGGGGCAAGTTCAGTCGATCGAGTCATTGACCGTGCTGTGGCCGGCTGGTGGACAGCAATCGTTTTCGGATTTGAGCCTGGACCAGCGATACCTCGTGGTTGAAAACGAATCCCAACTGTGGGCCAGAGAGCCGGGCCGGGACTTCAACAAGCCGCTCGCTGAATAAGAATCGCTACTTGCTGGATTGTGAACCTTCGATCATAATTAACCGCTGTGGCAACGATGTTGCCTTTGGAATTACTTTTACGTTGCGAGATTTGACATGCGGACTTATGGTTTATGGTTTGGGTTGGTGGCTGTGCTGGCAATCATCACAGTCAGCGGATGCGGCGGTACACCTCAAAACACGGTTGTGGAACCGACCGTCGAGGGTGGCTTAGCCCCAGAGGCACAGCAGTCATACGAGGAAGCGATGAAAAGTCGTGACGGCCGAGAAGGGAACTGATCCGCCCTTTTGTTGCTGAAAACAGTTGCTTCCATGCGAATTTGCAGTCCTGTTGTTCTGCTTGCAGGACTGCAATTCACTTCAGTATGCGCGGCTCAATCAGTTCGTTTTCACCTTCAATGATCAAGTACTCTCGACCGCTTTTGCACTCGCCGAACCTCTGTTCAGTGCCATTGGCCCAGATCACCCGAAGATTTTCCATCGTACTGGTTTCAGCCGTGCCGCAGCGCAGCACTGGCTCGTTACTGCAAAGGGAGCCCGAACCAGTGGTGAGAAACAGGGTTTTGGACAGCCGCTCTTTGTCGCGTTGAATGTCAAATCTTATGATCGCGTCGCGAGTGGACGATGTGCCGATCAATCGGAAACCAACGAACTGATTTCGGTCGTCAGACCGATTCATGAACAACACGGCTGGTTCAGTCTGGTGGGTAATTTCAAAATCAGTTCGTCCATCGGCGTCAGCGTCCGAAGTCCAAAGCGCGCGTCCGATATGTGCGGCGGCAAAGTAATCACCCCACGGTTGCACGTTTTCCTCGACGAACAGCCCTTGCTCAGTACGCCGAAAGAGTTGAAAGGGCAACGCATAAGGAGGTGACTCGCCGACATTTCCGTTGATTACAAGCAGTTCATCCAAACTGTCGCCGTACAGGTCCGAGGCCACCGTACCGAACACAACCATGTTCAGCGATGGCTTGGCAAGTCCTAGTGAAATCGTCTTATCGACCCAATAACTAGTTGCGACCTGCTCGTAGAAAATGTTGTATTCGCCACTGAACCCTGTGACGTAAATATCCAGATCACCGTCGTTGTCGAGGTCGCTCATCGCGATTCCCATGGATGCCTGTGATTGCGTCTGTGCATCGACAGCGATGCCGCTGCTAATGGCGACTTCGGCCAGCGAAAACGGACCACTGGCAGAGCGTCGAACATAGTAATCATTGGCCGACATGTCGTTGGCGATATAGACGCCCATTTGCTGGCCGTCCAGTTTACCCGCCACAATCCCTAAACCCCGGCCGGGAGACGCTTGCACAGTCCAAGCCTCGGATACGTCTGCGAAAGTACCGTCACCATTGCCACGAAAAAACTCATCACGCCCGCCCATGAATTGCATTGGTGAGCAAGTAATCATGTCGCCAGTTCTTTTATCGTAGCAGGGCATGTCAAGCGATTGGTTGCCATCGCAGTAATTGACCGAGATCAAATGGTTGAAGCCATCTCCATCGATATCGACAATCGCCCCGCTGGTGCTCCAGGTCGCCGCCACGCTCGGAATGCAAGCCTTCGTCACATCCTTAAACGTGCCGTCACCGTTACTGCGAAACAGTCGGTTTTCGCCCAGGTCCAGGAAATACAAATCAGCAAAGCCATCATCGTTGTAATCACCGACCGAGATCCCTTGGCCAAATCCAGGAACTGCGGTTCCGCAATGATTCGTGACATCCAGAAACAGGCCACACAGGTTGCGATATATCCGGCCCGGATCGGAGTCGCATTGTTGAGACCTGCCACCCGCCGCCGCGAAAATCAAATCCGACAAGCCATTGTTGTCGAAATCGATCACTGCCCCCCCACAGCCCACGGACTGAGTCAATGCAACCCGCGGGCCAGCGACCTGATCGCCGACCTTGCCATAGAACTCGATACCGCGTTGCTTGGTCTCGTCCACCAGCTTGATTGGATGCGAATGGCTACCTAACGCGACTCGAGTTGAGTTCGACTCGGTGGACTGGTTTGGCGATTGCGACGGCAGCATCTTAGGTAATGTTAAACTGGAATGGTCCAACCTTAATTCAGCAAATCGTTTGGCATTGACCCAGTCTGAATATTCCGCCAGCGATCGCAAAATCAATGTCCGCTGATCGTTCAAATTAGCTGCCAGGTCGTCGGTCAATGTGGTGGCAATCGCGGACCAAGCTTCGGCTTCCCAAGTGCGACCTAAGTCAAACAGTTTCTCGGCAACGGCAACCGCCGCCCGCTGACTTTTCTTCGACGTTCCGCTGAACTCATGGAAGCGTTTTCGCATTGCCAAAAGATTGTCGACTCGCTGATCGATCGCCATCAACAACGGTGGCAATGCACCCTCGTTGGCAAGCCAAGCATCGATCGTCGAGCTGGCCGCTGTTTCTGCTGTGGGTCGCGGTTCCATCGCCGTAACGCGGTCGCCAGTTTGGCCCAACCGAGCGAACTGTCAGACGCTCGCTGAGTTGCGGTTCCAAAGCCGCGAACGGCCGCTGGTAAGTCGTTCATGTGCATTGCCCAGTTACCCAGTGCTAACCAATTGTCACTGAATTGATCGGCAGCGGCAGACGTAACTTCATGCCATTTGCCAACGCCTTGAAGTCGCCTTTTTCCGATAACTCCATCCCTAACATCGCGTAAGCGGGCGCGAAATCGGGATGCGATTGAAGGATATCCTGCAGAATCGATTCGACCGCGTCAAAGTCATGCAAATCGAGCTTCTGCTGAGCGAGGCCAAGTGCCGGCCTACGGTCTTTTGGATTTCTTTCCAATACCAGTTCAATCGTTTGATAAGAAAACCTTCACGTCGATGTTTCGGTGGTCGCGATCAACATTGAAACATCAAATTGCCGCTCACAAATCAATTGTTCCAGATGCAAATCCTGCTCATTGACCAATTGTGTCTCGCCGAGGAACCCAACCAATAGGCGTCGATACTTGGCTTCCTGAGGCTTTGCGATGAGGACTTGTTGCAGCAACTCAATCGCATCGTACAGTTGACCCACGTCTATCAAGGCTCGGATCGCGTTGTCAATTCGCGGCCCTGTCGTGTCAAAATCCGAGGCGACGACCACGTCCACCAGCAACCGAGACGCAAACCTCTGGTTGGTCCGAACGGACTTGACGCGAATTCAAAATCCCGTTTTCTGTACAGCCTGCCGAAAGGCAAAAACCGCAGAGTAGGGCAGAACTTAGATATTTCACCGAGAACTTTAGATATTTCACAAAAAACCGAGCCAACGGGCAGCATGAGAAGAAAAAATCTTTACTATTTTGGGGGGTGCGTACACGGTTTCAAATGGTCTCACTTCCGCCGTCGGCTTGCCGCAAAATCCAAACTTTTTAATCTCTAACGGGGGCTAACTTCCGCTCACCTTTAAGTGCAATTGATTAGCCAATGACGGCTGGATCGACCGTTAAATGAAGTCAGTTTTATCACGAAAACACGGAAAACCCACTAAAACTTTCACAGGCCCCCGGCAGTTTAACTCGCGTGACTATAGCGTCCATCGCGGCTATTTACGAGTCATCCAACCGAGCAGTTCAATTAAACGGCGGTTGCCATAGCTTGCCGCCGCACCACCCGAACGCGGGGTGCAATTAATTCTTGGTTATGTTTTCAGGACTGCTTTTAAGGATTTCAGAAAATTCGACACTGCCTTAGCCGATCGAACCGTGTACAATCCTTGCAGGTTTGAATAATCCCCTTGGCCTTGCGGTTAAGGCATAACGAATCGCTTCTTCATCGAGGCGAGGGTTCCCTTTTTTTTTACTCAGGAGACAGTCAATGTCGTACAGAAAGTCGGCGTCCCGTGGTTTCACGCTAGTGGAGTTGCTGGTCGTCATCGCCATCATTGGCGTTTTGGTCGGACTGCTGCTGCCGGCGGTTCAGGCCGCCCGCGAAGCAGCGCGGAGAATGAGTTGTAGTAACAACTTCAAGCAAATTGGCTTGGCATTGCACAACTATCATTCTGCCTTCAACAAAACTCCTAAACACGGGACAGGCACAGGAATCGACCGCAACCAGGCCCTTAACTGGTGGCGAGATTCTGATGTCACCAGCCAAGGCGAATTAAGTGCCTTGGTCGGTTTGACTCCATACATGGAGCAACAAGCTTTGTGGGAGCAAATTAGCTCGCCATTGAAAGCTCGTGTCGATAAGTCGGCCACCAACTCGCCCGGTGGTACGAACGCCGGTGTGATTCCGTGGCCAACCATGGGGCCGACTCCAGAAGATCAGCAGTACCCACCCTGGATGACTGACATCGGCACATTGCGATGCCCAAGCGATCCAGGTAAGGGCGCGCCCGCCAGCGGTCGAACCAACTACGCGGTTTGCACAGGTGATTCCATCAACATCATCCTGCAAGGTGGCCCGGTGAACGACGACTTGACCCCGCGTGATAACTGGGGCGCTGAGTATTATCGTGCCGCAGACCGTGGCTTCTTCGGCATCCGCACGCAAGGCGGTTTCAGGGACATCTTGGACGGCTTGTCCAACACCATCGCCATGGGTGAAATTGCTACGGACCTCGGTGACCAAGACATTCGTACCGCGATGCGAGCCAATAACGGCGCGTCATGGGACCAAATTCCACCAAACACCCAGGTTGATGGTAACCCCAGCCGTTGTAAAGACGCAGGGACTTACATCGATCCGCTACGACCGAGGTTCTGGTCAGCGACCGCTGGCCAGATTCAAGGCGGCCAGAACACTCGCGGTGGTATGTGGGCTCACTTTCAATTTGTGGCGACCCAGTGCAACACGGTCCTGCCACCCAACAGCGAAGTTTGCGGTACTGGTCACCCGGACTCGACCGGCGTTGCTCCACCAAGTAGTCGCCACCAAGGCGGCGCTCACGTGTTGATGGGTGACGGTGCGGTCAAGTTTGTCACCGATTCCGTCGAAGCTGGCAACAGCCGTGCGGTGACAGTAAGCGGTGCTGCGAATAATCCATCGCGTCCGGGAACCGCAAGCAATTACGGTCTGTGGGGTGCTTTGGGGACTCGTGGCGCCAAGGAAGTTATGAACGTTGAAGAACTCTAACCTGTCGTTGCCAAGTTAGTTTGTAAGTTTGCGATAACCCCGCTCATCACCGTGAGCGGGGTTATTTTTTTGCACCTTGAGAATGACTATAACTGAGCTTCGTACCTCTCGTTTGTGCTTGGTTCCCGATGTCGAAAGCTGATCGCTTGGCCGTGCTACGTTTGTTTGCTTTGTGTTATAGTTTGCTCGCGGTCGTAGGTTGTTCAAACGACATCGCGCCCACACCGCTGCGTCAACCAGCCGAGCCGAACCGGTCAAACGTCGCCGTCGAACCTCAATCGACACCGGTCACCAAAACTAGTTCGGTAGAGAAAACAGAATTGGTCGGAACGACGGCTTGCATAGGTTGCCATCCGAAACAATACGTCAGTTATTTGAGCACGTCGCATAGTCGCTCGCTTGCACGAGTCGCCAACGGTCAACCGGATTTGCTGGGAACGCTTTCCCACACAAAAAGTAACAGCACCTTTGACGTCTTGTTGAGCCAGGAACAACAGGTGCATCGCCAGTGGAAGCACTTCCCGATGTTTGCAGATGCCCGCTTGAAAGTCACTGAACTACCGGTCAGCTATGTGATGGGCAGCGGCTCATTTGCCAAAGGCTACTTGCTTTCGGACCCTCCGTACTTGCTTCAATCACCGGTGACCTGGTACCGAACCACGGCCGCGTTCGGGATGGCACCTGGCTATGACCACAAAGTTCACTCGGGCATGACGCGGGTGATTACCGATGATTGCCTGTTCTGTCACGCCGGGAGTATCTCGTTTCAATCGAACAACGACGAGCAATACGAAATTCAAGAAGTCGCGATTGGGTGTGAGCGATGTCACGGATCGGGGCAACGTCACGTCGCGAAATTTAGTGATCCAGTCGCGTCAACCGAGTCCGCTCAAAACTCGCTGCAAGACACCTCCATTATTCATCCCGGCAAACTGTCACGGGAGCTGGCCGAAGACCTTTGTGCCCAATGCCACTTGCAAGGCGATATCGTGGTTCAGGCAAAAGACAAATCGATTTGGGACTTCAATCCCGGCCAACGCCTGTCCGATACTCGAGTCACCTACAAGATTGACAGCCCCAAAGGCGAAGTCAAGATTTTCGTCGATCATTTTGACCAACTGTGGCAGAGCAAGTGCTACAGCCATTCGGATTCGCTGACCTGCATCACCTGTCACGACCCACATCATGTTAGTTCCCCAGCATCGGACGCGGCGTATCAGCAATCCAAGTGCCTCAGTTGTCATGACCACGATTCGTGTGGCGTCGATGAGAATGAACGCCTCCGCCAAAACAATAATCAGTGCGTAAGCTGCCACATGCCCAAGGCGGCTAGTGAAGTTCCCCATGCTGCGACAACGAATCATCAAATCGGTGTCCATCTTCGCACCACCAGGAGCCCGCAACGGCCACTCGAAGTTTCTCTCAGGCAACTTCATAGTCCGTTGGCCGAAGAGAGTGATTCAATCAGCAAACGCATCGAACTATTGGCAACCGCGTATTGGATCCTCGACAACGTCAAACAGGATGAAATTCCTAATTCCGCTGTCGAGAACTCGATTCAAGAGCTGTTGCAGTTTGTCAAAACAAATCCTAACGACGCCAGAGTTTTATCCACGCTCGCCCGCTTGGCCCGGCGGCAAGCGGAGTCTTCCATCGCCTCGGGCGAATCGCAGCAGGTGATCGCAGACCATTGGCAAATCGCTGCCAACTACGCAGAACAAACCCTTCGCATCGAGCTGCATCCCACATCGCTTCGTAAAGCGGCACTGGAAGTGTTGGCAGCAAAGCAATTCAACGACGGTGAGTTTTATTCAGCTACCAAGTCTTTTCTCGAATTGACCACGATCCGACGGTCTGCGGTTGACTGGTATAATTTGGGACTGTGCTACGGACGCCTCAAGCAGTTTTCACACGCCGAAGCGGCGTTTTACGAAGCGATTCGATTAGACGGAACCTATGCCGCACCGTACCGTTCGCTCGCGATTCTGTACGCTTCGGTCAATCCACCTTTGGCCGAACAGATGCGCCGCACTCATGAATTGCTAATCCACTAGTATCCGAACACTTCCGGTTCGTTTTCCGTTAATTGAACGAAGCGATCCAAGGGGATATTTACGAATCCTTGTTGACTGCCGCTGGGCCAAGTTACCGAGATTGAACGGATGGTGGATTGTTGGCCGATTCCAACGATCACCGTTGGATCGTTTTTGCAGAGATATCCATCCGCAGCGTCCAGGACTGAGTTCCGGCATGAAGCTGAATTTTAGTACCGATCGCATCCCGCTCGCTGTTGGTTCCGACAAATCGCAGGCCCACCCAGTGATGCGATGAGATTGACCGGTCAAGCAGTAACGCCGCCGGCTCGAGCAAGTCGGTCACGATCAAATCCATTTTGCCATCTCGATTGAAATCCAACCGCGCCGAGCCGCGCCCCAGATGACTTTGTCCCCAATAATTCGCCTTGTCGCTGACGGAGACCAAATCAAACTGCGTCCCACAATTGGCGAACAATTGCAGCGGCTGTCGAAACGGCTGGTTCTTCCATTCTAGGTTTTCGACGTGCCCGTTGGTAACGACGAGATCAAGCCAACCATCGTTGGAATAATCAATCGCTTGAGCGCCGAAACCGAGAACCGACCAACTGATTCTTCCAACTTGTATTTCACGTTACGGTCACGAAAAATCCCGCCCTCATTCAGGTACACACACGCGGCCTCTTCGTAAAAATTGGTTACGTGAATATCCGGTGTGCCCGATCGATCGAAATCGCCGACGGCGATTCCCATTGACGCAGTTGGCGACCCAAAACTGCTGAACGCGCAGCCCAGAATGCTGGCTTAGTCGACCGGCTGGGACGGCGAAGTGCTGCGGCACCAAAGCTGGTTCGCTTTGCCGTCGTTGCCGATAAACAACTCGTTCTCCGGCGATGCAGTCATGTCGGTCATCACGACACCTAGTCCATAACTGGCATCCTGACTGCCGCTACCGATTTTTGACTTGACCCAACCACCGCGACCATCGTTGGTGTAAATGTCGTCCAGTGCCGGTTGATGGTTAAAGGGTGTACGTGCGGCTTCGATAAAACCGTCGGTATTTACCTGTGGTTTCAATCCAATCGTTTCATAATCGACATAACTCGATACAAACAAATCTGGCAATTGATCTCCAGAAACATCGCCCATCGCGATTGACGAACTCATCGTCGTCAGTGATGGCTGGTCCTCGAGCGGTTGTTCGTCAAAAGTCCCATCGCCATTGTTGAGCAGCAAAGAATTGGCACCAATGTTCGCCACGACGAGTTCAGGGAAACCATCTTGATTCCAATCACCTGCGGTCACACCCAACGAATAGCGATTGTCGATCACATTCGCCGGCGCAGCCACGTTTTGTAACTTCGTTTGTTTCGGCGAACGAATGTTTCGATACAGTTGGTTTGATTCCTTCGCAACGAAACCGGGTGCGTCAGCCGCACCTTGGGCAAAATACAGATCGACGTCATCATCCAAATCGTAATCCAACACCGCCACACCGCCACCGTACTGTTGATAGATCGCGAACGCTTGTGTTTGTTTCGCCGTGCCGACTTTGTAGGTTTGATTTAATCCGAGGTCTGCACTGATGTTGTCAAACGCGGCCGAGTCGGGAATGAAAGTTTCTTGCTGGTTGGTGTTGCGATTCGCTGTGACGACTGCAACCGGAGCTAACTTAGCCCGTGAAAAGCGATCGACATCCAGGCCGCACAACACAGAATCGGCTCGCGGAAATGCCGTACCCCGCTGAATCACCGTCCTCATTTGCGAACTTAGGTTACCGATCTCTGCCGAGGAACCGCCGTGATGAATTAGCGCCACGGATTGCCACAAGATGGCTTCCAACTGACGCTCCAAACCTTGCAAATTCTTGACGAGCCCCGCCAACGCCGCCATCGTCGGCGGAGTCGATTGAGCGACTTCGTTACTGGAGTTGAGCGTATTGGTCAGCAGCGTCTTTCACCAGAAACTCACGTAGAATCTCGGTAGCTTGATTCAGTTCGCCGGATGATTGATGCTCGGCAACTTGTGCGAATAAATCACTGCGGTGCTTGGCAGATGTATTGACGTCTGTAGAAGGTGCGTTGCCCTTGTTTGCTGAACCGTCGGAAGGACGACCGCGACTTTCACAACCGCCGCAGAGTACAGCGATACTTAGGATCGAACAGAGAATAAGTGTCGTCTTTCGCTCCGCGAAAGGCGACAATCCAGGACCGCTCGATCTTGAGTAGCATCCGGTGGCGACAAGCGTCCGTCACTTCGCGGCCTCACGGTAGAATCTTTCCGTTGCCTTTGAATCCACTCGAATATGGTGATCGCGCAGCGGTGGGAAAACAGCGCCTGCACGGCTTTCTAGTGTCATGTTTTGGGTGGCTTCCTTGGGCATGTGACAATCGATGCAGTTGTCGCGAATCCGGTCACCCAGTCGCTCGAATTCGCCGCACCCTTGGGCCTGATGGCATTTCAAACAACGCTGGGAAAACAGCTCCGACTGATTGCGTTCCTTGCGATGGGGATTATGGCAATCCACACAAGCCATCTGCGACTGCTGAAAACATTTACTCTTGGCTAATCGTGTCGCTTGGTTGCTCGCATGAACACTGTTGGACTCATCGGCTTCGTCCAACGGGTGGTAATGGTCTTCCAGCCGATCGCCCGGTCGAAATGCGAATGGCATCCCTTTGGGTTGGCTGCCGCCGGAGTGGCATTGACCACAAACATCCATTTGTTGGGTCCGCGACAGTTTGCTGGGAACGGTCACGAAATGAGCCGCCTTATCCGTCGCATTTGCCACATGATAATCGACATGTTGCTTCCCTGGACCATGGCAGCGCTCGCACGAAATCCCCAATATGATCGACTTGGGCACGTATTGATTCGACGCGACGCCAACATCCGCAAACGTCGAATGACATTCCATACAGCGTCCTCGGATCGGGCGCGCGTACGCTGCATCCCCATCCAAATAACCGGGGCTATTGGTCCACGTGTCCGTTTCGGCCAAATACGTCACATGAGTCTGGTAGAGCGAATTAAAGTCCCAATACAAAAACGCTTGCCCCAGTTTTGATGAGCCAATGACGAGGTCAAAGGGGATCTCAAACTCCCAACCATAAAACCGCACCTGCTGGTAAAACCGCGAATCTCGCGCTACCATTGTGAACGAAACATTCGCATCTTTTGTTCGCATGACATTGGCACCTGCAGTGAACGAGCCAGCAATCGCCTCGCCAGTTGCTGGTCGGCTGGTTAAGTGATGCGCCGTCTGCACGAACGAGTCGTATTTTTCTTGGTGACAGGCTTGGCACGCCTGCGTACCCAAAAACCCAGGATTGTCACGCACTGCTTTCACATCGATTGGCTCGCCCGGCTGCAGCCCCGGCGGGAAGGGGATTTCGACTAACGACGGCGTCGTACGCTTTCCTACGTACCACAGCGTTTGGTCGTCGTTCAGGCGACTCAGTAATGTCGCCGGTAGCGGTATGCCCTGCTTTCGCTGTCCAAAGCTCGGCGCTGGCGATGTGAGTTTTGTCAGTGGGAGTTCGACGGCATCCGGCTTGACAACCACGGCGATCGGCGGCACATCAATAACTGCAGGCTGTACCGGGCTTCGAGTTTGCCAGCCATACAACGCCAATCCAGTTGCCGAAACTGTCACCAAAACGATCACTATTAGACCTGGTCGGATCGTGCGTGTCACAGTAGTGGAGGAAGGACGAGGACGATGTTTTGAACTCATGCTGCTGGACTCGAATCACTTGGGGTGGTGTAACTTTCTTTCTGTATTTTCGATTTGTTGATGTTGCCGCGTTTTTATTCGTGAGCTTGCGAACGAATCAAAAAGCGGCAACATCGGCGACCGCTTGAAAGAGCGAGCCAGATTGGTTTCTTTTCAAAGTTCTGACACAACGAAATGGAACACGATCATGACCCACCCCCCTGCAATCTAACGAACTCGGCGAAGCTGTCCAGCTACTCGCTGACAATGGATTCGAAGGAATGGCAAACGCTATGCAAATTCTCTTCAACGAGGCGATGCAACTCGAACGCACCGAGTACATCGGTGCCCAGCCTTACGAGCGAACCGAACAACGTCGCTCGTATGCCAACGGATTCAAACCCAAGACCGTCAATTCGCGGCTGGGAAAACTCGAATTGTAAGTCCCACAGACGCGTGACGGTGATTTTTACCACCCGCCCTGGAACGGGGCGAGCGAAGCGAAAGAGCTCTCAAACTGGCCGTCGCGGAGATGTATGCCCAGGGAGTTTCGACCCGAAAGGTCGCCAAGATCACCGCCCAACTCTGTGGCCTGGAAATCACCAGCACCCAGGTCAGCCACGCAGCGAAGTTGTTCGATGAAGAACTCCAAACCTGGCGAAACCGGCCCATCGATCCGATCGAATACCTCATCGTCGACGCTCGCTATGAGAAAGTTCGTGTCGCTGGAAGCGTCCGCGACTGCGCCGTCTTGGTCGCAATCGGCATCCAACCCGACGGCCATCGAACCGTCTTGGGGGGCAGTGTGCCGCTCACCGAGGCGGAGGTGCATTGGCGGGAGCTTCTCTCTTCGCTCAAACAACGCGGCATCGAAGCTGGCCGCGTGGGCAGAAGCAAACATCGCCGAGAGCCTGGCGATCTTCAGCATTCCTTGCGAGCATTGCAAGCGAATGCGAACAACCAACATGCTTGAACGACAGAATCAGGAATTGAAACGTCGCACATGCGTCGCCAGCTTGTTCCCCAACGAAGCCTCCCTGCTACGACTCGTCACCGCAGTTCTTGTCGAACTCAGTGATGAATGGGAAACCGGAATACGATACCTCACATTCCAAAACTAAACAGAAACCGACTGGATGAATTTACATAAAGACTGTTGCTCTATCTCACTTGGTCGTACAGCGTTAATATATCATGTTGATTGACCGCTAGAGTTATGCGGGCGCAGAGTGTCCCCTGCCAGCTTGCTGGCAGCGATCGACGTTTTATCGGTTACGACTTCACTTCCCTCAAGCGAACCCGCGGATAATCACCGACAACGGTCCCCAGCTCATTTCACCCGACTTCAAAGAGTTCATTCGGATCGCAGGTATGAAGCACGTCAAGACATCACGTTACTATCCGCAAAGCAACGGCAAGATCTAGCGTTACCACCGCACGATCAAAAGTGATTGCATTCGTGTCAGTCAGATCGAAACGGTCGATGATGCGAGGCGAATCGTCGATCAATACGTTCGGCATTGCAACTCATCTTCAGACTGCGCGTTTGTTCTAGAGGTCGGAAAAATCGAGGTTTGGTTGTTGCGAACTTGGTCCCGCGGCCCTTCGGCGACGACTCCTGCGGGCTCGATCGCACGCGACTCTGGCCTGTTCGCTATCCAAGTCGCTACGATTCAACACCCAAGGGCCATTTGACAGCGGATGGCGGGCTGATATCTTTCCTGCCTCTACCGCGAGCCGCAGTGTCTTGCTGCTGATACCAAGATGATCGGCCGCTTTGCTGAGTGTCATCCAGCCATTTTTTTGTTTCTCTTCTGGACACAGAATCGCGATGCTGTGGTAGTTGCGATGCGACGTGATTCGCTCTTTCGTAAAACGATTGCCTCGTCCTGTTCGCGATCCATTGCGATTGAGTACTCCCGCGATATGTTGATCCGTCGAGACGCGCGCTAAGATTCGAACCGCTTGGATTGTATCGGGTGACGTAAGCGTGGCTTTGCCGCGTTTTCGCTGCGGTACACAAAGCTCGGTAAGAAGTAACCGTACACCAGCACCAGTCAAGGGCGGCCGGGTGACTTGTTGAGCAGGCGTCGGCGGGCGCGGCGGGTGCGATTGCGGTCGGCTGCTTGGCGACGCTCGTCGGATCGGTAGTCGCGGATTGATTCGGGGTGCTCCGATTTCTATGCGTGCGGCACAATCGCTGACCAGTCGGTCTCACCTGCCAACACCCGGCGCAGCACGTCGTCCAAGTAGGTACTGACATCGAGGTCATTACGGATCGCGCTGCCGATAATCGTCAACAAGTTTGCCGAGCGCTCGCCTGCGGCAACCGACCCTTTGAAGAGCCAATTCTTCCGACCCGTCGAAACGCGTTTTATCAACTATTCGCAATCGTTGTTATCCAGCGGAATGCTGGCGTCCTCGGCGAACCGGCACAACGCTTCCCAGTGACGACGAGCATACGCCGCCGCCTCGCCGAACTTCCCCTTAGGAAGCACCGACGGGAAACGCATCTCATCGCTATCAAGGTAGGCCGCGATTTCGACAAGAACGTGACGCGATAAACTTTGGCGTCGAGCTAGACGTGCCTCATCATCGAGACCCTTGATCTGGTCCTCCACGTCATAAAGCATCCGGATCAACGACTGGGATGGCTCGACAAGTCGGGCATCGCTTCGGGAGTGATCAACACCACGTGAGTGTCATCGCAGCCGATGCATGTGTCCTGCTTCATCAGGCTTCGCAGGTAATCGGCAAGCGGACGCAGTGCGAACTCGACCGACGTTTAGAAACGGTTTCCTTCGACGAGACCCGTCGGCCGCTCGGGCTGATAATTCCCTGACTTTTGTCGACCGGGTGAGCGTATTTGGCGTACTTGGTCAGGACCACTTGCAGTTCAAGCCGGATCCAACGGAGCGTTTCGACTTCGTCGTAACCGATCAATTTCAAACCTTCTCGCATCACTTCGGGAAGATCAACGATCTTTTCGATACGCGGCAAGTGTCCGGGGAACTTGCGATCGCTTTTGGTGACACGCTTGCCGCATTGCTTCTTCTTTTCTTCTTCGGCATCGTCGACGATTTGCTGCGCGTCACGGACCGCGTCTTCGATCGCGCTGAGCACTTCGGGGGTGGGCTCTTCGCCAAGGTTCAAGAACAATTGGCCTTCGCCGTCGATGCGTCGCTCGCTCTTGCGTCCGTAGAGTTGCTCAAGCAGCTTTTCGATCTTCAGATTCAATTCGGCGTTTTCTTGCTCGAGCTTGTCGTGATGGGCTTTGACTTCCAGGACGCTGTGAGCTTGTTCCTCGATCAGTTTCTCTTGGAACGATAACTCGATGACTTTTTGCTCAAGCGCAGCGGCTTGTTCTTCTACTTGCAATGCAGGCGTGCGTTGATCTCGCGAGCGGTCTGTAAATCGTCTGGAAAAGGTTTGGTGTCCAATGGCGACATACTAACTGGACAGCGCCAACTCGGTGAGCGGCACGGCGCTAGCGGGCTGTCGATTTAATTGTCAATCGAGAAATAACAATCAGCCGAAGTGCGTTAGCACCCGGTTACCAGTGGAGAACCGGACGCTAACGCGTTGCGGCTGATTAAATCAACAGCCCGCTTGCGCCGTTCCGCTAACAGGTAGTTTATTCATGAACGAGTCCTAATTGAGCAATTCGTTGAGCCGCCCGATCAAGTCTTGTCGATCGTGTGCGGATTCGGTCGATCGCAGTTTGTCGCTCAGGTGCATCATGAAGGCGGCGTAGTCGTTGTGCCAATCACGTTCCAACTGTGTCGGATCGATACGCGGTTCGGGGCGTTCGACGGACATCGGCGGACCACCGGCGACGAGAGCGAAACTTTCGTCGAATTGCGGTAGGTAAATTTTTGTTCGCTCATAGCCCTTTTTCGCAGCCAGATCGGCCAACACAGCGCGTGAATCGTCCTCGCCGTGATTCAAAAACAGTCCTCCCGAAACGGGGCCACGTTCGACCAACCACTCGAGCAACTCTGGCTGATCGGCATGGGCGGAGTAATTTCCGAGTCGACGAATCTCGGCGCGAACTTTGTATTCCTTGCCGTGGATGCGAACCGCTTCGGCGCCGCTGGTGATGATGTCGCCGAGCGTTCCGGGTGATTGATAGCCGACGAAAAGAATCGTCGATTCAGGGCGAAAGATATTGTTCTTCAAATGGTGTTTGATTCGACCGGCGGTACACATTCCGCTGGCCGAGATGATGATCGCGCCCTTACGAATCTGGTTGATCGCCTTGCTCTCTTGAACGCTCTCGACGAGTCGGAAATTTTTGTGGCGAAACAGTTCGCTCGGTTTGATTTCAATATCTTCCATCTCGCCGGCATACTTGATGAACACTTCGGTCGCCTTGGCTGCCATGGGCGAATCCACGAACACGGTCGCGTCAGGAATCTCGCCCGAATTGAGCAGGACGGCGATGTCGTGCAGGAGTTCTTGACTGCGTTCGACAGCAAACGACGGAATGACAACATTGCCGCCTCGTCGCAACCCACGGTTGAGTTCCGTCTTCATCGACTCACGACGTTGTTCAAGCGT
>JBGSLZ010000127.1:0-3140 GCA_041740415.1 Rubripirellula sp.
TAGCGCGCGCTCAATCGTAGTGACGGTTGATCCCAAGCGGTTGCAGTCATATGGCATGTCGCCCGAAGAAGTCGTCAACGCAATCGTGCGAGGCAACTCAATCAGCCCGTCGGGCAACATACCAATCGGTGACAAGTATCCAATCGTCCCCGTCAATTCCGTCGTCAAAGACCCTCAGCAGTTAGGAACGATCCCAATTCGGATGGGCGAACATCCGGTGTATGTTCGCGACATCGGAACGATTCAAGATTCGGCCGACGCACCAGCGGGTTATGCGCTCGTCAATGGTCGTCGTGCGGTATACATTTTGGCGACCAAGCGAGCCGAAGCCTCGACGCTGAGTGTCATCAACAATATCAAGGATGCGATTCCGAAAATGAAGGCGGCCCTCGGAGCCGATGGCGAAGGAATCGACGTTCGTTTTGAGTTCGACCAATCGCCTTACGTGACACGCGCCGTCGGCGGCGTTGTGACCGAAGGGCTGTTGGGAGCGGTACTCGTCGGACTCATGATTCTGTTGTTTCTGCAAGATTGGCGCAGTTCGCTAATTGTTGTGCTTAATATCCCGCTGGCGCTGCTCGGTTCGGTACTCGCGCTGTGGATCACGGGGCAAACGATTAACTTGATGACACTGGGAGGTTTGGCTCTCGCCATCGGTATTCTGGTGGATGAAGCGACCGTTGCCATCGAAAACATTCACGCGCACCTGCAACGCGGAAAACCACTTGCCCAAGCCGTGCGGGATGGTTCGACTGAAACCGTTGTGCCGCGACTGTTGGCTATGCTCTGCATTCTCGCCGTTTTCGTGTCGTCTTTCTTCATGCAGGGAGCAGCCCGCGCGTTGTTCGTGCCACTCTCGCTGGCCGTCGGATTTTCCATGATTGCCTCTTACATCCTGTCTAGCACTTTTGTGCCGGTGATGGCTGTCTGGTTGCTCAAGTCCCATCAGGAACACAGCACAGAAAAGAAGAAGCTGTTCGATCGACTGCGACATGGATACGAAAAACTGCTCGGTGGTTTTGTCAGTTTGCGTTGGTTGGTTATTGTCGTGTACTTGGCAATTAGCGTTGCCACGATTGTGATCGTTACTCCGCAGCTTGGCCGTGGCGTGTTTCCCGTCGTTGATGCCGCGCAGTTTCGATTGCGGATGAGAGCACCGGATGGAACGCATATCGAAAAGTCAGAAGAACTCGCGAAGCAAGCACTCGCATTGGTGGCTCAAGAGCTTGGCGAAGACAACGTGAATTTTTCGTTGGGATATGTCGGCATGATTCACTCGAACTATCCCGTCAATGCGGTTTACCAATGGTCGCGCGGCCCCGAGGAAGCGATTCTGTATATCGACTTGAACGATCACATCGGAATCTCAGACGAAATCCTGAAGGAACGTGTTCGCAATCGGCTGGCTAAGGAAATGCCTGACGTGCGGTTTTCATTTGAGCCATCGGACATCATCAACGAAGTCATGAGTTTCGGTTCGCCAACGCCGATTGAAGTCGTGGTCAGCGGTTCTGACTTTGCCGCCAATCGCGTGTTCGCAGAAACATTGCGCGGCGAGTTGGCTCAAGTACCCGCCCTGCGCGATTTGCAAGTCGGGCAATCGATGGACTACCCCACCGTGCAAGTCAATGTCGATCGCGAGAAAGCGGGGTTGGCTGGCCTGACGCCGGTTGACGTTTCGCGGGCCTTGGTGACAGCCACGTCATCGAGTCGTTTTGTGGTGCCAAACTATTGGGCTGATCCCAAGAGCGGCGTTGCCTATCAAGTCCAAGTCGAAGTTCCACGTCCGATCGTTCGCTCTCCTTACGAAGTGGAAACCATCGGTTCGATCGAGCAACTAGGAAAAATTCCGCTCAAGAAAACTGACGAGGGCCAAGTCTTGGTTCGCGATGTGGCAACTTTGGAGCCGGGAACGATGCCGGGGCAATACGATCGCTACAACATGAAACGCCAGATTACGTTGACTGCAAATATAGCGGAACTGGATTTAGGTTCGGTCGCGGGGCTGGTAAAGAACGCAATTGCACGCGCCGGTGATCCGCCCTCTGGCAGCGTCGTTGAAGTTCGCGGGCAGATTCCTCCGATGCAGGAAATGCAATCTGGTTTAACCGTCGGACTGGTGCTGGCCATCGTCGCGGTCTTCCTGCTGCTGACGGCTAATTTCCAGTCACTGCGTTTGGCACTGGTGACCGTCTCGACGGCTCCTGCCGTGGTAGCTGGCATTGTGCTGATGCTGTGGCTAACCGGCACGACACTGAACATCCAATCGTTCATCGGTTCGATCATGGCCGTGGGTGTGGCGATGGCCAATGCGATTTTGTTGGTGACGTTTGCGGAGCAGCGAAGGCATGAACTTCATAATGCAAAAGACGCTGCGGTGCAGGGCGCGGGTAGCCGACTGCGAGCTATTTTAATGACCAGCTTTGCTATGATCGCCGGCATGTTGCCAATGGCGCTGGCCTGGGGCGAGGCAGGACAGCAGAACGCGCCGTTAGGCCGGGCGGTTGTTGGTGGCTTGATCGCCGCGACCATTGCGACGCTATTCGTGTTGCCGAGCGTGTTTGCGCTGTTGCAGTCGCGGGCAAGCTCCAATTCAGCGTCCATGGACCCGTCCGATCCCGACAGTAAACACTTCGCTGCTCAATAAATGTTGCACGGTTCGTTTAATCGCGTGGGTAACGCCCCGCGACTTGGCGCAGTAAAACGCGGCCTGTTGGGTACGCGGTTAAACTAAATTTGACGAACAGCCTTAATCAAAGACAACCAATATGAAAACAAATAATCACTTTCTTACTCTCTCAATCATCGGCTTGCTACTCACGAGTATTGGCTGCGACAAAACTGTCCAGCCGGTCGCGGCGGACGGATCACAGCGAAGTAGCGCAGCCTCATTGGATCGCGTCTCGGCTGGCCCGCCTGTGCGAAAGTCCATGACGCTCTACACGCAGCAACCAGGACGTATCGCAGCATTCGATGAAGCGCCGCTGTTTTCAAAACTTGCTGGCTACGTCGAAACGGTAAAAGTCGATATTGGGGATCGAGTTAAAAAGGACCAGCTTCTCGTTCAACTGTTCGTTCCTGAATACAAAGACGAACTCGAACAGAAACGTGGCCTGTTGGCCCAAGCGGCAGCGGAAGTT
>JBGSLZ010000128.1:0-2826 GCA_041740415.1 Rubripirellula sp.
TGTGCAGTGAGTAGAGCCATAAAGCTCTCCACGACACCCGATCCGGCGTTCTCAAGTCAGCCCCCTTCCCAACCCACCACCCCATTTTGGTGGGAACCGTTTTGACTGCCACCCTGGTCCCCTTTCTGACTGCCATCTCCAGCACGACGGTGTCGTCCGCATTTGGTGCACGCGTGCTTCTCGCGTGAACGATCACAATCAGGTCCGACTCTTGCAAGAGCTCCTCGTACGTGCGAGCAGGAACGAGCCGTGCAAAGGCCGCCGAGGCGAGGAGAGTTGTGACGACGATCGCTAGAGCTAGATTTCGCATTTGCGTCTTCACGTATTAGAGTTCGGCGAACGCCCGACATCACCGGGTCGGAAGAGTAAAGTCAACCATCAGAAAACGCCCGCAAGTCCGACTCCGGTGCATGTCATTGTTATCGGCGGTCTTGCGACCCGCCGAAAAGGTCTCGATCTAGTTTGTGGTCAAGAAAGAATACCGGGCAGAATGATCCAACGCAAACAATTTGCGGGTCGGTGGTCCGGCGGTCGCATTGCGGTCAGGCAAATCCGAGCGAGTCGGCCAGAGTCGGTCAACCAATCCGATGGGTCCACTGTGTCTTGACGTTGAGAGTTGCATTGGCGTGTCGATCACCAACGCGCAGCAAGTTGAAGCGAGGACACGTTCATGATCGCGGAGGAGCAACGACAGGCGTCGGTTTCGTTGTAAGTGCCGATAACGCTGAAATTCACGGGGTCGCGACCGTGAGACTTAGCCATATGAAACCAACGTTATCGCGACTCCCGTGCAATTTTTTGTTCAACACGTCGAGGATCAGATGAGCTTCGCAACACTCGAAGAAGTCGCCGTATACGACGACGAGGGCCGCGTCGAAGGAATGCAGTTTGATAGCCGCGAACGTCGTATCCAGCAGTGGAAGGAAAAGAAGGAAGACCAAGAGTTCGATCTCCTGATTACCAAACTGCGGCAGCACAAGAACTATCGAGCGTGGTACACGCGACACCAAGACAATCCCGTCTTCCGCGAGAGAATCAAGCAACACAATCAGCGAATGCGAGCAAAGCACGGCAAGCGTCGATACGCGGAAGCTCGCGAGCAGCGAGCGAAAGAAGCGGCAGAAAAACCGATCATCAACGTGTGCGAGGAATGCGGCAAAGAATTTGTTCGCGAATTCGGGTACAAGCGAAAGCGTACCGCCAAGTTTTGTGGCCGATCGTGCAGGAACCGCAATCACGCAAAGACCCGAAATCGAAACAGTGAAGGCCGCAAGGCCGAAATATTGCAGCTAGTGCGATCACGCTACAGCGTGACCGCGAAAGAAGCGACAGCTTCGCTCAACATGAGCCTAGCGACCGTTAGGTCGCTGCTGAACGTGCTGGCGAATGAAGGCCAGATTAACAAGGATAAGGACGAGATACCATTTCGCTATTCGATCTGGTGAACGCTACGCGTAACCGGGAACGCGCGGGAAAGTTTCTAACGGCCAAATCGCTCAGCTCGCGTTCTCCGGTTCACGCGATGGTTACCCGTTTTTGGATTTCAACGCTCGACCTCGTTGTCCGTTGAGGAAGGTGACCGTGCGATGAAATCACACACCCGAGCATAGCAGCAATAACCTACGAATACACAGATCGGTATCGCCATCAACGTGGTGGCGACCGTTGCGGCCCAGCCGATCCAGTCATTGCGTTGCGCTAGAGGTAATGCGAGTCCGGCACCAACACCCAATAGGGCGATGGCAACCAGCCAATCTTTGGGAACGATGTAGGGTTCCATACGAAGTAAAAATCAGTCGGGTAAAGAATCCATGTAAGTCCGAGGTTTGATGGGTGGGAGCCATTTGTTAAAAAAACTGGCGACTCGGACCCGTGATGCTGACAGTTTGTACCTGCCAGTCACATTCTTCCACCCACCAAACGCATCGGATTCAATCACATGAAGATTCTCGCACTTGATCTCGGCAAGTTCAACTCCGTCGCCTGCTTTTTCGATACCGCGACTCGAAAACCTCGCTTCGTCACCGTCGCCACCAACCCCGACTGCCTCACCACACTCTTCAAAACCGAGAAGGTTGACCTCGTCGTTATGGAAGCCTGTGGTCCGTCGGGGTGGATCAATGACCTTGCCCAGTCGCTGGACCTAAAAACATTCGTTTGCTCCACCAACGAAGAAGCCTGGCGATGGGCGAACGTTAAACGAAAAACCGACAAGGATGATGCGCTCAAGCTCGCTCGTATGGTCGCTATGAAGGAACTCAAGCCGGTCCATATGCCATCGCCTGAACATCGTGAGTTTCGCTCGCTCGTCAAATACCGCAAGTCACTCGATCAACGAGTCAATAAACTCAAGAACACCATCCGCGCGTGGTTCGTCAATCATGGCATCACGATCGATGCTGGCGACAAAGCCTGGTACAGCGGACGCGAACGGATCGACTCGTTCCGCAAGCCATTGGCAAAGTGCAAGCCGAACGAAATCTGGAAAGGAGAACTCGACATTGAACTCACCCTGCTCGACTCGCTCACCACGCAGCTCGACATCGTCATCAAGATGTTGGAAACCATTGGCAAGAACGATCCACGCATCGCACGCATTCAGTCGATCCCCGGCGTGGGACCACGGACTGCTGAAATCCTCGTCGCCTGCATCGACGATCCGCATCGATTCGCTAACGGACGCCAAGTGTCGGCCTACTTCGGACTGGTGCCGAGACAATATCAATCCGGTGAAACCGATCGTAACGGACGGATCACGAAGCGCGGCAACCCGTTAGCAAGAACGATCCTGGTTGAGTGTGCTTGGGCATCGATTCGTTACAACCC
>JBGSLZ010000129.1:0-56838 GCA_041740415.1 Rubripirellula sp.
TTTCTCGATCACATTCCAGATCCGGCGGAGAAGTGCTTCTCGAAGCTCAGCGGTGGTCCGATCGGTACCCAGGCGAAACTTGTGCTGTACCCGCTTGCCGCTTGCGTTGATCTTCCAGCCCAGTTGGCGGGCAAATTGACCACGGTCGTCAGGCTTTGAAATTCGTCCAGTTCGAGTTCCCATTTGGTTTTCCGACTTGTCCCGCTGTTGATGGATACTTGGTCCGATAAGCAGATTTTCGCAGCTTATCGGACCAGGAACAGGGTCTTATCGGACCACTTATCGGACCAAAAATCGGACCAGAGGCCAAAACAGGGGTCGTGGGACAGCAAGTGTGGGACAGCAGAATTGCGTAAAACCAAAGAAAAAGGCTGCTTTCCGAGTTGGAAAGCAGCCTTTTGTGATGGAGGCGGCGGGGATTGAACCCGCGTCCCGCGATGCGTCCACGAGACCGTCTACGTGTGTAGTCTGACTATTTGTGCTTCATCAAAGAAGCTCTTCGCTTTGTACGGCGCCGCCTGACAGGCTCCGAACTTGGCTAACGCGAAACTTTTTTGATCCTCCGCGTCTCGAGTAGGACGGAGGACGATCCAGAATTGTGACGGGTTTTCAGGCGACTCTGGCGGCCCCCATCAACCCGGGCTACCTGTTCTTAGGCGGCCAGTGCGAAACTTTCGTTTGCAATTAAAAAATTTTGATCAGCTTTTTACGTGGCCAACTGATCAACCACGACACGCGAGCCATCGCTTCCAATCATCCGGTCGAATCCAGATCACCCCCTTCGGAAAAGTCTCCAATGAGACTCTCGGTCGCAATTGCAACAAGGCGAATGATAGGTCGACGCGATCCGTTCGTCTAGTCAATTCGAGTTCTCACAATTTTCCAACGCCAACAAAATCGCTCTGCGCCCGTACGTAGCTTGACGACGGGCTTCCGAAAAGACAGAATGTCTATTCCGAGCCGTGATGTTGTTCTCCCGAGGTCCGAAATGCGTGAGCTTAATCGCCAATTCGTTCGACATCGCAGTGATCGATCTGCTGGCTTTACGATGGTGGAGCTGCTGGCCGTTGTTGCCATCATCGGTGTCTTGGTCGGCTTGTTGCTGCCGGCAGTTCAATCGGCTCGTGAGTGCGCCCGTCGGATCAGTTGTTCCAACAATTTGATCCAAACAGCTATGGCCGTAAGTGGATACCACAATGCGTTTCGGCGGCTTCCGGTTCAGCTCTCTGGTACCGACGGCAGCACCGTCGAGGGAGCCGACAATGATCGCCGACTGAGTGTCTTCGTCTCGCTACTACCAATGATGGAACGGGGGGCGCTAGGCAGCCTCATTGACCAACCGCTCAGTCGCAACGCATTTGGGCAGTTCGGCATGAGTGATGACATCGATGAGTACGCCATGATGATGGAATCCGAGATGCTGGACGAAAGCAGCGATAAGAAAAGTGACTCGAAAGAGTCATGGCCTGGCGGCGGGCCTGAACCGTTTGCCGACTACTTCCCGTGGTACATCGAAACAGGAATGCTGCGGTGCCCGAGCGATCCTGGGATCGGTTTGCCCGCAATGGGAAGGACGAACTACGCGATCTGTTTGGGTGATGGAATTGTCGCTGGCGATTCCGGCCCGATGAAAGAAGTTGATGGCGTCTTTGTGGTCGATCCAGACTTGGCTCGGCAAACCAACGCGGCGATGCGAGGCATATTTGTACCGCGCGTTGTGACGCGTTTCTCGGACGTGAAGGATGGACTGTCGCACACGATCATGTTCGGTGAAATTGCAACTGACTTGAACGATCAAGACAAGCGAACGCTCCCAGCGGTAAACGATCCCCAGCCTGCTCCCGCAGGCGAAGAGGCCACGGTCAATCCGACCTTGATCGATGAGCCAGGCTGGGCAATGGCAGCCGGATTGATTGACGGGGATCGTCCAAATTTTTGGGCCGAAAGCGTAACCCCAAACACCATCAGCAGCCAATTCGGCCAGCGACGCGGATCTCGTTGGGCTGACGGAATGCCGCTGTACACAGCTATGAATACGATTCTGCCGCCCAATCGCGAGATTGTGTTGCGAGCCGATCGCGACACATCCAGCGGCGTCCTACCACCGAGCAGCCGTCATCAAGGTGGCACTCACGTGGCAATGGGCGATGGCGCAGTGCTGTTCATTACCGACAGCATTGATGCTGGTGACGATCATCACCCCACCGTATACGATGGCAGCATGGAAGCGCCGGGCAGCGAAAGCCCATTCGGCGTTTGGGGTGCACTCGGAACGAGAGCCGGCAACGAGTTGAAAGCGGCGGCGTTTCCGGAAATTAGCGACAACTGATATCAGGGACGATTAGCTTGAGCACGGAATCGTTGGATGTTTCGCCGGGTCCGAGCGACCGGTGCGTGGTCACGGCCAAGGGTGCGGTTTTGCAGGTTCCCGAAGGATGGGAATTGTTACCGCCGGGCGATGCCGGTTTGACTCGCCGCGTTAAAGCGGGCGGTTCGACTTGGACAGTGAAGGAAAAGAAAGGTCGACGAACATTTTCCAAAGGCGTTTGGGCCTGCGGAAAGCAAATCGCCGACGCAAAGGCGAAGCTCGAAGTCGAACGTGATTCCGAGGCTTACGCCAAACGCAAAGTCGCCGATTCGGCGCGTCGTGACCAAAAGCAATCTGCTTACGTCGAAGACTTTTTTGGAGCGGTGGTGCAATTTCTAGCATTTGCACCGGAGCATGAGAAGCTCGCGTCTGTGTTGGCGAATGCCGTTACCAATCATGCCACGCCGATCGGAAGTGGAACGGTCGCTCGAACGGCGCGCATTCCCATCGAGCGGCGAGCCGAATCAGCCGTGATCGCGTGGATGCGTCATCAAACGACGACCTACGATCACATGAAGATCGCTCGCGTCAAAGGCAAACGCCGCGAAGTTCGTCGCGAACTGGCGGAGGAATCACGCCGTGTTCTGTCAAAGTATCGTCGCGGCGATGGAGTCGACGCAATGAGCTGCCCGCTTCAAATTGCGATCAAGGCCTAGGCGGCAACTCGCACTGGATTCGACACTCGCGACGACTCTTGAGCGATGACTTCTTCGGCAAGTGCGTGATAGTCCGCCGCACCATTGCTCTCGGGCGAGTATTGGAAGATCGATTGTCCAAAGCTGGGCGCTTCGGCGAGCCGAATGTTGCGTCGCACGCGGGTATCAAAGAACTTGGCGCCGCGGAAGAACTCGCGACTGCATTGGCTAGCGCCAAAGAACTCTTCGATATCGCTGCTCACTTCGGCTGCCAAGCGAGTGTTGGAGTCATACATACATAGCATCACACCTGAAAGCCGCAGGTCGCTATTGAGTCGACGCGAAACGACTTCGATCGTTCGCAGCAGTTTGCTTAGACCGTGCAATGCTAGAAAGTGTGGCTGCAACGGCAAGAATACCTCTCCCACCGCGACGAGCGCGTTGACCGTAAGAACGCCGAGACTTGGCGGACAGTCCAGCACGATGTAGTCGAATGATTCGCTGTCGTCTTGCATCCTGTCTCGCAAAATCATTTCGCGACCGACTTCACCGGCCAATTCAAGTTCGGCCGCGGCGAGGTCCAGATTAGCCGGTACGACCGACAGGAACTCGTCGATTTTGCATCGTGCCTGAGCGATCGTCGCATCACCACAGAGAACTTCGTACATGCTCGGTTCGCCATCGACGGCCGTGATGCCCAAGTGCAACGACGCATGTGCCTGCGGATCTAAATCCATCAAACAGACGCGACGACCACTGCTCGCCAGTGCGGCCGCCAAATTCACAGCGCTGGTCGTTTTTCCGACGCCGCCCTTTTGGTTGATCACAGCTATGGATCGCATTTTCATTCCTTCGAGGTTGCGTTCAATTCTCTAGAGCGATGATCGATTCGATCAGGCATCCATCAAAGTCGAGTCGCGTGAATCAGGCTACCGCAGTCTGTCGCATACGCCCGTACGCTAGCAGCACTTCGTACAAATCTGCATCGATCCGAACCGTGTCATCGGCAAAATCCGTTAACCAAACTCGATCCGCCTTGGCTGCATCGATCAGCAGCGGAACCATCATTCCGAGCGGTACCGAGACAGTTTTAGGTTCCGCAGATCCGGTGATTCGATCGAGCTCGCGCTCGCGTCGTGTGTCCGAATTGGCAGGGGAAAAGAGACGCAACGATGGTTTCGACATCAGGAGGCAACTCGGCAAAATCGACATCAATGGGTGGAGGTAAGTTTGAAGCACCGGCTTCACGTTATGTATCGACTTTGACGATTGAGAAGGATGATCTGTTTTGCAAAAATTGATTCAAGTTTTCTCACCAGCGGTTTCACGAGTCGCCAGTGTTATCGATCCGACTCGGCCGCAGTCGCCTTGACGACGATGCTACCGAATTGGTCGACGGCTTGGGATACAAATTGTCGCAATTCTCTGTGTTTCACGCATGTCCCGGACATTGGCACGCACGATGCAATGCTGGTGACCGAACCAAAAGTCGATGGCAGATCTTGCCATGACTCAATCGTCGCTCATGGATCACTGAGGATTCAAAAATGAAAGCGCCTGCAGTTTCCGGGATACTGATCGCCCTCGCCATCAGCTTCGTTTCCGCACCGCGCGTTTACGGGGCTCACGAAACGCCCTTGTACCGAGCAACGCTCGAGTACCGCGAGGCCGTTCTTGACTTTGAGCGGGAAGTTTTTCGATCGAATCATTTCGACCGATTCGCCGAGCGATTGGCCGACGATCTTGAGGATGCCAGCGGACGACTCAAATCTGCGGGTCGTCGGTGCGACCAATTCGATCGACTGACCCATGCGTGGCAAGAAGTTCGCTGTCTCGAACCGCGTGTTGCCGAGGCGATCTTTGCCGGTCCCGCCTGCCATGTGCATGAAGTGCTCAGTGTGCTTTGGCACCGAGTGATGTGCGCGTCCCGCGAAGTAGAAATGCAGATCGCTTTGCTTCAAAGTCCGCTGTTGCGCCCCGTGATTGTTCCGCAACCAATCGTGGTTTACCCGTCGCGTCACGATCATCTGGATCAACATTTCGACGGTCGTTTTCATGACACCGACCACTTGGATCCTTACCCAACCCAACGAGTGCCAGTGAATCGTTCTGTCGAAATTCGACCATGGCCGGCACCGCCGAAGATCCCGCGCGCTGATGTCCGAAACGACACGCAGGCACATCGGACAATCGAGCGGGCCAGCGATTCGGACCCGCGATTACAACGAAGGCAGTTTGGCGAAGTGCAAGTCGGTGCGAGACTCTCGCGACGATTGGACTAGTGGATTGGCGAAAAAGCGAGGTGCTTGATCCCGCGCCATCCAACTTACGGTTGCAGCACAAACTCTCGCACGCGGACTTCGTTTGCCGTCGGAAAGTCCGACGGCGTCTGAGTCAATGTTACCGCGCCGGTCGCAGCCCACTCGGCGCCGCGGACGAGCGTGGTTGTGAATCCGACGCACTCCATCGACTTGTCGTTATCACCCATCGGCGTGTGGAAAATTCGCCCTTTTCCATACTCGATCGTGATCAACATTGGCTCATGACGATCGGAGCCACTAAATTTAGGGTCGGCATACGCGGTGGCCAAGATCGACATGTTGTTGGCCGGACCTCGAAGTTGTTGATAGAGTTCGTCCTTGGCGTGCATCCAAGCGCGGGGCAGACCCTTCGTGATCGGATGATCGGGATCACGAATCACAATTTGGTATTCGTGCTGTGGTCCGTGCGCGCCACCGCTTCCCTTCGACTCATCTCGGACGACTTTGCCCGCATCGTCGAAGTAGACATACGGCCCTGATTTTTCATCGCGGCCGTCCCATCCGCCCAGCCCGATCATTTGATTGAACGCATCCCAATCGCCGAAAGAATTGTCGGCGGCATGAACGATCACCATCCCACCGCCACCGGTGATGTACTGTTCCAAAGCCGTTTGCGTTTCTTTGGGCCAGGGCGCCGCCTGCCAACCAAAATTGCTCAGCACCACGTCGTAGTCTGAAAATTTCGGTTTGAAATCGGGGTCAGCTTTGGGTTGTTCGAGGTCCTCGTAGGTCTTGCCATCTTCAAGTGGAAACTGTTTCAGCAAATCGCCACCCTTCCAGGTGAAATGCGATCGCTGAATGTCAACGGTAAAACGCCCGCTGTCTTCAAGGAAATCCTTCATCATCATGGTTGTCTTGGGCCACATGACATGATTGTTTTGACCATCAATGATCAGACACTTCAGTTTGTCTTGCGCGACCGCGCGACCGGAAAAAGAGACAGACAATACGAGCAAACAAATTGCGAATGATTTCATGTTGGTTCTTAAAAGGTGAGAAGGTGGAGAGATCATGAATTTTGAAACGCGGCCAACTTCGCCATCGAACCTTTCAGATTCGCGTACAGGTCTCGGTAGACGGGAAACAACTGATCGTACTTCTTCGTCGCTGACCGGTCGGGCTTCGTTTCATCGGCTACTTTAATCGTCGCCGCGCAAGCTTGCTCGATCGACTTGTACGCCCCATCGCCGACCATCGCCAGCAGCGCGACACCGAACGCGGGACCTTGTTCGACTTTCAAAGTCGTTACTTTTTGCCCGAAAACATCGGCCTGCATTTGACGCCATATGGGATTCTTGCTGCCACCGCCCGACGCGCGAACTTGTTTTACCGGAACACCCATCGAGGTGATGATTTCCAAGCTGTCCCGAAGTGCAAAGGTGATCCCTTCCATCACGCTGCGAGTCATGTGGCCGCGCGTATGCAGTAGGTTCATGCCGACAAAACTGCCTCGCGCGTTGGGGTCCGCGTGCGGAGTTCGTTCGCCATTGAGATACGGCAGGAACAACAACCCGTCACTGCCGGCCGGTACTGCCGCCGCTTCTTTGGTCGCCAGTTCGTAGCGTCTTCCATCGGCAACGCCGGTGAGTCCACGCAACACCGAATCAACCCACCACTGCAGCGCTCCGCCGCTGGTCAAGTTGACACCCATCATGTGCCACTTTCCATGGACGGCATGACAGAACGTGTGCAATCGACCGTCCGCATCGTATTGCGGCTGGTCGCTGTGAACGAACATCACTCCGCTGGTTCCGATCGAGGTACTCAGCACGCCACTTTTGACAACGCCGTTGCCGACCGCACCGGCCGCGCAATCGCCCGCGCCGCCGACGACCTTGCAAGCCGTCGTCAGGCCGAGAAGTTTGGCTGCTTCCGATGTCAAGGTGCCAGTAACTTCATCACTCTCGACGACCGTCGGCAATAGGCTCGCATCGAGTCCCAGCTTTGACATCAACTCGGCCGACCATTTGCGGTTCACGACATCGAGAAACAGAGTACCGCTGGCATCGCTGACTTCCGTGACATAACCCCCAGTCAATCGCCGACGAATGTCATCTTTTGGAAGCAAAACCTTTGCCAGTTTGTCGAAGTTTCGCTTTTCGTTTTTCCTGAGCCACAAAACTTTGGGCGCCTGAAAACCGGTTAGCGCGGGATTGGCAACCATACCGATCAACGACTTGCGACCACCAGCCGCCGAAGTGATTTCCTCGCATTGTTCGGCGGTGCGTTGATCGTTCCACAGCAGCGCATTGCGTATGACTTTGTCTTGCTTATCCAGGAACACGCTACCGTGCATCTGGCCGCTCAAGCCGATCGACTTAACATCGCCAGGTTTGACTTTACTCTTCTTCATCACCGCGCGAACTGTTTTAACGGTCGCGTTCCACCAGTCCTCGGGATCCTGTTCCGTCCATCCCGGCTTGGGTTGATGCAGCGGATATTCGGCGTTGGCCTCCGCGATTACGGAACCAGTGCTGTCGACAAGCAAAGTCTTCGTGCCGCTGGTCCCAATATCGATACCTAAGTAGTAGCTCATGTTCAGTTGAAAATCAGTGATGGCAAGGAAAGGGTTGTGATAAACGCACCCGTCGAACAGAACTGCAATATAGTGCGTAATGAAGGCCAAAGTGTAGCTAAGACGACATCCTATTTGCTCGAGATCTTTGAAGTGACGAACGGCTCCATTTTTTTTAACCGTCGCGAAGCAATGTTTGGCTCAGCCGCCGGCCTCGCTAGTCTGAGTTGTTTCGGATGTGGGAAAAAGCCGGAACCTGTCGCAACGACCGCGGGACCAACACGGACCGACGTGCCCCTTCGAATCGGATTGCTATGCGACCAGGATGAAGCTGATGTGGTCGAGCGCGGCTGGACATCCGTCAGTGAACAGCCGGTGCGAATTTCGGCAATTCCGCCCAATCGACTATTTGGCAGCGAGCTGATTTCGCAACTTGTCCAGGCGGCAAAGAGAAACGATGTTCTGTCGGTGCCGCTGATGGCGATCCCCGAACTCGTCTCGCTGTCATCGATCGTCGTGCTCTCCGGCGACAACATGAGTGAAGCCGTCAGCGATTTATTTCCCGCTCTACGATCGGGCGTCGCGAGGTACGCAAGTGAAACCTACGCATTGCCCATCAAGTCATCGTTGCCAGCGGTCTTCGCCGTCGGTTCCGATTCCCCGGATGAACCCGGCTTAACATGGAACGAATACCATCGCTGGGTCGATTCGCAATGGAACGGACAATGCGGTGAACCGATCGCTGGAGGATGGGCGGGGACGATGTTCCTGTGGCGTGCAGTCGGGCGATCGGAGCGATCCCTGTTTAGCCGCGAAAACTTACAACCGCTGATCGAGGAGTCTTCGTTTGTTGATGCGCTATCGCTGATGAAAAAAACCGTCGACTGCTATGAACACTCTCGACAAACTCCGTTGGAAATTTGGCAACGTCTTTGCGATGGCGGGTGTCGGGGCGGCATCACGTTCCCGCACACGGAGGATACTGAGGATCAGTCCAGCGAGCGGGAGTTCAGTGTTATTGAACTGCCGAATGACGGTGACGCAGAAAGCAGTCTTGGCAAGCGGATATTCGATCCATGGTTGCCGGTCGCCGTGATGTCGGCGGATTGTCGACAGAGCGATGCGTCGAAGTTGTTCCTGGATTGGATCAGCGGTGCCGAAGGTAGTCGCTCGGCTCGACAAAAGATCGCGCCTTCGAGTCCGGTTCGTGTGTCCGATCGGGATACACCCAGGAACGATTACTCGACCTGGCTGGCGTCGCAGCTTCAATCACCGCTGACGACGCCGACGCTGGAGTTATTGTCGGCGGGAAAATATTACGACGCGCTCGAACTGAACGTGATGCGATGCCTCGACGGCAAGGAATCGCCTGTCAATGCGTTGGCCGAAGTGGCGGCGGCTTGGCGGGACATCACTCAACAGGTCGGTGTCGAAAAACAATTGGAAGCTTGGCGGCGCGCCCACGGCATGAGTGGCTGACCGTGGCCATCGGCGCCGAGAACACCGCCTGAATTTACAAACAAAAACCGCGTGAGTTTTCTGCTCACGCGGTTCATGTATTTCGATTGATTTTCGACGACGATTACTCGTCAGCCGATGCGGCAACGGGTTCGGTCTCGAAGGACGGACGTGTCGCCTTTCGCTTGACCCGATCATTGCGGCCGACAAATTCGAGGATGGCCCGTTCGCCATTGTCGCCCAAACGCGGCGTCGCCAAACGGACGATTCGGGTGTATCCGCCCGGGCGATCGACGAATCGCTCAGCAACGGTCTCGAACAGTATTTTGGCGGCTTGTTTGTCGCCGATCAACTGAACGACGCGTCGACGAGCGGTGACGACGGGTGCGCGAGCGGCAGCCCACTTCGCCCACTTATCACTCGTTCTCCACTTCTTCCACGCTTCGCTGCCGCGTTCTTCTTGCGATTCGAACTTCTTTGCCGCTTCGGCAGCGGTGAGCGACTTCTTCGCGATCGTGATGCACTTTTCAACCAGAGGACGGACCTCTTTGGCCTTGTGCAACGTGGTCGTGATCCGACCGGTTACTTTGGGCGCGTTGTCGTCGTAAGTCGCATCACGCTCAGTCAAAAACAGAGCGCTGGCAAGATTTTTCAGCAAAGCTTTACGATGGCTCGGGCTTCGACCGAGCGTGCGGCCTCGTCTTCGGTGACGCATGGCGAAATGTCCGTCAAAAAGTTCTAGGGTGGTGTGAAAGGGCGATGAAAGATTCGGTCGCCGCAGCCATTAAAAAACAGCAGCGGTTAGAAAAGCGGAGCGTTGGGAACTCGCATGCCTAGGTGCAGTCCGTACTGAGCGAGTTTCTCGCGAGTCTCGTTCAGTGTTGTATCGCCGAAGTTGCGAACTTCGAGCAAACTGTCTTCGGTTCTTTGAACGAGATCGCGAACGGTCTTGATATTCTCGCTTTCCAAACAGTTATTGGCGCGAACCGACAAGCGAAGGTCGCCCAACGTCATGTTCAACTTTGATTCGAGTTGAGCCTCGGGCGAACCGGCACCACCCCGCGCGGCGGAGAAAATGCTAGGTCCTAGTTCACGATATTGGACAAACGGGTTGAGGTGCTTGCGAAGGATTTTCGCCGATTCAACCAGTGCCAACTCGGGGCTAACCGAACCGTCCGACCAAATCTCCAGACTCAACTTGTCGTAATTCGTCTTTTGGCCGACGCGAGTTTCTTCGACTTCATAGCGAACTCGCGTGATCGGGCTGAAAACGGCGTCGATCGGAATGATTCCAATCTCGTGATCGACGGTGCTGTGCTCGGTACTGGGCACATAACCTCGTCCATTCTCAACAACCATCTCCATCATGAATGGAACGTCGGCCGTCAAAGTTGCGATGACGTGATCCTTGTTGATGATCTCGACATCCGAATCGGTCTGAACGTCGGCACCGGTGATGACACCCGCCTTGTTGGCTTCGACGGTGATCACGCGAGTCGCCTCGCTGTGATTGCGAACAACCAAGCTCTTGACATTCAAAACGATTTCCGTGACATCTTCGACGACACCGGGAATCGAGGTAAATTCGTGCTGGGCACCGCGGATTTTGATTTGCGTGACGGCGCTGCCCATCAAGCTGCTCAGCAGCACTCGACGAAGACTGTTTCCGACGCTGGCACCGAATCCGCGTTCGAATGGTTCAGCGACGAACTTGCCGTAGGATGACGTTAAAGTGTCGCGGTCAACTTCCAGCGCGGAGGGAAGTTCCATACCACGCCAGCGAATGTGCATTGTCATGTGACCTCAGTTCTGTGGGACAGATGTGAGAGAGGATTGCTTGAATTGTGAATGGGCCGAGTTTGCGTCTGTGACGCATCACCGACATTTTTCAGTCGCACGCCTTGCGACAAAACCCTTGAAGGGGATTGGGGCCGGTCGGCAAGGTGGCGAACAGGTGACTTTGTCGCGAATCGGTTAAACGCGACGCTTCTTACGGGGACGGCATCCATTGTGCGGGATTGGCGTAACTTCTTCGATCAGTTTGACGTTCAAGCCAGCGGCTTGCAGCGACGTGATCGCACTTTCCCGGCCTGAACCTGGACCTTTGACCTTCACCTCAACGTCCCGCATTCCGAACTTCGTTGCCTTTTCGGCTGCTTGCTGGGCTGCACATTGACCGGCGAACGGCGTGCTTTTGCGGCTTCCCTTGAATCCGCTCGTACCCGCGCTGGCCCAGCAAAGCGTGTCACCCTTTGGGTCGGTGATCGTCACGGTCGTGTTGTTGAACGTCGCGTGAATGTGGGCGACGCCACTGGTCACATTTCGACGAATTCGCTTCTTTTTATTGGTCTTTGCCACGGCAAAGGTCTCTTGATGGCTGAAGGAAAGGTTGGATTGAAAGCGTGAAGTGTGCGAGCATGCAAAGAATCAGCGAAGATCCTTGACACCCTTCTTACCGGCGACCGTCTTTCGAGGACCTTTCCGGGTGCGAGCATTCGTTTTGGTTCTTTGTCCGCGAACTGGCAAACTGGCGCGATGCCGAAGGCCGCGGTAGCACTTGACCTCACGAAGCCGGCTGATGTTTTGAGCGACTTGGCGACGAAGCGGACCTTCGACCGTGTAATCTCGCTCGAGCATCGCAGCGATCCGACCGAGTTCATCCTCGTTCAAGTCGCTTGCCGGACGCACCGGATCAATGCCCAACTTCTCGCAAACCTCACGTGCGCTGTACAAGCCAAGGCCGTACAGGTAGGTCATCGAGTGTTGGATTTGTTTGTCGTTGGGAATATCAACGCCCATCAAACGGGGCATAACCAGACTCCGGTGAAAGTTTCATCAGGTAGGTGAAGGGAACGAAGCCGCAGCAACGAATTGCAAAGGTTCCGCCAAGAATCCCGGAATATACCGACCGGCCCCCTTTTTGCTCAAGTGGCATGAGTCATCATTTTTCTATGAATTTAGCCGAGCGAGCCGAAAAAATTCCGTCGGCACGTCATCTTTCGCCGATGCGGGAACGCGAATTTGCGCGAAAACTCGGAAATCAGACAGGTCAAGCGTCAGGAAGGTGTCGCCGATCACATCTGACCAAACCCTCGTTAGCCAGATTTCGTGGCATCGGGGAATCAACTGTCGGTAAATTTCCGCCCCTCCGACGACGAACGTCTGGAACCCGGCAGCCAGGGCGAGCGCCGAATCTGGGTTTTCCGCGCACTCAACGCCGTGGGAACGCCAATTTGGATTTCGCGTCACGACGATGGTTCGCCGCCCCGGCAAAGGACGACCGATTGAGTCGTAAGTTTTTCGCCCCATCACCAAGACACCGCCCATCGTCATGGTCTTGAATCGACGCAGATCGGCAGGCAATCGCCAAGGCATATCACCGTCAAGGCCGATCGTGCCGCTTGGTGTCATCGCCACCACGGCAACAATGTTGTCACTCATTGCTAAACGGCCACGGGCGCTTTGATGGCAGCGTGAGGGTCGTAGTCGACCAGCGTGAAGTCATCGAACTGGAATCCATCGATTGAGTCAGGTGCCGCCTTGATCTGCATCTTCGGAAGTGGCCTGGGATGCCGCGATAGCTGCTCACGAGCCTGATCGAAGTGATTGCGGTAAAGATGCAGATCACCCAACGTATGCACGAACTCACCCGGTTTGAGTCCAGTCACCTTCGCCATCATCATGGTAAGCAATGCGTAGCTGGCGATATTGAACGGAACACCCAAGAACATGTCGGCGCTTCGCTGGTAGAGTTGGCAAGAAAGACGATCGCCCGCCACGTAAAACTGGAACATCACATGACAGGGTGGCAATGCCATGTGCTGGACATCGGCAACATTCCAAGCCGAAACCATCAAGCGGCGCGAGTCGGGGTTGGATCGAATTTCATTTTGGACCCAATTGATTTGATCGATCGTCGCGCCATCCGCGGCCGGCCACGATCGCCATTGATGTCCGTACACAGGACCAAGATCACCGTTCTCGTCCGCCCATTCGTCCCAGATTTTGACGCCGTTGTCTTGCAGATAACGAATGTTGGTGTCGCCGCGCAAAAACCACAATAATTCGTAAATTACCGAGCGAATATGGATTTTCTTTGTCGTTAACAGCGGAAATCCATTGGCCAAGTCAAACCGCATCTGCCGGCCGAACAAACCTCTCGTCCCAACGCCCGTTCGATCATCGCGGTCGAGTCCGTGGTGAAGGACTTCATCCAAAAGCTGCAAATACGTTCGCATGGATTTACCGTCGAATGAAACGGATTCGTTTTAGTGAGGCTTGACCCAATCGAGCGTCCAGTGACGATCGCTCGTCATTTGAACGCACGATGGATCAATGCCAAGCCCCCTGGCGAGGACGCGAATTTCTTCCAGCGTCAACGAAGCCCACAGCGATTGCCGCAGCAGTTGCTGCGAGGTCGACGATTGGTCGGCGGCGTGCGATTGCACCAGCGTCTCGAGTGCCGTTTCCGAATCCGGCCGAAACAAGTCACGAATAAAAACGCGACCACCGGGCCGAGCCAATCGGATCGCTGATGCCAAACCACGGCCCGGATCGTCCAGGTGATGAAGCACCGTATTGGAGATCACCGCATCAGCCATCGAATCGTCGTACGCGGCAAGATCGCAAATGTCAGCGTGTCGCAGCGTGATGCGATCGAGCATTCCGGCGATATCGATTTCGAGCTTGGCAATCTCAAGCATCTCGACTTCGTTATCGATCGCCATGACCCGAACCGACTCGCACCGACGACAAAGCAGGATCGCGATCGCACCGGTGCCGGATCCCAGATCAACGACATCCGCCACCCGGCCGACCGCCAGCCAGTAGGTACTCATAAGGTCGTCGACGAATGTTTGATTGACGCCAAAATGGTCCATCAAGTGATATTCGAGGGACTCCTGCTTAACGTCATCCGAAGCGGGTTCTGGCGTACGCGGAAGCGACATTGGCTGGAAATCTTTTCGGTTCGCGATAATAAATTGGAAGCAAAATTGGACTTTTTTCGTTCGTTTCCATAAAGGCCAAACGGGTTCTCCCACTGCCCGACGCCTTTAAGAATGAATGGCGAATTCGGACCTTGAATCCACTGAACAAAGCGCAACAGCCCAATTGTTCACATTTCCAGCCGCCCACAAGGGTGGCACAAATCTGCGCAGTCGGCTTCGTCCACCTCCGTGTGCTACTTTTTGCAAATAATTTGCAACGATTACGGCGATTGGGTCGGCAGGATAGGTTATCTTGTCGCTTCACCCTGGGTGGGGGAAGTGACCGCCAATCGCTCTACTTAGTTGGCGATCAGCCAATTTTATTAACTGTCTCCGACACTAGCTTCTTATGGATCTCATGAAGAACGACTCCAGAGAGTGGTCCACGGTTTCCCCCAGCGATCTCGCACGATTGATTTCCCACCGATTGCCATCCATCATCGTGACCACCGTCGCGGTCGTGATCTTTGTCGTTGGGTTGTTGCTGGTTTGGCCGAATCGCTACGCGAGCGACGGCCTTTTCTATGCCCGGCTGGGGCGGGGAGCGGTGTCGATCGACCCGACAACCGAGCCATCCCGCTCGGTTTCGCTACAGGACAGTCGGTCTTCGGAAGTCGCCAGCATTTCACAGATGCTCAACAGCCGCGAACTCGCTGATCGAGTGGTGAAGAAGGTCGGCGCCCGTGAAATCAACTTCCCACGAACCTGGACCGAAAGAGCGGGAGAGACCGTCGCGACGTTCCTCCAGTCGATGTCATCCGGTCCCGATTTGGGCGATTCGCAAATGGATAGAACGCAGTACGATCGCCAGTTGTCGCACGAAGAAGCAGTCAAATCCGTCGTCAACGCGATCACCATAACCGTTCCCAAAAACAGTTATACGGTTTCTGTTTCGGCGACCTGCAGTGACCCACTTTTGTCGCAAAAATTGGTGCAAGCGATCATGGACGAATACGGCGCGTTCCACGTCGAAGCCCACAATTCGACCGGTTCACTCGACTTCTTTGAACAGCAAACAACAACGAGTCATTTGGCGGCGATCGAAGCCAAGAAGACCTTGCAGAGCACGAAGTCCGAAATGGGCTGGCTGAGCTCCGATTCGGCTGAAAAGTCGCTTCGGGAACGTATCTTGAATCTCGAACTCTCGCTCGACCAAATCAACGGCGAGTACGCCGAAGCAGAAAGCAAAGCCGAGTCGCTGTCGAAACGGCTTAAGACGATCGACGAATGGATTCCCATGGAAATTACGCGGGTCGCCGACAACGCAGTCGACGGAATGAAGACGCAGCTTTATGGATACAAGCTTCAGGACGGCGAAGAACTTTCCAAAGTGACCGCCAGTCACCCTCGCTACAAAATCTTGAGAGACAAGATCATTCAGGGTGAAGACATCGTGAACGCCGCATCGGACGACCGCGAGCAAACCGTTGAAGCCCGCAACCCGCTGTTCTTGAGTTTGGAAACGGACTACCAGAAAGCGCTAACGACCGCCGCTGGTCATCGCAGCCGACGCGAATCGCTCGTGAAGAGCCTAGCCTCGGCTAGAAACGAACTATCGCGTTTGAATCAAGACGCTGTTCGGTTGGCTGAACTATCTTGGGCAGCCGACATCGCGGAAAAGAATTATCTCAGCCATTCACAGAGCCTCGAAAGCTCGCGAATGATGCAGGAGCTTGACAATGAGAAAATGTCGGACGTTTCGGTAATCCAAAACGCATCGCTGAATCTGAAAAAAGTCGGGCCTCCGCGGTTGATTCTGGCAATGTTGGGTTTGCTCTGTGGGCTTTGCGCTGGGCTCATGCAAGCCCTCGTGCGTGAAGATAAAACAGCAACCATCGCAGCGAGCGTTGGTCCAGCGAAGGCGATTGGAACAATTGGCGCAACGAAACATCTTCATCCGGCGCACGAAAATGGCTTCCACCATCCGAGCATCGAGCGGAATGAACACTCGGGGTCTTACGAATCAGAATCGGAAGACGCCCTAAAAGATGATTTTGTGTCTTCGATTCCGCGCTAACGAAATTCGACGAATTTCGATAGTGGATATTTGTACGGAGTTGTTAGTTTGACGGAGTCAAAGAGATTGTTCCGGTCATAGTTTGCTACTTGCTTACCTCATGCTTCCCACCATGTCACCGCGTCTGTACGGGTGACCAAGCAAATTACAATCTAGAGTTTAATTCACCGTGCTTGGCGACTTGATAAACAACTTGAGCGCGAGACTGCCCGGAACGGGCTTTCGAGACCCGCTTTTGCTCAGCGAAACCCAGTTCAGTCGCGAAGTTTCGCGAGAAAGAATTCGCGCGAGCCGTCGTTCGATTCCCTTCTGCATCATCACGATCAGCATGGAAGCAACGAACAGGCGACGCAGTGATATGCGTCGCCTGATGCGGCTGATCCATCGCAATGTTCGCATGACCGATCAAAAAGGATCGCTCGGTGCCGGCAAGATTGGAGTTCTGTTGGTTGACACGCCCGAAATGGGAGGTCGCTCGGCGATGGACCGGATTACCGGCTTGATTTGTGGACAGAATCTGAAGGTCAGAATTGAGCTGCGGGTTCACGATCCAGCGGGCTTTGGACCTGATGACCATCCGCCTCAGGAGGGGCGCGGACGCCGCGGCGATGTCGTCGAAAGTCAGTGGGCGAACGTCAATCACGAAGTCCACTTAACGAACGAGGACCCGCTGGTTCAACCGCCAGTCCTTAAGATGATGGCTAAGCGAAGTGTTGATATGATCGGCGCGTCCATCGGTCTGATCGTCGCGGGCCCCTTCGTTTTGATCGCGGTGTACATGATTCGCAAAGAAGACGGTGCTCCCGCGATCTTCAAGCAAACTCGCGAAGGTCGTCGAGGCACACCTTTTACAATCTACAAACTTCGCACGATGATAGCGGGGGCCGAAAAACAACAGGCGGAACTGAGGCATCGAAGTCATCGCGACGGGCCGGCCTTCAAGATCGACAACGATCCTCGAATCACGCGAATCGGACATCTCCTGCGTCGCACCTGCATCGACGAGCTGCCCCAGCTTTGGAATGTTCTCAAGGGCGATATGTCGTTGGTCGGACCACGACCGTTGCCTTGGCACGAGAGTCGCGCCTGCGTGGGTTGGCATCGTCGTCGGCTCGACATTCGACCAGGGCTGACGTGCTACTGGCAGATCAACAAAGCCAACATCAAGACTTTTGACGATTGGATGCGTTTGGACCTGCGATACCTCGACAAAGTCAGTGTGATCGAGGATCTTCGGTTGATTGTTCAAACCATCAAGGTACCGATTTTGGGCCGTGGGAGCGCGTGACGTCGTGACCTTGGCCGAGTTGCAAGCCATGTCGACGACCATTAGCACAGATCGACTGATCGACGCCCGTGTCGTTTTCTTGACTCACTACATTCCTCTCTACCAAGTGGGTGTGCTTCAGTCGATCGCTGCGTCCGTACGTGATTTTCATGTGCTCGTGAGCACGCCGATCGAACCCAATCGCGAATTCGAACCGGATTGGTCCGGCCTGGATGTCACGGTTCAGAACACTTGGACGCTTCGCCGACGTTGGCGTGACCGAAATGCGGGCTTTGAGGACCCTTTGTATGTCCATTTCCCCTACGACACGTCCAAGCAACTTCGTCAACTGAACCCAGACGTCGTGATGTCCTTGGAATTGGGCGCCCGATCGATGGGTGCCGCCATGTATTGCCAGCTCTCCAAGTCAACCAAGCTCGTGCTTTGTACCTACATGAGCGAACGAACGGAACGAGAGCGCGGCATTCTTCGCAAGAGTCTTCGCAAATGGCTGATCGGTCGGGCCGATGCGATCACCTACAACGGTCCCTCTTGCAAAAAGTATCTGGAACAAATCGGTGCACCGGAGGATCATCTGTTCCCGCTGCCCTATGCCGCAGATGACCGCACCCTGTTCACGGGCTGCGTTGATCGCGATGACGCCGCGACTCACTCGCGATTCTTAGTCGCTGGTCAATTGACTCAGCGAAAAGGCATCATGCCGTTGATCCAACAAATATCGCGGTACGGCCGTTTGCGTCCTGATCGCAAGATCGAAATAGTCTTCGCGGGCAGCGGGCCGTTGCAATCCGCCATCCAAGCCCAACAGGTTCCGGAAAATTTAAGACTGACGGTTCTCGGCAACCTGACGCCCGACGAACTGTCTGCCGAAATGGCTCGCTGCGGATGCCTACTTGCGCCAACGCTGGCCGACGAATGGATGTTGGTCGTCAACGAAGCCCTCCATGCCGGCCTGCCCGTCATCGGCAGCATCCACGCGCAGGCCGTCACGACTCTGATCAAAGATGGTGTCAATGGCTGGCGTTACGATCCGAACACCGACGGCGCGTTGGCACTGGCCTTGGACTTCTATTTCGGACAGCCCGCTCAATCATTGCGCAAGATGCGTCATGCCGCGCGCGAATCCGTCCGGCATCGAACGCCTCAGTGGGCCGCATCGGGTGCGATCGACGCGATTCGACATGTGCTGCAACCCGACACGAACGAGCGGTCGCAATGAGTCTTCCGATTGCAAGTCTTTCGATGGACTTGGACAACAAGTGGGCTTACTTGCGAGCTGCCGGACGTTCCGATTGGGCCGAACGACCGGGTTACTTTCCAGTCGTGATTGATCGGGTCGTCGAGATGCTCGGCGAACTTGATTTACCGCTGACGGTGTTCATCGTCGGACGTGATGTCGGCGATGGGGCAACGGAAGATATCGCGGCGATATCAGGTTTTGAGCAATTGTCACGCTGGGAGCCGGCCAACCATTCGCTCAACCATCTGCCGTGGATGCACACGATGGATGCAAACGAAATCGCCATCGAGATCGAGACCACGCACGAGCGCATTATCGAAGCAACTGGCAGAACGCCACTTGGTTTTCGTGGCCCCGGATTCAGTTGCCCCGACGAAGTGCTTCGAGTGCTTGCTAAGAACGACTACTTATACGACGCATCCATCTTTCCAACCTCGATCGCGCCGATCGCGCGAATGGTATTCTTGATCAAAAGCGATCTGAAGGGCGAAGCTCGTGAAAAAGCGAAAAGGCTATACGGCGGCTTTGCATCAATGCGTCAACCGAATCGTCCCTTCCGACGCCAAATCGATAGTCGTGTGTTGTGGGAGGTTCCGGTGACCGTGATGCCGATCACCAGAACACCGATTCACTTCAGCTACTTCACGTTTCTGGCAAGCAAATCGACGCTCGCCGCGAAGGTCTATTTTCGATCCGCTCTGCGAATGTGCCAACTGACGCGAACGACACCATCACTATTACTACATCCGCCGGATTTTCTCGGCCGCGAGGATGATTCTGACATGGCGTATTTCCCCGCCATGAATATGTCGCGAACTGACAAGCTCGCGATCGTGCGTTGGGCACTCAAGTTGTATTCCGAAACCTTCGATGTGCGATTGATGATCGAACAACTCAAGTCGATCGATCCAGAAATCGAACGTGCTTCCACTCTTGCCAACAAGCCCATTCTGTCATGATTGATCTCGGTAGACGTAGTGTCGTTGGTATCAATGTCAACGCGATCGATTACGAAGCAGCAGTGGCGAAAATCATCGACGCCGCCAAGGTCCGCCGATCAATGTCCGTTACGGCGTTGGCAGTCCATGGCGTGATGACGGGTGTGGGCGACGCCCAGCACAAATATCGTTTGAACCAGTTTGATTTGGTGTGCCCCGACGGACAGCCCGTTCGTTGGGCGCTCAATCGTTTGCACGGTTGCGGTTTGACCGACCGCGTTTACGGTCCAGAATTAACATTGCGCCTTTGCGAAGCAGCCGCTCTTGAAAGCGTGCCAGTATTCCTGTTTGGCGCGACCGACGAAATGTTGGACGGTTTCGCCGATCGATTGTGTGCGAAGTTTCCGGGACTGGTGGTCGCCGGTCGACGAGCATCCCGTTTCCGCACGCTCTCGCCTGCCGAACGAGACGAACTGGCTGATCAAATCAATGCGAGCGGCGCTGGCATTTGTTTCGTCGGCTTGGGATGTCCGCGACAAGAGGTGTTCGCTTACGAAATGCGAGATCGGGTCAACATGCCGCTAATCGCCGTCGGTGCCGCGTTCGCCTTTCACGCCGGGACGCTGGCTCAGGCGCCGCCATGGATGCAGCGAAACGGCCTAGAGTGGCTATTTCGATTGACCCGCGAACCGAAACGACTCTGGAAACGTTACTCCACCACGAATCCCGCGTTCGCAACTCTGGCGATTCTGCAAAAGCTAAAACTCTACTCTGCGCGCACCGACAACGGAGTTCAGCCCAACGACGAAGTCTTGTTCGGATAACTCAAGGCAACATTCAACCAAAGTAGCCAGACCGCTAAGTCGGCTTGGGTCCTTTGATTCGCAATCGGCGAGGGGTTCGTCGTCAATCATCGCAATTTTGAAATTCTGTCAACAAGAAGGCTCGTTTCGCGAGCCAAAGTTGGGGTCAGTTCATTGAGCATTTTCACAACGTCACGGCTTGAATGAGCAATGGTGACGACGGCGATTCCTTGCTGGATTTCGACGCAGACCATGACGTGTTTTTCAACACGATAGAACAGCAAAGATTCATGCAACGATGGATTCGGCAGCAGTAAGCCAGGGTTCGATTCGATAAGCTTGATCGCTTCTCAAATTTCAGCAGATACCTCTTCGCGATCGACTTTCCCCATGTCTCGATCGAGTAGAGTTCCACGCCAAAAAGATCGAAGATTGCTCTGTCGGTCAAGAATGCTTTAACATTCGTAGCCTTCGACTTTTTACTCAAGTCCTTGCCTTCTTCAGCGCATCTTCGAGACTGCCCTTGAACTCATGAAGTCGGCCGTCAAGCACGTCTTGTAGCCCTTCAAGGATCCCTTCTCGCAATTGCTGCGCTTCGATTTGTAGCTTCCGTTGACGCAGGATACCGCAAACAAACTCGCAAGGCGTCGAGTAAAGCGTTCCGTCCCTAGAATTTTGGTTAACGAATTCACGAAGTTCGTCAGTCAGAGACAGGTTCAATGAGGATGACATTGCGTTTCTCCAGAGGAAGTCGAATGACCACCATTTTTTCAAACAGCCCATTATTTGTCAATATTCGACAAGTGACAGCTTTTGTGGCATCGAACTGAATAGCGGAGTTGTAGATCTAGCATCCTCGTTCGACGAACCATTGTGGATGTCAAGTTTTCGCACCGTGCGACAACACGGGCCAAGACTCCCAGTCCTCCAGATGTTGTGTCCAACTGAGCGTTCTTGAAACCATGGCAAGACCTTGGTCAAAATCTATTCTGAAATCAAATCGCCTTCGTCCATCTTTGCGATAGAGCAACACCAACATACTGGTACGACTGTTCGATAGATCATTGGAATGTCCTGCCATGTTAAAGGTGAGTGGTTTGATATCGGAAAATGCTTATATGTTGAAGTTCTCGTTTGATCGCACAAGTTTCTGGAGTGACGACAAGCCGGTTGGTGGCTCGCTTTGCCAAGGAACCAGTGCAACGCGAGTCGCCAGCGTCGATTGAACCTCGTCGATGAACGGCAACTCGTGATGCTGACGCCGACGCAGTGTCGGATCAGTCACGGCCAACGGCACGAGACTTTGGTTGATGACCCAAGCGAACGGTTCGATCTCCGCACGACGCAAGTCCTGCTGCAATCGTGCCGCTTCGAGAACCGGGGTCGCTTCGGGCAACGTCACCACCAAAACTCGCGTGAAGTCAGGGTCACGCAAACGTGGCAACAACTTTTCAACCGATTCGGGCATTTGGCTCGCGTGCCGAGTTACCTCGCGGTGGTACGCAAGCGCCGAATCGAGCAACAAAATCGTGTGCCCCGTCGGTGCGGTGTCGAGAACGACGAAACGGTCTGCACCCTCCGAGACCGCTTTGGCGAACGCACGGAATACGGCGATTTCTTCGGTGCATGGCGAACGCAAATCTTCTTCGAGCAATGCTTTGCCCTGAGCGTCCAAATCCTTCCCAGCCGTCTGCATCACTTCAGCGGTGTAGTCGGCGGTTTCTTGAACCGGGTCGATTCTCCCCACGGTCAAACCGGCAAGTTCGTCCGCCGCAATCGTCGCTGAGACATGGGCGGCTGGATCGGTTGTCGAAAGATGAACGTCGAAACCACGTTCGGCCAAAGCAACCGCTACGGAAGCCGCTACCGTCGTTTTGCCGACGCCACCCTTACCCATCGCCAAGATCACGCCATGACGGGCGGTGGCGAGTTCATCAATCAAAGAACCAAGGCCGTTGGGAAAGTCGAGGCGATGGTGACTTGGGAGTTGGAAAGATGCGGGTGGTGTCTCTGATTGGCCGACGTGACGCAGAGAATCGACGCCCATTAATCCGCTGGATGCAAGCGGAACCGATGAACGATTCAGCCCAGCGATTGAGTCTGGCATCGACGCGATTGCTTCGTCACCTCGACGCTGCATCGCGGTCGCGTTTTCGTCCTTTGGCGATTGGCTCGTGAAGACACCGTTGACGATCAAGTGCTGATTGCGAACGCCCAGTTCTTGCAGCTCGCTGCTTGTCCGTGCTGCTTCGCGAAACGCCGACGGTTCGGGACGCGTGACCAGAACCAACGTCGTGCAAGCACCGTCCGCCAATGCACGGGCGGTTTGTTTGTAAATCAACGTCTGTGCCTGCAAGCCAGCGAGCGGCCCGAGACAGGACGTGCCGGTCGTGTTGTTTTCGATGTATCCCGACCAAGCCGACGCTAATGTCAACAGTCGCAACGTGTGGCCTGTCGGTGCCGTGTCAAAAACAACGTGATCGAACTGCGACGTTGCCTCCTTGTCGCCAAGCAACTTCGCGAACTCATCGAACGCCGCGATCTCCAATGTACACGAACCCGAAAACTGTTCTTCCATGCTCGCGACCGCCGCATCAGGCAACACGCCGCGATAAGGACCGACCATGCGTTCGCGGTACTCGTAAGCCGCCGCCTCGGGATCGAGGTTCATCGCAAACAAGTTAGGCACAGATTCAATGGCCGTCGGTGTACCTGCCAGCCGCGTTCCAAGGACTTCGTCAAGGTTCGATGCCGGATCGGTCGAAACGAGCAACACTCGCAAACCGCGATCAGCCAAATGAACAGCACTCGCACACGCCATCGAAGTTTTACCGACGCCGCCTTTACCGGTGAAGAATAAGTTGCGAGTAGGCTGATTGAGAAATTGCATTACGCTTCTCCTAAGGCGAAAGACGGAAGAATTAACAACAACCCGAATCGCCACCACAGCAACCCGAGTCACCTGCCATCCGCAACATTACCTTCGGCTTCATCGCAGTGCCGGTCCACATCGCAAGGTTCTCTCGCGATGGGTACTCGCTGCGGCTTACAACGCGGTCGTCAACAATCACCAGCGGCAAGCACTCGACGCCTTCGTCAGCGAGCATGTTTTGCACGGTCGCATTCTTAGCGAACTCGGCGGGGCTTTGAGCCAAGTTGAACCGAACGACATCGTGGCCTTGATCTCTGAGCCAATCGAGATCAGCGGAAAACTTCGGCAACACGGGATCAACTTGCGGCCCGCAAACGCCGGTCGAGCAGCACATGGCTTTGTCATAGATTTGAACTTTGGTCATCATAGGTTCCGTGGTTGAGAGGACATCTAACGAATCTTCAAAATCGCCTATCGTCGATGAACGATGAAAGCAAGTAAAAAAACACCGTCACAATGCTGCGACGAGCGACTTAAGTTGTTCGAGTTTTTCTGGGTTGATGCAGTAACAAACCTTCGGCCCATCGACTTCGCCTTGGATCAGCCCCGAATCTTTCAGAATCTTCAAATGCTGGGAAACCGTTGACTGAGCCAGCGGCAGACAATCTACAATCTCGCCGCAAACGCAGGCTTCGCGACCGATCAACAATCGCACAATCTGCACGCGAGCCGGGTGAGCGATCGCCCAAGCCAGCTTCGCGAATACCTCCGCCGTAGGATCAGCAATCAACTTCACCGGGGTTGAATCGCAGGGTTTACTTTTTTTAGCTTTTGCCATCATTTCTTTCAATCGCCAATCGGCGATGAACGATAACGCTTTCGTTGGCGGTTGTCAATAACATTCGAAATGATTTCCTGTTTGTCCAAATTAGCCTTCCGTGCCGCTCACGTTTCGGTTGCCAGCATCATTGATCTCCAGTCGTACGACTCGTCCATCTTCGATCTCGCTGTCGCTCTTTGACGCCGCCAAAGTGCGCCATGCCCTGGACGATAGAGGTAGTGATTGGACACGTCGTCGAGCCAGGCATTGGCGGCGTCATTCGGGCCGAGCGAGTTCAACAGTACGTTACCTTCTCGGAACCTTCAACAACATCCTTATCAACAACGCTGGGGTGATTCACGCCTTCGACATGACAAAGGGTTTCTCGCTCGAGAGGCAGTTGCAGGAGATTGCCATCGACGCCGCAGGGCCAATGCGTCGGGTGCATCACTTTTTACCGAACGTGCTGGAGCGGATGTCGGAGATCCTGAATGTCAGTTCGGAGTTGGCGTATGTTCCGTATGCCGCCGCCCCGATCTACAGCGCCAGCAATGCATTTCTTCATGCGTACATTCAGTGCCTCCGCGCTCAACTTGCAGGCACTTCCATGCGAGTCGCGCAGTTGTTGCCTCCGTTCGTTGATACGCCCATGGCAGGCGAACTCAATCCGTCTTTAAGCAGGATGCCGCCCGAGAAACTCGTTTCGATATTTCTCAAGGGCTTACGAAATGGAAAGAATGAAATCACGCCAGGGCAGTCGGCCCAGTTCAAGTGGCTCAGTCGTTTCGCACCAAAAGTTTTTTTCGGCCAACTGAACAAGAAACCTCGAGATTAGACACTGGCGATGATCACGTTCCTGTTGAACACCCAAATCTTGATAGCGCTCTTTGCCTTCATGCTTATCTTCCGTATCTAACTACAACCGTGGTTCAAGGCTCAGCCGTTTGGAGCCGCTTGCGTTGGCCCACGACTGGTGGCTTTGGCGATTTTCTCGTAGTCGGTTACACGGCCGCTCAAGCAGGCATACCCGAGGCTGCCATCGGCACGATGCGGTTTCTTATGTTAACATTCGCACCGGCTCCGTTGATTAGTCAGTGCTACGTCGCGTACCGTCTTTCTAAGCACCTATTCGGTAACGCTCCCGAATCTGCCACGAAAGAAGTCGGATCATGATAAAAATAAACACGGCAGGCAACTCAATTAGCTTCCACGATACGTTGTATAGCCATACGGAGAAAGCAACAGTGGAATGTGATAGTGTGATTGGTCGACCGATACCTTGAAGGTGATGGTGAGCTCAGGATAGAAGTGATCGGTGCCTTGCGAATCAAAGTACACGCCCGTCGCGAAGCGCATTTTGTAGGTTCCCGGCTTGAAATCGTCGCTGGCGATCAGGCCGGCGCCGATCCGGCCATCGATGTCGGTTGTGCCCTCGCCCACCTTCCGACGTTCATTTTGGTTCGTCGAAAACAACTCAACGTGGATACCTGACGCGGGTCTGCCCAACGTGGTGTCGAGAATGTGGGTCGTGATCGGGCTTCGCATGGGAGTCTCAGTTTGAAATAGTTTGTCGATTCGCAGGTGAGTGATTTTTCGCTGTTCGGCAGCGGCGATGGTTAGCTCCGTTGCCACATCGTTCTGGAATCGGTCAGTCAACAACGCTAACATTTCATCCGCCGACTTGCCGCTGGCACACACGATGAAGATGTAACCGAAGCGTTCCAGATAAACTTGGTTGCCTTCGGCAATCGCTTGAATTGTCCGTTCGTCGGCTGCCGAAATGCCGGCTTGTTCTGAAGCTGACCATTGTCGATTGCCAGCGAATTTCATCCGCAACGAGTCGAGGTCACCGATTTTTGGATGGCACGAAAACGCTTCGATCCATTCTTGTGGCGTCAGTCGGTCGAAGGCGACATCGGCGGCTCGATGAAATGATGCGAGATCGTCGAGCGGAAGCATTTCGGCGACGTGCTGACACCAAGCCGCTGCGCCACAACATCCCCGAAGCGCTTCGGTGGCTGATTTCGCCGATTGGGAATTGATCGTTAGAATGTTCACAGGATTCGTCCCATTGGCTGGTCACTCGTATCGCCATGCACAAATGTTTCGACGACGCGGCCCGTCAGCGAACGTCCGTGATAGGGCGTCAACGGGTTCCGGTGCAACAATTGGTTTTTGTCAACGATCCATTCCAGTTCCGCATCGAAAACCGCGAGGTGTGCAGGGTGTCCCTTTACGATACCCTGCGTCAATCCGAAACGCATGGCCGGCGCGATCGACATCCATCGCACAATATCATCGATCACGAATCCTCGACGAATCGCTTCGGTGTGGATGACTGACAATCCAAGCTGCAACGAGCTGATTCCGCCCCAGGCCAAATCAAACCGACCACTCTCGATTTGTTTCAGATCAGTGGTCGACGGAGAATGATCGCTGACGATCATGTCGATCAATCCATCACGCAAGCCTTCCCACAGTCGTTCTCGATTGTCGGCATCGCGGATCGGAGGTGCGCACTTGAAGTCGGTTCGTCCATCGTCGATCGATTCGGCATCGAAGCAAAGGTAGTGCGGGCAGGTTTCAACCGTGATGGGAAGCCCTTCTTTGCGAGCTTCCGCAATCATCGGTAGGCAGTCTGCGTCAGCCAGGTGAACGATATGAACTTTGCAACTGGTGTCTCGCGACAGCCGAATCATCATCTCGATTGCGTTGCGTTCAAACGATCGCGGACGTGACGCCAAATAGTCGGGATAGTGCCGAGGATTCGACATGGGGGCGACCGCATGAGCCACTTCAGCGTGAACCAACAGCACAGCATCGACGCGCGCCAAAATCGGCATTGCTATTCGCAAGTCGGCCTCGGTGCAGTGAGGAAACTCATCAATGCCGCTTGGGCAAAGGAATGCCTTCGCCGCGATCACGCCAGATTCTATCAATCGGTCGATGCTCGATGCGTTTCCAGGAATCAGGCCGGCGTGAAAACCGACATCGACGTGGAGCTTGCCACTGGTGCTTTTCTTTTTCGCTTCCAGTGCTCCAATCGATGTCGTCACAGGCGAGCTGTTGAGCGGCATGTCGATCAGCGTTGTAACGCCCCCGGCTCGGGCCGCGGCGGACCCGGTTTCAAAACCTTCCCACTCGATGCGACCCGGTTCATTCAAGTGAACGTGAATGTCGACCAGGCCGGGCAGGACGTCTAGGTTTCCGAAGTCCCGAACCGCGCTTAACTCAGAGGTCGATCCGTGTTCGGTGATCGCAACGAACTTTCCTGACTCGATGACGATATCCGCCGGCCTTACGCCACCCGGTAAATGAACTTTGCACGACCTTACGACCGATCTGTCTGTCATCGAGCGATTCCTTTGCTACGTTATCAGATCAAAGTGATGGGCAGTTATTCAACGGGAGAAACATGCATGGGCGTCCGACTGAGTCATAACGCATACGGCAAGCACAGTGTTCGCGTCAGCAAGATTCGCCGCGATCCGGCCAACCCGGGACATCACGAATTTATCGAAGCGTCGGTCAATGTAACGATCCAAGGTGACTTGGAGGATGCGTACATTCACGGCGACAATCGCAATGTTGTGGCTACGGATACATGCAAAAACACTGTCTACGTGGTAGCCAAGGACGACTCGTTTGTGTCAATCGAGTCATTTGGGCTCGCTTTAGCAAAGCATTTTCTGGGGCAGTACTCACATTTTGCGCAAGTCACGATCGAGATTCGCCAGCATACTTGGCATCGATTGGGTGATTGCGGCCACGGATTCATCGGCAGCGACTCCGAGACGCCAACGGCGCGGATTGAGCTGACTCGCGGCCAAGATCCGGTGTTGGCGGCGGGCATCGATGGTTTGATGATCGCGAAGACGACGGCGACCGGTTTCAAGGACTTCCATCGCGATGAATTTCGAACGCTCGCGGACACCGACGACCGAATCCTTGCATCCGTCGTGACCTCTGATTGGATCTATACGCATTGCGAAATCGATCACGCCGGTGTCCGTGCCAAGGTGAGATTAGCGCTGCTCAATAAGTTCTTGGACCATTACAGTCGCAGCGTTCAAGAAACGATGATGCTGATGGGCAAGGCAGTTCTGGAAGCTTGCGAAGAAATTTCGTCGATACGATTGACGATGCCCAACAAGCATCACATCCCCGTGAATCTTGAGCCGTTCGGACGTGTCAATCAAAACGACGTGTTCGTCGTCACCGACGAACCCTTCGGGTACATCACCGCGAAAGTCACGCGCGCCTGAGTCGGTTTCCACGGCTCAGGCGATTGATTCACGAAATCGACAGGTTCGCGAGTGTTCGCGCGAGCACTTCGATGCCTTGCGAAATCAGTTCGGGCGAACTGAATTCGTCGGGGCGATGCGAGACTCCGCCGCGACAGGGAATGAACAACATTCCCATCGGCGCAATTTGGGCTATGAAAAGCGAATCGTGATAGGCGCGGCTGATCATCGTTTGGTATTTCAATCCACTCGCTTCGCATGCTGCTTTAGCGACATCGATGATCATCTCGGACGCTGATGCGGGTGGATCCGAGTTGAGCGTTATGATGGACGCTAAAACGCCGCGACGCGACGCGATTTGTTGAATGGCTGATTCAATCTGTCCCTTGACATCATCTCGTGTGGAGCCATCGATGTCGCGCAAGTCGATCGAAAATCGGACGCGGCTGGGGATCGAGTTCACTGCAGCGGGGTGGACGTCAAGCTGTCCGACCGTTGCGACCAGGTCATCGCTAACACATTCGTTGGCGAGTTGCTCGATCTTTACGACCATTTCGGCCGCCGCACACAACGCATCTTTGCGCCTCGGCATTAGCACGGCGCCGGCATGTCCGCCTTCACCGCTGACTTCCACCGACATGGTCGCGGGCGCGGCAATCGCAGTGACGATCCCGATCGGGAGTCCATCAGTTTCCAATTCCGGACCCTGTTCGATATGCAGTTCGACCCAAGCATGAAAGTAGTTGGAACCAATCACGGCGCTGTCGATCGATCCTGAGAAACCTGCGCGGCGACGAACCGCGTCGTAGCTGTCACCTTCGGAATCGGTCAAACTCTGCAAGCGAGCTTCGTCGAGCCCGCCTGCCATCACTCGGCTTCCCGTGCAGCCGATTCCGAATCGCGTGGGTTCTTCGCTTGTGAACATCACCAACTCGATCGAACGCTTCGGTTGGAATTTTGCGGCTTGCAAGCTGCGTATGGCTTCGAGTCCCCCGAGCACGCCGACGGTGCCGTCATACATCCCGGCGAACGGGATCGCGTCGGTATGCGACCCTGTACCGACAGCGGGTAGATGAGGTTCGGTACCGGGCCATCGCGAGAAAGTGTTGCCAACGGCGTCCACGCGAACTTGCAATCCGGCAGCCTCGTAAAGAGACAACAAATACTTGCGTGCTTGCAGGTCTTGTTCTGTGAACACGACGCGCGTGACGGCGGGCGGCGGGTCGGGGCAAGCGCTTAGCTTGGCCAGTTCGTTCAGCTCGCGGACAATGCGTTCGGTTTCGATCTTCAATTTCAAGTTCATCGCGGCGTCCGAATTATCCGGGCAAGTGATTTCGGTGGATGTCTTTGTAGTAGACATATTGAGCCGGCGTTTTACCCATCGCGACGAACCACTGAGGACAATAAGCGGCCATCCAGATCGAATCGCCAGCGGCAACCGGGTACCACGACTCGTTCAAACGATAAACGCCTTGGCCGGCGGACATGTAAAGACCATGTTCCATGATGTGGGTCTCGACGAACGGCAAAGCAGCACCGCTCTGGTAGGTAAAAACGTTGACGGCCATATCGAACGCGGGTTCTGTCGACAGCAGACACGAAAGCCTCGCGTCGTCATCACCCAGAAATGGCTCTGCCGTTACATCAGCTAACGAACCCGTCAGAATCGATGGCGGCGTGATGCCTTGAATCGGCACGTAGGTTTTCTCAAACACGAGAAGCTTCGCCGAAGCGGGGCAAGTGAGCTTGTACTTTGATTCCGCGGGCAAGTACGCAAAGCACTCCTTCATGAGAGTCTTTCCGTCGATCGTGATGGAGCCGTCCAACACGTACACGCATCGCTGGACGCCCGATGCGGCGCCGTTGGTGAACGAGTCCCTCGTTAACATCGCTAAATACTGAGCGAAACCAGGACCACGGGTTGCGGCTTGGCCACCGGAAGACGCCATCGCCGGGCTGATCAGGATCACGCCGGGCGTGTTTGTCCATCCGAAAAGTGGTGATGTGACGTGGGAATCGGGCGCGATCACGGCGTGGTCGCGGCAAACGTGAGTGCGAGTTTCGCCGATTGGTCGAGCGGTCATGATTGAAAGCCTGTTGAACCCATGCTTCGTAGCGAGTTTGAAAGATCATCGACGCCGCCGGAATCTGCCGCAAGCTCACAGACGAACCTCGCCAGCACTTCGATTGCGACTGCGACATCCGCTCGTTCGACATCTTCATCGGGATGATGACTGATGCCGGACGGTTGGCGAATGAACAGCATAGCAGTCGGAAATCGCTGAGCCATCGCGACAGCGTCATGTCCGGCGCCGCTGAGCATTGAAAACTTCGGCAGTCCAGTCGAAGCGATAGCTAGCTGCATCTTTTCGGTCAAACAAGGATCCATCGCCGAAGCCGACTGATCTTCCGTTTGCGTGATCGCAAACGCGACGCCATCGCTACTTGCGAATCCCGACGCCAGATCGCAAAGCTTGCCAACGGCGTCTCGACGAACCCGATCATCGGCGTGACGCACGTCGAGCGATAGCGTCACTTCACTGGGAATCACGTTTCTGGCATTCGGTCGGGAGTCGATGAATCCCACGGTTGCTCGCAATCCTTCGACGTTGCGACCATGATCCGACACGGCGACGATGAACCGAGCGGCACAGACCAATGCGTCGGCGCGAGGGACCATCGGTGTCGTACCCGCGTGACCCGACTGACCGACAAAGACCATTTTCAGTCGCGATTGACCCGCGATTGCATCGACCGCGGCGACGGGAAGGTTCAACCTTGCCAATACCGGACCTTGTTCGATATGTGCTTCAACGAATCCAAGCACTCGGTCAGGCGAGTAGGCCGTCGAACACAGGTCGGCGGCCGACAATCCGAAGTCCTCGATCGCCTTGACCATGAACACGCCCTGAGTGTCCGTCGTTGAAAGCCAGTTGATGTCGAATGTTCCCGCGATGGCGCGGCTGCCCAGGTACGGCGTCGAATAGCGGACGCCCTCTTCTTCGCTGAAGCCGATCACGTCGATCGCGAACGGTAACTTTGCATGCCCGATCGCTTTCACCGCTGCGATCGCTGCCACTACGCCCAACATTCCGTCGTACCTGCCAGCGTTGGGAACCGTGTCGAGATGCGAACCGATGATCAGTGTTTTCGAGTGGATGGTGGAAGGCGGCCGCGAGCCGATCAGATTTCCCGCACCATCGGTCCGCACGGTCAGCCCCGCTTGCCGCATCCAATCACTCACGCACTGGTGCGCTCCGAGCATGGCCGGAGTCAGGAATAATCGCGTCAGTTGACCTGGCGTGTCGGTGTGCGTCGCCAGTTCCTCGCAGCGTGACAGGCACTCGGCAGCGAGTTGATCGAAGTCGATAATGATTGACATCCTGGTGGGCCGGCCCTAACGTGCGAAGAGTCGGATTATGGAATACTTTTGGTAAAGAATGAATGCGAGACTACCTAAGTCTGTTCGTCAATGGCAACTGCGTCCATGTCGTGGGCGAGCAAGTGTTCATGACACTGTCCGAGTTTTTGCGGACTGAGCTAAGGCTGATCGGCACCAAAATCGTTTGTGCCGAAGGCGATTGCGGCGCCTGTTCCGTCCTAGTAGGGCGCGCATCAAAAGACTCAAGAACCTTCGTTTACCATTCCATCGACTCGTGCATCGTGTTCATGCACCAACTCGATCGGACTCACGTGATCTCGGTGGAAGGCTTGGGGGCACCTAACGGCGGGAAACTTTCGGCCGTTCAGGATGCGATGGTGCGGTGTCACGGTAGCCAATGCGGTTTCTGCACACCCGGTTTTGTCGTCGCGATTCACGGACTTTTGGAAGAAAAACACGTCAAAAATTGTGACACGCCACCCGACTCGCTGGACGACGATACGCTGCGGATCGGATTGTCCGGCAACCTTTGTCGCTGCACCGGTTACGCGCAAATCATCGAAGCGGGCAAGTCCGTAGTGGCTTCGGAGGTTGAGCCTCTGAATGACCAGTATCCGCCGCGTCGGATGCTCAATCAGTTCGCCAAAACTTCGGGGCCGTCCGTGCGAATCGAAGTCGAGGATCGAGTTTTGTTGATGCCTAGCTCGCTGGCAGAAGCGATAGAATTGAAATCGGCAAACCCCGAAGCCAGAATTGTGAGCGGCGCGACGGACGTCGGCGTTTGGTACAGCCACGGTCGCCCTTCGGCTGCGGTTTCGATCGGTCTGACGGGCATCGACCCGCTTTCGGATGTGCATGACCATGACACCGAAATCGTCATGGGTGCTGGAACCAACTGGACTCGATTGATCGACACTCTTTCAGAATCGTTTCCTCAGTTCGTCGAGATTTTGCATCGTTTCGGCAGTCCCCAAATACGGAACCTCGGCACGATCGGTGGCAATCTCGTGAACGCCTCGCCGATCGCCGATTCGATTCCCTTTTTGATGGTCGTCGATGCGACGCTGAACCTAGTCAGCGTACGGGGAATGCGATCCGTTCCGATCAACGAGTTTTACCTCGGGTACAAGCAAACGGATTTACAACCCGATGAATTGGTGGAGTCGATCGTCTGTCCGAAGCTCGTGCCGAATCAGATCTTGAAGCTTGAGAAAATTTCCAAACGCCGTGACATGGACATCAGCACTTTCACGGCGGCGATACTGCTAACGTTTGATGACCAAGTTGTCACCGCCGCGCGAGTGGCGTTGGGTGGCGTCGGACCGGTCGTCTTGCGAACGCCGTTCGCCGAGAAGTCTTTGATCGGAAAACCGTTCACGATCAAATCGATGCGAGCGGCGGGACGGATCGCCCGCGATGAAATCTCAGCCATTTCCGATGTGCGAGGAAGCGCGGCGTATCGCGGTCAGTTGGCGGAAAACATTTTCGTCAAGTGGTTTTACGATTGCGAGTCCGCGAATCGTGACGAGGTAACGGTTTAATGGCTGTCGTTGGCAAATCGATTCCTCATGATTCAGCGATCGGGCATGTCACCGGACAAGCACGCTACATCGAAGACCTCGTCGCGATCGAGGGTGAATTGTGGGTGGACTTCGCCGGTGCCCCCGTCGCTGCCGGGACCATTCGTTCGATTGACACTTCCACGGCGGCAGCAATGGCGGGCGTCGTAGGGATTTACACTCATCATGACATCGCTGGCAACAAGCGATTCGGCCCGATTTTTCATGACGAGTTGCTTTTGGCGGAAGACCGGATCGACTATCTGAACCAACCCGTCGTCGTCGTGGCCGCGACATCTCGAAGCGTGGCCAGAAAGGCGGCGCTGAGCATTCGCATTGAGTGCGATTCGACCACTCCGATCCTTGAGATCGACGACGCGATGGAGGCTGGGTCTTACCTGGGTCCGCTTCGCAAGATCGAACGAGGCGATGTTGAAACTGGTTTTGCCAGTTCCACGCACGTGATCGAAGGAGTCTTTCGCAGCAACGGACAAGAACAGTTCTATTTCGAGTCTCAAGCTTGCCAAGCGATCCCCGGTGAGGATCGCCAACTGCTATTGATTTCGTCGACGCAGAATCCAACGGAGACGCAAGCCGTTGCAGCGGAGGTGTTGGGTCTTGGAATGCATCAGGTCGTGTGTCAATGCAAACGCATGGGTGGTGGATTCGGTGGTAAAGAAACGCAGTCCGCGATTCCCGCGTTGATGGTCGGCATGGTGGCTCAAAAAACTGGCCGACCGGCGCGAATCGTGTTTCGCAAAGACACCGACATGCTTGTTACCGGCAAGCGGCACCCTTACGTCAGTCGTTACAAAGTCGGGTTCGACACCCGCGGACGCATCATCAGCGCGAAGTTCGATTACTTTTCCAACGGCGGCGCGTACGCAGATTTGTCGACGTCGGTGATGGAGCGAACGATGTTGCACACCGACAATGCTTACCATCTTCCGAACATTTCAATATCCGGCCAGGTCTGCAAAACGAATCTGCCGCCGAACACGGCTTTTCGCGGCTTCGGCGGCCCCCAAGCCGTTGTGGTCATCGAAAACGTGATGCAAGAAATTGCGCAAACGCTCGGTATCGATGCCCTGGATGTGCGGATCGCAAATTTGTACCGAGATGGCGACGAATCGAAGAACACGACGCCCTATGGCCAAGTCGTCAAGAACCATTTGTTGCCGGAGATCTTTGCGAAACTCGAATCGACCAGCGATTATCGCAGGCGTATCGCGGCGGTGCAGTCGTTCAACAAATCTAGCACGACGATGCTGAAGGGGATCGCCATGTCGGGCGTCAAGTTCGGCATCTCCTTTACCAGCAAGTTTCTCAATCAGGGCAATGCGTTGGTCAACGTCTATACCGACGGGACCATTCAAGTTTCGACCGGTGGCACCGAAATGGGGCAAGGTCTCAATACGAAAATTCGCCAATTGCTGGCCGACGAATTCGGCATCGATGTCGACGATGTGATGGTGATGACAACTTCGACGGAAAAGAACAACAACACATCACCGACGGCCGCCAGCGCGGGTACGGACCTGAACGGCACGGCCGCCGTCATGGCTTGTGGGGAAATTAAAAAGCGGATGGCCAAGTTCGCCGTTGACCACTTGAAACTGGCCGGCAAAGTTGAAGACATCATCTTCGTCGACTCGACCGTCACGACCCGCGATAACCCGACGGGCGAGAAAGCAGTGCCATTTGGCAAGTTTTGCGATGCAGCCCGACGCGAGCGGGTTGATCTCGGGCAACGTTCGTTCTACGCGACACCGGGTGTCGATTTTAATCGCGAGACGGGTCGTGGCACGCCCTTTCATTACTTCACAATGGGAGCCGCGGTCGCCGAGGTCATTATCGATCGGTTCACGGGCGATTTGACAGTCGACCGCGTGGATCTACTGATGGACATCGGCCAGCCGATCAATCCTGGAATCGAGAATGGGCAGGTGATCGGCGGGTTTGTTCAGGGAATGGGCTGGTGTACGACGGAGGAACTTGTCTACGACGATGCCGGCAAACTGCTTGCGACAGGACCGACCACTTACAAGATTCCCAACATCACCGACATTCCGAAAGTCTTCAACGTCGCGTACATCGACAATCCCAAGCACGATGTCAATGTTCGCTTGAGCAAGGCCGTCGGCGAACCGCCTCTGATGCTCGGCATCTCGCCGTGGTTGGCTGTTAAGCATGCGATGTCGTTCATCAACTCGCCGCGGATTGCCGAGTTACCGCTGCCGGCTACCAACGAAGCGAATCTGATGTGCATGACGGGCCTGCTCGACGAGTTTGACGCGCCGTCGAAAGAGCGAAGCGTCTCAGGTACTCATTAGCATGCACTCTTCATACCACGAGCGATGTCAACGGCTGATCGACGATGGAACTTCATTCGCAACGGTCACACTGATCGAGCGCGAAGGTAGCGTGCCGCAAGACGTCGGTAGCAAGATGATCGTGACGGCAACGGGATTGGATCATGGAACCGTCGGCGGCGGACGAATCGAAGCCCGCGCGATTGAGCACGCAGTTGCGATGATCGTTGACGGTCGACCTGCAGATCTGGTTCGTTGGAATCTCAACACCGACATCGGCATGACATGCGGCGGTCGACTGCAACTTTTTTTTGAAGTGACGCGGCCGACCGGTTGGTCGATCGCAATTTTTGGGGCCGGGCACGTCGCCCAGTCGTTGACGCGATTGCTTGCTTCGCTGACATGCAGCGTGATGTGCATCGATTCGCGATCGCGGTGGCTCCAGCAGTTGCCAGAATCCACGCATCGGATCCAAACCGATTCGCCGGCGGAAATCATCGATACCCTGGACGACAACACGTTCGTGCTTTCGATGACCCAAGGCCATTCTCGCGATCTGCCGATATTGAAGCGGATTTGGCAATCCGGCCGGCGATTTCCCTTCGTCGGGGTGATCGGAAGTCAGAGCAAGGCAGGTGCCCTTCGACGTGAACTTCGCGAAGCGGGAATGGCGGACGGTGAACTCGATTTTCACTGTCCGATCGGGTTGCCGCTCGGATCAAACCATCCCGGTGAGATCGCCGTCAGCATCGCCGCTCAATTGATCCAAGTCCGCGATCAGCGATTTTGACGCGCAATCACATTCATTTCAGTGGTCTTGAGACGAAAGGAAAATCCGAATCAACTAGGAAGATCCATTTCCAGTGCAATTCTAAGTCATTGATCGGAGAACTCATTTGTCCGCCACCGAGGAACACATCCTTGTCATCCCCGCATCCGTGATCGACTCGATCGGATCGATCGATGGTTTCGAGCCCGATGTGGATCGATTTTTGAAGCCGATCTTGGCGAGTGACCAGTTGAGCTTTCGCCCGCGTGGGCAAATGGAAACGGATCCCTCGTTCAAACAACTGATCCCATATGTGTTGCTGGAGTGGACCGACAAAGACGGCGTCGTGAAGCTATTCACCTACACGCGAGGTGGTGGATCAGGTGAGAAACGCTTGCACGCTAAACGCAGCGTTGGCATCGGCGGTCACATCAGCCGCGAAGATGCCGCCGACGGTGCCGATCCCTACCTGACTGGGATGCGCCGCGAATTGGACGAAGAGATTCAGATCGGTTCGACGTATCAGGAATCCCAACTCGGTTTGATTTACGATCCGTCTAACGATGTCGGCAAGGTCCACGTCGGAGTCGTACATCGCTTTGTTTTGGAGAAGCCCGAAGTGCAAAGCAACGAAGCTGATTTAGCTGACGGAGGTTTCGTGGCAGTCGACGAATTGCTCGCCAATCCTGAGGCTCTGGAGACATGGAGCATGCTGGCGATCAAAGCTATTTATGTCTGAACCGATCGCGGCTCAAACAATCGTCACTAATTGACGCGCGGCAAATACAGATCGATCTGCGTTTCGGTGAAGATTCGATACTTCACACCGTGACTCCATAGTCTGAAGTACGGCAACAGCGGATCGCGGAGTCCGGCGGCAGACGCGTAGAACGGCCACATCAGATAGTCACGCAGAATCGCGTCACAGGCGATGAAGTAGTAAGCAGGACGGAGCACGGCGGGAACGGGACCGGCGTCGAGTTGTTCGACCAAGATCGGCACATTCTGCTCCATCGACTTTAGCAGATTCGATTTCTCGTCCTCCGCTTTGGGGTGCTTCGGTGGAATGCCCTCCAGCACTCGGATCGTCGGCGCGGGATCGAGAACTTCCACCAACTCGTGATCGCCGACCGACATTGCCAAGTCTCGGATGCCGGCCAACCACTCGTCCGCCAAACGTCGCGCGGCGTCTGGATCGATCGGTCGCGGTCTGCGGACAACGAAGTATGCATCGCGTCCGCCCTGGGGCCGCCGATCGTCGCCAGCGATCTGATAGAGAGATTCGAGTCGCTCGTTCAGCTCGAATCCAATCTCGGAATGTCCCAACTCAAAGTCGGTGAACAGGTCGACGACGGCTTTCCCGTCTGGGCGAAAATTCTGAAAAAAACCGATCAGCGAATCGGCATCGGCTGGGTCTTCAGGCGCACTGCTGGCACGTTCATGGAGCTTGCGAATCAAGAGTTCAGTATTCATGCGATCGGCTCTGTTTTGGATTGTCGGCAAATCATTCCGACACCCCTAGATTAGCGTCAAGGCAAATCGGCGATCATCAGTTCTACCGTTTCTAGCAGCGTACCTTTCTCAAACTGAACATTTTTTGTCGCGATTGTGTACTCCGCGAGCGACAAGAAGTATCGGCTTTGAGCCTCGCTGATCCGTCGTTGGGCATCGAGCAATTGCTCGAGATTGACTGGTAACCCTGCCCGCCGGTTGGCTTCCAAGACTTCCAACGCATCGCTGGCAGCTAAGTAGCGATTCAAATTCGTCTGCATTTGGGCGTGAGCTCGATCGACATCAGCCACCACGGCAGTCAGATCGTGCAGAACCTGACGCTCCTGCTCGTGGAGGATCGCCTTTTCGCGGGCAATTTGGAACCGAGCGTGACGAACGGCGGCATGCCCTTGGCGGAATCCCACCGGCATCCGCAGTTCCAGGCTGGCTTCGTATTCTTGGTAGTCCAGCGTGCCGATCTCGCTGAAAGCGCTGTCGTCGCCGGCAAGATTCTTATCCAGTCCCCGCAATCGATAAATCGAGACAAGATCAAGTGACGGCATCAAGAAGTTTTTCGCCGCCAGCAACTCCATCTCGCGGCGTTTCACATTCAATCGCTGCTGTTGCAGTTCGCTTCGCAATTGAATCGCTTCGGCGGAAATGGAATCCCAGTCGAAAATCAACGGTGCGTCATTGGGCTCGTCCGCCGGTCGCAGCAACGTGTCATCGGAGATCGGCAGACCAATCAGCAATCGCAATCGACGCTCGGCCGCTTGCACTCCGCCCAAGCCGGCAAAGGATCCGCCGGATGTCGAATTGTTGACCTGCGTACGCTGGACCAATTTGCCCGCGATCGCATCTTGGAGTTCCGATTTGAATCGATAGTACTGTTCACGCGCGAGTGCTTCGGAGGCGCCGGATTTTCGGCTGCTCGTTTTTTGTGCTTGGAAACTTTCCCAAGTGACGCGAGACCGCTCGAGCGCATCACGCTTTGCATCCAGGTCGCGATAGGCGAAGTAGAGATCCCAATACGCGTTGATAATGTTGCTGACGAAATCGCGAGTCTGCGAACGGAACTTCGAAGTGGTGATATCATTGTTGACTTTGGCGATCAGAATGCCGTTGTAGATGCCTGGTTGCGCGCCGGGACCGGCGATGCGATTGAATTGCAGACCGCCGCCTTGCAACAACGGTTGACGCAACTCGACATGCAACTGACTCTGCCAAGCGCTGGGGAATTTATTGCCGGTGGCGTTGTTGGCGTCGTAGTCGGTGACGCTGCGGACGGCGAATTGAGCACCCGTCGCGGATCGCTTGGACATCTGCATGACGTAGTCATGAGTATCTTGCTTGAACGCTTCGGACCCGCCGCCGAAGAATCGGTTGTTGAACTTGCGATCGTTGTTTTGCCACTTTCCAAACGCATAGAACTGGGCATCGTATGCCGACAGGGCTGCTTCGATGCTGGCCTGCGGGTCGGTTTGGACCAGCCCCAATGCCTCGGTCGTTGTCACTTGAGCCGGTGACCGCAAGATCGTCGCGCCGAGATCGCGAAGCACCTGAGCGTTGCCGAGCGCCGTATTGATCGCCTGTTGCAGGGACAGTTCTTGATACTTCGCGTTGTCAAAGTCGTCGGGCGTGCGCAGCGTCATCGGTGCCGACGTGATTTCAACGGCTTCGACTTGCGGCGCGCCGGCATCGACGTTTCGCATCAGCGAGTCGACATAGTTGGTATTGTTGCCGATCGTTTGCGGGATGTCGTGATAGCTTCGACAGCCCGATGACACTACCACCACGCAGGCGCAAAGCGTCGCCCCGGCTCGTCTTGCGAGTGTCGCGAGTCTTCGACGGGAACGATTCTTCTTCACCGCAGCCATGGCGTTGTGTACGAACGAAGCTTTCGAGAACTGCGCAGGCGTATCCATGAACCGATACAACCGGCGCCATTGGACTAATTCGTACAACCTACCCACTCGTGTCCAATCAATCCGAACGGTTTGTTTTTGGGCAAGCACGAACGGTCGTGAAACACCCCCACGATTCGCAAAAAACCTACTTGGGTAGTTAAACTGCGATATTCGGGCGATTGGTGGCCCGCGTCATCATTCCGTCAACATTTCTCCACGCTCGTATCCAATGCCATGACCGACCGCCGACGAACTGACGAGCGGGCTGATTCCGACGCAGCTTCGTTGGATCGTTTTTGGGCGAGTGCGGAACGATTGATTGAAGAGATGGAACAAACGGCTCGCCAGAGCATCGTGATGTCCGAAACCGAACGTCAAGATTTCCACAAGACCTTGGTATCAAGACTGCGACAGGTAACGGGCGCCGACACCGTGTGTTTGCGGATACAACAAGGCGAATCGCCGATCACACTTGCGGACGAAGGTATCATCGCCACATCGTCATTTGGGCCCCAAATCGTCGCTGCGGCGACGATCGGACCACAGCAAACGATCGAACTCGAAACACGATTCGCAAATCCAATCGGCGAATCGCGACAGCGGGCGATCGAGCATTTAGTAAATGTGTTGATCGAACTCGTGGTCCCCGTCCAATTGGCCGCCGAGGTGGTTCAACTGCGAACTCGTTTGCATAAGCAAGATCAGCGCGATGAGTTCTTGACCAGTTTGTACCGTGGCGCAAATCTTCCCGAAACGCTCGCGTCGATCGCAGCGACGGTGAGTCGCGAGGCGATGATCGATCGCGTGATCGTGCTGCGACATGAACGCGGTCGCTTTCGTGCGCTGACATCCTCGTCGGTTGCGAAGATCGATCGACGTGCGAACCAAATTCGGCTGCTGGAACGGTTGGCCGATCGTAGTCTAGACGGCGCCTCGCAATTCTTATTTGCGATCGGAACCGAGAACCAGCCAGAAGTTACTTTCCAATCCGACCTTGATCGTTACGTTGACGAATCGGGTTGTCGTGAACTCTATATCGAATCGATTCGTTGCAATGAACAATTACAAACCACTGCGGCGATCGTCTTGGAGCGATTTCGGTCACCAGACGATGCACCCGAGACACTCGCGTTAGCTTGGTCACCGATTCGCATACCCGTTGCCGACGCGATCGGCCAAGCGATCCATCGTGATCTTTCAATTCTGCCCGTTGTGATCGACCGCATCCAGTCCGCCAGCGGATCACGGAAGCTGGCGACTTGCGCGATTTTGGCTGGGCTCGTTTTTGCGGCAGCTTGGGTTCCCGTTCGATTCGACCTTCCCGTCGAGGGTCACGTCGACGCGCGGGTTCAATCGCGAATCTATTCGCCCGCTTTCGGTGTTGTGTCAGAGGTTTTTGTCGCCGACGGAGATCACGTCATAGCTGGACAAACGCTCGTTCAATTGCGAAGCGGCGAACTCGAATTAAAACGCCAGACTTTGACGACTGAGTTGGAAACTGCACGAGCAAAACTGGATTCGGTATCGGTGTTGCGATCGGGCCAGCGTGAATCCCAATCGTCGTCCAACGAACAGGTGTTGATCGCTGAGATATCGGGACTGCAACGACAGCTCGAATCGATCAAGTCACAACAAGATGCGTTGACGATTACCAGCCCAATCGATGGGATCGTCGATCAATGGGCGGTGGCCGAATCGCTGGCGTCGCGCCCGGTCGTTCATGGCCAGTATCTGCTGAGCGTGATCGCGCCCGGTGATGGATGGAGAGCTGAGCTTGCGATTCCGGATCAAGCCGTAGCTTACGTCTTGGCTGCCCAGTCGGATCAACTCGTATCATGCTCGATTCGATTGAGATCGGCGCCGACCGAAGTTTTTCACGGGAACATCGATCGGATTCTGGGCGTCGCGGATGTTAACGACTCCGGTCAGTCGATGGTCCGCGCAAGCGTGACAATCGACGACGATCGGGGGCAGCCACTTCGCCAGGGCGCGACCGTGATCGCCGAGATCGATTGCGGTAAACGGACGGCCGGCTTCGTTTACTTGCGGAGTCTGATCGAGTGGTATCGTTGCCAAACTTGGATTTGAGAAACTGAAATGACAACCCTGCTAAAATCAATCGTTTTGGTCGTCGCCATCACCGGGCTAACGGTCCGCGATGTCATCCGCGCAGACGAAGTGCGCATTGACGACTTGATCGTCACCACGATCGATACGGTCGACGTACCGGCCGGTCAGTCGGGTATCATTGCGAAGATGAATGTCCGCGAAGGGCAAGCGGTTTCGGCTGGCGAATTGATCGCATCGACTGACGATCGGCAAGCTCGTGTGAGGGAGTCGATGGCGGCGACTCAGGTGCAGATTGCTTTGCATAACGCCGATGACGCATTGGCGAGCGCGATTGCGGAAAGCGAATTGGCCGCCGTGCAACAGTTAGCCAAAGAACAAGTGTTTATGCAACAAGTCGCTGACCGCAAAGCCACCAACGATGTTCGTATCTTGGCTTCGGAGAAGGCAGCGGCTGTCGCCAAAAATGAACTCGATCGGGCACTCCAGTCGAGACGAGAATTCGCCGAGAGCGTTTCGACGTCAGAAATTGACGGCCTGCGACTGGCTTATGAGAAAATGCGACTCGAGACGCGGCAAGCCGAAGTCGAGCGGACAATCGATAAGCTCAGCGCTCGCGCCGCCGCTGAAGCTGCCGCCGGACATGCGATCAACATCGAAAAGTCGGAGATTGCGTTGGCTCAATCACAATCCAATCAACAAATCGCGCGGCTCAATCTTCAGCTCGGCCAATTGCAGAACGAACTTGCGCAACTGGAAAGTGCTCGGCATCGAATCACTTCGCCGATGGATGGGGTCGTCGTGGAAGTACACCGAAAGCAGGGCAATTGGGTCAATGAAGGTGAACCGGTGGCCCGCGTTTTAAGACTCAATCGGCTCCGCGCCGAAGGCTTCATCGAACTTGCGAAGTTTCCTTGGTTGCGTGACAACCACTCGGTCACACTTTCGATTCGAACGGGACCTGCAACCCAACTAACACGAGCCGGCGAAATTGTTTTCATCAGTCCCGAAATCGATCCGGTTAACGATGAAGTGCGATTTTGGGTCGAGTTTGAAAATCCAACCGGGGATGTGTTGCCCGGAATGAGATTGAGCGTGGAAGCGAAAAGATGACGCCACCGTCAGCACCGTTTCGGTTGCGGTCGGATCTGGTTCATGCCCAGATTTGGTCGGGCGGCGAACGCATTTGGGTCTTGAAAGATCCGTTGACGCGAACGTTCACGCACTTCACTCAACGAGAGCACTCGATGCTGAGTTTGGCTGATGGACGTAGAACATTGAGTGAACTGTGCGAGCAGTCCGAGCGGCTGTTCGCTCCTTTTCATTTGACGCCGAGGCAGGTCGTGTGCTTTTTCAGCGAAGCCAAGGTCAATGGATTGTTGGTGTCGGATCGGGGAAGCCCGTCGTCGCAATCGAACAGCGATCGTTCGTCACCGTGGTGGGCAAACCCGCTGGCGATTCGATTGCCGGGAATCGACCCCACGCGATTTCTCGACGGCGCTGCGCCGCTGACAAGGCCGCTTGGCTCAACCGCGGCTTTGTTCGCCGCAGCAATGATGATCGTAGCGGCGGGCATCATGGTGCTGACAATGTTCGGTGAACTTGCCGATGACATCACGACGGCCGCGTCTCGCTTCGATAACGTGATTATCTTGTTGATCGTGATTGCCACGACGAAGGTGATTCATGAACTCGCCCACGCGGTCGCGTGCCGACGATTGGGTGGCCAGTGTGGCGAGATCGGTGTGATGCTTTTGGTGGGAGTTCCTTGCCTATACTGCGATGTTTCTGATGCGTGGATGATCGAAAGGGCTCGCAATCGAATTTTCGTTTCCGCCGCCGGTATGTTTGCCGAACTGGTGTTGGCGGCGACGGCGACGTTTGTTTGGATCGCAACTATTGACGGCCCGATCCGAGACATCTGCGTAACTGTGATGGTGGTTTGTTCGATTTCGACATTGATGTTCAACGGCAACCCGCTGTTGAAGTACGACGGCTACTACATTTTGTCCGACTTGATCGGATTGCCTAATTTGTACAGCCGCTCACGTTCCATACTGGTCAATGCGGTTCATCGATTGGTCGATCGGTCGCAAACTTCACAGGGATTTGACCCGAGTGAAACGCTGCCCCGTCGAACATTCTTGATTGGCTACGCGGTAGCTAGCGAACTGTATCGGTTGTTTGTTTACACGATGCTATTGACGATTTTTTATGCTTGGGCCGATTCACATGGACTAGGCGGTTTGGCGATATGGCTGGTCGCACCTTTATTCGGCCTAGCAGTTTGGAAGGCAGTCAAGCCGCTGCTCTTTGAGGCTGGGCGAATGCCGCGCCGCAACCTCGCGAATTTCCGGCGTCGTACGGCGATTCTTGTCGGCGCATTCATCGCAATCACGATGTTGGCTGCATTACCGCTACCCCGAACCGTGGTCGCTCCGATGATTTCGCATCCATTGAACGCAGAAAACATCGTCGTATCGAAAGCCGGATTTTTGCGTCAAGCCTCGCTGGATGGCGATCACGTTTCGCCGGGCGAGATGGTCGCTCGGTTGGTCGATGCTCAATCGGAATCCACTGAACTTTCATTGATCACGCGACGAAATCAACTCAAAACGAAACTCGATACGATTCGTGATCGACGCGGATTTGATCGCGACGCTTCTGCATCGATTCCGGCAACGACTCAGTCGCTGATCGAAACCAAAAAGCAGCTTGAATTAATGCGTGACGAACGCGATCGGCTTCAGATTCGTTCCAAGGTCGAAGGTGTCGTTTACTCACCACCGATGTCGACAGCATGGCCCGGTACTCCGCTTGATCCGCAAAATCGAGGTTGTCGATTGGAGGGCGGCACCCATGTTTGCGTTGTCGGTGATGCGGTCGAACGTGAAGCTGTGCTGTATCTGAGGCAGCAGGATATTGAACTCGTACGTATCGGCCAGCGCGTGACGATTCGCGTTTCCGATCGCAGTCGCGGCCGTGTGACCGGTCGTGTCATCGGGCTGGCGAGTTCACCTGCCAGTGAGTTGCCGAATTCCTTGGTCCAAGCGGGTTGGATCAAACCGTCGACGATCGATTCCATTGCGACGCCCTATTACCCAGTTCGCGTCCGCGTCGACCGCCAAGCTGTCCGTTTGCCCGTCCGGTTGATGGCGTCGGCACAAATCGAAGTCGAACCCGCTTCGTTCTGGACTCGAGCGAGGCGTTGGGCGAGCGACTCGTTCTAGGGTCTGCTACGCTACTGCGATATTCCGCTTCGGCTTTTCAAGAGAATCACTGGTGAAAAAGATCCTCGGCATTTTCGGACTGTTGCTGTTCATTTGCGTGATGACGGCGCTGATGAGCAATAGTTTTTTGACTCAGTACAACATCGAAAACTTACTGCGGCGAAGCGCGCTGTTCGGCATTTTGTCGATCGGTGCCGCGTTCGTCATCATCACATCTGGGATTGATCTTTCGATCGGATCCGTTGTCTGTCTGGTCGGATGTTTGTTGCCTTGGATGCTGGTGGAACATTCCTTGCCGGTGCCAATCGCACTTGCGATCGTTGCCGTGATGTCGCTTCTAATAGGACTAACGCATGGGCTGTTGATCGCAAAAGTCCGATTGCAACCGTTCGTTGTGACGCTTTGCGGGCTGCTGTTTTATCGCGGGCTGACACGCGGGATCGTGCAGGATCAGACTCAAGGATTTCGAGGCGAATTCAAAACCCTTCGCGAACTCTCCCAGGGTCAAATTCCGTTACCCTTCACCGACTTTGGTATTCCAATGCCCTGCTTGATCCTCGTTGTTGTCGCGGCGGTGGCAATGGTGTTTTTGAATTGCACGGTGTATGGCCGCTACATGCTCGCGCTCGGACGCAACGAAACTGCGACGAGGCTCAGCGGAATTAATACTGATCGGATGATCTGTTTGGCTTACGTGATCTGCGCTGCTTTGAGTGGTCTGGGCGGGATGCTGTTTGTGCTGGACGTCGGTAGCGCTCAGCCGGTCGACTTCGGAAATTTTTACGAGCTCTACGCGATCGCCGGTGCGGTTTTGGGCGGTTGCAGTTTGCGAGGCGGCGAGGGCACGATTTTAGGTGTTGTTATCGGTGCCGCAGTGATGCAGGTGCTCAAAAACACGATAACGCTGGTCGATTGGATTCCCACCAACATTGAATATGCGGTGATCGGAGTCGTCATTTTGGGAGGTGTCGTCGCGGACGAGGCGGTCAAGCGTTACTTGGCCCGTCGGCGGGCGACGGGCGGAACCGCGTAGTCCGATCGGACAAATCGGGTTACACTTTCGTGATGAACCCAACTCAATCGCCTGAAAATGCATCGTTTGACGACCTCGATCTCTCGCCCGTGATGCGTCGTGCGCTCGCCAAAGCAGGCTTCACATCGCCGTCGCCGATCCAATCTGCCCTGATTCCCCTGGCTCTTGAGGGCTACGACGTGATCGGCCAAGCGCGAACGGGGACCGGCAAAACGGCCGCTTTCTCGATCCCGATATTGGAACAGCTTGATCCGCTCGCGGAATGCCGCGACCCGCAAGCGATCATCGTCGTGCCGACACGCGAACTGGCTGACCAAGTCGGTGGCGAAGCCGCACGACTCGGATGGGGCGAGCCGACGGAGATTGCCGTTTTGGCCGGTGGCAAAAACATCACGCGGCAACTTCGGCAACTCGAAAATGGCGTCCAAATCGTTGTCGGTACGCCCGGTCGACTTCATGACCACCTGCAACGCAAGTCGCTGCGGACGGACAAAGTTTGGTGTGTCGTGTTGGATGAAGCCGACCGCATGCTGGATATCGGCTTTCGACCCCAGATCGAACGCATTCTTAGGAAGTGCCCGACCGAACGGCAAACATTACTGTTATCGGCGACCTTGCCGCCGACGGTGCGCCGCCTTGCCGAGTCGTACATGTATCACCCGCAGGTGATCGATTGCAGCAAGAACGAAATGGCGGTCGAGACGATCGAGCAGCGATACTTCACCGTCGCTCATAACAAGAAGGGCGAATTGCTCGAACGACTTCTCAAGCGAGAGCAGCCCGAGCAGGCGATCGTGTTCTGTCGCACCAAACGCGGCACCGATCGACTGTATCGCCAACTCGCTCACTCATTTGATAATTGCGGATCGATGCACGGCGACATGCAGCAACGTGAACGCGACCGCGTGCTGCAAAGTTTGCGCGATCGCAAGTTAAAAATCCTTGTTGCCACGGACGTCGTCGGTCGAGGGATCGATATCAGCACGATCTCTCACATCATCAACTATGACGTGCCACAGGACTGTGACGACTACGTTCACCGCGTCGGTCGAACCGGACGGATGGGTCGCGACGGTGTCGCCTACACGTTCGTGGTTCCGGGCGAAGGAGACGTACTGACCAGCATCGAACAGCGGATCAATAAAGAACTCAAACGAGACACGATGGACGGCTTCGAGACGATCGAGTTACCCGTCGAAGTTCCCAAAATCGAAGAGAAGCCGCTTCGCAAGGTGCTCAATCCGATGCACCGGAAAGTCACGCGAAGAAGGTAGCTTAGCGGTGCTGTGACGATCAGTTCGATGTCACGCAACGCACAATTTTGGGCTAGCCGTCTCCAGCATTCCGTCTTGCATACGATGGCAAATGTCGGCTTTTTCGGCGATCGATTCGTCGTGCGTGATCATCACAATCGTCAGCCCGTCGTCTTGATTGAGTTGCGATAGCAGGCTCAAAATCTCGTGACCGGTTTCGGTATCGAGATTCCCCGTTGGTTCGTCGGCGAGCAATAGGGTTGGATCGGTCATCAGCGCGCGAGCGATCGCGGTACGTTGCATTTCACCACCGCTCATCTCGGACGGCTTGTGACTCGCCCTGTGCAGTAAACCGACGCGATCGAGCATCGCTTCGGCCCGCATACGGACTTCCTTTCGATGACAGAAATAGTTCCAAACGCTGCGACTGATCATGGTCGGCGCCAAAACGTTTTCGAGCGCCGACAGCTCGGGCAATAAGTGATAGAACTGGAAGATGATGCCGATGTCGTGGTTCCGATAGCTGTCGCGGGCCGCGCGGGGCGCGTTGTCGATTCGTTTGCCGCGAAAATGAATTTCACCACGGTCGGGATGATCCAGCGTCGCCATCAAATGCATCAGCGTGCTCTTGCCACTACCGCTGCGTCCGACCAGCGCGGTCACGAGTCCGGTCGCGACTTCGACGTCGACGCCGCGCAACACCGGCACCTCGATTTTGTCTTTGTGGTAGCTCTTGAAGATTCCGCGAGCGGATAGGACGGCGGGTTCAGTCATTGGAACTTTGATTCGTGGGGTATGTCTGTTGGATCGTTGACCGAGCTGAATCTTTACTCAAACCGCAGGGCGCGAACTGGGTGCATGCGAGCGGCTCGCAAGGCCGGCAGAACGCTCGCCAGCGCGGCGATCGCGACCGCGCCCGCCATCACCCATACCAACGTAAACGGATAAATGATCGTTGGAATTTTGGTGAAGTAATAAACCGTTGGGTCAAACACTTCTTGGCCAGTTATCTTTTCGATCAATCCGGCGATCGAGTTGATGTGGCGAACAAAGATCAGGCCACCAATCAGTCCCGCGCTGCTGCCGACGAATCCAAGCAATAAGCCGTAGCTCAGAAAAATGCTCATCACACCGCCACCGGAGGCGCCAAGTGCTTTGAGTGTTCCGATGTCGCGAGTTTTTTCCACGACGATCATGAAGAACGTCGCCAGAATTCCGAAACCCGCCACCGCAATGATCAGGAACAGCAGGATGTTCAAGATCGTTGTTTCCAAACGGACGGCGGCCAGCAATGGACCCTGCATGTCCCGCCAGGTTTGGATGTCGTATGCGTAGACTTCCGGCGGAAACCGGCGGCGAAGTGCATCTCGGACTTCGTTCAAATCGGCGCCCTCGATCAATTTCAATTGGATCGTTGTCACGCTTCGGACGCCCGATTCGGGATCGATCATGCCGCGAAAGTCTTGCAGTTGATCCAAGCGACAGAAAGCAAACGTGCTGTCGTATTCGCTCATGCCGGATTCGTACATGTCGACGACGGTGAACTTTTGATTGACAACTTTGGTGTTGTCTGCGGCGTTGGGGAACATCATTCGCACGTCATCGCCAGGGCGACAGTAAAAGCGATCGGCGACGTTGTTTTCCGAATCTCGGTAGCGAACGCTGCACGTTGATATGCCGAGAATCAAACCGGGATACTGGTCGACGGACGGGTTGAATTCGGCCGCAACGTCACTGCCTTCGTCAATGAACTCACCCGGTGCGGCAAATCCCATCGAAGGCCCTGCGGACGATCGATCGTTGGTTTCGATCGGCCCGCGAATTTTGTTGAATCGTTGACGTTCTGCTTCCAGGGCAGTTTCGTAGGCCGTTCGGGCTCGACGATAGCCCCAGCCCGACGCTGGAAACGACGATCGATCAGGGGCATAGCCATCATTTCGCAAATTGAACTCAACTTGCGTTTGGTTCTCGGGGTGCAATAGATATCGCCCGAAGTGACTGACCGTGTCGTAAGTTTCCGGCTCGACTCCCACCAGATTGACGTGCCGCGTGACCAGCTGGCCGTTGAAATCGATGCCCAACATGGCCGGCACGTGTACGCTGACCGAGGATCCGGCGATCTGGTCGCCACAGACATCCTTGATTTCGGACATGCGGGCCGCCGGATCTGGCATCCCGCCGCTGGTGTGGCATTCGATCAAAATATCGGACGCCAAACCGTGCAGACGGTCGTGCATTTCAGCCGAAAATCCGGCCATCACGCTGTTCACGACGATCAACGTCGCCACCCCCAGCGTGACGCTGATGATGGATGCGAGCGCAATGTAGCGAGTCCGGAGGTAGCGAAAACACAGTAGCCAGCGATACATTTGCCGTTCCTTCGGCGGAAAACATGGCCACCGTCGACGGGTGGCACGTGCCGGAGTCTAGAAAAGTTTGCCCATCAACGTAAAGCTGGGTTTTGCGTCCAATCGCTCGCAATCTATGATCATTTTCGATGACACACCAACTGATCAGCGACATGGAGTCCTGGAAGTGCCGTTTAGCTGGCCGCGCGGCACTTCAATATGTCTGCGATGTCAACGATCGATACGATTCATTGGCCGGACGAGTGCCCGCAGCGACGCTCGTTGAGGTTCGGTTGATGCGTTCACTGTGGGCGAAGCAAATCTTGGCCGAGTCGTGCGGGAACGCTGATTCAGTCGTCACCGACCGCGTCCGTCTCGAACACCTGTTTTTTTTGGTCGAGCACGCTCGCTCGCTCGTCACAAGTTCGCAAACGCGAATTTTGATGCGGCTCCAAGATCGATTCGGCGATCGTCGAACGGCGGTTGTGCTAGCCGGAATTCTCGCCGAGCACTCCGAGACTTGGTTCGAAGCTGAATCTTTGAACCAACTCGATCCGTCGGGACAAGCGTGCCTGCGTCAAGGACCCGCTCCGATGACGAACTTTCGTCCGAGTCGTGGGAGCAGTCGACTTGATCCGATTCACTGGCTCGGGCAACCCGAGATGGGGCGAGTCGAGTTCATCGACGGCAATCCCGATCATATTCGCGTTCGCGGAATTGAATTGCGATCGGGCGACATCGGCATCTTCGAACTTGATCATCCCGGCGATGGGATTTTCGATAGTTTTTTGGAGACGCCCGGCGTTGCTCCCCACGCGATGCTGTATCTCAGCCGACGAGTCAAGGTCAGCGGCGGAAATAAACCGCTGATTCAACCGTCATTGCTCGAGATCTATGAAGGCGGATGGCGAACCGTCCCCGTCACCACGGCGCTCAATCCACGTTTCAGTTGGTATTCTCAGTGGGTGCGACCAACCGTATTGCCGGACGACATCGGTTCGCGATTGAGCGTCGAACTCGACCGCTTGGAGCCGATCGCGTTCGATTTCCAATCACGGCGTATTCCCCGCGGTGGAATTTTCCCCAACGACTGGGGGCAACCCAGCGCAAGTTGCACGAATCTGATTCGCATTCCAATGGAACGCGCCGGAATCGAGTTGCCCTATCCGACAACCAAAATCGCTAGCGGAGCCGTTCGCAATCTTGATCTGCTGGGGCTGCCCGGAATCGGTCCGATTCATACCCCGACGAACATTTTGAATGACTCGGGTTTTTCGCATGTGGGTGTCGTCGACAATGGGTTCCCGGAACTTGCGTACGCGCAAGCGATGGTCGTCGGATGTCCTGACTTGAGTCATACTTTTGGCGGCCATTTTTGTCAGCGACCGTTGATTTTGAAGAATTTGCCGAGTTGGAAAAGTGTTATGCGTTGGAAGAGCGCCAGGGCAGCGTTGCTGGTCAAGATCGGCCAGTCCGATTCGCTCTTCGGCAGTTTTTCGAGACTCGCCGCCGGATACACCGCCGATGAAATTCCGCGAACTGCGTCGCCAACCGCGATCGCGTTCTACTTAAGGTCCGACATGGAAGCCGGCCATCTGATGAAGTCGCTCGTCGTCCCCGAACTCGTTCGCTGGTTCAACAGCGGAGGAACCACACGGCTTTCAGAATTGCACACGGAACCAGCTTTCAGCGAGTTGATCGAACGAGGAATATCGCAAAGCGCATTGGCAAAAGAGTCGTGGTATGGGGCTGGCTGAATGTCCATTCAGCTATCATGTCGTTCACCAAGTCTGCTCATTGCATGAATCGTGACGAAAGCCCATGAACGAAATTCCCGTCAAAGATCGTCGTCCGTTGAAAACTCGGTCGTGGCCGATTTTTCGATGGCTCGCGTCCTGGTTGGCGAATCATGGTGTGACACCCAATGGGATCTCGATCGCCAGCGTGGTTTTCGCTTGCCTGGGTGCGGCAGCGCTTGTCGCGACGGGAAGACTCGAAGACGGTATCTCGATCCGATTTGCCTGGTTGCTTGCCGGAGTGGGAATTCAATTGCGGCTGATCGCGAACCTGCTCGATGGTATGGTTGCGGTGGAGGGTGGCAAGGCGTCGCCGACAGGCCCCCTTTATAACGAAGTTCCCGACCGAATCAGCGACCCTGTTTTGCTGATCGCGGCGGGCTATGCAATCATGAGCGATCCGATCGCCGGTTGGGCTGCAGCGTGTGGCGCGTTGCTCGTCGCCTATGTCCGCGCGATCGCCGCCAGCGTCGGCGCTGGTCAACCATTTCTCGGGCCGATGGCGAAGCAACAACGCATGGCGATTTTGACACTGCTTTGCGTCTGCGGCGTCGTGTTGCCGACCGACTGGATGGGGATCGGCGTCGTCGGCCTCACTCAGATCGTCCTGTGGATCATCGTCGCCGGCTGCGCGGTGACCGTTGTGCGACGCCTTCGCTTCACAGCCAATTTTCTTCGATTGTCAGCCGAAATGCGTTAGCGTCCGGTTAACGAATGCCGAAAGAACCGGACGCTAACGCGTTGCGGCTGATTGAGGTATGTCGATCTGGTCTGCCATCGTCATCATTCCGGCCGCAGCAACGGGAACAAAATCACATCGCGAATCGATTTCTTGTTCGTCAGCAGCATCACCAACCGGTCGATACCGATACCGAGTCCGCCGGCGGGAGGCATTGCATAGCGAAGTGCTCGAACAAAATCGTTGTCCATCTTCGCCATCGAATCATCCGCATCCAAGCCTTCCAATTGGGTCTTGAACAACTCTTCCTGCAAGTCGGGGTCGTTCAATTCGGTGTACGCATTGGCCAGCTCCATGCCCAAGATGAACATCTCGAATCGTTCGGCGATCGCCGGATTGTCGCGTTTGCGTTTCGTCAGCGGACAGATGCTGGCGGGATAGTCGATGACGAAAATCGGCCCATCAAGTGAATCCTCCACCTTCTCTTCAAAGATCTCATTGCGAACAACATCGGGGTGCTTGCCATCGGTTTGAATGTGCAGATTTTTCGCCAGCGCCATCACGCCATCGTCATCCGCCGGGTTGACTCCTGTCGCTTTTTCAAATAGCTCCGCGTAAGTCGCTCGCTTGAATGGCGGCGTGAAGTCAACGACCTTGTCACCGAACGGACGCTTGTAACCGCCGCCGATTTTATCGATCGCGTTGACAATGATCTTCTCGGTCAATTCCATCATCGAGACATAGTCTCCGTAAGCTTGATAGAGTTCGATCATTGTGAATTCTGGATTGTGCCGAGGACTGATGCCCTCGTTGCGATACACGCGGCCCATTTCGTAAACACGTTCCATTCCACCGACCATCAAACGCTTGAGGTGCAATTCCAGCGCAATCCGCAGGGTCAATGGCATGTCCAGCGTGTTGTGATGGGTCTCAAAAGGCCGCGCCGCCGCTCCGCCCGCGATCGTGTGCAACGTCGGCCCTTCGACTTCGCAAAAACCTTCACCGTCAAGCGTCGCACGGATCGACTTGATGATCTTGGTACGATCCATGAACGTGTTGAGCACGCCTTCGTTGAACGCCAAGTCGGCGTATCGCATCCGTTGGCGCATTTCAGGATTGGTCAGGCCCGCGTGCTTTTCCGGTGGTACCTCCAACATCTTGGTGTGGAAGAACAACTGCTCCGCAAACACGGTCAGCTCGCCCGTATTCGTGTAACCCAACCGACCTTCGGCACCCACCAAGTCGCCCAAATCGAATAGCTTCGACAATTCGAAGTCTTCGTCTCCGACTTGGTTCTTGCCGATGAAGATCTGAATCTCGCCGGTCCAATCTCTCAACGTCAAGAAAATCACTTTGCCTTGGCCACGCATCAACATGATGCGACCGGACACGCGAACGGTCGGTCCAGTTTCTTCGCCGGGGCCGTTGCCCGTTTTCCATTGCCGGTAATCAACACCTTCAACGGCGAAATCAGGCAGCGGAACAACCGTACCGTCCGCCTTGGTCCATTTGACATCGGCGGCCAAGTCCCGGCATCGTCCGGCCAGATCACGATCATCAAATCGGCTACCGAACGGATCGATGCCGCGATCAACGATTTGGCGAAGTTTTTCGCGACGGGCGACGCGAGGATCGGTGAGTGCGCCAGGATTCGAGATTTGATCGGGCTGGTTGGAGTCAGATTGAGTCATTTTGTTGGCTTGAAAGTCATTCGGAGAACTGCGGTCGAACCGCGTCGGGCGGAATTGTCGGTCTGTGCCGAACTTTTCGCAAGCCTTGGGCGAACGACGCGGGCCCGATCGATGATGTGGCTTCCGAGCGAACGATCTTGTGGTCCAAACGACGATCGGACTACAGATACCGATACTCGAAAGATTCTCGAATCCAACCAACTTCATTGCGTTAACTCACCATGCACCAGATCGATGACGGTCACACGCCGAAATCGCGACCGGTTCGCAATCGGGGCTCCGTCGTCGTGCTGGACGCCAGCCCGATCACGCTGCTGACATTGGCCGGCGTTCTCGACAGCCAAGGGTACAGTTGCATTTGTGCACGCACCGGTGACGCCGCGATCAAGTCGCTCTCCATGGGTCAGCAAGATTTGCTGGTCGTCGATGTAGGCGATGACGCGGCCCTGGCGATCGCGATCGTCCAGCAGATGCGATCCGTTGATGGCTACGCGGATTTGCCGGCCATCATGATCGCCGACGCCAAGTGGGCGGGTCTCGAGAAAAAGACTGAATCGATGGCGGCTGCAGCGAGATGTCTTTTCAAACCGATCGACGCCAATTCGCTGATCGCGGTCGTCGACCAGATCTTGTGGATGCCCAGCCTCGTCGCGGCCCATCGTCGCCGCGGTTCGCGACCGAGTCGCCCAGGCTGGGTATCGCTCGAGTCGTGACCCCTCGGTCTTGACGATCGGGCGATCCATTGACTAACTAATCAGTCACTACCGAATTTTGACAAAAAACGATCGCAACTCATTCATAAGGAATACCCAATGATCCGACTCCGCGTACCCGTTTTGCGATACGGATTGGCCGTTGTCATGATGACATTGCCGGGATTCGCCCTCGCCGGTGAAATGGTCCGCTATCAGTGCAAGGAATGGAAAGCAAAGCACATTCACGACGCCAAGAAGGCTGAAACGATCGCTGAAACGCTTACCAAACTCGGTTGTGAACTCAAGCGGGATCAGCACGACGGGCACATTGATGTCAAGTATCGCTGCCCCGATTGGCGAGAGCTGAAATTGGACACGCACGATGAAGCCCACAAGTGGGAAAAGTGGCTCAAAGAGTATGGCTTCACAACCGAGCACAAGCATTGAGTTTGCCGCTTCAAACGGTCGGCGGCATCCTCGGTGCCGCAGCGATCGCCAAGTCAGCCGTGCGTCAAGTCGGTCAAGCGATCAGCTTTGATCAGATCTTGAATGGACCGGCCAGTAATGGCGAATCCGGTTCGTCGCTCGCCGATTTGCTCAGCAATTTGACCGCGGCGATCCATGATCGGTTGGCGGCGATGGGACTTGCGGAAATCGGTTCCACCGCGAACCAACTCGGCGAACTGAATGTCCTGTCCGACGGACAGATTCTGGTGAACGGCGATCACCCGCGGGCCGCCGAAATCGAGGCCAGTTTGTCCAGCGACCGGGCCATCAGCGACATCGTTACCCAGATTCGGGTGAGCGGTTCGCCGGGCCCATGGACTGTCGACTTGACGATCGGCACGAGGCAAGGGAATATATTCAAGTGATTGGGAGGATAAGCGAATGGCTAGCAGGCTGATTCGAAATCAGTTGCCCAGCAATGGGTTGCGGGTTCGAGTCCCGTGTCCTCCGCTTTTGTCAAAACACCCTCAGAAACGCCGTGTTTTTGAGGGTGTTTTCCTTTGGCACACCCGTGTGTGCCACGAGTGTGCCAAAAGGAGAGTTCTTTCCCGACAGGATGGCTGGCGATGTGCCGCAGCCGGATGTCGAGTCGATTACAAAACTTCTAAACGTCGGAACGCCCGACGCCACTTCCAGTCAACTTCAACTGATCCATCTTGCGTAGTGATTCGTCATCACTGAGGTGGTAGTAATGCCGAACCATCTCGCTGTCCGAGTGGCCGAGCCAGCTCATTACTATGCGCTCGGGAACCGCGTTGTTCGCGCAGGTGCTGCAAAAATAGTGACGGAAGCTGTGAAGCCGGCCGTCTTCAAAACTTCGTTCACCGGGAAATGCTTTTGGAAACCTGGGTGTAAGCGGTTCGATGACTTCACGTACCAGGATGTTCCGTACAGTATCTGGCTTAAGCTCGCCGCCGCGCGGTCCAAGAAACACCCGAGTGTTTTGACGTGGTAACGATTGAAGCACGTCCAGCAAACTTTGATGAATGGGAATGTGCCGAGTCCTGCTGCTCTTTGTCGACCGGCGCTCGCTGCCGCTGTCGGCGAAGCCGCTCTCGTCGGCAATCGTTAACGCCCTTTCATCGAAGCGAACGTCCGACCACTTAAGTGAAGCCAGTTCGCTGATCCGAAGACCGGTACAGGACAGCGCGATGATGACGCCCTGGAGCCACGTGAGTTCGTCATCCTGACCGCATTGTTGGATCATTGCCGCGACTTCCGCGTCGGTGTAACAGTGCGCCCGTTGGCAATCTGCCTTTCGCAGCTTCAACTTCAAAGGCTCTCGCGACAAATGCCCTTCGGTGCATAGCCATTTAAAGGCGGTCTTGATCGTGTTGAGTTCACCGAACACGGTCTTGTAAGCGTACTCGAGCTCCGTCAAGTGTTCTGCATAGTCGCCAAGCGTTTTCTCGGTAACCTGATTCCAATCCACGATGCGCTTGGTTTTGCAAAACGCGGCAAACTTGTCAAGGATCGATTTGTAGCGTTTTTGGGTGCTCTTCTTGGCACCGCCCACTAACCTTGGGCGCGAAGTGTGATCATCAAAAAGCTTCCGGCCCGCTTTGATCGACAGGTGCCGAGGTCCGGTTGAAGAGGTAGATCGCGGCACCAG
>JBGSLZ010000130.1:0-110620 GCA_041740415.1 Rubripirellula sp.
GAGCGGTCCTTGCGAGAGTTTGCCGCAACACTGACAGAGAAGGATCGCCGAAGATTTGCTGCGGTCGAAGCGAAACAGCGAGGGCACGGCGGGATTCGCTACATCGCCAGAGTGATCGGATGCAGCGAGAAAACGATTGAACGAGGAAATCAAAGGTGAGGAAATCAAAGGTGTCAGGACTCTTTGTTAGAGACGACATCAAAGATTCCTGACACCTTTGATTTCTCCTCTCTGGCTGACAGACCAGCGTCAAGTTGCTCGCGCATTGGTCAAAAAAGATGAGTAAGGTTTATCAACTTCTACCTAAGTTCGCGATCGTCAAGAATGCTATTTGGACGATAGATTTTCCGATGTTAGCTTCGGTGAATGGATTTTGGTTTGTTGAGGGCACAATCGTCCCTGAATGGGACATAGATTTAGTTTTTGGCATTTGCCCGGAGGGACGTGATCATTCTGTTGACTTTATGCTAGGCACAAATGGCTGGCCGCTTTTTTCGAATCGTGCGAGGAACATAATAGAAAAACGCATACCAAATGCCATACAGTTTCTGCCGTTACGATATTCACCGCCTTCAAGAAGTTTTACGAATGAGTTCAACATTGGCCAAGTCCTTAATGTTGTTGACGCGCTGGAGCGAGCTGAAAATACTGTAGCATATGGACAATTTGTATTCCCATTACGCCTGAAGACGAGTGTCGTAATGAAATATCCAATTTTCCGTGTGAAAGACAGTTGTGTTCAGATTTTTGTCCGCGACGATGTTAAGCAAATTTTTGAAGAAGAGCTGATCACGGGAGCTAAATTTTGCACCGACAATCCTGTTCTTTCAACAAGCTAGTGGTGGGCTTTCGAGTTGAGGCAGAATGAGAGCGAAGTTTTGCCTACTTCCACAGGAGCGTTCCGCCGCGATCGAGATTGAGACCGCCGGCGGGGAGACGCTTCGCATGGGGTCATGGGCGGGGTCATGGGGTCAGACTCGGGTTTTGGGTTTGACAGAGAAATCAAAGGTGCCAGAATTTTTTCTTAGGCAGGGACGCTTTGCGTGGGGTCTGACCCCACGCCCCACGCGAAGCGTCCCCCACCTGAGCTTGTAGAACAATTGCCATGAAAGCTGCAAAAATTTCACAACGATCCGAGAATGACGTGTCTTTTGTCCCTCGTAAAGGATCAAAGGCACAAAAGTGCGGCATTGGGTCCGTATATGGGGAAATCAAAGGTGTCAGGACTCTTAGTTAGAGACGACGTCAAAGATTCCTGACACCTTTGTTTTTCCCAAAGATTCCTGACACCTTTGTTTTTCCCACCTTTGTTTTTCCTAAATGGGAAAATCTTAAGCTTACGCTGGTGTGGCGAATAGGCAGAGTCAATCACAAAGGCGAGCAACCGAATATTGCACGCCACTTCCCCCCTCCCTTGGTCCAAGTTTATCATGAGTAGGTTAGTCCAGCATAAAACCTCGTACACACTCCTTGACTGACATCCTGGGCAATCACCATCCACCAAGCACATTTTTCGGAGGCGATATGAACGCCGACAATCAACTTGAAGATTTTATGATTCAAGAGACCACCGACCCGTTCCGACTCTCACTTTCGGAGCTCGAACGAAGACTCGATGAGAACCCGGATTGGGAGGATGACTCGTTGAAGAAGGTCGAGTCGCTTCCAGCGCAGCTTCAGTACGAAGATTACTACATCCGATGCAATGGAGAACGCCGGTGGATTGCGGCTAATCACATCCCGCTAGTCAACGGAGATCGCTTCGCGATGTGGGACTCGACTACAGGTGTCATTGATATGGGTTGGGGCGCGGACTGGGTGGTGAATGCCACTGGGCTATTTATCCATAAGAATGAACGGCGACAGGCATTAGGTAACTTCCTGATCCCTAATCAAGCTAACGCTTTCTGCTTCATCGCAAAGAATAGTTCCGCGCCGACTTCCACTTGGTTCAGTGAGCCAAAGTACGGGTGGGGATGTTCAGTTAGCTTCCCAGGCTATTCATGGGAGTGGAAATTGGGGACGTTGCCGCTTCAGTATGCGTTCAACGACACCGATAACAACCAATCGGGTTTCGTGTCCATCGTTTTGCGCCGGTACCGCACCAGGGCACTTTACGAGAAACTTCGCGCCGCTCTCAAATGCCAGTAGTCGGAAAGCGTCGCACAAAGGTCAAATTTCGGTAAACGTAATCAACGGGGTCAGTAGAGAAATTAAAGGTGTCAGGACAAATCAAATCAAAGGTGCCAGATCAAATCAAAGGTGCCAGGACTCTTTGTTAGTGGCGACGTAAACGAGTCCTGACACCTTTGATTTGGTCCTGACACCTTTGATTTGGTCCCTCGATAGCTGCTACGGCTGGTGTGCGGGCTGCATTTGATGCAGATCAAGCGTACCTTGTGATTGGGGCGTCCGCGTGATTGGTTTGCCTGGCTGCCAAGTTCGACGTTCTGATCGCTGAGCACGTCCGCTTCACGGGTTTCCTCCGAGAGCTCGCGATTCTCAAGCACGACGTAGACGCTATTGTCGCGAATGCGGCAAGCGTAGCTGCTTTTGGCATCGAAAATCTTGTTGAACAGCGTGAACTTGGCGTAGCCACGATCCATCACGTACAGTCGATCTTCCTGAATCGTTTGTTCCATGACGGATCGCTCGTCGTTCTCACCGCCGCCATCGGGAGTAACATCGATCCGCGTTGGGACGTAGCGATCCACTTCAAAGTGAGTGTGTAAGCGCCATTTCACCAATCCACTGCCTTCGCTTGCCTTGAGCAGCGACGCCTGGATAATGTTTGGCATCGCCGACACCAATGATCCGTCGACAAGCGTAATCGTTTTGTTATCGACTTTTCCAAACTCGAAGTGCCCGCGAATTGCACGGCGGTCTTTACCGAGTTCTGCGATGATTTCTTTGAGTCGATGAGAGTCGAACACACGTGAAGCTTCGCTCAGCGATCCCAGCGAAGTACGTGAGCAACCCAGCTTCTTCCGGACCTTGCTGAGTTCGCTTGCCTGCTGGATGCCTATCAAGCTGGTGATGGCCGGATTGAATAGATAAAGCAATACGAGCATGCAGTGCTGATCGAAATGCAAGTCCCTCTGTTTAGCTTTGTCACGTTTGCAGCCATCCTGATGCAGTCGCATGAGCAGGGGCGCAATCATCTCGAAATACTCGAGTCCTTCAATATCGCTCGCTTGCAGTTTTGGCTCATCGGCTCCGCCCTCATTGCAAGTGTCAGCGCTGACGTTCTGGGCAGCAAGGATATCCACGTCCAACTTGGCGATTGGTTTTCGCCGCTTAGGTAACGGCGTTGGTTTTGCAAGCTTGGCAGACATGATCAAGAGCGTCGCTTGATAAAATGGCAGACTCGATACGATTCTGCGATCCTGCGCAAATGCCGTGCCGATTTGTCAGATTATTGTGGCGCAAATCTTGTGCCGAACACTATTGGGCCTGACCCATTTTGTTGACTTTTGGCTTGTTCTGACCCCTTTGGCTTGTTCGAAGGGCCTTGTCTCGGTTTCGCGGCAGTTCGTAGCGTTTGACCTGGAAAACCCGGTACTGAGTCTCGCGAGCCGAAAGATGGGCGGATTCAAAGTTCGTAGCGACTACTTCCAGTACACCGAACCAGCAAGGTTAAGTCGGATGCATACCCGCGAAGGGCTACTTCTTGGATTGTCGAGTTTGCAGTCCCGAATTGGAAATAGCAAACCGGCTAGTTTGTTCTACGGTTTCCGTGTGAACCCATCGAAGCCGCCGTTACTTCGGAGTCTTTCGAGTCTGCGGAGTTCGAATTCGCCAAATTGTACGAATACCAGCAGTTTTTGGCGTTTGCACTCGAAATTGTCGCTGAGTATGATCGCCATCTTGGGGGTTTGAGTTCCTGGGTAAATCCTGAATAGTCGTTTTGGAAGGTGTGGTCATGCGGACGCGTTTCGCAAAGTGGGCTCGAAACTTCTCAAAGCGCACGAATCGACGCATCGGTTCAACCCATGACAGGACCTCAAAGTTCTCGCCGAAATTCGAAGTGTTGGAGCAGCGGTGCTTGTTGGCGGCGGACGTCATTCTCGAGTGGAACGACGTGATGTTGACCGCTAACGCGGCAGATCACTCGTTCGCGGCCCCGGAGCAAGGAGGCCCGGTCCTCACCGCCAGGGCTTTTGCCATGGTCAGCGCGGCGATGTATGACGCCTTTAATTCGATTGAACGGATGGGCGAGCCGCTTCTGATACGTGCGAAAGTGCAAGGCGAGGCCGATCGCGACGCTGCGGTCGCTCAAGCCGCCCACGACACCTTGTTTGCGCTCTTTCCCAGCCAACAAGCACGTTTTGCGACGGCACTGAACACGACACTCGCCAGAATTCCGGATGGGTCGGCGGAGGATCGTGGCCGAATCGTGGGAACCGCCGTAGCCCAGGCTGTCCTCGACGCGCGCGCTGACGATGGGGTCAGCGAACTCATGGAGTTCAATGCGGAGTATGAACCCAAAGGATTGACGGGATTTCATGCTGTCGATCCGATGAATCCTCAACAAGGATTCTACGCACCCGGCGCGATGCACGTTGCGCCCTTCGTTGTTGATGATATGGAGGTGTTCGAATCGCGACGCTTGGACGATGGAACTCCGGAAGGGCGGATGGAATTTCTGTCGAGCGAGGAGTATCGGCAAGCCTACGAAGAAGTGCTTGCGATGGGGGGCGATGGCAGCACGTCCGCCACCACGCGTACCGAGGAGCAAACGCAAATCGGTATCTATTGGGGTTATGACGGGCGACCTGGTTTGGGCACGCCGCCGCGGCTTTACAATCAGATCGCCCGCACCGTGGCCAGCCAGCAGGACAACTCCGTGGCAGACAATGCCCGCTTATTCGCGCTACTGAACATTGCCCAATCCGATGCCGGGTTGGCCGCATGGAGCACCAAATACCGCGACGATTTCTGGCGTCCTATCATGGGCATTCGCTATGGCGACGCCGACGGAAATTCAGAGACTCCAGGGAATGCAACTTGGATACCTTTGGGAGCTCCGGCCAGTAATCCTCGTGCTGGTGAGATCAATTTTACACCGCCATTTCCGGCGTACACCTCAGGACACGCCACGTTTGGCGCCGCCGTGTTTCAAACACTGGAACGCTTCTATGGCCGAGACGACATTCAATTCTCCTTTATCTCCGACGAATTCAACGGGCTGACGCGCGATGCCGACGGCACGGTCCGCCCCCTGCTATCTCGAACGTTCGACAGATTTTCGCAAGCCAAGTTCGAGAACGGGCAAAGCCGCATCTATCTTGGAATCCATTGGGCGTTCGACCGTGATGACGGTATCCAAACGGGCGATGAAGTAGCTGACTATATCTTCGACAGCGTGCTACGTCCCAACTCCGCGATCACCGAATCGGTACGTCACAATGCGTTCGATCCACATGACGTTAATGATGATGGCGGGTACACGGCTCTGGACGCTTTGCTCGTGATCAATGCGATCAGTGTGATCAGCGAAGGCACTGGATCGACAAACTACGTTGACGTGAACCGCGACGGGCTGGTGAGCGCGCTCGATGCGTTGCAGGTGATTAACCGGCTAAGTATTTCAGTGCAATCTGAACACCACGGCGAAGGTGAAGCTGTCGATGTGGCCACCACCTTCGTAACCTGGTCAACTCCGCGGGGAGTCTCCTCGGATACTTTGCTGTACCGCGATCGGACGCCGGACAGAGGGTCCGCCTCGACAGCCTTGCCTTCGAGCGCGCGATTTCCGGAGCAGCGCGCGGTAGCGGTCAACGGTCGGACGGTTCCACTTCGACTGCGATTAATTGCCCAGCATGACCAGCCAATCGATTCCACGATCGATCTCTCGACCGGTTTCGAGGATGCATGGTCACTGACGGTAGAGATCTCCGTACTTGGAGATGATCGTTCTTAGCGAGAACTCGGCTTGGATCCGCACGCGGATTTCTTTTCCAAGCTCGGCTGGGTAAGGCCATCGTCAGTGACAGCACCGTTTGCTCGTCGTTCGACGACGCGTTGAGAACATGGGCATTGCAACGCACGCCAGGTACTCGGCAATCACTCGATCGTATTTCGATCGAGATTCATCCGATTCATACTCACCGAGGTAGTGAGGCCTGCCAACAAATTTGACGACAGCGCGTCCAGAAGGTTTGTGCAGGGAATTCTTGGGAACCCCATTGTTCAGCGTCGGCACGGCAATGTTCTCCAAGGTTCCGATCCTGGCGAGGGCTTTGAGATCGAAACCTTCCTTGATCTTCGTGACGAGAGCATCGGGATTCAGCAATCATTCACCGTGTTTTTTGACGTTCAGCGACAACAGTTTCGCGTTGTCCTGCGACACGCCTGCGTTGATCAACGCGATCGTGGGATCGACCTCTTCGGATTCAAAGTAGTCGTCACCGAGCTCAGCTCGCTCACGCTCTTCGACCACCTCTTGATTGGCTTCCCAATCGATCTTGGGTTGGTGGAACTCGTTGATCACCACGATCACGAGCGCTTTGCCGATGTCAACTGCGTCGCCGACGGATCCAGGTAGTTCGGGTGCGAGATTTGGTTGAAAACCTGCTCACGCCCGCGGAGTTTCTGCGCAGACCGATGACCAAACGATCGCGTTGGCTGATCACGGGCTTCGATGAAGAGATCGGATGCAATCGCCAGTTCTATCTCGGCAGCTCCGCCGAATACCGATCCCCCGGTTTGTTGCGTGTCGCTCTCTATGAGCCCGGCGGACGGCGTCCGGCATATGCCATCAGCCGACCATTCGGGGAAACCCGGGCCGAACGAACGCTAATGGCCACGGCGGTCGCGTCGTGGAGTCAACGCGACCTGGAGGATCTTGAACTGCGGATCTATGACGATGATCTCAAACTGCTTCACTCATCGACCGGCATCATCCAAACTATCGGATGACTTGGCGGGCCTTGTCGGCATCGCGCTCGGCATAGATCTGTGTCACATCGGCCGATGCGTGACCGAGAATCACCTGAGCAGCTTCGAGGCCATGTTCGCGGCGGATTTCGGTTGCCCGGGTGTGCCGGATCTGATTCGGTGTCCAGCGATGAATGTCGTGCCATTCTTACACGGCGGCTTTTCCAATCGCTTTCACCTCGTCGCTCACCGGCCAAGCCTTCTCACACGCACGCTTGATCGCGTGTCCATACGTGCCGGTCGTAAATGAATCGCTCGGCAACCGATTGTTGGGGCCTTTGCGAGGATCTTTCTTCACCCCGCGGCGGTTGCCCTGCTTGGGTGACGTCTTTCAGCGACTCGAGCGATCCGCGCGGTGCCACTCCATCGACTCAGCGGGGCTGAAACAATGACTGTTCGCATCGCGGAATAGATATGGACCGAGAATCGACTTGGCTTGGGGACCGATATAAACCGTGCGGTCGCGACCATGATGTTCGGTCTTGTGTCCATCAACACGAAACTCCCAAACGTCGCCCGACCGATCAATGTCCGCCGGCTTGATGGCGACAACCTCGCCGGGACGCATACCGGTCAGCAATTGCATCCGGATCATGTCCCGAACGATCTCCGAAAGATGCGGCATCGTGCGTTCGATCTGGTCGAGCGAAACGGGCGGAACCGGAACCGGCTCGGCGGCCGAAGTCCGACCTTTGCGCAGCCCCTCAACAGATCGAAGAGCCTCCCAGGTGGACGAATCCACAAGCTCTTCGCTCACGCTCCACCTAAACATCCGGACCAGCCGCCGCTGATGTCGATTGATCTTCGATCTCGCGAGTCCTTTCTCCAACCAGAGCTCACGAACCGCTTTCAAACGCCGAGGTCCAAACGAGTTGACCGGCAGATCACCATAGATTCGGTTAAGAGTCCGAATGACCGTACGGTACGACGAAACCTCGCTGGTATCTTCGTCGCCCTTGCGATAGTAACTCTTCGTAAATTCCCAAAAGGCGATCGTCAGTGACAGCACCGTCTGTTCGTCATCCAAGGACGCGTTGAGAACATTGGCATTGCGACCGCACGCCAGGTACTCGGCGATCAATCGATCGTATTTCGATCGAGATTCGTCCGATTCGAACTCACCAAGGTAGTGAGGTTTGCCCGCAAACTTGACGACAGCGCGTCCGGACGGTTTGTGCAGGGAATACTTGGGAATCCCATTGTTCGGCTTCGGCACGGCAAAGTTCTCCAAGCCAAAAGGGTAGACTACCCTTTTAGCAACCAGGAAAACGCTGCCCTTCAAGCCGACAGGCCGAAGCAATTGCACTGCAATTCAGCGGTAAATCACGCAGAGGCGACGGTGGGATTCGAACCCACGAATAAAGGATTTGCAATCCTTCGCCTTAGCCACTTGGCCACGTCGCCTTCAATTGAACAAGCACTTCAATAATGCGAAAGCTAGAGAAAGAGTGCCGAACAGTCAAGAACGGCAATTTCTCGTTCGCGTATCGTTTGTGCCAGATACGACGTTAGTATCGGTCGGCACCTCAGCTCACTTCACCTTAGATCGGAGATTCTCGCGGCACCGAGTATTGGAAATCTAACCTCGGGCGCGGGGGTGAGCTTGCTCATACACCTGTCGCAGGTTTGCGGCGCTGACATGCGTGTAAATTTGGGTCGTAGCCAGACTTTTGTGCCCGAGCAGTTCCTGGACGCTGCGTATATCGGCGCCTCGATCGAGTAAATGCGTCGCAAAGCTGTGACGCAGCGTATGCGGACTCGTTCGCGAATCGAGCTGAGCCAATCCGATGTATTTTTCCAGCATCCGCCCGACGCTGCGCGTGGTCAGAATCTTTCCGAATCGGTTGACGAAAACCGGGGCCTCGCGACCGAGCGTTTCAACTTTTGGATCGCGAATCCGGCGGACGCGGTATCGGTGGATGGCTTTGATCGCGAACGACCCAAGTGGGCTGATTCGCTCTTTCCGGCCCTTTCCGCGAACTCGGACGATTTGCTCGTGCTCGTCGAGGTCGCCGTCTCTGAGTCCGACCAACTCGCTGACCCGAAGCCCCGCCGAATACATGGTTTCCAGTATTGCGCGGTCGCGGAGTCCGGCCGTATCGGTCGCGGGCGGCGTCAGCAACAAAAGACCGACCTCGTCATTGCTGAGCACGTGCGGCAGCTTTTGTTGTCGTCGCGGATTACGAAGCGGCTTTGCCGGATTGTTTTTGGCAATGCTTTCACGCATCGCGAATTTATAGAAGCTGCGCAACGACGCCAGCTTTCGCGAAATCGTTGTGCGTGCGTAGTCCGCCTGTTGCAGCGCCGCTTGGAATGCTCGCAAATCCTGCGGCGTCAATTCGCTGGGACTGGGAACTCGGCCATGATTCGCTTCCAACCAATCGACCAGACCGAACAGATCCTCTCGGTAAGCCTTGATCGTCAAGTCGGACGCATTTCGCTCGGAAGCGAGGTACGTCAAGAACTGGGCAATCGATCTTCGCATCACTGAAAGTCGTCGATCGAGAGGCTGTCGAATTCGTGGCTGGCCAGCGCGTCTTCGTCGGTGGGCACCGCGTCGCGAATTTTGCGGCTAAGCATCGCCGCGTCGTACCACGAAAAGTCGAGCTCGGGGTCGGCCGCAAAGCGCGCCAGTTGACGTAGAGTTTCGTCGCGATTTTCGTCGTCAAACAAAAATATGAAGCGTTCCTCGCCTTTGACCAAAGCCAGAACGTTGATTTCTTTATCCATTGCGTCCAAGTCCGAAAAGCAGAAACGACCCAGCTTGCCGGCGAGCCGCTAAGCTACCTGGCTTGCCTGGATTTCAGTATCGGCTCAGCGGCCAACGCAAGATGAGGTCGCTTTGGTCGGCACCCCCTCGAGATTCGAGCATTTCGGTGATGTGCAACTGACAACAGAAACCAATGAAATCATCGCTACGTTTTAGGTAACCCTGCCAACCGCTCGAACGGGCATCATCGCCGGTTTCGACGAAGTCAGAGAGTCGATTTGTGAAATAAGGGTCATCGCCGCGATAGATTCGGGTGTGCGTGAGCACCGGATCCTTGTTGGTCATCAAAGTCGGCCGAACAGGCGACGGTGGGTCGGGGATCAAGTCGGTTGGGTTGGGCCAATTTGGTGGCATCGGTGCCTCCATTTCATTCGGACCAGCAACGTACTCGCCAACCGACCAGTTTTCATCAGACGTGATGGTGCCATCGTCAAACTCGCCGGCGTTACCCAGTTCCATCTCGATCTGGGCTGCGGTGCGTTCTACAGCCGTCGGCGGTGACATCGGAATCGCAGCGGACGGGCTTTGCGTGGCGAGCTGGCTTCGGGCCAACTCGAATTCCGCTTCGCGAGCGATCCGGCTGGGGATTTGTTTCTCCGCTTCGGTACCCCAAGGGAGTCCGTAGCCGGCGGGAATCGTGTGAAACCCTTCGTTGGCGGCATACCAGTGTACAGTCATGGCCATGCGAGGCGGATAAAAGGCCTCGAAATCGGTGACCGATCCGACGACGATCGCTTCAACGCCCATCATTTGGGCCAGTCGTTGGAAGTCGGCGCCCGATGTTGGTTCGCCGTACTGCATCGAATAACGCAGCCACTGGGCCTTCGCGACGCCGACGGGCAGCACTTCAAAACCGGGAACAGCCTGCAATGCTTGGTAGTACTTTTCAGCGACCAATTCGGTATCGACCGTTGGCTCGCCGCTCTGATTGAAGAACGGCAGCACTGCGACCCGCTTCAACTGAGGAAACGGATTGTGAACGGAATCTCGCTCGCGTTTCTCAGGGAAGAGCGAACAGCCGGTGACAGCAAACACGGCGCAGCAAAGCAGGCAGGTGCTGATGAAGGAAGGCAGTTTCACGATGGTTCGCCGGTGCTAAAGAGTCCGCGCGCATCATCTCCACCCCCACACCTAACTTCGGTCATTGTTACTATCCGGCTTGAACGGATAACAACGATTGAGGAAAGAATTCTGATTCTGAGAACCTGCGTGCGGGCGCCGCTGCTTTAGGCAACGATGTCTATCAACGCGCCGGCTGTTTCAGCACCGTATTGCTAAGACCATCCAAAAAATTGCGAAATGTTGTTCGCTTGAGCGGCCGCATGCCGAGTTCGTCGCCAACGATCGCGATCGCATCATCGGGGACGAACTTTGGGCTCGTCACGGGCCGCAGCGTCGGCGATTCGCCGCGCGCGACCGGCGCCGAAATCATCACCGCCGAGATCGCCATCATGGTTAGACTACGAAAGCTGGTCACCGTTGGTTTCCCGATCAAAACGTTGTTTTGGGTCCGCTCGCGTGTTTTTGCCGCGACAAACGACTATAAGTGTATCGAGTATCAGCAGGCAAATTGAGAACCCAGGGGAATCAGCGATGTCGCAAGTGGTCTCGGAAACTCAGCAATCGCTCAGCGACGATGATGTCCAGGCGGTCGACCGTCTTGGCCAAGCCCATCGTCGATTGTGCGAACAGCTTGGCCGTGTGATCGTTGGACAGCGCGACACCATCGATCAGCTATTAGTGTGTTTGTTTGCACGGCGCCATGCCTTGCTGATGGGTGTGCCGGGATTGGCAAAGACGTTGCTCGTCAGCAAACTGGCCGAGACGATGTCGCTGAAGTTCAGTCGCATCCAGTTCACGCCCGACCTGATGCCGATGGACATCACGGGAACCGACATCCTGCAAGACAACGGTGCCGGTCGACGTGAGTTTCAGTTTGCGCATGGACCGTTGTTCGCCAACATCATCTTGGCTGACGAGATCAATCGGGCTCCACCAAAGACGCAAGCCGCGATGCTCGAAGCGATGCAAGAGCAACGCATCACGGTTGTCGGCAAAGGATTCGATCTTGCGCCGCCTTTCATGGTGTTGGCGACGCAAAACCCGGTCGAACAAGAAGGTACGTATCCGCTGCCCGAGGCCCAACTCGATCGTTTCATGTCGCTGATCGAACTGGACTATCCATCGGAGGCCGAGGAGATCGCGATCGCGCGAACGACGACGGGCGGATCGCTGCCGTCGTTAGATCATCTGATGACGCCCGAAGACATCATTCGGCATCAGGATCTGGTCCGCCGCATTCCCGTCCCCGATCACATTTATACCGATGTCGCACGACTGGTACGCAAGACGCGTCCCGGTGGCGGGACGGCGCCGGCCTGGTTGCCGCCGCTGGTGTCGTGGGGTGCCGGGCCGAGGGCGGTACAAGATTTGATCTTGGGCGCGAAGTCGCGCGCGGCGCTGGAGGGTTCGTACATGGTGCGCAGCGAGGACGTGCGTTACGTTGCCAAGCCGGTGCTGACGCATCGATTGATCACAACCTTCGCCGCGCAGGCTGAAGGTTTGTCGGCTCGCGACATTGTGGAACGATTGTTGGCCGAGGATTGAGATGGCGAACTTGCCTCAGCATCGCGACTTTCTCGATCCGACCGTCTTGGCGGGGCTCGCCGGTTTGCCGTTGATGGCGCGGCGACCGATGCGAGGTTCGGTATCAGGAAAACACATCAGCCCCAATCGTGGCGCGAGCGTCGAGTTCGCCGAGTATCGCAAATATGTCCCCGGCGACGATCTGCGCCGACTCGATTGGCGGGCTCACGGTCGCAGCGATCGATACTACGTCAAAGAGTTCGAGGCGGACACGAACCTGCGATGCTGTTTGGTGATTGATACCAGCGGGTCGATGGAGTTCGGTTCGGGCGAGTCGACGAAGATCCAATACGCTCGCCAAATCGCCGCGGCGATCGCGTACTTGGCCGTCCAGCAAGGCGACGCGGTCAGCTTGTCGTGTTTCGCCAATGGAATCAACGAGCATTTGCCTCCGCGCCGCAATCCATCGCACCTGAGAGTCGTCTTCGACACGCTCGAGAAAATCAAAGGGCAAGGTGAAACTCACCTCGTCGACGTGTTGCACGAACTGGCCGAAACGACGCGGCAGGCAGCGATGGTGATCGTCATTTCCGATTTCTTCGTCGATCCCGAGCAGCTACGAGGTTGCTTCGAACATCTGCGATTTCGTAAACACGATCTGTCGCTGTTCCATTTGCTCGACCCTGTCGAGCTCAACTTTGCGTTCCAACGGCCGACACGTTTCTTGGACATGGAAGGCGGCTCGGCGATCTTCGCGGAACCAAGCGAGATCGCCGACCGATATCAACGCGCGCTCGACGAGTATTTGCAGAACGTGCAGAAGATCGTGCTCGAAACGGGTGTCGATTACACTCGCGTCAGCATCGACGAGCGGTATCAAGATGTGCTAACGAAGTTCCTGACGCGCCGAGCCACCGCGAGGCGGGTGCGATGAGTTTTCTGCAACCATGGATGTTGTTTGCGCTGCCACTTGCGGCGCTACCGATCATCATTCACTTGATCAATCAGCGTCGTTATCAAACGACTCAGTGGGCGGCGATGATGTTCTTGCTGGCCGCCAACCGAATGAATCGCGGTTACGCGAGGGTACGGCAATGGGCGATCCTGGCGCTGCGAACGATGGTGATCGCGGCATTGGTTTTTGCCGTCGGCCGACCGCTGAGTTCGGGACTTCTGGGCGGTGGCTTGGTCGGATCGATTGCGGGCGGCGGTAATTCCGGCACGATTGTATTGTTGGATCGATCGCCGTCGATGCAACAACGCGATGGCGGTACATCGCTGTCCAAATTGGAAGCCGGTGTCGCCAAGTTGACTGACACGTTGCAAACGATGAATGTCGGACGTGTGGTTCTGATCGAAAGCAACACATCGCGACCACGTGAACTTCAATCACCGGCCGCGTTGTCGGACTTGCCGATCGTCGGACCATCGGATGCAACGGCCGACGTGCCGGCGATGTTGCTGGCGGCGCTCGACTACATCCGCGCCAACGAAGTGGGACAAGCGGACATCTGGATTTGTTCTGACTTACGAGATTCGGATTGGCTAAGCAAAGATGGACGATGGACGACGTTGCGCGAAGCATTCGTCGAATTCGGTCGGCGAGTTCGCTTTCGCTTATTAGCTTTTCCCGAAGCCGCTCCGCTGAATCGATCGGTGCGCGTGGAAGAAGTTCGTTTGGATACTCGCCAATCAGATCCCTTCGTTTCATTGTCGCTGAAGGTCACCGTTGGTCAGCCGGTGGGTTCTGATCGACCAATCTTGCCCGTGACGGTGGAACTTGACGGCGCCCGTTCGACGATCGAAATGCCGATCGAGGGCGCGGTGGGCGAACTCAAGAATCATCGCATTCCGGTCTCAAGCGTAACCAGTCGTGGATGGGGACGAGTTTCCGTCCCTGCCGATTCAAACGAGTCGGACAACGACTTCTACTTCACGTTTGATGTGCCGCCGCCGCGACGAACGGTGGTTGTCACGGCGGACGCGGATGTCGGCCGAGTCTTGAAGTTGGCGGCGGAGGTTAGTTCCGAAGATGATGTTGAAGCCGTCGCCGAAGTGATCGAACCTGATGCACTCGCATCGGTTGAATGGGATAGCGTGTCGTTGGTTTTGTGGAATGCGCCGATATTTTCATCGAACGATCAGGCCATTGACGCGGCGCCGGTCCTCGAATCCTTCGTCCTTCGCGGTGGTAGCTTGGTGTTCTTTCCTCCGGACATGATTCAAAATTCATATTCGGCGTTGCCGTTCGGAATTCGCTGGGGAACTTGGAGCGAACCTGACAAACCGATCGCTGTGGCTTCGTGGCGTGGCGATGCGGATTTGTTGGCCGCGACGTTGGCTGGCGCATCGCTGCCGCTGGGAACGTTACGTGTCGATCGGTTTGCAATGATCGAGGGCGAAGCAACCCGTTTGGCGACGCTCACGGATGGCTCGCCGCTGTTGGTTCGCGTGGTCACGCCGCAGGGTGGAATGTATGTTTGCGCGACCACGCCGCGTGCGAAAGATTCTTCGTTCGCCGCGGACGGCGTGGCACTGTACGTGATGATCCAGCGAGCAATTGCGGCGGGTGAAAAATCGCTTCGTAATACGCGGCAACTCGACGCGGGCGAAGCATCAATTGAATCCTCGACCGCTTGGAAACCGATCGCCGGACACGATGACCGTTTGTCGACCGAGCGAACGTACACGGCGGGTGTTTACGCGAACGACAACCAGTGGTGGGCGGTCAATCGCAGCGCTGATGAAGATCGGTCGTCGGTGCTTTCTGATACAAACGTCGCTGCGCTATTTCGCGACCTTAGTATTGACCGAGTCGATCAGACCGTTGGCAGCTCGAGTTCGATCGTCGAAGAAGTTTGGCGAGCGTTCTTGATCATCATGCTGATCGCGATGATCGGTGAAGCGTGCCTATGCTTGCCACGTCGATCGACGCGGGCCCCGGTCGTCGCGAAGGGGTTGACCGCATGAATGCCTCGGGGAATCTGACGTTCAGTTGGACGCCGTGGTCGATTGCGATCGCATCGGTCGCTGTGATCGCAACGATGATCATCGCGCTGGTGGCGTGTCGCCGAAGCGGTTGGCGATCCTCGACGATGATGCTCGAAGCGCTGCGGTTGTTCATGGTGATCGGTGCTGCCCTGTTGTTGGGAGGTCCCGAATGGGTGACCCAGTATCGACCGGATACGAAACCCGTCGTCGCTGTTTTGTGGGACGACTCGCAAAGCATGGACACTCGCGACGCCTCACAATCAAAATCTCAGTCGCGTCGATCGGCGATCGAAGCACTGACGAGGTCAGAAACTTGGGAATCGCTTGCCGAGCGTGCCGACGTGGTGATCCAACCGTTCGCCGAAACGGTGCGAACGTCGCAATCGGCAACGGTCAAGCCGATCTCGAACCCGCAAAAGTCGGGCAACGATCCGTTCGAGTCGGGAACGAATTTGTCGGCGCCGTTGTTGGATGTCGCGACGACTCAGGACCATCTGCTGGCCGTCGTGTTGGCGTCCGACGGTGATTGGAATCAGGGGGCAGCCCCGGTTCAGGCTGCGGGCCGATTGCGGGCCATGGGCGTTCCGGTATTCGCGTTTCCCGTCGGCAGCCCCACTCGATTGCCGGATGTGGAATTACTCAGCTTCGATGTTCCGACGTTTGCGATTGCCGGCAAACGAGTTCGCATTCCGTTCACGATCGAAAGTTCGTTGCCTCGCGATCACGTGGCGACTGTCACCATGACGGTGCCTGATAGCGAACCGATCACGAAAGAAATTCGCATTGCGGCGATGGGGCGAACCAACGATTCGATTGATTGGCAACCGACCGAACTCGGCAACGCGACGCTGACGCTGACGGTGCCCCCGCAAGGTGACGAAATTCGGGATGACAACAACTCGTTCGCAGCGCCGATATCCATTCGACAAGAGAAACTGCGAGTGCTGGTGATCGAATCGGTGCCGCGATGGGAATATCGATACCTTCGCAACGCATTGTCACGCGATCCCGGAGTGGAGCTGTCGTGTTTGCTGTTTCATCCGGGACTCGACAAGCGGGGCGGCGGGAATGCGGATTACGTTGCGGAATTTCCGGCGACGAAAGAGGAGCTGGCGCGTTACGATGTGATCTTTCTGGGCGACGTGGGAATCGACGACGGACAACTCACACTCCAGCAATGCGAGTGGATCAAGGGATTGGTCGGGCAACAGGCCAGCGGGTTGGTGTTTCTGCCGGGCTTGCAGGGACGACAATTCAGCCTGCTGGAAACGGAACTTGCGGAGCTTGTCCCCGTCGAGTTCGATGAAGGGCAACCGGGCGGCTGGGGATCGCGAACGCCCCAGCATTTTGAACTGACTCAATTGGGACGACGCAGCTTGTTGACCAAACTGGCTGATACGGCAGACGAAAACCTTGAAGTCTGGGGCAACCTGCCGGGCTTCCAGTGGTACGCGCCGGTGTTGTCGGCGAAACCGGGCACGGAAACGCTTTGCGTTCATCAAGAGATCAGCAATCAGTTCGGGCGACTGCCGCTATTAGTTACGCGAACCTTCGGTGCCGGAAAGGTTTTGTTCATGGGCACCGATGGCGCGTGGCGATGGCGAAAGGGCGTTGAAGATTTGTATCACTATCGTTTCTGGGGCCAAGTCGTTCGCTGGATGGCGTATCAACGAAACATGGCCGGCGGTGAAACGATGCGGCTGTACTACTCGCCCGAACAACCCGAAGTCCGACAAACGATCACGGTCAACGCGAACGTGATGGAAACCAGCGGCGAACCGCTCAGCAAGGGTGATGTCAGCTTGCGAATCGTCGCGCCATCAGGAAAAGCAAAAACGGTTCGTTTCGAGTCGACGGGTGAAGCGTGGGGAGCGTTCGCCGGTCGGTTCACGCCTGGCGAGCCCGGCGAACACGCGCTGACGTTGTTCTGCAAACAGACCGGCAAGTCGCTCGAAACAACGATCTATGTGCAAGGCGTTGCACTGGAGCAAGTCGGTAAGCCGGCGCGACCGGAAGTGTTGGACGAGATCGCGCGCGTCACGCGCGGCCAAGTGTTGACGGTCGACCGAGTTGATGATGTCGTTCGTTTGCTTTCCGCGATGCCCGATCCGCCGCCGGCGGTTCATCGTGTCGCGATCTGGAGTCATCCGGCGGTGGCCGGTCTGTTGGTCGGGATGTTGGCGATTTTTTGGGTCGGTCGAAAAGGAGCTGGATTGATATGAGTGGTGTGATGCGATCAAAATCTGGATTGAAAGTTCCCGATTCACTCAGGCAACAGTTACTCGACTTTCGACGGCGTGTTTGGACGATCAAATTGATCGAAGCGCTAGCGATCGTGGCGCTGACATGCGGATTGGCGTTCCTGGTTGTTTACGTCGGCGACCGTTGGGGCGAGATGCCCAAGAGCCTTCGCGCGGCGACGCTTGTGATCGCCTTGGCGATGACGGCCATCATTCCCTACTACCTGTATCGATGGGTTTGGCGGCATCGCGAATTCGAACCGCTCGCACGGTTGCTCGGTCAACGATTGCCTGCGGTCGGCGATCAGTTGTTGGGCGTGATCGAGTTATCACACAGCGACTCGGAACAAGCCCGCTCGCCAGCCCTGTGCGAAGCGGCGATGCAACAGGTCGCGACCGATGCCGCGACACGTGACTTCCATCAGTCGACTCCGCCCTGTCACCATCGATCGCTCGCCGCGATCGCGGTCGGCATCATCGCGATTGTCGCAGGCTTGGCTCTGTTGCATCCGGCGGCGTCGGCCAGCGCTGCGTCACGACTGTTGATGCCCTGGAAAGATACGCCGCGATATACCTTCACGCGGATTGACGCGTTACCAGAAAAAGTGATCGTCGCGCACGGTGAATCGGTGACTCTGCCGATTCGATTGAGTGACGATTCGCTTTGGCATCCTGGCTCTGGTAAGCTCTCGATCGGTGGCCAACCCGAGCTGACGGCAAACTTGCAGGACGGTCGCTATGTGTTTGAGCTGCCGCCGCAAATCGGTCCTCAAACGATGACGCTTCAGGTCGGTGACGTTCAGCAGACTCTTAAATTGGAACCGACGATTCGGCCCGAGCTTTCGGGCATCGTTGCCGACGTCGAGCTTCCCGAATACTTGGGCCGACCGGACTCGCAACGCATGGATTCGCGAGCCGGCTCCGTTTCGATCGTGCGCGGCAGCAAGGCGGTCTTCACGGCGACCGCGAACCGCGAACTGGCCTCGGGACAAGTCAACGAATTACCACGAACACCCGCGGGATCGTCGCTGACCAGCGAACCCGTCAACATCGAATCCGAGTCGAGGTTACAATTCGCGTGGCAGGATCAGTTTGGTTTGGCCGGCCGCGAACCGTTTGAACTTTCGATCAACGCGATCGATGACGAGGCGCCGACGCTGATTTGCGACGGGCTTGAACGACAAGCGGTGGTGTTGGATACGGAGTCGCTGAAGTTCACCGTCCGCGCGAGCGACGATTTCGGGATTCGCCGCGTTGGAATGATGTGGCGAGCGCTATCGGTCGGTGCCGTTGCGAAACCGGCCGAAGGAGAGCGACCACTCGCGGCCGGTGATCATGATTCGGCGGACATGGAAGTCATGGGTACGTTCTCGGCCAAGTCATTGGGCATCGAGCCACAGCCGATCGAGCTGATCGTTTGGGCCGAAGATTTCTTGCCCGGTCGCGAGCGTGTTTATTCGCCACCGCACATTCTGTACATCCTGACGCCCGATCAACATGCGATTTGGATGACGGAACAATTGAGCAAGTGGCATCGACAGGCGCTCGACGTTCGCGATCGTGAGCGACAATTGTTCGAGAAAAATAAAGAGCTTCACGCGCTCTCGCCCGATGAGTTGGCTCGCGATCAAACTCGGCGTGAAGTCGAACGTCAAGCGTCGGCTGAACGGTCCAACGGACGTCGACTCGATCGTCTCGGTGAACTCGGTGGCGAACTCGTTCGCGCTGCGTCACGAAACCCCGAGATCGGTGTGGGGCATCTCGAACGATGGGCAGAAATGCTGCAAGTTCTGAAAGACTTGTCCGAGAACCGAATGCCTTCGGTTGCCGATTTGCTAAGTGAAACAGCAGAGGGACCGACCAAGATCGCAGCGGCACCGCAAACCAAGGGTGGACCCAAGGCCGGACAGATTCGTACGGCCAAAGCCGGCGCGTCGGCGGAAGCTGCCGAAGGACCGGCTCCGAAGCTTCGTTCGGCTCCTTCATTGGTCGACATGGAATCGTCCGCCAACTCACCCGACGAACTACCGGCGTCACCGGGAACACCCAAGAAACCCAGCAGCCCTTCACTTCGATTGCCAACCACGACGGTGATGGGAAAGAACAAACCGGCTGGCGAAAAACCGCCGACCAACCAGACCGAATCCATTCAACAAGCGGTCGTTGAACAAGAGGATCTGCTGGCGGAGTTTGACAAGTTGGCGGATGAACTCAACGCGGTTCTCGCGAACTTGGAAGGCAGCACTTTGGTCAAGCGACTCAAGGCGGCTTCGCGAGAACAGAACGTCGTTGCGACTCGGTTGACCCAGCATTTGCAGCCCGCGTTCGGCATGAACAAGTTCAGCGTCAAGTTGCCCGTCCGCGAAGTGTTGACTCAATTAACTGAGACGGAAGTAGCCAGCACACGCAACGTCTCGTACATCATGGACGACATGTCCGCCTACTTCGAGCGTCGACGTTTCATGCACTTCAAAGCGGTGTTGGATGAGATGAAATCGGATGACGTGATCGGCGGCCTTCGTAAGCTGGCCGATGAGATTCCGCGTCGGCAAGGTTTGTCCGTTGCTCAGTGCGAGTATTGGTCGGATGCGATGGATCGGTGGGCCGAGAATCTCGTCGACCCGGCCTGCAGTGGTACTTGCCCGGGTGGAAAATCGCCCGAGAGTTTGCCGCCTTCGATCGTATTGGAAGTGCTCCAGATTTTGGAAGCTGAAATCAGCTTGCGTGACGAGACCCGTGTCGCGCAGCAAGCGATGGCCGCTGTTGAGCCGACCGAGCATGTCGCGACGGCCCAATCGCTGTCGAAGACTCAGCGAGAGATCAACGATCGCGTCGTGGACGTGATCGCTCGCATCGGCGAACTCACGGACGCCAAAAAACACTTTGGCAAAGAACTAGCAATGCTGGGCCAAGTTGATACGGTGATGACCGAAGCCTCCGAAATTCTCCATCGTCCCGAAACGGGACCACCCGCGATCGCAGCCGAAACCGAAGCGATCGAGTTGATACTGCGTTCCAAGCGGATCAATCCCAACGGTGGCGGTGGTGGCGGTTCGTCGCCCGGTGGCGGTGGAAGCGGCAACACATCGGACTCTGCATTGGCGCTGATCGGTAAGGGCACCAATCAAAAAGAAGTGCGAGAAAATCGCGGCATCATTCAAACGACGGGCGAAACAGGAACCGTGTTGCCCGAAGAGTTTCGTCGCGGACTCGACCAGTACTTCAATCGATTGGGAGGCAGTTGATGCAAACGTTTTTACGCACCTTCGTTGTCCTCGTGACGATCACCGTTTGCGGTCAAGCTCGTTCGAAGGACCGAGACCTTGGGCTGGTCAACGATGTCGCCGAAATGATCGAAGCCGCTGTTCCCAAGCTGGTCGAATCACCAGACTTCTTGAAACCGCTGGTCAATTCAGAACTCTCGTTCATTAAACGCGTCTGTCGTCCGACCGTCAATCAAATGGATAAGATCGTCGTCGAAGCGAAGACCGCATTTGATTCGATGTCGGACATGGTTCAAGGAAACAATCAACCGTTTGTCCGAGTCGGCGAAATTCGTTTCATGGGGCCCAATCAAGAGCAGCTTTCGGGCAACCCCTACGGTCGGGTCCGCCGCGACGCGATGAAATACTTGAAACCGATTCTCTCTGAAAAACAATTCCAAAGTTACGTCGACGAAACAAAACTCCGGGACGACTTCGAACGCGGTGCCGCCATTTGGGTTGTCATTGACCTGATGGATAACAAGTTGGTTCTGACGATCGAACAGCGACAAAAACTGTATGAAAAACTTCTCGCCGGCTGGCGGGATATCGAGATTTCGTCAATTCAGAACTACGTCAGCAATCCCAATTACATGCCTCAGGTGCCCAACAACCTTGTTGATCCGGTCTTGAGTACCGAACAGCGATCACTTTGGAACGCCGCCAGTCAGACGCGAGTGCAATTCCAGGTCAGCATTCGCGAGGACAACACCACTTTTTTAATTCACGAAGATTGGATTCGATGATGGTGCGATCTGGCAACGTATTACTGTGGGTTGTGATGACGATTTCATCCGCCACGGCTCAGCAATTTCAGATTGACATCAATCAGTTTGATTCTTGGATCTTTCAAGGCGTCGGCAACGAAACTCGAGCCCAGACGCTCTTCGCGTCAGCCATTGATCTTGAAATCAATCGACTCGAGCGATGGACTTCGCTTGAAGATTCCCAGAAGGAACGCATCCGGTTGGCGGGCCAAGGCGATATCAAACGTTTCTTCGATCGGGTCGAAAAGGCGAGGCGAGACTTCCATGCTCTTGGTGACCAACTGAATCAAAACAACATCAATGAAGCCTATCAGATAGCCAGTCCCTTGTCGCAAGAAGTCAGCAAGGGGCTGTTCGGTGAAACATCGTTGCTTCGCAAAGTGGTCAACGGCACCTTGGACGATGAGCAAGCCGAAAAGATTCGTGTCGAGACGGCTCGCCGGAAACGGTTGCATACCGAAACGGCAATCAAAATGTGGTTGGCGGAATTAGGTCGCAGGATTCCCATGACCGGCGAGCAGCGAGAGGCAATGTTGCAAATTACTCTGTCGAACGTGAAATCGATCGAGGCGGAAAATCGCTACACGTCGTACTTGATTTCGTATCGTCTGAGCAAGATGCCGCCGGACAAATTGGAAGAGATCCTCGACGAAGCCCAATTGAAGGCGATCCAGTATTCGTTCAATCAAGCCAAACAATATGAAGCGATGCTGAAGCAACAAGGGCTACTCAATGATGAATGAGTGCATCCTTCGAGTCGCCTTCTTAGCCATTGCGTTCTTGATGAGCGAAGATTCGATAGCCCAGTTTCCGACCGCGCAAATGGGCGAAGCGGTTCCGCGGGATGTGCGTGAGATTTATGAAAAAGGACTTCGCTATTTATCGTCGTCTCAGGCTCAAAGCGGTGACTGGGTAGGTGGTTCGCATTCGGGCCCCGGCGTGACGGGAATGGCTGTCATGACTTTTTTGGCATCGGGTGAAGACCCAAATTTTGGTGTCTACAGCGGCAACATTCGTCGTGGCCTGCGCAGCATCTTGGATAGTCAAGATTCAACAACCGGAATTCTTGGTGGACGTGGTGGAAGCCACACGAGCATGTACAACCATGGTTTCGCGATGTTGGCATTGGCGGAAGCCTACGGCGCCGTCGACGATCGCACGCTTTGGCCGGCTGAATCAAGTAAGTCAGAAAAAACGATCGGCCAAGCACTCGAAATCGCCGTTCGGGCATCCGTCACTTCACAGAAGAAGAATCGATTCGGCGGCTGGCGATACGGACCCGACGCCAAAGATGCTGACACCTCGGTCAGTGGCGCGATGATGGTCGGTCTCTTGGCAGCGCGTAACGCCGGGATCGAGGTTCCCGACGATGCGATTGATCGGGGCGTCGCCTATTTCAAGTCAATGACCAGTCCGTCGGGCCAAGTCGCTTACGCGGGACTGGGCGGATTCGATGATTCCGTTGCTCGCATCTCGATCGGATCATTGGTCTACGCCGTCGCCCGTCGCAAGGATATGCCCGAGTTCAAGTCGACGCTCGCTTCCTTGACGACGCGGCTTGAGCAGACTTCGTCCAACTACCAACGATATGCCCAGTACTATCAAGCTCAGGCATTATTCCAAGGCGACGTCGAAGCTTGGGAAAAGTGGAACACGCAATTGATTCGCGAATTGAAAGCTGCTCAAGCGGAAGACGGCAGTTTCAGCGGCGACTTCGGTAAACCGGTCGACACCTCGTTGGCGCTACTCTCCATGGCACTCAATTTTCGCTTTCTGCCGATCTACGAACGATGAAATCACCAATCCAAGTGTTGATGCAATGGTTCGTGATCGTCGCGATATGCCTGCCGGCACGCGCTGATGAGCCGATCGTTGGTTTGCTACGCTTGAAAAATGGCGACGTGGTCTCGGGGGCATTTGCCGATTCGCAGAGCGCTAGCGTGATCCGTTGGCAGCATCCCGACTTTGTTTCGCCGTTCGAGTTTCCCGTTGCGGCCGTTGCGGGCGCGTCGTTTTCAGGGACAAGCCAGGAAGTTCCCGCGGTTGGATCAGTGTGCCTCGAACTCGTCGCGGGCGATCGACTTTACGGCTCGATCGTTGGAATTGACGAGGAACGAATTCGATTGAAGTCAGACGAGCTTGGTGAATTGAGCGTATCTCGTTCGTCAATCATGAGCCTCGTTCGCTGGCAGAATGGTAAGGCCGTCAGCTTCATCGGCCCAGGAAAGTTGGCTGACTGGACGATTGGAGGCAATGAGCAATCTTGGCATCAGTCCGGCGGCCGAATTCGTTCGGATAAGTTTGGTGCCATAATGTTTCGTAACGTTGACCTTTCGCCCCGGTCGCGAATCGATATCGAGTTGTCTTGGGAGAATCAGCCTAATTTTGTGTTGGCACTTGGCGTCTTGAATAACGAACAAAAAAGCGCTACGGAAAATGCCTTGCGGTTGGAGGTCTGGGGCGAACAAGTGGTGGCGGTGTGGGAGGTGGGAAAGATCGCCGATGTTGCTGTTGTCGGTACCGTTGACGAGATGAATGAACATCTGCGAATGACGATCGAACTAGACAAAGTATGGAAGACTGCCGTCGTCGCGTCACAGCAGGGAAAGACGCTCGCGACTCTCAAGCTCAACACGAAAGATTCGTTGTGGCTCGGCGAAGGAATCTTGCTGCAGAATATCGCCGGAAACGTCCAATTGGATTCGTTGCAAGTTTCGAGTCTTGACGAACGCGACAAGACAAATTCAGGGCAGACCAAGCAGCCGGCAAAAGATTCATTTCACATGACCAATCAAGAAATTTTGACCGGACAATGGACGGCGATTCGAGACGGCGATTGGATTTTGACGGACGAGGAAACGGAACGCGAAATCGATCCGAATGACATTAACCGAATAGATTTTGCAACTTCGAATGTCGACTCCTTCGATTCCAACACCAAGATCCAGTTGGTCACGAAATGGGGATACCGGATGACGGGTTCGCTTACATCCGTGCAAGACTCTTCGATCAAGTTTCGTCCCGATTGTTTGGATGCGGAGGTGGCGATCGCGATCGAGCAACTTCGCAGCATTGAAGTGGTTGGGGTGGAAGTTTCGCGTGACACGGCTCAGGGACTTGCCATCGCTCGACTGGAGATTGGAGAAACGCGAATCCGTGGTCGGCTTGTCGACGCGGATGACTCTGCACCGCTGCGATTCGAGCCGATCGAAGGATCAGCGGTGGCGATGTTGCCGAGCCTTTCGGGACGAATGATCTATCGCGATCCGGTTCCACCCACAAAACCACCCGCTCCGAATCGGGTACGTCATCAAGTTATTGCACCGCCAGCCGGCATTTGGGGCGCGGTGTCGCGCGCTTTCGGAAACAACGCACAGACAACGGCGAAGTCCCCAAAATCGTTGTATCTACGAACGGGCGAAGTCATTCCCTGTGAAGTTTCGGCGATCGATAATGAAGGTGTCGTCTTCACGTCTGAAATGACCAAGCAAACTCGATTGCCCCACGACCAAGTTCTCGCCATTCAATTGGTTGCGGGACTGAAGGAGCCTGCGATCGATGCAATCGAGCGGGAACGATTGTTGACGGTTCCACGGAATCGAAAAAAGAATCCTCCGACACATTTGATTGTTTCCTCCAGTGGTGACATCATGCGTGGCAAGTTGATCCGTATGAGCGAAGAAACTATCGAGGTCGAGAGTCGTTTGGAAACGATCCAGATTGACCGTAATCTCGTTTCGCAGATTCTTTGGTTGGACGATCGATCATTGGTAACGGATGACGGCCCAAAACCGTCGGGGAACTCGGACGCGATCCACGTCCAAGCTTTGCTGCACAACGGAAACCGCATGTCGTTCAGGCCTGAAGGTAAGTCAGAGGGTAAGCTGTTTGGCGAAAATGCGTTGCTCGGCAAATGCAGTGTTCCGGTGACCGATATCGACCAACTCTTGATCGGGCGCGAAGTCGAAGTCGAAACCGGCAAGTCGGCCTATGGAACATGGAAGCTATCGGATGCACCGGAGCCGGTTCTGTTAAACGACGCTGGCGGCGGAATGACGCCGGGGACGGTTTCAGCGTTAGTCGGAACAGACGCCCCCGACTTCACGTTGAACCTGCTAAGCGGCCGACGATTCACGCTTTCTCACCACAAGGGAAAGATTGTCGTTTTGGATTTTTGGGCGACGTGGTGCGGGCCGTGTTTGCAAGCGATGCCAGTCATCGATGAAACGGTCGCGTCGTTCAAGAATGACGATATCGTTTTGGTGGCCGTGAATTTGCAAGAGACGGAAGATGCAATTCGTCGAACGCTCGAGCGACTGAAGATCAATCCGAAGGTGGCGCTCGATATCGATGGGGTCGCCGCGTCACGTTATCAAGCGGATGCGATTCCACAGACCGTGATTATCAATCGCGACGGTAAAATCGCGAGACTGCTGGTTGGTGGCGGGTCCAAGTTGGGTGAGCAGATCAGTGACGCGATCCAAGAATGTTTGACCGATCAATGATGCTGTTTATCGACTTTCAGCTTTCCATTGGTTCACGACGTTTCCGTCAGCAGGACGCCATAAGTATAGCACGGCGAAACCGACATTGAAGGATCACCGCTGACAACGCAATGACAAAGTCTTCGAACGAGTTCACTAGCTCGGATGGCGAAGTTAGCTGAGAACTTCCTGGACCACCCGACCGTGGACATCGGTCAAACGGAAATCTCGGCCAGCGTAAGGGTACGTTAAGCGTTCATGGTCGATGCCAAGGATGTGGAGCATCGTCGCGTGCAGATCGTGCATGTGTACGCGATCTCGCAAAGCATAGTATCCGTAGTCATCGGTTTCGCCATACGCAAATCCACCTTTAACGGCACCCCCCGCCAATACCATCGTGAATCCTTGTGGGTTATGGTCGCGACCGTTTTTGCCTTGAACCACCGGTGTTCGCCCGAATTCGCCACCCCAAACGATCAGCGTGTCATCCCACATTCCACGCTGTTTCAAGTCGTCCATCAGCGCGGCAATCGGTCGATCCGTCGCCAGCGCGTTCTTGCCATGACCTTCGATCAGGTTGCCGTGTTGGTCCCAAACTTGGCCGCTGCTGATGGTGATGAATCGTACGCCCGATTCGGCCAAACGGCGCGCCAATAAGCAGCTTTCGCCGAACGAGCGAGTCGCCTTCTCATGGATTCCGTAAGCGGTACGAGTTGCCTGGGTTTCTCGTTCCACGTCGAACACTTCGGGCGCAGCTGATCTCATTCGCGAGGCCAAGTCGACGGCGTCGATGGCCCCTTGGATTTCGTTGTCCAGCCCCGCCCGAATCAGGTGTCTCTCGTTGAACACTCGAACCAGGTCGAAACGTTCTTGAATAGAGGCGGACTCGCCAATTCCATCGAGATAAGGAATGATGCCCTTGCCAAAGTTACCGTTGCTGCCGATCGCAGTCGCTTGGTGCATCGCGGGTAAAAACGCAGCGCCGTAATTGCGAGGACCGCCGTGCGCGGTCGCCGGGCCAATGGCAACATGAGCGGGGAGGTCGGGGTGCCCGCTTCCGAGTGCGTAACTGACCCACGCACCAACGCTGGGCCGGACCAAGTTGTCGCTTCCGGTATTGACCATTCCGACGGCCTGTCCGTGCGATTGTCCCTTCGTGTGCATGCTGCGGATAACGCACAGCGAATCGGCACGTTCGGCCATGTGGGGCAACAAATCGCTGACCCACAATCCGGACTGACCACGTTGTGAAAAATTCCACGGACCGTTCAGCAATGTGGGCGACGCATTGAGGTTCGGTGGAAGTGCGAACGGAAGCGGCTTGCCATCGTCGCGAGCGAGCAGCGGTTTGTAGTCGAAGGTATCCACATGACTGGGGCCGCCATGCATGAACAAAAAAATCACTCGTTTCGCGCGGGGTGGGACACGCAGGGTCGCGGGCGATCCGTTGGATTCGGATGCAGGAGCCGTCGACCACGGAGTGAACCCGGAAACTGCCAGCGAACCCAACGTCATCGAACTCGTAAGGCCAAAACCACGGCGACTGAAGTGTCCGTCAAAATTCAATGAAGTCATGTGATTTCTAGTCCAACAAACGGAATTCGGTTGATGCGAACATTGCGGCAATCCACTGATGCCACCGATCAGGTGATGAGCGATCGCCCGCGAAGAACGCATCCGCAATTTCGCGATCATCGGTGTTAGGTAGTCGATGCAAACAACTTTGATAGGCGAGCTTAATTTGATCCTCGAAGTCAGTCGAACTTGTCACAACTCGTTGCGAGGTTATGCGCGCCCATTCGGCAACGATCGGGCTATTGATCAAAACCAAAGCTTGGCCGGGCACGTTCGTGGTAGGTCGGTGTCCAACAAGCAAGTCTGGATCAGCCGCATCCAGAGCCGTCATCATTGGCGACAAGTATCCTCGTACCAGCGGCAGATAAATCGAACGACGGGGGACGCCGATGGCATCAATTTGGTCCGCTGTACTGTTGTTGTCATTGCCCGATACGAGCACCTTCTGGCCCGCCATCAAATCAAACGCGGGCGAATGATCAAGAATTCCGGCGCTGCTAAGCATGGATTCTCGGATCGACTCGGCGGTCAATCTCCGGCGGTGCATACGCCACCACAGACGGTTTTCCGGGTCGATCGCTATCTTCTGAGCGTCGTACTGGCTCGATCTTTGATAGGCCGTCGAACAAACGATTTGACGAATCAACGGTTTGATGTGCCAACCGCTGCGAATGAATTCCACGGACAATGCATCGAGCAATTCCGGATGCGACGGCAGTTCACCGCGTGATCCGAAATTGTCGACCGTTCGAACGATTCCTTCACCCATCAAGTGCATCCAAACACGATTGACGAACACCCTCGCGACGAGTGGGTGATCGGGGTCCGTCAGCCAATCGGCAAGCTCGAGCCGACCGCTGCCTCGAGGGTTCTCGATCGTCGCTTGTCCGCCGCCGCAAACTCTCAAAAAACCTCGTGGCACCGACTTACCTAAGTTTCGGATATCACCACGAATGTGAACGACGCTATCGGCGATCTCGTGACTCGGTCGGTCGGCGGGGGCCATCGCGACAGGAACGGGCTCCGGTGCAGACGATTGTAACGACTTCAGATCGTTGCGAAGCGATTCGACTCGAGCTTTCGCTTTTGCGAGTGCAGTGGGATCGCCAGTAGCTACGTTTTCGGAACTATTCGTTTCCTCTCTCGAGAGAAACTGAACAGCGTCCGCGATGACATAGCCTGTCGTCCCGACGTTTGAGATCGTGACGACGGCGGGCGAGGATTTCATGAATCGGAATTTCCCGAGCGAACCCCACATCGGCGCGATCGATACGCGGCGCTCGTCGATCGTGACGTTTTCTTCGCCGTCGGCGGTCTCGATGGTGATTGGAACGGCTGCCGAACGACTGGCCCCAGGCGAGTACGCGATGCGAACTTCGTATTCACCATCGTCCGGAATCGCGGCGACGAAACGGATCGACGCTTCGCCCTTCATCGAGTTGTCGTCGTGGACGTATCCGGTGCCGATGAATTGTTTGATGTAATTCGAATCTTTCCAGACGCCGGTTTTTTCGGCCGCCGAATCGTCCACGATGATGCCGCGATGCTGGGCCTCGTTTGTCGCTGACGCCTGCTTGACGTCGGCCTCCGCGGATTTGATCGCTTTGTCGAGTGATTCTTTTTCGGCTTCGTACTTCGCTATCGCGTCGCGATGTTCGTTCGATGTCGGCAGCGGTGTCCCTTGCCAGGTGCTGACGTACTCTTGACTTTCGCCCTCGAGCGAAACGGTGCTCTTAAAAATCCCCGCCAACGCATAGTAGTCCTCCGTCGGCACCGGATCGAATTTATGGTCGTGACATCGAGCGCAACCGAGTGTCAGTCCCATGAAAGCGCGACCGATCGTATCGATCTGCTCGTCTACAACATCGAGTTCCAACTTCGGTTTGTCGCGTTCGCTCAGCATCTTCGTGCCCAACATCAAGAACGTGCTGGCGACAAGATTGTCGTGACGTTCCGCGTCGGACTCCGCCGTCATCAAATCGCCCGCGATCTGTTGGCGAATCATCTCGTCGAAAGGTCGATCCGCAGCAAACGATCGGACGAGGTAGTCGCGGTATCGCCATGCTTCATGAAAGGTCGCGTTGAAGTCGCTACCGTTGCTATCGGCATAGCGTGCGATGTCCATCCAATGGCGCGCCCAGTGTTCGCCGAAGGCCGGTGACGCCAACATCCCATCGACAATCTGTATCCAATGCGATGGCGAAGGATCGGCGAGCCAATCATTTTGCAGTTCGACGGATGGCGGCAAACCAGTTAAGTCAAACGCCAGGCGTCGAAGTCGCTTCAAGGCGTCGGATTGCGAGTTGGGACTGATGTCCGCATCGACCAAGGCTTGGCCAATGAACTGATCGATTATCCCTCGCGATGCGACCAGAGGATCGGTCGGTGCTTCCGACAAACGCAAAGGACGAAACGCCCAAAACTTTCGTCCTTCGTCGAGATCGATTGCGTTTGGTCCGCGAACGGTAGGTTCGGTGGACTTGCGAGGATCGACAGCGCCGGCAGCAATCCACCTTGCGAAGTCATCGACGACTTCATCGGGTAGTTTCCCTTCCGGTGGCATCTCGGACGATTCGTAACGAATGGCCGAAACCAAAATGCTGGCTTCGGCATCACCTGGAGTGATCGCTGGGCCACTGTCCCCGCCGATAAACATTCCGTCGGAAGAGTCAAGCAACAGCGAACCACCGATCTCAGCGGCGTCCACGGAATGGCACTTGAAACAATGCTCAACTAGAACGGGACGAATGCGATTCTCAAAGAACTCGACCGAATCGGCAGGCTCCTTGGCGACCGCCGACGAAGCCAAGCCAACGGTGGCGACGCAAAGAACTCGGAGTATCCGAGCAGCGGCGGTGCTAAAAAACATAGCTATCGCGTCCAAGGAGGGGGCAGCCAATAGTGCGGGTCGTGGCGGGAATTGCCACGATAACACACTGCCAAGCCGATTTCCTCATCCAATCGCGTTTTAGGTAAGGTAAGCGACTTGAAAAACGATCGTTCATTAGACCAATCGGCGCGGCGCGAGACCCGCGTTTCGTTTGAGTAACTCGATATTAAATTTGTCCAGTCGGTTTAGATTTGGAATGTGAGGTGTCGCGTTCCGGTTTTCCATGCATCACTGAGTTCGACAAGGATTGCAGCGATGAGTCGCAGCAGGCAACTTGCGCGGGGATTTGCCTGAGCATTGGCAATCGAGTTACCCGTCTACGTCCACATGTCGCGGTCGAGACTTCGGTATCCGATGGCTTCGGCGAGATGCATTTCGCCAATCGTTGCATCTCCGGCGACATCGGCAATCGTCCGGGCGATTCGCAGAATCTTGTCGTGAGCCCGCGCCGACAGACCCATTTCTTCAACACTGTGACGCAACATCGCTTGGCATGACTTGTTGAGTTCGCAAAATTTGCGAACTTGTCGACTGGACATCAAGGCGTTGTATCGAACAGGACCACCGGCGAATCGTTCGATTTGGGGCGCGCGGGCCGCGACCACATCCGCCCGCATCTGCTCGCTGGTCGTGCCTCTGCTGACCGCGGTGGAGAGTTCTTCAAACGGAACCGCTGGAACCTCGATATGAATATCGATGCGGTCGAGTAACGGTCCGGAAATCTTGCCCATGTACTTTTCGATCTGCGGCGGAGTGCAGTTGCAACTACGTCGAGGATCGCTTCGATAGCCGCAAGGGCATGGGTTGGCAGCCGCAATCAACATGAAGTCGGCGGGAAAAGTCGATGAACGCAGGGCTCGGCTGATCGTCACCGTGCCGTCTTCGAGCGGTTGCCGCATCACTTCGAGCGTCTTGCGGTTGAACTCGGGCAACTCATCGAGAAAAAGAATGCCGTTGTGAGCTTTGCTGATCTCGCCCGGCGACGGAGGACTGCCGCCGCCAACCAATCCGGCATCGCTGATCGTATGATGAGGACTGCGAAACGGACGCCGAGCCATCAACGGTTGTCCAGCGGGAAGCTGGCCCAGTGCGCTGTAAATTCGCGTCGTTTCGATCGACTCCGGTGCAGACAGTTGTGGCAGGATCGTTGGCATCCGCTTGGCCAGCATCGTCTTGCCGGATCCCGGCGGACCGACCATCAGCAGGTTGTGTCGACCGGCGGCGGCGAGGGTCATTGCTCGCTTGGCGGATTCCTGGCCTCGGACATCACCGAAGTCGACGTCGTAAACGCTGAACTGTTCAAACAGTTCATCCAGCCGACTCGGGGCCGGATCGATGTCGATCGCGCCGCTGAAAAAAGCCACGGCTTGGGCCAGTGTTCCGACGGGGATCACATCGAGTCCTTCCACCACAGCGGCTTCGCCGGCGTTCTCTGCCGGCACGACAATCCCACGAAGACTCTTATCTTTGGCGGCTTCGATAGCGATCGACAGCACGCCTTTCACCGGACGAGTTTGCCCCTCGAGCGCCAGTTCGCCGATGATCGCGTAGTCTTCCAAACGTTCGCCCGACATTTGACCGCTGCCAGCGAGCACGCCCAACGCGACCGGCAAATCGAACGAGGCCGCCTGTTTCGGCAAGTCGCCGGGAGCCAAATTGATCACGACGCGATCTTGCGGGCGAATGAATCCACTGTTGACGATCGCCCGCTCGACCCGGTGCGTGGACTCTTTGACCGCCGCGTCGGGCAAACCCACCAAAATCGTCTTGGGCATGGCTGCTGGCGAGATGTCGACTTCAACGTCCACCGCCATCGCTTCGATGCCAAGCAGCGTATAGGTTTTCAGTCGTGCAAGCATGCGATACCGCCGATCAGTCAACGTAGTGTTTGTTCAGGTCTCAATGGTGACAGCACCCGCGCTCGCCGGCAAGCAGTGAACGGTTTCTGTTCCGCGGTCGGACTGTTGTAACTTCATCGACCTGCCGTTGGCATGGATGCTAAAATAGCCGACATGGTCCCGCGTACGTGCAAAGAATTTCATGCTTCGACTTTCGTTTATCGCGATTTTTTGTCTCACGTTTCTTGCGACTCCCACATTGCTGACCAGTCCAGTCTCGGCAGTCGACTTGAGTGGCTCAGCGTCAGAACCCGCAACTGATCGCGAGGTGTATGGTGAAGGCGTTCGTCCGACGCCTTGGTTAGCCCCCGATGACGAACGCAGCGGATTTCATCTGCCACCCAACTTCGAAGCGAGACTATTCGCAGCCGAGCCACAAATCGCGAAGCCGCTGAACATGGCTTTCGATCAACAGGGTCGAATGTGGGTGACTCAAAGCATCGAGTATCCTTACCCCGCAAAGTCCGGAGCCGCTCCGTCCGACGCCGTCATGATCTTGCGTGACAGTGACGGTGACGGGCGAGTCAATGAAGTGACGCAGTTCGCCGAGGGACTGAATATTCCCATCGGCATCTTGCCGTACGGTACCGGTTGTTTTTGCTTTAGCATCCCCAACCTGTATTACCTGCAAGATACGGATGGCGACGGCAGATGTGATCGTCGCGATATCGTGCTCGGACCCTTTGATACCACGCGTGATACTCACGGCATGGTGAATTCATTACGCGATGGAGGTGACGGGTGGATTTACGCTTGCCACGGGTTCAACAATCAAAGTCAAGTTGCCGGATCCGACGGGCATCTTGTCACGATGCAGTCGGGGAACACCTTTCGTTTCCGGGCCGATGGGAGCCGTGTCGAGTTGTACACGCAAGGTCAGGTGAATCCGTTCGGAATGACCCAAGACGAATGGGGCTACCGTTATACGGCCGATTGCCACAGCAAGCCGATCTCACAATTGATCCGAGGCGCTTGTTATCCCAGTTTTGGTCGCCCCGATGATGGACTGGGTTACTTGCCACCGACGGTCGAACACCTGCACGGCAGCACAGCAATTTCGGGAGTTGTGTATGTCGCAACGGATTCACCACTCGTGCCGCTGCGAGGCCAATTCTTGAGCGGCAATGTGATGACGTCACGACTCAATCGCAACGCGCTGACGTTCAATGGCGCTACCGCGCGAGGCACCGAGATGGGCGATTTTATGACCAGCGAAGATCCTTGGTTTCGTCCTGTTGATCTGCACGTCGGTCCTGACGGATTCATTTACGTCGCGGACTTTTACAACAAGATCATCGGACACTACGAAGTACCGCTCGAGCATCCGGGACGTGACCGAAAGAGTGGCCGAATATGGCAAATTCGCTACACGGGTGAAACCGAATCCGCGGCCGATGTGTCCGATACCCTCCGCATCGCAGCCCTGAAAAAGTTAAGTTTGAAGGATGCGGACTACGTCACCAGGATCGGGGAATCGATGGAGGACGAATCAGCGAAAGTTCGCGTTGCTGCTTGGCACTTGGCAAGCGAATCGAATGCGTCGTCGTATGTTGACTCGATCGCGGACGGGCTGGCTGATCCTAACGCCCATGTTGTTCGCGCGGCTGCCGAGTTCGCCGGAATTCACGGCAGTGAACGAGGATTCGAAAGTTTGAAAGAGCGACTGCAGGACGTACCCGAATCCGATCCGGTGCTTCGTCAAACGATTCGGATCGCATTGCGAAGTTTGTTGCAACGGTTGCCGGACGACTCGTCCGTTTGGCAACAAATGCCCGACCCGTTGATACTGCCGATCTTGATGGCGATTGAGTCGCCCGAATCGTCGCGAGCGATCCTGCGGTATTTGAAGGACCATTTTGACGCACACGATGCGGATGCGATGTTGCTTCACGCGGCAACTCATACCGGCGAAACTTCTTTCGAGGAATGTTTGGATTTGGCGAAGAAAATGGTGGATCGTGAGCCTTCACGACGATGGCGTTTGCTCGACGGATTATGCCGTTCCCAGAATGCACGACCTGGAAACATCCGAACTTCACTTCGCAGATGGGCGAACGAGTTGGTGGATGATGAACTCGCGCACGATGACGACTGGCAGGGCACGATCAGTTGGTTTGCCAGCGTTGCCGGAAAAAGCAACTCGGATGATTGGGGATTCGAAGATCGGATGACGAGCGATGGTCAATCGGCTTCGATGCGAAGCAGTCGTTCCCGAGGCGAACAGTACATCGGCGCACTTTCGAGCGACTATTTCGCGGCACCGCAGCAAATTGCATTTTGGTTATCGGGACACAACGGGCATCCAGATCGGGCCGATCATCAGAAGAATAGCGTCCGTTTAGTTTCCACGAATTCAGGTGACGTGCTCCGTGAATCTTTCCCGCCTCGAAACAATTCCGCGACTCGGATTCAATGGGATACATCCGATCTGAAGGGCAGCGACGTTCGAATCGAATTGATCGACAACGACAACGGTGACGGCTACGCGTGGCTCGCCATTGGCGGTGTCGAACTGGATGGGCGCGGTGTGCCCACTGACATGCCTGAAATCACCGTCGCGCTGCAATGGATCGTTCGGCTTGGACTCGACGAAAAGATCTCGGTTCTGCAAACGATTTTGAAAGACAAGTCGACCGCTCCGCTGAGCCAAGTCGAAATCGCGAGGACGATCGCGACCGTGCAGGGCCGTATCGGGGATGCGGTCATCTTGCAGTACTTGGTTCAATGTCGGGCGACTCGCCTGATGATCGCAAACGCCATCGCTGCGACTGAATCGCGCGAAGCCAACTCGATTGCTGCATCGACACAAGCTCTGTGCAACCGGTTATCGGCGACCGAACAAGTCAATTTTGCCACGACTTGGGCCACCAGTGGTGCTGATCCCGACGCATTGATCGCGATGGGCCGAGCTGGATGGATCGGCGCGTCGGTTTTCACGCGCGACAGCGTCAGCGAACCTCTGTTGGCAAAGGTCACGGACGATCAACGGGCAGCGATCGAGGTGTTGACCGAGAACATTGACACCGACGCCATCAACCTTCAATTGCTTGCCAGTTTGCAGGCTTCGGTACAAAGCCTTGAGAGTGATTCGGAATCGGGGCGTCGGCTGTACACTCAACATTGTTCCGCATGTCATCAACTTCGCGGTGAAGGTGCGGTCGTCGGTCCACAGTTGGACGGTGCGGTAACTCGCAGCGTAGTCCGTTTGCTCGAAGACATCGTGGTACCGAACCTGAACGTCGACCAAGCATTTCGTTCGACGAGTTTCTTGTTGGATGACGGACGCGTCATCGTCGGATTGATCAGGGTCGAGTCACCGAGTTCGATTACCGTCGTCGAAACCAACGGAAAGCCCGTCAGCTTCGATCCCGAGTTGATCGAGCAACGCCGCGAAGGAGGGAATTCATTGATGCCATCGAATTTCGGTGAAGTGATGTCAGAGCAACTGCTCGCCGACCTCATCCGCTTCGTACGAGGCACTTAGCATCGCTGCGTAAATGAGAGATTCTAGACAGCATCGTTGATCGCGTAGGCGGCTCGCCAATCGCGGCATCCCTTGCTGCCCACACGAAAGTCGCGGCACACGCGCGGCCGCGACTCGTGGTGCTTGCAACGCTTCGTTTCAATGTCGTACCAAACGCATGGCCCATCCAATTCCGACTTGGGAACCTGATAGTTTTCGATGAAGTGCAACAGTTGCGATTTTAGATCGGCTGGCATTTCAGTCCAAGCCGGTTCCGCCGGCGCACCGTTGTCGCCCGTCATGTAAGGCGGGTATCCCATGTGCAGGCAGCACACGCCACAATCGCCGCAATTATCGATCGTCGGCAACTTACTCACGTTTGACTTTCCACTGTTCATCGAAGAAACCATCGGCAACCACATCGCCGGCGAAGATGCTGTCATCTTCATTGCTGACATCCAGAATGGCCCAGTCCGGTAGCATGGCAATCTGACGCGAGTTGCTGGTGTTGGAGAACTCACGAAAGGTGATGCCGCTGTTGACGACTATGTAGTGTTCTGGGTTGCGTGGATTCGGATAGCAGAACACGGCCGCGTGCTTGACCGGGTCAAATTTCTTCGTTGAATCGGAATCCGTTCCTACCGCGATCGTTTCTTTATTCCACTGGACCGGTAATCCAGATGCGACACTGGCCAGATATCGGTTGCTGGCGAAGTCGCCGAAGCAAACAAGGTTGCATGTCGCGATCATCTCGTCGGTGACATCGGTATCTTTGACCCATCGGGCGTCGCCGCGCATCAGCGTTTGCCATCGCTGGGATGCGTACTCCATTTCGCGATCGATCCAACGCTGAACCACGCCATGCGTTGCCGGACGACTCGGCGAAACAAACACGAACCGTTCGCAGAACGCATCATCGATCGGACCCTGCATTCCCGGTCGTTTGCGCAAAGTCTTTGCGAACAGGGTCTCCGCTTTCCATTCACCATCGCGGTAGATTTCGCACTGCAATCCCTTGGCTTTTCCGTCATCGGAAACTTCCAATTTCTGTCCGTCGATATCCAGCATCACAGTCGCCGAATCGCCCGGCCAACCCGATTCGGAAAAATTCAGTCGCAGCCGAGTGATACCGTCGGCGGAGACGCGAATCGAGTGATCGCCGACGATTTCGGCACGGACCCGACCGAGGCTGAACTGTTCTTGCAAGCCCTCGACGGACAACCAATCGGAAGAGTGATAACGAAGCAGGAACGTCACGAAATCGATCTGCTTTCGCGGCGACGGTGGATCATTTCGGGCGATCCGCGCGAGGATCGAATCGATCTTCTTTGCCGACGGTGGATCGATCTTGTGACCCATGTCTTTACCAATGATGTGCTGGTAATCGATGCCCAATTCTTTGGTCAACGCAATCACTCGTTCCGCTGCCTGACGTTGTCCGTCAACCTCGCCGCTATAGGCAACCAACTTTGTATCGCGAAGATTTGATGCCCAGGGTAAGACATCGTACCAGTTGAGCAGTTTGCGCCGCGACGCAGTCAGTTCAAAAGGCGATTTCTCCGTCCACTTCTGGTAGACGATTGTGTCGACAAATCCGGCGCCGGGATTGACCGCGAACCATCGGGCGGGGTCGTGGACGGCCAAGTGCCAAACTCCGGCGCCGCCCATCGAGAAGCCTCGCATCGCGACTCGGCTAGGATCGATCGGAACCAAGCTGCCGACATGATCGATCGATTCATAGACATCCGTTTCGCCAGCGAATTTGAACGCGACGCAGTGACGTCCGAACGGATGCAGCACAAACGTATCGGCAGGTGAGTACTGACCGACCTTCGTCATTCGCTCTTTCAAGAACGGGACTTCGGTTTGAGTGTCACCCCGTCCGTGCAACCATACGTCCAGTCGCATGGGTCGATCACTGGGTTGATAGCCGGCCGGCACTACCATTCCGTAGGGCTGCACCGAATCATCGATCCGCGAACGAAAGCCGCCAACGACAAGCGTCGGCTTATCGGATGACTTTCCATTCCAGCCCAGCAGTTTCAATCCTCGATCGCCGTCAGCTACCGCTTTCAATCGACGTTCGGCTTCGTCGAGCAGCGGATCGACACCTTTGACATCGTTTGGTTTGTAGAACAGGTTTTGGTCCACTGCGAAACGAACTGCCCGCGTGAAGACTTCGACATCGGGTGTCCAAGATAGAGCGTCGTCGGACGACTGAGCTTGCGTTGACAACTGTTTTTCGATTGCCGCGACACGAGCCGATATTCGCTCGCGGACTTGTCCATCGATCTCGATCCCAGGCGGCGGCAGCGACTTGAACGTCTCGGCATGGGCGAGCGAAACGAGCAATAACATGATTGCGATGGGCGAAATGATTGACGAACGGTATGAGCAATACACCTTGGCGATCTCCTACGATTGAACTTGAGTCTCGCAATCATAACCTAAGTCGTCGCGCGATCGCGGGGAGGATAACAGCATGTCAAAATTTCGCAATCTCGTCTTGGTGCTGGGTGATCAACTCAACCACGATTCGTCAGCGTTTGACGACTTTGATTCAAAGATCGATCGCGTTTGGATGGCCGAGAATCAGGAAGAGGCGACTCACGTCTGGTGTCACAAATACCGACTGGTCGCATTTTTTGCGCCGATGCGTCACTTTCGCGACGAACTGCGAAGCTCGGGCAAAACGGTGATTTACCACGCACTGCCGAGTGACGGACGCAAGGCGAAAAACACCAGCTTTGCGAGTTTGCTAAGCGAAACGCTTGCCGCGAACGGGTTTCAGAGAATCATCGTCGTCCACCCCGGCGATTACCGTGTCCGCGAGTCTTTGCGCGCGGTCGCTGCGGAAAACGACATCGAATTGGATGAACGCGAAGACCGACATTTCTATTGCCCACGGGAACGCTTCGTCGATTGGTCAATGAATCGCAAGTCGATGGTGTTGGAACAGTTCTACCGTGTGATGCGAAAGGAACATCGTGTTTTGATCGACGCTGATGGTGAACCCGAAGGCGGACAATGGAACTTCGACCAAGACAACCGGGGAACATTCGGCAAAGCCGGTCCCGGAAAGATTCCAACGCCACCATCCTTCAAGCCTGACTCAGTCACGCGCGAAGTGATGGACATGGTGACGCATCGCTTCGCGGATCATCCCGGAAACGTCGACACATTCGACTTGCCCGTCAATCGAAAACAAGCGATTAAGTACCTCAACGATTTTGTTGAAAACCGTTTGCCCGAGTTTGGGAAATTCCAGGACGCGATGTGGGGCGGCGAGACATTCTTGTATCACTCGCGATTGTCCAACGCGATCAACCTTCATCTTCTTAGTCCGCGCGAAGTGGTCGATGTGGCTGTCGCTGCCTATCGCGAAGGCAAAGTACCATTGGCCGCGTGTGAAGGTTTCGTGCGCCAAATACTCGGTTGGCGAGAATACGTTCGCGGTGTTTATTGGACCCGCATGCCTGAGTACGCCGATCTGAACTCGCTCGAATGTGACGTCGACCAAGACGTGCCGGCTTACTTTTGGGATGGAAAGACCGACATGGCCTGCGTCGCCGATGCGATGCGATTGGTGATCGATACCGCCTACGCGCACCACATCCAGCGTCTGATGGTGCTCGGTTTGTTCGCTCAGTTGCTAGGAGTGCATCCTGCCAAATTCAACGCGTGGCACATGGCGATGTACGCCGATGCGGTCGATTGGGTCAGCTTGCCTAACGCATCGGGAATGAGCCAACACGGTGACGGCGGCATCATGGCGACAAAGCCGTATTGCGCCAGCGGCAACTACATCAACCGCATGAGCAATCACTGCAAGGGCTGTGTCTACAAATACAACGAATCGATCGGCGACAAAGCGTGCCCGTTCACAACGCTCTATTGGGACTTCCTCGATCGTCACCAAGATCAATTCGCCAAGAACAACCGAATGGTCATGCAGATCAAGAACCTGCATCGCAAATCCGCCGACGAAATGTCCGCGATTAGAAACCGCGCCGAAAAGATTCGAACGTCCGAGATTGTCGTCTAGCTTCGATCCACGCGGCTTCTCGTAGGCCGCTCTTGAAGGGTGAATCATGGTGGGTGAGTTGCTCCGCGCGTCGGGTGCAAGTAAACTCCTGTACCCCCGCTATAAAGCCGCCATGAATGTCCCCGCTAGCTCACCGACCGCGCCAACGCCCGTGTGGCTGGTGATGGATTCCACCGGTCGAATCGTGGGCCCACTGACTGATTTCCAACTTCGCGAGGGGCTGATCGTTCGTCAGTGGGGCGACGACGCGCGAGTCGCCACTTCGCCACACGGGCCTTGGACGGCCGCTAGTGACGTGCGAAGTCAGTTTCTGAATTTGATCCAGCGCGGCTGGTACGTCCAAAGTGAACGCGGTGATCAGCAAGGTGGTCCGTTCACCGGCGAGAAGATGCGGCGGTTGGCGGAGACGCAGAGTTTGACAAATGTCCAGGTTCGTTGCGGGCGGACGGGAACATTTCAGCCGGCCGATCACTATTCCTCTTGGGACATCCCGCGACCACCTTACACGCCGCCCGAGTCGGCTGGGCAAGCGATTCAGTCTCAATGCACCTGCGCCCATTGCTGGCATGAGTTCACGCCCGACGAAGTTCGCTGGATCGCATCGCACTCCAGTTTGCGTGGCGACTCGGTGATGGGTTCCGAAGCGTTGCGACGGTTCGTGTCGAGCGTGTTTACGGCGGAAGGTGATGCGATCGATGCGGCCGGCGACACTTGCTCGCAATTGGCGTGTCCGAATTGTCACCTCGAAATCCCGCGCGCGATGATCGAACTGCGACCGACGTTCATCAGCGTCGTCGGTGCGCCCGGTAGCGGCAAGAGTTACTTTTTGGCGTCGTCGGTAGAGCGGATCACGCGGCGATTGGCCGAGCATGACATGATGTTTCGTGACGCGCAAGTCGACTTGAACTCGGTGCTGTCGGGTTATCGACGGATGTTGTTCTGGAGCGACGAACCGGACTCACCCGTCGCGCTGCCCAAGACCGAACCGCAAGGCAACTTGTACGAGTCGGTCCATTTGAAAGGCCGCGACATTTGGTTCCCCAAACCGTTCACGTTCCGTTGGTTGCCTTCGATGGATCACCCGATGTATGCCGACCGCGCGTCGGCGGGTCGAGTGGTATGTTTGTACGACAACGCGGGCGAACATTTCTTGCCGGGCAGCAATCGAACGGGCAACTTCGCGACCGATCACTTGCGGCGCAGCAACGCGCTGTTGTTCCTGTTTGATCCGACACAGCACGCTTCGATGCGGCCACAGTTAAAAGCAGTTTCGAGTGACCCTCAGTTGTCCGCCAAAGGCCGAAATTACTCGCAAGCCGAAGTGCTCGACGAAGTTCTCGAAAGGGTCCGGCGGCGTCGCGGTGTTGCAGGTGTCGACCGCATCACGGCGCCATTGATCGTTGCAATCACGAAAGCGGATGTCTGGGAAAAGTCAGTCGATGGTGAAGCGTTGCCGGACGATCTGGACTTCGTCAACATGAATGGCCGGGCGGCGATCGACATGGACGCGGTCATCGCGATGTCGTCGCGTATCCGCGCGTGGCTGAAATCACTGTGCCCAGAAATCATTCATGCGGCCGAGAGCCAAGTCGAGCACGTTTTTTATGTTCCGACGAGCAGCCAAGGCACCAGCCCCGAAATGAATGCGAAATCCAACATGCTGATGGTGCGACCTTCGACGATCGCGCCGCGGATGGCCGACGCGCCGCTGATGTTGGCGTTGCACTTCGCGGCGCCGAAGTTGTTGCCCGCCCGAAAGGCTTCGCGATGAGCAATCAAGTTGCACCGCGACGCACCGAGAGGCCGCGTTGATGGAAGAGCTCATCTACACCTCAGCGCCCCAGGGTTTGATGCCGGGCAGCAGCGGATTCTGCACCGTCGAAATGACGGACGGTATGCCGACCGAGACGATGGACTCGCTCGAGTCGTTATCGGCCTACGACCAGAACCCGGCCGCCACGATCAACTGGATGCACCTGAGAATCGAGACGATCCGCGGACCACGTCACGTGCTCTCGCGGGTCGCGCCGCTGCAAGGCGAGTTTAGCGGCCGATCGAACAAACTGGCCAGCCACTTATGCCTGTCGCCAAACGAATTGCCGCCGCAGGGACCGATGTTGTATTTGGGTGCGGGCGGGCCGCTAAAGACCGCTTGGTCGGGCAACGTGGCACGGTTGCCGGCAAGAACCGCTGGCGGTGGTCTTCGTCTTCCTTCGATTCCGCGAGTCTGTCAAAGCTGGGCCGCAGCCGTCGGTGATGCGGGCGTCGCCGGCGCCGTGCTCGACCGTTTGCTCAGCAGCGATCGTCCGTTGTACGTGATGCGAACCGCTGCGATGGATGCGCTGGCGATGACGGACGAAATGTTGTCGCTGCTGTCGGGACCGGATCGCTGGGGCATCACGTTCAGCACGTATCTGCATACGATGCCGCGCAGCGCCGGTTGCCAACTGCGCTGGGTCGTCGAAGGCAGTCCGGCGGCCGCTCAAACGCAGAATCTTGGCAGCGATGCAATGATCGACCTGCGTCACGGTGCGGCGAAGGTTTTGGCAGGTGCCGAGGCAGCGATTGTGGAAGCGGCCCGTCGAGGCAGCCCGATCGGCGGATCGAAAACCCGCTCGACGATCAGTTCGGGTGTCGATGCGATGGCGGCGAAGGAAGTCCGGCAATCAATCCGCTCCGCCAACGATCTGGCCGCCGACGAGTTCTCGCCGCGTGAGGGCCGACGACAGACGCCACTCCCGCTGCCGCCCGCGCCGACCAACTCATCGCCACTGAAGTGGGCGATGATCGGCGCGGTCGCCCTGATGATCCCATTGTGCGGAGTCATCATTTTCTTGGCCGCTCGACAACCGGTGGAAGTCGCGGTGCTCGACAAGATCAAACAGACGCAACAAGAACAGCCGAAGGCTCAGCCAAAACCGCTACCGAAAAAGGAAGAGATCGCCCCGCCGGTGACTGAGAAAATGCCGGATGCCAAAGCGGTCAAGCCGCGTACGAAGAAAGATAAAGCGACACCGCGAAAGCCTGAGAATCCGCAAGGTCCGAAATCGGAGATCAAACAAGCTAAAGAATTCGCGATCGATTTGCCTACGTCGGCGCTGTCTTTGTCACGGAACGAACAGACGATTTTCGAGGGCGTCGATATCCACGATGTTTCAATGACTCGCGCCGCCCCATCGGCTGACCCGAGCGAGTACACGCTGTCGGAACCAGACCCGAGTGGTGTTCGCGACATCGTTGCGGCCTCGCCCGATGGCGAGCTGGCGCGACTGGCGTCGTTGGTTGCCGAGCACGATCGAGTGCTGTTCGCTTGGTCGCCGACGACGAAGGCCGATCGCGCCGCAGCGTTCGCGATCTCGCACAGCTTCTTGGTCAAAGATGACACTCATCATTCGACGATCCAATTCACACTCGCCCGTCCGATCAAGATCGAAGCGCCACCCGTGCCAACTCGTAAGAAAGAGTATGCGGTCCCGAAGTGGCTATCGGCCGATCATGCGTTGTCGGTAAAGGCTTCGTTTCGATCGGCATCGAGTCCTGATCCTGCCGTCTTGCCCTCGGTGAACGTGACACCTTCGGCAACGCCCACCGATCCGCAATTCAAATCGGTCAACATCGGTTCGCTGAATGATCCGTGGATTCGCGGAGCGACATTTTCTGCCGAAGCGGTCCTGATCGGCGTGCCGGGCGATCGCAAAATCGTGTTCGCGTCGGAGACGAAGATCGACGGCGACGGGATTCACTTTCTGTGGCGAGATCGTCGCGACGAAATCAATGCACAGACCAGTAAGATGAACGAAGCCGAACTCAAGAAAAAGCCGGTGGACCAGCGGCTAACCAATGCCAGCGCACGCATCAGCCTGATCGAAAACTGGAATGGAGGTTTGACGTGTGAGTTGGAGTTCCACGCGAAGGTTGGTGAGCGTGACATCGTGTGGGCGCGAACGGCGCCGAGCGAAACGAATTCAGCGGAAACCGGGGGCAAGTCCAGATGAGTGCGATGCGATCCGGACCAAGTTCTCAGCAGTTACTTTCGCACCTGGAGGCGCTGTTGACTCAGGCAGCCGAGCCCTCACGCCAGGAAGTCGAAGCCGCGCACAGCCAAGCGTCGGCGGCGATCCGCAAAGTCAATGAACGACTGACGCAGGCACACCAGTTGATCAGCAGCGGGCGAAGGGCCGAAGCAATCGAAATCGCCGAAGGCCCGCCGCACGTGCTGGACGAGATCGCGATCCTGGACTCGCAAATGATCCGCGACTGGGAACACTACTCCGGCCAATTCGGACTGCCTCGGTTTGCACCGCTGCGAGGTGATCTCGCGTCGCTGCTCAACGGCGCCTACACGTCCGAGCACCAACTCAAGAATCTGCTCCGTCGTCACCGAACGCTCTCGATCGGGCGCGCGAACTTGAAGCAACGGATCGCAACGCTATCCGATTTGGTAGCCGCGGACCCGTCCAGTTCACAGTGGACCAAGTCACTGCGTGAGTGCCAACAAGCTCGGCTGACGCAAATCGCAAATCGCGCGAGTTCGGCGATCAAGATCGGCGATCTGCGCTGTCTGAGGCAGTTGATGACTGAACTACGGACGACCAAGTGGGTCGCTCAAATACCCAAATCGCTCGTCGATTCAATCTCCGGTGCAATCGCTCGTCTACAGTCACAAGAGTCGACGACGGAAGCGATCGCGATCGCCGAGCATGCCCAGGACGCTTACTCGTGCGGCGATCAAGCCCGGTTGGGTCCGTTGATCCGGCGGTACCGTGAGATCCAGCGGTTCGTCGATGAACCGAGTGCAGGGCAAGTTATAACGGCGTTGAAGTCGATCATCGCCTGGTTTGACGATGACCAAGAACAGCAGCGGGTCGCGGAGGCTCAATCCAAAGCGCTCGCCGGGATCGGCCAAATTTCCGATCGATCCGATGCGGTTGAAATCCGCCAAGTCATGGAAGGCATCGCTACGACCGGCGCGGCGGTGCCAACCGAACTTCGCGACGCCTATGTCCAAAAAGTGCAAGCCGACGCTAGCGCGAAACGACTCAAGGCGATGCTGATCGCCGGCGGCGTCGCCGCCGTCATGCTGGTCACGGTTACTGCTGCGGCGATCACCTATCGTTCGTATCAAAACGAAGCTGCGATGAAAGAATTGGCGACCGCGATCGAGAACAACTTGAAGTCCGGCGACTTGGAAATCTCCGGTAGGCTGATCGCATCGTCGCCACTATCCGATCCACGTTTCGCGCCGCTGCGGAAGCTATTGGACGAAAGGAAGATGATCGAACGAGAACGTGCGAAAGCGTTTGAGGCCGAAGCCGAAAAGATCGCCGTGGATTTGGCTGAAGCGAAACAGGTCGACGAATTCGATCGACTTAAATTTCGACTCAACGACTTGATCGACAGAGTCAAAACGGATTCCGAGACCGATTCGGTAACTCGGCTGTCCAAGGCATCTTCGGCGGCCCGACAGGCGCGGTTGGACGCTCGCGTGGCCGAAGCGACCGAAGCGAACCAAACCGTCCGCCGCGAACTTAAGTTGCTGGTGCCAGTTCAAAGCGACCGACCAACGCTCGCGAAATGGAATCAACATTTGATGTCGTTCCGCACGGATCGTTGGCTCAGCGACAAGTCCGAATTGACATCCGAGTTGTCAGCGACCATCGACTTGGTGGCGGATCAGTACGACATCATTCGCGAGCGGGCGACCGTCGAAAACCAGCTCGCCAAGATCACGGACTCCGTCGGGGATTGGGATGCTTGGAACGCTCTGGCCGACGATGTTGAAAACGCGGACCCCGCCATCGCGGGCAAACTGACTTTGCTGGCCGAATCGATCGATGATGAAAGCGAATTATGGGAAGGCATCGACGAGTGGAACGCGATCGTCGCCGATTGGAAAGTCGATGAGTTATTGACGGCGACGCCCACGTCGGCACTAGCAGCTAAGAAGGCCGTCGCGCTGATCAACCGCGCCGGCCTGACGGACTTGCCCGCTGCGGTCGACTTCATGGCTGCTGCCGAAGTCGCAACTCCGGTCGCCGATCGCACGGCCAGGACGCTGGAATTGCTGGTCGCTCATTTGAAGTCGGCGAAGATGAGCGGAATCGGCGCGGTGAAGTTGGTCGCCACCGAAACCGCATCGCCACGTTGGCATTATTTCCCCGTTGATCGGTCGGGATCGGCCGGTGAATCGATTCGGGTCAGCGGTGAGAGCTTGCGAATTCAGTCGTACGTCGATTTGACCACTGTGAAGACTGAGTCGTCGCTGGTTCCGTTCGAGTCCGTGAAGTTGCCGCTGGACTTTGCGGCCAAGCGCGATCAGTATTTGTCGGGAACACAGAGCCTCTTCGCGCCGCACGTTTCGCTTTGTCGGGATCTCGGTCGCACACTGACGCCCTTGCCCGAAGATCCGCTATCGTGGGATCGCGCGTTTGTGACCGCTTATCGCGACGTGATGGCAGCGCGATCGATCGACCCGTTGGTGCAGTTTTTCTTGGCCGGCGCCGTGTTGGATATCGGTGCGCAGGGCAGTTGGTTATTGACACATGCTTACCAGCCGCATCGTGATTTGATCGCCAACTCAGGTGTCAGCACCGAAGTTGATTGGATCGCGCCGGGGAACCGCGAGGCCGAAGCGACGCGGCGACAGGCGACCGAAACACTGGCGAAGCTGCAACAACTCAGCCCGATCAATCCCAAACAAAAACTCGCCGACATGCGCGTTTCGCTGAGCATTGGGACGCGTTACGTTCCGATCGGCTGGATCGACCAACACGACGGTCGTTGGATCGTCCGCGTTCGCCCCGAAGTTCGAGAACACGGTATTTTGTTGGTTCGTCGTCCCGGTGGTGGCAATGATTCGGCGGGCGCCGCAATCGTAACCCCGATCGGTCGCCTCGCCGACGGCAAAGCGATTTTGGATGCTGATTCGCTGCCCGCTGCGCTTCGCATCGGGCGTCCGGCTTGGCTAGCAATCGATAGCGATTCGGAAGAAAACGATTCCGACGTACAAAAACAGGACGAACCGAAATGAAGTTCCAGATCGAACCCGATTTGGAGTACCGAATTCGGTCGCGCGGAATTGAAAAGTCGCCGGTCCCCGGCAATCGGTTGCCTCAGATGGTTCGCGATTTGCTGGTCGCGCGGCACGACGAACTATCCATTGATGGCGTCGTCTGGTTTTCGGCCGGCGACGTTGAATCTTTGTTCCCATCGTCGGGCGCGGCAAATTTGGTGCGCCAGCGGCAGGTGTTCGAGGCTCATGAAGTTGCGACCGATCCGCACGCTTCGGTCGATATCGACGATGGTCGCACGTTTCCTCGCGACCCGTGGTACGTCGCGCGTGGCAGCAACGTGGCCGGTCCCTACGATCAACTGACCATCGTCGATTGGTACGAGCAAGGTTGTCTGGTGGACAAGGACCAACTCCGACCGGGGCTGCACGCGAGTTGGCGATCGATGGCCGATGCCCGCAAAGAAGGCTTGATGAATCCTCCGCCCGCCAACTCGGTATCCTCCAACGCGAAGTACTTGGTGGCCGACCCGCCGGTGTGGATGGGACCGCCACGCTCGGTCACGCCGGCCGGTACGTTCGCACCGATCATCGCCAGCGATTCCGGTCGACCGGGCAATCGCCCGATCATTGTTGTGGCGTTGGCGGGATGTTTGCTAATCGCCGTTCTGACGGGTCTCGCCGGCGTCGGCGTCGCGATAGTCCTCGCGTTCCTTGCGAGTTGATTCCAATAGCGACATAGAATCAGTTCGTCGTTGGTGTCGATGTGTTGACTGATGTTGCCGTTGCGGTCGCCTGAGTTTGTTGGAGTGGTACCAACAGATCGGATCGTTCGGCCAGGACGGACTTTTCGGTTTCGTATCGCTGGCGATTCGCGACGGCTTCGGCTTGGACCAGTCGATCGTATTGCTCGCCCGTCATCACCCGCACTTGTTCGCCGAGCAACTCGGGGTCATACGTCAGTCCCGGATGATCTTGCGCGGTCGCGTACGTTTCGATGCCGACGCCGGACTCGTTGAGCTTCTTCTCTTGAGCGGCGATTCGCTCGTCGGCGACCTTGCGAGCGATACCCTGCGGTTCTTTTTTCTTCGCGGTGCCGAACGGATCGTAGTCGTCACCGGCGCCGCTCATGCGGTCCCACCATCCCGGATATCGACCGAAAATGTTGGTCACGATTCGATCCGATCGATCCATCATGTAGTTCGACACGGCGCGACTGCGTTTGAAGTATGACGTCGGAATTAACGCATTGTCCCAAACCGTCTTGGATTTCACTGCCATGTATCGGACGTTGGCTACCAATTCATAAAGCAAGGCGAGGCTGACTTCATTCTCGAGCATCTGGCGATACGTCACACCGTAATTGAGCGAACGTTCCGCCAGATAATTCAGCTTCGGCATGATCGAGCGGACGCCATAGCGGCCCCAAGTTTTGCACGTCCTCGCGGTTCGTTGCTCGTTGAACAGATCCGTAAGTATCGAATCGACCAGCTCGCCACCGATCTCTTGAACTTCGTCATCGGTCATCGGTCGGTCGATGTACTTTTCGCTGTACCGTGGGAACGTGCGCTCGCTGACCAATCGAATGAAGCGATCGACTTTGTCCTCGAACTTCAGCGCTAAGAAGATTCCGTGCTTGTTCGCTTTACTGGTGATAAAGTCACGATTGATCGCGTCGATTCCATCGACCTCGTAAAGAACGGCGGAACCCTTGGTCGAGTCAAGCGTGCGACGGACTTCCAGCTTGCCGATCTCTCGCTTCTTAAAAAATCCCCAATCGGTGTCGGTCTCTTTGGTGTCGTAACGATGCACGATGATCCAACGGTGCAGCGGATCATCTTTGGACAGTTTGCGTTGCAGTCGCCGTGCTTCGGCTTCGAGCCACTCGGGTTTGGGTTGGAACAGAATGGTTCGCTTGTGGATGTCGAATTCGTGGACGGCGCCGAGCGAAACGTCGGCAACGCTGGCGGCACCACTGCTGGCCGCGCCGCCGACGACATCGTGGGACCTAGCGACGTACTGGTTCCATCGGTTGACGGCTTTGAGAAAGTCTCGCTGAGTCTTCAATTGACTCGGACGTTTCTCGTCGCTGACGGGTACGAGCGCGGCACCGAGCATCGCTTCGCCGCCGGTTCGCGAATCACCGACGATATAAAAGTTGATGTCGTAGTCCGCGGCGGCTCGCAAGAATTGGCTTTTGGCGAGTTGATTGAACGCAACCGTGTTCCCCGATGGCGTCTCGTAGTAGTTGTTCGGAATGATGATGGTCATGCCCGACCACTGCTGCAGCAGCGACTTGTCTTGATCGACCGCTCGCACCAAGTCCAAGTACCCATAATACGACACATCCCAGACATCGAGGCTGCTGCCGAAGTAGTCGGCGAGCTGAGTCCATTTACTTATATCGGTGGTCGTCGTTTTCTCGTTCGCGATGAGCAGGAATCGTGATCCGTCTTCTCGCAGGTAGCGCTCGGATACTCGAATGAACGTGCTGCGAGAATCGACGCGGCGATACTGCTGATGCACGTCGCTCGATTTCGGACGTTGCAAATCCAAATCGACGGCAATCGCAAAACCCTGGTAGGGAACGACGCTCGCCGATTCCTTGATGCCGATCCGTGTTTCGATGACGCACGTTTTTCCGGGTGCGAGATCACCGATACGTTTTTCGTAATTGGAAGTCAGCAAATCGAACTCGCCACCATCGTCCGCGAAAAAGACAAGCTCTTTCGAGTCGACATCGCCGCCCACAAGCCGCACGTGCGATCGGACGGCGCGGTACAGATACTTTTGGTCGAATATTTCTTCGCCGACGTTGGTCACACCCCAAATCAGTCTTGTCGATTCGCCCGGCGCAAGACTGTTCAAACACGTGATCGCGGTCAGCTCGATGGGAAATCGAACGACCAGATCTTCGCCGTTCTCGAATTGACGAAACGGGCGATTGACGCCGCTCTCCAACCTTGCCTGCGGACTGACCGGTAAATGCAATCGAAACGACTGGCGGCGAGGTTCCTCAGCGACGTAATCACCGATACGGAACCTCAATCCGACTCCCGTGAAAGTGTATTGTTCCTCCGGTGCAAGCGATTGCTGCAGCACCAGGTCGTCGCCATCACACAGCGTCCATTCATCGGCTTCGAGGAAGATACGAATGGCGTAGTTGTGCGGTGTTGGCATTCCGCCGCTGTTTCGGATGGTGATGCTATCGACCGAAACGATGGAATTGGGTTCCAGGATCGCGTACTCGCTAGCGACATCGAACGAAACCAATTCGAGATCATAAGGCGAGTCGAACGTCTGCTGTCTGCCGCGATGGTTGGTGACAACGATTCGAAACCGACCGTCGTTACCCGAATAGGCGTCGGCGGCGCGATACCGCGACGGCGAACCGCTTCGTCCGGATGGCCCATCGAATCCACCGGGATTGGATCGCATGACCGAACGTGTTTGCGTGCGACCTTCGGAGTCGCGATACGTTTGCGTTTCGGTCCAGTGATAGCTGCTGCCGCCAGCTCCGCCGGGACCGCCTTGCCCGCCCTCTCCTGGTTCACCCGCGAATCCCAAATCGCCGCCGGCCAAACTGCCTTTCACCAACATCAACAAACCGAGGTCGTTCTCATCAACCACCACTACGACATCGCCGCCGTGGCCGCCCGGCTTTCCGTCACTCGGTGAACCCGCCTCGCCACCGTCACCGCCCGGACCGCCATTGGTGCCCGAGCTGAATCGCGTCGCGTCGCGGCCTCGGTAACCTCGGCTGCCTGGCCCGCCTTTACCGCCCCGACCTCCGTTGCCACCTTTTCCGCCGACACCGCGAATGAAGATGTAGCCGCCGAGATCCATCACGACCGCATCGTCGAGTTTGCGAGGCGATTCGCCGGGCGGTCGGGCGTCACCACCGATGGCAACGATCCCTCGATCGCGACCGTCCCGATCGTAACCGAGTCGCAATTCGACCGCGCCGGCATTCTGTCCGGGACTCGCGTCGCTGGCATCGCCTCCACGATTGCCATCAGTCCCCGGTGTCGCGGGTGAGTTAAAGAAATCTTGACCGTCACGTCCGACCAAGCCGTCGCGACCACTGATGTCGATCGAGCAGAGCAGCTCGGTTTCGGCATCGGATGCGAAGCAGCCGGCTTCGTCGACGCAGTTTAACAGTTCGTGGTCGTTCGGTCGAATCGTCAAGTTGCACAAACTTCGTAGAGGTAAAAGACGTGGGTCCGCGACTCCGCTCGCGGACAGTACTTAAAATTCCCCGCGAACGGAGTCGCCGGGCCACGGTTCGAGAAGTTCTTGCGGCACTCGCTGCAGTTTTCCCTCGCGGTCGATCACGCCGAGCGTAACCGTCGCTTCGACCAGTGTGCGGTCGTCGCAAGTGATCGTGTACTCATGGATGATTTTGGCAGCGGAGACTTTTGCGATCCTCGTCGTCACATTGATCAAATCGTCGTAGCGCGCTGGGCTGCGATACCGACAATCCACTCGCACGACGACCACAAACTGACCTGCTGCCTCCATTTCTCGGTAGCGACCGCCGGAGGCTCGCAACAGCTCGGTTCGCCCGATCTCGAAGTATTGCAGATACCGCGAGTGATGCACCAAGCCCATCGGGTCGCACTCGTCGTAACGGACTCGTAATTGGATCGTGTGTTCGGTCATGGTCCGATCATACTGTTAGTCGAACTGGCACACACCTGTTGCCGTCAAGGCGCACTGATTACAGTATTTCGCTATGAAAAACCTATTTGATTTGAGCGGCGATGTCGCGGTGGTGATCGGCGGAACGGGCGAGCTTGGTGGGATGATGGCCGAGGCTCTCGGAAATTTCGGCGCCAAAGTCGCGGTCGTCGGACGTAGTGAGGAACGGGGCAACGCGCGAGCAAGAACCATTAACGACGCGGGCGGTCAGGCGAAATTTTTTGCCGCCGACGGACTCAGCGGCCAGTCGCTCGACGAAGCCCGTCAAGCCATCAAAATATGGGCCGGGTCCAGCGCGTCGATCCTAGTCAACGCGGCCGGTGGCAACCGCCCCGAAGCAACCATTCCGCCCGGTGGAGATATCTGCAAACTGCCCCTGGACGCTTGGCGAGACGTGTTCGACCTGAACTTGGTCGGCGGTGCATTGTTGCCGAGTCAGATTTTCGCGCCCGACATGATTTCCGCCGGCGTCGGCAGCGTGATTAATATCGCGTCCATGTCAGGCATGATTCCGCTGTCGCGAGTCGTCGCTTATTCCGCGGCGAAGGCGGCGGTGATCAACCTGACGCTTTGGTTGGCTCGCGAATGGGCGACCACGGGCGTGCGAGTCAACGCGATCAGCCCCGGATTTTTCCCGGCCGAACAGAACCGCAAACTTCTATTCAACGAGGATGGTTCGTACACCGCTCGCGGCGGCCAAATCATTGGTCACACGCCGATGAGCCGGTTCGGAAAGGCCGACGAATTGGCCGGCGCGGTCGTGTGGCTGGCCAGTCGCCGAGCATCGTCGTTTGTGACCGGACAGAACATCGCGGTCGATGGCGGCTTTGCGTCGGTTACGATTTAATTTTTGCACCCGCGACGTTCCCGTCGAAATACACCAAACCAACGATAGTGACTTAGGAATTCAGAATGATTGAACTGCGAAAAGATGCCAAGCACGCGATGGTCATCCCAACCAGCATGGGCATCCGCCTGACACCTGTGGATAACCAACCATTTCATTGCAGTGACACGTTCAAGATGACCGCCAGTAGCGCCGAATCGAACGTGGGTAGCGTGTCGTCGTTCCTCGGCTTACCCGTCAAGATTCTGACCGCGTTTGTCAAAGACAGCCCCGTGGCTCGATTCATCAAGGACGATCTCGGCCGGCGTCACATGACGTTTGAAGGCCCCGAGTTCGAGCAAGAAAATCCTTGGGGATACCGTCATCAAATCAACATGGCCGACAGCGGCTGGGGATCACGGGGACCACGCGTGCAGAACGACCGGGCCGGCGAAGTCGGACGCAAGCTCAACGTGAAGGACTTTGACCTCGAACGCATCTTCGGTGATGAGGGCGCTCAGGTCGTTCATTTATCAGGCCTGATCGCGGCGCTGTCCGAAGAAACCAGTCAGTTCTGTTTGGAGATCGCTCGCACGGCCAAAAAGCACGGCGCACGCATCTCGTTTGACCTCAACCACCGTGCATCGTTCTGGCGAGGTCGTCAAGAAGAATTGTCAGCCGCGTTCAAAGAGATCGCCAGCTTGTCAGACATCCTGATCGGCAACGAAGAGGACTTCCAATTGTGTTTGGATATCGAAGGACCGGAAGCGGGCGGAAAGGGCATCGGGGCCAAGATCGACGGCTTCAAGCAAATGATCGGTCGCGTCAAAAAAGAGTACTCCGGTGCCACCCTGTTTGCCACAACGCTGCGTGAAGTCGAGAACGCGAATCTGCACATGTGGGGTGCGATCGTTTCTCACGGCAATGAATTCTGCGTCGTCGAACCTCGCGAAATCGGCGTCTTGGATCGAATCGGCGGCGGCGATGGTTTCGTGGGCGGGTTGCTGTACGGCGTGTTGAAAGGTTGGAGTGCCGAAAAGAGCACTCAGTTCGGCTGGGCCACCGGAGCACTCGCGGCGACGATGCTAACCGACTACGCCCAACCCGCCGACGAAGAACAGGTCTGGAGCATCTGGCAGGGCAACGCTCGCGTCAAGCGATAGAATCGTACGAATGTTCCAGCCTCGAGCGGCGAAATATGCGACGAACGGCCGGTGGAACCGGCCCTACGTGGGTGTTGGCGATGCGTCCAACAGGCTGATGATTAGCGGTAACAATTGCTTTTTGCGGCTGACGACTTGTTCGAGTTGGTACAGCTTGTCTTCGAGTTGTGGATAGCTAATGTCTTCCCAACCCTCCGGTTCGCTGCTCATCAACAACAGGCTTCCGTTGCTGGCGATGTCGGTCACCAACAGCGCCGAGAACTCGAGCACTTGCTCCGATGCCAAGGCTTGTAACGCTTCGGCAAGTTCGCTCTTTCGTTGCCAGAATAGATCAAACCCGATCTCTTCAATTTGCGAGATCGAGAACCGGCGTCCCGATTCCTCGAACTCTTTGCAATCTTCGCGGACGACCTCCGCCGGCGTACACGACTTCAGTGCCGAACCAACTTGGAAGAACTCATTGGCGTACTCTTTCATGTCGACGTTGCAAATTTTCTCAAGCCACTCCAGCATCTCGCGATCAACGTCCGTGGTGGTCGGTGATCGCAAAAACAAAGTGTCGCTGATCATCCCTGATGCCATGCACAGCGCGATGCCAGCGCTGGGGTCGATTTGCGCCCGCTGAAACATTTTGGCGACCAAAGTGCAGGTCGACCCAACGGGCTCCATGTAGAACCTCATCGGTCGATTCGATTTCAGCGACCCACCGAGCCGGTGATGGTCAAGAACTTCGACAATGTCCGCTTCTTCAGCGCCTTGAACGGCTTGCGCGATTTCGTTGTGATCGACCAATACGATTTCGGTCTTAGGCGGGTTGACCAAATCGGTCTTGCTGATGACACCGAACAATTCGTCGCCGTCGACCACCGGGAAAACCGTTTGGGGCGAACGAAAGACTTGACTGCGGGCGGCACTGACGGACATCTTTGATGACAACTTCATGAAGTTTGTTTCAATGATCGATTCGATTCGCTGGGCAGCTTTGATTCGCATCGTCGTTGTGGCGGTATCAAATGGACTGGTGATAACGGAAACGCCGCGAGCCTCGGCAAGGTGCATCAGTCCGCTGGAAAGTTCGTAACCACCGGTGACGACGAGGCATCGAACACCCATTTCGAGCGCCGGTAACTGGATGGTGGGACGGTCGCCACTGACCACCAACAGCCGGTTGGCGGGAAACTGCTTCATTCGTTCGGTGAACCCACCCGCACTCATCGCCCCCACGGTGACGATGTAGTCATCGATGCGGTCAGGGTCAATGACGTGCTGGAATTCGCCGCCGACGACCGAGACAACTTTCCCTAGTGTGCTAGTGACTTGTCGCGATCGGATCGGATCGACGCCGCCTTGCAGCATCAATTCCAACAGATCCAGCAAGGTCACGATGCCGATCACGCGGCCATCATCGTCGAGAACAGGAATCGATCGGACTTCGTTATCATTCATCCGTTGGTAGACTTCGTAGAACACGTCGTCTTTGTGCGCGACGACGGGTTTGCGATTGCAAACATCTTCCAGCTCGGGACGGATATCCATGATGATCCGCGGATGTTGCAGCTTGGCTTTTTTGAGAGCGAACTCTGTCCGCAGGTTGGGCGTTCCGCAGCAGGCTGCCACGGCATCCGGACGCGTCGTGCGGCGCAGAAAATCGGCGTAAGCAAGTGCGCTGCAGATCGCGTCGGTGTCAGGGTTGCGGTGGCCGAATACAAAGAGCGTCATGAACGGTCTATCCGTGTGTGGTTGATCGATCGACTCATTCAATCAGCGATTGCGCGGCCGTCAAGATGGACTCGGGCTCACTCATCCGGCCTTCACCAATGACGCGGCAACTGAGCCAACCCGACTCGGGGCCGACGAAATGGCAACCGTCCTCGGCGAGTCGCTGTACGTTACGCTGAACCGACGGTTTCGACCACATCGGTGCGCTCATCGCTGGCGCGATCAGCACCGGACAGGCGACTTGCAAATACAGGGTGCTGATCAAGTCGTCGGCCAAGCCGTGAGCGAACTTCGCGATCAGATTCGCAGTCGCCGGTGCGACGATCATCACTTCGATGCCGTCGGCCAGTTCGATGTGTGGGCCGAGGGGATAGCGATCGTCGAACATTTCGATCGCCACCGCATTGCCCGACAGTGCGGCCAGCGTCGGCGGGCCGATGAAGGTGGTCGCCGATCGCGTCATCGCGACACGAACGTCGAATCCAGCTTGCGCGAGTCGGCTGCAAAGCACCGCCGATTTGTAGGCCGCGATTCCGCCACCGATGGCCAGCAAGATTTTCTTGCGACGAGAGTTCATCAAAGGCTTCTAAAAGTCGGACGAATCCAAGTCCGGGCCTTCTGCAGCGGCAATCGCGGCATTCAGATCTCGCAAGATTTCGACTTCGCTGTCCATATTCAGAACGATCTTGTCCTGCATGATTTCTTGCAGCACGATCGACATCTTGTCGTGGGTGTCCACATTGACGAGCGCGCGGCTGCCTTGGTTCAATTGAACCAGGCGTTTTTGAATCAGCGTGCTCAATTTGAAGCGACCGCCAACCTTGTTGACGATTTCTTCTTCTTTTAGCTCTTCGAGCATGGGTGTTTTTCCTTTTGGTCTTTCAATATTTGGCAGATTTCGGCGACCGCCACGTCGACGGATCCATTGATGATTTCGTATTGGTAGCGGTGTTTGTACAGCATTTCACTGGACGCCGTTTCGAGTCGCGCCATGATGGCCCCTTCGCTCTCGGTTTTTCTCGCCCTTAGGCGATCTTCCAACTCCTGCATCCCGCCGGGGTGAATGAATAGCGATATCGGTCGAAAGGCTCCATTTTCAAAAATCGTCATCGCACCCTGGACATCGATCTCCAAAATTACCCACTTCCCTGCTGCTAAGCCAGTGGCGACTTGCTCGCTGAGCGTGCCGTACCAGTATCCTAACCCAAAAACTTCTTTGCATTCGAGGAATTCACCGGCCGATTTCCGCCTCGAGAACTCTGGTGCCGAGAGAAAAAAATAATGAACTCCGTCGATTTCGCCCGGACGAGGTGGCCGCGTCGTGGCGGAAACGCTGAGCACGAGCGGCAGATCGCAATCGCGTTGCAATTGGCGCACAACCGTGCTCTTTCCGGCTCCGCTGGGCCCGGAAATGACGATCAATCGTCCCGCTTGATCTCCGCTCATTCCAGATTCTGGACCAATTCCCGCATTCGTTCAATCGCACATTTTATTTCGACGACATGGGCAGAAACCGCCGCGTCGGCCGCTTTGCTGCCGATGGTGTTCGTTTCGCGGAACATTTCTTGGATGACGAAGTCTAGCTTGCGTCCGGTCGGCTCGCGACGGTCGGGGCCGTCGTTGCCAGCGAGAACGCTCTGAAACATCTCGAGATGACTGCCCAGTCGCGTGACTTCTTCGCTGATGTCGGCTCGGTCGGCGTAAATCTGGATCTCTCGCAGCAGATCAATCGATTGTGCCTCGATCGATCGTTCCGCCATGATTCGCCCAATTTTAGTTTCCAGACGGGCCGTATAGGTTTCGACCGCTCGCGGAGCCAATACCCGAACGTGTTCGAGTGAATCGGCAATCAATTCGATATCGGCTCGGAGCGTTTTTGCCATGTTCGCCCCTTCTATCTCACGCATTTGGTCCAAGTTTTCGATCGCATCGACGATTGCGGATTGCACAAATTCCCAGACCGACTCGTCTTGGCGTCGATCTTCTCGGGACGACACCATCACGCCGGGCAGCGTCATCAATGACGATAGCTCGATGGTCATGCCCGCGCCGCCCAGTTCATCGCGTAGTTGTTGGAGCTTCTTTGCGTACGATTGCAGGACATCTTGGTCGATACCCGGCGTGTTCTCACCTGCCGGTCGACGCCAAGAAACAGACAGCGATACGCTGCCGCGATGAATCATCGAACGGGCCAGCGTTTCGATCTTGCCGTCCATCGCGGAGAGCGAATCCGAAATTCGCGACGTGCATTTGAAGCCACGATTGTTGACGGTACGCACTTCGACCGAGACGGTGCCAAGCTCGCCCTGTTTGCTGGCGTGGCCCTGGCCGGTCATGCTCCGCACACCGGCGGGTTTAGTTTCCTTCATGTACCTATTCGGCCGCTTCAGCTTCGGTATCGCCGGATTCCAGGTTCGCTTCTGTTTCCGGCTCAGCATCCGCCTTGGCTGCATCTCCCGCCTCGGTTTCGACAACAGGCGTCTTCGTCGCGGGCACCAAATCCATCGATGGTGTCGGGCCGATTCCTCCACCCATCGGCGGAATCACAAACTCATTCCCCGTCGTTTCGGCGTCATTGCCGGGACCGGCGGACAATGTCGTTCCGGCTGCGACCGATGGGCTGTGTGTGCCCAGCAACCACATCGTGAAGGCGCACGTGAATCCCCAAATCGCCGCTACGACCACGGTGATGAACGTGAACGTGTCGCCGGCTTTGCTGCCAAAAGCACTCTGACCACCGGGACCACCCAAGGCACCGGTCAGCCCGCCGCCCTTACCACGTTGGATCAGAATCAACAGGATCAAGAACAGGGACAGAAATCCCATCAAGAAGCCGAGCAGTGTTCCGGATACCGTACCGAGCAACAGAAAAGTCATCGAATTACCAAATTCTAAAGTTGAATGGAGAGATCGATCGCTCGCGGCAATGTTCCGCGAGCAAGCTGAGATTAAATTGGGATCAAACCGGTTTGATGATGCCCATGAAGTCTTCGACTTTCAGGCTGGCACCGCCCACGAGTGCCCCGTCGATGTTCGGTTGCGACAGCAGTTCCTTGGCATTTCCCGGCTTCACGCTGCCACCGTACTGAATTCGGATTTGGCTTGCCACGTCAGCGCCGAACAATTCGCCCAACAGTTTGCGAATGAACGCATGAACTTCTTCTGCCTGGGCGGGGGAAGCCGTCTTTCCCGTGCCGATTGCCCAGACCGGCTCGTAGGCGACCACAATTCCGGCGGCTTGAACGTCATCGAGGCCATCGAGCGAACCACGCAGTTGGGTTTCGACAACCTTCTCGGTTTTGCCCGCTTCACGTTCTTCCAGAGTCTCGCCGACACACACGATCGGGACCAGATTTCCGGCCATCGCTGCATGCAATTTTTCGCTGATCTGTTTGTCTGTTTCACCCATGATCGCCCGACGCTCGCTGTGGCCAAGGATCACGTAGGCACAACCGACATCGGTCAGCATCGCCGCATTGATCTCGCCGGTGAAGGCGCCATCGGCGGCCGCGTATAGGTTTTGGGCACCGAGTCCGACCGGCGATCCGGCGACGACATCGCCCACGGCGGCTAGATAAAGCGACGGCGGACATAACGCGACTTCGACGGTCGGGTGATTGCCCACTCCGGCAACGACGCCTTTGGCAAGCGCAACCGCGTCGGCGCATCGTGTGTTCATTTTCCAGTTGCCTGCGATCAAAATGCGACGGCTCAAACCATTATCTCCGGTAGCGGTGAAATTGTCTTTCCGAGCAGCTCCGCCAGACTCTTCATCTGACGCGCCAGCTCATCGTATTGGTCGGGAAGGAGTGCTTGCGGCCCGTCGCTCTTGGCTTCTTCGGGGCAATCATGCACTTCGATATGAACGCCATCGGCACCGGCGGCCAAGCCGGCCAGCGCGCAAGCAGGAATCAGGTCGGGTCGCCCCGTCGCGTGTGACGGATCGACGATAATCGGCAGGTGCGAAAGTTGATGGACTTGCGGCACCGCGGCAACATCAAACAGATTGCGAGTCGCCGAATCGAAGCTCTTCACACCGCGCTCGCACAACACGACGTTCGCGTTGCCCTGTGACAAGATGTATTCGGCGCACATCAGCAAATCAGTGATCGTCGCGCTCATGCCACGCTTGAGTAGCACCGGTCGCCGCGATTTGCCGACTTCGGTCAGCAATGCGAAGTTTTGCATGTTGCGAGCGCCGACTTGCAGCATGTCTGCATAATCAGCGACCAGTTCGACCAAGCGTGGATCGGTCACTTCGGTCACCACCGGCATACCGAATTTGTCGCCGACTTCGCGTAGCAACTTAAGTCCCGCTTCACCCAAGCCTTGAAACGCATAGGGGCTTGTTCGCGGCTTGAAGGCGCCGCCTCGGAACAGGTTCGCGCCGGAGGCGGCGACCCGCTCGGCGATGCGAAACATCCGCTCGCGGTCTTCGACGCTGCAGGGGCCGGCGATCATGCCCAAGTGACCGCCACCGATCTTCACCCCCGAGACATCAATCACGCTCGGTTCGGGATGCGCGTCGAGCGAAGCCAGCTTGTATGGAGGCAAGACCGGCACGACCTGCGCGACGCCGGGGATGGCGCGGAGCGGTTCTTCTCGCAATTTGTCTTCATCGCCGATGATGCCGACGATCGTCCGGTAGGTGCCGCGGCTAAGGTGATGCTGCAACCCGAGCGATTCGACACGTTTCAGAACGTGATCGATCTGTTCGTCGGTAGCGCGGCTGTGCAGAATCAGAATCACGGAGGATCGTCAATCGTCGAGGGGGTAAGTTTGGCAATAGCAAGCTGATAACGCCACAAAAGTGTATCAACCGCCCGTGGGGATCGTCGAGGCCAAGTAAATATGGGGTATTTTGCAGAGGCGAATGCGTAGAATGGATTTCTAGTTGTCGCCGTGCGGGAGAATTCAATCTCGCCAAACAGGTTACGATGACGTCGCGATTTCGGCGATGATTTCGAACATCAGCGACTTTTGGACCGTTCAGTTTGGCACTTTCGCTCCCACCGACGGAGGAGAATCAAAAATGAACTTCAAGCGATCCTTTCTGGATAGCAAGTTTTTGCTGAGCGGACTCATCTCCTGTTTTGCCATCGTGGCTTCGCAGGCCAATTCGGCCGACTTGAGGTACGGCCGAAAGGTCGGTGATCAACTGGTCTACGAGTTTGGACATCACCGCTGAAATGCCGGATGAGGTTAAGTCGTACAAAGGCACCACTCGATACACGATCGACGAGATCGATGATGAGCAGATACGACTGACTTATCGCGGCGGACTGACGGAGTCGACCAAGACCAAAGCTTCGTCGTCATCGCGCGGCCCGTTCGGTCGCGTTGGTCCGTTCGGCCCCAGCGGCGGTCCGCCGAGCCCGTTTTCGCGACCGAAGTTTGCCGGCAAGACACAGACCACCAACAGCATCACCATGACACACCGGGGAACGGTGTTGGCCATGAATGGTGATTCGCAACTGCCGTTCTTGCTAGGAAATGTCTCGTTGATGCCGTTCGAGTCTCTGCCCGAGTCTGTGTCCGGGGCCCAACAGCGTGAGTGGCTGTCGGATTCGGATGTCTCGATCACGCAAGAACAAGAAGGCCGGCGACCGTTCGGTCCGTTTGGCCCCTTCGGCGGCAACGATTCGAAGTCCGTGAAGGTCGGCAGCGAGAAAGCGAATTATTCGATCGAGAGCGACGCGGATACAAAAATCGTTATCAAGAAGACCTATCAATTGTCGTCGCCCAAAGTCGGTGACCAGCCGGCCTTCGAATTGACCGGCACCGGCACATGGACATTCGACTCAGGCGATGGGATGCCGCAATCACTCGACTTTAACGCAAAACTTTCCGTCGACGAAAACAACACGAAGGCCACGATTCCCATCTCGATCAAGTACCATCGGCTATCGGTAGAAGAGATTGCCAAGCTGGACGCGGACGCACAGCGCGTCAGAGTGCAACGAGAGACGGATGCGGCGGGCGCCAAGTTGGCTGCCGAGGCTCCGCTCACGCCCGAGGAAAAGGCCGCGGCGATCGCCACGTTGCGGTCAAACGACAGCGACCAGATTCTGAAAACGCTCGGACAACTCGGCAAGAAATCGCCGAAAGAGCCCGATGTCGAAGTGGCTGCCGTGATTAAGTCGTTGCTTGGTAATCCGAGCAAGAAGATTCAAGAAGAAGCCGGCAAGGCACTGGCCCGCTGGTCATCCGCCTATAAGGTGAAGTTTGACCTCAATGAAGCATACGATAGCCACATGCCCGTGAAGTCGACCGGCCGCGCGGTGACGGACCCGTCAAAACTGTACGTTGGACAGTTTGTACAAGCGAAACTTCATGCATCATGGTTTGCGGCGGAGATCTTGGAACTGCGATCCGACGGCAAAGTACTTGTCCGCAAACGTGGTTTTGCTCCTCGGGATCATACGGTATCGCGAAGCGACATTCAACTTGCACCCGACGAGCTTGATCAACCCAACCAACCTGCGTCTCTCGCGTCGAAGGCTCGTGGATCACGCACATGGAGCGACGCCAGCGAGTCATTCAAAGTGGACGCTGTCTTCGTCAGTTCGGTTGACGGCAAGGTGACGCTTCGCCGCACCGATGGCCGTGAAGTGACGGTGTCGCTCGACCGATTGAGCGACGAAGACCAGAAATACGTGAACCAACTTCAAGCCGCTGCCGCGTCACCGCTGAATCCTTTCGAGTAAGACGATCGCCGGGTTGGCGAGATAGGATCGTGCGGAAAATAAGTGTTATTCGGATATGATAGGACAACCTGTGTTTTTGCAACGGTTGCTTCTTAAGGTTATGAGGGAAATGGATTTGGCCAGCAGTGGTAAACTCGATCGGACGAACGCCTCTTGTATCGGTATCGATCTTGGGACAACCCATTCGCTTGTGAGTGTTTTTCGCGATGGAAAACCCGTTCTGTTGCCCAACGCGCACGGTGCCGTTTTGACTCCGTCAGTCGTGGGTGTTTTGCCCAACGGCGAGATCGTGGTCGGCCAAACGGCGAAGGAATTCCGAGTCACGGATCCAGAGTCCTGTGCTTGGTGTTTCAAGCGTTACATGGGTCAAGACCGACGGATCAAACTCGGTAAACGCGAATTCACTCCACACGAACTGAGTAGCTTGGTCCTGCGATCACTCAAGGAGGATGCGTCATCAACCCTCGGTGCGGAAGTGACCGACGCGGTGATTACGGTGCCAGCGTATTTCAACGATCATGCACGACAGGCCACTCGCGTCGCCGGCGAGATGGCGGGACTGAATGTTCGTCGGATGATCAACGAGCCGACCGCTGCGGCACTCGTGTACGGTTTCCATGATCGCAGCGACGAGAAAAATATTGTCGTCATCGATTTGGGCGGCGGTACTTTCGATGTGACGGTCATGGAGGTATTCGAAGGCACACTCGAAATTCGTGCCAGTGCGGGTGAAAGCCTGCTGGGCGGTGAAGATTTCACGGATCGTATCGTGTCGGAGGTTTTGGCGTCGGAGAACGCCAGACTCGAAGTTGCCGAACTCAACAGCCCGCTGCGCGTCGCGCGTTTGCGAAGCGAGTGCGAATCGGCGAAGCGGAAACTCGCGACCAACGAGGAAGCGTTCATTCGCGTTCCAGAATCGGACGGTCGTTTTGGTGAGAAGCCGAAACGATTCCGGATTGATCGCAAAACATTTGCGAGATTGTGCGACCCGCTGATGCAGCGAATCGCTGGCCCGATCGCGCGTGCGCTGCGCGACGCCGAGCTCCAAGCCTCCGAGATCGACGAAGTGATCCTGGTCGGTGGTGCGACGCGGATGGACGCTTTGCGTCGGTTCGTCGAAGACTTCTTCGGTAAACCCGCCGTGATGCGGCACAACCCGGATGAAGTCGTCGCGTTGGGTGCCGCGATCCAAGCGGCGCTGATCGGCGAAGATTCCGCCGTCGACGACATGGTCATGACCGACGTGTGTCCCTTCACGCTCGGCGTCGAAGTGGTGAAGCAACTCGGAGGCCAAATCCAAGACGGCTATTTTTCACCTGTATTGCACCGCAACAGCACGATCCCAATTTCCAAAGAAGAAATCTACAGCACAGTGGTCACGAACCAGCCATCGGTGACCGTGAAAGTGTTCCAGGGTGACGCCAGGAAAGTCAGTGACAACGTGCTGCTGGGGCAATTGGAAGTGAGTCCTTTGCCGCCGGGACCAGCGGGTAGCCCGTTCTACATTCGCTTCACTTACGACGTCAGTGGCGTGTTGGAAGTCGAAGCCTACACACTGGGCGGCAAGAAGTTTCGCACCGTGTTGACCAACCATGTGAAGGGGCTTTCCCCCAAATCGATCGAAGCGGCGCGGCGGCGGATCGGCGAAATGAAGTTCTATCCGCGAGAAGACTTGGCGAACCAACAGCTTGCTCGGTACGCCGAACGCATGCTCGGTGAACTGCATCCGACCCAGCGTGTTCAGCTCGACGAGGCCTTGGACGCTTATGAGTCGGCGATGAATCGCGCGGACCGTGCGGAGTTCGCGGCGGCGCGAGAACTGCTGATGATTTGCCTTTCCTCGCTCGGCATCCATCCTGACGAGGCTGACGAATGAGCGCCGACAATGAAGCGGGCACGGTAATTGCGAGCGCCTATGTGCGTGAAATGCTCGACCTGAATCCGATATTTCAGGCTTCGCAGATCATGCGACGTCGGCGCGAGTTGTGGGGCGTCGTAGCGGCCGATGCGACATTGCTAGGCCACGCGACGGCGGCAGCCATCGAGTCGCCGCAAAACCCCGATGCGGATGCAAAACTGCGCGAACGGGCCAAGCAATGTCTCGACGTTTTGCAGTCGAAGTTCTATCAGTTGCCCGCTGAGAAACTCAATCAGTATCTCGGCTTCTTGGAGAGCAAGCGGTTACCCGAATACGCCGCGATCGCGGCCCGATTGCGGGCTGCGGCAAACTGTCGAGAGACGCTGATCGCGGCAGCGACGGAGACCAACGATCCCAAGTTTGCGTACTCGTTGCAACACAGCGTCGTCCGTCCGCCCGCCGAGTCGGGCGCTTTGAAGGAACAGTTTATCGAATCGATCATCGACGAACGGCGAGTCGTGCCAGCCATCAAAATGGTCAGGAAGTACGTTGCCGCGCACCCGGACGTGTATGCGCTCCAGCGGGACTGGTTCAAAATCTTGCTCGACCCAGAAAATCACACCGCCTGGGCAAAAAAATACTCGCTGCGGACGCGGGCGAACCAGTCCAGCGGATTGAAAGTGGTTGTGATCGGATCGTTCTTTGTTTTGGTCATTGCCGCAAACTTCGCCCAAGATCCTAAGAAGACAAGTCCGAAACCGGGTCTTCCCGTGGCGCCGTCGCATGTGGACAGTATTCGCGTTGCTCCCAACCCGACCGAATCGACGACCAGGCAATTATCATCGGAGCTAGCGGAACGAGACCGTTTGTTCCAGCAGCCGTTGGATCAAGCGATTCAAGATTTTCGGTCGGAGCATGAGTCGAGACTTCCATCGAATGCTCAACGGCGACTCGAAGCGATGCGAGCGAGCGGACCACGGTTTGAGACTGTGATGCCAGATCCCAATCAATGGCACGACGAAATGTTGCGAGAGAGTCAACGGCGGCACGAAGAAATGATGGATCGATTCAAGGAGCAGCCGAGTTATTCACCGCCCATTTTTTCACCGCCCAACTTTCCAGCACCAAACTTTCCAGCACCAAACTTTCCACCGCGCAATGCTCCGCGTTTCATGCCGGGTCGTGACGGTTTCAAATGAACGACTTATCGTTGTTGCCCGGCAACCCGGAGCGTTTCTTCGGTTTGGAGAAAGGCTATGACCGGCGCGATTTGAAACGGGCGTATGGCAAAGCGATCCGGATCTACAAACCCGAATCGCATCCGGCCGAGTTCGGAAGCGTTCGTGACGCATACGAACGTCTCGAACGAGTGTTGCGATACGGCAAGCAGCAGCAAACGCTCAACGACTCCGCCGATGTGTGGCGTGGTAGTTCGGCGACTCGGCCCGCCGAAAACGTCCGACCACCTGATGCGTCTTCGCTGCGCGGGGATCAGCGGCAAGCCACGTCGACTCAACCTGCCGGTGCCGAGCCATTGCCACTGCGAACGCTGGCAGTTGTCGATCCGGTTGCAGCCATGCGACGCTTCGAAACGATGTCGCGTCGGACACCGCCGGACTTCTACTTGGCCGCCGTACTGGCGGATGCGAACGCCGGAAAGCCGACCGCGAGATACCTCGGCTACTTGCTTGATGGCTTGGCCGTCTATCCATCGGATCCCGGATTGCTGAATTTGGCCACCGAGTTCCTGCGCACCGAAGTTCCCGATTTGATGCTGGTAAAAATCGTTCGCTTCGTCGCCGAAAAACTTCGCGCTCCGTCGTTCTACATGCTGACCGAAACGTTGTGGTTGCGGCTCGTGGAGCAATTGCCGTTTGACGAGTGGGAACCGCTACTGAAGACTTGCGAACGCGAGATCCGGCAAACCGAGCCGACGACTCGCACCGTCTTCTATCTGCGTTTGCTTCGATCTGCGATTTGGGTCGCGCCGCCAGATTGGGTCGACTCGGTGATCGGCACGATCGAGTCGGAGTCGGTCGGTTTGCATCAAGCCGCCGATGCGGAGCTGGAGTTTTTGGCTCAGGTGCGTCAGGTTTTACGTACCCAACTGACGAGTCGATGGGCCAATCAAGTACGTGACGAATTGCTGCATGCCGCTCGGTTGTCCTGTCAATCGGATACGCCGACCGCGACCGCGGAGGTTCTGAAGCTGCTCAATCAACTCGCTCGCGATGGCTCGAGAGTTCGCGATGCGTTTCCGATGTCATCGGCAGAAAACGATGGGGCTTGGGTGATGATCGTCTATGCGGTCGTCGAGCAATATTTGGCTGTTCTGGACGAGACTGAAAACACGGACGCTGCCCAAGTTTCGTCTCAAGTTCAACGCTTGGTGGGCGATTTGCGATCAACGCTCGAACCGATCAATCAGTCATTCACGAGCGCGAAATCAAAATATCGAACTCTGCCCTTGGTGATTTGGATGATCGGCGGAACGATCGGCGGATCGCTGCCGTTGATCGTTTTTGCAACAGCCATCTTCGGAGGGTCCGGCCCCAGCGGCGCCATCGTCAGCGTCGTTGGAATTGCCCTGTTGCTGGTCGGAACATTTGTCTCTTTCGTGCGCTGGATCTATCCGAAATACTTCCACGATCGGATGCTGAAGTCACAGCGGGAATCGATTCATCAGGCCTACTCAAAACATTGGCGTAGTCGATTGTTTCGGTACTTCAGTTCGACCAGCGAGCCGATTCAAGCCATGCTGCATCGGATTGACGCGATGGAACGTAGGACCGGCCAAGCAGTTTTGGGAAACATTGTCGAGCATTTCGTTCGACAAGATGCCGGACTGTGCGTGTTCGCGGCACTTCAGGCTTTGCTGCGGTAGTGGATGCCGATCTTGAATCGTTGCGGTCTGGATATGAGCGGCTGGTGCGACGGAGCCGCCGTTCACTCGCCGCCGATTCGGTACAAATGGCTTTTGCTTCGCAAGAGCAGCGATTTGCCGATTGGTATTAGGCTGGCGACCGTGAACGGCTCGTCATCATCGAGCGGGTTCGATGAGAGCAATTTGGGTTGGTCCGATGAAATCGGGCCGATGACGTGAGTCGTTGCATCTTCGGCTGTGACATACAAGTTGTCACCCGCGATCAGCGGCGAACTGCTCAGCCCGATTCGCGATTTTGGCAATTGAATGGTCCAGATGGTTTTGCCGGTGTTCAGGTCCAAACAGGCAACATTTCCTTTGAACGCATTGCCGTCGCCAACCAAATAGACGCGGCCGTCCTTGATCGCCGGCGTTGGAACGTCGCTACCAAGATCATCGCGGAACCAAGCGATCGCGTCGGTTCCTTTTCCCGCAGCCACTTGGTCCATCCGCACGCACGTCACGCTTTCGCCTCGCGCGTACGGACACACGATCAAATTGCCATCGGCGACAGGGGACGAGATTGAACGAAAGTATTTATGATCGGTCGGATTGAAGCCGCCGAGCTTACCCAGCAAGTCTCCGTCGCCCGCGTCGTGCAGCGTCAAATGGTCGGCGCCCATCACTGCGATCGCATCTTTGCCGTTGATCGTTACTGCCAACGGCGTCGAGTAACTCTGCGCGGCCTCTTCGGGCGCACCGAGCATGCGATCTTGCTTCCAGATGACAGCGCCGGACTCTTTGTCGAATGCAACCAAGTAGCTCGGGCCCGATTGCATGACCGCAATCACTACCGCGTTATCGGTCAACATCGGCGATGATCCGAGATCCCACCACAGCGTGTCTTCGCCGAACATGTCTTGCAGATTAACGTGCCAACGAACCTTGCCGTCGACTCCGACGCAACCCAAGTCACCGCTGCGGAAATACGCGAAGACTTGGTCGCCTTCGGAAACTGCTGACGGATTGCTACCGCCGCCCTTCTTGTGTTTGTTGCCGCGGTCGGAGCCCAGCGGAGTTTCCCAGAGCACTTTGCCATTGGTCAAATCGATCGACAGCACCACATTTTTGCCGTCGATGCCGGATGTCATGAACGATGAATTGCCGGATACGACGGGCGTGCTGCTGCCCTTGCCGGGGACAACGACTTCCCATGCGACTCCGTTCTCGTTACTCCAGCGAGTCGGAAACTCGCTGCCTTGGGCAACACCGTTTTGACTCGCACCCCGCCACATCGGCCATCCGTCGTCTGCGACAGTGGTGTTCTTCGCGGACATGGCCATCAAGAAGGTGACCAGAACGATCAGCGTGTTTCGCGTCATGGGGAACGCTCCAGGCGGGAACGAGGAATTTTGAACGGCCTTAAGAACTCGCAAGGCTTCGTACTCGTCGACCAGATTATCGTATAATCGCGACGTTGGCTAACTGTCAGTATCGGTAAGCTAGTGAACAACGCCCCGTTGATGTGGGCTCCGACTTTTTGCGGATATCTCGATCATGGTAAACCCGTTGCTGTTCATCCGCATCATTGCCGCGTTGAGTATAGCGGCGGGCATCAATTTCTTTGCCGCCAGCATATGGGCCCAGAACGCGACCGAGGAACATCCGCCTCGCGACGTTGGCGGGACGCTTGATCGACTATCAAGGCAAACGTATTCGGATCGACATACCGCCACAATCGAAATGTGGAAAGACCGCGATCACTCGCGGGCTGCAGTCCAAGAAGCGGCCCGGGATAGTGATCCCGAGGTTGCCGGTCGGGCGCGCTGGATACTGCGTCAGTGGCGGCGCGGAGCGATGCCCGATACGCCGCCCGAGATCTCGCGATTGCTGCAGGCCGGTGACCAGCCCGCCGCGATCGAACGGCTAATCGAAGCCGGGCAATTTTCGGCAGCCGTCGTGGCGGTTGAAGAATCCGCCGGCACGATCGACCGCGAATCGATCCAGCGGCGAATCAATGCCGCGCTGCTGCGTCGCTTTCCGATTTATGTCCACACCGCGATGCGCAGCGAGTCGCTCGGTGATTTGCTCGATCTGATCGATCTGGTCGCCGATTCGAATGAGACGGCGGCGTGTCGGTTTGAGTTGATGCGGTTGTTGGAAATGCCGATCGCGGACGACAAAATTCTTCCCAAATCGGCCGCCTCATGGTCACCGCTGCAGCGCGACACGTCAACCGCGATCTTGCTCGCCAAATCCGGACGCTTCGACGAAGCGATCGAAGTGGCGCGGACCAGCGGTAACGAGCAGTTGTGGTTGAATTGTTTGATGATGAATTCTCGCTGGCGCACAATCGCCGACGATCGGCATGATCTGGCAAAGCGATCCGACGTCGGCTCGATCGAGCATTGTTTGCATTGGTGCCAAACGATGATGGCGGCGGATCGGTGCGGTGATACCGGGCTGTACAATGAAGCCGTGAAACAATTGACTGCACCGGAGATCTGCAAGCTGGAAGTTGCTTCCGAGTATCGCTGGAAGTATTTGGCCAACCACGGACAGGTCGACGCGGCACTGGACGTTCTCGGTCCGATGAACGCCGACGCGGCGGCATCGGTTGCCCTGGACAGTTCTCGCACGCGCCGCGCGTTTGAAGTTTTGGGATTTCCGATCGATCGAATCGATTCAGACTATCTGATCTGGATCGACGAAGCCGTTGCTGCGCAGCGCAACGGACCGCATTTGGATCTGGCGCCGCAGATTCAAACGTTGTTGGTATTGATGCAGTGTCTTTTGTCGACCGGACGTGATGACGTTGCCTGGACCATCGCCCGGCGTTTGTGCGAATCGGATTTGCGGATCGATGGCAACCGAAAGATTCGCGTCGCCGAGTATGTTTTGTCGACGCTGGCGATGACCAAACGGGCTGACTGGATCACGCGATTGTCCATCGACCCTGCCGATCGATCGGTAACGCCAGATACTCTCGAAATCGTTGGTCGAGTATTGCCGGACGCGGACGCAACCACGATCGATATCGTCATGGATGCGTTGTCAAAAATGAATCCCGGCCATTCGCCAGAACAGCTTTTTTTGTCCGCCAGTAGATTGATCTCCGGTGAGATCCCGAGTGACTTCAATCCCGATGTCGATTTTGCGCGTTTTTTCGAGGTCGTTACTCGGCCACGGGCAGCCCGTTCGGTTCGTGCCAGCGACAACCAAAACGTCGCGATTCAAGCGAATTTGAACATTGTTTCGATGCTCTCCCGGCTCGGTCAAACGAAGTTGGCAGCGTCGTGCTTATCGAAGCTGGCCCAGTCCGGCGATACCGACGCGGTGTTTCGCATGGCCGAACAGTCGCTCGATTCGGGTCGCGCCGATACTGCTTCACAACTTTTCGAGTTGGTTTATCGAACGATCGAATTGCAGGGAAGGTTTGGCGGCGCGGACGATGTCGCCTTGGCCGGAAAATCATTGATCGGTTTGTGGACGATCTCGCGACGCAGCGGTGATCGCGAGCGCAGCGACGAACTGATGCGAGAAATTCGCTTCGTGTTGTGCACGCCTTCCCTGCAAACTCGCGGCGAGTTGGCGGAATACCTCGCCGATCGCGAAGAGACGGCGTTATCCATCGAGGCTTATCAAAGTCTGCTGCCGATCAAAGCGCTCAGCAGCAACGAAGCGGACGACCTTTACTCCGTCGCCCGCGACTATGCGCTGACGGCGCGTGACTCCGCGCCCGCCGACGCGGCGCACTGGTTCGACTTGGCGGTGATCCGTTCGGTCGAGTCGGATGACTTTCGTCCTAGCGCTTTCGTGACGTTGCCGATGTACGTCGGCCGCTGGCGGTTGGAGGACGCGATTGCCAAGTCAGATTCGATCGCGGCGCGGCGGCACACCGAGCGGCTATTGAAGCTCGATCCGTTGGACATTGACCTCGCCGAACGGTTGTTGCCGAAAATGCGAGATGCTTCGATGGCCGACTTGGCGGACCAAACTTTCGCGAGCGTTTTCGACGAAGGTCTGCGGTACACCGAAACATTTTCGCTCGATGCGATGGTTTGCAACAATCTGGCATGGGTCGCTGCGATGAACGCGACTCGTCTCGACGAAGCACGCCGGTTGTCCGAATCGGCTGTTCAGCTTGAACCCGACAGCGCCATCTATCGCGACACGTTGGCCGAAATTTTGTTTCTCTCCGGTGATAAACCGGTCGCCTTGAAGATTGAACAGGATTGTTTGCTGGATGACCCCGGTCAGTGGCACCTGCACGAACAGATCAAGCGTTTCTCGAAGTAGTTTTTTTGCACCTTCAAGGCTTACCCAAATGCGGCGATTCATCTTTCCATTGCTGTTGATGTGTGTTCTTTCCTCAATGCCAGTGACGAATGCGATGGACTTACCAACTTGCAGTCCCGCCGAGGCGGGCATGTCGGCAGCGGTCCTCGGTGAGATCGACGAGGCAATGGACGACTCGATCGCGAATCACCAAATTGCTGGCGGTGTCGTGATGATCGCACGGCATGGCAAAGTCGTGATTAACAACGGTTACGGAAAAATGGACATCGAAGCCGACAAGCCGATGCGTCCAGACACGATCTTTCGAATCTACTCGATGAGCAAGGCGATCACGACGACGGCCGCGTTGATGCTTTGCGAAGAAGGCAAGTTGGATGTGAATGATCTGGTCTCGAAGTACTTGCCCGAGTTGAAGGAAGTATCGGTCGCGAACGACGATGCAGTCGCCGCAACGGACAATGAATCATCGGTTCATGAAATGACGATTGCCGATCTGATGCGGCACACTTCGGGGTACACCTACGGCGGCAGCGGAAATGAGAAGCACGACAAAGCGTATGCCGAGCTGACAATGCTCGAAAGAGACAGCTCGCTCGAGCAGATGCACGCGAAATTGGCCGACCTGCCGTTGGCGTTCGAGCCAGGGACCGATTGGATCTACGGCATTTCCACGGACGTGCTGGGTCGAGTTGTCGAAGTGGCCTCGGGCGAATCTTTGGATAACTTTTTTAGCGACCGCATCTTCAAGCCACTGGGAATGGTCGACACCGGTTTTTTCGTTCCCGACGACAAGCTGGATCGGTTTGCCGCGAACTACGACAGTGACGGTAAGGGCAAGTTGTCGCTCGGGGACGCGCCCGAGACGAGTCGGTATCGCAACGATCCGGGTTTGCAATCAGGTGGCGGCGGGCTCGTCTCAACCGCTGCCGATTACATGCGATTTCTGTTGATGATTGCTGGCGGCGGCCATAGCGGTTCGGTGCGACTGCTGAAGCCTGAAACGGTCGCGTTGATGACCACCAATCAACTTCCCAAACAAGTCGGTTGGATCAAGTTCGGCAAGGAAGTCCGAACCGGTGTTGGTTTCGGATTTGGTTTCAATGTCCGCGATCAAATGAGCGATTGGGACCCGGAAGGCAGGATCGGCGAATACGGTTGGGGCGGCGCGGCGAGCACTCACTACTGGGTTTCGCCGAGCGATGATTTGATCGTCGTGACGCTTGAACAGGTCATGCCCTATCAATGGTTGACCGAGCGAAAGTTGAAAGGGCTGATTTACCGAGCGATCGAGTAGCCGCGTTTAATTAGCCGATCAGTGACCGTAGTAGACTCGACCGCCATGATAATGGTGTGGCGAGTGGTAGTGGTAAACTCGCGGCGGCGGAGGGTAGTAGGGAACGACATAGTGTTCCTCGACCACGACGGGCGGCGCGGCGTAAACGGGTTGCGCTGCTCTGGCGACTCGCTGAACGCCGGTCGGTGTTTGTTGCATCACACTGATCACGTTTTCGCTGACACCCTGTTGGTGCAACGCGATGATGTCGGGAACTTGCAACGTCGTTTGCACGCCACGTTGTTGGATCTGGTTGATGATGACACCTTCGCTGAGTCCGCTGCGGCTCATCGAAACGACGTCTTGGATGGATACGGCGGATTGGGTAACAACAGTTTGTTGCTGTTGTTGGTAGTAGTACTGCTGTTGTTGCTGGGCAGCCCGTTCCTTGTCGGCGGCGTTGCCGAGTAATCCGCCTGAGACTGCCCCGATCACGCCACCGATCGCCGCTCCGGCGCCGGCCTTACCGTTGTGATCGCCGATCAGTGCACCGGCGACGGCGCCGCCGAGACCCCCGAGCGTCGCGCCTCGTTGGGTACCCGCTTGCGCGAGTGCGGTGATTGGAAGTGAGGCGATGAAGGCGATCGTGACGCCCAACAACACGGTTCGAGACATAGCGAGATGCTCCAAGGGTCGGCTGAAGACTGATCGGGAAATGCGGTTCCCGACATCTACGTTTAGAAGACTCGGGGCGCGTGAATCAATCCCAGTCTGACTCTATCGGCGGGTCGCGCGCGAGGAGTGCGTTATTCCTTCGAGAGTGGGTTTGGGCCGACAATCGCTAAAATTTCCCGAATGAAGTCCTGGGCATCATGAAATTCACGGTACACGCTAGCAAATCGGATGTAGGCGACCGCGTCGAGCTTCGCCAGGTGACGCATCACGATTTCGCCGACTTGAGCGGAACTGACTTCCGAATCGAAGTGGGTGTAGATATCAGCCTCGATGTCTTGGACGACTTGTTCGATGGCTTCGCTGCTGATTTTTCGTTTGGAGCAGGCCCGTTCGATCCCTCGGCGAATTTTTTCGCGATCCAAGGGTTCGCGAGTGTCGTTGCTTTTGACCAGCCGCACGTTGAGTTTCTCGATCGTTTCGGCCGTCGAGAAACGTCGCTGGCAACCGTTGCACGTTCGTTTCCGGCGAACGGTGTAGCCACCTTCGGCTGTTCGAGTATCGAGCACACGGTCATTGTCTTCGTGGCAATAGGGACAGCGCATGATGAAACAGCTTGAAATGTTGGCCCCGAAATGACGCATGCGGGCCGGCGCGATATAGTATCGGCGTCGCGGCGGGCCCTGACAACCGTTCGTCGCCACGATCACACTGGACGATTCAGAAATCTCAACTAGGAATCATTGGCAATGTCGACCGACAACAACGAAGACATGGCGGCTCGGCCCAGCCAACCAAAAGTCGATCAACCACCTATCGACCAACCGCGAGTTGAACCCTCACCGGCCCAATCGATGCGACCTCCCACGGCCACCGATCGGTTTCAAAGCGAAGTCGCCGCAAAGCGACAGTCGTCGATCGATGCCGACGAAGATGAAGAGTTATTGTGGTCTGGCGGCTATACGCCCAAAGCGATGGTGGGCACATGGATCGCGATCACGCTGGCCAGCATCGGTCTGTTGGTGCTGCCGTTCTTCGTCGAGCCCTTCACGATCGGGATGGCCATCGCGATCATCGGGCTGTTGTGGACCTTGGCATGTTTGCTCTACGGGTATCGCCGCTTGGGATTCCATTACGAATTGACGACCCAGCGTTTCATTCACCAGACTGGTGTTCTGCATCGACAAACCGATCGCATCGAAGTCATCGACATTGATGACGTCAGTTTTACGCAGGGACCTGTCCAACGAATGCTTGGCGTCGGCAAGATCCAGCTCACCGGCAGTGACCGCACCCATCCGGATCTGTCGATGATCGGGATCGCTGATGTGAAGAAGGTTTCGGGTCTGATCGACGACATTCGTCGTAAAGAGCGTCGCCGCAGGAGCCTTCACATTGAATCAATTTAATCCACGCGACGAGACTGCTTCCCGCGCACCATCACGAACCCTTCACCTTCGCACGCTTGGCATGTTGAAGAGGACGTATCCGTGACTGACTGGTTTGTTCAGCAAAGCGACGGAGGCGGTGATCTTGGTCCGCTTCGGCCCAGCGAGCTGCTCGACAAGGTGCGAACGGGCGAGGTGACGCGCAAGACCATGGTGCGCAAGAACGATTCGGCATGGTTCGTTGCGTCGCAAGTCGGCGGACTCTTTGAGGCGGCGATGCGACCGACTATCGAATACTTCTGTCCGCAATGCCAAGTCGAAGTATCCGAGCCGCCGACGGTTTGCGGCCAATGTGGTCGCGAAATTCATCAGGCGATCATGAAGATCACCGAGAATTCGATCACCACGCGCGTCGACGGATCGCTCACCAGCCAAGCCAGCAAGAGCGTCAAGAAGTGGCTCAACAAGAATCGCGTCAACGAAGACGATAAGAAGGATTAACAAAAAAAGTCCTGATCGATTCTTGATCGATCAGGACAATGAACGTGGGTGTCGCGAGACCGGATTTAGTAGCGAAGCTCAGCTCCGACCGACAATCCGGTAAACAGGATGTCGTCGTCGGCGTTGAGTCTGCGTCCGCTACCACTGCCGATCGTTGTGTTGAACTGCTCGGTCGCCGTTGCAACACCGCTGATGTACCACAGCTCGGCTCCGGCACGTACTGCCAGCATCTCGCCGAGTTGATAACGGATGCCCGATCCGATCTCAAAGACCCCGGCCAGTTCGCCATCGTCGGCACTGTTGTTTGCCAGCGTCGTCGCACCGTCAATTGCGGTGAAGTTTGTGTCGATCATGTTGTAGTATGCTCCGGCACGGGCACGGAAGTCGCTAAAGCCGTGGCGGCTGATCGGATACAGCAGATCCATCCCGACTTGCAAACCGATCAGATCGTTTTGGGCTTCGCTGCGAAGTCTGCCGTTACCCGAAGCGGCGGTTTGGCTGAAGTAGTTGAATTCCTCGTCGTAGTTGATATAACGTCCGCCGATCAGCAGCTTTGCCATCTCCCAACCCACCAAAGTCTTGCTCGCTTCGAGGCTGTAGTACTCTGCGTCGAGCCGTTGGCTTTGAAAAGTCGCGTTCGTGAACGATGCAAAAGGACTTGGTGGCACGGCGGGAATCGCGGGAATACCGGGTGTTCCGACCAGTCCGGGTATACCGGCGGTCCCAGGTGATCGAAGGAATGAGTTGATTCCGCCACCGGCACTGCTCAGTTGTCCGCTCATGTCCCAATCGAAGGGGCCCGTGAACGAAGCTTCACAACCATGGACGCAGTCACTCACCGCACCGATCGTGATCCGCGGCGCGACTTCAAAGTCGAAGTCGTTCATGCCGAAGTTGGGGCTGAGTCTGAAGTTGTCGCTGTCCGGGACCATGTACAACGCTTCGACCATTGCGTAGCGGTAAGGCACGCATGGTTGGCATGGGTTGGTGAACTTGGGACCGCATGTCAATGCACTGCTGCGTCCGCCGCATCGACCGCCGCAAGCGGTTCCGCAGGAGCCGCACGATGAATCGATCGTGGATCCGCCGCAGGCACCCCCGCATGACGTTCCGCACGAAGTACATGCACCGTGACCGACTTGTTGGATCGAAGCCGGATCGACGGAGCCGATATCGGCGGCCGTTTTGAAACCGGCCGTGTCGACGACGCGGAAGGAGTCACCGGAGTGCGTGAACAATCCGTTCTTGACTGGTGACGAACCAGAGGATTGTCCATGGGCGATCACGCTCGACGCGGCGCAAATCGCCACCGCGCCGCAGAACGTCAAGAATCTTGACGCCTGATCAGCGAATGACAATTCACCGGGGACGCGAAGATGATGCAAATGGGTCTTCATGATCGAACCTCGTAAAACAATCGGTGCGATGGGAATCGCGGTGTGGTGAATCGTTGAAAAACTTGTTAACCGACAATTCAGTGATTGGTTGTCGGAGGTTGCGGTAGCTTTGCAGTCGTTATCGAACGACCAACTCGTCTTTAACAGGAACGGTACACGTCTTGCGAACCATGCGAATGATCTTCTTGGCGGTCGCTTCGCTGCTGCAACGACCAGCGACGATCAACTCGCTTTGACGATTGTGAACGACGACATCGGCGTCCGGGAACGCTTCTTGAATCGATTGATTCAGAAGCACCGTTCGATCGGGCGACTCAGCGCCGACCGCATTGACCGCTTCGCCGACGTGAATGTCGAAGGCTCGCATCTTGGGTAGCGTTTCTTTCGAGCCTTCGGTTGTCGATTCCGGCGTTGCCCAGACAACCAATCGCGTGACACCGTTCCCGGTGCCGATCAGCTTCAATTGATTCGGCCCAGCCGCAAACGCTTGGCAAACGCTCTTGTCATCAACTTTGACTTCTTGAACCGTTCCGCCAATCGTTAACGAACGAACTTGAGCGAGGCTTAGATACAGATGAATCGTATCGGCATCCGACGTTGAACCTGACATGATCACGTTTGCCGCGATCGGCTCGATCGCCGTCAAAACTTGGCCTGTTGAATCTTCGTCACTTCGTCCGAATGAAACCGGAACGGAAGTCACCGCGACGGGCGGTCGGAATCGCTTTTCATACAGTTGTGGCTTGGGGCCAATGGCGGGCGCGGCGACGATCGGCAGATTGTGCTTGATCTGCACCGGTTGCTCGTGATGACCGGGCGCGAAGTCAATCTCGACGAGTGAGTTTGCTTCTTCGCTATCCGTGAGGTCTTCGTCCTCACCCACCACGATCGGCGCGATCGCGAGCAGCGGTTCTTCGTCGTAATTCTCTTCCACATCTTCGGACGATTCGTCCGCAACGACGGGCACGTCCGCCGAGGAGTCAGAGAACGAAAAACAAATCGGCTCGGACTGCTGTTCGACGAGCGGTTGCGGTTGTTTTGCGATGATCGGTTGCTGTTCGACGATCGGTTGCGGTTGCTTTGCGACGATCGGTTTCGGTTGCTCGACGACGTGCGGCTCGAACTTCTTGATTGGCATCAGCACGATCGAGCTTTTTCGAGCAGGCGTTTCGACATCCGCATCGATCAACTGGCGATCGCCATGATGAGTCGATTGAATGAGCGGGTTGGTTTGCACGGCAGCCTCGGCCGGCTTCTCGATGGTCATCACGGGGAGTTCGACCCGAACCGAATCGTTTTCGCCAATTGCTTGAAGCCCGATAGCGGTTCCGATCGGCAACAGACGTACCGACGGCGTATCACCACCGGAGGCCAATTGAATGGAGCCACCGCGAGCGGGCACGACCGCGTCGCAAAACGGATTGGACCGAACGGCATTGCCGGTGGCCGAAGTGCTTGGGCCACTGGCCGCCTGCAGCGGCAACGGAGGCATGGATAGACTGTGCGATGACGGTTCGCCGCCGAGCACCGGTGAAGCGGCGCAGAGCAAGGTCATGAATATGGCCCGGCGTTGAAGCCGTGCCGATACCGCCAAATTTTTACGTGGGCCACGCATTGAGCGTCCTTACGTCCGAGCGATCTAGGTCGATGCGCCCCCCTCGGCACACCCACCGACGTCAGAGCTTTCGCGCCGCACCGTCGGATGTTTGAAGTATCGGATGCCGGTTGACACGACATTAACGATTTTGCCCGATCCACCACGTCTAACGACCGTTTCACCTTTGGTGATCGTGCCGCTTCTCAGGGTTTTCACCACGCGGTCGGCGGTCCAGAGATTGCTTTTGCCTAGATTTCACGACGTCTTCGAGTCGCCTCGAACGCGATCACGGCGGCTGAAACGGACACATTGAGGCTGTCCACTTTCCCAGCCATGGGGATTCGCACGCCATCAAGCGCATGTCGACCGCCGTTTCGATCCGCGATGAATCGCCAACGATCGCCCAGTCCGTCGGCTTCGCTGCCGAGCACGACGGCAACACGCCCGTGCCACTCCATCGACCAAAGATCGGTCGACGATTCCACTCGCGCGGCGAGCACGCGAAAGTCCTGTCCTAACAAGTAATCAGCGATTTCGGACTGAGTGCCGCTCGCTGTGGGAACGCGGAAGATCGCGCCCAGGCTGTTTCGTAGTGCGTTCGGATTGAAGACGTCGTAGCAATCGGACAGCAATACCGCATCGATCCCTGCGGCATCGGCGCACCGAAACACGGCGCCGATGTTGCCCGGCTTTTCGATCTTGTCGAGCACTAGAACCAACGAGGATTCCGGAAGCGCCAGCCGATCCAGACCCCAGTCGGGACGTTCAAATTCCGCGACAACGCCGCGCGATGATTCGCCGTAGCTGATCTTTTCCATGATCGCATCCGAAACCAGGCAGCATTTGCCGGAGGTCGTGGATTGTTCAAGAACACGCGTGACGGTCGCATCATTGCCTTCAACCCCGTTTTCGCTAACGTAAAGGCCGAAAAGGGTTAAGCCCGACTCGATCGCTTGCGCGGTTTCACGCCAACCGTCGACGATCACTCGCTGGGCTTTTCGGCGGTATCGGTTGTCCCGAAGTCGGATCAAGTGGCGAACGATAGGATTTGCCGTGCTCCGTAGGACAACCGGCTCAGACTCGCTCATCGTGTTCTCTGTTATTCTAAGCCGGATTGTGAAGTCGAATCCTAAGCGATGAGCGGAAAAAGTGTCTGACCCCATTTGCCGGGAACCGGCCCTTCGGGTGCTTCGCACAAATGGGGTCAGACAGTTATTTTCCGCACAATCCTAAACCGCTGAGCCTAGTCGAAACAGCATGAGTCAAGCGTTGCAAGTCGAACCGGTAACCTCACGACGAGATCGCAAGGCATTCTTGCAATTCGAACGCGATCTGTATCGCGACGATCCGAACTGGGTGCCGCCGATTTGGATGGAACGAAAGAAGCTGCTCAACTTTTCCCACCATCCCTTTTATGACGACGCCCGATGCCAAGCATTCTTGGCGCGCCGCGGCGATCAGGTCGTCGGTCGAATTTTGGCGATCGTCAATCATGCCCACAACCGGCGGTACAACGAGAAGCGTGGTTTTTTCGGTTTTTTCGAAAGCATCGACGACTTCGATGTCAGCAAGGCGCTTTTTGATTCGGCGGCGAAGTGGTGGTCCGACCAGGGCATGACGACCGCCCGCGGACCAGTCAATCCGAGCCTGAATTACGAATGCGGATTGTTGGTCGAGGGATTCGATTCGCCACCGACATTCATGATTCCGTATAACCGCGACTACTACGGAAACTTGATTGAGGCAGCGGGCTTCTCCAAAGTTCAGGATCTATACAGCTACGACGCCCACATGGACCAGTTGCAAGACTTGGATCCCAAGTTGTTGTTCGTCATCAACGAAGCAACTCGCCGATTCAAAGTCGTTTGCCGACCGATCGACCGCAAGCGGTTTGCGAAAGACGTCCGCTCATTTCTCGAGATTTACAATCTCTCGTTGCAACAGACTTGGGGATATGTTCCCATGAGCGAGGCCGAAATCGACGTTCAAAGCGCCGGATTGAAACATCTGATCGTGCCCGAACTGACCAGCATCGCCGAGATCGATGGAAAACCGGTTGGAGCCGGATTCGGACTGCTCGATTACAATCAAGTCATCAAGAAGATCGACGGTCGGCTGTTTCCCTTCGGCTGGCTCACGCTGCTCCGTGGAAAACGCAAAATCACCCGGCTGAGATTGATCAGTACCAACGTGCTGCCCGAATACCAGAAATGGGGGCTGGGTTTGGTCACTTTGGCCAGGATTTTGCCGGATGCGATCGGTTTCGGAATCCAAGTCGGTGAGTTTTCCTGGGTGCTCGAAAGCAATTCGCTCTCAAGGGGAACGATCGAGCGGGGCGGCGCGAAGCGCACAAAAGTCCACCGACTGTATGATCGTAGGATTTCTGGCCTGGAAGACAGCACTATGGCAATCCCTGGTAAGACGGGCCTCGCCGAATCATAATCCGTTTCGCCGATTTACCTTCCTTTTCAGCTCAGTTGATTCATGCCCCAAAGCACCGTTGTTATCACTGGGCTGGGCGTCGTTTCGTCGATCGGGATCGGTGCGGATGCGTTCTTTGAAGCCTATTTGGCGAAGAAGACCGGGATCCGATCGCTCGCCGACCGAACCGACGAAGGCGCAAAACCGGGCAGCGTGACCGAGCCGGCGGGATTGTGGATCGGTGGCCCAATCGTCGACTTCGACCCGAAACTGTTCGTCAGACCACGCAAAGCGCTGAAGGTCATGTGTCGCGAGATCCAGACCGTGTTCGCAGCGTCGCAGATGGCGATCGAGGCGAGCGGACTGGCGCCAATGATGCCCGGCGGCGATGACGCAAGTGATTCGGTTGCCGCAGCCGACCGCATGGACCCGGCCTCGGTCGGAACCGTTTTTGGCAGCGAGATGTTCTATGGGCCTCCCTCGGAAATGGAGGACGCGATGCGCGAGTGCATCGACGAGCATCGCAATTTCGATGCGTCGGCATTCGGCGCGGCGGCGATGAAACAAGTCATGCCGCTGTGGATGCTGAAGTATCTGCCCAACATGCCGGCCTGCCACGTCGGCATCGCGCTCGGCGCCCAAGGGCCCAACAACACGTTGGTTCTCGGTGACGTATCGGGGCCAGCCGCGATGATCGAAGCCGAGAGCTGTTTGCAACGCGGCATCGCGACCGTGATGATCGCTGGCGGCGTCGGCACACGGATCAATACGACACGCATGAACTATCGCGGCGATTTGCCGATCGGTGACGTTCATGATCCGTTGCACTGGAGTTCGCGTCCTCACGATCCAACGTCGCGTGGCGTGATCGGTGGTGAAGCCGCAGCAGCGATCGTACTCGAACAGGCTGCGCATGCGGCTGGTCGAAATGCGACCGTGCTCGCCCGAATCGTATCCCACGCATCGCGATTTGTACCGTCGACCGGAATGGATCGAAGCGTACGATGCTCGGCCAACGATCAGGGGCCAATCCGCGGCTCGACAGCGGCCATCATTTCGGCGATTGAGGGAGCACTCGATTCGGCCGAACTCTCATCGGATGACATTTCGCTGGTGGTCAGCCATGCGATGGGCGATCCCATCATCGATCGAGCGGAGCGCGACGCGATCGACGCGACGTTGCCCGGCGTGCCAATCACGGCACCGATCGCCGCGCTGGGTCACTGCGGCGCGGCCAGCGGCACCATCGGCATCGTCACCGGAGCAATGATAATCGCAAAGAAGAAAATGCTACCAACAATCGGCTCGGGTTCCGGCGACGGCCACCCTCTTTCCAACTCGCCGACGGACTGGCCCGGCGGCTACGTGATGTGCCTCTCGCACACCTCCGAAGGCAATGCGATCGCAATTATTTTGGGAAATGCGTAACCGATCGTCACGCGCCGGTAACCTGTATTACCCAGGACATCGTGATGCCTCGACCCAGCAAGCGGAAGCGACCTACTGCGACTGCGAATCAGGATTTGCCGGCCGACGAATATTTCGTTCAGCAAATCACCGAGCATCAAGATCGAATGTACGGCTACATTTTTTCGCTGCTCGGTGATCACTCGCGGGCCAGCGACGTGTTGCAGGAATCGAACCTCGTGTTGTGGCGTAAGAAGGCCCAGTTCGAGACCGGACAACCGTTCCTGCCGTGGGCGCTCGCGATCGCGAAGTTTCAAGTTCTCGCGCATGTTCGCGACCGTGCCCGCGACCGCTGTGTGCTCGACCCAAAACTAGTCGAACAGATGGCCCAGCCAATCCTGTAAAGCTGTCATTTTCTTGCATCGAGAATCTTCTGTGTGGCCACGTGTCTTGCACCGGTGTAGCGTCGCTTGGGTCGCGGGTTCGTTGGGCCTCGCACATGCTTGCGATACCTCACTAATTTTGCATGCGAAGCCGTGTACTTCAGGAAACTCGCGAATTCCCTTCGCGTCATTTCCACAAGGCGACTCCACTTGCATGGATCGATGAACAAATCGACGCCCGCATGGGTGCGTGCAATTTCATCGGCTAAGTAGTAATACGAACCATCCACAATTTCATAGCGATCGCTTTGTTGACCATGTTTCAGTAGCAAGGCTTTGACGGTACTCATGATGTTGAACAACACCAATGCCAGACAAAAGCACAGTCCCGCCGCACCGGGGTAGCAAAGCGATCGGATCTCGGCGTTGAGACCACGCGAAAGATGTCCGAAGCAAGTTTCGATCGTCCAACGCTCACGATAGGCGTCCGCGATCTTCTTCACAGAAACCGATCGAGGAAGATTGCTCAGAAGATGGATTTCGGTGTCGCCGTCTCGTGTCGGAGTTTTCAGCTGCACCGTGATGCGGCGAACTTTTCGCCACGTTCCATCGTCTAACTGAACTTCGATCGTTTGCTCACAAACTTTGCCACCACTCAAATCCACCCCTCGACGTTGGAGCGTTTCGCCGGGGATCTTGCGCCAACTGGGACAGGCACCGTGTTGTCGAATGATGAAAAACACTCCGGCGGCAAAGAACTTCGCTAAAAGAACGCCATCGCTGAAGTTCCGATCGGCCAAGTACAATGCACCGGGAATGAATCGATCGAACAACGGCTCGGCGATTTTGCGTTCACAGGGATGGGCATTGGCATCGCACTGAATGTCGACGAAGAGTTCATTTCGAGTGTCGAACAGGGTCACCGCACGACCGGGCAAGGGTGCTCGAGCGTCGTAGCGAGTTTCTTCGAGCCGATGTTCGGTAGCGTTGTACGTCTTTCCGTCCAAGACGAACGCGTGATATCCCTTGATGACATCTCGAACTTGAATCCTGGTTGACTTTCGTACAACGAGCAATTCTTTCGTTGTTTTTTGCAATAACCCGGCTGAAACAGCAGGTTCAACACCTTTGAGTTTGTCGTAAAGCGCTTGCCGCGAGAATTCACTGTCGGATGCCTGATGACTCGCGTTGACGTTCGGCGAGCTGCGACTAATGACAGGCACGATTGCGATCGTCGCGACGACGTTTCTGCGAATGGGAGCATGGGATGCGGGCCGGATGCTTGGCAAGACGCAAAGAAGCTTCGCAAGCCCGACAAAATGAACGCGAAGTGGACGCCGGAAATGTTCATCTTCACCGGCGGATCGTTAGCTGCCAAAATGCGAAGCGGTGACGCCGGGCGTGCTGAGCGGCTGCGGTTTGCCAGTTGATGGCGCACCGTCGGATGATCCTTATGCATTGACGACGGACTTGAGCGGTCGCCAGTTGGGACTCGCCAAGTGGATCGCCAACGAGAAGAATCCGTTGACCGCGCGTTCGTTCGTCAATCGATTGTGGCAGCATCACTTCGGACGCGGATTGGCCGGCACGCCAAACAATTTTGGCGTCTAAGGTGACAAGCCAACGCATCCCGAACTGCTCGATTGGCTTGCCAGCGAATTCATCGCGGGTGAATGAAAATCCAAATCGATGCACCGGAGCATCATGATGTCCGATGCTTACAAACGTTCGACATTTCACCCTGATAGAGATGGACTCGCAACGAGCGATCCGGACAACCACTTGCTCGCTCGATTCTTGCCCCGCCGAATGACGGCAGAGGAATTGCGCGACAGCATCTTGTCGGCGACCGGAGAACTGAATCCGGAACTCGGCGGCGTTCCGATCATGCCGGAAATGAATCTCGAAGTGGCGCTGCAACCGCGAATGATCCAGTTTTCGATTGCGCCGGCCTACCAGCCATCCAAAACGCCGCAGCAGCGAAATCGTCGAACCATTTACGCCTACCGCGTTCGCGGTCAAGCCGACCCGTTCATGGAAGTGCTGAACCAACCGAATCCCAACGATTCCTGTGATCGCCGCGACGATGCAGCGGTGTCGCCACAAGCGTTCACAATGATCAACAGTGACTTGATGTCCGATCGAGCGATCGCATTGGCGAAGCGATTGCAGAGCGAAGCAGATGACTTGGAAACTCAAATCGATCTGGCATTTCAATTGACACTCGGCCGAATCCCGACCGAATCGGAGCGTGCGGAACTCGCGAGATACGTGAACGAAATGAACGCGTATCACCGATCGCACGACCCAGAGCCGGTGACGTATCCCACAAAATTGGTTCGGTCACTGGTCGAAGAATTTTCGGGTGATAAGTTCGAGTTCGATGAGTTGCTTCCGAACTTCGAGGACTACACACCCGACGCCAAACCGGCGACGGTATCGGCCGGGACACGTTCGCTGGCCGACGCCTGTTCGTTGCTATTCAACACGAACGAATTCGTTTACGTCTACTAGTTTCAACCGGTTGCACCGGAACCCAAACGCAATGTTGCCTACCATGTATCTAACTCCTCGACGCGATTTTCTATTCGGACTCGGATCGTCTCTCGGCGCCGTGGCGTTGACGGATCTGATGGCCAAAGACGGCGTCGCCGCTGTCACTCAGCCCGGTGGACCTCTCTCACCAAAGCCTCCGATGCACCCCACCAAAGCCAAAGCGGTGATCATGCTGTTCATGGAGGGTGGCCCGAGCCAAACGGATACGTTTGACCCAAAGCCCGAACTCAATCGCTTGCACCTATCGGAATCCAAACGCACCGAAGGCTTGGCGACCGGGAAACGGTTTTACGTCGGCAGCCCGTTCGGCACTCGCAAAGTGGGCGACTCGGGCATCGACATGTGCGACAAGTTCGTGCATCTGGCCGACCCCGAAGTCGCGGACGAGCTTTGCGTCTATCGTGGTTGCCATGCCGAATCGCTCAATCACCCTGAGGCACTGCTGCACCTCAACACCGGCAGCCGACTCGGCGGCGACCCGGCGCTGGGATCTTGGATGACTTATGGATTGGGTTCTGAGAATCAGAACCTTCCGGGCTTCGTCGTCATGACCGAATTGCCGCTACCGCAAGCCGGTTCGACGAACTGGTCGAACGGTTTTTTGCCGGCCTACTTTCAAGGCACGCGTTTGCGTACCGAAGGATCACCGATTCTGGATCTGAAACCGGCCCGTCACATCACTCCCGACCACCAACGCCGCGCGCTCGACCAACTCGCCAAGCTCAACGCCTCTCACTTGGCGGCACATCCCGAACACGCCGCTTTGGCGGCGCGGATGGAGAGCTACGAACTGGCGTTTCGCATGCAAGCGGAAGTGCCTGGGATTGTCGATCTGAGCACCGAGTCGCCCGAGGCGTTTGAAATGTATGGCCTGAGTCGACCTGAAACGGCCACGTTCGGTCGCCAATGTTTGATGGCGCGCAGGTTAGTAGAACAGGGTGTGCGATTCGTCCAAATTTTTTCCGGCGGATGGGACAGTCACGACTATCTCGAACGGGGCCATGCGTCGCGGATCGCCAGCGTGGATCAACCGATCGCCGCGCTGATCAAAGACCTGAAGCGTCGCGGTATGCTCGATGAAACGCTGGTCATTTGGACGGGCGAATTCGGGCGAACCCCGGACAACAATTATCGCGGCGGCGTCACTTCGCTCGGACGAGATCACAACGTCGACGCGATGACGATGTGGATGGCCGGTGGCAGAACCAATCGCGGTACCATCGTCGGTGCAACCGATGAAATCGGTGCGAAGGCGGTCGAGTGCGTGCATCCGATCCGCGATCTTCACGTGACGCTGCTGCACTTGATGGGCCTGGACGACAACAAGCTGACCTACTTTCACGGCGGTCGATACAAGCAGCTATCACAATTCGGCGGAGAATTGATCCGCGAGTTGATCGCGTAATTCACTCGGATCAATCGACCACTTCAAGGCGCGAACCCGACTGTACCGGCGATTGCAGAGGTTCAACGAGCCCGCTGCCAAGTGAGTCCATCAGGTACTTGATTTCCTTGGGCGTGAAATTTCCTGTGATTGTCAGATCACGTCCAACTTCGGACTGAATTGTCGGCGTCATTTGAACACGGTCGTTGACGATGAATGCCAATTGACGCTGCAGATTCGTTCGCGTCAGCGCTCGCATTCGCTCACCACCCGACTCGCTCAATCGCAAAATAAGCTGACCGTTGTGGCTCATGGCAGAGTCGATTTCACTGCGAAGGCTTTGATCAGCAATCGCCATTGTTTTGGATTCGTCAATCAAGAGATAGTAGTTGCCATTAATTTCGTACGAAGCCCCTAACTTGACCTCTGGATCAACCTTATACCAGCGATAGTGAGTGGGTTGGCTTAGCGGATTTTTGCCGTACTTGACGAGATACAGCTCGGTCTCTTCTTTCGTCGCCACGATCGCGAACTTCAGAAATGCGTTGCCCGATTCATTGCTGGTTACGGATTCGGGCTGGTTTGCCACGGTTGCTAAGGTGTTGTCCGGTTCGACGCTGATCTCACTACCCTCCGGCGCTTTCATCGTGACCACGGTGCCGTCGGGCGACTTGATCCGAATCAAGAAACCTCCGCACAAACCGATCAAGACTCCGAGCATGCCTGCTCCGATCGCGACCGACTTGGGAACCGCTTGCCGCAACCAAGGTTGTGGCTTTGCCTTCGATGCGGTGGAAGGTTTCGTCGCGTCGACCTCATTGGGCGAGAGCACTAAACCATGACAGATTAGCGCGGGCAAGTCCGCGCCGATTGCGAACGGCATCAATTTGTCGGCGACCTGCATCGGCGATTGCGGTCGTGATCCAGGATCCTTGGCAAGCATCGACGACACCAATTTCACCAGACCACTGGGGGCATCGGCAACGAAGTCGCTCAGCAGCGTCGGCGGTGACGATACGTGTGCGGTCATTTTTGCGAACGCTGTCGCGTGTTCGGGTCCAGCGAACGGCGCTCGTCCGGTCAGCAGTTTGAACAGGGTGCAGCCGAGCGAATAGATATCGGCTCGAACGTCTACACTGCGGCTGTCGGTGACCTGTTCGGGGGCGATGTAGTCGGCAGTGCCCATCGCCTGTCCGGTCGCTGTTAACTCGGACGGCTCGTGAACGGATTCTTGCAGTCTGGCCAGCCCCAGATCGAGCAGTTTCACTTCACCGGAACTGCCAAGCATGATGTTGGACGGTTTGACATCGCGATGCACAAACCCTTGTTCACTGGTGTACTGCAATGCGACCGCAACTTGGCGGACAATCTCGCATGCGTCCGCAACCGTGATCGGTCCGGTTCGCATCACCAACTGAGCCAAATCCAATCCATCGATGAACTCGGTGACCAAAACGGCGGTGCCTTCGACGTCGCGAGCGTCATGCGCGGTGACGATGCCGGGGTGACTTAGCCGCCCGACCGCCCGCATCTCGGCCTCGAATCGCTCTTTCATCTTGGGGTCTGATAAACGGTGGCTGGCCAAGACTTTCAGTGCGACTAGACGGCCCAATTTCGTGTGGCGGGCCAGGTAGACATTGCCCATTCCACCGCGTCCGATCGGTCGCAGGATTTCATACTCGCCGATCTCGATCGGGAATGATGGTGTCTCGGACCGCTCGGATGATCGCGCCGTGCCCGTGACCGCTCCCAAGGCGGCCATCACGGCGACTTGGCAGTTGGGTTCGTCCGTCAGAGCGGCCATCGAATCGGATGAGCGAATCGAGTGGATCAGCGAATCCTCGCCTTCGCCCATCGTTTCGAGTTTCGATAGGCAACTGTCGCAGTCGCGAAGATGGTCCAGCAGTTGGTCGCTCTCGTCTTCGGCCAATTGGCCCAGCGTCAGGTCTCGCAGTTGGTCGATCGAAGGGCATTCGGTAGCGGTCATCATGGGTATCTCCGTGATTGTTAGGGTAACTCACCAGGATGAACGCAGGCGTCTGACACGTCTTGCTGTTAAAGTGTCGATCATGGAAACCGGTTCGCCCAACAATGATCATCCGACGCTGTCGTCAATGCTGATGACGGGTGTCAAACAAATGGACGCCGCTGCTTGGAGTCGTCTGGTTGGCACATTCGGGCCGATCGTTTATCGCTGGTGCCGAATGTCGGGAGTCAGTCCGGCGGACACCCCCGACGTCGTTCAGGAAGTCTTTGCGTCGGTCGCGCGTGGAATCGGCGATTTCCAACGACAAAAATGCGAAGGAAGTTTCCGTTCTTGGCTCGCGACAATAACCCGCAATCGAGTCCGCGACCATTTTCGGCGCCTGGCGAAACGGGACGCGGCCGAGGGGCGGGCGATCGGCGGCACCGATGCGCTGGATCGGTTGCGGCAGTTTGGCATGGATGAGCACGCCGAATCGCTCGAATCGACGATTTGCCCCGCATCGATCCAGCAGCCCCTTGTGCGACAAATTTTGGTCTCCGTCGAGTCCGAGTTCGAGCCGGCGACTTGGCGAGCATTTTGGCTGACCGCAGTTGATGGCCAGCCAGCGTCAGTCGCCGCGACGGCCACCGGAATTTCCGTGGCCAGCGTCTACCAGGCGAAGTCGAGGGTGCTGCGGCGTCTGCGAACCAGGATCGTTGAATTGCCGGATTGATTCGCCCTTCGCCACAGCGAGGTAATCTGCACCGAATTCGCGAACCGGGAATCCACAGATCGGCTCTTGGTGGTTTGTCAGTTCGCAGCCCTTGTTGGAATTAGACCCCAAAATTATGATGCTTCGCTTCCGTCGATCTACCGCTCCCTGGCGTTCGGCTACCACTCAATGACTTTTTTCCGCTGATGTCCAATCCAATCGACCGTCACGTCATTTCTGCACTCGTCCAGAACGTGCCGGGAGTGCTCGCCCACATCTCCGGCATGCTGGCTTCTCGCGGTTTCAACATTGATTCGTTGGCCGTTGGCGAAACCGAAGACACCCAGTTGTCTCGCATGACGTTTGTCGTTGTCGGTGACGACCACGTCTTGGAACAAGTCGGCAAACAACTGGAAAAGATCGTCACGGTCGTCAAGGTTTTGGACGTCAGTAGTCGCGATTTCGTCGAGCGAGATCTGTTGCTGCTCAAGGTCAAAGCCCCCGCGGGAAACACTCGCAGCGAAATTCGTGAGCTGGTGGACATCTTTCGCGGTCAAATCGTCGATGTCGGTCCCGATGAAGTGATGATCGAAATCAGCGGTCGAGAAAACAAAGTTCAAGCGTTTATCGAACGCATGCGTCCCTATGGGATCACCGAATTGGTACGAACCGGCCGAATCGCGATGGTGCGAAGTGCCAGCGAAAATGGCGGGATCGGCGATTCGGTTGCCCGCGAGCATTCCTAGCACAATTGTCGATGAGCCTTTCTCGCTCTTCGTGATTACCTATTTACCCGCTTAACCCACTGCTTCCACCTCGAACTGATATCTGAACATGGCTGCCACGATCTATTACGAAAACGATGCCGACCTTTCCAACCTCAAGGGCAAGAAGGTCGCGATCTTAGGTTACGGTTCACAAGGACACGCCCAAGCACAAAACTTGCGAGACAGCGGCGTCGACGTCATCATCGGCCAGCGTCCGGGGTCGGCCAATTACGATTTGGCTGTTTCGCACAAGTTCAAGCCGATGTCGATCGCCGACGCAACGAAGGCAGCCGACGTTGTCAATGTTCTGCTCCCCGACGAAGTTCAAGGCGACATTTTTAAGAGCGAAATTCGTGGCAACTTGTCCGAAGGCAACGTGTTGATGTGTTCACACGGATTCAACATCCACTTTGGACAGATCGAACCGCCGCCCGGCATTGATACATTGTTGGTCGCACCCAAAGGCCCCGGTCACTTGGTGCGAATCGAATACGAAAAGGGCGGCGGCGTACCCTGCTTGATCGCGATGGGAAACGGAGCGTCCGAAACGACCAAGCAGATCGGATTGGCTTATGCAAAAGGCATCGGCGGTACACGCGGCGGTGTGATCGAAACAACCTTCGCCGAAGAAACCGAAACGGACTTGTTTGGTGAACAAGTGGTGCTTTGCGGCGGCGTCAGCGAACTCGTCAAAGCGGGTTTTGACACCTTGGTCGAAGCCGGCTACCAACCCGAAATGGCCTACTTCGAGTGCATGCACGAACTGAAGCTGATCGTCGACCTGCTCTATCAAGGTGGGCTTAGCTACATGCGATACAGCATCAGCAACACCGCCGAGTACGGCGATTACGTCAGCGGCCCGCGAATCATCACGGACGAAACAAAGCTGGAGATGAAAAAGATCCTGAAGGAAATTCAAACCGGCGAATTCGCTCGAAAGTGGATCTCGGAAAACCGCGCCGGCGCCCCATTCTTCAAAGCCACTCGTCGACGCGAACGACTCCACGGCGTCGAGCAAATCGGCATCGGACTTCGTCGCATGATGAACTGGATCGACGAAAAAGAAGTTTGATTGATGACGATCGCCGAATCTTTTCCCCCCGTCCACGAATTGACGCAGTTGCAGATCGACGCGGTCGATCGCTGGCACCGCGAGGCGATTGAACAACCCTACGACGGGATCAAATCGCTCGTTTGCCAACAACATGAGTTCAATTTTCGGCTCTGGCACGAAGAAGATAAAGCAAGAAGTCCTTCGGCGACCGATCAAGAAATCGCGACGGTCAAACGGGCCATCGACAAGCTCAATCAAGCTCGCAACGACATGATCGAAAAGGTCGATGACGCTTTGACCGAAGTGCTATGCGAGGCGGGCGTTCCCGCTAGCGTGGGTCCGATCAACACCGAAACGACCGGTAGCGCGATTGATCGACTGTCCATCATGTCGCTTAGGCTTTATCACTATCGCGAACAGGCCGAACGTGAAGGCGTCGACGCCACTCACCGCGAAAAAGTGGTCGAGCGAATCAAGCTTTGCGAACAGCAGCATTCCGATTTGTCGAATTCACTCCAGCAACTTATCAACGACATCTTCGCTGGTGTTAAGCAACACCGCACGTATCGGCAAATGAAGATGTACAATGATCCCACGCTGAACCCGGCTATCTATGCCGCCAAGTCTTGAGCGTGTTCCGAAATCGGATTGCCAATATGAGATGCCTTTGCCTTCTTGCAGTCCTTGCGATTGCCACACTTCGGACGAATCCGACGACCGCTCAAGATTGGGCGATCAAGATCGGCGACGGTCCCGGTTGGGTCTCCCTCGGCGAAGATGACTTTACACGAGTCAATGGCGACGACATGACGCTGACGTGGAAAGACGGTTTAGCCATCGGCAGCGGCCAACCGATCGGTGTGACGCGAACAAAGAAGTCTTACAAAAACTTTGAACTCACGATCCAGTGGCAACATCAGAGTGAAGGCGGCAACTCAGGTGTCTTCGCCTGGGTGCCGATGTCGGCGCTTCAGGACTTACCGCCAGGAAGTTTGCCCGACAGTGGTATCGAGGTGCAAATGCTCGATCACGGCTTCACCGCTCAGTACGAAAAGCAGAGTGGAAAACCGGGCGACTGGTTCTCGACCAACGGAGACATTTTTGCAGTCGGACGTTCGACGATGAAACCCTTTCCGCCGCTTTCGCCCGACGGTAGTCGTAGTTTTCCCTCGAAGAAAGTCAGCAACGGTTTTGGCACTTGGAATCATTATTACGTCCGTGCCGTCGACAGTGAGATTCGTCTTTGGGTCAACGGCGAAGAAGTCTCTGGTGGGAATCACTGCCAACCGAGCGAAGGATATCTGTGTCTCGAATCCGAAGGTGCGCCGATTCACTTCCGCAACATCCGCATTCGCGAACTTCCTTAAGTCGCCGACACCGTTGCTCGCCTCAGATCAGCGGCAACTGTCGATCGCCGCTTTGGGAAAGTCCCTCTTTGAAATGTCGTCGACACACGGGTAAGTAGCGTTCGTTCCCGCCGATCTGAACTTGGTTTCCCTCTTTAACGACGCGTCCTGAGTCATCAATCCGCAAAACCATTGTCGCTTTGCTGCCGCAATGACAAATGGTTTTGATCTCGACTAATGAGTCTGCCCACGCCAACAGAGCGTCACTTCCGTCGAACAGGTTGCCCTGGAAATCGGTTCTCAATCCGTACGCCAAAACGGGGATGTTCATCGTGTCGCAGACATCGCTGAGTTGACGCACTTGCTTCTTCGTCAAGAACTGGGCTTCGTCGACCAGTACACAATGAACGGGCGATCGTTGGTTTTCATGCTCGGCGATCACGAATAGGTTGTCCGCGGTGTTGAAAATTTCCGCATCCGCATCGATGCCGATGCGAGATGACACTTTGCCGAAGCCCTTACGGTTATCAATCTCCGGCGCCAGCACCAACGTGTTCATGCCCCGTTCGCGATAGTTGTAACTCGATTGCAGCAGAATCGTCGACTTTCCAGCGTTCATCGTCGAATAGTAGAAGTAAAGCTTTGCCATGACTTCACTGATCGCCGGCGTGAATCAACTGGATTTCCGCATCGGGAAGTGACTGTTTCAATTCTTCCGAACCGTCGCTGGTCACCGCAGTGCGCGTAACAATCAGGTTTTTCAGTTTCTTCAATCCCTTCAAGTGAACTAGGCCCGCATCCGAAATTAGCGTCGAACCGAGATGCAGAAATGTCAGTTCGGTGAGTCCACCGATGACCGGCATTCCGATGTCGCTCAGCCTGGTGTTGTCAATATTCAGGGATTCCAACTGAGTCAACTGACCCAGTGGTTTGATACCGTCATCGGATATGTTGACGCGCCATAGATTCAATTTTTTCAAGGACTGTAGGTTTGCCAGCGGTGCCATGGCGTCATCGGTAATCTGAGCGCATTCGCTGAGATCCAACTCTTCCAAATTCGACAATTTCTGCATCGAAGCCAACGCCGGTGTACCAATTTGCGTTCTTGCAACTCGCAGCTTCTTCAAGTTCGGAAAAGATGCCATGATTTCGATTGCTTCATCGCCGATCGTCGTCTCGGCCATGTAAAGCTCTTGCAAATTTGTCAGGTCCTTGATGTGAGCCAAGCCGACTTCGCTGATCCACAAATGATCGAGGCCCAGCAATTTCAAGTTCGTTAGTTGGGATAGATGGGCCAGTCCGTCATCGTTGACGCTACAGTCTCCATTTTTTCCTGACAATCGCAGCGATTTCAATTTGATCAGTGACGTTAAATGCGCGAGTCCGGCATTGGTGATGTTGCACTCGCGCAAATCCAAGTGTTCGAGCGACGACAGCTTTCCTACGGACTCGAGAGTCTCGTCCGATACATCGGTTGATCGGAAGTCCAGCCCTATGATGGCGTCATCTGCGTTGCGGCGGATGTTACTCGTTACCGCTTCGATAGCCGATACCGCGTCAGCGCTCTCTGCGAACATCGACTCAGGCGGCGCGACCGCGACGGGTTTCTGAATTTCGCTGCTACAGCCGAGGGTGACAACGATCGCGAGCGACCAAAGTAGGCTACGTGACAAAGGATAAACTCCAAAATTCATTGAGTGTTCTTCAAAAGACGGATCAATCGATGCTCACGTTTTCGATTCCACTTCCCATCCGGAGCGATACGATTTGTGGATTAAACGATCAGCTTCCGGGCAGCCGTCTGATCTCAATTCGGCTGCATTCCATTGAAGCGTTTTACCCGTCCGATACGCGACGTTACCCAACAGAACGGATTCCGACAAAGGGCCCGAATAATTGAAATTGCAAGTCGTCGGTGATCCATCTTTGCAAGCCGCGATCCATTCGGCGTGATGACCGACGGACGCCGGAATGGTCTGCGGCGGTGGTGTGAAGTCCGCGAACTTTTCGATCGGGAATAGTTTGTAATTGGTGTAGCTGGCGAACATATTCCCTTCGCTGCCAACAAACATCACTCCGCTGCCTGGAACACGTTCGCCGGCAACCGTTTTGGGGCATTGGTCACCGTCGTACCAAGACATATCCACCGGCGGTAGGCTACCTCGTGCTGGAAACTTGTAATTCACTGTCAGCCCCAACGGACAAGTTTCTGGATGGACTTCCGGGCCTTCTGCTTTGCACGAGATCGGATACCGCAAGTCGAGAGCCCAGAAGGGTAGATCCATGTAGTGGCAACCCATGTCGCCGAGCGTTCCCTGTCCGAAGTCCCACCAACGACGCCATTGGGCCGGATGGTATCGTCCGTTTGCGAACGGACGCATCGGCGCTGGGCCGATCCAAAGATCCCAGTTCAGACTTTGCGGTACGGGATCGGACTTCTCGGGGCGATCGCCCCCGCCCCATCCCTTTCCGACCCAAACGTGAACTTCACGGACATCGCCGATCGTTCCGGCTTGGATGATTTCGACGACCCGCCGATAGTTGTCTTCTGCATGAATCTGCGTCCCCATCTGAGTCGCGACCCCCTTGGCTTTGGCTGCTTCCGTGATTAAACGGGCTTCACCAACGGAATGAGTGAGCGGTTTTTCGCAGTAGACGTGCAGTCCGGCGTTGATCGCGCGGATGGTTGCGGGCGCGTGGTGATGATCGGCGGTACCGATCACGACCGCATCCACATGATCGCTTTGCGACGCGATCATTTCTCGATAGTCTACGTAGGTTTTCGCGTCTTTGAATTTTGCGGCCGCGCGATCGAGATAGTTCTGATCGACATCGCACAGACCCACGATGTCTTCACCTTGGACGCCCGCGACATCCTCAGCCGCGCGATTGGCAGTTCCGATGCAAAGAATTTTCAGCTTTTGATTTGCCGAAGTGGTTCCTTGCGCGCGCGTCTGGGTCCAATAGCCACCCGCGATCGAAGCGAGCGCCGAAGTCTGAATGAATCGTCGTCGGTCAAGCCGATTCCGATGATTCTGTTTAATCTTCATCGTGTTCTCTAGGGTTGGCGAAGCGCGTGAGTAATGGTTTATCAATCTTTCGTTTGAGAGCTGCCCCACCAATCGGGACCCGGTTGCCAGTCGGGACGCAGCATTTCAGCATGTTGCTTTTCGAGCCGGTCCTTACCCGATGTTTGGATGCGTTGAAATTTCGCTTCCGTGCGTGCCGGGCTGTAGCTTGGATCGGGTTGCGGAAACTTTGCACCGACCGATCGAAGCCACTCATCAAGTTGTTCGGCCATCTGAGCGGTGCGAGCGGGATGAGTTCGCGACAAATCACTCGCTTCGCCGATATCTGTACTGACGTTGTACAACTCGTTGTGCCCGTCCTCGTAGTAGTGGATCAGCTTCCAATCGCCATCTCGATAAATCGAACTCGGCTCACCGCCTTGATTGTCGTAGTGCGGGTAATGCCAATACAGGGGACGGGGCGCGATCGTGTCGCCGGCAAGCAACGGCGCCAAGCTGACGCCGTCCACATGCTGGTCGGGTTTGAGTGGCACACCGCAGAGTTCCAAGATTGTCGGATAGAAATCCGCGCCGGTAACCGGCGTTGCATTGGTCGAACCATTTGGAAACTTCGCGGGATATCGGATGTAGTAAGGTTCGCGGATGCCGCCTTCCCACTGACGACCCTTGCCGCCACGCAGCGGAAGATTGCTGGTGGCAAACGCATCGCCCGATGAAACTCCACCGTTGTCGCTGGTGAAGATCACAATCGTGTCATCTTGAAGCCCGGATCGCTCGAGCGTTTCCAACACGTTGCCCACGGCGGTATCCATTGTTTCGACCATGCCCGCGTAAACAGGATGATCCTGGACTTGTCGAACAGGCAACGTCCGATCAACTTTGAAACGCGACGCGCCTTCGGGAAGCTCCGGTGCAAGCGATTGATACTTGGACCACAGGTCACGGGTCGTTTCAAGCGGCGCATGAACGGCATAGAACGACAGCATCGCGAAAAAAGGCTCATCCTGATGCGTCCGTATGAACTTGCTGGTCTCTTCCGCTAGCCTCAACGTCAGCGACTCACCGTCGGGGCCATCGGACATATCGGGATTTCCGTAGGGCGAGAAAAATCCGCCGGGTGGACTGCCGCGGTGGTGTCCGCCGACGTTGATTTGATATCCGTGATCGGTCGGTGATGAACCTTTGTCGCCGAGATGCCACTTGCCGGCGAAGAAGGTTCGGTAGCCCGCCTCTTGCATGGCTTCGGCGAGCGAAACATCTTCATCCGGCAACGCATGCACATATTCTGCTGGCAATAGTCGATCATCATTTTTCCAGTTCATGCCGGACGCACCTCCGATCCACTGGGTGATGCCGTGGCGGGCCGGGAATTTTCCGAGTTGAATGCTGGCCCGCGATGGGCTGCAAACACTGCAATTCGCGTAACCGTTTGTGAACCGCGTTCCCTCGCGGGCTAATCGATCGACATTCGGCGTTTGATAAAACGAACTACCTTCGCACGACAGGTCGTGCAATCCAAAATCATCGACCAATATCAACAGCACGTTCGGGCGAGACGGATTCGCGGCGTGAACCGCCGCATTGCCCAATGCAATCACGGCCAAGAGGAAACCGAAGTATTGATGGTGAATGTTCATGGATCGCGGCTCTACGGGAGTACATTCGAGGTAGTTTGACAAGTAAAACGCTGACCAGCATAACGCTGAATTTCGTCAGCCGCGCGGTCGGCTCCGTTCTTTTCCACACGCTCAGCAACATTGCGGCAAGATTGTCGCAGATCGTCGTCGTCCAAGAGGTGTTTCAGTGCATCCGTTAGTCCCCGATCCCTACGCAACCAGATTCCACATCGTAGTCGCTCGACGCGTGCCGCGTTGTCGAACTGGTCAAAAGCGGAAGGTCGAATGAGTTGTGGAATTCCAGCGGCGAGTGCTTGCGAAGTCGTGCCGATTCCACCGTGGTGAACGATCGCGGCAGCCGTCGGTAGCAGTGACGAGAAAGAAACGTAGCGTGTCGTGCGAACATTGTCGGGCAGTTCGGCTGGAAAATTAGCCGCGTGCGTCGAGACCAACAATCCTGGGCGACTAAGCGAATCGCAAGCTCGGGCGGCGCGCTCAAAAAAATCACCGCAATGGTGATGCGCGGTTCCGCCGGTGAACACGATCGGGCGATCGACGGGCGCGTCGAAGTCGTCGGACAATCCGTCGCTGAGCGGAAAGCCACAATGCACCAGCCGAGGGCGAAATTGTTCCGTCGCTGGTGCGAACCATTCGGGATACATCGCCAAGATTCGATCGGGTGATAGCCACCACTCGTTGATGATCCGTCGAACGGGCGCCAATCCGAGTTGAGCGCGCAAATGATTTACGGCGCCGGCGATCACCGGATCGACCGCGAACGTATCGGCTAACCAATAAGTTGCGCGGATCAACCACTCCGGTCGCGAAGGTTCCCAAGCCCACGGCGACATTCTCGGCGGCGCATCCAACGTGCGAAGCATCGAAGGAGCAAGATGGATGTCGATCAGAGGAGTTGTCGAGTCTGTGTCGCGGTAAATTCGCGATGCCAAGTCGAGCGGATGAGATACCAAGACCGTTTGTCCGGGCAAGAGATGCCGTTTGATCAGTTCGAGATGTCGGGGCATGTACTCACCCGAAATCTCTCGCAAGGCCGCGCGCGGACCGCGAATAGGTTTCCAGAAGTTCGCGTTGGAAAGAAGTTCATTGAAACGATCTGTCGCAATCACCGGTATTGCGGTCAAGCCGGCGCTTGACGCGACTTCGACGTAGGGCTCCGAGAGCGAAATGATCACATCGAAGCCGCGACGTTTCAGTGCGGCCCCGATTGCAACCATCGGATTGACATCGCCTCGCGATCCCGGAGCGGAAAGGATTGCCCGCACGGTTATCTTTGAATCTCGTATTCAGTGATTTTTCGATAGGCAGTCGCGCGACTGATTCCCAGCAGTTTTGCCGCATCGGGAACACTGCCGTCACACCGCTGCAGCGCCTGAGTAATCAAGCGTCGTTCCCATTCGTCGATGCGAAGCGTGTCGAGCCTGCTAAGTCCGGCATCGCGCAACCCCAAATCATCCAATTCGATCTTCGGTTCGTCGGCCATCACCACGGCGCTGTCGATTACGTTTCTCAACTGACGCACATTTCCGGGCCAAGGGTATTCCTTCAAACGGTGTCGCGCGGCGGTTGACAAACTCAGGCCAGGGCGACCGTGTTGAAGTCGGAAATGATCCAAAAAGTGATCGATCAGCCGGTCGATGTCATCACCACGTTCTCGCAGCGGTGGCACTAGCAACTCAAATACGCTGAGTCGGTAAAATAAGTCTTCGCGAAACTTTTTTTCGCGGACGAATTCGGCCAAGTCTCGATTGGTGGCCGCAAGCACGCGAACATCCACCAGCACTTCCTTGGTCGCACCGACCGGCAGAAACGGATGGCCTTCGAGAATTCGCAATAGTTTTGCCTGACCCTCGAGCGTTAACTCACCGATCTCGTCCAAAAACAGTGTTCCGGTATGGGATTGTTGAAACCAACCCACATGATCGTTGTCCGCGCCAGTGAATGAACCTTTCTTGTGACCAAAGAGCTGGCTCTCGATCAACTCACTCGGAATCGCCGCGCAATTGACTGTCAACATTGGTCGTCCGGCGCGCAAGCTGGCGCGATGAACGGCCCTCGCGACCAATTCTTTTCCCGAACCGCTTTCGCCGCGGATCAAAACAGATCCGTTCGCTTTGCCCACACGTTCGATTTTCGCCTTCAGCTTCGCCATCACCGGACTGGTGCCGATAAGATCGTCGGAGTCGGCATTGCGATCGGCGATCCGCCGGCGCTCGGCGCGCAACGCATCGGTCTCGATCGATCGAGACAGGCCTACTGATAACAGCCGACCTGCGGCAACGCAGAGTTCGAAATGTTTTTCGTCAAATTTCGGTTCGGCCCGATAGAGGTGCAACACGCCAAGGCTGTTTCCGGCTCGGTCGAGCGGGACATAAATCGCATCGGACCAGCGTCCGTCGACCTTGTTCACAGTTTGATCGCCGGCCGATTCGTCGTTGATCCAAATCGCTTCTCCGTCGCGAGCGACGCGACGAAAAATGGATCGATTGACATTGACCGAATCGATTTGTTCGGGCGGCAATCCCTTGAGCGGTTTTAAGCGGCCGTCACCGACGTCGTACGAGATACCCACAAAGTCCGCTCCGGCGCGATCACGCAGCAACTCAAGGACTGTTTCGATAACCGTTTCCGCGCGATCGTTCTGCAGCAGTTGCAGGCTCAGAGCGTAGAGATCGATCAAATGCCCGGCCTTTGCGACGCCGGCGATCGGGTCCTCAATCTCAACTCGCCAACTTCGCTGAGTCGGCGAATCGATACTCATCGTTTGAGTGTTTATGGTCTCGTCGTGCGATTCCATGTCGGGTTCGATCAGTTGAAGATTCGTGCTGCCGATCGAAACGACGGACTCGTCAAGCAACCGAGCGTGGTCAGTTTTTTGGCCGTTGACCCGAGTGCCGTTGCGGCTGCTGGTGTCGCGCAGATGCCAGTTCCCGTCCTCGAAGTACACAACCGCGTGGAACCGCGAACTGATTGGATCGCTGAGCATGATCTCGCACGATGCGCCCCGGCCCACGTGCATGGGGCGAGCCCGATCGAGCGGAAATTGTTTGCCCTTCTCGGGGCCACTCCGAACCGCCAAATACGCGACCATGAGTCATTCAGGCTTTCGTAGAAGTCGTTTTCTGAGACAAGAAAGTCAATGAAGGCAAACGAACTGCGGTCACACGGAACACACCTCTGCCCATCTGTCTCATTTTAAGCCACGTGCCAAATCGCGGCGACCACACAAATAGTCCAACAGTGGCACGATCTTCGCTGTTACTGAACACAACGCGTCAAATGCGGGGGGGGAAGCCTGCCTGGGAAGCGGTTTGTTCGCTACCGTGCAAGGTTCCTTCTACGGCGGAACCCAGTAGACTGCGTGGTTCGATTGTAAAACGCCAAAAGGCGGGCCAGGCTCATTTGTGGGCAACCCACTCCGATTTGACAGGGAATATGAACGCTAACTCCACCATCATCGAGCCGACATCCGACCGTGTTTACGAGACGCCCCACGTCGCTTCTCTGCTCGGGATGGGGACGGCCGTACCAAAATACAGCGTGGGACAGAAGGTTGGTGCGTTGTTCGCCGAACAAATGTCTTGCACGACACCCGAGCAGGCGAGGAAAGTGCATGCACTGTATCGCAGGACTGGAATCGAGTTTCGTGGCAGCGTTTTGCTCAACGAGAATCCACTTTCTGAGATTGTGAATGACTTCTATCCGCCACTTTCTTCGCCCGAGGATCGCGGTCCCGGCACTGCCGAACGTGGATTTCGATATGGTTGCGAAGCTCCGGTCTTAGCCGTCGAGGCATCGCGAAATGCGATTCGGCACAGCGGTATCGCTAGCAAGTCGATCACCCATTTGGTCACTGTATCGTGTACCGGCTTCGGGGCGCCTGGCATCGACATCGAACTGATCGATCAGCTTCGACTTCCACGCACAACCCAGCGGGTGCATGTCGGGTTCATGGGATGTCACGGCGCGATCAATGGATTGCGAGTCGCGTCAGGTCTCGTCGCCGCAAACCCAAACGCCATCGTTTTGATGTGCAGCGTCGAACTTTGTAGCCTGCACTATCAATACGGTTTTGATCCTGATCGCATTGTCAGTGGCGCACTGTTCGCCGATGGTGCTGCTTCTGCGGTTCTGCATCGAGGAAGCGCTGGCAATTCGAACGATTCGAATGCACCGTCCGACTCGATCGGCTGCGTCGTCGCGACCGGATCTTATCTGGTGCCCAAAAGTCGTGATGAGATGACTTGGTTGATTGGGGACTACGGATACGAAATGACGTTGTCCGCAAAGGTGCCCGGTTTGATTGAACAGCACCTATCATCTTTCTTGGAGCCGTGGCTAGCCGTTCATGGCGAATCGATCGAATCGATCCAAGGTTGGGCCGTGCATCCCGGTGGTTCCCGGATTTTGCGTTCCGTCGAATCGAGTCTGGCGCTACACGCGGACGCGTTGGACGTTTCGCGAGCGGTGCTGTCGGATCACGGCAATATGTCATCGGCAACGATGCTATTCATTCTACAAAAGTTTGCGTCCGAGGAACGTCGCAAGCCATGGTTGATGCTCGGATTCGGTCCTGGATTGGAGATCGAAGTAGCTTTGATTCGATGAGGTCAATCGCTGTTGTCAGCGCCCGGCAACCACAACGAATGTGTTCGCGATGCCGTTTCCGATTGCTTGCCGACTCGGCGAGCTTTGATCCGCACATACGGCGGGATAAAACTGGCTCGGTGCGAGAACGAGCCTTGTTGGATGGCGCCTGACTCATTTGACTCTTTGGCATGAAACGGTTCTCGCATGTCTTCGATCACGAACCCAGATCGACACATGCCGCCGATGATTTGTTCCCAGCGGTGCAGGTACTCGATCGCACCCTTCTCACGTAATCGTTTCGTAACGCGATCACTTGTTGGCGGTGATGGAATGGGTTCATTGCCGCCTTTTGCGTCGCGATAGTAACGATGCTTCAGTTCGTAGCCGCCTGACGGGCTGATTTGAATCTCTGCCTGCAAGCTAGTCGGTTGTTTGTGCTGACTGATGTATATCGCGCCTTGGCAAGAAACACGCGCGACTTCGTCAAAGACCCGTCTGATATCGGGAACGTAACAAGAACTGACCGGATGAATGACGATATCGAACTCGCCATCAAGAAGCATTGAAAGATTGTCCATCGACGCTTCGAACAGTCGCAGCGAGAATCCTCGTTCAGCCGCAGTGCGGCGGTCGAGTTCCAACATGCCACCGCTTAAATCGACCACCGTCACGACTGCTCCCGCAGCGGCGTACAGCGAACTTTGACGCCCACCACCCGCCGCCAGGCACAGCAATCGGCGTCCGGCAATCGACGATCCCAACCAGCCCAGAGCGTCGACCGTCCGCAGCGGATCGGCCAGTTCATCATCGCTGGCCGGACGACAAAGGGGATCGCCCGCCGACACCATGGAATCGTAGACTCGGCGGTTGATGCGGAGATGGTCATCGACGGACATCGGTACAGAATCCGGTTAAAAATACGACGTGAAGTGGCTTTTTGTGCGCCACTGCTTGTTTCAGGTATTTCTGAGAAATACTCAGAAAAATTTGGGCGTGAAGTGGTTTCGCAACCAACCTCGGGAACTTTGGCGACCCCGCGGGCATCCCAAAGAGTGTCGAGAGCAACGACTGCACTCGATTCCCGCTATCATGCTCGGATATTTGCGGGCTAACGCTTCCCTTGGTTTTATCGCAATGACCACGCCCCAAGAACACCTTGACCAAATGCTCAGCGGCTATCTGGATGATGCCCTGACCGGCGAAGAACGCGCCGAGGTCGATCAACGGCTTCGACGAGACCCCGCAGTGGTGGTCCAGTTGCAAGAAATGAGTCAACTGCGTGAATCGCTTCGTCAAATTGCTGCGTCGGACCGGCAGATCAAACTCGATGCCGGGTTCTCCGGACGGGTAATGGAAGCTGCCGTTGCCAGGGCTCGATCCGAAGGTCTAGCCGAAGATCATCCATTGGTTCGGGTTTCAGAGCAACCGACTTCGATTCGCCCGGCAAGTGTTCCCCGCTCTTGGCGAAAGGCCGCTGGAATTTTGGTCGCCGTCGCCGCTTCGGCGGCCGTATTGATTTTCAGTCGCGATTCACTCGACGAGGGCACCGCAAATAACGAGAGTTCGCCAGCCCTGATGGCCGGGCTGGTAAATCCTGAAGAGTTGAACGGACTGGTTGAACAGACGATTGCACCGGAGCCGGCAGCATTGAATCCGGAAGCGACTGGAACGGTTCGCCAAACTCCGATCGATCAAATCGCTAGTTCACAATCACCAGCGGTCTCGATCAGGCCGGCGGCGGAGGTAGAGGTTGCGGCGGAGATGACGGCCGATACGGAATCAAGACCAATAAAAATCGCATTGGTGCCAAGCGCGAAATCGCTCGCAAACGATAACAAACCGGTAACCGAATTGTCAGCAGTTCTTGTTCTCGACGTTCGCCAAACGGCTCAAGGTCGCGCCAACGGTGCGGTGCGGCGAGCAATACGGGCTTCGGCGATCGATCGAGAAGGCGAGAAAAGCGTCAGCTTCGATCTGCTCGGTGCCGCCACCGAGTCGGCAAACGTCTCATCCGACCAGAAAGTCTCGCTCATCTACCTACAAGCACCAGCGAAAACGCTCGATCGACTCTATCTGAATTTATTGGTTGACGAAGAGGGTGTTCAGTCCGTCGGAATGACGATCGCGACTGATGCACCTGTGTTGAAGGTAGTCAACGCGATTCAGCCAGATCCGACCAGCGTTCGTCACAACGGAATGTTGCTGTTGCCGAACCACGCGGATGCAATGAGTTCGCTGTCAAGTCAATTGAGCGGGTTGGATTTTTTGCCTCTTGACGCGGCGTTGGTCAAGGGCATCGCCAGCGACAGCGGCCCGGATATCAACAGCCAAGTTCTGGTGTTGATTCGATAGTAATTCTCGTGTGAGAAAAACTCAACTTTAGGTGTATCAATGCGGATGCCCCGAAAGGGAGTGACAGGAAGAATCAGTGCGCAGCCGTTAAGTGCGACCTCGTCCACCTGTGCACCCCGTTTCGAGGCATCGGCGACTGCCAATTTAATTGAAGTCTCGCGTTAAGCGACCCGACTTAAGACGATCTCAAGAGTTTTTCTGAGTTCGGTCCCGCTGGTCCGCAATCCGAGTATTTCTTTGGGCCACAAATCCATCTCCAAGCGGTCGATAACGCCGCTTCGGCCCACCAAAGTGGGAACTGATAGCGCCACATCGCGGAGTCCATAGCAACCCGATTGAACGCTGCTGACGGGCAGGATTTTTCGTTGGTCAAGCACAATTGCGTCGATGACATCTCGGATCGCGATACCGACGGCAAATCCGGCACCGCCCTTTCGCTTGATCACCTCAGCGCCGCTTCCACGTGTGCGCGTGAAAATCTGGTTTGCCAATCCAGGATTCCAGCCCGGGAATTTGTCCAGAGGCAACCCCGCGATCGTCGCACTGCTCCAAATCGGCACCATCGAATCGCCATGCTCGCCAAGAATCAACGCGCGAGTCTGCGTCGGAGGTGCCCCCAGTTGGTCAGCGATCAGCGAGCAGAACCGGATCGTGTCGAGCTGCGTCCCCAAGCCGATCACTTGGTTCACCGGTAGACCCAATTTCTGAGCCGCGACAAATGTCAAAACGTCGACGGGATTGCTGACTACCAAAACGATGGCCGATGACTTCGGCCCTGCTGCTTTGACATCGCGAAGAATTTGAACGAACAGATCGGTATTGCGATTGATCAAATCCAATCGAGACTCGTCCGGCTTGCGGCGCAATCCCGCCGTGATGCAAATCACGTCGCTCGTTGGGATGTGTTCGTAGCCCCCGCCACGAATGACTTGGTTGGCGACGCTGGGGCTGCCGTGTTGCAAATCGAGTGCTTGGCCGACGGCCAATTCTTGGTTGACATCCAACAACGCTAATTCACTGACCAGACCGCCGCATTGCAATGCGTAGGCGGCGCACGAGCCCACCAGTCCGCCACCGCCGATGATTGATACTTTCATTTTCTCAGAATTCTGAAGAGGATTAGATAGGTTATGATCTCGCTTGCAACTGACGCATCACTTCATCGGTGATGGCCTTCACCAGCGCTTCTTCGCTGATTCCGGATGAACCACTGTCTGCACCGGAGGAAGCGGGCTTCTTCAGCGGGGGTGGTGCTGGAAAGGCACGCCGCGCGACGCCCGATTCGGCCCAAGAGTCACGGAAAATATCATTGGCGCAAATATCACAGTCCTCGTACTCGGGTGTGTTGCGAGGGTCTTTGTATCCCCACTTGTCCTTCAGATCCAACAACTCTTTCGAGTGATCGCCACTGAGGAACGAAATGTGACCGAGTTGTTTCGCCAAGATCAACATTCGGCAGTATGCGTCGAGAATCTCAGTCCACCAGTACGCTTGTTCAACCGTTTCGCCGTAGCTGACCGTGCCGTGGTTGGCCAAGATCATGATGTTGGTGCGTTTGACAAACGGGATGATCGTGTCGGCAAAGCCCTGGCCACCGGGTGTTTCGTACTTCGTGATCGGCACGTCCCCTAAGAACACTTCAACCTCGGGCAGGATGCACTGTGGGATAGGCTCGCGAGCAATTGCGAACGCTGTCGCATGTGGCGGATGACAGTGAACGACGCTCTTGATGTCGTCGCGTTGTCGATAGATTTCCAGGTGCAACAATGCTTCGCTGGAACGCTTCTTGCGACCTGACAATTGCTTGCCCGTCATGTCGACCAGCGAAATATCATCCGGCGTCAAAAAACCTTTGCAGTGCAACGTCGGCGTGCAAAGAACTTCGTTCGCGCCGACTCGCACCGTGATGTTTCCATCATTGGCTGCGGCAAATTGACGGTTGTAAATGCGGCGACCGATGTCGCACATGTCTTGTTTAATTTGATGAAGGTTTTGCATTGCTATTCTCGTGATTGTTCAAGCTAGGTTTATTTCGTCTAGGAGCGCCACGATCGACGCATCGATCGGTTTGATGTCGGGTTGAAATGGTTGAGCAGCTTCCGGTCCCTCGGCAATCGCCACCAAGTCGCCGATTCCAGTGCCACATAAATCCCACGCGACGATCGTTTCGCCGCCCAACGGTTGTTCGTCAATTCGATCGATGGAGTTGACGACTTCGATGCAGCGAAGCGTCGCGCCGCGCATCAATGGATGATGACGCGACAACGTCACAGAGCCGATTGTTCTAGCCAGAATCACTCGTTGTCCCCGCCTAAACGTGTGATGGCCACGACGACGTTGACGGTCGTCATTAAATTCATTCGCTGCATGTCGAGCACCCAAACGTTTGGATTGAGTTCTTTCTCAAAACGTGATACTTCACCGATCGATCCGACCATCGTCGCACTCTTGGACCGGCCGAACTGGGCGGCAACATCGCGAGCCGGCGTGTCGCTGAGCACGACATTGGCCGGCACGGTTGTGATGCCACGCCGTGCAAGCATTGCCCGAACGGCATCGATTCGGTCGTGTTTCGTTTCAACGCAAACTGCTTTGTTGGTGGAAGGGGTCGCCCTTTTCGCTCGGTCGATTGTTGCGCGTATGAGTGTGATGTCTCGTCGTTTCGCTTCGTCTTTCGCTGCCGGCGTGATGATGGCTTTGTCGTGAATCTGCAAGCTGCTTCCCGGCGGATATTGCTCAACCGTCTTAGCATCGATCACCTTTGCATTTCGCAAATCGTTGTTCGTTTCGACGATGCCTGCGTCGAGTCGCGCGAGCACCTCCGAAACGATCTTCGCTAGCCAAGCGGGATCGATCGACGACTGATTGTTCGTGACCTTTTCATTTGGCATCCGGCGTCAGTCCAATATCCCCGCCACGCTCCAGCGGGCCGGTGTGTTCTCGTTTCCTGTGATCTCGCGCGCCAATGTTCCGTCGCTGGTCAGCATCACCCGATCGCCGCGTCGGCAACCCAACGAGTCCACCGCAATCAAGGGTGGTCCGTCCGCCGAATCGTTCAAGAGCAACGGTTGAACGATCACCAATCTTTGGCCTTCCAAGCTTTTGTCTTTAACTGTCGCGCGGGTCGATCCGAGTACGGTGGCTGTTTGCATCGAAGTCAAACCACTCTCAATTCATCAATCATGCTGCAACGTCTTTCTCGCGTGAACGTGTTGGGTGTCGTGACACCCTCACCTGTTGGACCGGCGATCGAGAACGACAAGTAACCTTCACCGCCGAGTCCCAACGATGCCATGCACGGTCCGTTCTTGACATACAGCGTCGTGTCCAGCTCGCGTCCCATCTTGGTCATGTTATGGACGTTGCGAGAATGAATGATCGCGGTGTGTCGAAAGCCATGTTCAGCATGTTTCGCCATCTCGATCGCGTGGTCGACATCACGGGCACGAACGAATGGGATGAACGGCATCATCTGTTCGACACCGACGAACGGATGACTTTCTTCGGTCTCACCAAATACCAGCTCCGTGCCTTCGGGAGCGTTGACGCCGGCTGCCTGGGCCAAAAAGCTGGCATCTTGTCCGATGAAATCTTTGCAGGCGGCGTCGTGCTTATCATCTCCGACTTTCACGATCGCGCGGCTGGTCAGTTTGGCAATCTGTGCCGCGTCCAATTGCAACGCGCCGGCCCGACGCATGGCGGCCATCATCGCATCAAACACGCTTTCGACGACGAATACTTCCTTTTCCGCAATGCAAAGTAAGTTGTTGTCGTACGATCCGCCTTGAATGATGCATCGGGCCGCGTTGTCTAGATCAGCCGTTTCGTCCACGACGACCGGTGGGTTACCAGGGCCGGCGACGATCGCACGTTTGCCGCTGTTGAGGGCCGCCCGAGCTACCGCGGGTCCGCCCGTCACACAGATCAGCGCTACCTGTCGATGCTTGAACAACGCTTCGGCGCTCTCGAGTGTCGGCTCCGCGATGACGCAGATCAGATTGTCGATGCCGACTTCGTTCACGATTGCTTCGTTGAAGCGGCGAACGCCTTCAGCCGCAACCAATTTGCCCGATGGATGCGGATTGACAACCACCGTATTGCCGCCAGCCAACATGCTGACCGCATTGCCCGTAATCGTCGGCAAGCTGTGAGTGACTGGCGTGATCGCGCCAATGACGCCGAACGGAGCACGTTCGATGACCGCTAGACCGTGGTCACCGCTAAAGCATTTGGTTTCCAGGAATTCGACACCGGGTGAAAGCTGTCCGAGCGTTCGTAACTTCTCAATCTTATGTTCAGGGCGACCGATCTTGGTTTCGTTCATCTCCATCAAGCCCAACTCTTCACAGTTCTCGATCGAGATGCGGCGAATGATGTCGATGACCTGTTTGCGAATCGCCAGCGGACGTGTGCGATATTGTTCAAAGGCCTCCCGTGCTGCATCGACTGCTGAATCAGCGTCATAGAAAATCCCAAAACGGCCGCCAGATGCTGATTGATTTTTGTCAGCTTTTGGCATCGGCCCGACTTCGGCCAAGACCTGGGCGACGACGCTGCGAATGATGTTTTCGTCGAATTGCATAAGTGAGAACTGCGTGTCTGAGTTTTGATCGTTGAAGGAAAGGTCGTTCGAATTACGTTTAGCGAATGATCAAGGATTGTGAGGAAAATAAGTGTCTGACCCCATTTGTGCGAAGCAGCCGAAGGGTCGGTTCCCGGCAAATGGGGTCAGACACTTTTTTCCGCTCATTGCTAATCGCTCTTCCTGTCGTAGACGCTTTTCTTATCAATGTGAACGTTGTCGATGATGCCGATGACGACTGCGTCGATCGGAAGGTTCTTTGTTTCGGGGGTCAGCCGAGCACTGCTGCCTTGGCACACCAGCACGAACTCGCCTTCACCGGCACCGAGCGTATCGACGGCAATGAAAGTGCGGCCGGTTGTGACCATGGTCTTTCGCTTTTTGTCTTCGAGTCGATAAGGTTCAACGACCAACAACTTGTGTCCGGTCATCGAGCCGATCTTTTGTGTGGCAACGACAGAGCCTGTGACGCGAGCGATGAACATGATTCGTTATGAGGCTTTTCGGCCTCCACCATTTAACTCAGGATGTTGCCAATCGCTCGACACACTGTCTCGCCACAATCACTTCTTCATTCGTCGGAATAACCCACAACTGGGTCCGACTGTTGCTTGCGTGAAACGATCCTTCGCCGCGAATCGTCGCATTCACTTGGGTGTCACTGATGATGCCCAATTCTTCCAATCCGGCGACAATTTGAGCGCGAGTCTCGCTTCCCTTTTCGCCGATTCCTCCGGTGAAGACGATGGCGTCCACGCCTCCCATCGCCACGATCATTCCACCCATGTGACGACGAATTTCCTCGACGAACACATCCAAAGCCAATTGTGATTTCTGGTCTCCGCCCGCTGCGGCGGTTTCCAAATCTCGCATGTCGCCACTGAGATTGCTCATTCCCAACAACCCGCCATGACTTGCTAACCGCGACAGAACTTCGTCGAGCGTCAATCCTGTGTTCTCGATGATGAGCGGCAGTGCGAAGGGATCGAAGTCGCCGACGCGATTGTTCTGAGGCAATCCGGTTTGAGGAGTCATCCCCATCGTCGTCATGACGCTTTTTCCATCTTTGATCGCCGTGAGCGAACTACTGCCACCGAGGTGACACGAGATCACTCGCGCATCATCTCGATCGAGTAGTTGCGCCACTCGCGTTGCGATGAAACGATGGCTCGCACCATGGAAGCCATATTTGCGAATGTGCAAACCATCCGCCCACTCTCGTGGAATCGCGTATTCCCGTCGCGCCATCGGAATCGACTGATGGAAGTCGGTCTCGAACGCAGCAATCAATGGCAGTTCAGGAAATCGCTGACGTAACAACTTCATCGCAGCGATGTAGGGTGGGTTGTGCGCCGGGGCGGCGGCATTCATCTCCGCCATTGCGTCCAGAACGTCATCGTTGACGATGAAGACTCCCGACAATCGTCCACCATGAACCGCCTTGAATCCGATCGCCGCGACCTCCGATGCATCCTTCAGAGCGCCGTGTTGTGGATCCGTCAATTGTTCAAGGCAAGCCGCGACCGCGACCCCGTGATCGGGCACCGGCATCGTTCGCTCGTCGATCCAATCGCCGATTTCGACCACGCACTTGCTGCTAGAGTCGCCGATCCGTTCGACCGAGCCGCGCGCAAGACAACGCTCGTCGGTCATATCGAACAAGCGATACTTGAAGCTGGTCGATCCCAGATTTGCAACAAGAACGAGCACGGATGGAAGGCCTTGGATAACGGAGAACTACGACAAGAAGGCGGCGACGAGGCCTTCGGCAGGACGCGGGATGATGTGACTGCCAACCAAGTCGCCGGCTTGGGCAGCGGCTGCGGCACCAGCTTCGACGGCGGCACGAACGCTGCCGACATCACCGCTGACTACGGTGGTCACGTAAGCGCCGCCGATGTCGACTCGTTTTACGATCACGACGTTGGCAGCTTTGGCCATCGCATCGGTGGCTTCGATCAGAGCTAGCAGACCTTTGGTTTCAATCAAACCGATTGCATCATTCATGAGAGTTTCTTCAAGGAGAGTGTTTTAGTTGAGGTGTTGAGTTCAAAGAGGATAGAGATTGAAACGTTGTTACTTCTTGGCAGTCGGCAACTTCAGTACCTTGACCAGATCTTCGTGGGGTCGTGGGATCACTTGCACGCTAACGACTTCGCCGATGCGACCGGCTGCTGCCGCGCCGGCATCGGTTGCCGCTTTGACGGCCGCCACATCGCCGGTCACAAAGGCGCTGACCAAGCCGCTGCCGACTTTGTCCCAGCCCATGAATTGAACATTCGCCGCTTTCATCATTGCGTCGGACGCTTCGACCAATGCGATGAATCCTTTGGTCTCGATCATGCCGAGCGCTTCACTAACTTTTGCCATCGTTAAAACTGCCTTTACAGAGAGGGGAGATCAGGTGTTACGTGTCAGGTCGTGGGTTGCTGCGTAGCAGCGGAATTCAATAGCTGGGGTCAGTTTCTGCGAGCTTCCGGCGAGTAAAACGCAGCCCACGACATTGTGCCCAGCGCAAATTGCTTTCGTCCCGCGCCGGCGGCTTTGCCGCCG
>JBGSLZ010000131.1:0-4420 GCA_041740415.1 Rubripirellula sp.
GCGTTTTCCTGAATCGGTTCGGCGACCATCGTGCATCGCAACGAAGGCTTCGACTTCGGCATCGATCGCTGCTTGCAGCATTCGCCTGGCTCCTTCGCGAACAAGTTCATCGAGCGGACTCTTTTGATCGAACTGCGCCCGGAAGGAAACCACTTCGGAATCGAGTCGTTCGTCTACTGGCGTGACTCGTCGGTCTGTTTTAGTCTGGTTCATGGCGTATCCTTGTGCCCACTTCGGGCGGCTGAGGTGTTGAAGTTTCAGCAGGATGCGCCACCTTTTTCATTACTTCAAGAACACAACTTTCGACAATAACTCCCGGCACCACCGTGCATGTTCGAGCGAGTGATCGACTCGTTGTTTCGCATGTCCTCGGCAACGATCAATTTCCAGGGCGCCGTCGCACTCGCCATTTCATTGATTTGGCGAAGCACTCGCCATCCGTTGCCGTCAAGATTTCTCGGATGCCCCGGCGGATCATCGTTGCGTCCTTCGACATTGCGAATGTAACTGGTGAGATCGAGTCTCAAACCGTCGAGTCGGAATTCATCGAGCCACATTTGAGCGTTGTTGACGATGAAGTCTCGAACTTCCCCGCGGCCATAATCGGGACGGTTCCACTCTCCGACGCCCGCGCCATGCGTGTAGGCTCGCCAGTCATTGTAGAAATAGATGCCACCGCCGAAATTCTCAAACCATCCATCGTAGCGCCAAAGCGAATGCCCCAGGTCCGCGCCGCTGAAGTGGTTGTAAACTACATCGAGCAGCACGACGATGCCGCGCGTATGAGCTTGATCGATAAAACGTTTGAACGCATTTGGGCCACCGTACGAAGACTCGACAGCAAAAATGTTGGATGGGTTGTAACCCCACGAATTGTCGCCTTCGAATTCGCCGACCGGCATGATTTCGATGGCGTTGACACCGAGATCCGCGATCTCATCAAGTAGCAACGCGACTTCGTCGAACCATCGATCTTTCGCAACGTTATGGCGAAGAAACGAGCCAAAATGCATTTCGTAGATAACGAGCTCATGCCATCCGGGCATGCACGGGTGATTGCCGGACCACGGAAACGACGTATCGGCAACAATGCCATTGCCGGCTGAATTCGTAACGGCTCGCGCCCACGGGTCAATTCGGTAGCGCGACGCGTCTCCCACCACGAAACGATATTCGTCGCCGACTTGGACGCCTTCGACGAACACCTCCCACTGCCCCTGGCCATTCTGGACGAGTTCGTTCGCGTGAACGTCCCAGCCATTGAAGCTTCCGACAACGCTCACCCGATTGGCGAACGGCGTCCACGTGCGAAACCAGGCTCCGTTGCTCTCGAGCGATGCGCCAATTTTCAAATCGGCCCTCGTCAAACGCTCGGACCTTTTGAGAGTTCTTCCGATGAAGTTGATTCGCTGTCGAGGCGTTCATCGAGGTGCTTGGCAAGTCGCTGTGCAAGACCGACCAAGGTCAAACTTGGATTTGCTGCTGGGATCGAGGGGTAAACCGACACGTCACAGCAATACAAATTGTCGTACGCTTCGAACTTCAAATTCTCATCGACGACGCCGCTTCCGTCACTCGAACAGCGAAGTGATCCACCGGCATGATGCACCGTCCCCTTGATCCCCTGGCTCCATTCGTCGTCCCGCCAAGCGTCTGACAAATCACATTCCGGCACACCGAGCGAAATCAGCACATGATTGCGTACTTGCACGATTTCGTCTCTGTATTTCTCTCGGGTCCTGTTGGGATGAATACAGATCGTGACTTTCTTATCAGGACCCATGCTCGTGATGTGGTTTTCGTCATTCAATTCGCTATCGAAAATGAATTTCAGCTCCACGACCGCGTTCTGGTCGGAGGCTGAATCGGCATGCTCCAGATCGTCATCGGAATGCCGCAAATCCCAATATCGCGGATTGATCAACACTTCCATGTGATACGGATGGTCGACCGCATTCGCTTGCTTGTGCCGAATCAGTAACTTGGCATGACCATCCATCGCGCCGAGCCAAGCGAGGTCGCCTGTCGTCGGCAACTCATGTTTCTTGGTGTAAAAGTACGCGGGATGGTCGTTGAATCCCTTGCCAACTAGATAATTCGGATCCGTTAGCTGGCTGTTCAAAGCGATTTTCGGCGATTCCACGGAGCCGCAACACAGAACGATGTACTTGCCGGTGTACGTTCGCTCGGTCCGGGCGACCAGGTCTTGGCAAACCACGCCTGTTGCTTTGCCATCGGCGTATCGAATGTGCGTAATGAAATGATGAAGTGCGACACGCAGGTTCTGGTTCCCGGCGGGGTGGTTCTTGCCGAGTGAATCGAGAAGCAAATCCGCTGTTGAAAAGCACCCCGTCGATCGAGTCAAGACATTCTTGAGTGTGATTGTACCGTCATCGTTTTGGATATTTGGCTGGTGAAGCGACATCGGCAAATCGATGGTATTAAAATCGGAAAGCACCGAGTTGAGGTGTTGGACGACTTTGTTCTGATACGGACCGAGTCGTTCGCGCTTTCGCATCAATTTCTCGGCGCGATCATAACCGGTTTGGGCTTCATCGTCGGCCGTAAGAAAGTAGTCACGAATCGCACGCGGCCAAACATCGCGAAATTCCCAATCGGTCATTCGCGGAATCAGCCCGGACCAATAGACCGATCGACCACCGAGGCTGAATGCCACGCCACCATCGAACCAGTCGGTGCATTCGTAGCGATAGTGCCCCAATCGATCACGCTGAACCGGGCTAGCATCTTCTCGCGGCAATTCGTTCATGTGAACGGGATATCGAATTCCACCCGCTTCGATCACGAGCACGCGACGCAGTCGGTCGCTTAGCGCATCCGCCAACACGCCACCGCCCATTCCCGAGCCAAGCACAATCACGTCATAGTGATCTGATTCGCGAGGGATGTTGCGCACCAGACGCTGATCGGACTCGGACTCGATCGAAACAAAGTTCTCGTAATGATGCGTATATGCCGTTTCTGAGGCATTGAACGACAAGTTGCCGTCGTGGAAGCTTTTATTCGGATCTGTATCGGTCAAAGTAAACGGATGCCCGTCAGCGATCGTGCAGCGGTCAAGTACCAACGACGCTTCGAACGAAGTTGGATACTGGTCGTAACAAAAAAGGAACTGCCACGCGCCGTGCTTCACGCGTCCGAACGTGCCGAAGATGTCACGCATCGTTCCATCGATGTTGGTTCGCACAGTCACCAGATGAGCCGGTCTCCACCGCTCGGTCCAATACTCGATCACGTACGCAAATGCGATCTCGTTATCTGAAAACTCAATGGCATTTTGGTCCCAACCAACCTTCAAATTGTCTCCGACTTGCCAGATCTTTGAGTCGATGAACAATTTGAAGTGATAGTCACCACCATAGATTCGGCGTGGAAGATCAAATTCCCAGTGATGAAGCCCATCCACGACGGCGTGACGACCGGGACGATCAGTCTTAAAGTTGTTTTCCACATCGGATCGCAAGACAATCTGGTGCGTCCCGTCGTACTTTGCCGTTGCAAATCTCAGCCTACGGTCTGGTTGATCATCGAATTCGCCTTTCAGACGACTTTCGACGCGCTCGGGCGGCTCTGGTCGTGGCTCCGAAAGACCACTGTGATAAAGCCACCTGTCTTGGGCAACTTTGTTGACAAACGAACGTTCCATTTATCTTCTCCACGGAGTTGCGATGGGCGTTCGCTAATTCTAACCTCTCGGAGCAAAAGCTGTGTGGACACGCTACTGTGGAGAACGCCGATGATTCGAAAAGAGAACTGGGGCGGCGTTACCACGGCGCTGAATCGGGTTTTTCGAAGAATCAGACTAAGCGTCCCGCAGTGCGTTTGACACCGTGAATTTGCCAATACCTCTTACGCTTGGCAAACTCCGCGATCAGCTTCTTGCGTTCGGTGTCTAAGACCGATGCGAAGTCGCTCGATCCGCTTCGGTGGGTTCACCGATACGTCTTGCGTACACCCCTTTGAGATAGCGGTCAATGCAACCTCTGTCACTTGCGGAGCGACAGCACTCGCGTTGCTCGCGATGTGTTTGAAACTTGGAGTTCATGTTGTTATGAAGAACCATCACAAACGCGACGATGACCCGATCGGAGCGAAGCGATATAGCGAGACAGAACGAACCGTTCGGTGGACTCGACCCCAAAGGGCTTCGTGGATGTCGAAGAAAGAATATCGACAAGTTCCCAAATTCATCGAGATTCGGCTGAGCGATATCAAAGCCGATGACACCCGCTCACGTTGCAAGGGCTATACAGTCGCGACGACGATTCTGGATCGCGAGGTTTACCCTGGAGCTTGGCTTGGTTCGATCTATCAAGGTCGCTGGATGGTGAAGCCTGATATTGAGTCGATTAAATGCGTCATGGGCTTGGAGCACTTGCCCGATCATCGGCAATCGCCC
>JBGSLZ010000132.1:0-146798 GCA_041740415.1 Rubripirellula sp.
CGAGATGGTTTGGCATGCGACGGGTCCTGAGAATCGATGATAGCCGAGGTATTTGCGAACAATTGAACCATTCTTTTGTTCGATCCACGCTTGATCGTTCTTACGATAGGGCCGTGATCGAGTGAATAAGATGTTGTGGGAGCGTGATCCGCAGCGCGTTCACTTACACGCAAAATCAATGGGAGTCGCTGGTCCGCTACAGCGACGAAGGTCACTTGAGTTTCGAGAACAACGCGGCCGAACGATTGGTGAAGAATCCCGCGATCGGCCGGAAGAACTACCTGTTCGTGGGCGGCATACAAGGCGGTCGCAATGCGGCGGCGTTCTACTCGCTGGTGTCCAGTGCGAAGGCCAACGGCGTGGAACCCTTTGCATGGTTACGCGACGTGTTCACGCGGTTGCCTTATCACCGCTGCGGCGATGCGCTGGGGCAGTGCGAAGCGGAGCAACCGGTGACGAGCATCGAGCTTGACGAGTTGCTTCCGGACCGTTGGCTGAAGGAGCATCCGGAGCACGTCTGGACGATCGACGAAGTCCGCCGCAAAAAGCGTCAACAAAAAGAGAAACGTCGCCCCCGCCCCCGCCCGAACCGGCGTTAAGCCACCAACGCCCTCACGACAAGACGTACTTCAACAAATGCTCACGAGAACCTGCTTCTTCCAAAGGTTGATCTGAGTCGGGTGAAGCTTGTGTTTTTGAGCGATCTCACCGATGGTTTTGACTTCCTCCAGGGCTACCTTGGCCTTGAAAGAAGCTGTGAATGAGCGGCGTTTCCCTGCCATGCTTTGGTTCTCGGTAAAGTGGCTTCAATCTGAAACTCAATTTTACCGATCGAAACGAACTTTTCTATTTTATCCCGTGGTCCTAAAGATGGGGTCCACTTCACAGGTCTCGCGTGGATGCCTTATCGTGCTTTGAGATAGCTCTACTTTACCGGCATCGTCTCAGTTAGCCCTCGCGGTAGCGTTGGCTTTTCTACAACCGTGTCGGTCGATGCGTTGGCAGAGTTTGCTACTCGTCGTACAAAAAACCATAGCGTTAGCGTCACGACCAAGATGGACACCAGCGCCGCGCCGCCTTCGAATAGCAACGCCGATTGCATCTCGTTGACCGGCGCCATCACCTTCTCCAATCGATACTGAACCAACACCAACAAGTCCGCATTGGTGCGGGCCGCCGAATCGGGACCGCTGGACCTGGTTCGCTCCTGTTCATCGCTATCGTCCGACTTGCGGGGCAACGCGACGGGCTGCATGGCGGCGATCCAAGGACCGTCATAAGCTATGCCGTCGGCGGCGCTGGCCAGCGGGTCGATGTAGTCGATGTCGCCTTCTTTGAGCAATTCATCCATCAGCGTTAACGGAATTTGATATTTCTCGTCCTCCATCCGGTTACCCGCGGTTCGCCGCGAATCCATCAGCGGGTGTTGCAAGATCGTGCCGCGTGATGTCCCCTCCCGAGCCTCCACCAATACCGCGACTTGATTCGCGCCCTCCTTGCTTTGCAGCAGCTCGAAGTCGCCAAGGTTGATCGTAACGACGAAGATGGCGTCCGGTTCGCTTCGATCTTCGCTCAAGTACATCGGCGTGCTTACCGCAACCTTCCAAAGACGGGTTGCCGTACTTGGGAACGCTGCCGACAAATGCGTCGAAGTCAACGGCGGAATGTTACCAATCACGGTAGCGGTCGCCGAGAAATCAACGTGTCCGCCATGAAAATAGGTTCGATAACAAAAGTTACGACCCGCGCTGTTCTCTTCCTCGTCGACTTTCTCGTCGTAGGCGATCCCGAGAATCGTGCCCACCGAATCAGTAATGAACATTGTCGCCAAACGAAGACGCCTACGATGGGCGTTGTCACCGGTGTAGCGCGCGAGACGATCCGAAAGTATCCGATCGAGTTCGATGCGCTGGTCAGAATCCAGCAATTTCCGGCGCGGATCGTTCGTTCCATGAGTTTGCACCGGAGCTCGCATGGCCGCGATGTCGGCGAGCGCTTTTGTGATTTCCGGTGCATCGAGCGCTTCTCGCAATTGTCCGACGACATCCTTATTCGATGCTTCTTCGCGGGTCAATTGAAAGTAACGCCCGATCTCACTCTCCAGCGTCCGCGCGGCAAAACTGGCGGCCAACCGGTTGCTCCCGAATGCTTCGGATCGCAGCGCACTCCTCAAACTTCCACGCGCCTGCTTGATACTGCGATATCCAAAGAACGATGTCGCAAGCAGAATCAACAGTGGACCGACGATGCCAAGCAACATCAGCGGTCGTCGCGAACGCGAAGCGTCACGCCGACCGAGGTCCTCTAAAATTTGTTGAACATTCGCGTACCGAGCAGACGGATCCACCGCCAAGCATTTCGATATGATTCGCGCCAACGCTCGATCGACGCCAGGATGTTGCAGATGTCGATCCGGTGGCTTTCCCGTGGCAATGGCCGCGCGGTACTTTTCCAATCGCTTCGACAACGATCCAGCCGTGTCAATCTGTTCGATGATTTCATCGCTTCGGTAGGGCGGCGAGCCCACCAACATTCGGTACAGAATCGCTCCGACTGCGTACACATCCCAGGCCGCGTCGGGAGTCGAATTTAGATCGGCTTGCTCCGGAGCCATGTAAAACAATGTCCCCAACGCCGGTGTCTGCTCATGCGACAAACGGCTTTGACCGAAGTCGGCCAACCGAGGCTCGGTGTCATCATCCAACAAGATGTTCGCCGGCTTGATATCACAATGCAGCACACCTTTGCCGTGACAGTGATTGAGCCCTACGCAAATCTTTCGGAACATCTCGACCGACTCACCCACCGGCAACCGCGGTCGGATTTCCAGCAAATCTTCGAGGGAACCTCCACCGACCAACTCCATCACGTAATAGGGCGGATCTGCATCCCATCCGACTTCCAAAACCTGAACGACGTGACGATCCGCTGAGAGCGTTACTAGGTTTTTGACCTCGCGACTGAGCAACGACCAATTGACGCCGCCCCGGTGGAGGTAGAATTTGACGGCCACACTGCGACCCGTGTTCAGATCGAGCCCCACCCAAACCTGCCCGTATGCGCCCGAACCCAAAAATCGAGTCAACCGATACCCAGGCACCTCAGCCGGCGGAGTTGTCGCCCGCATCGATAATTTTTGGCTTGTCGATTGACCGTCGGCGGTTTGGTTTTCAGTCTGCTCATGGTTCATGCGAATGGCCCCAACAACATTGTCAACTCCGACACTTTGCCTCGCGATGACTCACCACCCATTGAAGCGTCTCCGTAACATTGTATCGGACGAGTTGAAAATGCTCGCCCTGTGGACGCTTGGTTTTGTCCTTGCTTGTCAGTACGCCTGGGCCCAGCCACCAAGGCCCGTGACGGAAAATGACAAAGGAGTTATCGACCCCGCGAGCCCTCCAGCGGAAACGACTTGCCCGCCCCCCCTCGACGGCCGTTTCGGACGTGAGTTGTCGCTTCGCTATTTTCACCCCGACAGCCAATTGAAGGTCGCGGAGCATCCGAAACTGCGGGCCAAATTTCCAGTAGTGGATGTTCATACCCACTTTCATTACAAGTTGCGAAGCAACACCGAGGCCCTGAACGACTTTGTTGCCGTGATGGATCGCAACAACATTGCCATCTGCAACTCACTTGACGGACAATTGGGCGGCCAGTTTGAAACGCACCGCGACTTTCTCTGGAAACAATATCGCGATCGGTTCGTCATTTTCGCCCACGTCGATTGGCAAGGTGACGGCGCAGCCAACGACTTTGCAACTTGGGCGTGCCACCGACCGGGATTTGCCGAGCGGACGGCGGAGCAGATTCGGACTGCCGTGCAAGAGGGAGCGAGCGGGCTCAAGGTCTTCAAGGCACTCGGTTTAGTTTATCGAAACCCCGACGGAACGCTCGTCCAAATCGACGATCGACGTTGGGACCCGATTTGGGCAGTCTGCGGTGAACTCAAGATTCCGGTGCTGATTCACACCGCCGACCCGGCCGCGTTCTTCATGCCGGTCGATGAGAAGAATGAGCGGTGGGAAGAACTCAGCCGACATCCAGACTGGAGTTTCTATGGTCGCGATTTCCCAGCTCGTGATGAATTGTTGGCAGCGCGAAATCGAGTGATCGAACGTCACCCCTCAACGAATTTCATTGGCGCGCACCTGGCCAACAACTCCGAAGATTTGGCAACGGTCGGCACGTGGCTCGATCTGTATCCGAACTTGTACATCGAACCCGCCTCTCGCATTTCCGAGCTCGGCAGGCAACCGTTCACGGCTCGCGAGTTTTTGATTCAATACGCCGATCGTTTGATGTTTGGTACCGATGGGCCTTGGCCCGAACAACGGTTGCGGATCTATTGGCGATTCCTTGAAACTCGGGATGAATCGTTCAACTACAGCGAGAAGATTCCGCCGCCGCAGGGAATATGGCGCATTCACGGTGTTGATCTGCCCGACGATGTGCTCAAAAAACTCTATCACGAAAACGCCGCACGATTGATTCCTGGCGTGCAAGAACGACTGCATCGATTGAATCTGTCCGATGAATGATGACGCACTCCCGGCGCCGACGTTTGCGATGATTTGCTGCGCCTACGGAGCTGAATCCGCAGTGAAACAATCCATTGCACCGGAGGGATGGAAGCTGGCGTTCTCGCGTCCCGGTTTCGTGACCGCAAAACATGACTTGCCCGCTCCACTTCCTCGCGGCATCTTCGCGCGAACCGTTGCGTCGTCGATCGGTCATGCCAAGGGCGAGAGCGGATCGGCGCAATTGTCGAAGCTGAAGGAAGCCTTGCGAACTTCCTCCCACGCTGGTTGTCCGTTTGACCAATTGCATGTCTGGTCGAAGGACCGCGCCGTGATCGGACGGTTCGGTTTTGAGCCGGAGATCGATTTGGTTGCGAGCGCCGTCGGTGAAGAAATCTTTCACGCTCTCAAAGTCGATTGGCTTCGCTGTGACGCGCCCAACCGCATCGCTGAACCGGGCGAATCCGTTCTAGACGTTGTGCTCGTGGAACCTTCGCATTGGTTCTTTGGCACACATACGACGACCGACTGGCCGTCGCGATGGCCGGGAGGTGTCCAACCGATACGCCCGCTCTTCGAACCGGTTTCGCGAGCCTACTACAAAGCCGCTGAAGCGATCACTTGGTCCGGTTTTGATATCCGTCCGGGCGATTTAGCGGTCGAGATCGGCAGCGCGCCCGGCGGCGCCTGCGGCCGGTTGCTGGAACTTGGCCTACGCGTGATTGGTGTTGACCCGGCCGAGATGGATCCGAGGATCGCCGAACATCCACGTTTTCGACACATCCAAGCGCGGGGCGGTGATTTACCACGCCGCGAATTTCGCGGCGCCAAATGGATGTTGGTCGATTCGAATGTCAAACCCGATCAAACGCTCGTCACGGTCGGCAACATCGTCACCAATCGACAGAGCGACTTTCGCGGACTGCTCATCACACTGAAACTTGGCGACTATCACTCATCGACATCGATCGACCGATGGCGTCAAAAAGTAGAGGCCTGGAAGCCCGACGACATCAAGATTCGTCAGCTCGCGCGGAACAAATGCGAGGTTTGTTTTGCCGTCGCGATGCCCGCGCGATGAACAATCTTTCTTATCAGTTCATAGTTCGCGAGTGTTGAACGTATCGCCCTGCTCGGGATCGCCGGTTTCCAACCCCTTCATGAACCATCGGACACGTTGTTCGCTGGAGCCGTGCGTGAAGGTTTCTTGGTGGGCCGAACCGCTGCTTCGTTTTTGAAGAGTGTCGTCTCCGATGGCCGCTGCCGCACGCAATCCTTCTTCGATATCGCCGGCCTCGAGATTCTGACGCTCACGTTGCGTGTGATGAAACATGACACCGGCATAGAAGTCAGCTTGGAGTTCCAAACGTACCGAGAGTCGGTTGTACTCGACTTCAGATACCTGTCGGCGAGCCTGATCGAGTTCAGAAGTTTTACCCAACAAATTCTGCACGTGGTGTCCGACTTCGTGAGCGACAACGTATGCCTGCGCGAAATCGCCGGGCGCGCCGAGTTGACGATCAAGTTGGTCGAAGAAGGCGGTATCGAGATAAACCCTGCGATCGGCGGGACAATAGAACGGACCAGCGGCCGAGCTAGCGGTGCCGCAAGCGCTCTGCGTCGCTCGCGTGAACAGCTCTAATTTCGGCTTCTCGTACTTGAGTCCGCTTTGCGCAAAGATCTTCGTCCACGCATCTTCGGTGTAGCCCAAAATCGTGCCGACGAACTCGCCACGTTCTTTATCAACAGCCGACAATTCTTGATTACCGCCTGGGCCCGCAGGCGCTTCAACTCGAGCTTGATTGGCTTGTTGCATGACTTGCCGTGGATCGCCACCAAGCAATCCAACAATCAATGCAAGAATGAGAATCCCGAAACCACCACCGGCCACGGCGCGACCGCCGATACCTCGGCGGTCCACAACATTCTCGCTCTGACGATCACCGCGCCACTTCATTTCACCGACTCCGCATACGACCCAAGAACACCGAAGACTACTGCTTTTGTAGGTACTCGGTGAACGGACTGCCAGAGGGGCGAATTTGCGGTCTGACTTGCGGCGGGGTTAGCGAAGCTTACTTTCGAGCGCACTTTTGAGGCGACTTCCCAACAAAGCTTCCGCGTCGGTCGTCTTGTTCAGGACTTTTTGGCTCATTTCCTCGATCGATTTGTCCGCGCTGGCTAGCAGTTCGCGGGCTTCGGTCGCTTGCGACCCGAGCCAATTCCGTAGCTGCACAGTTTGTTCGGAATGAATCTGATCAATTTTCGCCGTCATTTTTTCTTTGGTTTCACGAATCTGGCCGTTGATGGCATCTTGAGTCGCGCGTCGCATGATTTGGCCAAGATTGGTATTGAGCTTCAAATTCATGTCTTTCCAGGTGCCGGCAAAATTTGCGTCGATCTCGATTCGATCAACGGTCGCCAAGCTGTCCCTCATGGAAACGACACCGGCGGCGGACGCGAACTTCGGATCAACTTGAAGATCCATCTGAACGCCGGTCTGCTTGCTGACGAGGCGTCCTTCGATATTGTTGCCCTCGCTGCGAACTTGAACCCACAGTTCTCGCTGGCCACCGTTGATCGACAGGCCCACTTCGGTGGGATCACCCATCCGCATAGACTTGGCTTTCATCTCTGGCCAGTGCAGCGTTAAGAGATCGACATCCGCGTGATCGCGGCGGTCACGCACGTACTCGACTCGCAAAACTTCGGGGCCTTCCAAACGCAACCGGGCGCGTGTCGGTTCATCCAACCGCTCCGGCGTCGGTGTCAAGTTATCAACAAGGCCGGTCATCAAGTAGACTTCGCCGCCCGAACGCATCAAGCCGCTGACTTCGCAGTGTCGAATCAATAGTTCTGGACGTTTCAGCCGATCGAGGTCGTGGTCAGTACCGCGAACTCGAACGCTTTCCGGCGCGACAACGGTGTAACCCGCGAGCGCTCGACCGCCATCGAGATACGACTTGATTTGTTTGATCTGATCGCGAACCGCACCCGTGATGATGTCGATTCCAAAATCGGATGCGTTGGTAAGGTCACCGGGGACATACTTGTCGACCTTCGCGATGTCGATTCGCCGTGCTTCCTCCAGCAATGCTAGATCCTTTTGAAGTTGTCCGGGCAACGTATCAATCGACTGACGCACGGCCATCAACTCGTTTCTTGCTTCTCGCGCTTCGGCAAGCGTTCGCTCGAGCTCGGCCCAATCTCGCAAAGGGTTGTCGATGCCACGCGCCCGATCGCGAATGCCGCGGATCTTCTTTTCCAAGTCGCGGGCTCGTACCACCATCGTCTCGTATTCGCTTTCCCAGCGACTGCGAATCTGCTTGCTGCGACGAATCGTTTCCAGATCGGCGACCAATCCTTCGGCCTCGTCGTTTAACTTGTCCGTCTGGGCGCCGATCAAGCGAGTCAACATCGAAGGCCCGGCATTCGGTTTTTCAACGAATTCGGGAATGTCGAGTTTGCCGGAAGTGTCTCGATCCGCTCCGATTTGGATTCCAGTGATGCGACCATCGCTGGCCACCCATCGTCGGTGCATCAGGGCGTCGCCATCAATGACCAGATCGATCGAATCGGCGCGAATCGCGTCTCGCATATCTTTGTGATCGCGAGGATCGGCAATGCGAATGTCTTCGTACTCGATCCGGGGCGGAAACAAACCGACGCGAGTATTGGCGATATCGACTTTCGCGCCAGTGATACTTTCAATGCCGCGGATGGTCACGTAGCTCGCCATCGGTCCCAATCCCCATCGGAGCAGGAACAGGATGGCGACAACGATGATCAACCGGGTTAGAACAAATCGCCAGCGAATCATGCCGCATTCCTTTGCTGTGAGTCACGCAATTGACGAAGCAAATAGTTGAGTGCCTCGTCCATCGGTTTCGCATCGTCGGGCTTTCCGCCAGAAGATTTTTTTCCGCTGTGATCGCTTGCCGTTTTGTCGTTAGCCATCGCCGAAATCTGCGACGACGACTCCTTCACGCGAATCACATCGATGCGAGTTTCAACGGCAACTTGCTTTTCAGTTGTGGTGACAACCGAACGATCACTAATTTCATGAAACTCGATTCGCTCGTCGGATTGCGATTGCGAAGCGCTCTCTACGGAAGCGGTTGAACGAACGGGTCGCTCGGCGATCTTCGGCGATGGAACCGATGTGTGCCGGCGATCGATGATGGCGACCGGATGTGTTTCTTCTGACGCCGATACCGCAACAGTCACCCGTTCTTTCACGACGGTGGGTTCGTCGCGCGGGCGAAAGACTCGGAATATCGGGTACGTGATCGCGAATACCGGCAACAAGGCCGCCGAGCCGATCAGGAAACTTCCCAAAACAATGGTGTTGTTCAGATCCGTCCACGGAACCATCGGCAACGCCCAAGCGTTCTGCGCGAAATCGGCACACCGCGGATCGGTCAGGACGTACTCACCGACTCGGTGCGATACCGGATCCAAACTCGCCGCGAGAAACGAAACTCCGATCGCCGTTAAGCCGGCTGCGGCATGATTCAGCTTCAGTGACAGCACGACAATCATCAGCACGATCGCCAGCAGGTTGCCATGCGGTATGATGCCAAGCAGTAGTCCGAACGCAACCGCCCAGGCGAGCTGGTTCGGGTATTTGCGACCCGCGATTGCTCGACGCAGCGTGCTAATCAGTTTGATTGACCAAAGAATCATATCTGTGCGCCTCCATGCGCACGGCTAGTTCTGTGGGAACTCACAATCGTTTGTATCGGCTATCCCGACCGGAACATTCAATACGACCCGCAAATTTTTCCAAGCTTATCGCCGAGTTTTTTGCGACCGAATGACCAGACGTGTCAAAACGATCGCCGACAATCGCAAAATCAACCGCCATTGCCTCCGAGGTCGCCTCGCGTGAAACGCACATCAAATTTTCGTGAAACCGTTTTCGCCGGCTGGGACCGACCGCTCCTGATCGAATCGGTTAAGTTGCTGCAGAGACGATTCGAGTCCAACACTTCGCTCGATTTGTCGAATCTGCTTTGTGTGCTGCCATCCGGTTTGGGCGTTGGGCGACTGAAAACACTGCTGGCGGAACGGGCACGCACAGAATCACTCCAGTATCGAAGTCCCGACATCATCACGATCGGCCAGCTCCCCGAGCGACTCTATCTGGCGACATCGCCGTTGGCACTGGAGTTCGAACAAACGTTGGCGTGGGCGAATGTGCTGCGTCAAATGCGTGCCGACGAATTACTGCCGTTGATACCCACAGTGCCACCGCGCGAACCAATCTCGCCCTGGTTGGATTTGGCCGGAATAATCCGTCGTCTGCATGAAGAACTGGCCTCAAGCAAGTTGACGTTTCACAATGTGTTCGAAGCCGCCGAGACCGAATCGGAAAAACGGCGATGGAAACTACTGTCGCATCTTTTGGATCTGTATAGGGATGCGATTGAGAAAGCCGGTTTGTCGGATCCACATGCCCAACGTCAACTGGCTGTTGAAAACCAGCGGTGCCGAACGGACAAGTTGGTCGTTCTGATCGGGACCAGTGATCTCAGCGACGCGGCCGTTTCAATGTTGTCGTGTTTATCGGGCAACATCTTGTCGTTCGTTGCCGCGCCGAAATCAAAGTCGGACCATTTCGATTCCTTCGGATGCGTTGTCACTGAAAAATGGATCGGTCATCACCTACCGTTGCTCGACGAGCATTTGATACCTGCGGCGGATGTATCCGATCAAGCAACCGCCGTCGCCGAATTCGTTCAAGATCTCGGTTCTCGCTATTCGTCCGAACAGATCACCATCGGTGTGACCGACCCATCGCAAGTCGGCCCGATCGAAGTGACTCTACGTGGATGTGGTGTCGGTTCCTTTCGGCATCTCGGGTGGACGGTTTCGCAAACCGCGATCGGCCGCTTGCTGACGCTCACCGCGAACCACCTCCAGCGGCGCACTTGGCAATCGCTCGCTTCGCTCGTTCGGCATGCCGATGTCGCTCGCATGATCACCTCTCGATTGAACGAACCGAATTCGGAAAAGTGGCTGACACAGCTCGACCAACTTTTGTCGAATCACTTTCCCGTTCGAGTCGACAAGCCGCTGCCGGCCAACGCGATTCGCACGGTGCCACTTGCGATCGCAGCCTGCGAGGCGGTCACGGATTGGCTTTCTGAGTTTGAATCAACGGAAGGTCACGATAGCGATCGCCCGATTGCACAGTGGAGCAAGTTGATCGCGAGTTGGTTGGGCAAGCTCTATGAGTCTGATACTGAAAAGCCTGAATCGCAATCCGGTGAACGAACACTGCTGGCGCTGGCCGCCTCGCTGCAATTGATCCAGCGTTTTGCGGATCTCAACACGGGCCTCGACATGCGAGTCTCCGGTGCGGCCGCGATCGAAATGCTTGCCGGTCGATTGGGCGATGTCCGGATCGCGGGCGCGGCGAAGTCGGATGATTTGGAAATCGTCGGCTGGCTCGATCTGGCTCTCGACGACAAACCGGCGATGGTCGTCGCCGGGTTCAATCATCCATTCGTGCCCGGTGCCACAACGAGCGATCCCTTCTTGCCAGGCTCTCTGCGCACAAAGCTGCGCATGGCCGACAACGATCGTCGTTACGCCCGCGACGCCTATGCAATGCAAGTGATGCTGTCGTCGCGCACGGACATTCGCTTCATCGTGGGTAAATCAAAGGCCGATGGAACGCCGACACCTCCGAGTCGTTTACTCGCCGCGGCACCGCCGGAAGACTCGGCACGACGAATTCGTTTCTTGCTTGGCAAGCCGCGAGTAAAATCGCCGGTTCACCTTCGCTGGGACGCGACTACATCCAATGCGGCGGGCTCGGCGAACGGTTCGCACCTGCTGATACCGACATTCAATTTGAACCGTGAAGAAGACGTTGTCACGGCAATGAGTGTCACCGCGTTTCGCGACTATCTTGCTTGCCCTTATCGTTTTTATTTGCGTCATGTTTTGAAACTTCGACCGCTGGATGATGCGAGCCGCGAATTGGCGGCCAATCAGTTTGGCGATCTCGTTCACGGCGCGCTCGAGCGATTCGGAGACAGTCCCCAACGCACCGAAACTCAAGCCTCCAAGATCGAAGCAAACTTGTTGGAGCATTTGCATCAGTATGCGTCCGATCACTACGGCAGCGATGCGTCGACGGCGGTGGCAATTCAGATTGCTCAGGCCGAGCGGAGACTCAAAGCGGTTGCCCTCGTCCAAGCCGAACGAATCAACCAAGCCTGGACCATTCACGCATCCGAGGCCGTTGTCGACCAGTCGAGCGGCGCGGGAATCGAAGTGGATGGCAAGTGGATGGGGCTAAAGGGTCGGTTCGACCGCATCGATTTTCATTCACAGTCCGGGCGATGGGCGATTCTGGATTACAAAACACACGGCCACAAACCAGAAAAGAAACACTTGGACAAAACGCCCGACGGCTACCGCTGGATCGATCTGCAACTGCCGCTGTATCGCATGATGATTCCGTTTTTAGGAATCGATGCTCCGCCCGCCGATGTCTCGTTGGGCTATTTCAACATCAGCGAGAAAGAGGACGAAACGCGAATCAATTTGGCTGAATTTTCCGAATCTCAAATGATCGAAGCTGAAGAATTGATTCGAAATTGCGTTCGTAACATTTGGGCGAAAAAATTTGCTCCGACTCGTGATCGAGTCCAATTTGATGACTATTCAATGATTTTGCAGACCGGTGTCGCGAGCCGGATGCTGGACGAAGTGGACTCGTGGGACGCGGAGGAGATCGAAGTATGAGCAAGGCACGTCCGATGAATTTGTTCGATAGCGCCGAGATGGCTCTCGACGAAAGCCAGGGGACGCTTCGTGATGTGGCGATCACGCAAGTTGATCTCCGGCCGATGCTGGTGCGAGCATCCGCTGGGACCGGCAAAACGTATCGGTTGACCGCGAGATTGCTTCGCGTTTTGCTACAAGGCGCTGCACCGGAGACGATTCTCGCGACGACGTTCACCCGCAAAGCCGCCGGCGAAATTTTGGATCGAGTGCTGCTGTCGTTGGCCCGCGCGGCCGACGAGGAAAATCCCGAAGCGCTGCAGTCATTGCGCGATCAAGTCGGAATCGCGACGCTGCCACGTAGCGTTTGCTTGCAGTTGATCGACACGCTGCTGCGAAACATTCACCGGCTTCGCATCTGCACTCTGGACAGCTTGTTTTCCCAGCTTGCCCGGTCGTTTCCGTTTGAGTTGGGGTTGCCACCCGCATGGCGATTGACCGACGATATCGAAGAGTTATGGCTACGAGAACGCGCCGTCGATTCCGTCATTGCGATGCTCGATCGAAACGAAATGACCGCTGTCCTTTCGATGCTCGGTAAAGGCGACATCAAACGCTCGATCGCGAGAGAGCTGTTGCAAGTCGTGGATGCGGCGTACAGCAGTCAAAGACTTTGCGGACCCGACGTTTGGAACAAACTGATCGCGCCCAAATTGCCGGAGTCGAGCGAGATTACGCGGGCCGCAGGTATGATTCGACAGGCAACGCCACCGCAAAAGCGTTTGCGAACGAAGCTCGATAAGCTTGCCGAGACGTTGGAACTGCGAGACTTCGGATCGCTGGTCGATGACACGTTGGTAGCAAACATCGGCGCCGCTCGACGGGGTCGGGGCGAAGTTCGATATTACAACTCGACATTCCCCGATGGTCTTGATGAGGCGTTCGACGTCGTTTACGCGGCCGCAAAATCGAACGTGCTCGCACTGTTGAAATCGCAAAACGAGGCGACGTCGACCGTGATCACTGCGTACGATCATCATATCGGCCAGTTGAAGCTCTTGGCCCGATCGATCGGCTTCGAGGACGTTGCGATCCGGTTGTCTGCCCAGTTTGCGAGGTTGGATCAGCAATCATTGTCGCTGCGAATGGATGGTGCGATCGATCACTTGTTGCTCGACGAGTTCCAAGACACCTCACCGGTGCAGTGGCAAGTGCTGCGACCGTTCGCAATCCGCTGTTCGCGAACGGAACCGGAATCCGTTTCAATCGACGAAGAACGTGAAGTTCCCAAATCGTTCTTTTGCGTCGGCGACACCAAACAGGCGGTCTATGGATGGCGAGGCGGTGTGGCCGAGATCTTCGATGCCGTCGCCGATCAGATTCCCGGCATCACCGAAGAGAACCAGGACCGGAGTTTCCGTAGCAGCCCGGTCGTCATTGATGCCGTCAACGCGGTTTTTTCAAATCTCGATCAACATTCATTGTGCAGCGCCGCCGATTCGCACGATTTGACCGACAAGTCAATGTATGAGGCGACGGCCGTGCGGCGTTTCGCGAGGCAGTTTCCGACTCATAGCACGGCCAAAATGGATTTGCCGGGCCATGTACGCATGGAAACATCGCGGTCCATCGAAGGCGGCGATTCCAACGCCCGACAATCCGCTTGTTTCGAAGACGCCGCTCGAATTGCCGCTGAGATCCATACTACTAGTCCCAATCGATCGATCGGAATTCTGACGCGAACCAATCGCGGCGTCGCTCAATTAATCTTCTTGCTCGAACGGCTCCATGTGGAAGTTAGCCAAGAGGGCGGCAATCCATTGACTGACTCGGCCGCCGTTGAAATAGTTTTGTCGTGTTTGATGATGGCCGAGCATCCTGGTGATGGTCGCTGGGCATTTCACATTTCGCAAACGCCGATCGCGGACGTCCCTGGTTTCGGTCCCGACTTGGTTCGTCAATTGTGTGAAGATCGCGGGATCGCGGAGACGGTTGAATACATTGCGAACTTGCTGGCGCCCCTTTGTGATGATCGTGAAACTTTACGTCTGAAACAATTGATTAGGCTGGCGCTTGCCTACGAGAACAATCCGTCACCACGTCTTCGTGATTTTGTTCGCATGGTTCGCGAGAAACGTGTGGAACGACCGCAAGCCGCCGCGATCCGCGTGATGACGGTTCATCAATCCAAAGGACTTGAATTCGATGCCGTGATCTTGCCCGAACTTGATGGTGCCCTGACACGATCGCGAAGTCAGTGTGTTGGCGATATCGAAAACGCCGGCGATCCTCCGCGTGGCCTATCGCGGTACCTGGGCAGCAAGTCTTGGCACTACCTACCACCGGCTTGGCAACGTGCGTTCGGGATGCAAGCGGAAGGCGGGATGACGGAAGCTTTGTGCTTGCTTTACGTTGCAATGACGCGAGCACGTCAATCGCTGCGGATCATCGTACAACCAGCAACGAAACGGGCGTTCGAGAATCGCAACGCCTCGTCTCTCATTTATCACGCGCTCCGGTGCGAGTCCGATCCAACGATCGGGTCGGAGGTCTTGTACGAAACGGGCAGTCGGGAATGGCTGGCCTGATCCAGAAAGGCGAAACCGGGCAGTTCAAGCCTTCATCGCGCTGACACCTTTATTGCGTGCTTTTACCGCCATGTTGTAAGCCTCATCGTCTCCATATTTCTCGACAGAGAAACGAGCCGTTTTGCGAACGCCCGCAGAAGGACTCCATTGAGCTACCCAATAACCGTACACCGGTTTCGACTCCCATCGCGGGTCGGTTTCCTCGACGTAGCGAACGCCAACCACGCCCGAGGTATTGTTAGACCGCTCTTTGTTGGCGATCTGTTTTGGTGTGAATCCTTTGAATTTCGCTTCGAGTTCGTCTCTGAACTTGCGGGCTGCCGTCTGGGCTTTTCGTTGGCTGCCGTACACCAGATCCGAAAAATAGCCGGCGTTCATCTTTCCGCGACGCATGACGCGAACCATGTACCCGCCGGACGTTTCTCGGTCGATTCGTGTGATATTTCGATCTTTATTCATATTTGTTGTCTCGTTGTAGAACTGAACTTCTGAGCGCCAACGTCGTCGACATGACACAGCCCTCCGGCTGTGAAAGAGCAACGAGTCGCTCCAAACATCTCCGATTCAACCATAAGTAACTTGCAATTGCAACTCGCCGCCACTCAAATCGAGTTGCAACTACTTCGAGACACCAAACGATGCACCGGAAAACGGATCAAACCGTGCATTGGGCGACGGCATCGCGGAGACCAGCGATCGGATCCCGCAGCGGAATGAATTCGTGTGCGAAGTAGCCGTCAAACCCGGTGTCGGCGATGGCTCGCGCGATCGGCGGGTAAAGCAATTCCTGAGTATCGTCTAGCTCGTGCCGACCAGGGTTGCCGGCGGTGTGATAGTGGCCGTAATACTTGTGATTTTCTTGAATCGTCCGAATGATGTCACCTTCCATGATTTGCATGTGATAAATGTCATACAGCAGCTTGAAATTGTCGCTGCCGACTCGTTTGACCAACTCGACACCCCATTTGCTGTTGTCACACATGTAGTCCGCGTGATTGACTTTGCTGTTGAGCAACTCCATCTGCAACGTAACATTCGCTTTTTCGGCAACGGGAACGATCTTGCGTAGAGCATCGACACAGTTCTTCATGCCAGCCTCGCGATCGATCCCGCGGGCATTTCCGCTGAAGACAATCACGTTCCGCCATCCCTCCGCACTCGTCGCTTCGATGGCAACATTGATTTTTTCCAGGCAAATCTCGTGGAACTTCGGATCGCAAAGTCCATCGGACAACGGATGCGACTGGGTCATGGTGCAAACCAAACCATGTTTCTTCAAAATCGGAAAATCAACCGGATCGAGTAAGTCGATGCCAGCCATTCCCAACGCCGACACATTCGCCGCCATCACTTCGAGCGATATCTTCGGAAAACACCATTTGCAAACCGATTGCTTTAATCGACCCTGCTTGGCGTCCTCTGTGCTGTCGCGCGCGACGGACGTCGATGCAACCTTGTCATCCGAATGTGCCGTCGACAGCGACACACCTGTCGCGGCCGCGCCGGCCATCGCCACCTTCATCAAGCCGCGACGGTTGAATTGATGGTTCGGTTTCGATTCATTGGATTCAGTAGGAATCGTCATCAGTGGGGCCTACGATGGAAATTGAAGTGTCGGAACGGTGCATCAGTGTAACCGACCAACGCAAAGCCTACACGCGGATTTTCGTTGGCTATTTACGTTGCCGGTAGGCGAATCCAACTTCCTCCGCGATGACCTTAAGTCCCCGTCGAACGGTGCCTTCGGGCATGGTAAAACTGACGCGAATGCACTCGTCGCGGTGGTCCCAAGGTTCTTCGTTTTCCCGACCTTCATTGTCGCCGAAGAAAAAATGATTGCCGGGGACGACTAAAACATCGCGGCGTTTCAATCGTTCGTACAACTCGGTCGACGGAATCGGTAAGCCGTCAAACCATATCCACAAAAAGAATGCACCTTCGCTGTTGTGAATTCGATAAGGAATCGAGTCATCAAATATCTCGTCTACCAAATCGAGCGCCCGCTGAGATTTTTGCTGATAAAACGGTCGCACGATTCGGTCGGCAATTCGAATCAGTTCGCCACTTTCGATCAGCGGTGTTGCAATGGCTTGCCCGATGTTCGGATTCGCCAGGCCGATGATCGAAGTCATCGAAGCAACGGATCGAATCAGTTCATCATTGGCGATCACGATCCCGGTTCGCGTGCCTGGCAATCCTATTTTGGATAAGCTGAGTGTCAATACGATATGTTCGTCCCAGAACGGCGTCGCCTCGGTGAAAATTGCGTTCGGAAATGGCGACCCATACGCGCCATCAATGATCAACGGAATACCGTGATCGGCGGACAACTGTGACAACCGTTGAATTTCGGGATCCGTCAACGAATTGCCGCTCGGGTTCGTTGGGCGTGAGACACAGATGCCGGCGATATCGTCGGAGATTTCCAGTCGATCGAAGTCGACGTGATACTTGAAGCGATGTTGACCAATCAATTCGATGCTCGGCCGAACCGAACGAAAGATGTCTTCTCTGACCGATTGGTTCGCATATCCGATGTACTCGGGGATCAGCGGAAGCAAAATTTGTTTGCGTCGACCATCGCTGAAGGCACCGGCCAAAGCATTGAAAATGAAGAAGAACGCTGACTGTCCGCCAGACGTCACCGCGACATTCTTGGCACTGACATCAAAACCAAACTGACGCCTAAACATTTCAACGATCGCGTTGCGAAATGCGAGACTGCCGGTCGGCGGCTCGTAATTTCCGAGCATCTTTTCGAGTTCGCCGGCCTGACTGCTGATCGCTTCGATGCGTTCTCGCCAGACCGCGTCAACTTCGGGAATGTGGGCTGGCTGACCGCCACCCAACATGCAAACTCGGTCACCGCCGGCAGCCAGCGCGTGGCCCAGGTCCTCCATCAGATCGCCAATTCCGCTGCCGCGACCCAGTCGTCGGCCAAATTCCGAAAGTTCCCAACTCATTCATGCCTCGATTCGTCGCCCAAGAAAAGATGTCGTTGAGATCGTAGCTTAAATAGCTATGAAAAACCCTTCCCATCGGACGCCATGACGAAGACAATAGCCAAAGCCTTCTCCACGCCCTAACCGCGATCGATAGATGTCATTCAGGATCGAACTCCCCGCCTACCGAGGTCCCCTGGACTTGCTGCTGTACTTGGTTCGGCGTCATGAGGTCGATTTGGTTGAGATGTCACTGGCCAAGATCGTCGATCAATACATTTCCTACATCGACGTTTTGCAGTCGCTCGATATGACCGACGTGGGCGACTTCATCGAATTGGCCAGCACGCTGGTGGAACTGAAGAGCCACGCCGTCCTTCCAAAAATCGTCGACGAATGTGAAGAAGAAACAATCGAAGATCCACAGTCTGAATTGATCGAGAGATTGCTTCAGTACAAAGAAATTCGTGATGCGGCGGCAGTATTGGACGAGATGGGTGGCCGGTGGCAGCAGCGGTACGAGCGGATGGCTGATGATCTACCCAGTCGACGTGTTGACCTCGGGGACCAGCCGATCGTCGACCTCGAAATCTGGGATCTCGTCAGCGCGTTCGGACGGATCATGCGCGAGGCCGGCGGCCCGCCACAGACCGAGGTGATTTATGACGACACGCCGATCCACGTCTACATGCATCGAATTCACGCAAAGCTGGGAAAATCCGAGCGATTGCCGCTCTTCGATTTGGTCGAAGGCGGACTTCATAAGTCGGCGGTGATCGGGTGGTTCCTGGCGACGCTCGAGTTGACGCGGCACCACGGTGCAGCGGTCGAACAAAGCGACAATGGTGACATCTTCGTCGTTCGCACCAAAGACTATTCCAGCCGTTTGGATGTGAACGAGGTTGACAACTACGGCGCAGAAGAGTTCAAGGCAGCCAATATGCCGGGAATGCCCCGATAAAGCTCCGCTGGCTCCGACACCCCGGTCCTGGCCTCGGCACATGACATGGGGTTCAATACTGCCTCGAACTTTTCCGCCGCGACTCCCATCATTGTTCCCATGGTCGATAACGTTCCCCTGCTCTCACATCATCACGACGGTCTCACGATCGAAGGTTATTCCCGCGCGGCTGTCCAAACCTGTTGGCGGATCAATGAACTGAAACTGCTATTCGATGTCGGCGTGCAACCTTGGGACTTCATGGGCACACCGACGCTATTCATTAGCCACGCGCACTTAGATCATATCGCCGCGTTGCCGGCCTACGTTTCGCGACGGCGCATGATGAAGATGGACCCGCCGGTGATCTACATGCCCGATTCGGCCGTGGATACCGCCTGGGACATGCTGCAAACATTTCGCAAACTCGATCGCGGCGCCATGCCTTGCGAATTGGTCGGTTTGCTACCGGGCGACGAAACCCACGTCAGCCGCGAACATATCGTTACGGCGCTGCCGACAAGACACACGATCGATTCGGTTGGTTTCGTCGTGTATCAACGCCGGCACAAACTGAAGCCCGAGTTTCTGGAACTCTCAGGTGACCAAATTCGTGACCTAAAGTTGAACGGTACTGAGATTACCACTGAAACACGCGTCCCGATCCTCGCCTACACCGGCGACACCGCGCCACAGGGGCTCGATGACAATCCGATTTTCTTCGACGCGAAGATTTTGATCAATGAGATGACCTTCGTTGCCCCTGAACATCGCAAGGACAAAATCCACAAGCACGGACACATGCACATCGACGACTGGCGCAAACGAGCCGATCGGTTCGACAACGAATTGATAATCGCCGGTCATCTGAGCACTCGTTACAACGAAGCTCAGGTGAAACGATTTGTTGCGCCAATTTTTCCCGACATGATGGGTGGCCGGCTGAAGCTATGGCTGTGAGGGACGTTGCTTGGCCGAAACCGGTATCGGTTTACATTCACGTCCCATTTTGTCGTCACCGGTGCGGATATTGCAACTTCAGCGTCATCGCGAATCGCGATGATTTGATCGCAAGATTTCTCGACGCGATTGACACGGAACTCGCCACGCTCGACCGCCCGACGGTTCAGACGATCTTCATCGGTGGAGGCACACCGACGCATTTGCCAACCGGAGACCTATCGCGGCTTCTGTCGATGGTGTGCGAGCGTTTTGTTGTTGGCGACGGCGCCGAAGTGAGCGTCGAGTGCAATCCGGAAGACGTGAACGCTGAAAAGCTTCAGTGCCTAGTCGATCACGGCGTCAATCGGATCAGCCTCGGGGTCCAGTCGTTCTCTCCGGAGAAACTTCGGATTCTCGAACGCGGCCACACGCCCGCCGGCGCTTGCGCAGCGATTGAACTGGCGGCCTCCGCGATCGCCAACGTGTCGCTCGACTTGATCTTTGCCGTCCCCGGTGAAACGGTGGCACAATGGCAAGCCGATTTAGAGACCGCGTTCTCGTTGCCGATCACCCATTTGTCGACGTATGCGTTGACGATCGAGAAAGGGACATCGTTTTGGACGCGCCGAAATAGCGGAAGTTTTTCATCGCCCGACGAATCGTGCGAAGTCGAGATGTACGAACTCGTCCGACGCATGTCAGCCGATGCGGGCCTGCCGCAATACGAAGTGTCCAACTTTTCGAGACCGGGATTAACGTGCCGACACAATCTTGAGTACTGGAAAGGTCGCGGTTGGTACGCCGCCGGTCCTGGGGCGGCGAGGTTCGTTGATGGGCGACGCGAAGTCAATCATCGTAGCACGACCACCTACCTGAGACTCATCGAATCGGGCAATTCGCCCATCGCTGAAAGTGAAACGATCACGATGGCCACGTGCGCTCGCGAGAGGGCCGCCTTCGGAATTCGCGTGATGGCCGGAATCGACATTGATGCGATCAGCCACGAGACAGGTATCGATTTGCGACGCGAATGCTCCGATGCTATCGAGTGTTCAATCGACGAAGGTCTGATCGAGGTATCCGATGGGCGACTGCGATTGACGGATCGCGGCGTGTTGTTTGCCGATACGGTCGCGTCGCGATTCTTGGATTGAATTCGGCGTGAAACTCGCGTCAGCCTTTAACGATTGGGTAAAAAGATTTCATTGTGAAGCCTGTGACGGCCGATGTTGTCAGTATCCATCCATACCGGTACTGCCACGAGGCCGCCAATATGTCAACAAAACAAACGACTCTCGCTATTCGAATCACGACCGGCATCGCGTGCTCAGCACTGATGTGGATCACCGGCTGCGTCGGCCCCATGAGCTGCGGGCCGTGCGGCGGCAATGGGCCACTCGCGATGAATTCGTGCAACGGTTGCGGTGCTTGCGAAGGCTGCGGCGAACTTTACATCGATCCGTGGATCAACGAACCGCCGTGCAGCGATCCTTGCGACAAATGCGGTAACCACAACGGACAGTCCTGCGGCAAATGTCGATCCATTTTCGATGGCTTTGAAAGCTTGTGGGGATACCGTTGCCAATCGGGTTGTGACGAGTGCGGTAGCGCATCCTGTGGCGGCGGTTGCGGCGCAAGCTGCGGTGGCGCACTTGGCGGCGGTTGCGATTCCTGTGGTGGCGGTGGTTGCGATTCGTGTAGCAGCGGCCAAGATCCGATGTACATCAGCAGCGATCCGATACCAACGACTGAATACGTCGAGAGCATGCCGTCCAAGGTCTACCAACCACGACGGACCAAGCAAATTTTCACGCCTCGCGGTGGAGTCGCAACTGGCACGTCAGGCCACGTAGCCTACTAATCGGTTGGGACGACTCTCTAACCGCATTCCTCCAGACTGACTCACCTGTGGCACTGGAATGGCTAATTGCGATTTGAATCGCTTTTTACCGTTCTATGAAGACGATCGCTGCATCTTCACGCATGCTTCGTATGACCCGCTCCTGGCGATGAAAGATCAGCCAGCTCGGTTGCTGCGTTGGACACCGATCACCATGAACGCGCCGGAGCCGCCCTACAACAGCAAGACCGACGTTGAGGGCTGAAGCCAACATCTCATTGAGTCTGACGAACTTCGGCATCGCAAGCAAATGCGAACAACCAACAAGCGTTAGCGACAAAATCGGGAATTGAAGTGTCGCACATGCGTTGCCAGCCTGTTTCGCAACGAAGGCTCTCTGCTACGACTCGACACCGGAGTTCTTGTCGAACCCATTGATGAATGGAAAACTGAAATGCGATACCTCAAATTTCAAGACTATATTGAAATCGACCGGACGATTTTTCAGAAAGACTTTTGCGCTATCTATCGACTGCCTTACAGAAGAATCTGAACCATCAAGCGAAAGACGGCCGCGTCGTCCGTTCCAAGCACCGATGCTCCGGATGCGTCGCGCTGGATCGAGGGCATCTCCGCGATGTACATCGCGCCGCCCGTCATGCCGATATCGCGGCCGGCGAACACGGTCCACGTTGTGAACGACGCATCAAATGTGCCCGACGTCGTTTTGATCTCGTCCGTCTTCGATCCCGCTATTGATCCGCCGCTGAATTGATAATTGCCGGTGACATCGTAGAAGCCACCAGTCAAGTCGACGTTGCTTTGACGACCGAGGAACAGACCGTCCCAACCGACGAACGCTTTGCCGCCGACGAAGTCCGAATCGAGTTCCTCTTCGAACAGCCGAGCACCGCTGTACTTGACATCAAAGTCTTGATCGAAAGCCATGTAGCTGAATCCGCAGCCAGTCGATAAACCACCAAACTGAGTTCGCCACGTATCGCGCAGAGATGCATCGAATCCGTAGTGGCTGACATCGGCATCCAAGTGGGTTCGACCACCGCTGAAAACATTGCTTGCACCGCTGATCGGACTTGGTATATCGACGCCAGATGGATCGGTGTTGGAATTGGCAAACGCGATCCCGTAGAACGCATTGGTCTCGAAGCTGGTCCGAGTTCCCAAGAAACGTCGCACCGCTTTGAGTTCCCACAACGCTCCGATCGTGTCACCATCGTCATGGTAAGCCGAACCGCCTTGGTCGCTGGTTCCGACGCTGTACTGTGGCAACTGAACACCGAAGATGCCTTTGGCGAAAGTCAATTCGAGCGGTCGATCCGAAATCGTGCTCTGTCCTAAAGCGTGCGATGATGGCAGGACGAGCGACGAAGACAAAACGATACAGAACACCGGTATCAGGGACATTAAACGCATGGAAGCCGCCATCAATTTCGACGCTGGGGGGAGATATCGTACTCAACTCTTATCGATCCGAGTTTCAATGGCGACCAATTATTGCCGCATCAAACTTGGTTAAGGCGCAACTCGTGTGCTGGACGTATTTGTTGATCGGATATCACTGTTTCGATGGGTTGTGCGGATCGAACAAAGTTTGACATCGGATGGGATTCAGTCGGTAAATCCGGATTGGTAAACTGTGACGACGTTGCGTTCCAACTCGCGTTGCATCGGGGATGTCCTGGGAGGGATGAAAACGAGCCAAGACTCACGGCTATTGACTCCCGAATCGCCGCAATGTCTTTGTTAACGGCCCGCCTTCGTGCAGACTTGCGGTCGGGTTAATATATTGCCTGTCCAAACCCCGTTCGCACTTTCACTCATTCCCACGATCGACGGCCTTGAATTTTTTGCTGCTCTTTCGCGTGCTCGGCACGATTTGCTTATTGATCGGTGGGTCGATGAGTTTCAGTTTGCCGTTCGCGTTTCCCGCGATGGCTGAACGTACCTACCTGCCGGCGGCAGAAAGCTTCGAAGTGGCCGGCGCGCGAGGGCTGCTGCTCAGCATGGGCATCAGCATGGTAGTGGGTCTCGTGTTGCGAATGATCGGCCGCAGCGCTCAAGGCGGTCACCTGTTTCAAAAAGAGGCCATGGCAATTGTCGGCCTCAGTTGGCTGCTCGCGACGGTCTTGGGTGCGTTGCCGTTCTATTTGAGCGGCACCTGCGTCCGCGAATCACAGTCGATCACCTTTGTCGAAGCGATGTTCGAGTCGCAATCGGGTTTCAGCACCACCGGCGCAACGGTGCTGACCGATCTCGAGTCACCGGAGCTGGTGCCTCATTGCATTTTGTTTTGGCGTTCGTGGACACACTTCTTGGGCGGACTTGGAATCGTCGTTTTGTTTGTCGCGATTCTCGGACAAGGTTCCGCCGGCAAAGCGATGATGCGGGCCGAAATGCCTGGGCCCACGAAGGAAGGAAGCATGCCGCGAATGCAGGCCGCCGCGTTGGCCTTCGCGGGTATCTACGTCGGACTCAATGCGATCTTAACGCTTCTCTACGCGATGGAAGGGATGTCATGGTTCGATTCGCTTTGCCATGCGTTCGCGACGAATGCGACAGGCGGGTTCAGCACCTACAACGCCAGCCTCGGTCAATTCGATAGCAGCCTGATTGATTACACGACGGTCTTATTCATGATCTTGGCGGGAACCAACTTTACACTGTTGTATCTGACGATACTGGGAGGCCCGAAACGACTTTTCCATGATCTGGAGTTCCTGACCTTCATCGGCATCATCACGCTGGTGACGGGCGGCGTGATCTTCTTCGGCATGCGATCGGGTGATGAGGGTTTCAGCACTTTCGCAGATTCTCTCAGGTACGGTCTCTTTCAAGTGGTGTCGGTATTGACGACGACCGGGTACGGCACAGCGGACTTCGATCATTGGAATAACTTCGGGCGGGGCATTTTGTTGCTGCTGATGTTTGTCGGTGGTTGTGCGGGCAGCACGGGCGGTGGGTTGAAAGTGATCCGTCACGTGTTGTTCTACAAAATTTTGCGCCAGGAAATCGAAAAGGCACACCGCCCTCGTGTTGTTCGATTCATCCGCATTGGCGGATCGGCCATCGATGATCTCAGTCTGACTCATGGAATCGTCGTGTACTTTTCGATGATCTTGGCGATCTTCGTCTTTTCGTGGTTGCTGCTGATCACGTTTGAACCGAACAGCACGTGGGGCGTCGCGGAGTCGGCAACCGCAGGATCGATCGAACAGAGCGGCGACTTGATCGAGAAGATTGTCCGGAAAAACACGCTCGACGAAAAATTGCTGGACTCGGCCAGCGCCGTCGCGGCGACTCTCAACAACGTCGGTCCCGGTCTGGGCGTCGTCGGCGCGACCCGGAATTACGCCGACTTCAGCCAAGGCGCCAAGCTGCTGTTCGTTTGGCTGATGATGCTCGGTCGCGTCGAGGTGTTCAGCGTACTCGTGTTACTTTTTCCATCTTTTTGGCGCCGCGTTTGATCGGGTTTCGTGCCCTTGAATATTAACGGCAGCGCAGTTTTTAGGGGTACAATGGGCTAGAGACTGCTGTCGGGCGATCCAATGTTTACGTCAAGGCTTGGTTTTCAGATGCGAACGAGCGTTCTTTTTTTTCTGTGGCTTTGGGTGTGCAGTTTGTTTGCACTTCCGAGCTGGTCGCAAATCATCAATCGACCGGATGCCGACGCCGGCAAACGAACGGCTGTCATCATTCCGCTGCACGAGGACATCAACCCTCTCAGCGGGGCCATCTTGAAGCGAAAGTTTCAAGAAGCCATCGATTCGAATGTGGATGTCGTGATCTTCGATATCAACAGTCCAGGTGGACGCGTCGACGTCACGTTTGAGCTGATGGACATGGTGATGGACGCGCGCGATGTCGAAACGGTTGCCTTGATCGAACGCGATGCGATCAGCGGCGCGGCACTGTTGTCGTTGGCCTGTGACAAAATCCTGATCAAGCCAGGCGCAAGGTTGGGGGATGCAGGTGTGATCGTGTTGGGGCTCAATGGTGAATTTCGCTACGCCGAAGCGAAGAGCCGCAGCATGGTCGCACAGAAAGCCCGCGATACAGCCGCGGCGACTGGTCGCCCCGTCGCGTTGGCGGAAAAAATGACCGATAAAGACATGGTCGTATTCGCGGCGACGAATAAAGCGGACGGTACGCGACGCTTTTTTTCGGACAAAGAATGGGACGCGCTGGAGGATGCCGACGACTGGAACCGTGGCAAACCGATTCGCGAAGCCGGCAAAGAGATGTTCTTCATCGCCAACGGCGTACGATTGGTCGAACTGGGCATGGCCGATCAAACATTTGATGATCGATCACAGCTGGCCGAGATTCTCGATGTGCAATCTCCGATCGAGACCATGGGTCCGACGTGGGCCGAATCGCTGGCAAGGTTTCTCAACACGGGTTGGCTTACCTTTTTGCTGATCACGATCGGACTGATCGGAGTAGCGGTCGAGGTGAGCGCTCCCGGGATCGGTGTCGGTGGGCTGCTGTCGTTGTTGTGTTTCAGCTTGTTTTTTTGGAGTCGGTTCGCGGCGGGAACATCGGGCTGGCTCGAGGTACTGCTGTTCGGACTTGGATTGATCTTCATCGCGTGCGAAGTGTTCGTCATTCCGGGTTTCGGGATCGCGGGACTCGGCGGCGTCGGACTGTTGCTCGGGTCATTGGTGATGGCGTCCAGACGCGTGTTCGTTCCCCAGAGTGCTGAACAATTGACCGGACTTGGGTACGACGTGCTGACGGTCGTCGGCGCGTTCGCCGCGTTCATCGTCGCACTCGTGTTTTTGTCGCATCACATCGGCGAAATTCCGGGACTGAGCCGACTGACGTTGCAACCGCCGGTCATGGTCGATGGTCCAGAGCCGATCGATAGGACTGACGAAATGTCATTACCCGGATGGCAGCGTGTCCAAGTCGGCGATGTCGGACAAGCCCTGTCACCGCTGAGACCGGGTGGTCGAATTCAAGTCGGCGAGATCATTCTCGATGTCACGACCGAAGGCGACTTTGTTGACGGTGGAACACCGGTGAAAGTGATCGGGAAACAGGGATCACGCGTGTTGGTGCGTCCCGCTTGACTCGGGTGATCCTGGGCCGCGTTGGTGCGAGTCGAGACGCAGCGCCGTGGTACGGTTGCGCCGATTGCAACAATTGCATTGCCGCGATTGGTTGCTAGCAAATCGGGTTATCCCGGTTTTGCTGGCACTTCCGGGCCTGGCAAGTCGAACGAGACGGTGTGTTCACATCGCCCCAACTATCGACGATCTTTCGTCGGCCGATCCGTCACTGGTTCGGCCTGACGATCGGTTTCCTTGGCGACCAGTTCCTGGGCCGCTGCGCCACGCTCGCGTCGATACTCGCGATTCTGTGGGCGACGGTAAGGCTGGCGGCAAGGCCGGCGTCGTGGACACGTCCGGTTCGATCGGTATTCGCGCGCCAGTTGTTGTTCACTTGTGTCGATGCGACCGGGGTGGCGTTCCGGTTCGGAGCCGCCGTTGGTGTGTTGGTGATCGTCCAAGCGGTGTTGTGGATTGACATGCTGGGTGCGACGACCGATCTGATCGCGCCGATACTTTGGAAAGCCATCGTTCGCGAGATCGCGCCGTTGTTGGCGTGTCTGGTGGTGATCGGCCGCAGCGGCATCGCCATTTCCACGGAGCTCGCGACGATGGTTGTGGGCGGCGAAGTGGAAGTCATGGACTCGCAAGGACTCGATCCGATGACGTGCTTGGTGATGCCGCGGATACTCAGTTTTGTGATCAGCGTATTTTGTCTGGCGATCATCATTGCGACGTCGATGGTCGTAACGGGATACTTGATCGGCTGGGTGGCCGATGCCATTCGAGATCCATGGTCGACGTTTTTGCACATGATCATCGGCCAGTTCAGTTCACTCGACCTGCTGTTCTTTGTTCCCAAGACGATCATAGCGGGTGGCTTTGCCGCGGCGATATGTTGCATCGACGGATTGAGCGTTCGCGGCACGATGACGGATGTGCCTCGCGTGTCGAGCCGAAGCGGAATCCGTGCGCTGACGGCGGTGTTCGCGGTATCGGCTGTCTTGTCCGTGCTGATTTACGGCCGATTACTCGTCTTCAAGATCATCTAGGCGAGCGCCAGCATGGAACAAGAACAATCGATACTCGAGTTGCCGCCGCCAACCAAACCCGTGGTCTTGCGGCTGCGCGACGTTTCCTTGAGGAGCAAGTCCGATCGCACGTTGCTGTTGTCAAGCATGAGCATGACGGTGCGCGTCGGCGAAGTCGTTGTCTTGCAAATGGACCAGGCACAACGATCTCGCGAGATCGCGTCGATGATCCAAGGATTGCTATTCCCGAGCGCGGGTGAAGTACTCTTTCAAGATTCCGACTGGAAGGGAAACCATTTCGATCGACACTTTCAGATGCGAAGCAAGATCGGCCGCGTTTTCGACGGTCAAGCATGGATCGCCAATCTGAACATGCTGGAGAACGTGACGCTCGCCAGCGATCATCATGGCAAGAACCATGCCGCCACGATCAGCGAGATCCAGCAGCTTGCTGACCGATTTTCGATCGATGCGGAGTCGCGAGAACGCCCCGCTTTCGTCGCTGCATCTCGGTTGCAAAGGTACCAGTGGGTCCGCGCGTTCATCGGGATTCCCTCGCTCATATTGCTCGAACGTCCGATGCGGTCCGTCGCCCCTGCCTCGCTGCCACTGTTGATCACCACCGTCGACGAAGCATGCCGCAGCGGCGCAGCGGTGATATGGTTCACCAGCAACTCGAGTGAGACAAGCGAGTTGGCCACCAGACCGATATCGCGTTTCCGTTTGATCGGCGGATCATTGCAACCAGATTCCGATGTCCGGCTGACTCCCGAGACAACCTCCGATCAAGGAGACGCGACGTGAATGAGCCTTATCGGCTTCGATACACGAATCAAATCGTAGGCGGTTTCTTGCTGATACTGATTCTATTTCTGATCGTGTTGGCGTTGCTATTGATACGAGCGAGCGACTACTTCGTGGAACAGAAGACATTCTATTTCGACATTGCTCAGGAACAGGTCAAGGATCTGCATCCGGGCATCGACGTGATGATTTTGGGTCAGCGGGCCGGCCAGATCGAGTCGATCGACTATGTCGAAGATAGTGACCGCGTCCGAATCAAGCTGAGCATCGATCCTGACAAGAGCGACCAGATTTTCACGAACTCGGTAGTTGTGCCCGACCGAAAGTACGGCGTTGGCACTCCGGTGCTCAACATACGTAGGGCGACGGGCAATGACGGTGTACCGACGCCGCTGTTGCCAGGCACGCAAATATCGACCTTTCGTAGCGAGGATGACCGCATCGAACGGATGTCGCGTGAAGTCGAGTCCGTGAGTGCTTCGGTGCGACTGATCCAACAGAAGCTCGATCCGACGCTTGAGCAGACAAGGATCGCGGCCGGGTCCTTCTATGAATCCAACGAGCAACTAAGACCCGACGCGTCGGAAACGCTGCGTGTGATTCGCGAAGCCACGCTGTCGATGCAATCCGAGATCGGTGTGCTGACGGCGAAGATTGAGAATCTGATCGACACGGACATGCGAGACACGTTGGCGCATGTGCAGCGATCGACGGATGAAGTGAGTGCGGCAGCCGCCACGACAAACCAAACTTCCAGCCGCGTCGGCGACGACATCGCAGAAACACTCGCCAAGATCGAACTCGCCGCGGAAAAAGTCCAGCTTCTTGCGGAGGAGAGTCGTCAAGTCATTCGCATCGTTCGGCGCGAGGCCGAGGATCTGCCCGGTACAACGGCGCGAGTCAATGACACCGTCAGCGAAACGCAAGATCTCGTCGGCGAAATTCGCGACCACTGGCTGCTGCGCAGGTCCATTAACCGCAATGTGCCGACACAGCAGATTTCGCCATCGACGGTGCGCGGAGGCTTGGCACGCTGATGCACCGATTCGTCTACGATCGGCAACGTCGCGTAAGGAATTGCTATCTGGCAATCACGATCGTCCTTTGCGCTACGGTCATCGGTTGCCGCGCGGCGCCCAAGTCGGTGACCACGACGGACACACGAGTCCGACGACTTTCCGAAGATGCTCGCGAGCTGTACGCGGAAGGAGATCTCAACACGGCTATTGCGAAGTATCAAGCGGCGCTACTGCGCGCATGGGCGATGGATGATCCGGTCGAATCGGGTTCCATCGCTTACAACCTTGCTGCATGCTTGACCAGCAATGACCAAAGTGAACTTGCTCGTGATTGGCTGGCCGATGCCCGTTATGAACTTCAGCGTGGCGAACATTCCACCGGCAATGCTTGGTTGTTGGAAGCTAAGATCGCGACGCGAGATGCACGCTTCGAAGATGCACAACGATTCTTAGATCACTCTGCGTGCATCGCGCCGCCATGCGAAGTTGGTGACGATGAATGCGGTTGTCCAACTGCTAACGGTTGTAACGATTGTGCGTTGAATAAAGTTCCCTGCATCGGAAAAAAAATTCTCGGCAAGGAAGCGATGAAAGACTGCCAACAAAGTTTCGAAGCTCAGATTCATTTAGCCCGTGCAAGGTTGGCGGCGGAGCGATACGAAGTGGGCGAAGCGGCGAAGCATTTCAACTGTGCTTGCGAATTGGCCGACTCGATCTGCTCATACGAACTGCATGCCGAACTGCACGACGTCGCAGGTTGGATTCACGTGGCGAAAAGCGAATTCGTGCAGGCCGCTTGGCACTTCGATAAGGAGGCAAAACACCTTCGTTTGTCGGGTAATTACGGTGAAATCACTTCGGCTTTGGATTCGTCTGCATCGGCTTTTGAAAACGGAGGAATGTCGATCGAGGCGGCCGAGCGATGGAATCGCGTCGCGAGAATTTGGCTGGGGCGGGGTGACCCGGCGAAGGCTTGGGAATACCTCAGGATGGCCAGCGAAGCGGTGGAGGCCTGTGAATTTCCACTCGATAATTCTCTACGCATCCGGTTGTCACTTGTCGCCAGAGAGATTGAATTTGTCGCCAGCGAGCGATCGAAACCTTGACTGGATCGACACTTCCGATTTTACTGCGATCTTAACAACTGCCCATGGAACGGGTCAGGCCGATGATCGGTCGCAATCGAAAGCACTTTTCTTGAACACCCACAAATCCGATCCGCCCAGTGATAGAGATCCGATCGCACATCGGTCAGGCATGTCACAATTTGTCGAATTCGAAGCGGACGGACGTCGTTACGCTTTTCGGATCGAGCAGATTCGTGAAATCGTTATCCTAAAAGACATCACTCCGACGCCACAGGTGGCCGTTCATGTCGATGGCGTCAGCAACCTGCGCGGACTGATCATTCCGATCATCAATTTGCGCGTGCTGTTCGGTTTAGATCGAAAAGCCACTGATGAATCAACACGCACGATTGTCGTCAACGTCGGGGACCGCACCATCGGATGCACCGTCGACACGGTGACACGCGTCATTCGAATTGCCGAGGACCAAATCCAACCAGCGCCAAAAACGATCACGGGCGGTGGGGCCGACTACATCGACGGGTTCGCGAAAGTCGACGAGCGGTTGGTGATCATTCTTGATGTCGATCGCCTGTTGAATGTCGAAAAATTACACCTTGCCAAGCCTGCTAATCTTTCTGGAATGATCACCAATGTCGAGTAAACGAACTTCCACGCCCGCGAGTCGAAGCAGAAGTAAATCCGCAGAGACAGCCGGACAAGCTGCCGAATTGCGAGCGGTCGTGGATGCGATCAGCCGCGCAAACATGGTGATCGAGTTCGATATGGATGGCAGCGTTCTGACGGCGAACGAAAACTTCCTCTCCGGGATGGGTTACAGCCTGAGCGAAATCCAGGGCAAGCACCATCGAATCTTCGTCGATCCGATCGAAGCCAATGGCCACCAGTACAAAGATTTCTGGGCGAGCCTTTGCCGCGGCGAAGCCTGCATGTCGGAATTTCATCGGATCGGCAAAGGTGGCCGCGATGTTTGGATACAAGCCTCGTACATTCCGATCATCGGCCCGAAAGGGGTTCCGGTAAAAGTTGTCAAGTTTGCGACGGACGTTACCCAGCGGGTCCGACTTGAGCACGAAACGAACCGTCGGCATGCGCAATCACGAGAGTTGACGGCCGAGGTGATCGCATGCTCCAACGAATTTGCCGAGGGAGCTCGAGTGATCGCCGAAAGCAGTGCGACGCTGAGCGACGGCGCTCAGTCGCAAGCCGCGTCGGTCGAAGAGATGACCGCCTCGATCGACGACTTGACGAATTCCATCCGGGCCATCGCGAAGGCCACGACGGAGTCCAAGCGACACGCGCTGGAGACGTCCGCGATGGCGATAGAGGGTGGTAAATCAGTATCCGAAGCGATCAATGCGATGCGATTGATCGAAAAATCGAGCGAGCAGATTTCGGAAATCATTCAAGTGATCAGCGAGATCGCGAGCCAAACCAACTTGTTGGCGCTCAACGCTGCGATTGAGGCGGCGCGGGCGGGCGAGCACGGTCTTGGGTTTGCGGTGGTTGCCGATGAGGTCAGAAAGCTGGCGGAACGTTCGAGCGAGGCCGCAAAAGAAATCACTCAGTTGATCAAGGAATCATCGCGTCGAGTCGGCGAGGGAGCCGAAATGTCGAAGAAGGTGGGTACGTCGTTGACACAAATTGTCGTCGCGGTTGAAAAATCGGCCGACCATATTTCTGACATCTCTGACCAGACAGAAACCCAGTCGGTGAGCGCATCGCAGGTCCAAGCGGGTATAAAGATCATATCGGACACCACCGAGTCCAACGCAGCCAGTTCGGAAGAGCTGGCCGCCAGCGCCGAAGAATTGACCGCTCAAGCGAGAACACTTCAGGACTTGGTTTCGAAGTACAAAATTTAGGTCGGTAGATCGTGGAACGACTCAGCGACGAACAGTTCGCCCGCTTCGAAGCGCTGATCTACAAGAACAGTGGGATTCGCCTGGACGAGCGCAAGGTCACACTGTTGACCAGCCGCCTGCAAAGGCGATTGCGTGAAATCAAGATCGATTGCGCCGACGAATACTTCCGCTTGGTCAGTTCGAGCCGTGGCAAGGAAGAACTGAACGAACTTCTTTACGTTGTCACGACGAATGAAACGTCGTTCTTTCGAACCGAGGCGCACTTCGATTGGTTCCAGCGGGATTTTTTGGACGAGATCGCTTCTCAGCACCGCGCGGGCCACCGGCCCGCGTCGATACGAATATGGTCGGCGGCATGTTCGGTCGGCGCCGAGCCCTATTCGTTGGCTTTTTGCATCGCGGATCAACGATTGCGTTTCGCCGATTGGAAAGTTCGCATCCTGGCAAGCGATCTCTCCGAAACCTCACTGCAAACGGCTCGGCAGGGTCAGTACAAACAGCGAATGATTGACGGGATTCCGCCGGGCAAATTGTCGCGATACTTTCGCAAAACGGACGGTAATCCACCGGAATATCAAGTTCGCGCCGAGTATGCTGACTTGGTAATGTTTCGGCGGCACAATTTGATGAATCCGATCAACGAGCGTCCATTCGATTGCATTTTTCTTCGCAACGTCTTGATCTACTTCGACGATCACTCGAAACAAGTCGTTCTGACTCACATGATTGATGCGCTCCCCGTGGGCGGATACCTCGTCATCGGACCGTCGGAGGGCATTTACAACCTTCACAATCCGCTGACACGGCTGTCAACCTTTTTGTATCAGAAGCAAAGCTAGAAAGACGGCCAGTTCACGTGAGCAACAACATCAACCCATCTCGAGGCGAATCGGAGGATGATCTTTCGGGATATTTGAACATCTATCTCGACGAGACCGACGAACAACTCGACGAGTTGGTCGAGACGATGTTGGTGCTCGAAAAAGATCCGCAGGACGAATCTTCGCTCAATGCCGCTTTTCGCTTGCTGCATTCAATGAAGGGTGCTTCGGGGTTGATGGGGTTCGACCAGATCACGGTCTTGACTCATCATCTCGAAACCCGGTTCGAGCGGCTGAGGTCGGGCCGAATTCAGCTCGATCGCACGACGGTGAACCTGACGCTCCGGTGCATCGACTTTCTACGTCAATGCAACGGACGATTACGAGACGGAATTGACCTGTCCACGCCGGACGAATTGTTGGAAGAACTTCACGAACTCGAAGCGCGGGCCGAAGAAGAGGTCAAGGCTGAAATCGCGGAAGCCGGCGTTGCTCAGCCCAAGGCATTTGCGGGATCAAGCTCGCAAGCGACCGATTCAGCACCGACGGATTACACGTTGCCCGATCTGGGAACAGACTATCACATCGTGATCCAATTCGCGGCGGATCTGCAACTAAAGGATTTGAAGGCCCAGTCGATCGCAACGCGACTTCGAAGCTTAGGTGAGATCAAGGCGACGCGACCGGACTTGGACGATTTGGAATCGGTACTCGACCTATCGCAATTTGACGTGATTCTCAACACGGTTCATCCACACGACCAGATCATTGATTTTGCCGTCGTCGAAGGCGTCGATCGAGTCGAGATCCGCATCCCAAAAGATCCAGATAGCCCGCCGATAGCGTCATGGGAACCGAAATCGAAACCTAAGCCCGCTGTCGCCACCGCCAGCGTGCCGGCGCCGCAAATCCCGCCTCCAAGTGACAAGTCCGAAGTGAGCGAAGATGATCAGCGTCGAACCGACATGCCGACGAAAGCGTCGGGCGCGAAAGTCGTCGATACGATGCGGGTCGATACGGAACGTCTCGACAACTTGATGAATTTGGCCGGCGAATTGGTCGTCAATCGTGCCCAGTTCATTCAAGTGTCCGAAGAAATCGGGCCAGGGCTCCGCAAGTCGGGCGGCGCCGCGCGATCGCGAGAGTTCTGTGATGCGTTGACGCGTACGATCGGCAAGTTGAAACGAGAGCACGCGATCAATGCCGCGGGTGATTGGGCTCCGCACATTCGAGAGCTTGAATCGGGTCTGCATTTAATGCAGGAACACACGCGAGTCTGGGAGGAAACGCGACGATGCTTCGGACGCCTCGATGAAGCGATCGATCAACTCTCGCGAGTCAGCGACGGATTGCAACGCGGAGTGTTGGGGACACGGATGGTTCCGGTCGGTCCCTTATTCAATCGATTCAAACGCGTGATCCGCGATCTCTCGCAGGAACGTGACAAACAAGTCGAACTTGTCATTGATGGTGAGGCGACCGAGTTGGACAAACGGATGATCGACGTGCTCGGCGATCCGCTGGTTCACTTGGTGCGCAATTCGATTGATCACGGTTTGGAAACGACGGACCAGCGAATCGCGGCTGGAAAACCGCCGATAAGCAATATCTATCTTTCGGCCCGCCATCGCGGAAATCACGTCTTCATCACGGTACGCGATAACGGCCGTGGGATCGACGTCAATAAGATTCGTGCTTCGCTTGTCAAAAAGAACATCAAGTCGCGCGAGCAAGCCGAAGCGATGTCGACGGCTGATGTGATCGCATCCATTTTTCATCCCGGGTTCAGCACGGCGGATACCGTCACGGACATCTCGGGCCGCGGCGTGGGAATGGATATCGTGCAATCACGAATCCAGGAAATTAGCGGGACGATTGACATCACCACCGTCGAAGGACAGGGCACGACGTTCACATTGAAGATGCCGCTGACGCTGGCCATTGTCGGTAGTCTGTTGGTTCGCATCCACGGCAGCGTATTTGCAATTCCCAAAGACGACGTCCGTGAAATCGTCTCAATCGCCAACAGCGCTATCATCGACATTCGCGGCATGCAGACTTTCGAGGTGCGTGGCGAGTACATGCCGTTGGTCTGCATCAACAAATTGTTTGACTGGCATCATCCGAAAAAATCGACGGCCACTCCTTCGGAAAATTCCGAAATTGTGATCCTTCAATCCGGGGGATATCCGATGGGATTGCGAGTGGACCATTCGATCGGAAGCCAAGATGTCGTGATCAAGTCGTTGGAGGAAAATTTTATCGGCATCGATGGATTGGCCGGGGCCAGCATCCTGGGCAACGGTGAGGTCGCTTTGATGTTGGATGTATCGGCTTTATCGAAGATTGCGGAAACAAATTCGAGGGTCCCGACCGAACAGCCGACGCTCAGGTGATACAATCCTCTTTTCGGTACGGAATCACCTCGGTTGCACGCATGACAGATTTGCAAAATGTCCGCATCGGCGAAATAGTTGTCGCCCGATCCGAAGGCAGACTGCGAACCTTGCTGGGGTCGTGTGTCGGGTTGGCGATCCACGATCGCCGCAACGGCGTCGCCGGTTTAGCTCATATCCTATTGTCCCAGTCTGATGGTCAGTCGGGGCCGCCTGGGAAATACGTGAACACAGCGGTTCCCGAATTGATTCGGTTGGTTTGCGATGTGACGGGCGAGACCGGACGATTGTCAGCGCATATCGCCGGCGGGGCCGACATGTTTGGAAAACAAAAAATCGGCTCCGTGGGATACCTCAACATCGAGGCTCTCGAAGGTGACCTGCGTCAACGTGGAATTCCCATCATCACACGCGATTGCGGCGGGACAGTTGGACGACGAATGACCTTTGATGTCGCGACCGGTGCCGTGACGATCGACATGATCGCCGGAATTCAGTTGGGAACCATCCAGATTACGGATCAAGATAAGATCGGAGATCAACGTTGAGCGACGACGATCTGAGAATCTTAATCGTCGATGACTCGGCGTTGTTTCGTCAATCCGTATCGATGGTGCTCGCCGAGATTCCGGGCGTCAAGATTGTCGGGACGGCCAAAGATGGCCAAGAAGCGGTCTTGAAAGCTCAAGAACTCGAACCCGATCTGCTGACGTTGGACGTCGAGATGCCCGTGATGAACGGCATCGACACTTTGCGAGAAATCCGTCGACTGCGATTGAAAACTCGCGCGATCATGTTGAGTAGTTTGACCGAAGCGGGCGCGAAAGTGACTTTGGATGCGCTCTTTGAAGGTGCTTTTGATTTCATCACCAAACCGACCGGCGGGATCTTCCAGAGCCGTGACAAACTCCGCGCCTCGCTGGCGGAAAAGATCGAGGCGTTTCGAGTTCATCGTCAAACCCGTCGAGCACTATCGGCTACCGCAGCGGTTCGGCCATTAATGATATCGGAACCTTTGTCATCCGATCAATCCAAGCCCAATTACGATTCGTGTGAGATTGTTGTCATCGGACTTTCGACAGGCGGGCCGCAAACCTTGCGGATGGTGCTCCCGAGGATCGACCCGGACTTTCCGGTGCCGATCGTCATCGTTCAACACATGCCGGCCAATTACACTCAATCGATGGCCCAGCGTCTGGACGAGGTATGTTCGCTGAGTATCAGTCAGGCCGCCGACGGCGATATCGTTCGCGCGGGCAGCGTTTACATCGCGCCCGGCGGAAGGCATCTGGAAATGCGACGTCACGCCGGATCGGTGCAATTGAAGGTGAGCGATTCAGAACCCGAGAATAGCTGTCGCCCGTCGGTCGATTTCACATTGCGTTCGGCGATTCCAATCTACCAAAGCCATTTGCTGGCGGTGATATTAACGGGCATGGGCAAGGATGGACTCCATGGTTGTCAGGCCGTCAAGAAAGCGGGTGGCCACGTATTCGCCCAAGATGAAGAAACGTCCGCCGTGTATGGGATGCCCAAAGCTGTCATCGACGCTGGCATCGTTGATCGAATTCTTTCAGTCGGCAAAATCGCGCCGGCAATCGTTCGCCATGTTCATCGCAGTCGCTTATCGTGAGTAATGTGAATAACGATCCAGAGTCGCGCGAAACGGTAAGCCGTCAGGCAGTTGATGTTTTGATCGCCGAAGATAACCGGCTTCAAGGAAACGTCCTGCGAGATCGGTTGATGAAAGCCGGTTATTCCGTTCGAGTCGCGCTCGATGGTGAGATCGCTTTTCGCATGGCGAAGGAACATTGTCCCGACATCATCGTTTCGGATATCGAGATGCCGAACATGACCGGACACGATCTGTGCCGGGCGATCAAGTCGGACCCCGATTTGCGGCATGTTCCCCTCATCTTGTTATCAACGCTCGCCGAACCCGAAGACATCATCCGCGGACTCGACTGTGGCGCCGACAACTACGTCACAAAACCCTACCGCATCGCGTATTTGATCGCGCGGATGGAGTCGATCCTGCATGCGCCGCTGGGCGCTGACGAAGAGGATCCGCTTGAGCTTGAAGTGACGCTGGCGGGTACACAGTATAAAGTTCGTGCGGGTCGACAGCAGGTGCTCAATCTGTTGGTCTCGACATTTGAAAACGCAGTCGAGAAGAACCAAGAATTACTGCGTTTCAACGAAGATTTGACGATCGCAAAAGAAAAGCTCGCCAAATGGAATCGAGAGTTGGAGATCGCTAACGGTCGGATGCGGCGAGACTTGGAGGCGGCCGCAAAAATCCAACACTCGTTGCTGCCCAGTTCTGTTCCCGAATCGGATCAGCTTTCGTTCGCTTGGAAGTATTTACCGTGCGATGAATTGGCGGGCGACTTTCTGAACTTCTTCCGACTCGACGAAACTCACATCGCGATGTTCGTGGTCGATGTCAGCGGCCACGGCGTCCCCTCGTCATTATTGTCGGTCACCGTTGGTCGGGTGTTGTTACCCGACGCCGGCGCGGCTTCGATCATGATGTGCGTTGATGCCGATGGAACTCGTACGATCACGCCACCCGCGATAGTCGCAGCGGAACTCAACCGTCGTTTCCCAATGGAAGCCCAGGGCAATTTGTATTTCACGATGGTCTACGCCGTCTTGAATACAGCGACTTTGGAACTTCGCTACGTCTCGGCTGGCCACAATGCAATCGTCTTGGCTCGCACCGGTGCATTGCCTCGAATGCTGGCGGCCGAAGGATTCGCCATTGGTTGGATCGAAGACATCGACTACGACGAAGTCACGATTCAACTGCAACCGGGCGACCGACTCTATCTCTATTCCGATGGAATTCCCGAAGCACTCGACGCTGATCTGAATGAGTTTGATGAGCCTCGGATGTTGAAACTGATGAACGATTGTGCCGACAAGCCACTCGAAGAAACGGTCGACACGATTTGCGACTCAGTGTTGCACTGGTGCCGTGTCAACGGACCGAAGGATGACATCTCGTTGCTCGCGATCCAGATCATCGGCGCCGAATATTGATCTCGACGATCTGATCGTTCAACGTCAAGGCATCGTAAACGTATCCGATGCCAAATAGTCCGCCGGTCAACAAATACAAAATTCCGGTACCGATCTTGCCAAGATAGAATCGGTGGACGCCGAACAGACCTAGGAAAAGATGCAACACCCAGGCGACTGTATAGTCGATTTCGCCGGGTTGGTAACGACGGTTGGCCTCATCCGCCATCGCGGGAATCAGGAAAAGGTCAATGATCCAACCGATCAAGAACAGGCCCCCGGTGAAAAACCAGAGCGTGCCGGTTAGCGGTTTGCCAAAGTAGAATCGATGGGCGCCGACAAACCCCAGAATCCAGAACAGATACCCGACGAGCACCGGATGCGTCGGTGAAACACTTTCACCATTGCTGGCGGTCGCCCCTGTAGAGGAATCCACTGGTGGCGAGCTGAACGGGGACCAGTACGTGCCAGCTTGCATAAGATGTCTTCGATCAGAACAAAGTGGATTGTGGCGGCAAAATGTTTCACCATCTGGCAGGCATTCGCAGAATCGCACCAAATCTTGGCAAAATTCTTTACTCTGCCGCGACCGTGCGGGCGAAGATCTCGAGGTCGTCGTAGTTGTTCGTCCACGTCGTGTAAAGCCAACCCCGGATACCGGCGACTCCGCTCGTCGCACGCTTCCAATCCAGCACGTTTTGAACGACGGGGCTGTCGTAGTATCCGGCAATGATTTGCGGGTGAGACCGATCGTCGAACCAGCGCAGCGACTTCGCGGAATTGCCGTGATTCCAATTGGCGATGATCGCCGTGGAATTGAGTCCGAGCCAAGAATCTTTCATTGTTTGATTCGTCAGGTAGTAGTCATCAACCGCGTTGTGATTCGGATCGAACATATCGGACCAGAAGACAAGTTCGGATGCCGGCGATTCCGCTCGTATGAGTTCGATGCACCGTCGAACATTGTCGGCCAACAAACGGCCCGCTGTTCTATCGCCGGCTAACGCGTCGTAGCCGGCAACTCGGATCTCATCATGTTGCAAGAAATACGTTTTGGGTTTCCATATCTTTTGGATCGCACGAACCTGATCACGGAACAGCTCGAACAATTTTTCCTCGGCAAGCGCGCAGCAGACCTGATCTTGGTGAACAATGACGGTGTGGTAGAAGGAAACCTTTAGCGACTGGCCGTCACGGATTCTCGACTGAGGAGCGATCGTGATTGATGGTGATTCGTGATCTTCGGAAAACTCACCCGCGTAAGGCACTTGTCCTAATTTTGAATCGACCCAGCGCACATAGTCGCATCCTTCTTCGTAAACCGATCCCGTGATCGCGTCGGCAACTTGAATCGGACAACCGGGGCGCCGGAGCAGATTGATGCCACCCACTTCGTTCAAAGAAACATCATCGATCCACAGAGTCCCCGACTTTCCCGACCAGACGCCCAGATAGATCGACACTTCGTTCGCTTCCATTGAATTGAACACGATGTCGTGTCGTGTCCAGTCGGAATTTTCCAACACCTTTGCGTCTTGGTAGCTCAAACGCTTTCCATCGGCCGTAGCGTAGAACTGAATCAGATCGGCATCCAATGCTTCGGATTTTGTCCAAAGAATCAATCGATATTGCCGGTGGGGAGTCACGGCCAAGGAGCGAACGACGCGACAATTGCCGTCGGTTTGTCCGGATTGAAAATTGTGCATTCGAAGCGATGCTTGACCGGAGCGGAATGTCGCCGAGTCCAAACTTGTCGATGAAGCCCAACCGTCAATCCAATCCCAGCCGACTGGTTTTGCATTTCCTTCTTTTTCAAAGCTGCCTTCGAGCAAACTGTCCGAGACAATGCTTGCTTGGCGACCATTGACCTGGAACGGACAATCGGTGACGGGCAGTCCGGCGGCCAAGTTTGGGTCGTTTTGGAGTATCGAATTCGAGTACCCGACAGGCATCACGCAGGGAATCAATTCCATCCCGGAAGATTCGGCCTGTTGACGCGCACGCTTCATATTTGCGTTGTAATTATCGGGGCGGTGACTCAAATTTCCGAATTTGAAATCAGTGACGACGACACCGTTGTAACCGGCTTCGTGACCGCGCCGCATCAGTTCGATGAATCGGTCCACATCGGCATCGACCTGAAAATTGACCGGGGTGTAAATCCATAGCCTGCCCGGTTCGATCGCTTCCGATGGACAAGCGAGTGGTGCCAGTGCGATGAACAAACAAAGGTAAACGAACTTCATGATGTGCCTTCGACGGAGCATTCGGGACGACCGAGAGTATGAGTCAGTGGGCAGATCGTGGGTAGCATCGCTAGTTCGAAAGAGATGTGCATCGAACTTGTGAGCTGCGTTGATCCCAGCTAAAGTGAACGGAAAAACACCGCTCCCGTCGATCGAAATCCCCATGCAGTACGCCGAATTGCACTGCAAAAGCAACTTTTCGTTCTTGGAAGGCGCTTCGCATCCGGACGAACTCGTCGAACAAGCGTCCAAGCTCGGGTATTCCGCGCTCGCGATTACTGATCGCAATTCCGTGGCGGGAGTCGTTCGCGGCCTGACGCCGGCCAAAGAGTGCGGTTTGAAGTACATCGTCGGCGCCGAGATCCACATCGCCGACGGGCCACCGCTGGTCGTCTGGCCGACCGACCGGGCCGCCTATGGCAACGTCTGCCGACTGATTTCACGCGGCCGACTGAGGGCCGAGAAGGGTCACTGCGAACTTCGCTTCGCCGACGTTGCAGAGTTCAGCGACGGTGTGATTGCGGCGGTCGTTCCACGTACCGATCCGTTGGTGGGGACCGAATCGAAATCGCCACGATCATTGTCGAAGTTTTTGCGATCGACTTTTCGAGACACGTTCGTCGATCGAGGATATCTGTTGTGCGAGTTGCACCGGGGCGTCGACGATGACCAATATGTTGAGCGTCTGCGGCGATTGGCGATCGCCAGCGATGTGCCGTTGGTCGCTGGCGGTGATGTTCACTACCACACACCGCCGCGAATGTTGATGCATGATTTGGTGAGCGCGATTCGGCGGGGGACGACGATTGATGCGGTCGCCGCGAACCGGTTCGCCAACAGCCAACATTGTCTGCGAACACTCGATGAAATTCAAAGCCTCTATCGTGACGCGCCCGAGGCGATCGCTCGCACGACCGAGATCGCGGATCGGTGTCAGTTTTCGCTCGACCAGCTTCGTTACGAATACCCGGCCGAAATCGCGCCGCCCGGCATGACGTTGATCGAGCATTTGAAACGATTGACGTGGGAAGGCGCCAAGCAGCGCTGGCCCGACGGCGTTCCTGAAAAGCTGATCGAACAACTACGTCACGAGATGCGACTGATCGAGGAACTGAAATACGAAGCGTATTTTCTGACGGTCTGGGACATGGTCCGTTTCGCTCGGGCGCGAGGCATTTTGTGTCAGGGTCGCGGATCGGCCGCCAACTCGGCCGTTTGTTACTGTCTCGGCGTGACGAGCGTTGACCCGAGTCAGAGCGATTTATTGTTCGAGCGATTCGTCAGTCGCGAACGCGACGAGGCGCCCGACATCGACATCGATTTTGAACATCAACGCCGCGAGGAGGTGATTCAATACCTGTATGACAAGTACGGTCGTGATCGGGCGGGCATGACAGCGGTGGTGACCACGTACCGAACTCGCAGCGCGGTTCGTGAAGTCGGTAAAGCTTTGGGGGTATCGGCCGATGCGATCGAAACGATATCGAAGTTGGGCGGAAACGGCCAGGATTTTGAAGCTCGATGCGAATCGGGTGGACTGGACACGACCAGCGAAACTGGCAAGCGTTTTGTGTACTTGGTCAAAACATTGGTCGGCTTTCCAAGACATCTTTCTCAGCACGTCGGCGGAATGGTCATGACGGCGGGCAACTTGTGCGAGCTTTGTCCGGTCGAGAATGCGTCGATGCCGGGCCGGACAGTGATCCAGTGGAACAAAGACGATCTGGACGAGTTGGGGATTTTGAAGGTCGATGTCTTAGCTTTGGGAATGTTGTCGGCCATTCGACGGTGTTTCGACTTGGCCGAAAAACATCATGGTCGATCATTGTCATTGGCTAACATCCCTGCGGACGACACTGCCACGTACGACATGATTTGCGCAGCCGAAACGACGGGTGTGTTTCAGATCGAGAGTCGTGCGCAAATGAGCATGCTGCCGCGACTTCGACCGCGATGTTATTACGATTTGGTGGTAGAGGTTGCGATCGTCCGCCCGGGCCCGATTCAGGGCAACATGGTTCATCCGTACTTGAAGGCGCGAGAGAATCCATCGTCGGTTGTTTATCCCAACGATGCGATTCGCGGCGTGCTTGAAAAGACGATGGGCGTGCCGATTTTTCAGGAACAGGCGATGCGACTGGCCGTCGTCGCGGCCGGTTTCACGCCGGGCGAAGCGGACCAATTGCGCCGCGCGATGGCCGCATGGCGACGACCGGGCGTGATCGACAAATTCCGCATCAAGTTGCTCGATGGAATGAACGCGAACGGATTATCGGGCGAGTTTGCAGAGCATGTTTTCAATCAGATTCGCGGCTTCGGCGAGTACGGCTTTCCGGAATCACATGCGGCCAGTTTCGCCTTGCTGGTTTACGCATCGTGTTACTTGAAGTGCCACTATCCGTCCGCGTTTTGCGCGGCACTGCTGAACAGTCAACCGATGGGTTTTTATGCGCCGGCGCAATTGATTGCCGATGCCGCGAAAAACGGGGTTCGTGTTCGCCCGGTCGATGTCAATCACAGCGACTGGGAAACGACGCTCGAATCCGATCCAGGCGCCGATGCATCCGTTGGCAACGACCCGGCGATTCGTTTGGGATTGCGAACGATCGGTGGACTCTCCGAGGCGACCATCCGCGAGATTGTTCGAGATCGCGAAGACCGTGGTCGCTACCTTGGCATGGAGGATTTGGTCAAGCGAACGGGAATCGGTCAAGGAGTTTTGAAAACGCTCGCCGATGCCGACGCGATGGGTTCTCTGACCACGGATCGACGGGCGGCAATTTGGCAATCACTGGGGCAAGCCCAAAAGCCCGGCGGCCAACCGCTCTTCGGTGATATCGATGAACAAGACGATACACCGGAGGCGATCATGCCCATGTCACCTCAAGAAGAAGTCTTTGCCGACTATCAAGCCACCGGCTTGAGTTTGAAGGCGCACCCGATATCGTTCGCTCGCGAGCAACTGCAAACCAGAAACTGCGTTCGTGCCAGCGAACTGTCCGGTCTTCGTGACGGGCGTCACGTACGGGTTGCCGGACTGGTGTTGCTGAGACAGCAGCCATCGACGGCCAAAGGCATTGTTTTTGTCACCTTGGAAGACGAAACGGGCTCGATCAATCTGGTCTTATTTCAAGCCGTGTGGCATCGTTTTTTTCGCGTCGCCAAGACATGCAACGCTTGGATCGTCGACGGAAAACTGGAAAACCGCAGCGGCGTGATTCATGTGATCGTGGGCCGTTTGGTTGATTTACGTGAAGAGATCGATTTCGGAAGTGTTGGAACAAAATCACTCACACCGCGATCGCGAGATTTTCGTTAGGCGACGGCTCAGCTTGACGCGCGTCGATCGGGTACCGATCCTCCCCAACCGAGTTTCTCTCGGAGCGCTCGATAATCATTTTGTCCGGCGACGGACAACATCTTGAACGTCGTATCGGCGCGACGGATCCGGACTCGATCTTCAGCGCGAAGTTGACCGAGGATGCGTCCGTCGACGACGATGCTGGTCGAGACGTTCGGCTTGGTGACTCTTAACTCGAAGGTCGTTTCGGATGAATCCACCAATGGACGATACGTCAGCGTGTGCGGACTGATCGGTGAAATCACCACCGCCTGGAGCGAGCGTCGAAGGATGGGTCCGCCGACGGACAAGTTATGCGCCGTCGAGCCGATCGGCGTGGCGATGATCAGTCCGTCACATCGATATCTCGTCGCCAAATCGCCGTCGGCGTACAAGTCGATTTCCATGATTTCGTAAGGAGGTCCCCCCAAGATGGCCGCCTCATTGAGCGCGAGTTGCTCGGCGATCACTTCGTTTGCGCGAATCAGAGTGGTCGTGAGCATCAGATGCTCGACGATGTCGAACCCGCCGCAACAGACGTCCGGCCAAACGGCGAGAAAGTCGTCGGGGGACAGCGCCGCGAGAAACCCCAGTCGACCACAATTGACACCCAGAACCGGCGTCTGCTTGGTGCCCATCTGGCGCGCCGCCTGAAGAATGGATCCGTCGCCGCCGAGAACGATCAAGAGATCAATGTCGACATCGGCGAAGTTCAACTCGAATTTTAGATCTTCGGCGATGATGACCGCGCCAGCATGGATGGCTGGCCGTAAACGCCGCAGTTCATCGACAACGTTTTGGCGATCCGGCGCTCCGAGGATGGCGACGCGAGGCCGCATCGGTGTGCCTCGTGTGGGTGCAGACGAATCGCGAGACGCCATCGGCGGTTTTCCTGTCGTGCCAGCAAATTAAAGAGTGCGCCAGTGTAGCCTCGATCTTACTCGTCGAGTTGCCTCGATCGAAACGCTTTGGTCAAAACCCTTTACTTGAGCCGGCTGGTTCGGCTAGCGCGCGACCGTTGGAACCGCGTCGCGACAAGCCTGTGCGATCGCTGCGGGGCTGAGACCGTGCTCTTCGAGCAGTTCGTTTCGGTCGCCGTGATCGATGAACTCGTCGGGCAACGCCAGGACTCGAATGCCCCGCGTATCTAAATGTTGCTCTACGGCGGATTCGATGAACGCGGAACCGAATCCGCCCATCTTGCAACCTTCTTCGACCGTGACCACAAATTTTCCGTTGGCGACCGTATCGTGAACCATCTCGGTATCAATCGGCTTAACGAAACGAGCATTAATAACGCCGACGTCGAGATCGCCCTCGAGCGACTCGGCCGCAGCGATCGCTTGTTCCAGCATCGTGCCGAAAGCAACGATGGTTCCATCGGCGCCTTCGCGGATCACTTCGCTCTTCCCGATTTCGATCGGCGCAGGTTTGTGTTTCAGCTCGAGCGCGGATGCTTTGGGGTAGCGAATGCTGCAGGGATGATCTTGCACCAAGGATGCCTCCAACATCATTTCCATCTCGGCGGCGTACCCGGGCGCCATGCAGATCATGTTCGGGAACACTCGCATGTATCCGACATCGAACAGTCCGTGATGCGTGGGGCCATCGGGGCCGGTTAAACCAGCACGATCGAGCAGAAATGTTACCGGCAAGTCTTGCAACGCGACTTCTTGAAAAATCTGGTCATAGCTTCGTTGCAGAAACGTGCTGTAGATGTCCACGATCGGTCGCAGTCCGGTCTTGCATTGACCGGCGGCGAACGCGACGGCGTGCGATTCGCAAATGCCGACATCAAAGAATCGATCCGGGAATTTTTCTCGAACCGGTTCCAACTTGTTTCCTTGGCACATCGCCGCGGTAATGATCGTGACGCGTGGGTTGTTCGTCATCGCCTTGCGAACGGCTTCCCGAGCGTGCCATGTGTACGGCGGATGTCCGTCGCTTTTCTGAGTGACCAGTTTTCCGGCGCTGTCTTTGAAGGCGGGCGGCGTGTGGAAGTAGACCGGGTCTTCCGCAGCCGGTTTGTAGCCGTGTCCCTTTTCCGTTACGACGTGAAGCAAGACTGGGCCGGATGTTTCTCGCGCCATCGCCAAGTATTTTCGTACGAGCGCGATATCATGTCCGTCGATCGGTCCGATGTATCGGATGCCCAATTCCTCGAACAGCATGCCACCGAGTAAACCAGCCTTGACGCCTTCTTTCATCTGAGCGAGCAGTCGTTCAGCCGGGTCGCCAAACATCGGTACCCGGTCGAGCAATTTGACAACCTCGCTCTTCAAACCGGTGTAGAACGGGTTGCTGCGGAGTCGATCCAAGTAGGAGGCTACCGCGCCGACGCGAGGACAGATCGACATCTTGTTGTCGTTGAGCACGATCGTCAGATCATCACCCAGTTCGCCCGCGTTGTTGAGTGCCTCGAACACGATACCGCTCGGGAACGCGCCGTCACCGATGACTGCAACGGTTCGCCGACTCGATTGGCCACCGACGACATCGCCGCTGCGCAGTCCCACAGCGGTGCTGACGCTGCAACCGGCGTGACCCGTCATGAACAAGTCGTAAACGCTCTCGTGCGGATTCGGATAACCCATCAAACCGCCGCGGGTGCGGATCGAGGGGAATTCGCGATACCGACCGGTGACCAATTTGTGCGGATAGATTTGGTGACCGGTGTCCCAGATCAAACGGTCGCTGCGAAAATCGAATTCACAGTGCAAGGCCAAGCACAATTCGACCACACCCAGGTTCGATGCGAAGTGGGCGGTACGAGTTGCCAACAAGTTGCATAGGACATCACGGATCTCGGCGGCTACGGACTCCAGTTGAGCCGGCGAAAATGTTCTCAGCGGCATCGCGTCGTCGAGACTCGCGAGCAACGGATGTTGGCCGAGCGGATGATGATGCGTGACTTGATTCTTCGATCGTGAGTTCGTCAATGTTTGCGCTCCAATACGTAATCCGCTAAGCAGGCTAACCGCCATCCGGCGGACCCGAAAACCAACGTCTTCTGTTTTGCTGATGCGACCAGTTCTTTCGCTTTCGACTGGGCAGCTTCAAGCCCTAGCAGTCCCGGGTAGGTTAGTTTGCCGCGACCGGCATCCTTTCCGACTCGTTTTCCAAGTGCCGCGTCATCGGCGGTATGATCCAGTACGTCGTCAACTACTTGAAAGGCCAATCCCAAATCGTCCGCGTAACTTGCCAGCGTCCGTCGATCGAAGTCGTCGGAACCTCCCAGAATAGCCCCCAAATCCAAAGATGCAGCAATCAAAGCACCGGTTTTGCGGCGATGAATCGACTCCAAGTGGGTGAACCAGCGACCGGAGTCCGCTGTAATTATGCCAGCGTGATCCGGGAATCCGCTGTGGTGGGTCGAGGAATCCAAAGACGAGCCAAAGTCCAGCTTCTCGGCCGCTAAGTCGTCCGCCTGGCCGCCAACCAAACCGATCGCCGATGAAGCACGCGCCAAAACGCCAATCGCGGTAACTGCCTTGACCGGATCGGCGACGTAGCGAGCCAAGTGAGCAAACGCCTCGGCCTGGAGTGCGTCACCGGCCAGAATCGCCGTCGCTTCGTCAAACTTGATGTGAACGGTCGGACGTCCGCGACGCAAATCGTCGTCATCCATGGCGGGCAAATCATCGTGAATCAACGAGTATGCGTGGATCATCTCGACGGCGACCGCGCCAGGCATCACTGCGTCACGCAGTCGGGCGTCCATTTCGGGGCGCAAATTCGGTGACTTTTCCGTCGAACGAGGCCGCTGACACGCTTGCGCCGCCATCAAAACCAAGGCCGGCCTGAGCCGTTTGCCCGGTGCCAGCAGCGCGTATCGCATCGCTGCGGCAAGTTCTGCAGGACATCCTTCGCCGAATTCGCTAGCAGCTTCGAGCGCTGAATCGATCGAGGGTTTGAGATCATCGATCCCGGAAGCGATGGTTTGGGGCACGGCGGGTTTTATTAGATTAGGCTGTCTCAATGGAGTCGCCAGGATTCTAGAAAAGCCCCGGCGAGTCGTCCACAGAATGTTCGTCTTTTGGTCGGTTAAGGGCGATATCGTAGCCATCCATCGGCTGTTTCGCCCTTTTTGCAGTTCGCTGGCGGGGGGTGGCTGACTTTTCACGACCGCTGCCGCCGCGAACTTCCATTGCTTCCATCGGCTCGGTAACCGGGTTGCCCTCAGCATCAAACCCGGCCAGCACGCTGACTCGTTGCTCCGCAGCCGATAGCCACTGATGACACTGCTTGAGACGTTTGACGCCCAATTCGTATCGGCCAAGCGACTCCGCCAATCCCAACTCGCCGCCCTCGAGTTCCGCAACAATCCGCTCGACATCTGCGAGCGCGAACTCAAAATCAATCGCGCCACCATCCGCTTCATCTTGGATACCAGACGGTTTCAACGGTTTAGGCGGTTGAGTGTTTGCCATTAACTTTGATTTGTGAAGAGTTCTTTTTGACGCCAGCATCTACGTGACGTAGGGATTGATTGGCGGATCGTATACGCGCATCGAATCGCTGCGTCGCGTTCTGCCGATTTTAACGATTGGCAGTTCTATTTGCTCGACTTATCTCGCTCAAGCGGAAACCATGGCTCGGAAGTCTCGAAAACGAACGCCCAACACCAGCCGTCCTGATCCGTCGTTGATGGTGTCCGAAGAGGTCGTCGTCGCCGCGATCGTTGACGCCCTTGGTCCCTCGCAGGACGCTCCGCAGGATTGCGAAATCAACATTGGCGACTCGGACAATCCGCATTCGGAATGCAACGAGCTCGTCGAATCGCAAACAATTTCGCGACCGTCGACTGCCGAAAACGATATCGATCCGCGCTTCAATTTGATCGAACAAATGGCGGATCAGATAGGCGAGCTGCTACAAATTGTTCGGTTGCAGACCGGTCAGTCGGCGCCGAAACAACAAGACATTCAAGCAGTCGACCCGTCGAATGAACAATTCGATCAGTTACGCGCCGAAGTTGACGAACTGGCCTCGCATCTGCGTGATGTGGAAAACGACAATGATGAACTGCGTCAACAAAACAACGACTTGGCTGCGAGATTGGCAAGCGAGAATGTTCGCAGCACCGTATCAAGCGCCCAGTCGAGCACCAGCGATGCGTTGACATGGGAAGAACGAAAAGCGTTGATTCTCAAACAGATGGAACAGGACAGCTTTGACGCCGAGGTATTCGTCGCGGAGTTGCAATCCGAGTTCGAGAATGAGGAAGAAACGCCAGCCGATTTCGTCCACGCACTCTTGAATCGACTCAATCGAGCCGACGCCGAATTGGTGAAGCGAGATGCCGAGATTGGCGAGTTGAGAATGCTGTTGCAACAGCAGAGCGCGACCCGACATCACGGAGTCGCCATCGGCGCCGCAGCGATTGCCGAATTGATCGACGCCGACGAATTGATCATCGAAGAGCGTGGGCGACTGCAGTTGATGCAGGCCGAATGGGAAGATAAATTCCGGCGCAGCGAGATTGACGCTTCGTTGGAACGCGCCAAACTCTCGCGCGAACGTCAACAACTTGCCGACAAGACTGCCAAGCTCGAAGAGCAAATGGAACACTTGCGCCGAGAAGCGAGACAGACCGAAGAAGTCGGCTCTGCTTCGTCGCGCCGCTGGATGGTCAAGTTGGGTTTGGCAGGTAGCTAACCAAGTTCCGTTCGTTGCTTTGTCAGGAATTCTGGCGAATCCCGCTGCGACGGCTAAGCCGCATCCCATGGATTATCTGGTCGCCGGCGATGAACGCGATCACTCCGGCCCAAACGAATGCGAAGCCGACGAACTGGGAAGAGCTAACCGGTTCGCCCAAAATGATCGCACCGACGATCCACTGCAACGTCGGACCTACGTACTGCAATATGCCGATCGTTGACAGCGGTACGCGTTTGGCCGCCACCGCGAACAGTGCCAGCGGTGTGATCGTGACAGCGCCACCGAGCACCAACAGCATCCAAGTTGCACTGGAGTTTGCGGGCGCCGATGTCGATTGCGACACAGCAATTAAATAGGTCGAAGCGATCGGAAACAACATGCCCGTTTCAAGCGTCAGACCTTCGAACGCGCCGAGCGTCGCTTTCTTTTTCAACAGCGCGTAGCATCCGAACGACAAGGCCATGGCCAGTGCGATCCACGGCATACCGCTGCCGGCAACCGCCATCACGCCGACGCCGATCGAAGCCAACCCGACGGCGATCATTTGTGATGTTTTCAACCGCTCTCCCAACACGACGACACCCAACAACACGTTGACAAGCGGATTGATGTAATAGCCCAGCGACGCTTGCAACACTCGTTCAGTTCCAACGGCGTACAAGAACGCTAGCCAGTTGATCGCAATCATTGCCGCCGCGGCCGCGTAAACCAAGATCGTTGTTCGGGAGTGGCGTCGCCAAACGAGGCTGCGCAATCGGCGAACGGATAACGTCAAGATCGCGAGAATGACGAACGACCAAACGACGCGGTGGGCGGTCAACTCGAGCGCGGAAACGGTACCCAACATCCGCCAATACAGCGGAAAGAAGCCCCAGCAAACGTGAGCCAGTAACGCATACGTGACACCGACGCGAAAGGACCGATGCTCAGCCGTCGAGAGATTCGCGTCGTTCAATGAATTGCTCGTCGTCCAATGGATCGCTTGAGAGACCGAAGTCGGTGTGTAAAAAACGGGGCGTAAGGAAGTCGGCTTCAGGTTGGTCTGACACGATCGATGGCGAAAGAGTTCGGTCAGCGGTCGCTAAATTCGTCAGTCTGCTATTCCGCCGTCAAATCCAAGAAATTGCGAATGGCTCGCAGCATCAAGTTCGATTCGTGCTTGAGTTCGTCGAGCACTTCTTGACTCGAGGTCAAATCTTTTTCGCCGGCCATTTCTTCCAACCGCGCTGCCAAATCGGCGACTCGTTTCGCGAAGAACAAATTAGCCGATCCCTTGAGCGTATGCGCCGACCGACGAATCACGGCCACGTCGCCATCGGGGATTTCCTTGACGAGCGTTTCCATCAACGACTCGCATTCGGGAATGAAGACTTCCGAAAGCCTGCGGACGCCTTGCAAGCCGCCGGGAACACGCGTTGCGGACGCTCGCAAATCGATCGATGGATTCTCGACATCGTCTGGTTCAACGAAACGATCGGCCATTCGTCGACCGCTTCCCGTCGTGGAGCGGCCTACTTTCGATCGGTCCATTGAACTGCCTTCATGCGTGGTCAATGACGAATCCTTGCCTTCGGCGGTTACCGACGTGGTCATGGCCGAGAGTATCGTTCGTTCGGGTGCAAATCGTGCCAGCGTTTCTTGCAATTGTCGCGGATGGATGGGCTTGGCCAAGTGCGCGTCCATCCCGGCACTGATACAGGCATCCGCGTCTTCTTTCATGGCGGCTGCCGTCAGCGCGATGATCGGAATGTGTTCGCCGCTGGACTCCTCGGCGGCACGTATTTGCATCGTCGCTTCGATGCCGTCCATGACCGGCATGTGCATGTCCATCAAGATGACGTCGAAGGGCTCCTTTTGCCACCTCGCGATCGTTTCGCGACCATCGCTGGCCACGACCGCGTGGTGTCCGGCCGCTTGCAACATGCCCACAGCGACATGCTGGTTGGCAAGTCCATCTTCGGCGACCAGCACGCGAAGCGGAGGACAAACGATGGCAGCTTGTTCGTCGTTTTCCCGCGTCGGCTGTGTGATGTTCATTACTTGCAGCACCGTATCGAGCAACTCGGATTGAACGACCGGTTTGATCAGATAGCGTGAAATTCCGAGCGACTCACAGCGATGAACATCTTCTTGCCGATCCGCCGACGATAAAATGATCAGCTTCACGTCATTGATGTCATGGTCAACCCGAATCTGTCTCGCCAACTCGAATCCGTCCATTTCGGGCATCATGCAATCCAAGATCACCATGGCATAAGGGTGCCCCGAACGATCCGCCTTCTTCAGCATTTTGATCGCTTCGGCGCCGCCCTCGGCGCAGGACGGTTCCAATCGCCATGACAGCAATATTTCGTTGAGAATCTTGCGATTGGTCGCGTTATCGTCCACCACTAAAACGGGCAGATCGACTAACTCTCGTGTCAGCGTTTGCAGGCTTGAATCCGAACTAGAATTCGTGCTGGAAGCCTTAGGAAATCGAGCCGTGAAGAAGAACGAGGTTCCTCGCCCGACCTGGCTTTCCAACTCGAGTTTTCCGTCCATCAACTCGACCAGTTGCTTCGAGATTGCCAATCCCAATCCGGTGCCTCCGAACCGGCGCGTCGTCGATGTGTCGGCTTGCGTGAACGCTTCAAGGACCGACGAAAGCTTCGATTCGGGGATACCGATGCCGGTATCGCGGACGCGAAACTCGATCGGGATCCGCTCGTCGGCGGGATCCGAATCGGAATCAATGGTTCCCCGACAAACTTCGACCAGCACTTCGCCTTCATCAGTGAATTTTACGGCGTTGCCGACCAGGTTCGTGATGACTTGACGCAACCGACCCGGATCACCGAGCAAGCGGTCGGGGACATCCGATGCGACGCGGCACGCCAACTCGAGTCCCTTCTCGGACGCTCGAAGTGATTGCGAGCGACCAGTTTTTTCGACCAGATCTCGAATCGAAAAAGCAATCGATTCGAGTTCCATTTTGCGGGCTTCGATCTTGGAAAAATCAAGAATATCGTTCAGCAATCGAAGCAGTGAATCGGCGGAATCACGAACCAGCGTGAGGTAATCGCTCTGCTTGGCGTCGAGCCGAGTGTTTGACAACAGTTCCGAGATGCCGATGATCGCATTCATCGGCGTACGAATTTCGTGGCTCATGTTAGCCAGGAAATCGCTTTTGGCGCGGTTCGCTTCCCCGGCGGCAATCAGCGCTTTTTCCAGCGCGTCTTGCGACTTCTTGAGTTCGGTGATGTCTCGCGAGATTCCGAAAGTTCCGTTCACATGACCGTCTTCTTCGATCATGGGCATCTTCGTCGTCAAACACCATGTGTCTTCGTGGTCGGGCCACGTTTCACGCTCGACTCGATCGACCAGCGGCTCGCGGGTTTCCATGATTCGCAATTCGTCTCGACGGGCTTCTCCGGCGTGTTGGCCGGTAAAGATATCGGCGTCGGTCAGGCCTTCGGCGCAGCCAGAATTCTCAAGCCCGAACTTGGTAGCCATTGCCTCGCTGATCCGAATGAAACGGCTTTCACGGTCCTTGAAATAGATCGAGTCGGGAATGTGATGCAGCAATGTCGCCAGCAGGTTTTTCTCTCGCCTGAGCGCTTGTTCGGCGCGAACTCGATCCGAAACGTCCCAGAACAAAATTTGAATTCCGATCGCCCGCCCGTCGGGGTCAAAGATCGGGCTCTTGATGCTTTCGACCCACAGCCGATTGTTGTTTGCGTCGAACGTCTCTTCGAGGCTGTGCATCGTTTTACCGCTCCGCATCACCTCCAAGTCGCCCTGGCGATATTGGTCAGCGATATGGGCGGGAAAGAGTTCGTGATCGAGGCGGCCGACCAAGTCGTCGAGATTCGTTTCGCGCAATTTCAGGTAAGTTTGGTTGGCAAAGACCCGACGCCCATCGACATCCTTGATCAGCAAACTCAGCGGCAGAGTATCGACGAGTGCTAGATAGGTGGATCGCGTTTGAAGTGACCGAATTACTTTCGAATCCATGGCTGAACATTTCCTATCAAGCCGCTTCAGTTTTTGCGACAGTACTTAACCAGCGTGACCTCGTTACCTTCCTCATTGAATTTTAGCTCATCTGTAAAACTACGCATCAGGACCAGGCCGCGACCTGTTTCGGTATCCAAAACTTGCGAGTCGTCTCGACTGGGCAAATCCGCTGTGTTGAATCCTTTTCCTTGATCTCGGACAACCACTCGGATTTCGTCCTTGCTTGCGGTCGCTTCGACGTAGACACGGCGATCCTTGTACGGCGCGGTGGTTTTTCGAGTTTCGATCAGGTCAGTTGTGGCATCGTCGTAAACGATCGCGCGGTGGGGGGGAGTCACCGAAGGCCCCAATTGAAGGTTGCCGCGATACATGGCGTTGAGCAACGCATGTTCGACGGCCACGCCGACGCGAACCAAATCGGTGCCGCTGAGCACATCCATTCCCGAGGCGACTTGAATCAATAGACCCACCGTGGGCGAAATCAACGTCGAGTCGTTGGGCATGTCAAAGACGAATACGTTTTTCTGCAAGGTCGCGATCAGTTTGGCAAAACTGGCGTCGGTCCGGATCACGCCCAACACGTCCACGATCGTATCGTTGAGCAATGTTTGAATGTGATGCTTGGGCACATAACCGGCGGCACCTTTCTGGAGCGCCTTGGAAGCGAGTTCCTCGGAACCTCGCGCGGTAACGAGCACCGACGGAATGTGCTCGTAGTCCAGCGCCATCGCCTCGACCAGTTCCAACCCATTCATCTCGGGCATCTCCAGGTCGGTAACGACGACTTCGATCGTATGCGCCTCGAGCGCCGCCAAAGCTAATCGTCCGTTGACCACATGGATCACCTCATGGGACGCCTCTTCGAGCAACATTCTCATCTCGACCGCTTGGGTGGGTGAATCTTCAACCAGTAGTACTTTTGCCATGATGGATGTTCTCCGTGAAGTGGCAGGGAGCGGAAGGCACCCCCCGCCGTGACAGTTATCTTATCACTTGGCGATGGCCGGCACATGCATCGGATCGTGGTTTCAATGCTTTTGACGGAAGCATCGGACGGCCACGATGGGACTGGCGATGCGACTGCGATCTGGTACTGATGCTGATCGACCGTCCAGTGGGAAACCATTGTGTGACTCAAAGCGTAGTTTCTTCGTCATGATTTCTTCCGGTCGACAACAAACCACTACAATCGACGATCGCCACCCGCACTCATGGCACTGCTGACGAAATGCTGATATTTTTTCAAACCACGCTGAATCGAATCATGATGCTGGGAGTCCTCGGGCTCCTGTTTTTAGCTGGCTGCAATGGTCCGACCGAGTCCGATGCCCGTTCGATCGTTGCGGCGGACGCCAACGCGACCGCCCAAACGAGCGACACAGCGGTCGTGCAGATGAGGGCTGCGATCGAGGTCGGCGACTGGAAACGAGCCGATCAGTTCGCGCAAGCTGCGTTGATTGTCGGATCAACGGTGGCCCAGACAAGTGATTCTCAACTTTTCGTCGACGTGGCTCAGGTTTACGCGATGAATGGTCGCAAACGCGATGCAGCGAAACTTCTGGCGGAAGCAGTCTCGTTTTCGAATTTCCAGCCGGCGTCGCGAATTGACTTTACTGTCCAGGCCTTGATCGATGTCGGCGAACTCTACCAAGCGATCGAGCTGCTCGAAAGATTTTTGCAGGTGCATCCCGAGAACGCTGCTCAGCGAAGGAGGTTGATCGGCTTTCTCGGCGAGGCTCACCGGCTCGAAAAGATCCCGCCGCACCTGCAACAACTCATTGAGCAGCGACAGTTTGACTTTCCTTTGCTGGTGGCAATGACGGAGACTTCGTTCCGCAGATTTTTGACAAATTCCGCGGATGAACTGATGAAGCGAAACCCATCCGATCATCGCGTTCGGTTGGGGCAAGCTTTCGACCAATGGGTCAAGAACGAACCCCAAGCAGCCGGGAAAATAGTGGATGAAATTCTGGACCACCATCCCGACTTCGGCCCCGCCTACGCTTACCGGGGCCAAGCCTTGGTGGGTCAGAGCCGTTTCGACGACTTGGACACATGGCTACGTGACGCGCCCGCGACAGCGCGAGATTATTCCGAATACTGGCTAACGATCGGCGATTGGGCTAACGAACGAGATAACTTCCCCGCCGCTGCCCGAGCGTACTGGGAAGCGAGTCGCTGCGACGTCAATTCGAGCACCGCGTGGGCTTGTTTGGGTCAAGCGATTCGTTCGGCTCAGCAAGTTGGCCCGCCGCTTTACTCGGATCAAATGGATGCTCAACGCCCATTCGGCGAGATCGTAACGCCCGAGCAATTGGCATCCATCGATCAACGTTTGGCGGATCTACTGGAACTGCGACGAGTCTTTTACGTCTTCAGCGCGGGCGATCGAAAGCGTCAACAAGATGCCGTCGATGTCGCGGCGATCCTCTTGAAGCTGGGGAGAACGTGGGAGGCCGAAGCATGGTCGGCAGGTGCGATTGCGCTCAAAGAAAGCCTCTCCAATGAATTGGAACCGCTGAGGAATCGTATTCTGGAAAAATTGAAAATGGATCAGAGTTGGCAGTCGCAGACCGATCGACTTGAACTGACCATGAACCTTCAAGCGCTACCTTCCTTTTCAGGTGAACAAGGTCTCGCAAAGGCGGCAAACAGCGTGAAAGTTACCGTCGAATCCTCCAGCGAACACTTGCGACTTGCCGAAGAGAGCGATGCTTGGGGAATCGCAGGTGTCGGCAACAAGAACAGTCCCGATGATGCCCGTTTGGCGCCATTGATTCGCTCGACAGGCGTCGGTGGCGGTACGATCGATTACGACTTGGATGGCTGGAGCGACGTGCTGCTGATGGCTGCGGGCGGGACGATGCTGAAGTCCGACTCGATGCCAAATGAGCTGTATCGAAACCTGGGTGATCGGTTGATCAACGTTCGCGAAGATAGCGGTGTCGGCGACCGAGGATTCGGGCAAGGCGTTGCGGTCGGAGATTTCAACGAAGACGGATTTCCCGATTTGTTCTACGCCAACTTGGGCGCGAACCGGTTGCTCGCCAACAACGGTGACGGCACCTTTCGCGATCGTACCGATTGGCTCGGTGATCGACGCAATGAATGGACGACCAGCGCCGCGTTTGTGGATTTGAATGCGGACGGGCTTTCAGATTTGATGACCGTCAATTACTGCGAGACGGTCGCGCACCTCGACCAGGCGTGCGCCAACGAAGATGGAGTGCTCGGACCTTGCCATCCATTACGGTTTGCTGCGCAAGGCGATCGCGTTTACGCGGCAAGGCCCGATGGTCGAATGGACGACATGACACAAGCGTGGATTTCGGACGTTTCACCGTGCCGAGGCTTGGGGATCGTCGCCGGGGCATTGGATGGCAAGCAATTGGCCGTCTTCGTCGCAAATGACATTGCCGCCAATCAGTTTTACACATTCGGCGGTTCCGGGCCGTTAAATGAAAGCGCGATGGCGCGTGGCATCGCGGTCGACGCACGGACGATGACGCAGGCATCGATGGGAGTGGCCACAGGTGACTACGACGGCGATGGTGATCTCGATTTCTTCGTCACCGGTTTTACCGGCGAATACAATATCTTTTACGAACAAGTGGCGGCGGGTTTCTGGCGAGATGCTTCGCGACGACTGGATCTGGTCGATCCCTTTTTGCCCTTCGTCGGTTTTGGCACGCAAACGATCGACCTCGACAATGACGGTGTCGATGAAATCTTGATCACCAACGGGCATATCGGCGACTTCCCCGAACCCGACTCGCCACCTTACGAACAACCCTTTCAAATCATTCGCAGAACCCGCGATGGCGGCTTCGGATTGGTGGACGACGACGCATGGGGCTCGTATTTTTCCAAGCCGCATGTCGGACGCACCCTCTGGACCATTGACCTCAATCGTGATCGCAAACTTGATGCGTTGGTAACGCATCTGCACGAACCGATCGCGGTGCTGATCAACCACTGCGAAGACGCCAATCATTCGATTGGATTTCGTTTGGTGGCAACTCGATCGAGTCGCGATGCAGTCGGCGCCGTGATCCGTTTCGATGCGGATCGGCCGCGGACTCTTTGGGCGCTCTCAGGCGATGGATACTTCTGCAGCAACGAAAAGATTCTTCGCGCCGGTTTGGCGGACCAGGATCATGTCGAAAACATCACCGTAACTTGGCCCGATGGCAGCGTTGATGAACTGGGATCACTGCAAGCGGATTGTGAATACTTGATCGTTCAGGGACAACCCGAAGCATTCGAGTCGCATCAATGATTGGCGAATGCGAGACCCGGAGAACATCCGCTCGTCGAAATCGATCTGTTCAGCGAAAGCGTTCTCGGCTGGTGCGATTGTTGGTCGTTCCCTGTGGTATCGCGGTTCTGGTCGCAGGCTGCGATCGGTCCGTGAAACAGCAAAGTCCGGCTACGGGATCGTCGCCAAACGCCCGAGTCGAAGCAGCACCGCCGGTACGTTCACGCAAGGATATCATCGAAGCGGTTGAGCAATCACGACAGTCCGGCGACATCGCGAACGCCGAGCGGTTACTCAGCGAGTTGGTGCTGAGCAATCCGCAAGACTTCGAGGCGATCTTCAACCTCGGGCAATTGCGGGCGGCAACTGGCGACCCTCAAGCAGCGATCGATTTATTCAGCGAGATACCCGCCGAGGCAACTGAAACGGGAATCGCGGCACTCGGGTTCGCAGCGCAACTGTGTACCGAGTTGCAGCAGTACGACCAAGCCAAGCAGCGATACCAGAAAATTTTGGAACTTGTCCCTCAGTTCAACGAGGCTCGCCGACAACTGGCCTATTTGAGCAACCGGCAGGGCCGTCGACACCAAGCCGTCATGCTCGTCCGCGAATTGTGCGCCAGCGGTGATATCACGCAGGACGAACTGCATTCGATGATCGCGGAAGCGGACGCGATGTTCGATCCAATTGTTGGCGATGAAACAGTCGCCGACTCCGACGCAAGCGATCGGTCGTATTATCCGATCGGACCACTCGCGACTGCGCGGTTCGAATTTACCAACCATCGCTACGCGGAAGCTGCCGCCATCGTGAGGCCGCTGATTCAATCGGGTCAGGCCGATGACGACGTGCTAGCTTTTTACGGCCGCGCCGTAGCCGAGGCGCAAGACGATCGATCGTTTTCGCAGTGGTTGACCTTGATCGGTGATGGCACGCGAGACTTGCCCGACTTTTGGGCCGCGATCGGTGTGAAGCTGATGACGGAGACCCGCTATGACGAAGGCTTGGCGGCGCTCGCCGAGGCCGTCGTCCGCGACCCGACCGACATACGTTCGACCCGCCGGATCGTGCAGGCGTTTCGTGTGATGAAGAATGACGAACTCGAAAAACAGTGGACTGATCGTTACGAGAAACTGTCGCGATCCGTCACGCTCAGTGGCCAGGTCGCGGATGGCCGATTCGATTCGATCGACGAACTCGCTGATGTCCTACGGTCGCTCGATCGAAATCTAGAAGCCGTGATGTGGCGCGCGATCGCTGCTGTTCGGCCAGGTGGCGATCCCGACGCAATTCACGCGCTCAACAAAGAACGGCTGTCATTCATCGAGCAAGGCAACGGCTTTCCCACGCGTGAGATGATTTTGTCCGGATGGCCGGCCACTTTCCTCGACCCGATTGAGCCTGACAGCATTCTGCTTGAAGGGCCCACGTCGGAGTCGCCAGCGTCGACAACCTACGAAAAAACAAGCTTGCCAACACGAGATTTTCAACCAGCGGTCGCTCGGTTTCGAGAAGTTAGTCGAGCGATCGGTCTTGATCATCGATACAGAATCGCAACGGAAACCCGCCAACGAGGATTCGCGATCTATCAACAAAACGGCGGAGGTGTCGCGGTGATTGATTACGACTTAGATGGCATCGACGATTTGTACCTCGCCCAAGGTGCTGCTGACGCACCCGTATTTGTTGCGAATACGTCGGATCAATTGTTCCGTTTCATTCCGACCGACGGCAACGATCCAGAACGTGTCGATGTCCGTTGTCACGATCAAACCTCCGAGGCTGGTCTGCTCGAAGCCCGATACACATTGGGCGTGACATGCGGCGACTGGAACCAGGACGGTTTTCCCGATTTAGCGGTTGCCAATATCGGTCCCGAAGTCTTGATGATTAACCAGGGCGATGGAACCTTTCGATCGGAATCCGTCGACACGCGCGATGACCTGACAATACTCAGCACTTCAATCGCGATTGCCGACCTGAGCGGCGATGGATTGCCAGATTTGTACGTTGCGAATTACTTGCGAGATCCAAACATTGCGATGCTTCCGAAGCTCGATCCGCAAGGCCTTCCGATCGCGCCGATGACGCCTCACGACTTCCGAGCTGCCCTTGACTCGGTCGCTTTAAACGACGGTTCGGGAGGCTTTAGGATTACGGACGTTGGCGAAATTGGCAGTGACGAAAGCTACGGGCTGGGGCTAATGGTGAACGATTTCTCGCCGGCCAATCCCGGTAATGAAGTCTTCGTCGCTAACGACGCGCGGCCCAATCAGCTCTGGTCATATTCGAAGACTTCTCATCAATGGGAAGACTCGGCCGTCGCCCGGGGCTGCGCATTCGGCGGCATGGGTTCCGCGACGGCTTCGATGGGGATCGCGGCTGCCGATTTCGATCGTTCCGGATCGCTTGATTTGTCCGTCACCAACTTTCAAAACGAATCGTCTTGTCTTTACCTGAGCCACGACGGACTGTTTCGCGATCGCAATGTCAAATTCGGACTCGATCGAATCAGTTCTGCCTTATTGGGTTTTGGAACCCAAGCGATTGACTACGACAACAATGCGCTGGTCGATTTGGTGGTCGCCAACGGGCATGTTGAAGACCTGTCCGTCGCCGGCCAACCTTTTCGCCAACCGCTTCAAGTGTTGGCAAATACCGCCACGCGATTCATTGTCGCCGCGAACGAATCGCCGGGTGACGCTTTCGACCAACCTCGTTTGGGACGTTCTTTGGTTCGTTGCGATTTGAATCGAGACGGTCGGTCGGACTTTGTGGTAACCGACATGCTGGACAAGACTTCCGTTTGGGTCAACGACGTCGAGTCGGGCCACCATTGGATTGGCCTACGACTTATGGGCACCCGCAGCGAACGGGACGCAATCGGCGCACACGTTTCTGTCGAGCTATCCGGCACGACACTCCATCATTGGGCGTCGAGTGGCGATGGCTATTTGGGACGCAATGACGCGAAGCTTTGTATAGGATTGGGTGACGATTCCAAAATCGACAAGCTGATCATTGATTGGCCCAGCGGAGCTAAACAAGTCTTCGCCGTGCCACAGACAAATATCTATTGCCTATTGGTCGAAGGCGATCCGGTTGTTTACGAAGAATCACATTTCGCTAAACGTTCTACGATAAGCGGTCCTTGACTGAAGGCCCGCAAACGGAGCCCGGCAGTTAGGTGGCTCTGTCCGCGAATTGGGCAAGAAAAAACCTCAGGCCACCTTGACCTGAGGTTTTGTTTTCGAATTCCGAAAGATCTCGCCAAGATTACAATTCTTCTTGGATGACTTCCTTCGCACCTTTGCTACCCAGCGAGCCCCACAGGCCATAGGGACTTTGCTTGCCCTTGTTCCAGAACAGGCTGATGACTGGCGCGTTGCTGTTGCCCGCTTCGATCGAGTCGGTGACGAACTTGACTCCACCGTCTCCCATCAGCACGTGCGCACCGCCTTGGTGACGGCTACTTGGTGGCGCAACACCGGTGTGATCCTGGTGCTCTAGCCCGCATACTTCGCGGTTCGGTGGCAGAATCGTGTTGCACTGCGACGTTGTGAATTCGAAGTGTGCCCAAGAACCACCGCGAGAGTGCTGTGCAGTTGAAACTTGAACGCCGTTAATCCAGAACTGTGGGCGCAACGGATCAACTTTCATGGAGTCGAAACAGTCCGATGGATTACCGCCAGTCGTCGTAGCGGGGGGCGGAACTCCGTTTTTGTCGTTACCGTTGTTCATCGACGGAGCGGTTCGCTTGTCATTGTCATTCAAATCAGTTGCGATTTCGCCCATACAGATGGTGTTGGACAAACCATCGAAGATGTCGCGAAACTTCGACAGAGTGCGAATGCTGAAGAAACCCCGACTCGCTGCTGTGTACTGCTCGGCACGCCAGGTTTCGCCCTGTGTCAAGTTATCCTTGAACGGGCCGTTCTGAAGAATCGCGTTGCAACTGTCGCCGGTGCAGACGGCGTAGTTAGTGCGACCGCTCATTGGGGCACCGACACCAGGATCGCTCGGGCAACGAAGCGTCGGAATGTTCGTCATCCAAGGGATGTTCTGCTGTTCTTCAGGGCTGGGTCCCATTGCACGCCACGGCGCAGTGGCAATTCCGCCCGGCGCGATTGCTTGCTTTTCGACGCGAGCAACCGTTCAAGTTGAGATCGACAGACCTGGCCGAAGGATAGGGCACTGCAGAGATGCAACCCGAGCGCCGCCGTCAGGCCCGAAGTCGAAGGGCGCGTTGGTGGTGCAAGCTGCTGGCGCACCTTCCTTTCGATTTTGGCCCATGCAAAAAATCTCAGGTGGTTCGGGGGACTGGTCCCCCTGAGTACCCACCAACCGTAATCCCGATTTCAAATTTCACTTTTTGGAATAGCAAAGATCACGCTGCACTCCAATTCACACTGAACCAAAACACAGTTTGGTGATGGATTTTTGAGGCATCTGCTCCAGCGTCCAATGGGCTATGAATAAGCAGTCTCGACGAGAAACGACTCGCCGAGCCTGCCCTGCACCATTGGCGCGCTATCGACCGAGATATCCCTTCCCAGGCCCGCGTCCCCGCATTGCCTGAGTCGAATGGCGTGGACTTAGGGCTTGTCTGGCAGTTTCACGTTCTCGGCCGCGATTCGTTTGGCGCGACTAGGCCTGGGTTCTTTCAGTTTGGGATATTTCGATTGGTTCCGGCGTTTGAGTTCGCGTGGTTCCTCGCGGCCCGGTCGATCTCGTACCAGCCGCGATGTCGCCGATAGGACCATCCACGTCAGATCGACGGACGTTTCCCGTTCGTCACGGAAACTGATCCAGGCATCTCGCGAGCGTGAAAAACTGATCTCGCGTGGATGGATTTCCAATACAGCTGCGGCGTCATTGATCAATGAACGTTCCAAGTTGTACGCCAAGACTCCGACCGCAATTTCGCGGTCGAGGTTTTCCGGTGTTAGACAACGAAGGTCGCAATATCCCATCGTCGTTTTCCAACTGGCGATGTCGGTTTCAACATCCCAACGCAGCCCATAGAGTTCCGCGATGCCTTCGGCAGGATACCTTCTCTTGGATCGCTTCACAAACACCTTCAAAGCGTGACTTTCGGCAGCCCTTGATACCGCAAACCAAGCCAACGCCCCGACGCGTCAGCAATACCGAGTCGTAGAAGGATTTGAAGTTGCGGTCAGCCACGACGATATCCCCAGCGAAGAAATCACCGTGTTTTTCACGCAGTAAACTGACCTCGCCGGTAAGCTTTCCTTTCATCGCCGCCGTGTTGTAATGAACAATGCAACCGGTCGCCAAGCAAGTCGTTACCAAGCAACGCACCTGAGGAAACCCCAGCCCTTCTTTTTGAGTCCAAGGCTGAGGATAAACCTCTTGGTTTGCTTTCGTATCAGGTGCTCGGAACACCAATCCTTCAACCACGTAGACGTTTCGTCCTTTCCACTTCCACAGCCCCTGAGTTTTTTCCTTCAACAGGGACACGATGCGGTCGGCCAAAGCGTCAATGAGCTTGACCGGTAGCCTTGCTCTTGCCTTGCAATAGGCTGAAGCGTCTTCGCTGCAAGAAGCCAGACCTTGCCGCTTTCGCTCGCGGTTTAATTGGGTGACGATCGTCGAGCAAGCGTCGCCCCGGCTGAGGGACTGCGAGGCGAACAAGCCGAGCGTGATTGCGGTCGATCAAGTTGTCGATCCTCTGAACAACCTCGTCTGGTTCCAGAGCCGCTCGGATTTCGGCTCTGCGATTGGTATCGACAGGGGCTCGTCGGGGCGGCAGAATCATCGTGGGCATCCTTGCTTGCGTTGAGATTTTTTTAATGAAAAACCACAATGCGCCAAGGATGCCATTTTTTGCTAGCTCGAATTTGTTTCACGCGATTTGCATCTTAAGTCCACGCCATTCTTGCCTGAGTCCGTTTTTCCCGGCACTTCCAGACTACCGCTTGTCGCCCTCCGATGCAAAAGCTCATTGGACGCAGGAGCCATCCCTGAGAAAATCCAGCACCCTGGATCGTTCAGGGGAAAAGCCGCCCAACTCCACCCGTCGCTGAAATGTTTAGGAAAAACATAAGCAATCCACCCACAGATTCTGCGGAAGAGCCCAATTCGGAGAGTAGCGAAGCGCCGCAACCTCGCTATCCGCCGGCCGGTCGGTCGTCATCGTCATTGCGATCAAGACCTCGCGCACTCAGAATCGCAATCGCCTCCTCGGGATGACCTCGCGCGGCCTCGATTTTTGCAGCCAAAAAATTTGCCTGGCGATCATTCGGCGTCTGTATCAACTGCCGCTGTATCGCTTCGGCTGCCTCGTCGAATGATCCGCGATCGAGCAGTTCCGACGCTGCGAGCGGCACCTCGACGACGGATTCGGAGGATGGATCGCCCGACTGGAGTTCCGAAGCTTGCTGACGACATCCGACGACCAGCAAGCCGACAAAAATCGACGCCATTGCCGACCGCCGCGGCAACTGACAGAAGGAGCGGAATTTCGAGGCAGGACGATAGCGTGACATGAACTCAAAGTGGCAAGGGTGAATGGATGGGAACGAGACACAGCACTGACATTGATCGTGCTGCTCGAAGTTATCACGGTTTGCCAAGACTTGCCAATCAAAACCAGACACCAGGACGTAAGCACGATTCTAAATGCTCGGCGTGAAGTCATCGTCGGCAGACAGCGAGACCGCGAACAACGCCAATAACTCGGCAGCATGGTCGATGTCCGCCATCGAAATGACCTCGACAGCCGAGTGCATGTAGCGGTTTGGGATCGCAACCAACCCCGTCGCGACGCCGTGGCCGTTGACTTGCAACGCATTGGCGTCGTTGGCTGTGGCGCGACCGACTGCGGCCAACTGGTACGGGATCGAGTTCGATTCGCACAACTCGACCAATCGGGCGGCGACTTTGTGGTTGATGTTTGGGCCGCGAAAGATCACCGGGCCGTCGCCGATCGCAATGTCGCCCTGTTTTTGCTTTTCGATTGTCGGACAATCGGATGCGTGAGTCACGTCGACGGCGATGGCGACCGTCGGATCGACGCTTGCTGCGGCCGTCTTAGCGCCACGAAGCCCGATTTCTTCCTGCACCGTCGAAACGCTGTGAAGGTGACAGTGTAGTGCTTTCGCGATTGACGAGGCCGTCGTCATCTTCGCCACCCGTCGCAGCGATTCGATGACGGTCCACATGCCGGTCTTGTTATCCATCCCGGGACCGGTAACCCGATCGTGTAGCAGGGATCGCAATTTGAGTTCCAAAGTGACGGGATCGCCGACGCTTACCAACACTTCCGCGTCGGCTTTGGATCTTGCGCCGATGTCGAGCCACATCTCATCGAGCGCCACGACCTTTTCTCGCTCGCTGGTCGTCAACAGGTGAATGGGTTTTCGGCTGATCACCGCCGATACTGGGCCGCCCGTGGTCCAAATCGTCATCGCCTGCCCGATCAACTGCTGCGGGTCCCAGCCGCCGATCGTTTGCGCGTACAGGAATCCCAAATCATCGATGTAAGAGATCAGCATTCCGATTTGATCGCAGTGACCCGCGTACATCAGCCGCGGCCCTGAGGCATCGCCGAGGCTGGCGATCAAATTGCCGTGCAAATCAATCCGAACGCCGTCCGCATGCGGTCGGATGTAGTCCGCCACCAATTTTTGCATCCGTTCTTCATAGCCAGATGGGCTGGGTGTCGTGATGGCGGAATTAAAGAAGCGGCGAGCGGATTCGTCCATGGTTACGGTTGCTGTTGAAATGGGGACTATGAAACGGTTCTGGGCGACTGGAATGGTAAGCAACGTTCGTAATGCTTGTCGGACGAAGAACGTACCAAAACAATTTTTACAGCGAATCCGATTGATTTACGGAGACCAATTGGCGATTGCCGTCGTCAAAATCCGTGAGGATTACGGACTATTTTGAGTTCCAATTGCCGAACCGAGATCCGATTGCCCGGACAACGACAGACGAAACCGTTGATAGTGGTTGTTCCCAATCAAACGCACTCAAGAGTTAGGCCGGTTTTACTCGACATTAACTCTCGGACAGAGATGTTTTGAACTGAGTCTGACGCGGTGTTCCTTCGGGAGCACGCACGAGGACGGGTGGCAGTTCGATTTCGATGTCCACCCAGGGGGGATTCTGGGAAAGCGTCCGTTGTCCAGCGACGAGCAATCGCCGTGAAACATCGGTGGTATCGTTACGCAAAGTCGAGTCTGTGAATTGAATCGATCGACGTTTGATCGAGGTCCTCGACCTCGATACCAAACGGGTACATTCAAATCACGTCGCCCGAACTGATTACCGATACTCCGCAGCATCTGCCCCATCAACGCGACTTCGGTCTCGTTGCGAACCATTTTACGTAAACAAAACCGCGAGGATCCCGCTCGGCTAGCATCGCAAGATGCAAACCGGCTGGCCCGACCCAGCGTAGGACTTTCATGACTGTACTCCAGAGAAACGATGACCGGGCAACCGATCAAATGACCTCTGGGTGTCGGTTTGCCGCGACCCACCGCGACAAACCTTGGCGACTGATCAGGACCAGTCGTTCAGCCGATCGTCAAGCGAAGCAGGGCCGACAGGACATTGGTTACCGACGCACCCATGTCCGAGGGAATATTAAACGAGGCGTTATGGAGAACCTAGTATGAAGGTCTTCACAACTGGACAGGTCGCCAAGATCTGTAAAGTAGCACCCCGGACCGTATCGAAATGGTTCGACTCGGGGCGTTTGAAAGGCTATCGAATTCCTGGATCACAGGACCGTCGTATTCCGCGAGACTACTTGATCAAGTTTCTCAAAGAGCACGGCATGCCCCTTGGCGACTTGGAAGACGAAGCGATGGCAAAGTGCCTGATCGTCGCCCAAGACCAAGTGTTGATTGAAAACTTGAAGCGAGAACTTCCGCCCGAGAAAGCGTTCAAAGTGGCCGTGGCCGCGAGCGGTTTCGAGGCTGGCATTCAAGCTGAAAGCTTCAATCCGGATTGTATCATCGTTGACTTCTCGATCGGCAAAATCGAAGCAGTGCAAATCTGCCAGAACTTGCGCAAGAACGTGGACTTCACCGATATCGTCCTCATCGCATTGCTGCCCGACGACGGGCAACCAATGAGTTTCGATCGTAGCAGCATCAACGAAACGTTCAAGAAACCGTTCGACGCCCACCTGTTGGCTGAACGCTTGCGAACGCTTGTCGGTGCAAAGAAAGAACTCGTCTAGTTTTGATTCTCCCGAGTCAGAAGGATTTGACTCGCGAATAAGAACAAGGAAGTTCAAAAAAAGCCTCGTCGATTGGCGTCTCACGTTCCCGCAAACGTGAGACGCCTTTTTTCGTTTCTAGTCGGAATCTTTGCGACGATTTTCTCCGGCCGCTGAACAATTTTGGGCGTCATTCACCAAGTGATTGACCCGTTTGCAAAACTGTTGTCTGCTATACCTGCGTTCCCTATCGGGATCCGTTTCTTAGGCAGATCAACACAGGCATACGGCAATGGCGGTCAACATTCTGGATGCTCTCAAGGGCCAACTCGGTGGCGCTTTGGTGGGCCAGCTCGGTAAGCAACTCGGCGTGAATAGTGGCGCCGCACAATCCGGTATCGATGCGATCTTGCCGTCGATATTAGGTGGGCTGATGAAGAAAGCATCGACGCCCGTTGGCGCAGGTGCGCTCAACGACATGCTCGAGAAGGACGAATACAACGGCGGACTTCTCGAGAAGTTGCCCGGAATGCTCGGTGGCGGTTCGGGTGGCGATCCCAGCATGATGACGAACCTCGGAATGACGGTTCTGAAATCACTGTTCGGCGAAAACATTGCCTCGATCGCAGCCCTGATCGCCAAGTTCACCGGAATGAACTCCGACAAATCAACATCGCTGTTGGCGATTCTGGCGCCGCTGGTGATGAGCTACTTGGGCGCCAAGAAACGCGCCGATGGACTCGACGCCAAAGGTCTTTCGAGTCTGCTGATGTCACAAAAGGATTCAGTTGCCAAAAGCTTGCCACCGGGCTTTGCCGGCGCTTTGGGACTCGGCTCGCTCGGAATCACCGATGCGGGCGCGCGCCGACCGGTTGCCGCAACGGCGCCAGCGTCGACTCAGTCCAGCGGCAGCGGATTGCGATGGCTGATACCAGTTCTGATCTTGTGTGGCTTGGCGGTATGGGCATATCTCGCTCAGAACAAACCGGTCGTCCCTAACCGACAGATCGAGAACGACGCTGCGATCGACGATTTGGACGATGCGGAAATGCTGGATGTCGAAGTTCCCGCCGTCGAACTCACCGACACAACAGCTCAGTTGACTGGGCTGTTCGACGAGTATCGGGCAGCGCTTTCGGATGTCACGGATGAGGCATCGGCGAAAGCGGCCGTTCCGTCAATCATGGGCTTCAACGAGAAGCTTGGTGGAATGACGTTTGGTTTGGAGTCTCTGCCGGAAGTGGCACGGACCGGAATCGCCGATAAGGTCAAGGGCTTGGTCGAACCGATTCAAGCGATGATTGACAAGCTCTACGCGATCCCCGGCGTCAAACCGATTTTAGAACCAGTGATCGCGAACATGCTCGATAAGCTCAAACCGTTCTTACCTGCGGCGTGAACCGAGAATTGAGAAGATCCAATGAAAGCTTCCTCGCACTTCGACGATCATGGCAATGCGCACATGGTCGACGTAACGCAAAAGTCACCGTCGGTGCGAGTCGCGATCGCAACCGGCGAAGTTCTCATGCTGGCCGAAACCGCGGACCAGATCCGCGCGGGCGGTGCGAAGAAGGGCGATGTCCTCGGCGTCGCCCGCTTGGCCGGAATCCAGGCTGCCAAATGGACGCCGATGCTGATCCCGCTTTGTCACGCGATCACTGTCGAATCGGTTTCGATCGAATTTAGTTGGCCTGAGTCTGACGTGCTGCGATGCACGGCGAGAGTTCAAACGACGGGCAAAACGGGCGTAGAGATGGAAGCCATGACGGCTGTTTCCATCGCCTGCCTGACGGTTTATGACATGGTCAAAGGAATCGATCGCGCGATCACGATCGGTTCGATCCGACTGATGGATAAATCAGGCGGCAAGTCGGGTCGTTTCGAGCGTGAAACCTAATTCACTCTGCCAAACTCCGTTGCCGTCGGGTGTCGGCTTTTGCTATGGGATCAGGGTAGTTCTTTCACCCGCAACGCTCATCCGTCATAAAGCGACCGCGATCCGTGAGTTCGGCGACCGCGAACCAACCGTTTGTCTTCGTCTCGTCCGCCCATCGAAGTGGCGACGATGTCGTGAGCGAAACGCGCCGCGAGATTGCCGAAATCGTTCGCGAAGTAGCCGTCGCGGCGCGGACCGATCGTAGTGCTGCGGAGTTTCACGGGCTTCTTGCCGATCGAACACTGCGCGCACTTGCCGCCGAAGGTGTCGTGTTGTGGCAACGCGACGATTCATCTAACCGACTCACCTATCGATGCGTCCAGAGACTCGGTCGCATCACGGATCGTTCGATTCACGACAGTTCGATCGCCGCCCATGACCGGTTGTTGGTCGAGGTCGGCGCAGAATGCTCACCCGCCGTCGTCCCACCGACGCCCGGCGCTTGTGATGGAAACGTGCCTTCAAATCCGACCGACTTTCCAGCCGCGTTGGCACCGATTCAGTGCGATGGTTCGCTGGCCGGCGCCGACTACTTGCTCGAAGTATTCTTAGAATCCGGCGGTGGCGTCGCGACCCAACGTGGCTATCTTCGATTTGTCGCCCAGATGGCCGACTTGGCTGGTGAGTTTTATCGCGGCGATCAACTCCGCAGCCTCCGTCGCCGACAGACGCTTGCGTCACAAGTCAATGAACTGACAACGCGAATACATCAACTTCGCGATCTGTCGGCCCTGCAAGCGATGATCGTCGATGGCGCCGCGGATGCATTCGGATTCGATCGCGTCGGCCTGATTCAATTGCAGCCTTCATCCAGTTCGACCTGCCGAGCCGACTTGATCGCTGTCAGTCATATCCATTCGATTGATCAGAAGTCGCCTGCCGCTGACCAGCTTCGTCGTTGTGCGGAGCTTGAGCTACAAACAGATGACTGCCACTGGAATGAAACCGAACCCGGAGAATCCGAAACCAACGATTCGCTCGTCGTTCGGTGCATCGCCCGTGACGACACAAACTCGTTCCGACTGATCGGATTGCAAGCCAGTTCGTCGACGCCGACAAACGATGAAGCTCGCGATAGTTTTTTGCGTTACACGCGTCACGCATCGCTGGCGTTACAGAATTTGGAATCGTCCGGTGGTCTAATCGGGCGTCGGATCGCAGGCATGTTCCCTGGCGTCGCCTCTTCGTCACGGCAACGCAAACTGGCGTGGGCCTCGGTCATTGCCATCGCGGCGATCGTCGCAATATTTCCGATCCCATTGACCGTCGACACTCCGGCGATCGTCCGTCCCGCCATGTCCCAGATCGTGACGGCACCGCGAGACGCTGTCGTTGACGCGATCAAAGTTCGACATGGCGAAACGGTCATGCGCGGACAAGCATTGCTGTCGATGGTCGACGTGTCGCTGGACGAACAGATTTCGACGCTTGCGGGGCGCCGCGCGGTGCTGGTGCAACAGCAATCACGACTTACCGAAGTGATGGTCGATACATCATCGGCCCAGCTTGATCGACTCGAGCGTGTTCAAGGCGAACGAAGTATCGTCGTGGAAGAGATCCAATCGGCCGACTCGCAACTAACGATTCTCCGACGCATCAAAGACTCGCTCGTCATCCGCGCCGATCGCGATGGCATCGTAGATGCTTGGCAGGTCGAGTCACGTTTGGAATCGCGTCCGGTTCAGAGAGGCGATGGATTGCTTCGGGTGATTTCTGCCGACACGCATTGGGTGGTCGAGGCCCGAGTGCCACAAAACCGCATCGCCCACATTCGCGATGCGACTTCCGGTCGACACTCTGGTGAGTTGACGGCCAAGGTTTCGTTGGACGCCGATACGGGAAGAATCATGAATGCGTCGTTGATTCAAATCGGGCCAGCGGTCGTCGCCGACAGCGATCCCACGCCGGCAACCGCCGTCTTGCTGCGGCTCGAACAAGTGACCGCCAATTCGATCGGTTCTAGTCACAGTCATCAAGATTCATCAGGCGCGCCGGCGCGGGTGATGTTTCGTTGCGGCCGCCGCCCGATCGCGTACGTCCTGTTTCAAGACCTGATCCACGCGATTGATTCGACGGCGCGAATGTACCTGACCGGTGAACAGCCGGTGGCCGACGACATACAGACCCTCGGAGCTTCATCGTGAATCGTTTTGCAAAACCGTCATTGATCTTCTGTGCTGCATTGTTTCCCACGCTGGCGTTTGGCGACGGTGGTGGAGTTCAAATCGAGGTCGATGAATGTGTCGTTCGGTTCGCTAGTGAAGTGAAAGTTCCCGCGCTGGAAACCGGTCGCGTGGCCGAAGTCAATATCAAACAGCATGACACCATCACGGCTGGGTCCCCGATCGCCCGCCTTGACGACCGATCGCTATTGATTCGACGTCGATCGGCAACGCTGCGAATGAATTCGGCCAAGTCCGAAGCCGAAGACGATGTCGAAATACGCTACGCCGAAGTCGCATTGCAAGAAGCCGAAGCCGAACTGGAAACCAGTCGCTCGATCCAGAACGATGTCCGCGGTGCCATTCCGCTGACGCAAATCCGCAAGCTGAGATTGGCTGTCGAGCGGGGACAATTGGAAGTCGCGCAAGCCAAGAAACGCGGTCAGCGCGCTCAAATCGAAAGCCAACTTCGCGATGCGGACTTATCCGAGATCGACGATCAACTCAGAAACCTACATATCGAAAGTCCGATCGGCGGGATCGTTCTTGAGGTGGTTCGCGCCGTCGGTGAATGGGTCAACAAGGGTGACCCGATCGCAACGATCGGACGCATCGATCGACTGCACGTCCATGCCTTGGTCAACAGCGTCGACTTGGCTCCCTCGTTGTGCCGCGACTTGCCCGTCAGCGTTCACTGGATCGATGAAGCCAATGGTCAACAACGATCGCTACGTGGCAAAGTGTTGTCGGTTGATCCACGCACACTGCCCGGCGGACGATTCCGACTCAACGCCGAAGTCGTCAACCAAAGTGAAACCGGAAGTACCAGCGACTGGATCTTGCAGCCGGGAACGCCGGTTCGCATGACCGTGTACTTATCCGCCGCGACCGCTCGAATACCCGCGCCATCGGCAAGTCGATGATGGGCAACTCGATGATCGACGGGCGACTGCGGCAAGACTTGACCAGCGTCAGTGTCGACGAATCTCGCCGCGGAATGCGAATCGTCGTCGATGAAATCGGTGGCCGCTTCACACGTGTGCGTGAGGAACTGTGGAAAGCTTTTCAGAATGGAACCGCGACCGAAGACCAATGGCGTCAAGCATGCCAGGCCGGTTGGACTCGCCACCGCTCGCAAGCTCGTAGCGGACGATTCTCACCATTGTACGTTCGCATTCCGATCGGCTCGATCGATGACGTAGCATCACGATTGGCCCGTTGGTCGGGATGGCTATTTTCACGGACCGCGGTGATCTTCTGGACCGGGATCATTGTGCTGGCGACAGGCATGGTGGTCGGTCACCGTGATCAATGGCAGTCTTCGTTGGGCTCGCTCGGTGATTTCTTTGCACAAACCAGTCCGATCGCGTTGGGTGCATGTTTCGTCGCCACCAAGATCATCCACGAATTGGCCCACGCAGTGATGTGCCGCCGCATCGGTTCAAGATGCGGAACCGTTGGCGTGCTGATGTTGTGCGGGATGCCGTGTCCGTTTTGTGATGTCTCGGATTCCGTCCGCAATCCATCCGCATGGCAACGCGCCTGGGTGATGTTGGCAGGCATCTACGTCGAACTGATCATCGCCTCACTCGCTACCTTCGTTTGGATTTCCGCGCGCGACCCCGCTGTACAACTTCACGCGATCAACTTGATGGTCATCTGTGGAATCAGCACACTCGTCTTCAATGCGAACCCGTTGATGCGCTACGACGGTTACTTCGTCTTGTCAGACTGGATCGGCAGCGTCAACTTGCGATCCGAATCAAGCGCCGCGTTTGGCGAGTTGCTGACCGGCAAGCGTCGGAGTCGTCGAACAATTCTGTTATCGACCTATCATCTTGCTTCGTCGATTTATCGACTGATCCTAATGATTGCCATCGCAGCGATGCTGTTGGCGCTGAGCGATCGTGTTCATCTTCGCCCGTTGATGGCAATCGTGATCATCTTAGCTACCTTTTCGATGCTGCGCCGTTTTGGCGGTCGAATGCTCGGCGTGATTCGCGGCGAACAAGCGTGGGCGAAGATCTCCAAGTTTCGTCGGACATCGCTCGTTGTGATGACGGCGTTGCTGCTCGGCGTGATCCTGTTTGTCCCAATGCCCCGTTATCGCTCCGCGATTGGGCGCGTAGACGCCGTGGAGAGCGTCAAAGTCTTTCTGCCGGGTGATGCGATCGTCGAAAGTGTCGGCGCGAACTTCGGCGACCGAGTTCAAACAGGACAATCTCTTTTGAGTTTGGCTGACTCATCTGACGAACTCGCGCAATCAAGAATCAGTGGTCAGTTGCGAGTGGCGCAATTGCAAAGCCGCTTGTCACGTCGTTCAACTATCGCCCAGCGAACCGCCGACAACCGTGGCGAAGCGGAAACACAATGGGAGACATTCCAGGAGGTTGAACGAACGCTAGAGACTCAATTGGCTTCGGTCAAAATGCGGGCCAATCGGAACGATGTTCGTGCCAATGTTGACGGTGTGGTTTTGCCGGCTGAATCAACAATTTCGGCGGACCCACTGCGCGGTATAACGACACTTTCTGATCGTGTCGGTACGCTCGCGATATCCCAACATTCGTGGTGTCGGATCAGTGTGGAAGGGCAACTGCACGCGGTGCTTCAAATTGATGCCAGAGATCGAAATCATATTCGCATCGGCTCGCCGGTTCGCATCGCGCTCGCGTCGATGCCCGATCGTACGTTCGATTCAATCATCGAATCGGTTTCGGCGATCGACAACGATTCTGAGTCGGTGATCCGAAGGGCAGCTTATGTTGTCACCTGCCCGTTGATGAAGGTTTCCGACACGGAGATACTTGGTTTGCTCGGAACTCAATGTCGGGCAATAGTACGATTGCCGGCACGGACATTGGCCGAAGGCTTGTTTCAACGATGCAAAGATGGGCTCGGTGGATAACGATCAAACCGATGGGAACACCGACGCGAAATTGCCGGATTCACGGTCGCGGATGCCTGCAAGGTTGATCGATCCACCGCATCCAGCATTGCTGGACACCGATACGTTGTTGTCGCAATGCGATCTGCGTTTTCAACGTCGCGGTGGGCCTGGTGGTCAACATCGCAATAAAACCAGCTCGGGCGTGTTCCTGCATCACGAACCAACCGACGTTACGGCAGAGGCGACCGAGCGTCGAAGCCAAGCGGATAATCGAGCCGTCGCTTTGGTGCGGTTACGCTTTCGTTTGGCGGTCGAGTTGCGCGCGCCTTCGGCACTAGACGTAACGCCGACTGAGATCGAGCAGCAACTTCGTGATCGATATCGTGGGCACGCATTGAAATTTCGCGAATCACATCCTGACCGACCAGCCGTATTGGCGGTTTTGCTGGACGATTTGCACGCCGCCGGAGGCCAACCCAGCCTTGTCGCCAAGTCTTGGTCCGTATCGACGACTGCGGTTGTCAATCTGCTGAAGTCGCACCCACCCGCACTCGTCGTCGTCAACGCGGTCCGCGCGCATCACGGACGCGGGCCGCTCAAGTAACTACGTCGAATCAACGCACGTGTTAAAATGCGATTCGGTTACAATTGACGTTTCTTTCAACTGTTGTTTCCCAGCATTCACGGCGAATTTGATGCGATTGCGATCCTTGGCAGTGCTTGCCCTTGCGAGTTTTTTCTCAAGTTTTGCCACGGCAGCGGAAATTTTCGTCGAAGCCGAGAGTTTCGCGGACTCCGGTGGCTGGGATCTCGACACACAGTTCATCCAGCAGATGGGGTCGCCGTACTTGATCGCGCACGGTTTGGGTCGCCCTGTCGCTGACGCGGTCACACCGCTCGAAGTCACCGATGCGGGCAACTATCGTGTCTGGGTGAGGACAATCGACTGGGTCGCTCGCTGGGACGCGAAACCGTCGCCTGGAAAATTTCAGGTCTTCATCGATGACCAGCCGCTCGCGGAAACGTTCGGAACTCGGGGCGCCGATTGGAGCTGGCACGACGGCGGAACGGTTGAGCTGAAGGCCGGCAAGAGCGAACTGAGACTTCACGATCGGACGGGCTTCAATGGTCGTTGTGATTGTCTGTACTTCACCACCGATTTGGACTCGACGCCGCCAGAATCTGGTGAAGTGTTGTCACCGTGGCGACGAAAGCAACTTGGACTTCCTGACCGGCCTCAAATCCGTGGTCCTTACGACTTGGTCGTCGTCGGTGGCGGATACGCAGGGATGGGTTCAGCGATCTCGGCCGCGCGGATGGGCTGCCGCGTGGCGCTCATTCAAGATCGCCCGGTTTTGGGCGGCAATGGTTCGAGTGAAGTTCGCGTCTGGGCGATGGGCAACATTCGCCGCGGGAAGTTTCCTCGCATCGGCGAAATCATCGAAGAGTTTGCCGACAAGGCGAGCAAATCACCCGGCACTTATGAAGAGTTCGGTGACGAATTGAAAGAAGCCGTGGTCCGAGCCGAACCGAATATCGATTTGATGCTCAATCATCACGCGACATCCGTTGAAATGGACGGTTCAAAGATCGCGTCAGTTTCGGTGCTCGATACTCGAAGCGGTGCTGAAGTGAAGATCATAGGCGACTACTTCGCCGATTGCACGGGCCACGGCTGGATCGGTGCCTGGGCCGGCGCGGATATGAACATGGCTGAAGGCGGTCGCATGGGGATGAGCAACATGTGGGCTTGGGACGAAGCAACCACGCCGATGACGTTTCCCCCAACACCTTGGGCGCTCGATCTGAACATGGCCGATTTCCCTTACCCGCGTGATCACCATGGTCAATGGTTTTGGGAGAGCGGTTTTGACAAGGACGCGTTGGGCGACGCCGAGTCGATCCGTGACTGGAACCTGCGCGCGGTGTTCGGCGCTTTCAACGCGATGAAAAACGGCGATGGCGCCGCCGAACATGCGACGGCGGTTCTAACGTGGGTTGCCTTCGTCGGCGGCCCCCGCGAAAGTCGTCTGCTGCTGGGCGATGTCGTCTTGACGGAGGACGACATCACCAGCAAACGCGATTTTCCCGATGGATGCGTGCCAAGTACTTGGTCAATTGATCTCCATTATCCAAAGAAAGAATACGCCAAAAAATTTCCGGACAACCCGTTCATCTCAATCGCCGTTCACAACCAAGCCGTCGACAAGTCGTACGGTTACCCGGTTCCCTATCGTTGTTTCTACAGTCGCAACATCGAAAATCTGTTCATGGCGGGCCGCGATGTCAGCGTGACGCACGAGGCACTCGGCACGGTTCGCGTGATGAAGACGTGCGGGATGATGGGAGAAGTCGTCGGGAAGGCGGCATCGATTTGCACGCTGAATCATTGCTCACCCCGCGATGTCTATGCCCAACATCTTGGCGATCTGTTGAAACTGCTTGAATTGCCTGGCAAGGCCCGCCGCAGCACGCCGACCGCGAATATCGTCATCCCCGACGACGCGCTGCCACTTGCTGGTCCACACGGCCCACCGACCGGTCTCGACCCGGCCACGTTGGACGGAATCGTTGTCGATGATGTCAATGCAAATCTGATCGGAAAGTGGACCGCCGGCGACGGCTTGAAAGGCTATGTCGGAAACGGATATCGATACGCATCGCCCAACAGCAACGCATCGGCGACCTTCTCTTTGACACCGATCAAATCGGGTGACTACGAAGTTCGCGTTTACAACCAGCCGCACGAGAACCGATCGACGCAAACACCCATCGTGATCCGCTACCGTGATATCGTTCGTAAGCTGACCATGGATCAACGCACCGATTCGCACACTGGATCTGTGGTCATGGATCGAATGCACCTGAGCGCGGGTGATGAAGTCATCGTCGAAATTCTGTCCAACCAAGCGGACGGTTTTGTTCACGTCGATGCGGTCGCCTTGGTCGAAGCAAAATGAATCGACCGGCTGTCTGGGGTCGGACACGCATTCCACTGATGCAATTCATTCGGCTGGCAATGGTCATCGCATTATTGCTGTTAATTCCATCGCCGAGTCGATCAAGATTAACTACGTCAGTCTCGCTTTTAGAACTGGCCGAACACTCCGGTGCAGAACCTGGTTCCGTGATTCGCACGTTGCCCGAAGCCGCAGATGTGATCGGGTATCGAGGGCCGACTGAGGCGATGATCGTGTTGGACAAAAATCTGAGCATCGAGTACGTGCAGTTGCTCGATAGCGCCGATACGGGCGAGCACGTGGAAGCGGTTCGTCGCGATGCGTCATTCTTGAATCAGTTCCGAGGTTGGCCTTGGGGTGGACCGGCCGACGACCGACGGATTGATGGCGTTTCCGGCGCGACGCTGACCTCGCTGGCAATGGCACGGGGAATCCTCAAGCGGATCGGCGGCAACCGTCCGTCATTGGTGTTCCCAACTCCGTTGAGCGAATCCGAAGCGTCGCTGATTCGTACGGGAACCTACAGCGATACGATCATCGGATACCAGGGACCGACCGAGCTGCTATTGAAAACAGATGCGAACGACCGAATCGAGAAAGTCGATCTCCGCAGTTCGTTCGATAACGAACCCTACGTGGATTACGTTCGCCAGGAACGTGGCTTTTGGAGGCGATTTGAAGGTCGATCGCTGGACGAACTGGCAAAGCTGGACCCACAAGCCGAAGGCATCGAAGGAGTCTCCGGCGCGACGATGACGAGTTTGGCCGTCGCCGATACGCTCGTCGCCTCGGCGGCGCAGTACGTCCAACAGCGCGATGAAGCGACGCACGCGCCAGACGGCGAAGACTTCGCGAGCGTTCGTTGGACAGTTTCCGACATAGCGACAATCTCGATTCTGGCGATCGCATCATTGCTTGGCAAAGTGGGTGCCTTTCGATCCCGCTTGGGGCGACGATTCTGGTTGGTTACCGTGGTCGTCGTAATCGGGATATGGTCTGGCAATCTTGTCTCGATGGCACTCGTGGCTGGCTGGTCGGCAGAGGGCGTTGCTTGGCGATTGGCGCCTGGCTTAGCAACGATCGCGGCAGTAGCTCTGTTGATTCCGTCCGTAAGTAAGTCGAATCCTTATTGCAACCATTTGTGCCCGCACGGCGCGATTCAACAACTGATCAAGCCCCAGCAAAATTCGCGACGGCGAATAAGACTTTCATCCGGTGTGACAAAGTGGCTATCGCGAATCCCAGGATTGATGCTGGTCATCGCTTATCTATCCCTGCTGATCATGCCGGCGGTTGACTTGGCCGCTTGGGAGCCGTTCCACGCGTACCTGTTTCGTATCGCTGGCTGGGGATCGATCGGATTGGCCGCAATCAGTCTGTTGATCGCTGCGATGATTCCGATGGGCTATTGTCGATTGGGATGCCCGACCGGTCGGCTGATCGACTTTGTGCGATTAGACGCGGCGAGCGTCCGATTCAAACGCGCCGATGCGATCGCGGCACTTCTAATTGTTTTGGCCGTAGTTTCTCAAGCGATTTCTGCCAAAGCTTGAGCCGATCGACGGATAATGTTCCGCCGCGACCGTCGTCACAGGCATCGCCTCGGACACCTATGCAGTCGGGCGTGATCTTGGACGAACGGATCCGCGACAAGTCATCGTGCCGGATCGAACCGGCCAAGGTCCACCACAGACCAAGACCTCTCGCCTGATCGGAAATCGCGACGAGCTGGTCCTCCGATAGATGCGAGAATGTCGATCGTCCATCTTTGCTAAATGTGTCGATCAGACAACGTCCCATTCCCGACTTGGCCGCCGCATCAAAGATGTCCGCGGGTTCCGGACACTTTGCCGACACGTGATCGGCGTAGGCGACGGCGACGAGTTCGGTCGTCCCAGAAAAACTTGACCGCAGCCGGTCCCACAAACTTCGGAGCTGGTCAACGGAACGGCACCCGCTTGGGCCGACCTTTGCAAATGTGAACTCAGGCGGCAAAAACTTAGCCACGGCAATCGCTTCTTCGTGCTCACCCAGCGCGGCCGATAGCACACCGATGGTGCCTTCCCGAAATCCTGTTGGGGGAAGCGAGTTGGACCGTGAAACCAGGGCAACGGCAGTCTCCCAAAGCGATCGATCGGATGGAGCCAACGGTCCTCGCCGCGGTTCCTTCAAATCCAAAATATCGATCGGGTGATCGACCGCGATTCTTAGCTCGGTCTCGCATCGAAGGCTGACCAGCCACTGGGGTCGACCATCGACGCAGTCAGCTTGACCGTTAGAAACAGCTTCGACAGGCATTGGGGGCGTTTTGCAAAGACCAATTGGAAATTCAGCGGATAGCAGATCACAGCGACAGCGGTTACAGTCGTTGCAAGGCTAGCAAACATTCCCGCTCGATTTGAAACTGCAAGTTTAACGTTGAACTACGAGTCCCCCAACACCGTCGCCGAACTCGAGCAGTTCTGTCGCGAGATCGCCGCTTACGATCGGATTGGGTTCGACACCGAATTCGTATCGGAAGACACGTATCGCCCCCAATTGTGTTTGATCCAAGTCGTTGCCGGAGACCGGCTCGCCATCATTGATCCGTTGGTCGTCGACGATACGACATCGTTTTGGAATCTATTGACCGAGCCCGGCCGAATCGTGATCGCTCACGCGGCGCGGGAAGAAGCTCGATTTTGTATCCGATTCACCGGCAAACCGATCGCCGGCCTGTTCGATACGCAATTGGCGGCCGGATTTGTCGGGATGGAGTATCCGGCGTCGCTAGGTACGTTGGTTCAGCGGCTGGTCAACAAAACGCTACCCAAAGGCGAGACCCGAACGAATTGGTATCGACGACCACTGACGCCTGACCAGATCACGTACGCGCTCAGTGACGTGACCGATCTATTCCAGATGCACGAGCAGCTCGCAGCGATGGCGGTGAAGCTCAATCGAACGAGCTGGTTGGACGAAGAAACTGGCATTTTCCAGCAGAAGATCATCGACGCGGAAACACGTGAAAATTGGCGGCGGGTCAGCGGTGCGTCGGGACTCAATCCACGTCAGCTCGAAACGGTTCGACAAATCTGGCTGTGGCGTGAAAGCCGAGCCCGCGAACTGGATCGATTGCCGAAGCGAATTTTGCGAGACGATTTGCTAGTCGAACTGGCCCGTAAAGGATCTGCCGACTTGCAAAAGATCCGCAGCATTCGCGGTATGGAGCGTCGTGGGTTCAACGATCAATACGAGGCGATCGCGTTGGCGGTTGAAACGGCGCTCAAGACGCCCGACGAAGATTTACCGCGACGCCCCCGAGGAACGCGGCGTGTGGTTTCCCCGATGTTGAGCCAGTTCCTATCAACATCGATCGCCTGCATCAGTCGCCAGCACAAGTTGGCACCGCCGATTGTGGGGAATGCCGATGATGTTCGCGAACTGCTCGGATATGAACTTGATCGTCGCGAAGGTGAGAGCGAGCCATCGTTGCTCAAAGGATGGCGTGGCGAGATTGTCGGTAAGACCTTTCGCCGAATCTTGGCTGGTGAACTGGCGATCCGAGTCGCCGACGTTACCGAAAATCAACCGCTCGAATTCATTGAAGCCAAGTAAGGATCGTGCGGAAAAAGGTGTCTGACCCCAATTGTGCGAAGCACCTGAAGGGCCGGTTCCCGGCAAATGGGTTCAGACACCTTTTTCCGTTCAAGAATCCAGTTTCGGGATCTTGCCTTGGTTCTTCTCGTAGAACTTGGTGATGTCGATTCCACCGCGTCGTTCTTCTTCCAACAGCATGATTCGCGACTCTAATCGTTCGACGCGGCGCATCAGCGCGGGAATCAGGTCGGGCGTTTCGTCTCTTGGCTTTATTCTGGGCACGACCGGATAACCGAGGTGACGCTGCATCGCGGCGAACAAGAACAGCGGCTCTTTACGTCGATTGCCGAACGCGATTCGCCCTTCACGCTGACCGAACAGAAACGGCCCCTTACCTTCGACAGGTTCATCCGCAACGACCAATCGTTCGCGGTATTCTTCGCTTGCTAAGAACAGCAAATCTGCCAAGTCGACCAAACCGATTTGCGCCCGAAGCATCAGAATCCATTTGGTCCAGGTGGCATCGAACATCGGGTCACCGCTGATCGCAGTTAGTCCCTTGTCATAGTTCAATCGACTTCGACAGAGCACCTCGAACTGATAGAAGAACATCCCCTGAGGCGTCGCGCCACTGACGCGGTACGTGGCTTCGGCTTCCAAAGACTGCAGCGCCGCCTGCATGGTGAAACGTCCCGTGTCGGTTTCGGCCTGCGACACCAAATAGGATTGAAATGGCGTGAAATAGTGCGCCATCCGGTACATCGCCGGCGACATCAACCCTGAGTGCTTCAGCTCGGCCAACAGATAGTCGATCGCCATCGGCAGCTTGGTCGTCGCAAGCAATTCGAAACGAACATGCTCGAGCAACTCTTGCATCGGCATGTCGTCGGCCAGTCGCTCGCGAAGCAACTTATACAGATACGCTTGTTCGACGTATTCGGCCGGATCGAGAGCGGTGGTAGTCACTTGAATTTCGCGAACACAACGCAAGCATTATGGCCACCGAAACCGAAACTGTTGCTCATCGCGATCCTCACGTCGGCCGACTTAGCGTGATTGGGCGTATAGTCCAAATCGCAATTCGGATCGGGCGTGTGTAAATTGATTGTCGGCGCGATCGTCGATGTCTGGATCGTTTTGCAAAGTACGACTGCTTCGATTCCCCCACTGGCACCCAACGAGTGACCGAGCGAGCTCTTGGTGCTGCTGATCGATGTGCTGTAAGCGTGTTTGCCAAAGACAGTTTTGATCGCCATCGTTTCGGCCTTGTCGCCAAGCGGCGTGCTTGTGCCGTGTGCGTTGATGTAATCGATGTCTTGGGCCTTGATCCCGGCGTCATCGATCGCCGCTTGCATCGCGGCGGCGGCGCCCTTGCCTTCGGGATCCGGCGCCGTGATGTGACCGGCGTCGCTGGTCGTTCCGTAACCGAGAACCTCGGCGTAAATCTTTGCGCCGCGTGCTTTGGCGTGCTCGAGTTCCTCGAAGATCAAGATCCCACCGCCTTCGCCCATCACAAAGCCGTCGCGTTCAGCGTCGAACGGTCGGCTCGCGGTCGCCGGATCATCGTTTCGCGAAGACAACGCTTTCATGTTCTGAAATGCGGCCAAACCCATCCGAGTGATCGCGGCTTCGGTTCCGCCGGTGATGACCAAATCTGTCTCACCCAGCCTTATGCTGCGAACCGCGTCGCCCATCGCATTGGTCGCGCTGGCGCACGCGGTCGCGACCGCGTAATTGGGGCCCCGTAAACCGTAGGTGATCGAGATGGTTCCGCCGGCCGCGTTGACCATCATCTTTGGAATCGTAAACGGGCTGACGCGATCAGGCCCCTTGGTCAACATACGTTCGATCTGGACTTCGATTTCACCAAGTCCACCGATACCCGATCCCAAAATGACGCCGCATTTTGTCCGGTCGATTCCATTGAAGTCCAATCCCGCATCGGCGACTGCTTGCGCGCATGCGTGGACGGCAAACGCGGTGAACCGGTCGAGCCGTTTCGCTTCGCGAGCATCGACGACTTCTTCGACATTGAAGTCGGGTATGTCGCCGCCAAAGTGGATCTTGTACTGGCTTGTGTCCATGATCGTCAGCGGATGGACGCCACTTTCACCGTTGACCAAACGCTCCCAAAATTCGCTGACCTTATTGCCCAACGGCGTCACGACTCCGACGCCTGTCACCACAATGCGTCGTTGGGATTGGTTTTGCATCGCGTCGCCTTTGTCGCCGATCATTTAGGCTAATTCAAAAAAACAAATGCCGCCCACATCCTTGCGAACCGATGTTTCGGTACGAATTCTGGGGCGGCAACCGTTGGGAAATATTACACCAATCATTTCGGTAGCGAACAAATCTGATCGGTACCGATTTCGATTTAAGCGTCGTCGCCTTTGGCAGCTTCGATGAAGTCCACCGCTTCGCCGACCTTCTGGATCTTCTCAGCCGATTCATCCGGAATACTGATGTCGAACTCTTCCTCGAGTTCCATTACCAGTTCGACGGTGTCGAGCGAGTCGGCGCCGAGATCGTTCACGAACGATGTTTCGCGAGTGATTTTGTCTTTGTCGACACCGAGCTGTTCGGAAACAATGTCGATCACGCGTTCTTCAATAGTGGCCATGGACAGTCTTTAAAGGGGTCAGCAAGCTGAGGGAGTTTGATGGGAGTAGCAATCTCATTCGCCGAAAAGATAGGCCAAACGAGCAAAACACGTCAATACGCGGCTGGACAGTACTTTTTAGCCGATCATGCCGCCGTCGACGACTAGGGTTTGTCCGGAGATGTATCCGGCATCTTTGGAAGCGAGAAAAAGTACCGCAGCGGCCACATCTTCGGGCTTTCCGATCCGTTTGGCGGGAATCCGCTTGCAGACTTCCTCCAAAACGACGTCACCGAGTTCCTTAGTCATCTCGCTTTCGATGAAGCCTGGGGCGACCACATTGCATGTCACGCCGCGGCTGACCAGTTCTTTACTCATCGTTCGCGTCATCCCGATCATACCCGCCTTGCTGGCCGAGTAATTGGCTTGTCCGGGGTTTCCGATCATCCCCGAGATCGAAGCCATGTTGATGATCCGGCCGTATTTCTTCTTCCGCATGATCCCTGCGGCTGTGCGGCAACAGACGAAACAGCTCGTCAAGTTGGTTGCGATCACGTCGTCCCATTCCTCATCCGACATGCCCCGCATCAACTTATCGCGAGTGATACCCGCGTTGTTGACCAAAATATCCAGACGCCCATGTTTCTGGGCCGCGGCCTCGATCGTGGCGGCGGCCGCTTTCCGATCGGTTACGTCGCAAGATACGGCTTCAGCCTGTCCACCGGTGGATTCGATTTCGGCAACGGTGCTGGCCAACTTGTCGGCGTTGCGAGCTAGGCAAACCACGGTCGCACCGTTAATCCCCAACGCGATCGCGACCGCTTTGCCGAGCCCCTGCGATGCGCCCGTTACGATCGCGACTTGGCCCTTCAGGTCTGTCGAGAGTGATAGCTGCATGATTCTTTCTTTGGAGTGATTGTTATTCGTCGCCGAATCCGTCGGTCGCTACTTTTCGATCGATTCGCTTCAGCGTGCCGCGAAGTACCCGCCCCGTCCCGATTTCCTCGAATCCGTCGATGCCATCACCGAGCATCCGGCGCACGGACGCCTCCCAAAGCACGGGCTGGACGACTTGACGGCTCAGCAAATCACGGATCTCGCTGGCTTTCGTGTGTGGCATCGCGTCGACGTTGCTGTACACCGGGATCTTCGTATCGGCGATCGGCATTTCTTCAAGGGCAGCCTTCAACTTGTCGACCGCACCGGACATCAACGACGTGTGAAACGCTCCGGCAACCGCCAACGGAATCACCTTCATCGCGCCCGCTTCGGTCGCGATTGGAATCATTCGACTGATCGCCGACAGGTGCCCAGAGACGGCAATGTTTCCTGGGCATAATAAATTTGCCGGCTGCAATACTTCATCGCTTTGGCGGCTCTGATCGCAAATCTGTTCAACCGCGTCGAGTTCCAGTCCCAGTACGCTGGCCATGCCGCTGGCGACCGCGTCGGCGGCGGCTTGCATCGCCGCGCCACGTCGCTGAACCAATTTCAACGCATCAGCAAACGACAAACCGCCGGCAAAACAGACGGCCGTGTATTCACCGAGACTAAGCCCAGCAGCCGCTTTTACGGCCGCGATCCGATCGGGCTGCTCTTGCCTCAAAACTTCGGCTGCCGCGATACCAACGGTAAACAGGGCAGGCTGACAGAATTCTGTCGCGTTGAGCTTTTCGGAGGGGCCGTCGCAGCACAATCCCAGCAGGTCATATCCCAGCACTTCGGCGGCTTCATCGAAGAATCGACGCGCCAACGGATAGGTCGCACAGAGCCATTGTCCCATGCCGGGGGATTGGGCGCCCTGTCCGGGGAAGAGAATGCCGACTGAGTTCATTTGCAAATCGAGGACTACGCTTCCTCGTGCTCAATGACGGTTCGCCCTTGGTAGTAACCACATTTTGGGCAAATCGAGTGAGTCGGGACTGCGGTGCTGCATTGGGGGCAGTAACCGATCTGACGTTTCTTGACGTGATCGTGCGCACGGCGGCTGCCGGTACGGGCGTTGGAGTGTTTACGTTTTGGGACAGCCATGGCTGTGAGTCCGATAATCCAGGGTCACTACGGGTACGAATCGAGCCGCGTAGCTTAGGAAGTCGAAGCCGATTTCGTCAACGCAGCCAACCGCACTTTTCCGGCAAATCCCGGCAATTCATTAAAACGGCTCCGACTTCACGATTTTTTTCCACCTGCCGCGGGAGCTTTCGTCCCCAACGCCAGGCCTAAATGGATCTCGCTGGCAGCCAGAAACGAGAACTGGACCCCGGTCAAACCGGCCTCGCGGAGGTCCGCTTGGACCTCTTCGAGCGATCTCATTCTGCCGCCGCGGGTGCCCAAGTCCAGTTTCAGCGCCTCGATGCACTCGACCAAATTCGGCTTGGTGGGACCGCGATACAGGTCGATCACCACGACTCGACCACCCGGCTTCGTGGCGGCAACGGCTTTGTTGAGCAACTTCTGTCCCGCTTTTGCGTCCAGACATGACAACCGCTGGGCGATCAACACCAAGTCAAATTCATCGGGCTTCAGTTCGACCTCGATCGGGTTCGCTTCGATCGTCTCGAATCGATCCGCGATCTCGATCGATTCCGCCGTTACTCGGGCCGCTTCGAGCGAAGCGGCCGTATCAACCGCGACGACGCACGACTCGGGGTCTCGATGTGCGATCGCGCAGCTCCACACACCCGAGCCACAGCCGAGATCCAAAATTCTCAAGTTTGAGAACTCGCCGCCTTGACCAACATCAAGCATCTCCGCCGCCTGCATGGCCGACGCCGTGTGCGACCACTGCGTCGCGGCCAAGTATTCGTAGTGGAGGCCGTCGTCATGCTCTTTACGTGGATCGCCGCCGCGCACGACATCGCCCAACCGATCCCACATCGCATCGCCGAGATCTTCGTCATACTGGCAAAGCAGGTGACCGGCGCGAGAGAGCGCGTAGTCTTCGCCGTACTGCTCGATCACACCGATCGCGATCAATCCGTCGATCAACAGCGTCGCCGAATGTGGCGACCACTCCAGCAACTCGCCCAATTGTTCCGCCGTCCGTTGCCCTTTTCGCAGTTCGCCGATCAAACCGACGTGTCGACCGACGCGAAGTAAATGCGCCGATGCATTGACTCGCATCAGTCCGTGGTACTGCGAGAGTGTTCGTTCCTGAGCTGTCGCCATGATCGTCGCGCAAGTGAAGAGAGATAAGTGAAGAGAGATGAGTGAAGCGGATTTCAGTCGTCAGATTTCAGTCGGCCGGCACAGGCTCGGCGACGAGTGCATCGACTTTGGTATTGTCCCAAAACGTCAACGCGAACAGGATCGCCACGGCGGCAGCGAAAATGGCCGGCATCAACCAAAACTGAAACGCTCCCTCGCGCCATCCCGCTTGCGTGGTCGGATCGAGCTCGACGACCTTGTCGCCCCAAAAACCGAGCACGTAATTGCCGACTAACATTCCCGCGCCATAGGTCAACAAACCGACCAGAGCTTGAGCGCTGGTCCGTGTTTCGGCTGGGGCGACGCGATCGGTGTAAAGCTGGCCAGTGACAAAGAAGAAGTCGTAACAAATTCCGTGCAACATGATCCCAACCACCAACATCGCGCTGGACGAAGGCATCAGACCGAACAATGTGTAACGAAGCGCCCAAGCCAACATCCCGACCAACAACATTTTCTTGACGCCGAGGCGAACCAAGAAAAACGGCACCAACGCCATGAACACGATCTCGCTCACTTGCCCAAGCGCCATCACACCACCGGTATCGTCACCGAACGCCATCAACTTCACGAAGTCACCCGTGCGAGCGTAATAGAACGCCAGCGGTATGCAGATCAAGAACGAGCACAATGCGAACACGGCGTAGGACGGATTCTTGAGCAGGCTAATCGCGTCGAATCCCAAGATTTTGATCAGGCTGACCGGTTGGCCGCGTCCCTCCGGCGGCGATGCGGGAAGCGTAAAGCTATACAGCCCGTAAATGAAACTTACGACCGCGGCGATCTTGAACTGGATCGCCGTACCGCCCGCGTCCGCCACACCCGGCAACACTTTGAGCGGGAACAGTCCGAAGAACGACTGCGAAACGATCAGTCCGGCGACGATCCAGCCGATCGTCCCCCACAAACGGACCTTGGGAAAGTCACGCTCAACCACTTCGACGTTCTGAAACGTGATTGTGTTGACGAGTGCCAATGTCGGCATGTAGCAGATGAAGAACGACAGCATCGCCCAGAAGAACATCGACGGAGAATCCGTGATCGTGCTGACCCAGTACAGCAATCCGGCACCGATCAAATGCAAAATTCCATTCACACGTTCTTTGTTGAACAGTCGATCTGCGACGTAGCCCACGATCAGCGGCGCGAACAGGGCGGCCCACGTTTGCGTCGCGTACGTGCTGCCGATGATTTGATTCAGAGTCCCCGATTCGCTGTAACTGGCAAAGACGTTCGTCAGATAGCCGCCCATCGTGACGAAGAATACTCCCCAGACGAAAAACTGGAGAAACATCATGATCGAAAGTTGGATACGAACGGTGGGGTTCATGGATTTTTTCGCTGCGAAAGAGTGTTGGCCACGTAGTGGCGGCATGTAATAGCCAGGGGCGTGAGCCCTTGGACTTCGATTGATTTGTGTTGAAGCCTTGTAGGGGCGACACATCTGGCGCTAATAACGATGTCGCCCCGAGGGGGCTTCGTAAACGTCTTGTTATGTTTCCACGGGCTCATGCACCTGGCGATTTCATGTCGTGCCTACGGAACTGGCGTTACCAGCACCTGTTCAGCCGGCATCGCCTCAATCTTCTCAAGCGGGCTATCGTCTCTCGCGAAGAACATCAAATGTTGCCACGGCAGATCGTTGTATTCGCGTACCAGTTTCAATCCGTTCGCTTCGTACTCTTTGATGATTTGAGCTTTCGACATCTTGTGCAGCGGCTTGATCGGAACGGCCGGATCTTCCTCGCGATACTCCAATAGTGCAACGACGCCTTCGGGCGCCAGCGATCGACGAATGTTCCACAGCATCGACTGTGGATGCGAGAACTCGTGATAAACATCGACCATCAACAGCAAGTCGACTTCGCCGACCGGTAGCTTGGGATCGTCCACCTCGCCGAGGACCGGTTTGATTTGCGGAAGCTTCAGTCGCCCTGACCGCTCACGCAGCTTGTGAAGCATCTCTCGCTGAATATCGACAGCGAGCACTTTTCCGGTCTTACCAACCGCTCGGGCCATCGGCAGCGTCCAGTAACCGTTGCCACATCCGAGATCGCAAGCCGTCATTCCTTCGGTCAGTTGCAATTGCTGAAACGACTGAGACGTACTTTCTTCTTCATCGCGTTCGGGGCGGATCAGCCACGACGATGCCAAGTGCGACATGGGTTGGGCGAGCGTCCGTCCGAGATATTCGGTTCTTGCTTCTTCGGCGGGCCTTGTCTCGGATGACGGCGGTGAATCGTCGGCCAGGACTCGGTGATCGTCGGCCAGCATACTGATCGCGATCGCCAAGGCTGCCATCAAGACTCGATGAATACTGCGAAACATGGAATGCGTCGGGCTAGTCTTCGTCTTTGGTGACAAACTCAAACTCAGGCTCGAACGCATCGTCGAAACAAAAGACATCGTCAAAATCCTCGCGGCGGTCGGTGTCGCTTTTTCGCATCTGCTCGATGCGGATTAAATTGTAAACCAAATCGCCGAAGTCACCCGTTTGTCGTATACCCCAACTCGCCAGAACGATTTTTGCGAGGTAGCCGTATTGCTGTAGAGCGTATTGACGGCAAGATTCGCAAAGTTGCTGACCGGTGACGTGCCGGGGATTCGTGTCATCGCTCGATTCATAATCTTCGTCGAATTCTTCAGCCTCAACGAAGTCTTGATGCTCGCCAGGCGATGATCCGGCAATGTGTTCGTGAGCGTATTGAAGTGACTCGCGAATGAATTGATAGGCTTCGATCTTGAAACGCGTGTCCTCCGCCAACAGATCTCGCATCGCTTGCAACGGAGACTTCATATCGAACTCGTCTGGGTAAAAAAAGGAACTCAAGAAACTCTGGCCTAAAAAATGACATCCGCGATCTAACTCAATTCTAACCCGAGCCTTCGCTGGAAGGTTCCGCATTGCTGGAAGGTTCCGCGAGTGAATCGCTTCGAGGTTTTCGGACGCGATCGCGACGTGGCTTCCCCGACTCTTCGCCTCGCGTGATGATATTGATGATGTCATCGTTGTGAATCAAGATGCGGCGACTGTCGTCGGTCTTGACCGTCAATTGACCCGACAAGATGTCTTGCGCAATCACCGTTGCGTTGCCATCACGAGTCAAAACAAGACTGCCCGGGGGCGGTAACTCCTTCGCCAGCGACTCATAAGTGTCGAACTCGTAGCGTAAGCAGCATTTGAGTCGACCGCAACGTCCGGAAATCTTGGATGGATCGAGCGTCGCCTTCTGCAACTTCGCCATCTTCATCGACACCGGCGGCATCTTGCTCAGGAAGGTCGCACAGCAGATCGGTTGACCACAGTCGCCATAGTCGGCCAACAACTTCGCTTCATCACGGACACCGATCTGACGCATCTCGATTCGTGTCTGAAACTCTTTCGCGAGATCGCGAACCAACTGCCGAAAATCAACTCGCTCGTCGGCCAAGAAGTAAATGACCGTCCGCTCGCCGCCGAGTATCCGCTCGACATCAACGAGTTCCATTTTCAAACCCAACCCGTCGACGCAGCGCTGAGCGGTTGTCAAATCGTCACTGGTTTTGGATTCGAGATGCCGCCATTGCGCTCGGTCGTCCTCCGTCAACGCACGAACGATCCGCCCTTGAGTCGGCTCGATCATCGATTCCAGAGCCGATGATGTCGCTTCGCATAGCACTGTACCGATTTCGGTACCACGGTCCGTTCGCACGACCACTTGATCCCCGTAACGATACTTCTGCTTCGATGCCATCACACCGAGGGTCCGCATCGAGCCGCAGCGTACGACATATTCGAGAGAGTCGGCTGGCGTTGCGACCTCGACCGGCGAATCAACATCACTCATCAGTCGAGCCGTCGGAATCTTTCGTGGCATTCGCCGCGTCGGACTTTTCTGGCGAAGCCGACGGTGTCGCCGCCCAATCCCAAGACTGCGTCGCCGCGACCACTCCATTTTTGCGAGTACCGACAAACAATTGCCGGTCACCGTTCCACGCCATCGCCCAAACGCCGCTCGGCGCGGTCATTGGCTTCGATCCTGCGACAAGAAAATGCACGCTGCCGCCGACTTCGCCCGCAGCGACTTGACCGCTGGGCGAAACAGCAATGGTCGTGATCCAGTCGGTGCCTTTGAGCACGCTCTGACTCTTCGCCGCGTCAGTCGCTTCGCATTTGTAAAGCGTTCGATCGCCGCTACCGACCAATAGATTCTTGCCGCCATCGACGAACGCGACGCTCCAAACCGGTTCCTCGCCGAATTCAATTTTTCCCGCACTCTCGAGCGACGGCAACGACAACAGATGCACGTGTCCGCCACCGTCGCTGGCCGCAAGTCGATTGCCGTCGGGCGAGATCGCTAAACCTGTCACTGCGTGGCCATCGAGTTCGATTGATTTGGCAACTTTGCCGTCAGCCAAATTCCACACGAATACTTTGCCGGCTTCGTTGCCAGCAACCAGCGATTTTTGATCCGGCGTCAAAATAAGCGATTGACTCCAGCGCTCAAAAGCTTTCTCAAACGTTTTTGCTTCTCCGCTGGCGGTGTCGAACGTCATCAAGTTGCCGCGATAGTCAACACTGGCAACGGTTTTGCCGTCATCCGTCGCGACCACGCGCCATGCCGCCGCCGGATGCGAATACAAAACCTTAAACTTTGTTGGATCAGAAGCTTCGAATGAAACGATATCAGCCGGTCGCAACAACAGGCCGCTCGCCGTTGCCGCGATGAACGTGTCATCGGATCCACCTTTAGCGATCGACGTGACCCAAATCGAATCGACCTCGGCCGACGGCGGATGATCCTCGGCCACGACCCATGGACCCACCGCCACGATCGCAATGGCGATCAACATCAAGATTGAACGTCGCTTCATCACTTCATCCCGATTGTAGAAAAGCTTGTTAAGGATCGTGCGAAAAATAAGTGTCTGACCCCATTTGTGCGAAGCACCCGAAGGGCCGGTTCCCGGCAAATGGGGTCAGACACTTTTTTCCAATCATTGTTAAGAACAGTCGCTAGCGATCGCCGGCATACGCTAATGCCAACAGAGCGTAAGCGGTCACCAGGTTTCGATCGCCTTCCATCCAACGATCGTTTTCGCCATTGACCCACGACCCATCAGCTTGTTGTTGACCGACCAAAGTGCTGACCAATTCGTCTCGCCAAACGTGAGGCTCACCTTCGGCATCATCCAGCGTATCCAGATCGGCGACCTTCAATGCTTTGGCGAACGTGTGGTAGTAATAGAACAGACCGGCTTGCCCCATGCCGGGGTTGGACTCCAGCGAATAATTCTTGCGGATGAATTCCATGGCCGCGACGACGCGAGGATCGTCCGCGGTTAGCCCGGCATAAATCATGCTTTTCAAGCCGGCGTAGGTCATCGAGGCGTAGCTGCGTAAGCCGCCGCCGTCGTCCTCGCCGGCTTGGCTTTCTCCGCCCGCCGCGGGCGTGTAATAGAAACCGCCATCGCCGACATCATCGGCATGTTCGGTGTCGTTGCCATGACCGGGCAAGTTCTGGGTACGAACAACGAATCGCAATGCTTTCTGAATCGATTCGTCGTCGGCATCGTTACCCAGATCACGTAACGCATCCATTAAGAACGAAGTATTGGATAGGTCCGGCCGTGCGTGGCTGCCGTAGCCCGCACCGCCGTAGGCCGTATCGGAGGGCTGGACACCTTCACCCTCGTCCCATTGAATGTCCTTCAAGAACATCTCGGCTCGCTTGAGAACACTGTCGTATTTGCCATCTTGATTGGCCCTGACGAGTGCTCCGACGGCCACCGATGTTTCATAGTTCTTCCACTTGGATCCCGTCGCATAGATGCCGCCATCGCCCTGAAATTTGCTTTCGATGTAGTTCAAAGCTTTCTGTATCGATGGATCGTTGATCGCAGTCGGGCGATGTTCCAATATCGCGCTGACGCACAGTGCCGTCACGGCCGCGCCGGTCTCCTTACTGAACGAACCATCTTCCGCTTGGCCGCGATTCTTCAGGAAGTCGATTCCCCGCCCGCCGGCGACTTCAATTCTCGACTCGCGCGATTGCGAGTCGATTGCCGGAGTTTTCGCGGGACTGTCTTGGCCGTCCACTGCGGATGAACCCGCGATTGTCGCCAACGAGCAAGCCAAAAGCCCGGCGGTCACTTGAAGGAAGGGTAAACGCATCGTTATGGATCCAGAATTTGGAAGTCATTGGGGGAGCTATATGGAGCGAACGCCCGAATGCAACATTCAATCGGAATAATCCAATCTCCCGTCGCCGGCGACAGACTCACGCCCCTTATCTTATCCCGACGCCCGCCCGACATGCAGTGGACGCATCGAGTGAACCGATTGATCGATAGGCGGAAATCTTTACGTCGGCAAAGATCTCTCACGGTCATCATGTCCAATTCAACACCGAACCGAACCGGTCCCGACGCTCGATTCCTGACCCCGGTGACCGGGTTCTCGCCGACATCGACCTCGACATTCGATCCCAGTGTCGACTTTGCCGAGCTGCCGGGCGACTCGGCTGGGCCATCCGAACTGAGAATCGACCCACCTCATCGCCCTGAACCCCGCCGGCGACCCGATTCGCGCTCAACAAGCGAAAACGGTCGTCCGGTAGGCACCGCCGCCGAAGATGCGAATGCCGAAGATAACGGCGTTTCCGACGATTCAACGGGCGAACTCGCTTGGTTTCATCGTCAAACGGCCGATCTGGTGGATCATCTTCAGGCTTGGTCCGAAGATCTGGACGCTCGTGAAGCTCAGTTGAACGGGCGAGCGTCGAGTCAGGATCAACGGGAGCGACAATTTCGATTGCAGCAATCCGACGCGGCCAACGAACTGGCCGAACAGCAACGGGCAATCGAACGCATCCGAGCGGAAATCCAAGCTCAGGCCCGACGCATCGCTTTTCAAAACTGAAAGCGTCGACCTCGGCGGCTGGGCAATTCCGGTAAATTTGCGAGCGTCTCGATATGCTTTCGAGGCGAAGTGGGGCGGCGGGTTGTTGCAGTATCAGTGCTGCACAGCCAAAATGACGCCTTGTCTTTTTTGATTTTCGTCGACGCGGTTTTTTACCGGAGATTTTGATGCCCCGCCCAGTGACCCTTTTTACCGGCCAATGGGCCGATCTACCGATCGAAGAAATGGCCCGCATGACGGCCGGTTTTGGATACGACGGCATCGAACTTGCGTGCTGGGGAGATCACTTTGAGGTCGACCGGGCGATCGCGGAAGACGATTACTGCGAAAAGAAACGCAAACTGCTCGATGATGCCGGTCTGCAATGTCACGCGATCAGCGCCCACTTGGTCGGCCAGGCGGTTCTCGACACGATCGATCAACGACACAAAGCGATCCTGCCCGAACACGTTTGGGGCGATGGCAAGCCGGCCGGCGTCAACGCTCGCGCCATCGAAGAACTCAAGAACACCGCTCGAGCTGCTCAAAAGTTTGGCGTCGATGTGGTCAACGGTTTCACCGGCAGCAGCATTTGGCACCTGCTTTACTCGTTTCCGCCCGTTCCCGGCACGATGATCGACGCGGGTTTTGATCTGCTGGCCGAGCGGTTCAATCCGATCCTCGATGTCTTTGGCGAGTGCGGTGTGCGGTTCGCTTTGGAAGTTCACCCGACTGAAATCGCATTTGACATCTACACGGCCCAGCGGGCTCTCGAAGCACTCGATCATCGACCCGAATTCGGATTCAACTTTGACCCAAGCCACTTGATATGGCAGGGTGTTGATCCGGTACAGTTCATTCGAACATTCGCCGACCGCATCTATCACGTTCACGTTAAAGACGCGATCGTTAAACTCGATGGCAAGGCCGGAATCCTTGCCAGCCACCTGAACTTCGGTGACTATCGTCGTGGTTGGGACTTCCGCAGCCCCGGTCGAGGCGCCGTGAACTTTGAAGAGATCATTCGCGCTCTGAACGATATCGGTTACGACGGACCTTTGTCGATCGAGTGGGAAGATTGCGGGATGGAGAGATCGTTCGGAGCTCGTGAAGCATGCGAGTTCACCAAGAAGCTCGACTTCTCACCCAGCAATCGCGCGTTCGACGCAGCCTTCGACGAAGCCAACGACTAACGTGGTTCAAATTACGGTCAATGGCCGCCCGGTCGAAATTGAATCGACGATGTCGGTCGAGCAATTGCTCGACACCGTCGATGTACCGCCGAACTATTTGGCGGTCGAAGTCAATGGAGATGTCGTGCCGCGAGAAACGTACGCGGCCAAGATGATCGTCACCGGTGACGACATCGAAGTCGTAACACTGGTCGGTGGCGGCTGACTTTCATAGTAGAACGATTGTCCCAATCGTTTGGGGCAGCACTGCCGACTGTAACTCTCAAACGATTGAGACAATCGTTCTACTCTCGCCAGTCGCAATCGATGAATTCATGAACGATCCTAATCCCAACGACGCATTGCCGATCGACGTACCGCTCGTCGTCGGCGGCCATGAGCTTGCCAGCCGCATGATCGTCGGTACCGGTCGGTACGATTCGATGCAACAAATGCGAGACTCGATCGACGCGTCGGGGGCCGATTGCGTTACGGTCGCCGTCCGCCGCGAACGTTTGTACGACAAGTCCGGTCAAAACATTTTGGACTTTCTCGATCTTGATCGTCTGATCTTGTTGCCCAACACGGCGGGATGCTACACGGCCGCCGACGCCATCCGCGCGGCACGGTTGGGCCGTGAGATTTTGCGAACGCTCGGCAACGCGGGCTCCGACTGGGTGAAGTTGGAAGTGCTTGGCGACAGCAAGACGTTGCTGCCCGATCCGACCGAGACACTGGTCGCATGTCGCGAACTGGCGGTCGATGGATTCAAAGTGCTTTGCTACACCAGTGATTGCCCCGTAACGGCGCAAAAGCTCAAAGCCGCTGGCGCTGCCAGTGTCATGCCGGCCGGTAGCCCTATCGGCAGCGGCCAAGGTCTGCTCAACATCAACAACCTGAAGATCATTCTTGAATATCTGAAAGAAGATGATCCCGACTACCCCGTCATCATTGATGCCGGAGTGGGCACGGCGAGCGACATCAGCGAAGCGTTCGAGTTGGGTGCCGATGGTGTGTTGCTCAACACGGCGATCGCGCACGCCAGGGATCCGATCCGCATGGCTCGCGCGATGAAGCACGCTGCGCTGGCGGGTCGCGACGCCTACTTGGCGGGACGCATCCCCAAGCGACTCTACGGCACCGCCAGCAGCCCAGCCGAAGGCGTCATCAGCACGCGTCCTTACGGCTGAGAACTCGATGATCGCTGATCGGTTTAGCGGGTGACGATTTTGCAGGTTTCACCAGTTCGGCACGAGAGTCTATAATCAGCGTTGGAGAAACTCAAATGCCGCTGCTTGATCACTTTCGACCGCCGATATTCAACAAGGGATCATGGGAAGGATTTCATGGTATGTGGCCAGCAATCATGGTCATGGACCTCTGCAAATCGCTTCCAGACCACTACACCGCTGAACCCCGCGTCCATCTCGGGAAGAATTTCGAGGTCGATATTTGCACCTTCGATACTCAGGAAACTTACGGTGACTCCACGCCTTACAATGTTGGTTCATCCTCATCCATCGCGACGTGGACAGCACCGCAGCCAACGCTTGCCGTGCATCTCGATCCGACCGAAATTTACGAATATGAAGTTCTGATCTTTGACCAACAGCGAGGACGTGAACTGGTCGCGGCGATCGAGATTGTCAGCCCCGCCAACAAGGATCGTCCCGAAACTCGACAGGCGTTCGTTTCCAAGTGCTCGGCGCTGTTGCAAAAAAAAGTCTGCGTTTCGATCGTCGATCTCGTGACTGTAAAACACTTCAACCTGTACTGCGAAGTGCTCGACATCTTCGGACAAACCGATCCGGCGTTCTCGCCCAATCCGCCATCGACGTACGCGGCGACGCTCAATAGCCGCCAGCTCGCGAACCAATCTCGCTTTGAAGTTTGGGCTTACCCGATGATCGTCGGTCAACGCCTTCCCACGCTACCGATTTGGCTCAGCAACGATCACGCCATTTCGCTGGACCTGGAAACGTCGTACCAAGATGCCTGCCGAGCATTGCGGTTGATTTGAACGAACATGGTTCCCTGTGAGTGATCGAGTGTTGATCAGCTCCGGTGCAACCGCTTGTGCATTCGCGTGTATCGAACGACACCGACAACACCCACAAGGACGCCGGCACTAACAAGTGCCCATCCGATGTACCGAATCGACTCAGTTTCGGCAAAGAATTTGACGACCGTGATTCCCGTCGCGGCAACCATCAGCGCCGTCCGTGCGTAAGCGAGCAACGTGCGCTCATTCGCCAAGTCCGTACGCACGAGCGCGAGATCGTCGGTGCGTGATCGAACCTCGGGCGAATCGGACATTTCAACCTTCCTTTCGAGGAAACGCGATCGGTTGTCCATACCAGTCGGTATAGAATCCCTCGCGCACCGCAAGCAGGATCGCTTTTCCGTGCAAGTGTTCGGGGCCGTGCGTGTAATCCCACTCGAGACGCTCTTCGTATCGCAAAATCCTCAGTCGATGCGTCGCGTCGGCTGCCCAGCTCGCCAATTGATTCGGCCGAAAATAGTTGATGACGGCGCCGGCCGTTTCGCTGACCGGCGCGTCGCGGAAGCAGCCCGGCTGGTCCGGACAGCCCGGGTCTTCGGTCGTATGAACCTCGGCATACAACATGCCACCGTCGGTCAGCGATTTCGTCATCCGTGCCCACACGTCTTTCGCATCGTCGGCGGGAATATGGTCCAAGACGGTCGTCGCGACGATGGCATCGTAAGTATTGGGCGGCAATTCAACTTCTCGAACGTCCGCCGCTCTCGTGCTCACCAACGCATCAACACCCGCCTCCTTCGCTCGCTCACAGATACGCTGTAGACCACGTTCGCTCAGATCAACGGCGGTCACTTCATATCCAGCCGCGGCCAAAGCGATCGTGTCTCGCCCCGCGCCAGCGCCCAAGTCCAATGCCCGACCGCCACGACCAACTTGCTCCAAATAGGCGGCAACCGCCGCCGTCGGCTCGTCCCCGTAAGCGATCTTTTTTCGGTTGTAAGGTTCAAAAAATGGATCTGCGGTCTGGCTCAAAGGTATGATCGTGCAAAAGTGAGTTCGAGAGAGGCTTGCGAGATGTGTCTCGCAGCATTTTAACCAAGAGCCGAATGATTCGGCGACAAAGTAACCCAAACCTTCATGAGATTCCAATGAAGATACCGTCCGCTCGATGCTCCGCCGTTTCCTTTACGTTTATTTGCCTGAGCTGTTATTTCCAACTGTTACTACCGACGCTGTCTCGTGCTGCAGACGTTGCGACGATTGGGCCGACGAATCGGTTCCCGATGCAAGGCAAAGAGACGGATTGGATTGACGGTGATATTGTTCTGGCGTCGGATCAACTCGTTGCCGTCATTGCCAAGCCGAATCCCGACCGTGACGCCAATATGACCGTTCGTGGTGTCGGCGGTTGCCTGATCGATCTGACCCGAAAGGACGTTCCTTCCGATCAATTGAGCTGCTTTTATCCGACTGCTGGTCGCTACCAGTTCTTTGACGAGAAGCTTGTTGAAACAGGCGAACTCGATGGCGGCGGTGTGTTTTGGCGTTGCCGATCGTCCAAGTCGCTTGCCGGCAACGATACCAGCGCGTCCATCGAGTATCAGCTTCGCGATGGTGACCATTTCTTGACCGTCGTCACGACAATCGAAGGTCAGGATGTTTCGATGCTAGAAGCGGTCGATGGCGTTCGCGCCGATCGCACCTTCAGCTTTTCACAACTCGCTGGAACCAACGTCGCGTACTGTGAAGACGAGATGTTTCGTCAGACTTATGGATTCGAGTCCGTCGATGCCGATCAGCCCGCAAAGTGGAACGCTGATCGAATGCGATTGCTCAGCCACCAAAGATCACGGAAGTTATCGAACGACAACCAACGTACGACATGGACCACTCGCATCTATCCGGCTTCGTCGCCGGTCGATCTGTGGGGCATCACCAAAACCGGTAAAGCTCAGGCGATTCAAGTCACCGGCGCGATCGGCGATCAACCGCGAATCAAGCTGAGCATCGTCGGTGGTGATGCCGGCGCGCTCAAGCTTCCCACGACTTGGCGCTCGAACTCGGATGGTCATTCGATCGTCCACTTGCCGCCTGGGAAGTATCAGTTGAAAGCGGAAGCGATCGGTCATCCAACGTCTGTGATCGATTTGAATGTTGGGAACTCGGATGCCAAACACGACATTCATCTTGATAGGCCGGCCACAATCATCGCGAATGTCACGGACCAAGACGGACACCCGATTCCGTGCAAAGCAACTATCTACGGTCGCGGCGATACGCCTGATCCGAATTTTGGTTTGGATACAGAAAGTGGATCGGTCGGCAATTGTGTCTATTCAGCCGACGGAAATTTTGTCCGCTCGATTCCGTCCGGTTCTTACGAAGTGGTGATCAGCCACGGACCCGAATACGACGCGGCGTTCGAAGACATCGAAATCGGCACAGCCAACGAAACACGGCTCGATGTAGTCCTCAAGCGTGTCGTTGATACGACCGGTTGGATCAGCGCGGAATTGCACAGCCATAGCAGTCCATCGGGCGACAACACTTCTGAACAACTCGGCCGCGTCGAGAACTTGCTGTGCGAACATATCGAGTTCGGCCCGTGTACCGAACATCAACGGATCGAATCGTACGACGATCAGTTGCAGATCTTGGGCGCCGTTGGGCTGATGGCGACCTGCACGGGCATCGAACTGACCGGCCAACCGCTGCCGCTGAACCACCAAAACGCGTTTCCGCTCAAGATGGACCCACATGCACAGTCGGGCGGCGGTCCGATGACCGATACCGATCCGGTGGCCCAAATAGCTCGCTTAGCGATGTGGGACAATGACGCCGAAAAAGTCGTCCAGATCAATCACCCGAACATGCGTCAGATGATTCTGGACCGTGATCTGAACGGCAGCGAAGATGGCGGTTTTTCAAAGATGATCGACTACGCCGATGTCATCGAAGTGCATCCACCGCAAGACATCTTCGCTAGTCGTGATGAAGTCAAGGCGAGCAAGCGGGCCGATGAAAGTCGCATGCACGCCTGGATGGATTTGATCGCAAGCGGCAAACGCGTTCCCGCCGTCGTCAACACGGACGCCCATTACAATCTGCACGGCAGCGGCTGGCTGCGTAATTGGGTTCGCTGCCAAACCGATGACCCAGCCGAAATCCAGATTGCCGAAATGGTCGAACGCTTAGAAGGCGGACAGATCGTGATGTCGACCGGACCATTCTTAAACGTCACGTTCAGTCACGCCAGTCTTTCCCGACCCGCGGAAGTGGGTGATACGGTCGAAGTGGACAGCGAAACCGGGTCGCTCGCCATCAAAGTTGAATGTCCCAATTGGCTCGATATCAATCGCGTCGAAGTCTTCGTCAACGGCGAACTACAGCCGACTCTTTCTCGCACCCGCGCGTCCAACCCGGATGTGTTTGCGGATACCGTGATCAAGTTCGATCAGAAGCTGACAGTGCAGTTGCCCGAGGGAGATTCGTTCATCATCGTGGCCTGCATCGGCGAAAAGATGGAACTCGGTCGCGTGATGGGCACCGAATTCGGGAAGCTGCCACCGGTCGCGGTCAGCAATCCGATCTTCGTAAAACGAAAATAAGAATTATGTTAAAGTATGAGTTGTGTTCAAAGTCAGAGCGACTCGGGAAAGGCAACAGCATGGCAAACTCAATGAAACGGTATATCTATCCGATTGGGATGATTCTTTGTCTTCATTGTCAGTTGGCGACGGCTGAAAATTGGTCGCAGTTTCGCGGTTCAAATTTGGACGGAGTCTCGTCGACGCAGTGTCCTGTTCGTTGGCATGCGGGATCGGATGATTCGCAAAATGTTCGCTGGAAGGTCGCGTTGGATGGCGAAGGTTGGTCGTCGCCGATCATCTGGGGTGACTCGGTTTTTTTGACGGCTGCGGTACCCGTATCGGATACTCAGGATTCGGCTAAGCCGGCGAATTACGAAGGAGGTGGCGGAAGTCGGCGAGACGATTTGACGAACACAGTTTACCGCTACGAAGTGATCTGCCTGGACGCGCAGACCGGCGAAATTCGCTGGCGAACCACGGCGTGCCAGCAACGACCACCGATGCCAAGGCACAGCTCGAATACGTACGCAACGGAGACGCCCATCACCGACGGAGATCGGATATACGCATACTTTGGAATGACCGGGATCTATTGCTTCGACATGCAGGGAAAACTGCAATGGAAGAACGATCTTGGTTCATTTAAGATGCGCGCAGGTTGGGGTACGTCCAGCTCTCCCGTGCTGCTGGAGGACAAAATTTTTGTTCAAGTGGATAACGAAGAGCAATCGTTTTTGGTCGCGTTGGATACGAAAACGGGCGATGAGATTTGGCGGGTCAATCGTGACGAGAAGTCACAGTACAGCGCGCCGATCATTTGGAAAAACTCGCTTCGCACCGAGCTGATTGCCGGAGGGATGTTCTACCGATCGTATGATCCTGAATCGGGCGAATTGCTATGGCAACTGGATATGGAAAAGGGCCGAAGCAGTGCGACACCCGTTGCCATCGGTGATCGAATTTACGTTGGAACGGAACTCCGTAGCCGCGGCGATGAAGACGACGGCGGTGGCTTTCTGTTTGCGATCAAACCCGGAGGTTCGGGCGACATTTCGCCGGACGACGACGCGGTAAGCAGTGAATTTGTTGCGTGGAAAATTGCGAAGTCTGACATCCAGATGGCGTCGCCAGCAGTCTGCAACGGCCAGTTGTATTTGTTGCAACGGCAGAGTGGCAACGTGCATTGCATCGACGCCGAAACGGGTGAGACCGTGTACCGCGAGCGCATTCGTGGAGCTCGTGCGTTCTGGGCATCGCCGCTTACCGCTGGAGGACGCGTCTATTGTTTGGATGCGAGCGGAACGACTCATGTCTTGGCGGGAGGATCGGAGTATCAATTGCTCAGCAGCAACGAGATTGATGAGCAGGCTTGGGCCACACCCGCAGCGGCCAACGGAAACTTGTTTATTCGAACAGTGGATCATCTGTATTGCATCGCCGACGATCAGCAGTAGGTACTGTTCGCAATCGCGCAAGTCAACATGATTAACATTGAAGTTCCGCCGACGCTGAGAGACTATTGCAATCACCACGATGACATTCTGGTGTCGGCCAATTCGGTTGCCTCCGCCCTTGCCGAACTCAAGAAATCCTATCCAGCAGTCTTCCAATGTGTTTGCGATGAGACGGGAATGGTCAGGCGTCATATTCACCTGTTCATTAACTCTCAATTTGTTTCGCCGCGCGATTCAAAGGCGCTCGAGGCGACGTTAGAATTGGGCGATGTCTTAACGATCTGGACGGCTGTTTCGGGTGGATAATATGTCTCGGCGCGTTGTCATTGCGATTGGAACGAAGAAAGGTCTTTTCATCGCCGAATCATCGGTTCGGCGTGGCAAATTTGAATTGCGTGGCCCATTCGGCGCCGGCGTTGGTGTTAACGCTGTACTGATCGATCACCGAACGGCTCCCCGAATTTATGCCTCGAGCTGCAATCCGTTCTTCGGGATGAAGCTGTTGCTTTCGACTGATTTGGGTCATAAGTTCAAAGCGACCAAGTCAGCGCCTTCGTTTCCAGCCGACGATGGTCGTGCACTCGCGAACATTTGGTCGCTCGAGACAGGTGAATCAAAAAAAGAATTGTGGTGTGGCGTCGAACCCGCTGCCCTATTCCACAGCATGGATGGTGGGAACTCATGGGAAATGATTTCCGGAATCAGCAATCACGAACATTCGAGGCAGTGGCATCCGGGCGCGGGTGGATTGTGCATGCACACCATCATCCGCGGAGATAGCCGAATTCATTTGGGTATTTCCACCGGTGGTCATTACGTCAGCGATGACAGCGGAACCACCTTCACGGCATCCAATTCGGGTGTGGGTGCCGGATTTGTGCCGGATCCCTATCCTGAATTCGGTCAGTGCGTTCACAAAATCGCGAGGGCTGACGCGATCCCCGGTCGGCTCTACATGCAGAACCATGGTGGCTGGGAAGATCGGCCCGGTATCGGTGTGCTGAGGAGCGACGACCACGGGCAAACGTGGACTTCGATCGCCAAAGGACTGCCGAGCGATTTTGGTTTTCCCATCGTCGTTCACCCGCACAAGCCGGAATCGATCTACGTCGTACCTCTTGAACCCACGACGCGAACGTGTCCCGGTGCACGACCCGCCGTTTGGCGCAGCGAGAATGCCGGCGGATCCTGGTCGATGTTGTCGTCGGGATTTCCCAATCAGGACGCCTACTTCACCGTGCTCCGTGATGCGATGACGATTGATGATTTGAAATCGCCTTCGCTCTATTTAGGCACGACCACCGGCCAGCTTTGGATTGGTCGCGATGGTGGCGAATCGTGGGACGCGTTGTTTGATTCGCTGCCGCCGATTCACTGCGTCAAAGTCGCGGTGGTTTGAGCTTCCAAAAGTCAACACAGATTTGTCGACCGCCGAGAATTTTCAAGTCAGCGGTAGCGGGCTGTCACAGAGTTGGCGATAGAGCGAGGTCAATTCAGCTTCATCAAAGTCATCTTTGCGGCGATCAATAACGATCCACGGACGAGCGCGTCGTATCACGCCCTTTTCAAGAAACTCACCGAACAATCGAAGCTGGAGCATCGAAGCGCTCGAGCGATTGCTTGTGAATGGGGCGTCATGAGGGCCCAACAAAACCGCAACGCTTTCATGCTGAGATTTCGCCAACGAGATTGGCGGGCTGCCCTCTAAAGACATATGGCCAGCACCATCATGTTCTTTAGCGTCGAGCGTCACGACTTCATCGCACCTGAGACTGATGTCGATTTTCGGGTGCGTGTCGAGCAAGTCCGTTTGAACCGAAACGCACACCTCGAGCACTAGTCGGTTCTCGGACGCCGAAATCGACGAAAACGTCAACCTTAGCGCGAATGAACCGTCGCCTTGAGGATAATTGATATTCCATTGATCACCGCGGACGTAATGCTCGTCCGCCGTTGGCAATCGATCATGTTCGGCACTCGCCAGCGAGAACGACGGTAACTTGGTTACGTCGGCGCCCGAAAGAGCGATTCCAAACTTTCCACCACGAGCATCCAAGCACCAAGTTGAATCGCCCGCTTGAAGGCTAGCCGTGCCCAATTCGTTCGTCTTCCACATGGCGCTGGTTACTCGTGGTTCATGAGTTGAAAAGTGTTCAACGGCGTTCAGCCGGTGCATGAGTTTGGCAATGCCGAACCACTTCTAGCGAGCGTATTCAGCGCCGAAAAACTCTTTGCTCTTCTCGACATCTGGCTTGATGGTGCGGCTGCCTTCCTTCCAATTGGCTGGACAAACTTCGCCGTTCTTTTCGAAGTATTGCAAGGCTTGAACCATCCGCAACGCTTCGTCGACGCTTCGTCCAAGCGGCAGGTCATTGACCACTTGGTGTCGGACGATGCCTTCCTTGTCGATCAGGAATAGCCCCCGAAGTGCGACGCCGCCATCAAGTAAGACGTCGTAGTCTCTCGAAATCTGTTTGTTCAAGTCAGCGACAAGCGGGTACGCCGTCTTGCCGATTCCGCCTTGGTCTCGCGAGGTATTCGTCCAAGCCAAGTGGGTGAAATGACTGTCGATTGAAACGCCGATGATCTGGACACCCAAATCTGAAAAGTCTTTCACGCGGTCACTGAAGGCGATGATCTCGGTCGGACAGACAAACGTGAAGTCCAGTGGCCAAAAGAACAACAAGACATGTTTTCCTTTGTATTCGCCGAGCGAGATTTCTTTGAACTGCCCGTCCGGCATCACTGCGGTGGCTTTGAAGTCGGGAGCTTGCTGGGTTACCAAAACGCTCATGGATATTCTCGGAAAGGTAGATCGTTGGAGGTCGAAGAAAACATCATTGGAACGTCACCACTATTGAGCGACGAGCCGATTTCGACAACCCGGCGACCGTGTTTTCATTGGATCACCCGATTCGGATCGATCAATGAATCTTCCCAGTAAAATCCATCTTCACGTTGTTCGAGCGTTCGCTGTTCGCTGCCTGCGGCAAGAGGCCGCTCATCGCGGGGTAACCACGTGGATAGTCGATCGGCGGTTTGACGATCTTCGGGGCTGGGGTTTTCCTTGGCCAGTAAATTGTGAATCTCATCGAAATCGTTCGCGCAATCGTACAGTTCCTCGCTGCCATCGGCGTAAACGATGTACCTCCATCGCTGGTCGCAAACGGCATGGTTTCCGGCGTTGTGCGTGCAGACAGCGGGTCGATCGCGAACCGTCGTTGGCGACGTGATCTGCCTTCTCAAACTTAGGCCCTCAAGACCCGACGATGGCGGCAACCCGGCCAGCTCGCAAAGTGTGGGATAGATGTCCAGTAATTCGGCAGGTTGGTCACACACCAATCCACCTTCGATTCCAGGCCCGGCAAAAATCAGCGGCACGCGAGTTGACCGGGACCACAGGCTGTTCTTGCCAGAAATGGCTTTCTCACCCAAGTGAAAACCATGATCGCTCCAAAGCACAACAATCGTGTTGTCCGCATAGGGTGACTTCTCAAGAGCATCCAGGACTCGACCAACTTGGCTGTCCACAAAACTAATGCAAGCCAGATACGATTGCACCAGAGGCCGAAGTTGATCGTTGGTCTGCAACCAACTTGTGCGAGGTTCGGGAAGATCCCAGTGGACGTACCACGAAGCCATCGGTGTGTCATCGCGATCGTTGGCGATGATCGGTGGCATCGTCAGCGTCGCTTCCGGGTACAAGTCAAACCATTTCTGGGTGGCGAAGCAGGGAACGTGAGGCAGAAAAAATCCCACCGACAAGAAAAACGGTTGGTCGTCCCGCGCTGAGGACATCGTCTCGATCTGTTTCGTTGCCCACGACGCGATCATCCAGTCACCTTTGTCCTCGTCGCGATGATCAAATGTTCCCCAGTCCATCAACGGATGATTCCCGCCGGGCGTCGGAGGAATCAGCTTGTGTTGCGGCGTGGCACCGACTTTCGCAGGTGGACCCCAGACATCGCACTCTGGGGTCGTTCCCTTGTCATGCCCGTAATTTCCGTGATAGATCTTACCGCCGATCATGGTTCGGTATCCATGATCGTTAAAGTGTTGCGGCAGCATCCGTATATCGGCAAACTCCGCCGCGTCACGAATCCACGGTGATAAGCCATAAATGCCCGTCGATGTCGGCCGTCGACCGCTCATCAACGACGTGCGACTGGGATTGCAAAGAGGCGCCTGGCAGTGCGCATTGGTGAACGTGATCCCGCGTTCGGCCAATCGCTTCATCGCGGGAGTTTTAACATCGGGATGGCCACCGAGCGGTTCGACCCAGTCGTTGAGGTCGTCGATCGCAATCATCAATACGTTGGGACGATCAGGTTTAGCGATTGCCGAATGAATGAGTCCGCAAACAACGAAGATTCCAAAACCGAGTTTGAGCGCTTGGAGGTGCATCAATCGTTCATCCAATGATCGAGAAAGCGGCAAAATGGTGAGCGGACGAAGGACCACGATTCTAACTCAAAAGTGTTGCATTCGTCTCATTCAATTCGATCGATTCGACCCGCTCAACGGATTCATTCGCACCAATCGTTTCATTTTCGCAGCGTTTGGTTAGGCCCGGGCCGCAAACTATCGTTCGATCACGCCAACGATCTTTCAGTGTCGTACGATTCAGACACGCACACCGGGAATGTTTTAGTCATGCAATCGATGATGCTTACCGCGCTGAAGATCCATTCGACGCTAGCTGCGCCGGTGCGTCGATCGAGATTGCGCCGATCGGTGAAAGCGGGTATCGCGCCGATTTCAGTATCGTTCTATCACCGCGTCGCCGACTGCAACCCGAACGGATGGACCATCGGATGCGAAGAATTTCGCCATCAAATCGATCACTGCCAAGAATACTTTGAGTTGATCGGACTCGATGAGGTACAACGGCGGGTCCGGGATTTTGATTCGCGCAGCGCTGCTCTTTCGATCACTTTTGATGACGGCTATCGCGACAATTCTGATTTTGCGATTCCATTGCTTGTCGAACGCGGTATCCCATGCACCTACTTTGTGACGACGAGCAATGTTCGTGATCAAATACCGTTTGAGCATGACAAGCGTCTGCGTCAACCTTTGCCCGTCAATTCGGTAAAGCAGATCCGCGAAATGTCGGATGCGGGTATTGAGATCGGGTGCCACACGCGTCATCACGTCGACTTCTCGACGATTCATGATCGCGCTCGTATCGAGGACGAAGTGATTCGGGCAAAAGGCGAGCTGGAGCAAATGATCGGGCGACCCGTTCGCTATTTCGCATTTCCATTCGGCATGCCAGGGCAACTCACCCAGGCCGCCATCGAGGTTGTCAGCGAAGCTGGTTTTGCAGGCTTTTGCAGCGCATTTGGAGCTTACAACTTGGTCGGTCGAGACTCGTTTCACATTCGTCGCTTTCACGGCGATCCAGAGTTCGCCAGGCTGCAGAACTGGCTGAGTATTGATCCTCGCAAAGTGCGCAAGGAACCAACGATCTGCTACTCATTGCCGAATACCGAGTCGTTTCACGCCACGGTTCAAACCAATCCTTAAAATCGGAACAACAATGCTCGTTTCACGAGTCCGACCATGGCGAAAAGTTGTCCCACGCGCTGATCGTGGGCCACTTCGATGTGTCTTCGTCATTACCAGCATGCCCGTCGGTGGCGCTGAAACATTGTTGGTAAATCTGATGCGACGGATGGATCACAACGTGATCTGTCCCGAAGTGATTTGCTTGAAGGAACCAGGACCGCTCGGCGAGTCAGTTGCCGCCGAATATCCAGTGCATAGTGGTATGATTTCCGGAAAGTTTGATCCACGAGTGCTGCCAAGGCTGATCCATCGGTTGCACCGGAGTCGGGCCGACATTGTTATTACGGTCGGCGCGGGCGACAAAATGTTTTGGGGTAGACTGGCCGCACACATTGTCGGTGTTCCCGTGATCGCATCAGCACTTCATTCAACCGGTTGGCCCGACGGTGTTGGCAAGATGAACCGAGTGTTGACACCGATCACCGATGCGTTCATTGCTGTCGCAGACTCGCATGGAATATTCTTGCATGAGTTTGAGCGATTTCCGCAGTCCAAGGTATTCGTTGTTCGTAACGGTATCGATTGCGAACGGTTCAAGCCCAATCCGGTCGCTCGCATCGAAGTGCGGCAGGAATTGGGGCTACCGGAATCGACGCCTTTGGTCGGGCTGGTCGCGGCATTGCGAAGCGAAAAGAATCACGGCATGCTTGTTGAAGCCGCCGCGCAAGTTCGCGGTCAGCACCCCAATGCACATTGGTTGATCGTTGGCGATGGACCTGAACGTCTGAAGATCGAATCGTTAGTGTCGGAATTGGGACTCGCGGACCGAGTTCACCTGTTGGGAACGCGTCACGACACGTCACGGCTGGTCGCCGCGTTGGATGTCTTTGCCCTGTCGTCACTCAATGAAGCGTCCCCGGTATCGATACTCGAAGCACTCGCATGCGAAGTTCCGGTGGTGGCAACCGACGTTGGTTCGATCAGCGAGTCTGTTCTGCAAGGCAAAACCGGTTGGTTGATCGAGTCGGGGGATGTGGCGGCGATGTCGCAACGCATCGATCAGTTGCTCAATGCCGACGCCAACCGCAAACGTATGGGCGAAGTTGGTCGGGCGTTGGTTCAGCGAACGGGATCACTCGATTCGATGGTTGCCGGCTACACAAACCTTGCGACGGCGCTCTACGACCGTAGAGCTCGTGTCTCCGATCAAATTGCTTGTCGAGGTTCGGTCCCGAAAGGGCAGCTAGAGCCACTTGCGTAATCGTCCGCACTGCTGACCATCGATTCGACGTTCGTTAAACCTTATCAGCAGAAGGTACCTCGAAGCCGGGTCGATACTCGCGCGTCAGCATCGCATCAGCGGCGGAGTTATCAACAAACATTTCCGTTTCGATATCGAACGTAAGCATCGGGCCGAGCGACAGCGGAGTCTTGTCGAGATCGACACCGTTGGATTGAAGGTGAGCCACAGTTTGGTCAAGCGTTTCGATATTGTCATCGAGGCTCTTGACGCCCGAAATCACTTTCTTGATTTCATCGACGGACGACCTGTTCTGTTCACCGAGGTAATACGAAATGTTGCCAAGGTGACTGACGCCCGCCGAGAGGTGACCGGTCAAGGCATCGGCATTGATCGCGGCGTGATCGCGTGAGAAGCAGGTGTCGATGAAGTTTGCAAAGTGGGCGTCACCGACATCCGACTTTGCTTTGAATTCCTTGACTTGCTTCATTTCCTTATCGAAGACTTTGCATTCGTTGTACTGAGTCTGCGCGACGTAACCGTCGCTGCCGTAGAAAATCACGCCGATCTTGTTTCCCTCGCCCTTGCCAAACATGGCGTCGACCTCGGGGCCGGCCGATTCGGACACATCGAGTCCGCGTGTCTCGAAGACGATGCACTTGTCGCCGTAATCGTAGATCGAGACTTCGGTATTGGCCGTGTCTCCGGCGTCGACGTAGTTCGGATCTTTACGCTCCACGTCGTAACCCAATCGACAGCCGTAGCTGATGATCGATTGGGGATGACGGTTGACGCCCAAGCCCCAACGGGCAATGTCGGTTTGGTGTGGCCCTTGGTTGCCCAAGTCGCCATTGCCGTAGTGACGCTGCCAGTGCCAATCGTAATGGAACTGTTTGCGGGTCAATTTTGGATCGGTATAGGGGGCTGGGCCGCACCACAACTCGAAGTCGACGTTGTCGGGAACGGGGTAGTCACCGAGTGCGCCGATCGATGGGCGTCGCTTGTAACAGAGCCCGCGAGCAAACTTGACATCGCCGATGCCGCCGCTGGCGATGAAGTCGACGGCTTCTTGGCACGCGGTGCTGCTTCGACACTGCGTACCAGTTTGAAAGACACGCCCATACTTCTTGGCTGCAGCGACCAAGGCGCGACCTTCGTGAATGTTGTGGCTGATCGGCTTCTCGATGTAAACATCTTTGCCCGCCTGCATCGCCCAGACACCGATCATCGCGTGCCAATGGTTGGGTGTCGCACACGATAGCGCGTCGAAGGAACCAGATGCCAGTGCTTCGCGAACATCCAAGAACACATCAGGTTCCTTCCCCTGCATTTCTTTGATTTGCTTGGCGCGTCGTTCGGCTACATTGCGATCGATGTCAACAATCGCGCGGATGATCGAGTGCGGGTTCTTGTCGAAGCCTCGCATGTGCTCGGTGCCGCGACTGTTGACGCCAACGATGCAGACTTCCAATTTGTCGTTCGCACCGGGTTCTTGGCCCAAGGAGACACGAGTGGTCGCGGCGGCAAACGCGGCGGCGGCGACAGTTGTGAATTGGCGGCGATTGAGATGCGACATCGGGCGACTATTTGGCTTGGGTGCACGGGACTTATCACGACACCATTATGCCACGGACGGTAGCCCGGTTGAACCCGCGAAGCCAGAATTAAAAGCGCCGATCGACGCTAAAATCGGCGACAGCCAACAACGAGGCTTTTGCCTGTGATTTCGCCAGGAAGTCCAGTTGAATGATCGCCTCAGTACGAAACCGGTCGGCGACCGACTCGGTGTACCGCCTCGCGTCGCTTGCTTGGAGGAACGGCCTGATCGCATCCGTCCGCTGATCAGGTGGACCGCGAAGCACTTTCTCGATCTTTATCCGATCCGCTGCCGATGATGTCGATAATAATCGAATCAACGGCAATGTGACTTTGCCTTGTTCGACGTCCGTGCCGAGCGTTTTGCCGACGGTTTGATCGTCACCCCAGAGATCCAGATAGTCGTCGGCAATCTGAAAAGCGATTCCAACCGAGCTGCCATAACGCCCGAACGCTTCGACTTGCTCAGCCGTCGCGCCGCTGTGCAACGCACCAAGCTGGCAGGCAACGCGGCAAAGGTCCGCCGTTTTTCCGCGAATGATTTCGAGGTAAGTCTCTTCATCAATATCAAGCACATCGCGCTGCAAGACTTGCCGCAATTCGCCTTCGCAGACAAGCCGAGCGGCCTCGCCGATCCATCGACACGCGGTCGTCGACGACAGTGTGGCCGCGAGTCGATAACTCTGAGAAAACAAATAGTCGCCGAGCAAAATGCTGGTGTGGTTATTCCACTTCGCATTGACAGTCGGTACGTGACGACGCGTCGATGCTTCGTCGAGTACATCGTCATGGATCAGCGTTGCGGTATGTATCATCTCGATGACGGTACCAAGGACGATGTGATCTTCGTTGATCTCGCCCACGCTGGAACCTGCGAGAAGCAGCAAAGCGGGACGAAGCCGTTTGCCGCCGAGTTGGGTGCCGTGGCGCAGAATTTCGGCGACTGATTCATAAGGGCTTTGCAGCTCATGAGACAATCGTCGCTCGACATCGGCCAACTGCGCTGCAATCGGACCAAACATTCGGCTGAGGCACTCGCGTGCCGAGTTGCAACCCGATAACGAAATCGACGAATCCGATGACGGTTCTGGGTGATCCATCGGTGTGCGGATTTCCGGTGCCGACCTGATTGTGCTCGACGCAGATGTCAGATCCATCTCAGTTGATCTTCGCTGTGAGAGATAATTCGCTTGACGAACGCAGCTCAGAAACCGCCGGGGCCAAGCGTGCGTCTTAACACCCTATCAACCGGGGTATGACAACGAACATTAACTCATTCGATCCGACCAACACCAGCCTGGGATTGATCGGAGTCGTTCAATCGCGATAGACGGGATAATAGCCGTCGTAGTAGGGCGCCACTGGGTAGGGTGTGCCCGGACCGGACGGGTAAGGATTGAAGGGATTGGCGCCTCCGATCGGCGATCCGGGCAGATTCGGTCGTCCGTGGTAGCCTCCCGGTGGAAGTCCGGGTTGATAGCCGGGTACGCCGCCAATACCGGCGCTAGGGTCTACCCCAGTCCCCGTGCCATAACTGTAACCGCCGCCATTCTCGTATCCGGGCGCATAACCGTTCCCGCCGCCATTCCCGTATCCGGGCCCATATCCGAATCCGGGACCGACAACCCCTAGATTCAGGCCGGCGAAGGGAGGCCCCCAGTTTTGATACGGTGCGCTGTAAGGTCGATTCGGAAACCGCCACTCGCCGTACGGTCGAACGGGATCGCCCCATTCTTCGACCCGGTGGTAGTTGTCGGCGGATTGACCATAGTTCAACGAACTACGTGTGTGGGTGTATCCGCTGGAGCGAAAGTTTGCGACGCCCGGTGCCGATGGCGCGGCGACCGGCGCGAACTGCGATACCCGCATCCCAGTTGACGGGTCGTGCGAGAAAGTGCTGGGCATCGTAAGCCAGTCCGACGCCTTGGCCGAACGCAAGCTGGGTGCGCACATCGTCACAGCGAACAAGATGAACAGCGAGTTGAACCGGAGCGATCGGACGGATGCAGATGAGTTTCGCATCTACGCCAAGATAGTTCGCTTTCTGAATCGCGGCTTTTGATTTACAAGATTTGTCAAATTCTGATTACCACCCCGGCCGTGCAATCGTTAGAGACGTCGCAATCCATCTTCAGTCATCGGCGTTGGGATCTCCGCATCAATCGCGTCGATCCTGGACAGCGTTTCTGGATCCAAAACGAGGTCTTTTGCCGCCAAGGATTCGTCGAGCTGCTCGAGTGATGTAGCGCCCACGATCGTCGATGCAACGAAATCATGCTGGCGGCTCCAGGTGAGCGACAGCGCCGTAACGCTGACTCCAATAGAATTTGCTACCTCGCCGAGTCGACGGGCAGTTTCAATGGTTCGTTCGTTAACGAATCGCGTCGCCATCTTTTTTTGCCGCTCATTTCCGTCTGTAAGGTACGCCGAAAAACGAGCACCGGCCGGCGGGCCGCTGCGGTACTTGCCCGTCAGCACGCCGCCACCGAGTGGTGAATAGGGCAGCAAACTGACATTTTCGCGGCGACAAACCTGCGCGAGTTCACTCTCACAGCGACGATTGATCAAGCTGAAATTGTTCTGGACCGTTTGATAGCGATCGACTTCGTAAATGTCGGCCGCCCATAAACTCTTCATCAAACCCCAACTCGTTTCGTTGCTGCAACCGATCACGCGAACTTTTCCCTCGTCGCGCAGTTCACTCAACACGCCGAGGACTTCTTCGTAAGCAAGCCCGTGGTCGGGCCAGTGGACTTGGTAGAGGTCGATGTAGTCGGTGCGCAAACGGCGCAGAGAATCTTCGCAGGCGGACACGATCTGGCGTCGGTCCAAGGCGGTTTTGCCGTGTCGCACGGGCGGAGTGAACCAGCCGTGACCCGGCCCCGTTACTTTCGTGCCCACGATGACGGCTTCTCGGGGTTTGGTCTTCAACCAGCGACCAAAGATCTCTTCGGTGACGCCAAAACTCTCTTCACTCGGGGGCACCGGATAGATCTCGGCGGCGTCGAAAAAGTCGATTCCCGCTTCCCAAGCACGGTCACAAATCGCGTGACTGAGCTGTTCATCACACTGTCCGCCAAACGTCATCGTTCCCATGCAAATGTCAGATACCACCACGGGGCTGCTGCCGAGTCTTCGTCGCTGCATGGGACCAGATTTCTTCGTTCAATTGGGTTGAATGCGGATCGCCCCAAAACCAATGGGGCTAAAAACTTTCGCGGTCGCTGAAAAGCGTGGAATCGCTGTTAGAATAGCGTTGAGCCGACCGGTCTCCCACGCTTCATCCCGCCATCGAATCCCTCCTCGCACCCTCGCATCGATATGAAAACGAATCTTGCGTATTGCTTCAATTTTCTACTTTTCATGACACTCTGTAGCATCATGTCCGAATCGCGGGCTGCCGACGAGCCGTACAAACTTGGTCCCGATTCCTTTGAAAAGAACGACGTTCCGCACGGCAACGTGACTCAGCACAATTTCTTCGACAGCAAAGTCTACGCCGGCACGAAACGTCGCTACTCGGTATATGTTCCTCAACAGTACGATGGATCGAAGCCGTCGGCGTTGATGGTTTTTTTAGACGGACATGCCTTTGAGGGGAAGAACGGTGAATTTCGTGTTCCCGTCGTTTTTGACAACCTGATTGCCGAAGGCGACATGCCAGTGACGATCGCCGTCATGATCGATCCGGGACACAAGGGCGAGCTTGCAGAGAAGCGCGGCTGGAGCCCGTCGCCATCCAATCGCAGCGTCGAGTACGACACGGTCAGCGGCGACTACGCCGAATTTCTGATCAACGAAGTTTTGCCGGAAGTCGAGCAAACGTATCGGATCACCAAGAATCCCGAACTTCGCGCGATCTGTGGCAACAGCAGCGGTGGTATCTGTGCGTTCTCGGTCGCGTGGCATCGGCCTGATGCGTTTCGCAAAGTACTTTCGCACATCGGCAGCTTCACCAACATTCGTGGTGGTCATGACTACGAAGCACGTGTTCGCAAGACGGAGAATAAGCCGCTGCGGATTCTATTGCAGGACGGTTCCGCGGACCTCGACAATGAACACGGGAATTGGCCACTTGCGAATCAGACATTGGCGAAATCGCTTGCATTCAAGAACTATGACTACAAATTTGTTTACGGAGTCGGTGCTCACAACGGCACTCACGGCGGCGCGATCTTTCCGGATTCGCTGCGCTGGTTGTGGCGTGGTTGGGAAAACGAAAAGCTCTAAATACTTTCGACTCATCGATGCTTGATCGTACTCAATCAACCGATATCGCATTTTCGGTGCCTCTGGTGCACCGATTGCGAGTCACCGACGATGTCACGAAAGGTGACTTCGATGTGCTCGCACGTTTGCTCGAAAGCGGGCCCGACAACGACGCGAAGGTATTGCTCGTCGGTGAATCCTCTCTGGCCGGCGCTGTGGCGGAAATCGATCGGCGACTTCGGTCACTGGTCGGCGTCGAGACGGTGTCGTCACCATTGATCGTGGATGGCGGCGAATCCATCAAGAATGGCGAATCCGTGCTGCGGGCGATGCTGCACCGAATCAACGATGCCGGTCTCGATCGACGCAGCTACATCGTGGCCGTCGGCGGCGGCGCGATGTTGGACGCCGTCGGCTTTGCCGCAGCGATCGCCCATCGGGGAATTCGATTGATCCGCATCCCTTCAACGGTGCTAGCTCAGGCCGATTCGGGCGTCGGCGTTAAAAATGCGATCAATTACTTCGACAAGAAAAATTGGATCGGCACGTTCGCGGTGCCTTGGGCCGTCATCAATGACGCGGCGCTTTTGAAAACGCTGCCCGACCGAGATTTTCACAGCGGATTCAGTGAAGCAGTGAAGGTGTCGTTGCTAAAGAGTCGCGAGCAATTTCAGTGGCTTTGCGAACACGCCGACGCGATCCGCGCGCGGGACATGTCGGTCGCCAAAATTGCCATCGAACAGTCCTGCCGATTGCATCTACTTCACATCACCGAGGGCGGCGATCCGTTCGAGAACTTGGAAGCCCGTCCGTTAGACTTCGGGCATTGGTCGGCGCATCGGTTGGAACCTTTGACGGGCTATCAGATTCGTCACGGCGAGGCGGTTGCCATCGGCGTCGCGATTGACTGCGTCTATTCGATGATGAAATTCGGATTCGCTCAATCGGATGTCGAACAAGTGATCAAGTGCATGACATCGATGGGTATGAAACTTTGGCACGAATCACTCGAGCCGGTCGATCGGTTGATGCGGGGACTCGAGGAGTTTCGGCAACACTTGGGCGGTCGACTGACGATCACGATGCTTCGTGATGTCGGTCAACCGATCAACGTGCATGAAATCGACGAGAACCTCATGCGTCAGGCCATCGCCTGGCTCTTCAACCATTCGCGACGTTGACATAGACCTTCAACGCATCGTCATCCTCAACCAGCAACCTCATCATCTCGGCATAGTTATCCAAGCCATCAACCGGATGGGTCAAAATTCGCTCGAGGACACCGGGGTACATCATTTCGCCAAGCGCCAGATCTTTGATTCCCATCTCGAAGTGAGTTCGGTTCGCGTTGACGCTGCCCAGAAGCAACTTGTTGCCTAGCACGAAATTCAAGTTGATGTTATCCGATGGAATCTCGGTTCGATTATCGCCTCCGGTGATGCCGGTCCAGGCCACGACACCGTTATGACCAACATGCTCCATCGCCTCAAAAGCTAACCGACTGCTTCCCGTGGCATCGATGATCAAGTCAGGCTTGCCCGTTTTCTTCGTCAGTTCTCCAAGCGACATCGATTTTGTACTGACATACGTCGATTCCAATCCGGCAACGATCTCGGCTTTCAGGTTCGGCGCTTGACCACGCGCGACCGTGAAAACTTGCAAGCCTTGCAGTTTCAAAACCAATGTTGCCAGCAAGCCGATTTGACCAGCGCCCAACACGTAAGCCAACTTTGGTTTCCAAACCTTCATTCGCCGTTGTGCCTCGAAAGCTTGATGAATGGCTTTCGCGGCGCAACTCATCGGTTCCATCAGCACATGCAGGTGCTTGAGTCCTTCCGGCACGCGAACGATGTATTCCTCTTCGTCGACGAAATGCTCCGTCAAAAAACCGTGCCGCAAATTGATTCCGCGCTCGTAATAGGTCTCTTCGCTGGTCATGTCGTTTGTGCCGATCATGTCGTAGATCGAGTTGCCCGGTCGCCGTACGGTTGCGGTCACATAATCGCCGGGTTTCACACGTGTCACATTCTCGCCCACAGCTTCGACGATACCAAAGCTTTCATGACCGATCACCAAATACTTATCGCCCGTCGGCGCATTGCCGTACAACGCGTCATTGATTTCGCGGTCGGTCGCATCGACACCGACTTTCAAAACTTTCACGAGCACACCCAAGCCGTCCTTGACCTGTCCGAGTGTCGGTTTTTCGATTTCGGTGAGATGGACGCTGTGAGGGGTTCCAGGGGTGACCGCGACGGCTTTCATGGCAAACTCGGAGACTCAGAAAAAGGGATGGCAGGGACGTGTGGCGGGTGAAGTCGCGATCGTAACGGACACGCTTTCGCAGGGAAATCTTGCTCGATCCCCGTCATTTTCGCAATGACGGTTGTCAATAATGTCGGTTTACGTGAAAGTAAGAGTAGTCGGCCCTGTTGGATTTTGCTAACAACCCTTCCCACCCACCATGAACCATTCGCCATCAGCATTTGATGAACTGCGATTCGTTGATCGACAATTGTTGTCGGCGATGCGCGACGGTTCTTCTTTCACGATTGGCGAACTGACCTATGCGTTGGAAGTAACGGCTACCGCGATTCGCCAGCGAATCGATCGGATGTTGGAGGTCGGATTGATCGCCCGCGAAAAAGTCGTGGCGGGTCGGGGACGTCCGACATTCACTTATTCTTTGACGGTTGCCGGACACCGCAGTACCGGTGCGAATCCGGTTGAGCTCGCCGACGCGATGTGGCAGGCTATCTTGCAAATTCCCGACTCATGCGTGAGAAACGATTTGCTCGCGTCGGTCGCTACTCGGTTGGGGCGACAGTTCGCATCGCAGATGTCCTTGCCCGCGTCGGAAGACTCGCTGAAAAATCGTTTGCAGCGACTCTCCGAAATGATGACGGCCCGGCACATGGAAAGCGAAGTTTCGCTTGACGGGGAATTGCCGGTACTGGACATGAACGTGTGCCCGTTTCCGTCGCTCACCGACGCTTCCAGCGACCGGGCGATGTGCCGGTTGGAAGAGCAGATGATTTCTGAAGCGATCGGAACCCCGGTGCATCTGAGCAGTTGCCGGTTGGACGGCGATCCCTGCTGTCAGTTCTCGGCGTCGTCCAAGCCCAAAACCTAATGACAACTTCAAATCAAATCTTTACGACTCACTAAGAAAAACCATGGCACTTGCCGAAGACAAAGTCCGCGAAGCACTCAAGCAAGTCATCGACCCAGAACTCTACGTCAACATTGTTGACCTAGGGTTGGTTTACGTCATCTCCGTTGGTGAAGAGAACGGCGATGGTCGTCACGATGTTAAAGTGGAAATGACTTTGACCAGCCCCATGTGTCCAGCGGGGCCGCAATTGGTGGCTGGAACCAAGTCGGCCGCGGAAGGCTTGGACGAGGTTGATTCGTGCGAAGTCAAAGTGGTAATGGAACCACCATGGAGTCAAGAAATGATGTCCGACGATGCACGCGATCACTTGGGAATTTTTTAGTGCCACTCGGCACGCTAAAATGCCGCTATCCTGTGTCTTACACGACTGCCGATGCTGATGAATTCAAGTTCCGAGTGGAAAGGTATTGATGCGCATTTTTGTGGGCGAATATGTTTGCGGAGGAGGTTTCGCGGGCACTCCGATTGAACAAGTTCCGCTGAGTCTTCGCCAAGAAGGCAAAGCGATGCTGCGGGCCATCACCGCCGATTTGTCGGCGGTCGCTGAGACCGTGGTGCCACTGGATACGAGATTTTCTGAATCGTCAGTCAACGCTGATACATTCGTGGCGATTGACGCTGCAACTCCCTTTTGGAACCAATGGGTCGTGGCGGCAAAGCAATGTGATGCCGCCTTGATCGTTGCCCCCGAAAGTGATGGCGTGCTTGCAAAGTCTGTCGCCATGATGCGCGCCGGCGGCATCGATGTGATCGCGGGAAGCGGCGACTTTTTACGGGTCGCAAGCGACAAACTGCTGACGGCAAAGTCGTTGTTCGCGGCCGGTGTGGCACACCCGATCTATCTGGCGTTGTCGGACAAACGATTCCTGAAGGAACTCAAGCAGCACCAACGATTCGTCGTCAAACCGCGCGACGGTTGTGGTACCCAGGAAATCCGCACCTTCGATTCCTACGACGACGCCCGCGCTTCGCTCGAGAAGAATCTTTTGATGCAAGCTTGGATGCCCGGTCGCGCCATCTCCATCGCGATGGTCGCTTCAAAGACACAGCAAGTTTTCTTGCCTGCCGTCGCTCAACACTTGAGCGAACAGAATTGCGAGTACGCGGGCGGCCACGGGCCTCTCGATGACGACGCCCAGCGTCGTGCCACGGCACTGGCCATGCGGGCAATCGAGGCCATGCCGCCAACGGTTCGAGGCTTTATCGGGCTGGATCTTTTGTTAGGTGATCGTCCCAGTGAAGATTACGTTATTGAAGTCAACCCGCGCCTGACCACTTCGTACGTCGGCCTACGCCGAATGATTCACGGCAATCTCGCGGCGCGTTTGTTCGATCTCGAAACTGGGCCGGTTTCTTGCTGCACGTCGGTCGATTCCGTTCGCTGGACGCCCGATGGACAAGTCTGGGTCGATGATGTGATGGCCGCGTTTGCATGATCGGCATTGATTTGGGCGGTGCGAATCTGAAATACGCCACGCTCGACGGGCGTGCCGTGTCTCACCGATTCGAGATGTGGAGGCGATATCGCGATCTGAGTGTAACCCTTGTCGAACACCTTTCCGCGTTCGATCCGACCGACGCGATCGCCGTTACCATGACCGGTGAGTTGGCCGATTGTTTCATTGACCGGCATGTCGGCGTCGCTCATCTCGTCGATGCGACCGTTCGGGCGGTCGAGGAAATCGGTCGTCGACAACTACGCGATGCACCGGAGGTTTTTTTTTACGGCGTTGATGGTCGTTTTCGCGTGCCGGACGACGCCAAGCGATCGGTCAATCAAGTTGCGGCTGCGAACTGGCACGCGCTTTCCAACTGCGTCGCACGCACGATCGCGCCGAACGGAATTTTAATCGATGTCGGTTCGACGACGACAGATATAATTTCGTTGTCCGGTGGAATCGTGGGAACACGTTCGACGACGGACCACGACCGACTGGTCGAACAGTCGCTCGTGTACATCGGGTGCAGACGCACGCCAGTCTGCGGCCTGGTGCGCACCCTTACATTCAATGGCGCCACCAGTCGTGTGATGAATGAATTGTTCGCGACGATCGATGATGCGATGATCGTTCTGGGGCTTGTCGACGAAGCGGAAAACGATTGCGACAGCGCCGACGGTGGCCCTCGAACGATTGAACGGTCTGTCAATCGACTCGCGCGAATGATCGGACTCGATCGTCGAAGCGTCTCGTTAGAAACCGCCTCCGATTTGGCCGGGCAAGTGCTCGAGGCGGCTCGAAATGAAATGAGACTTGCGATTGCGGCGATCGATAAGGTCTCGCCGGACGGTCCGATTGTCCTCAGCGGTCATGGCGTTGATTTGATCGATGCGCCTCACCAACGGAAGACCATTCACCTGGCGGATCATTGGGGAGTCTCGCGATCTCGCTGCGCCCCAGCTTGGGCGGTCGCGTTCCTGAAGGCAAACGAGGTGGCTGAAAGTTTCAACTTCGGGACATCGAACTGATGCGCAGGGTAGTCAAGGTCGGCGGTAGCCTGTTGCTTCAGCGAACCTTGAAAGAGTCGCTGGACAGGTGGTTCAGTCGGCAGCCAGAAGCCGAGAATTTGCTCATCGTGGGTGGCGGCGAATTGATCGACGCAGTCCGCCGTCTCGACGAAGTACATCAACTCGATTCGATCGCAACGCATTGGATCTGCGTCGAGCTTCTGTCGACAACTTACGACGTTGTTTGCCAACTAGCGCCTGATTGGAATCGGATCGATTCGGCGACACAATTGCGAGAATCGCTAGACGTCGGGTTTAGCCGCGATGCGCCAACCGTGATCAACATCAGCGCATTTTATCGGCCCACTTGCGATGCGTCGCTTCCGACGGATTGGCGTACGACGACCGATTCCATCGCCGCGCATTTGGCAATGCTTATCAATGCCGACGAATTAGTATTGCTGAAATCTTGCAACGTGAACCCAACGGCGACGTTGTCGCAGTTGATCGATACCGAAATCGTCGATCAGGCGATGTCGACGATTGCGTCAACGATCGGAATACTCAGAGTCGAAAAACTGGAGTTGGCCGAAGAACGCTAACCGAGTTGGTTGGTCAGTCTGCCGACTTCGAGATCAATCGCGCGCGGATTCGGTTGCCGTGTTCCTGTGGGTCTCCGTCCGTTTTATAGAGTTCCACCGCGCGGTCGATGTTGCCCAACCTTTCTTCGGTTCTGGCTAAGTTGTAGCGAGCCGCTGGTTCCCACTGCGACTCTGCGACACCATCGAGCACACGCTTTGAAAACCACGTTTCCGCGGTTTTGTAACGCCGATCGTCGTACTGAATCAAACTAATCCAATAAGTCGCGGTTATTTTTCCCTGACGCATCATCGATTGAATCTGCTGAACTTGACGGTCGTAAACCTCCGATGCAGTCCCTAGCTCGCGGCGAATTCCGTAAGCCTTCTGGAGTTCGACATCAATTCGAAGATCTTCGATTTCAAACTCTGGCGCTCGTTGACCAAGATAAAGCACGCGCGCACCTGAAGAATCATCTTCAACATTCTTGTCAAAGTCACCGTGAAGGTGTCGCCATCGACCGAGCGCCAATTGACGTGACATGTTGATCTGCGCTTCCAGAATCGCCCATCGCGAAAAATACCAAAAATTGAAAAGCGGGTCCCGTTGTGCTGCGGTTTCGAGACCCTGATGGTAGTACTCTGCTAATAGCGGTACGTCCCAAAGACGGACACCGGCAATGCCGGGAATCGCATCAAGTCGCTTCGCTAGCGCGTCGGCATCTGTGTAGGTTACCATCCGGCGATCGCCCGCAAGCCCAGACTGGAGTTGACTCATCCGCGGGCTAATCGCTTCGGGTATCAGATTCAATAACGCGATGCATTGTTGTACGTCGTCCTTGCCCACGGGGTACTCAAAGAAACCCGGTACATTCAAACGTCGAAGTACCGATTCGTCGGAACGTGCCTGGGCGAGAGTGGCGATGCCTGTTCGATTGGGACCGGGGATGAAGATTCCCAACGTGGGATCGAACAGGTAAATCTGATCGGCGATCAGCACGCCTACGCACCATGGATTCAGATCACTGCCTTCCTTCGACGGAATCGCCAACACGATGGCGGGAATCTCTGCTTGACGACAGAGTTGTGTGAAGACGCCCATCCGCTGCAACGCGTCACCCGTGCCTCGCCAAAGCGTTTCGTAATCGGATTGTCGATAACCCGCGCCCTGCAACTGCATTCCGAAAGGCAAAGACGGCGGTGGGATAGGCGGCACCGCGACCTTCTCTGGCTCGAAGGCGATGTTCCTCGTAGTCCAGTCGAACAATCGGCTCGCCGTGCGAAGCTGAACCACGGCGTTCTCGTCTTTTGACTTCTTTTCAAACTCCGAAAACCATTCGGCCAAGACGGGGTCATCACTGGCGTCCGAGTCAACCCATTCAGCGACACGACTGTACAGATAACAATCACGCAAATGATCCACATCATCGCGAGTGAATGTTGATCGAATGATCCGATCCTGAACCGCTTCGGGCGGCAGCAATTCCGAAACGCTGCCGACGAGCGGCGTTACCGTTGGGTTTTTGACGGGGCCACGATCATCCGACCAGCGATTGAGATGATAAGCAATTTGACGTCGCGCTTCGTCTGAATTGAGCTCTACCAAATTTCCCAGGAGGTTGAACATCTCGCCGAGGTGATCGTGTTCTTCCGTCGCTTGCATCTGCTGCTGGCGCTGAGATCGAATCCGCCGAACGGCATCGGTATCGTCGGTACAGCCGAGGCACCACGCCAACGAAATTGCTGCGGCAATGGAAACGACCGAGCGGAAAAAAGCTGCCATCGAATGAATGGTTTGTATCCGGGGAAGTGTTAAACAGCGGGGCTACTTTGCTACAACCGCGTCGATTTGAGCAATCGCCTTCCGCACGGTCAGCAGTCGATCGATCGTCGCCTCAAATTGGGCCAGCGGTATCATGTTGGCGCCGTCGCTGGGCGAAGTTTCGGGCTGCGGATGGGTCTCGAAAAAGAGTGCGTCAGTTCCAATTGCTACGGCGGCGCGAGCCAATGGTTCGACCATTTCGCGGTTTCCACCCGTTGCGCCACCGAGACCGCCCGGCCGCTGGACGCTGTGCGTTGCGTCGAAAACGACCGGCACGCCGAGCCTTCGCATGATCGGCAGCGACTGCATGTCATTGACCAATCGGCCGTAACCGAAAAATGTCCCGCGTTCGCACAGCATCACTCCGCCGACTCCGCTCCCGCGGACCTTCTCGACAACGTATCGCATGTCCTCCGGCGACATGAATTGCCCCTTTTTTACGTTCAGCGGCTTGCCGGTCGAGGCGGCTGCCACCAGCAAGTCCGTTTGCCGAGCGAGAAAAGCAGGAATCTGCAAGAGTTGGCAAACCTCTGCCACCGCGTCGGCTTGGTCGGGAAGGTGGACATCAGTCGTCGTCGGCAATCCTGATCGCTGCCCGATTTCCTCCAACATCCTCAGCCCTTCCTGGATTCCCGGACCACGCTCAGCCCCGAGCGACGTCCGATTCGCCTTATCGAATGAAGCTTTGAAGACAACATTGACATCGTCCCGCCCGTTGATGCGAACCAGTACATCGGCGATCTGCATCGAAATGTCGAACGACTCAAGAACGCACGGTCCAGCGATCAGCAGCAACGGATGACCGGTGCCGCATTGATATCGGTCCACCGCGACGGGCGAAACATCGGAAACAGGATTTTCGTAACTCATTGCGGAATCTTCGGCGATCATCCCGATCGAGGCAATCGTGGGTCGACAACTTCATCGGTGACTGGCGCGACGAGTGAACTCCGATGGGGTCAGGTATTGCATCGAACGTCACCGCACGCAATGTCTAGTCGTCAAAACCCAGCGGTCCCGTTGCTTCGATGTCGGCAAGTTGCTCGTCGCGTTTTTTGACGTTCGCCGACTTTCGCTTGGTCCACGATTCGACCATCTCACGTGCGACGCTTGGCTCGAGTATCGGCTCGTCGGCGTACTGCCGCAGTACGTCGAGCGATCGGTGGGGCGGCCGCGGTGAACGGTCCATCCATTCATCGACGCCATCGAGACCGATAAAGAAGGGCGACCGATGATGCCCATGTTCCATGATCGTCGGCAACGCAGGTCGCATCAGCAGGCTCATCGAAAACTCGGTTTCATCGTTGTCTGACTTCGTTACCGAGAAGATCGCGGCAGCCAGGAGCAGCTTCCCATCGGCGCGTCGGAAGTTCACCTCTTTGCCGGCCGCCTCACCCCAGTAACACGGCTCCCGAAACGACTCCATTGGTACCACGCAGCGAAACCTCTCCAACGGTGTCTTCCACGGCCACTTGTCCCGCGATTCGATTCGAGCGTTGTTGAACGGTGGCATCTTTTTGTCGCGAGTCTTCCCCGCCGGGGTGAGACCGAACGTCATGGGTCGAAGTTCCCGCTGGCCTTCGCGATTGATGACTAGAACCGGGGCATCCACAAGTGGGAACACTTCACCGGTGATATCGAAATCGAACGCGGTTTGGGCGGCGAGTTCCGACGCGATGGCTTTGAGATTCGTCTTGATGTTGTAGCGATTGCACACTGTTCGACCTCACTTCATGTTCACCCATCGAGACGACTCCAATGTACAACTTCTGCATCCACGTCAGTAATCCCACGACTCGTGCCGCATGGGCAACCGGTTGAGAAGTTGGCGGCGGTGAGACAAGTCCGGCGTGATTTGGTGCATCCACGTTTTGAATCGTTCGTTGTGCGTCGGTTCGAGTAGGTGGACCATTTCGTGGACCAAAATGTACTCGAGGCATTCGGGTGGTTTCTTCGCCAAGTCGGTGTTGAGCCGAATCGTTCTCGCACGCGAATTGCAACTGCCCCAACGTGTTTTCATGCGGCGGACATAAATGCCAGCCACTTCGACACCGATGACCGGTTCCCACTTCGATATCAGGGGTTGCGCAACGACTTGATCTGATCGCGGTACCAATCTTCGACAATCTGGTGACGCTTCGCATCCGTCGTCCCGGGGCGAGTTGTGATGACCATGCGTTTGTTTTTGAGTTCGACCGACGGTCGTGCGTCGGCTTCTGCAATGATCAACAGATACCGCTTACCCCACACGCAATGGCTCTCGCGTTCCAAAAACGCTCGCGGCGTCTCACGCTCCTGTTCCAAAAACTTGCATTGCTGTTGCCGAATCCAGCCAAGTTTCGAAATCGCGAACAGTCGGATGGTGTGGATCGCGACAGATCGCCATCGTCGGCGAATTGCGCGGCCATCGTCCAAACGGATTCCAAGTTGCTAACGACGCAATACTGCGGTACTCCCAGACGCTCTTTCAGTGACCTGAATATCGGGTGCGATGTGGTTCCTGATTTCATTGCGACGCCTCCCTGGACATCTCGGAAAAGTAAAACGCGGCGAGGCTTTGGGCTTGTCCTGCAGGCACGCGATTGAAGCGTTCAAGCCTGCTCATCAACTCAGTGGACCGCGTACCATCGATCTCTACGCGGACGTCTTAGATCCAAGACCCACGGCTAATACCGATGTCCAGTTCCAATAGCCGGCGGCAAGCCAAGCGAGCCTCCATCGCGTCGTCAGTGGTGTACTCATGTGTCATACAATGACTGGGGTGATCGAGATGCCGCCAATTCCTTGTCGGATTTGACCGCATTTAACTGGTCTCAACGTGCGAACGCGCTGGGTTGGTAACGCATACCGCCGTTCAAGATGCGGTGACGCTGGATAGTCTGTCAGCTCCTGTTGGCCGGTGGATCGGATCAAACGAACAATCGACAACCTTGTTGACTCGCGCAACGACAACGTTGAGCGCTACGGGCCGCTACTTTTAATGATGATGGATCGATGGCCGATTGTGATTGCGACTTGAGAAGATGGCAGTCGCGTCAACCTTTGGATGAATGGGCCTCACGTTGACATGAATAAGCCATCCGAATTGAAAGGCTGTTTCCGAAACTGTCAGTGGAGTAAGGTTCATTCGGCAACTTACCGCCGACACAATTTTCGTTTGCAAGCCTCGATTTCGAAATACTTGGCCCGCCAATGGGACGCGTCATCCGGAATTTCTCGCCGGGTTCGCCAAATGCAGTTTCTTTACGGATCTGAGGTGAGGGACGAAAATGGTCACGAGTTGAAATCGAGCGCAATCGTTGTTTGGCGCTCAGGTACAGTCAAGTAAGCTGGAGTCCAACAAGGCGGCGAATGGCTTTAACCGCTTCGCGGTACTGTCAACACTTCGTGCATGTGTCTCAACGACGCGGATGGGGAACCGCCGTCGAAGCAATTTCCATGACCGTCGGTAGGGCAATGCCCCGTTTGGCCGCTTCGTACCGCAGTGCTCGCTCGAAAAACGGGAATGGGAACGATGGATTTCGCTTCATGGCATACCGTTCGACCGCAATCACCAACTTCGTATCGAGCTCGCCCGCCTTCACCTTGTTCACGATCAATGTGATGTAGTCCTGTTGGTCGGTGCGGGTGGCGCGGAGGCGGTTGACCAGTTGATCTGTCAGTGTGGCGTAGCGGTCCGGGGTATTCACTACTTGCGGCGTCACGATTTGGGCTTCAATCGGAACGTCGCTGGTGAAGGTCGCGCTGACAAGGATCGTCGCAGCGAGAAGGGGTTTCCAATGTCGCATCTGATTCCAACTCCGCATCGTGAAATGGCCCTCGGCGGCCGATTCGGGTTCGCTCGAGTGCCCTGGAGTACCAATTCCCTGGCACAAAAGGCAAGGCGAACAGCGACACACGACAATTTGGGTAGTTTGCGAAATTAGTGACGCTACGATTTTTCTCAGACTGGTCCGGTCAAGCCGATTGTGTGCACGGCATCGAATGGGAAGCCGAAAAGAAAGTACACACTCGGGCACCAGAGCCCGCGAACAGATCATCAAACGCCGCTACGTCGGCGAAAAATCGGAAGGATTCCGCAATGTATCGTTGGCTATGGATGGGGTCGTTAGCGGCCATGCTTGTCGGATCGACCGGTTGTCTCCACCACAACACACGCGGCGGTTGCTCAAGCGGCAACTGTGGCGGAAACAGCTACTCCGAGTGCGGACATGGTTCGTGCGGTGGCGACTGCAATCAGTCCAGTGGTGAACCTGTCGGAGTGCTGAGCCGTCTGAAAGGTCGTTCAAGCTGTGGCAATCAGGGTTGCAATTGCGGCAATTCTGGTGTGCTTGGCCACATGGGCGGCATGGTTGGCGCTGGTCATTGCAACGGCAGTTGTCGTGCATCGGGTTGCGTCGCCGGACCACTGGGATGGCAACAAGGCGGGCTCGATTACAGCTCGCACTTGCAACCGGGCCTGCTTGGCCACAACGCTGCACAGCAACTCAACAGCCAACCATTCACCCCCGGCCCGCCGTCGGCTCAAGTCGCCTACCCGTACTACAGCGTCCGTGGTCCGCGTGACTTCCTGATGGACAATCCGCCGTCCATCGGTCGCTAGTGCAAAAGCGGCTCATTCGAGAATCACGACGGCCAGCCGGGGATACCGGACTGGCCGTTCGTCGTACAATTGCCCTTTTACTTTCGACCCGAGACTACCACCGTGGCTTCCGACTTTCGGCTTAAAGAACAACTTCCCAACTTGACCGAACAGATCGTTGCGTCTTACACGCCCGACGATGCGATCAATCATCTAGGTCATTGCGCGCTGCCGAGCTACACCAACGTCGTCGAGATCTTGCTGAATTTGAAGGACATCCTGTACCCAGGCTATCGTCGCAAAGTTGGTTTGCATGCGGGCAATATCCGATACCACGTCGGCGGAATGATCGACATGCTGCACGATCAGTTGACGACCGAAATCGCCCGAGCGCTGCGGCACGAAGATCGCACCGACAAGAAGCACAGTGATTGCGACGGCGATATCGATTTCGAGGCAAAGGGCCAAGCGATGGCGATCGAATTGCTGAAGCGAATTCCGAAGCTCCGCAAGATTCTCGCCACCGACGCGCAAGCCGCCTTCGACGGCGACCCCGCTTGCCGCACTACCGACGAAGTCGTGCTTTGTTATCCCGGTTTCGATGCGATCACGGTTTATCGCATCGCACATGAACTGGTCGAGTTGGATGTGCCGTTCATTCCTCGCATGATGACCGAGTGGGCGCACCAGAGGACCGGTATCGACATTCACCCCGGTGCAACGATTGGTGAATGCTTTTTCATTGACCACGGCACTGGCGTCGTGATCGGTGAGACCTGCGAGATCGGCAAGCACGTGAAGCTCTACCAGGGTGTGACGTTGGGTGCGCTCAGCTTTGCGACCGACAACGACGGTGCGTTGATCCGCGGCCAGAAACGTCATCCGACGATCGAGAACAATGTTGTCGTTTACGCCAACGCGACGATCTTGGGCGGGCGAACCGTTGTCGGACACGACTCGGTGATCGGGTCAAGCGTTTGGATCACCAAAAGCGTCTCACCTAACACGACCGTCGTGCTCGAAAAACCGCAATTGAAGGTTCGCGGCGCAGCGTCCGACAATGAAGTGTTTGGAAATGATCTTAACTTTCAGATTTGATCCTTCGCCACGCGCCGCTACAACGATGTGCTGCTCTTGAGCACTGGCACCAACAACGCCAAAACAACGCCGAGCACCAGCACGGCCATCACCAGCAGCATCATCGGTTCGAGCAATCGAACGAACAGATCGAGTCGCCGGAACGTGATCTTCTCCAGCGAATCGGCGATATCGGGTAGCACCGTATCGAGAGAATTGCTTTCTTCGCCCACGCTGATCATTTCCGCAACCGATTGCGGAAAGTAACCGCTGCTCTTGAGTGGCGTCGCCAAACTCTCACCGCTCTTGATGTTTTCGGTAGCGTCTTGGATCGACTGGGACAACAGCCGATTGCCCGCCGCCGACCCGGCGATTTCGAGTGACTTCAAAATCGGCACACCGTTGGCAAGCAACGTCCCCAGAACACGACAGAATCGGGCTACCGCCAGACTCATCAGAATTTCACCCAGAACGGGAATCTTCAACTTGACCCGGTCTGCCAAGTGCTTTCCCGATTCCGTCTTCAACTTCAAGTTCACGAGCACAAGTGCGATGGCGGCGAACACGAGCAGGATCCAACCGTAACTTTGCAAGAATCCGCTGAAGCTGAGCAGCCACTCGGTCATGCGAGGCATCTCGCCTTTCTTACGCAACCGCTCGAACAGCATGTCGAACTTGGGGACGAAGAAGACTAACAGCGCCGACAAAACGATGCTGCCGACCGAGAACAAGAAGATGGGGTACGCCATCGCGCTGACCGTACGTCCCTTCAGGTCTTCTTGCAATTCAGTGAACGCGCCCACTCGCTCCAGTGCATCTTCGAGGAACCCCCCCTCGCTGCCCGCGCGGACCATGTTGCAGCCCATGTCGCTGAACACTTTGGGGTACTTCGACATCGCTTCGCCGAGCGGTTGGCCGTCTTCGACCTTCCCCTTGATCTCGGTGATGACTTCTTTCAACGTCGCATTAGAACTCTGGTTGGACAACACCGTTAGCGAACGGATCATCGGAACGCCGGCGCGAAGCAGCGAAGCAAGTTGGTTGTAAAACAAACCCATTGTTTGGCCGCCGACTTTCTTGCGACGACCTGACAACATGGGCATCGACGAGCCCGCAGTGGCATCTTTAACTTCGACGGGAAATAGCGACCGCTCGGCCAACATCGTTGCCGCTTCACGTTGACCGGCTGCATCGAGCGTCCCGGAGATCTGTTTGCCCGACATGTCGCGAGCGATGTACGCAAAGGTGGGCATGGGAAGAGCTTTTAGCAGTTAGCGATCAGCAGTTAGCTCGCGACACTTGGATGTAATTGGAGACAAATTGTTTTTTGAATCTGACGTTGAGATCGAATCGTTCGACGGACAAAGCTATTCGCTAACAGCTAATTGCTAAAGGCTATCTTTCTACAGCGCTTCGCCCTTCGTGACTCGCAGGACTTCGTCGACGCTGGTGTGTCCGTCGACGACCTTATCCCAGGCATCCATCCGCAGCGTTCTCATTCCGTTCTTGACTGCCGCGCGGCGGATGTCCCAGCTACTGGCGCGTTCCTGCGCCATCTGCCGAATATCGTCGTTGGTCACCAACAACTCGTAAATTCCCATTCGGCCACTGTACCCAAAGCCACGACACTCGCGGCATCCGACGGGTCGATAGATGCTCTCTTTACCCAGTCTATCCCACGCGAAATCGGGTGGCGCGTCGTCGCTCGTCGGCGTGAATTCTTCTTTGCAATGTTTGCACAACCGCCTTAGCAATCGCTGGGCCATGACAGCCTCAACCGTGCCGGCGACCAAGAACGGCTCAACGCCCATGTCGCCCAAACGGGTGAACGCGCCGGACGCATCGTTGGTGTGCAAGGTGCTGAACACCAAGTGACCCGTCAATGATGCTTGAATCGCACTGTCGGCCGTTTCCAAGTCTCGAATTTCACCCACCAGAACAACATCGGGGTCATGACGGAGAATGCTTCGCAGTGATGCCGCAAACGTCAATCCGATTTTGTGGTGAACTTGAATCTGGTTGATCCCGTCGAGCTGATATTCGACGGGGTCTTCGGTGGTGATGATCTTGGTTTCGGGACTACGGATTTGCAGCAAGCTGCTATAGAGCGTCGTTGTCTTTCCCGAACCTGTCGGGCCGGTGACCAAAATGATTCCGTGCGGAAGCTCGATCACCTTGCTGAACCGTTCGTAGATCTCTCGCGACATTCCCAAGCCTTCCAGCTCGAAGACCATCGATGATTTGTCGAGCACCCGCATGACAAGGCTTTCGCCGTGGATCATTGGAATCACGCTCAAGCGAATATCGACGTCGCGTCCATGCACCCGCAACTTGATTCGCCCGTCTTGCGGCAATCGTTTTTCGGCGATGTTCAACCGCGCCATGATTTTTAAGCGGCTGATGATCGCAGCTTGAAAACGGTTGATTTCGGGCGGCGTGGGTTGCGTATGCAAGATCCCGTCGATGCGAAATCGAACGACCAAGCCACTGCCCTGAGACTCGATATGAACGTCACTCGTCCGCGACTGAATCGCTTCGAGCAAAATCTCGTTGACCAGGCGAACGACGGACGCTTCCTGAGCCATCTCGCTCAGTTCGCTGCCGTCGGACTCAATCTTCTCGAGCAACTCGACTTCGCTTTCTTCTCCCTTGGCCGCCATCAGGCCTTCGATCGTCTCACTGCCCACACCGAGGTGGCGATTCATCAGCTTCGCGATCTCGTCTCGCTGTGCGACGACCGGAATGATGTTCTTGCCGGTCGCCGAACTGGCTTCGTCGAGTGGATACAAGTCGAACGGATCGGATGTCGCGACGATGATCGAGTCCCCGTCGAATCCGATCGGGAACAATGCGTTGCGATAGATCAGCTTTTGAGGAAAATTTTCGAGCGCTTTCAGATCGACTTCGGTTTCGCGAAGATCGACATATTCGAGACCGACCTCTTCGGCGATCGCGCGCAACGCGTCGCGTTCACCGACGTAGCCTAGTGCGATCGCCGCTTGGACGACACTCGACGAATCGCTCGACATGCTTTGCGAAAGTTGATCTGCGGTCAACAGTCCTCGTCGTTTCAAGATTTCGCCGGCGTGCATGATCATGGCAAAAAGGTTTCAAAAATCGGGTTTCAAAATGATGGCAAGCATCGGGTAGATTTCGACCACGTGGACGTCTCTCTGTCGAGACTAGGCGACGCGCATCTTACCGCCCACCTCTGCCACCTGTGTCGCCGCCGCGTCCACCACCACCACCACCACCGCCCGTTCCTCCACCACCGCCAAACGGACTGCCGCCCCGGCCACCGCCGAAGGGTGAACTACCGCCGCCTCCGTCACCACGCAAAGAACGGAAAAATTCGATGCGCCGCTGAATGTCAGCCGCTGATTGGGCCGCATCACCGCCGCTGGTGGCGGCTGCCGACGGAGTCGAACCGCTTGAGCCGCTGGTTGGACTCGTCGTGCTGGAAGTCGTTTTTGTCTGCTTGCCTAAGATCGATTCCAAAGCCAACTTCAAGACATCTGGATTGACGGCGCCCGTCATCGTGTACGTGCTGATCGTCTCTTCCGATGTCATCCCGCCTTCATCGAGTTGTTCGACCAGAGCACGGACCTCGTTGAAGTCTTGGGGCGTCGCGATCACGACCAACGAATTGCTTTTTTGATCAACGGCGATGCTAATTTTGGCGGGTTCGCCGACCGACGCTTTTTCGCTGCCGCCGCGACCACCACCGCCACCGCCACGTAGCGCGGCAATGAAGTCTTGCGGCGAAGGCTGACCACCACCACCACCACCGCCACGCGAACTACTCTTTTCTTGGCCGGCGATGCGGTCGCCGAAGACGGTCTTGACGACTTCAGCGACTTCTTTGGCGTCTTGATAAATGACGGGGATCAGCAACGGCTTGGCGGCAGTTTCGACATCCTCGGGACTTTCTTGACGATCAATTTTTTCGAGGATCAGTTCGATCATCTGCAAATCGATCGGCCCGGCTTGCACGATCAAGGCATTCAGTCGCGGATCGGGAACCATGCTGACGGTACCCGTCGATGTCAAAATCGACTTTGCCGATGAGGTTTCGCCGCCGCCACCGCCGCCCATGCCCAACAATCCACCGAGCATCCCGCCGCCGAAACCGCTGACGACCGAATCGACGGCTGAAGACACCGAACTCTCGCCGCCACCGAGAATCTTCGACACCAGCTCGGCCGCTTCTTCCGCTTTCGCGTACTTCAGCCAAAACACGGTTGGCAAATTCGAGTTGACTGCAGACGGCCCAGCTAACGAACTCATCATCGCCTCGAACGCATCAAGCGCATCGGTATCTTCCGATGCGATCATGATTCCGGCGGGAGTGAACTGAACGATGATGTCGCCGCCGCCGATCGAGATGGTTTCTTTCTGAGAAACTCCCGCCGCGATGGCTTGCTCTTTGGAGTCATCAATTCGAGAGACCTCGTCGGCCGGCGTGGTCACCCAAGTCAGGCGTCTGGAATGCGTCGATCGAGCTTCCGCACCGAGCGGTATCTCGCGCGTCGGCTTCTTCGTTTCCGGTGATTCGCCTTCACGGATCACGCGACGTTCGGGTATCCCGCCGCTTGTTTTTCCCGTTCCGCTCGATGGCGAAACTGTACGAATTTGATTCGTCCGCCCCATCATCGACCACAGGCTCTGAACTTGCATCAACGCATCTTCGGCTGCGCGTCCGGTGTAAGGCAAGATGCGAACTTTTTCGCCCATATTGCTGAACGCATCCTTGCCCTCAAGTTCCGCCAAAAGTTTTTCTACCAACGCGATCTGCGTCGCGGTTCCACGGACCCACAACTTGCCCGTCGCCGGATCACCGTCGACCGTCGGACCGTCGCCACCTTCGGCCGTGACGCCGAAGAATTTATTGATCGTCAACAGCGCTTGCGAGGGATCGAGACGACGCAAATCGATGACCTTGAATTCTTGTCCGCTGCCCTCCATTTCCGCGATGCTCTTGGCGATCATCTCGTGAGTTTCGGGCCTCGCAAAAGCGACGATCGCATTTGTTTTTGGGTCGATCGCGATGCGTGCGTCGGGGGTTCCTGACAACAGGGTTTGCAGGACATCGAATACGGTGGAGCTGTCGGCAACATTGACGGTGTGGGTTCGGAAGGTGGGTAGCACGACTTCCGCACCTTCGCCGCCGGCGGGCACCGCCAGGGGCTGGTCGGCCTTCGCAATGATCGCCTGCAGCAACCCCGTTTTGCTGGGCAATCCCGTGGCGTAGATTCGATCGCCGATCGGTCCGATCGAGATACGGACCTCTTCACCCGCATTGACGCCGACATCCAAACCCAACAGCGGTCGTGCGATCTCCAATAACTCCTCAGCACCACGATTTTTAAGGATAATCTCGACCACATTGGACTCGGCCAACGAAGCGTTGGCCAACAGGTCTCGGATCGCAATCAGCTTGCTAGCCGTTTCGGTCACCTTCACTTGCCGCGCGCTATCGAGCACCACCACGCGTCCCCAAGGCCCGATGAGCAGTGCGAGTTCTTGCTTTGCAGCATCCGGTGTCAGACTCCCCAAGGGAAAAACCGTGCTGACGATGTCACTTCGCCCACGCTCGTCCAATTGCTCAGGCTTCACCAACTCAGCAATTTCGCTGATCAACTTGTCCGCATTCTGGGCCTCCAAATCGATCACTTGCAGCAACCGCCCGCGACGGACCAGCGAATATCCACGTTTCATTAGGGACAGATTCAAAATGTCGAGCGCTTGATCGGTCGTGTAGGCCCGCGTCGGATCGGCAAATGTGAACGTGCCCATCGGAATCTGGTCCAGTTGTAACGATAGATCGGCTTCTCCGGCGAACCACTCCAGCACGGACCGCCAATCAGCCCCCGAAAAATTGAACCGCAACTCGGCCGGCTCCGAAGTCGGCAATGCCACGGATCTCGCTGGCGGTGCGGGTATCGCTGGCGCTAGCGTCGCGGCAGGCGGCGCTACGGTTGCGGCAGGCGGGGCAACGGTTGCGACAGGCGGGGCAACGGTTGCGACAGGCGGCGCAGCAGTTTCAACAGGCGGCGCAGCAGTTTCGACAGGCGGCGCAGTAGTTTCGACAGGCGGCGCAGGAGTTTCCGTCGCCGAATCCACGGTCTGCGAGAACGCTGCGCCGGGACCGCGTGGACCGTTCAAGAGGGCGGTGGCAATCAGTAGAGCAATCGCGAGAACGATTTTATGAGTCATTGGGACGAATTGACCGCAAAGGATGAGTGTTTTTCGGCTGCCCGTCATGGTAGTTGCCCTGTCGAGCGCGAGTTTCGGGAAACTCAATCGCCAGCAATGCATCCGTGCGGCGTCAGCGTCCCAACGCTTCTAACCCCTTTAATTGGCCTGAGTTCTGGTTCGAAGCGGAATTTCCTAGCCTCTCCACGCTCGACCCAAAACCAAACGCGAGCACATTCCGCGCGAATACTTGGGTGACGCCGCGAACACTGTTACGATAGACGACGGATAAGGCATGCCACCCACCCCTACCCGTGCGTCGCCGAAAGTGTTGCCGATGTTCGGCGGAAATTTGCTGAGAATGAAATCGATGCTGAAGAAGCAAAAGAAGCTGATTCTGACTCCTGAACATCAAGATTCGATGAGGCGGGCCGGTCGCGTCAACGCTCGATTGATGGACTACATTCGCCCGCACGTCCGAGCCGGAACCACAACCAAAACGATCGACGACATGATTCACGGCTGGACCGTCGACAACGGACACACTCCGGCGACATTGGGGTACCAGAACTACCCCAAAAGTTGCTGCACCAGCATCAACGACGTGATCTGTCATGGCATTCCGGACGATTACGCCCTCCAGGACGGCGATATCATCAACATCGACATCACCACAATCGTTGATGGTTGGCACGGCGACCAGAGCGAAACATTTCTGATCGGCGAAGTCTCCGACGAACGTCGCGATGTGACTCAGTGCGCCCTCGATTGCGTGTACTTGGCGATCGACGCATTAACACCCGGATGTCGTGTCAGCTTGATCGGTGAAACCGTCGTTCCCGAAGCCCACCGTCGCGGCTTCACGGTCGTTCGCGAATATGTCGGGCATGGTGTGGGCCGACAATTTCACCTCGATCCCTCGATCCCTCATTTTCCGAATCGACAAAGCCGCGCCGACCGGTTGTTCCCCGGCATGTGCTTCACGGTCGAACCGATGATCAACGCGGGCAGCCGCTACACCCGCAGCGATAAGGTCGACGGCTGGACCGTGCGAACCAAAGACGGTCGTGCGTCGGCGCAGTTCGAGCACACGATCCTGATGACCGAAGATGGCCCAGAAATTCTGACGTTGACCCAAGACGGACCCCAGCGGGGACATGTTTTTCTGAGCAAAGCGACGGCCGAGAAACAACTGACATCGAGTTGACGCTTCTGATTAAAGTGGGCACATGCAACTATTTTCCGACGACGTACTGATCCATCGCTTTGTGCCAGATGACGGTAACAGTTGCGCGGCTGTTCGAGTCACGCATCGCACCGAACACACCGAAGTCGTCAACGAAGAAACCGTTTGCCCGCGAGAAAACCTGCGACGCTCGTTACGTCAATTGCTTGCCGCGCTGAACCCACACCCCGATCACATCGGCCGTCCGGCTCTGTATCTGCACGACGATGTTATCGTGCTACTACCGACGGCGACGCATGACGGAAAAATTGTGAAAATGATGTGGGACTTCACCACACGCGAGTGGCAATACTTTGTGGCCTGCAAGAACCACAACGCTTCGCGATGGTACGTTTTGGCCGATCTGGAACTGTTTGAAGAAGCGTAATACCTCTGACCTTGGATCTCGACACATGATGAAAGTTGTTTCAATCGCCATCGTTGTAATCATCGCGATTGCCAACTCGTTCTCGCTCGCCCGCGCGGACGAGCGGCCCCCGAATATCGTGCTGATCCTTTCGGACGATCAAGCGTGGACGGATTACGGTTTCATGGGTCACGACGCCATCCAAACACCGAACCTCGATGAACTGGCCAAGAGCAGCAGCGTGTTTCGGCGCGGTTATGTTCCGACCGCACTGTGCCGTCCATCGCTGATGACCTTGTTGACTGGTCATTACGCATCGACACATGGAATCACGGGCAACGATCCGTCGCCTAAATACGCCAAGCCAAATTCTGAACTCTACAACCAGCGCCGCGCGCAACTCATCTCATACCTTGATCGATTCGATTCGATTCCGAAGTTGCTGGCCAAACAGGGTTACGTCAGTCACCAAAGCGGCAAATTGTGGGAAGGCAGTTTTCAACAAGCGGGTTTTACGGACGGTATGACTCGTGGCTTTCCCGAACCGGGTGGCCGACATGGTGATGACGGGCTCGCCATTGGCCGCGAAGGGATCCAGCCGATCGCCGATTTTGTTGGCAAGGCGGTCAAGGATGAGAAGCCGTTTTATCTTTGGTATGCGCCCTTCATGCCGCATTCGCCCCACACGCCGCCGAAAAGAATCCTTGATAAGTACGCGGTCGGCGATCGACCCATTTCGGTCGCACGTTACTACGCGATGTGCGAGTGGTTCGACGAAACGTGTGGACAAGTCTTGAAACTGATCGACGACCAGGGCCAGCGCGATAACACGTTGGTCGTCTATGTGACGGACAACGGTTGGATTCAAGATCCCGACAGCGACTCGTTCGCGCCGCGTTCCAAACAAACGCCCTACGAGGGAGGTGTTCGCACGCCGATCATGTACCGCTGGCCTGGCAAAATCCAAGTGAACGATCGACCGGAACTCGCGACTAGCCTCGACATCGTTCCAACCATGCTGGCCGCCGCGGGTGCTGTCATGCCCAATGACCTTCCCGGTCTGAATCTATTGCCGAATCTGGAGTCGGGTCAGAAGATCGATCGAGAACGTATCTTCGGCGAGACCTTTGCCCATGACATTGCCGATATCGAAAAGCCGCGTGCTTCGCTGCTGTTCCGATGGGTCATCGAAGGACGTTACAAATTGTTGCTGACGTATGACGGCGAGGCGAATCGAAGTGCGAGTGCGAATCCGCGCACAAACAAAGATCCCCAGTTGTTTGATTTGATCGACGACCCGACCGAGTTACACAACCTTGCACCGGAAAACTCAGGCATCGTTACGAAGCTATCCGCGGCACTTGACGACTGGTATCCGGTCAATCGGTTGGAAGAAATGCCGGCCCGATTGCGATAAAATTCGTTTCAACGACTTCGTACACGTTGAACTCTCCTCCCTTCTCCCTTGATCGATTCCGCATGAAGTCCTTGCCAATGCTCGCTCGGCGGATATCGATCATCGTCACGGTCGCAATTTTCGCGATATTTCAGTTCGCCATCGGGCAAGAGACGGCTAAGCAATCATTCTCCGCCGATGTCGTCACGAAGGCGGAAAAGATTCTCGAGGACGTCGGGCTGCGCCAATCCGGCAAGGTGATCCAGTCAACGGAAACATCCGACATCTCGCGAGGAATCAGCGGTTTAACGCGGACACGTCGCGAGCTGCGCTTGGTGTACCAGGAATGGAAAACCGTCGATGACCAAATCGCCGCAATCGGCGCCGAACTCAAGCGACTCAACCAACAATATGGCGAGCTGAATTTGCAGCTCGCGCGGGTCGCGGGCATCGATACTGCGGCCAACAATCGCATCGTCGGTCTGATCAACGCCGGCATCGCGAGATCCAAAGCGTTGGAAGCCGAACGCGAAGAAGGAAAGAAGTTAAGGGACGAGAAACGGGCCGCGCTCAATGCCGCCGAATCAAAATATGCCGAGACCGTCTTGGCGATTCGATCCGATTACAAAACGCTTCGAAACGGTCTCGACGAAAAACTGCAAACCTCACCCGTTCAGATCTCGCTGCGAGTCATGCACTCGCATGCGGAAACTCCCGAAGGATTGACCGCCGATAAAATCTTGTCGTCGGTCGACAAACGCATTCAGAAAATCGAACAGGAAGTGTTCAGCGAAACGATCCCCTTGATCGTTGAAAACAACTCGCTTTATGTCGATGTCGTCGTCGGTCGAGTCGTCGTCCGCATGGTCGTCGACAGCGGCGCCAATCTGGTCAGCCTACCCAGTCGCACCGCCGATGAACTGGGAATCATCGTTCCGCCCGACGCCCGGCAACTGAGAATGATTTTGGCGGACGGACGCGAGATTCCTGCTCGCGCGGTGACGCTCGAAAAAGTGCGGGTGGGCGAATTCGAGGCCGAAAATGTTGAAGCCGCAATATTGGATACCGCTGCGTCCAGCGCGGAACCTTTGCTGGGGATGAGCTTTCTTGGTAACTTCAAGTTCGAGATCGACAAATCTGACCGTAGCCTGAAAATGCTTCGCATCAAAGCCGAATAGGACCGATCGCGAGGGGCCCTATTCGTATTTCTTGAGCTTCCGGTCCAGCGTGCTCCGCTCGATTCCTAAGATCGATGCAGCGCGGCTTTTGTTGCCTTCGGTAAAGCGAAGAACGCGCTCAATGTGTTCACGCTCCAAATCGGCCAGCGTCATTTCAGTAGGAACTTCCCCATCACTGGCGATTCGACTGACGCTCGCGGCAGACGGCGTCAATGCGAGATCATCTTCATCAATCACGTTCTTGCGGTTCAACACGACCGCCCGTTCGATCACGTTTTTCAACTCGCGAATGTTGCCAGGCCACGAATGGGCCAACAGTCGTTTCTTCGCCACGTCGGTGATGCCTTCGATGCGTCGACCCATTTCCAAATTGAATCGAGTTAGGAAGTAGTCGGCCAGCAATACGATGTCACCGCCGCGCGCCCGCAACGGCGGCACGATAATTTCGATAACATTGAGTCGATAGAATAGGTCCTGACGAAATGATTTTTCCGCAACCATTTTCTGAAGATCCCGATTCGTCGCGGCGACGATGCGGACATCGGTGCGAATCGCTTCATGACCACCGACTCGTTCAAACGGATGGCCCTCGAGCACCCTCAAAAATTTCGCCTGCACTTCGTGACTCATTTCACCGATTTCGTCGAGCATCAGCGTGCCCCCGTCGGCCATCTCGAATTTGCCACGCTTCCGATCAGTCGCGCCAGTGAAGGCTCCTTTTTCGTGCCCGAAAAGTTCGCTTTCCAGCAGCGTCGGTGATAAGGCAGCACAGTTCAAACAAACCAACGGTCCTTCGCGGCGTTTGCCCGCGTGGTGCAGCGCCGCGCCGACCAGTTCCTTGCCGACACCTGATTCGCCACGCACCAATACCGTCGCATCCGTCGGCGCGGCCAGCGTGATTTGTTCAATGACCTGCTTGATCGGCTCGCTGCGTCCAATGAGTCGGACCTTGTTGCCGAGCTGTGCCGTCAACTGTTCGATCGTGCGTCGGCTCCGGTGCAACGCCTTGTCAAGCTTCTCACGCTCGAGTTGATTGACAAGCGACGCGGCAAGAATTTCAGTTGCGGCAACAACAAACTCGAGATCGAACGAGGATAGGGGCTTTCCGCCATTGGCCGTCGTAACGTGAACCATTCCCCACAACGAGCCATCACTGCTGCGAACCGGAGCCAAAATCAAGCTGTCGACTTCGATCTCGCCACGACTGTTTTCGGTGGCCAACTGTCCGTCACCCGCGACATTCCGCGCCAGCGTGGCTTGACCGTCTCGGGCCGTCACTGCGATGACCAGTGATTCGGGTGGACATCGATAACTTCGCGTACTGCTTTGGCGCGTTGCCACCAACGGTATCTCGCTCGACGGTAGCGCCCGATCCACTCGCAAATAGACTCCCGCCGTGTCGATGGGAACTTGATCGACAATGCAATCCAAGACCGTTTCAACGGCCCCGGTCGGATCGCTCTCGCGTGCCAGCGCGAAGGCCAATTGCAACAGCGGCAAACTGGCATCCGGACTTTTGCCCGCGGAAATGTTGGAACGCAAGCCGCCCGAATGGAGATAGCTACTCTGACGACGTTGATCGGTTATCGACGACGGATCGATTTCCATCGTGATCTGATCGTCCGTCGCTTGTCCCGAGTCGCCTTTCGGATTGGCGGTTACGGCGGACGAATCAATCTTATGGGTAAAGGTGATCGCAAACCCGGCCACGGAAACGATGTCGCCACTGACCAAAACGATCGTTCCCTCAATCTTCCGCGAATTGACAAACGTGCCGTTTCGGCTGCCCAAATCCTCAATGACCCAAGCACCACCGCCGCTGGCGGGGTCATTTTCAGCTTCGTTTGACCAGCGGATGCGGGCGTGCCGACGGCTCGCCTGGTCGCTGCGGAGCACGATTTGGTTGCCGGAGGAACGACCAATGACTGCTTCGGCGGGCGCGGAAAGCCGGAAAACGTCGCTCCATCGACTTCCCGTTCTCAGAACCAAATAGGCACCGCGACGGGCCGCAGACGGCAACGCATCTGGTTTTGGCGGCGGTGACGGGGGAGTGTTCACGAAGACTCGGCGAACCAGAAAAGCTTATGTTGCTGGATGTTTCTATGCGAACTATCCTAAGGTCTACAGCATACTCATCGATCGTCGTACGGGGTGCGCCCGTCTGGACGCTATTCCCCCCAAGTTCGATTCAACCGGAGATCCACAGAGATGGATTTGGTCAATCAAATGTTCCGCCGTCTGCGTTCCATCTATCTCGTCCCCGCGATTTCGATCGGCGTTCTGTGCCTAGCCGCATCCGTTCATGGCGGACTATCGGGTTTCGGCAGCCAGCGTTCCGTCGGTGGAGTGATGATTGACGCATCGGGTGTCGTGCGAACCGCGACTGCCGACGAGAAACAAGAACTTGCCGGCATGATGCGACAGAATGCGTTCGCCGCCGATGGCGAACTCGACGAGGCCGCCGAGCTTCGCATGATCTCATTGTCCGGTTTGCAAGCAGCGATCGCCAAGTGCGATCATGACGGTCGACCGATTCCGCAAGACATCGAATTCTTGGCTGGTTTGCAACGAGTCGACTACGTCTTCGTCGATACGGACAAACACGACATCGTCATCGCCGGCCCAGCCGAACCTTGGAAGTTGCTCGACGATGGTTCCGTCGTCGGTACGGTTTCGGGAAGTTCGACGATGCGTCTGGCCGACCTTGTAGTTGCGATGCGCAGCGTCGAAATGGCGCGAGAAGCCGGAATTAGTTGTTCAATCGAGCCGACACCTGAAGGCCGCCGACGATTGCAGCAAATGCTCTCGAGAGTCAAGCTGAGTCCCGGACAAAACCCGATGGCACTGGAAGCTTCGATGAAAGAAGCGTTCGGTCCCCAATTGATACAGCTCACTGGAATCCCAACCGATAGTCGCTTCGCGCGAACGATGGTCGCCGCCGACTTCGAGATGAAACGCATCGCAATGGGTTTAGCGCCCTCACCGGTACCACGGCTGACGAGCTATCTCGAAATGGCGAAAAACAGCCGTCAAGCCGCCGGTCAGAATCCTCGTTGGTGGATGGCCTGCGACTATGACGCGATGTCGAGAAGTGAAGACGGCCTGGCATGGAAGTTAGCGGGTCGCCGAGTCAAAACGCTTACCGAGCAAGATTTGGTTTCCGCCGACGGGACCGCAGCCGCTTCGGGTAAGACCGAAAAACTCGCTCAAGCTTGGGCCGACAACATGACCGATTCCTTTAGCGAGTTGTCCAAGTCGATTCCGGTTTTCGCGGATTTGGAGAACGTCATGGATTTGACGGTTGTCGCGACCTTGATTGTGCAAGAACGCCTCGCTTCCAAGGCCGACATTGATCTATCGTTGTTGTCTCAATCATCCGATGGTTTGGAATTGACATCTTACGCTGTACCTCGAAGCGTTGATCCCCAATGTAGCTTCATCCACGGGCGAAGTGGTTGGGTAGTGACTGCGTCGGGCGGCGTTGACATCAATGCCTTCTCGATTGTTCAAAATCAACAAACGGATCCTTCGGTCAGTGACGTTCGCGAAACATCGTTGGCCACTGATTCCACTGAGTCAGCGACGAATCGCTGGTGGTGGAACCGATAGCCCACGATGGGAGCTTGGGGCCCACGAACGTTTGAAGATGATCTAGCCTGCGATTGGTTGGAAGACCTGTTTGAATCGGATCCGATCGCATTCTTCGATCACTGCCTCGATCTGACGGGCGTCGAATCGCCGGGGTTGCTCGAGTGCATCGGCGTCGTATGCACAGCCGAGATGATTCATGGGCTGCTGCGTGGCCCGAGGCCGGGACTTCCTGAAGCCGCACTTCGTTGGCTCCGACGGCACGTTTCACTCACCGCGACCGTTCGCAGCCTGATCCCGCTCGTCATCGAGGGTCTTGATCGAGTTCTTGATCCGAGTTCGGAAATGTACTGGCAATGGGAAGACGAAGGCGACCAATGGGACGCCTGGTTTCGCGAAGTGGCGTCGCTGAGAAACGGATTCCAATGCAACTCGGTTTGAAAGGTGCGTCGTCCTATTGAATGACTGTGGCGTCTACGTCATCGCCCCATTCCCGATCGTAGGTCAAGAACGAAATAGCAGACCAACGCGATCACAGCCACGCCGATCAGATTGAGCGCAAACCCGGCCTTTGCCATTTCGCGAATCGTGATCCGCTCCGATCCAAAAATGATCGCGTTGGGAGGCGTCGCAACGGGCAACATGAACGCGCAACTGGCCGACAACGCTGCGGGAACCATCAAAGCCGATGCGTCATATCCCGCACCCACGGCTGCGGCTCCAAGTATCGGCATCAACAGCGTCGCGGTGGCCGTGTTGGACGTGACTTCCGTCAAGAACGTCACGGCCAAACAAACAATTCCGATTAACAGCAACGGATGCAGTTCCCCGAGCATCGCAAGTTGATGACCAACGCTCTCCGACAAACCCGTCAACTCCGCTGCCTTGGCGATTGCCAAACCGCCGCCAAACAAAATCAGAATGCCCCACGGAATGTCCCGCGCCGTTTCCCAATCGAGCAACGTCTCGCGCTGCCCTCGATCATTCCATTCACCGCTGGGAATCAGGAACATCAAGACGACAGCCGCCAATCCCACCGTCGAATCATGCGCCATCGGCATGTGCAACCAATCGGACCATCCACCCAACGGAGCACTGCGAGAGACCCACAACAATGATGTGATGCCGATGATGGCCAACACGCGCCGCTGCGCGACGGTCCATGGCCCCATCGTTTCGATCGTTGGCTTTGCCGCAACGCCCAGGCCTCGCGACAACCAAGCGCCCGCCGCTACCAGCATGAGTGCCGACACGGGAACCCCGATCTTTAGCCACGTGAAAAAATCGACCGTCCGTGATGTCTGCTGTTCATAAATTGAAACGAATACGCCGTTGGGCGGAGTGCCTATGATCGTCGTCATTCCACCGATGCTTGAACCGTACGCGACGGCCAGCAACAAGGGCACACAGAGCTTCGGATCGTCTTGTTCCTGAAGCACGGCAATGGCAACGGGCAGCATGATCAAAGCGGTCGCCGTGTTGGATATCCACATGCTGCAAATTGCCGGCGCAAGTAGAAACCCGAGGACGATGCGCCGCTGTGAACTCGTGCCCAGCAATCTCATCATGCCGTGCGAAACTCTGAGGTGCGTATCCGATCGCTCCGCAGCGCGGGAAATCATGAATCCCGCCAGAAACAGCAATACGAACTTGTCTCCGTACGCTTCCGCAAGTTGCTGATGATTGAGCACTCTCGTGCAGGGAAAAACCACAAACGGCACCAACGAAGTCACCGGGATCGGGACCGCTTCGCTGCACCACCAAACGCCGCACAACGAAGTCACCGCGGCAGTGACCGATGCAGCACTCGAAAGTCCAAACACAAACGAACAAAGACAATAGACGAGAAAAGCTAAAACGATGCCGGCGATCGTCGCGACAGATCGGAAGTGGTCGTTGGTCAAAAATCAACCTCGCGGCAGTTCGTCAAACTTGACTTCTGGCAGACTCGTTGGCGCCGAGTCTCGCTGAAAAACTTGATCCAGAGAGATTTGATCGTCAAAGAAACCGCAGTGACGAAGAATAAAACTGTCATCCTCGAATCCACCCGCGAAATCGACTCGGTGCCGCCCCCTCGCGGTGTCGTCGCCCGTGAATCGCGCGCGAGTGATCTCATGCCACTCGCCGACAGTATCACGTACCCACTGATTTCCGTATTGGGCGGATCGCTGAAGATTGCCGTATTCAGGCGAAAAATTTTCTAGGAACGAATGAAAACCGGTCAGATACTTGTTGGTCTTGGGGCGACGAAAACTCGCGATCAATCGCCACTCGTTTGACAACTTGTCACCAAACCAAGACGTATATTGCGTGTTGCCTTCGCCATCGGGAGTCACTTCCGTCAAGAAACGGTACGTCTTGCCAGCTTTCCAAGGATAAACCAGAAAACTCTGTCCGCCGGAACCCTCATTTCCGAATGCCTGTGCTGTCACCGCTTCACCCTTGGCGAGCGTCACAATGCGATCACCTTCAGGAATGTCGGCTGGGTTGTCGGTGTGAAAAGGACTCCACACTGAAAAAAGAACGCGGCGCTCGGTATCGCTGTTAACTTGGATACCAAAGTAACCTTCGCCAAAACCATTCGCCATGAAGTACGATCCGATCGCATCTTGCCCCGCCGGCACTTCGATTTCGCTGTATCCGTAAACCAGATTTTTGTCCTGCGGAAGCTGATATCCCAAATGCACCGATGGTCCCCGACGGCCCCAGTAAAACATGTTGCCGTCATTGCTTTTGACGCAATCGACAACAGCGCCGTCAACGTCCGATGTAACAAGAAGTTCACTCAGTTCCGCCCCCAAATCGTTGTCTGCGCCGCAGCGCAGATCAATTTTCACATACCCGGAATGGGAAACCAGGACATCACCGATGGGGCTCACATGTGATGGTTGGTCACTGATCTGGGTCGAGAAATCATTGTCGTTGACATGTGCAAAGACCGCCACGTTTCCACGAACGGCGCGTCCTAAGACTGCGAGCGAGAGTTTGCTCGGGCGACTGACATGAAAGAATACGGAATAAACATCATTCGCATCCCGCAAATGCAACACGCCATCCGAGTCGAAAAGTCGCTCACCGGTCACAGGTTCGCTACGAAAAGTGTTACCGGCAAGCGGAACCGACCACTCTTCCGCAAAAGTCAATGTCGTTGCCACGACGGTCGCAAAGAGAATCGTCAGAACCGTGAAGACGGATTTTGTCATGGTAGCTCGGTACTAGAGGAACGTCGATTTTCACTCACCCTAATCTGGCAAACAGTTTCGTAGATCCGTCATGCGAAGCGTCAATGCGTCTGGGTCGGATTCGGGCCGCCAGTGTCGCGGATCGCCTCGGTGACTAAAATTTTGCCCTCGCCTGCTTCGACGGAAATCATCCGTGCAGATGACTCAGGATTCGCGGTTGCGACAACGCGAGACATACTGACGGGCTCAGATAACGTGAAAGGTATTTTTACTATTGCGGTAAGGCCGCTGCCAATAACCTCGGCGATCGTGGTTCGATCAATAAAATTGAGCAAACCCTTGATTTCATAACGGATCGGAAGATCAACTTTTTGCTGAGCAGCCCCATCCTTGCTGAATGAAATCTGCTGTACAAATTCCGGTGTTTTCTCGATCGCTGGAATCTTGAGGATCATGTCGACAATTATCCTTTCATTTTGCTCATAGATTTTCTTTTCCACGTTCACAACGAGACAGTTGCAACTGACACTTAGGACCGAGCGGGCAATTACTGTCTGATTTGTGGTGTAGCAACGTAGTTCCATTTTGATAAGAAGTCGTCGTACTCGATTCGAAGTTGCTGTTTCATTTGTTCAGTGGCGTTTCGCTTGGTTTCGTAGACTCGCCGAATGACGTTGACTGTCGTTCTCAGGCCCGTCAATGTGCTCGCCCTACGCATCAGTTCCACCGCGCGGTCAATTGTATCAAATAGCATTCCGCTGCAAGCTCGGCCAACGTGCGGGAAAAAGCGGCGTTCAATCGGGTTGTACTTCGAGCAGTAAGGCGGATAGTGCGCCACGCGTATCTCCAGCCCAAGCGATTCGCTCAGCTGCTGCAGATCGTACTTGAAGATGTACTTGTTCGATGAGTTGCTGCCACCTCCATCGCAAGCTAACAAGATCGATGTTGCATCGGGGTAACGCTGCTTGCCGATGCGATTCCAGAACCATCGAAAACTGTCGCAGGCGAACTGGCTAGTATCGTGAGAGATGCCAAGATTAAGGTGCCCCAAATTGGCGAGTCGGTCGTAAATCCCGTGCGGAATGACGACGCCATCAGCCCACGAGGGAAAGTCGTGATCAAACGCTTCAAACGGCGAGCTGCAACGGACACGACCTTTGCGATACATCGTCCCCAAATGCTCTTTCGCTTTGGTATCCATTGAAAACCAAGGATTTCCAGCAGTTTCGTATTGCTCGATTAGTTCTCCGATGCGAACGAACTGAGCGTCACGATCGTCGTGTTCGCCTCCAGCCAATACCTTCGCAATTTGCCGATGGCGAATCCCAGCATCATCGAGCCAAGTTGCGATCGAGTCCCTGCCTGTGGGCGTTCCCAACTGGGCAAGTCGAGACGAGAGCTCTCTTGGCGTCATGTGAGTGTAAAAGACGTCTTCCTTGTCAGGGTCGCCCGCGGTCCTCACGTCCAAGCAAGCGATCAGGTTTTCTTCTTCGGCAGATTCCGATTCAATCTTTTTTTTCTTCCAGCACCTGGCTGACGAATGCGGCCGACCGCTGGATCATCGGCCAAATTGTCGAGTTCGGCCAATCCACGTTCAATCGTTTTCTCGCTGCATCCGATCACTCTGGCGATGTAGCGAATCCCGCCGTGCCCTCGCTGTTTCGCTTC
>JBGSLZ010000133.1:0-100477 GCA_041740415.1 Rubripirellula sp.
GTTTGGCACCTCGATGTCGGCTCATCACATCCTGGGGGTGCAGAAGCTCCCAAGGGTTTGGCTGTTCGCCAATGAAAGTGGTACGTGAGCTGGGTTCAGACCGTCGTGAGACAGGTCGGTCCCTATCTGCCGTGGGCGTTCAAAACTTGAAGAGGTTCAACTTTAGTACGAGAGGATTTAGTTGGACGTAGCTCTGGTGTACCAGTTGTCGCGCTAGCGGCACGGCTGGATAGCTAACTACGGAACGGATAAACGCTGAAAGCATCTAAGCGTGAAGCCCGCTCTAAGATTAGGTTTTGTAAGTCATTGCGACGAAAGTCCCCAAGAAGACGACTTGGTTGATAGGCTGGACGTGTAAGCTCGGTAACGAGTTGAGCTAACCAGTACTAACGGACGAAAGTTTGGCCATCGATATCCCGCACTCAAAGCTTGTCCTAGTGACATGCCCCTGTTGGAATTCGTGGTCTGAACTGAAACGAAGTGAAGATTAGAAGTTCAGGTCAGCTTCTTAAATGTAACCGCTCTTAATTAGGTGGCTCTCCTTGCGATTTCGGTCGTACAGAAGAACCAACAACTACCAAACAACTTGTCACTCGCACGGTGAAACACCCGTGCGGGTGGCTTTCTGGCGACTATATCGTAAAGGTTATACCTGTTCCCATCCCGAACACAGCAGTCAAGCTTTACGAGCCGATGATAGTGCATACCAGTGCGAAAGTAGGTATTGCCAGATTTTTAACCTTCCTTTGATTTCGGTCAGAGGGAGGTTTTTTTATGCGTCGATCCACCGCGTGAAATACTACCGTGGAACAGGTGTCCCAATTGTTTGGCCGGGTCTGCGTAGATCGAAGCGCAAGCAATCGGCACAATTGTTCTACAATGGCAAGGTTCACAGTTTTGTCTGTTGCCAGTGTGAGGATATTTTCCGAGCGTTACGCAGTCACTGCCTCGGCTATTCATCCAAACGCTTGGTTGTTTTTGGCTTTTGCGTTGTCGATCATCATCGGGTGTGGTTCGCGGACGCAAGATGTTTCTCCGCCGGTCGCTTCCGATCAAAGTGGGATTCCCTCTGGTTCGCCAGAGGATGAAGTCGTTGACGTGGGCGAGGAGTTCGAGTCGGCAGACCGGGCGATGGTGGAGAGACGGCTTGATGATGCCGCCGCTATCTTGAAGCGACAATAACTCCGACCAAAAACTGCTCTGTTGCATGTTCGATTGCAGATCTTGGTTGTGAATCCAAGCCGTTGCAATCGCGCTAACGTAGTGGGCCGGGCCGCTCATTTGCTGTGGCAGCGCTTTGAAGGCCGAATGGTAATTGTGCAACCCAAGCCCGATTTGCTTGAAGTTGTTACTGCAGCTCATGCGGCGAGCTGCTTCGAGGGCGGCTTGAACGGCCGGCAACAACAGGCCGACCAGCACACCGATGATCGCAATCGCGACCAGCAGTTCGACGAGGGTGAAACCACCTCGCGAACTTCTCAAATTCTTTAGCCAAAACGAAATAGGCTCGGCACAAATGTTCACCGCGACAGATATCTCAAAAACATCGGCGCCATTCTCAAATCTTATTTTTAGCGGAGGTTCGCGTAAGGCGAATAAGGGTGCCTGAAACGAAATAAATCGTAACTTAGCGGCTGCCAGGGAAACGGTTGATCCCTACGGCAGGGGAAGGAGAATCGTTTCCACCCCGGCGTCCGGTGGTTTGCTGTCAATCGTCTTCCGAAAGCGGCAATGACGCCCTTCCCGCAGCCCATCGTTTTAGCCCCGCCAACCGCTGGGCGCCTCGGGCGTAATAGGCCTCACCGAGCTGATTGGAATGCTCGATCACCGCTGCGTCATATTTACGAAGACTGGTTTGGTTGGCCGTACACCATCCGAGTTTGTCGAAAGTTTCTGCGACCGCGCCCGCGATCCGTTGGTGCCCCAAGATCGTCGGGTGAACATGATCGCAAAAGAATTCCGGGTCGGCGATCTCATCCGGGATTCGCGTTCCCTGCCAGTCGCGTTGGTCGAAGATCCGATCGGTGTCCACCATCGGGACCTCGAAATCACGGCAAACTTGGCGGACGGAATCTACGATCGCCCGCGTCGCACGCAACGGGCAAACATCGAGATCACGCGCCGACTCGAGCAACCGTTTCGCTTCGTCCGCTCGGCCAGCCTGCCACGCCGCGAGCCCGCGCGCGTAGATCGCCGCAGCATCGTTTTGCGGATTTGAACCGTCGCTTTTGAATGGCGGCGTTCGGACGATGTCGCTGGTCGGCGTGCAGACGACGATCGGGATTTTCGCCTGCTGGCAAGTCGCGATCATGCCTGAAAATGTCTGATTGAACTGACGTTCGACATCGCTTCGCCAACGCGGATCGGGTTGATAGGAATCCAGCCCACCGACGTGATCCAGCCGCGTATCGACCTCGGTTGCCAACAACAACGGATCGATCGGCAGTTCAATGAACAAAGTTCGCTGCAACCAACCAACCGTCTTCCAATGCGAAGCCACACGCGAGATCGCGCGCCGGGTGGAACCCAATTCGCGAACGTGCGAGAAGCTGCGATCTTCGAGAAATTCGTTGTGACCGGTGTACAGCACGATCGCGTCGGGCTCGTAACCGATCACCTCGTCGAGAATCTTCGCGACGCGATAGCTGGCGTAGGAAACGCCGCCGCAATTGACCACTTCATACTGATGCTGGTCATCCGACGCGCGCAGTCTCAATCGCAGCCAAGTCGAGAACGCTGTTTCGGTCGCGTACGGTCGACCTTGCACGGTGGAACCGCCGAGCACAAAGATTCGACGCGTGTCTGGAGATTTTTCAGCCGGGAATGAATCGCGACAAAAGAAACTCAATCGCCAATCAGGGATTTCGTAACGCAGCGTCGACCGATCAAGCTCGAACAACGGTCGCAAGTGATCCAGACCGGCAACCGGATCCACGTCGATGGCGTCGGGCGTCGTCGTAAAGTTTCGGATGCAAACTTCAGCGACCAAGAACGGGGACAACGACAACAAGATCGCGGCGATTGCCATTCGCGCTCGGCGAGATTTCGATGCCATGTCGCTTGCGGGTCGGTGTTGAGTATGCGATGAAGTTGGCATCGCGGTTGCGAAGTCTTGCTCGAGTTCGGAAAGTATGATTGACGTTGGATCATGTTTGTTACACGCCATCTTTATTTGACCGGATTTCGCGGGACCGGAAAGACATCCGTGGCCGCCCGATTGGCTGCTGCTTGGGCTCGTCCGTCGATCGATTTGGACGAACTGATCGAACAACGAGCGGGGCAATCGATTCGCGCGATCTTTGTCGAGTCCGGGGAGTCACATTTCCGCGACTTGGAAACGGAGCTGCTCGGGGAAGTCGCGGCCGGTCCATTGTCGATCGTTTCGCTCGGCGGTGGCGCGATTTTGCGAGCCGAGAATCGCGAGCGGATTGCCGCCACCGGCGTCTGCGTTTGGTTGGACTCGACGGCCGACGAGATCTGCCGGCGCGTGTTGGCGGACGCTAGTTCGGCCGAGCGAAGACCGGCACTGACCGAGTTGGCTCAGCGCGATGAGATCGAGCGGTTGTTGGCCGAGCGGCACGATCTGTACGAATCGTCCGCGAACTACCGCGTCGATACGACGGGTAAATCGGTGGACGACGTGGCGACCGAAGTGATGCGGCTGTTTCCGTAAAACCGGTCTATTGCCATGTCGCCCTGTCGCGGTAAGCTGTGAGGGATTCGCAATTTGTGGCGTTCTGGGCGCTTTTGCGACTGATGGAATTTGCCGATTGTTAGGAAGGACAAAACGTGTTTGTTTCAGCATCAACTGAGTGCTGGCCCGGGATGGAGTTGCGTGAGGCGATTGAGGTTCTGACGGATCTCGAATTCACCGCCGTTGAAATCGCGCTGCATGAAACTGGAAAAATCAAGCCGAGTGAATTGATTGAAGATTGCGAACACTCGGCCTTGTTTTTACGCAGCTCGCATCGCTTGGACATCTCCGGCTACAGCGTCGAACTCGCCTCCACCGGCGATCAGCACTACGAAGATTTTGCGAAGATTTGTCACATCGGCAAACTGACCAAGGTCGTCAACATCACGGTGCCATCGGCTGAACACGGGACGCCGTTCAACGAAGAAGTCGAACATTTGCAAAGGCTCGTCAAAGTCGGCGACGAAGAAGGTGTTCGGGTCAGCGTGCGGAGCCAGCTTGGTTGTCTGAGCGACGATCCCGACACGCTGATGGTGTTGTGCAACAACGTCGATGGACTCGGCATCACGCTCGATCCGAGCGTTTACGTCGCCGGTCCGGCCAAGGCCAAAAGCCTCGATAAGATCTTGAAGTTCGTTTGCAATGTTCACCTGCGCGACACGCGGCCGGATGCGTTTCAAGTCAGCGTCGGCCAAGGCGAAATCGATTACGGCAAATTGGCAACTCAACTTGCCCGCGATCGCTATGACCGCGCGCTAACGGTTCACATGGTTCCGATGGAAGAACATGACCACCGGGTGGAGTTGCGGAAGTTGCGACGGCTGCTCGAAACGCTGATGTAAGGATCGTGCGGAAAATAAGTGTCGTCGTTATGCAAGGAAACGAACTACAACTCGGCGAGCGAAATCTCGGCGATGAAGTGCTGCGGTTGTTGTTCGATCGTTCGCGGTTGGGGCGGCCGATGATCTCGACCGCGCTCGCCTACGGACGCCATCGTGGTCCGTCGCCGGTCAACGCGAGGGTGGCCGCAGTTGCCGTCGCGATTTATCGAGATCGCCAATTCGGTTGGACTATTCCGCTGACGTTGCGCCCGGTCAGTTTATCGCACCACGGCGGTCAGATTTGTTTGCCCGGCGGGCGCGTCGAATCGGGTGAGACAATTTCGGAAGCCGCGATCCGCGAATTCACCGAGGAGTTGGGATTGGTTCCGAACGTACAGATGTACTGTGGCCAGTTGTCGACCCAGTATGTTTACGCCAGTGACAATTTGGTGCATCCAGTCGTGTTCGTGATCGATCCGCCGGATCGCCAGTGGCAGCCTGATCCGATCGAAGTCGATGAAGTGGTGACGTTGCCCGTGTCGGCGCTGATCGATTCGTCGTCACGGGTCGAACTAATCAAGTCACGATCCGTCCGCCGCGGTGACCTCGAAATCGGTGAATTCCGCTTTCGAGCGACCGCCATTCGTCATGAAGGGCACGAGATCTGGGGCGCAACGGCGTTGATCCTGGACGAATTGGCGCAATTATTGCATCATTCGAAACATTCTCGTTCGTGACTGCCAAGTTGTGGCGGCGAAAGATCGTGTGGGGAATTGCTTTGATTCGGTGAACCGGCTTAAAGTACAGCTCACTCGCAAAAACCAGAAACGCTTCAATTGTACGAAGGAAAAGCCATGGCTTCCGATGCCGTCAAAGAGTTTACCGATGAAAACTTCGACACCGAAGTCTTGAAGTCTGACACGACGGTGCTCGTCGATTTCTGGGCGCCATGGTGTGGCCCCTGCCGCCAAATCGCTCCGATGATCGACGAATTGGCCAACGAAAATCCTGCGGTCAAAATCGGCAAGATCAACATCGACGACAATCCGGGCATCGCCCAGAAGTTTGGGATCAGCAGCATTCCCACGTTGCTGGTTTTCAAAGGCGGTGAGGTGTCCGAAAGTTTCGTCGGAGTGCGTCCGAAGAGCGCTTTACAAGAAGCCCTGGACGGTTCCGTCGCTTAAGGTTCGGCAGTGGTGCCGCGACTCTGTTCGCAGACAGGACGCAGCCAGATCAAATTCTCCGCGATCGGAGCCACGGTGCGATTCGTCACACTCCCGCGACTTCGGCCGCCTTGTACACGACTTGGGCTTTGCGAAAGCCCAGTCGTTCGTACAGCCGAATCGCGGCCGTGTTATCGGTCGTGACTTCCAAGTGCATCGCCTTCAAGCCGGCTTCGCGAAAGCCGGCCGCAGCACGCGCCAGCAATATCGATCCCAACCCCTTGCTCCGGTGCATCATGTCGATACCGAGATTTTGCACGGCGCCCCAACCGTCGATCTCCAGTCCCTGAATCGTGCCGACCGGAGTCACTTGGCCGCTGATCGGATCGTGATAGCGGCACAGCCACGTCGCACCCACGACAAATTCGGGACGCGAAGTGATCTCACGCATCAAGCGGATGCAGCCGTCACGACGCCCGAGACAGGGAAACACATTGGCATCGAGTTCTTGACGAAAGCTCTGGTACTTCGCGAGCGCATGTTCACGAACCAGCCCCGGTTGAAATGGGACGAGCGCATAGCCGGCCGGAATCGGCGCCGAAATCGGGATCGATTCGGATAAATCGAATTCCATCCGAAAGCGTTTGAAATAGGTCAGTCCCATCGGATCAATTGAGCTTCGGTGTCGGTTTCTTGGTCGCCCGGTCGAACTCGTAAACTTGTTTCTGTTTAGGGTCGGCAACGTAGATCGATTTTTCGGTCGCAAAGATTCCGACCGGGCCGACCAGCGGTTCGCCCTCGTGCCAGACTTCAGTCTTGCCATCGGCGGTGAATTTCCAAATCGATTTTCCGTAGCCGTCCGTTACATAACCTTCATCACCGATCCACGTCAGTCCGTTGGGGAATTGGTATGGCCGGTCCGTGATGACTTTGGTGACTTCGCCCGATTTGACATCAATCTTGACCACGGCATCGGCGTCGGGCGTGACCGCCCACAGGTTGCCGCTGCCGTCGAAAGCGAGTCCCCGCGCATTGACGCGAGCAACCAGTTCGGGCTTACCGCCTTCGATGGGCAATCGGAACGTCGCCCGTTTTTCAGCGTCGCCCACGTACAAGTTCTTGCCTTCCGGATCGACGCAAATCGCCATCGGGATACCGATGTATCCGGCCGTCAACGGAACGAACTCGCTATCAGCTTCCGCGATTCGGTAAACCTCGCGAGTGGCCGAGTCGCCGACAAAGATTCCGCCGCGCGGATCGATCGCAACGCAGCGCGGTCTGTTCATCGGCTTGCGAAGCAACTGTGTCCCACGAACAAACAAGCTCGTCTTCGCATCGATCTTCCAAACACCCGGCAAGTCGAGATCGACCGCGTAGATCGTCGGGACGTCGCCCACGTTGACGGCGACTGCCAGCGGATAATCGGGCGATGCTTTCGCGTCCGCGTCCTGCGCGGTGACGGTGGACAGCGATGCGGCGACCAACAGCGTCGTGAGACCGGCCGTCATGAAACTCAGTCGCGGCTGGTAAATTGTTCGGATTGGGAGGTTTTTACTCATTGTGTCGATTGTTCTGGGTCGATGTTGAGGATGGATGACACGAACGCTATCTGAGACTAACGATATGATAACGTCAGGCGGAACCTGCCGCGGATGGATTACGACCAGCTTTTTGTTGATCGCAGTCTTGATGCCAATTGCGACGGCCAACGCGGCCGAAAACCAACTACGCATGAACAACGGGCGGGCGAACAACAACCAACGTCCTTCGATGGTCAAGCAGGCCGCGATGGGTCGATTGCCCGCGCAGATGGCCGAGGCGCCGCTGGACGGTTCGCTCGTTCGCGGCAAGGTTCGCCAAGTCGGTTTCTTGGACGGTTGTCAAAACGGTTGCGGCCCGGTTTGTGACTGCTGTGATTCGGGACCCGGTTGCGGTATCGAAGCCAGTTGTGGCATCGAGCCTGGTTGCGGCATCGAAGCCAGTTGCGGTTTTGAGCCCGGTTGCGGGTTCGACAACGGTTGCGGCAATCCGGGATGCCAGAGTTGCGGCGAGGCCAGTTGCGGCGTCGAATCCATGTACGGCGAGCCGAATTGTGGGATGGAAATGAATGGCAACTGTTCCTGCAACGCTTGTTGTGGCGTGGAGAGCATTCCGGTCTTCTTCCCGCTGTTGAGAATCAATTGGTGCCGATTCGAGTTCTTTGCCGGCGCGCAAGGTTACACCGGGCCGATGAACTACGCGAACATCAACGCGGCCAGCCCGACGTCGCGAAGCGGCTCGAGCAGCTTCGGATTCTATGAGGGTCTCAACGAGGGTCGCTCGTTGAAGCGTTGGCTCGGATGGGACATGGCCGCGCAATTGGGCTTCCGCGCGACTCAAAGTAATTTGCGAGGAACCGAGTTTACCGACGAGACCCGCAATCAAGTCTTTCTGACCGGCGGATTGTTCCGTCGCGTCGACTATGGCTTGCAATACGGCGTTGTCTTCGACTACCTCAACGAAGATTGGTGGTATCAAGCGAACCTGACACAACTGCGTGGTGAATTGAGTTGGAAGACGGCCGGCTGTCACGTGTTCGGATTCCAATACATGGCGGGACTCGGCGATGATTCGTCCAGTACATCGCCTCGCAATGCCGCCGGTGCAGTGGTCAGTTCCGTTATCAACTTCGAGCCGACGGATCAGTATCGACTGTTCTATCGACGATTGTTGGCCGGCAGCGGCGATTGGACGGCGTTCGGCGGTTGGACCGACAACAGCGATACGATCCTCGGTGCAACGATGAACTTGCCGCTGCGTCAGAAGTTGATGTTGTCGACCGGTGCCACGTACTTGCTGCCCAACGAGGGCGACAACTCATTCGGCAACCGCGAAGAAAGCTGGAACATTTCGCTGGGACTGGTCTATCGTCCCGGCGGACCACAAGGTTGCGGACGTTACTGTCGTCCGCTGTTTGAAGTCGCCGACAACGGCACCTTCATGGTGGATCGGAAGTAGCTTGGAGCAGGACGCACTTTCATCGCTGGCCGTTCACGTGCTGCGTCGGGAATTAGAAAACGCCACGACGCGTCTGGCAGTCATCGTAAGTCCGAAATCTTTCTCGCTTCGTTGAGTAACTTGATCCAGGGGCCGGTCGGGCAGCACGGCGATCGCGACGGCTGTGCGACGAGCAAACGTGCCGGCGGTCGAGCTGAGATCGTCTCGCCGCGGTTCCACGTTTCTGTTTGTTGGCGTCGAGAACGCTCGAGTCGGCGAGATGGTCGCTGATCATTTCTTGCAACGAGGCTTTCGACACTTCGGTGTACATGTTGGAAGTCTTTCGCAAATTGATCGGGACAACACCGGGCGCCTACCTTCGCAACATGATGCCATCGGGTGCACGGGTCGATTCGGCTCGTCCTTTCGAACAGTGAGCCTCGGGTTGCTAGATCTTGCCGCAAATCGCAACTTTGATACCCAAAACGTCCGCCGCGATGGCTCTTGCCTGCAGTGCCAAGGTCGCTTCCGATGGCGAGTTCGCATAGCAGACCTGGATGTGGTTGGCTTGGTGCCGCGCCATCAGTTGGTCGCGTGTCATGCCGCTGAAAACCGCATGCATGATGGGCCACTGAGGTGTCGTCGCGTCCCATCGACGCTGGGTCTCTGCGGCGGGCAAGTCGATCGCACGGGCGCGTCCGATATCCATATGCAAAGAACCATCGGAAACGAAAATGCGTGACCAGACAATTTCGCCAGCTTTCGATACGCCACGGATCGTGCTGCCACCGGACGGAAAATACATCGGCGGTTGACGAAAGCCTTCCGCGTCTGCCCAGCCACCGGCGAAGTGCGATGCGGGCACCGCGCCGCTGATTTCTAACACCCAAACTTCGTCGTCGACCGTTCCCGATTCATCGCGGTCGGACCAGCGAAGATCGTGCAACGTGTTCTCGACGGGCTGACCGAGTGCGCGATGGATACGATCGATCAGCAATCCATCCACACCCGCGCACTCATCGACTTCATTGAAGTGCGTCAGCGGTCGGCCGGCGCATAGTTCTCGTTTCCCATCACGTGAACGCACCGGAGGACGGACCGAGTCGTTGAGCATGCCTTCAACCAAGTCGCTCGCCGGCAACAGGTCCTTGAGACCTTGTTGATATTGGATGCCGATCGCGTCGCAGCCAAAGTCATCAGCGATTCGCATCGCGGCGATGTACATTCGGCACTGAGCCAGAATCTGTGAATCCGTCAGATCGGTATCGTGATTGGGACCCGTGTGAAATTGCATTCCATGCTGGTCGAGCCAGTCGCGGACTGCCTGCGCCTCCGATTCATCGGTTTGTTGCGTTTCGAAATACAACGCCGATTGACTGAGCCGCTCCTTGAAAATGCCCAACGGATTGAGCAGCGAATCGGGAATGATCGCGTTGAACATTCCCATACAGCCTTCGTCAAAAATGCCCAAGATGGCTTTCTCGCGGAGAAGCGATTCGGCCACGTCGACTCCAACTTTTTTCGCACGGTCGTCACACACTGCTGGATCAAATGCTCGAACATGCGAGGTGTCATGCGTGACGTTCCCCGTGTCGAGCCATTGCTTCAACTGTGTTCGGAACGAATCGTCGGCGAACGATTTCCCCCACAGCGTGCTGTATTGAACACCGGCTTTGGTCAGCGATCCGTTCAGGTTCAACATGCCGACGAGTCCCGGCCACTGACCGGACCAATTCGCGACCGTCAGGATCGGACCCTGATGCGAAATTAGGCCAGCGAGCACGTGATGCGAGTATTGCCAGACGGCTTCGGCGACGATCAGCGGACTGTTGGGATCAATATTCTTGAAGACTTCGATGCCTTGGCGTTGCGATCGAATGAAGCCGTGTCCACGCGACTCGTCGAATGCATGTCCACGCACGACCTGACGTCCGAGCGATTCGATCGCGGTGATCAAATCACTTTCTATGCTGACTTGAGCAGCCCAGCAGACTTGGTTCGCCGAATCTCGGAGATCGCCAGAGGCAACGAGTGTGATCGGTTGGGACATACGGGTTTCGGTTGTAATGATGAGTCGTGAAAAGTGGGAAACGGAGATCAATCGACCGTATGAAGGTGCTCAATCGCGGATCCAAATTTCCGATACTTTTTGTAGAGTACCCGGTAAGCTTCATGTCGATCGGGACCCGGCTGAACGATATCGCACTCGGCTGGTTTGGCGCCCGCCATCGCGGAAGCGGCGTCTGAAACGGTTTTGAATCCACTCTTGTGTTCACCCGCCGCGACCATTCCCAACACGGCAGCACCCACTGCCGGACCCTGTGTCGAAGGATGGATCTCGATCGGCATACCCAGCACGTCGGCATAAACTTCGACGAACGCGCGGTTGTGATGCGGCAAACCGCCCGTCGCGATCAGACGTTCGATCGGTACGCCGCCATCGCGAAGCAATTCCACAATCCATCGCAAGCCGAACGCGGAGGCTTCCATCAGCGATAAGTACAGATGAGCGGGGCCGTGCTCGAGCCCCAAGCCTGCGAACGCACCGCGAACACCGCCGTTCATCAGTGGCGTTCGACAACCGTTCATCCAGTCAATGCAACAAACGCCTTCGGCACCCGGCGGAAGCTTCATTGCGTCTCGCGAGAGATCGCCGAAGTCGTCGAGGTTCAGCAGGCGAAGCAACCAGGCGAACGCATCACCGACGGCTGCTTGCCCGGTCTCGTAGCCATACAGTCCCGGTAGAATGCCACCTTCGACGACACCGGCAACACCGGGTATGTCAACCAACTTCGTACCGTTGAGCATGTGGCAACTGCTGGTCCCCATCACCATCACCAAGCACCCCGGATCAGCCGCTCCGACACCCGGGACCGCGGCGTGAGCGTCGATGATCGCGGTTGATACCGGCGTGTTCACCGACAATCCGAAACGCTTGGCCATGTCGGACGTCAAACCGCCGGCCGACTCGCCCGGCGAACGCATCACGCCGGGTAAACGGTTCTTCACAACATCCGCGAGATAGGGATGGACGGAGCCCAGGTAGTCTTGCGACGGATACCCATCAACGGCGGACCACATCGCTTTGTAGCCGGCTTGGCAGGTGGAACGCGTCAACGTTTCAGCGTCTCCGCCGACAAGTTGCCAAACGAACCAGTCGCCTGCCTCCAACCAAACCTCGGCTGCCTTGGCGATTGCCGGTGCACACTCGGCCGTCTCCAAGATTTTGGGAAAGAACCATTCCAGCCCGATGACGCCGCCATAACGTTTCAGAAACGATTCTTGGCGATCGATCGCGATGTCATTCATCCGCTGCGTCTGTTCAAGAGCGCCATGATGCTTCCATAACTTTGGCCATGCCAACGGTGTGCTTCGCAAGCTCTCGATTTGACAAAGAGGCTGACCCGTGCGAGTCGTCGGCAACATGGTGCAGCTAGTGAAGTCGACACCAATACCGACCAATTCGGATGCATCGACATTTGCTTCATTCATCACTCGTCGCGTCGCTTCAATAGCCGACTCGATCCAATCGGCTGGATCTTGCAACGCGTAACGCGGCGGAAGGGCATCGCCCGTGCCGGGTAAAGAGGTGGTGATCTGTCCGCTGGCGTAGTCACTTGACGCAAGCCCGCGTTGTTTCCCCCGCGCGTCAACCAAGATCGCGCGAACAGACTCAGTTCCAAAGTCCAAGCCCAACGCAATCGGAGTGCTCATTGGACAGGCTCCAGCCTCTTCGGATCCAACACCGCGTGTTTGATCCGAGTCCGTTTCCAGGTGTATGTAAAATGCACGCGACCATCGGATGACTGAATGATGGCTGGGTAAGAGAACTCCGCTTTGTCTTCGGATTCAAGGTCGCCAACCTGCATCCAATTCAGCCCATCATCGGAGATCGCGAGCGAGAGCCTTTGTCTTCCCCCGGACTCGCGTGTGGTCGGGTTGTAAATCAATAGATGACGACCATCCGTCAACGTGACGGCATCGATCGCCGAGTTGGGATTGGGAAGGTCGGTCGCTCGCATCGGTGACCATGATCGACCCGAGTCACTTGAAAAACTGGTCGATACGATCCCCTCTTGAGTTCGACAAAGTGCTTGGATGCGACCGTCTGTGTGAGTCAGCATGGTTGGTTGGATCGCATTAAACTCGCTTGCTTGCTTGATCGCTGCCGTTCGACTCCACGATTCATGCGGCTCTCCGTCGATCAGCGCCACGGACTCGAAATGCACTCGCCAGCCGTCATCCTCGGTCGACGAACCGCAAAGCAGTCGTTTTCCGTCGTCCAATAACAGTGGTTTGGAACGCACGGGCCCAACGATTCCGTCGGGAAGGCGGCGACGGTCGACAAACGTTCGGCCACGATCGTAGCTGACCATCATTTCGCCCCACCATTCACTCGGACTCGGGCCGACTTTGAAGAACAGGAGCGTCGGCGCGTCACCCGGCGGCTGGAACAGAACCGGATTCCAGCATGGATATCGCAGTCCGACATGTTGCACTCCGTCGGCAACTCGACTCGGGCCGCTCCAATTGTTGCCGTCGTGGTAGCTGGTCCAAATGCACACGTCTTTGTCGCCTTCCTTGGTCCCACCAAACCAAGCAGCGACGAGTCCGCGACTGTTGGCGCAGATCGTAGACGCATGACATTGTTTGAAGGGGGCCTTGTCAAAGATGAACTCGGATTCCGCTAACGCCGGCATCGTCGCGACGGTAGACCTCGCAGGCTTTCCAGCCGTCATCTGTTCGCCCGTAAACTGGATGCAGTCGTCGTGCGAGACGTGATAGATGCGACCGTTCTCGCTACCGACCAGCAAGTCTGGCTTTCCGTCATTGTTGAAGTCACAGATCGCGGGACTCGACGTGTGCCCTGCTACGTTTCGACGAGCCAAGTTGCCGACTTTTTTCAAAACGAACTTGCCATCGCGTGTTTCGCAATTGCGGTACCACGCCGCGTTCTCTGAGTTGACAAACAGATCCAATCGTGAGTCGCCGTCCCAATCGGCCATTGCCATCTTGATCCGCCCGGAACGTCCGCATGTTCCCGACGTCAATCGCAAAGGTTGATTCTGTTCGTCGATAAAGATTCGCTCGGCACTGCCAGCCTTCCTTCGCAATGTCAGAAATCCTTCCTGGTCGAGCATCACTAAATCGAGCGACTTGTCGCCGTCGAAATCGATCGCAAGCGGCGTCGTTCGCCACTGAGTCAGCGTGTCGCTCGATGGTGGTTGCCATCCGTACCAAGCGGCCGGTGATTCGATCAATCCGGTATCAAACGGTTGCTCAACCAACGTGCCCGAGTCGTTGATCAGTAGACCGACGCGTGCGAGGATTGAGTTGTAGATAATGTCGCCGTCACCATCGCCGTCCCAATCGGCCACGGACAATGTGGTGTAGCCCCACTTCGCTTCGCACGGGCCTTGAATCGAGCCATTCTCGCCCGCCATAATTCGAAACGGCTGAGTCCCCTGATCGGTTTTTACTTCCAATAGCTTTGGGGCATCCCAAATCGGTGAGCCGTTATTGCCATCGCCGAGATTCTCGAAAAACCCAATCGATCCGGCTGTGTTTCCGCACAAGATGTCTTCGTCGCCATCGCCGTCCCAGTCATAAGCGTACGGAGTCGCGAGGGCACCAAACTTCAAAGTGTCAGCTTGCTGTCGAAAGTAGACGGGCGACTTAAAAACGGGAACTCGCTCACGAAGCCCGCCCGTGTTTTCGACGAGCGCCACGCGACCGTCTTCATCACCAACGATTAAATCGAAGTCACCGTCGGCATCCCAATCAACCGCCGTTGGAGTGATCATCTGCAAGTGCATCACCAGCGGAGCCTGGCGATCGTCGCGCAGCTTTGTGCCGGCGGCATACTTCGGCTCCGACCGTGTCCCGACGTTTTGAAAGTACGTGAACCCATCCATGAACTCGCCGCACAGCAAGTCCAAATCACCGTCGCCGTCAAAATCGGCGAAGTTGGGACACGGCCATCCGTAAACATCGATTTGACTATCGGCCGCTTCGAGTCGGCGCGGCGAATCGGAATAGTTCGGCTTGTCGTCAGAGCCGTCGTTGTTAATCAAGTAAACGTATCCATGTAGCGGACCGTTTCGCCAGCGACCTTGGTTGTCGTACGCGTGGTCCCAACCCAACTCACTCCAGTCGCCCACGCCGACGGCGATGTCCTGATCACCATCGCCATCGAAATCGACGTACCGCCACATGTTGGCGCGAGTTGCACCACCAACGAGTTTTTTGATGTCGAAGCTAGCGTCGATCTTGGCAGGCTTGGAGAAGTCGAACACACCGGTCTCTCGATTGCGGCGATACTCCTTGCCCGGTTTCAACGCGACCACATCGTCGCCCACTCGGCTGAGCAGCATGTAGTGATCGCCGTCACCGACTCGGACCGCCGCTTTGAAGACGGGCATCTTGATGGAGGGATCCTGCGTCGGATTCTCGAAGTAGTACGTTCCGCCCGACGGCTTGTCCGGGCAACTGACCAGCAAGTCCATGTCGCCGTCATTGTCGTAGTCCAATGGCAATGGAAAGGCCCACAGACCGACGCCCAAATCGACTTCGAGGCCAGGGTTGTTGTAAGCCAGTGGTTGCAGCTTTTCAGGCGTTTCCTCGGCGATGGCAATGACTGAAATCGCGATTGAAACAAGACTCCAAAAACGGCTCCGGTTCATTTTCATGTTCTACTCTCTGTGAGATGTTCGCGTGGACGTATGTTTCGATTCGCAACGATCAGACCCAACAGAACCATCACGGTGGGGCCGATCACGATGACCAGAAATGAATGCAGGTGACTGGCGTATGCTCGCAACGACTCCGGCCAGCGATCGGTCTGCGAAAGAGCCATCCAGGCGATGACGGCGATTCCGACACCGACCACTCCGATCGCCCGTTTGCTGTTAATGGCGGGAACCATCAAACCCAACAGAAACAATCCGATGATCGCGGCACCCAAGATGCTCGATAGCAGCCACCAAATATCCAGCACGCTGTCGGTCAATTGCACCAGTGCGAGCGCCATCATTGTTCCCATGGCGCCCCAAGCGATCGTCGCACCGCGAAGCACCGCAACTTGTTGCTTGTCATTCGACTTCGGACTGAAAAGCCGCTGGTAAAAATCACTCATCACTAACGTCGCTGATGAATTTAACGAAGTCGAAACGGTGCTCATGGCGGCTGCAAAAATTGCGGCGATCAATAGTCCTCGAACGCCTTGCGGCAGGTGTGCGGCGATGAAATGGGGAAAGACTCGGTCGCCTAAGTCGGTTGCCGTCAACTCGTCGGCCATCTGATCGAGCTTCGACGAGTAATCGGCGGACTCGACCGAAACGCCTGCCTGCATCAATCGTTGCTGGGCAACAATGATGCGAACTTCCCGAGTATCCGCCGGATGGCTTTCGTAATAAGCGTAGAGCGATGAACCAATGAACAAGAACAGGGCGCTAACAGGAACATACAACAATGATCCGATCCAAACGCTTTTGGCGGCTTCTCGATCCGACTTGGCGGCGATGTATCGCTGAACGTAACTTTGGTCCACGCCGAAGTTACGCAGATTGTCGAACAGACCGAACGCCAGCACGACCCAAACGGTCGGTTTTGAGAGCTCCAACAATGACGAACTGCCTAACGAGAACTTACCGCTTTGGTTCGCGACCGCGATCACTTCACTGGGCCCACCGGGCATGCCCAACAAGATGATCGCCAGGGCCAGCAAGGCTCCGACTAAAAGCACGACGGCTTGAACGGCGTCGGCCCAAATCACCGCCACGATGCCACCGACGAACGAGTATGCCGTCACGATCAGTCCGGTGACAATAATGATCATGCGAATATCCCATCCGAATAGCACTGCCATCGGCAGCGCCATCAGATACATCACCACGCCGATCCGCGCGACTTGATAAAGCAAATAAAAGCAACTGGCAAAGATTCTTGCCCACAGACCGAACCTTGTTTCCAACCAGGAATAAGCTGAGATCTCTCCCGACTTTCGATAGAGTGGCACGAACCAACGCACGGCAATTAGTGCCGCCAGCGGTAACGCCAGCGAATACGCAAACACATTCCAATTATCCACGAACGCTTTGCCCGGAAGCGCCAAATAGCTGATGCTGCTGAGGTAGGTCGCGAAAATTGATAATCCGCACAACCAACCCGGCAGCGATCGCCCACCGGCGGAGAATTGATCCGCCGAATTGTTTCGTCTCCAGAAAAAGAATCCGAGCGCAAGGATACCGACGAAGTACGCGAGTAGGACGAACCAGTCGATGCCGGTGAAGAACATCGCTGCAATCATAGAAGCCCGATTTGCTTTAGTACGTCAGCGACTTGTTGGCGCTGGGGACCAAGAAACCGGTGGAAAGGGTCCGCCGGCATATCGCTGCAAATTCCTAGCAACGAGAGTGCAGATTTGGTCGCCTTGATGTGCCGCGACGCGTATTTGCCGACTTCGTAAATCTGTTGAAACTCGATGATCTTCTCCCGCGTTCGCTTGACAGTTTCTTCGTCTCCATCAACCAACGCTCGATGACAATCGACGAAGAAGCTCGGCGCAACGTTCGCACCTCCGTTGACTCCACCGTCTCCGCCCAACGCATGAGCCTCGGCCAACAGTGCTTCCGGTCCAAGCAAGATCGTCCAGTCGGGTCGCTCCGTTTTCAGCTTGCAAAGTTGGGCGAAGTATTCGAGATCACCGCTGCTGTCTTTGACGCCAATGATCTTCGAAATGGTAGAGAGCTTTCGCAGCGTCTCAATCTCGAACCATACCTTTGTGAGGCCAGGCATATTGTAGAGCATCAGCGGAAGTGGAATCAGCGGCGCTATGTTTTGGACGTAAGCCGTCAGTTCCGTCTGCCCGGCCGGAAAGTAGTACGGTGTTGTCAGCACCGCAGCATTTGCGCCGCATTCCGCCGCGTGCTTTGCCAACTCCACCGTTTCTACAAACGCGGTGTCCGTCACACCGACTAGCACGGGCACACGACCGGCAACGATTCGGATCGACTCAGCGATCATCTCGCGCCGCAGTCGATAGCTCAAACTGGGCGCTTCGCCCGTGGTACCGAGAATGAAAACGCCCGCGACACCGCCATCGACCACATGTTCGAGCAAACGCTGCAATCCTTCGATGTCCAATTGGTCTCGAGCGGAAAGCGGAGTAACCAAGGGAGGCACAATGCCAGACAGGCTTGTTCGGCGAAGGCCGGGCGTCGCTCGAGAGATCGTCGAATGAATCATCAGCAGTGGCTAAGTGTAAAGATGGAAATGATCGATCCCGAACCAAAGCGTTCGGAACACTGGGAGAGATTGAAGAGTCGTCGCTGCCTAAGTTTCTAACGACCAACTCTCACCTCCCGACTGTACTCTATAGACTGCGGCATGGCAAACGGCTTGACCGCATTGATCGAGCGTTTTCAGTCGGCTTTTACTTGGTCAACTGACAACGAAGTTAACGTTTCTCTTGGAAAATAGATCACCGTGCCGTCTTCCTCGCCGACCAGCAAATCGAGCTTGCCACGGCCGAGGTCTATTGCCAACGGCGTGCACGTGTGCGTACCCATCTCAATCTTTTTGTCGTTGAAGTGCATCACCTTTGGATAGTCAAAAACGGGCTCTTCGTTCGTACCCGCGTTGCGAAGAAACAGCACGCTTGCTTGGCGACGGTCACCCTCGAACGTGTCGTCGGGAATGCCGCCGGGACCGGGTATGGAAGCTGCTCGACCGGTGCCAACTACCAGATCGATCCTGCCGTCGCAGTCCCAGTCGACCGCCTGCAGTTTGGTTCTTCCCCATTGCCCGGCGAAACGTTTTCCATGTGCTTGAATGGGTTCGCCCGTTGTCAATCGCAAAACTTCGCCGGGAGTAACATTGTAGTCGTCAACTTGCCAGAATCGGCGGAACTGATTCTGTTCATCATTGACGATGATGCAATTGCGTCCGCCTTCGACACCCCAGTTCGTAACCGCAGGTTGGGTCCGCCAGACGAGGTGCAATTCCATCGTGTCACTTTTAAGAACCACCGGTCGCTGGAACTCGGGAGGGCTCGAATCTGGCACATGCAACATCACCGAGATATCGCCCTGGATGCTGTTATAGATGATGTCGAGTAGGCCATCGCCATTCCAATCCACCAATGTCGGGCAAGTGTAGCCCCAACGTGACTCGGGAGGTCCCTGGATGCCGACATAACCCGCGTCAATTTTCAAAACTTGACCATCCGATTTGATTCGGATGGGAGCATCGTACTGGGTCTGCCGAGGCGTCCCGATGTTACGAATGAACAGGAAGTGGCCCGCGTCGTTTCCGGCAACCAAGTCGACCAAGCCGTCTCCGTCGAGGTCGCCCGATGTCAGCACTGGCAACGCACCAAGCGACATCGTCGGATGTTCGACCAAGGCTTGCACCGGAGCGTCATAAATCGGCCCACCGCTGTCAGTCATTCGACCGGTAAAGTTATAGAACCATAGCGATCCCGTGTCGCCAACCAATAGATCGGAATCGCCGGTTGCTGGATCGGGGATCGAAACGGGTGTCGGGAATATTCCAGGGTGACGCATTCCGTTCCCGTTCTCATCAGACAAATAGGCGGATGGTTGGAGATCCAAGCCAGCTTCCGTCGCGTTTCGATAGTACGAAAACATTCCTTGGGAAGCCGCTCCCAGCAGGCCGTGCTGAGCCACACTCGGGTATTCAACAAAGCAGAGTCCTGTGCTGCGTATCAAAAAATCACGCTGAGCTTGAAAGACTGGGTACGTCAGTTTTGGTACATAAGTTTCATCATCGAAAACCATCGCGCCCAGCACGCTATAAGACAACTTGCCTCGCCAAATCCCCGATCCGTCGAATGGTCGGTAGTCGGCAGAATGGGAACTGGCGCCGTTGACACCTTTGGATTTTCCATCGCCTTTTGTAAACACAATGGCGAGTCCGTCTTTGGGCAAACTCCTAGCCGCCAACGTTCCGGCGCCGATCGGTAAATTGGTTGTCAATTCTTCGGCAACTTCAAAAATGAATTGATCGCGATTGAATTTCGCGATTCGGATTTTGTCGCTCGACGACGCAACTGCCCATAGCTGCGAATCCCTGATAAAGGGTGTCCAGCCTTTATTGGCAGACTTATAAACTAGCGGCTGTCCATAGACGGGAACACCATCGCCAGTGAATCGCTTGAATGGCAGCAACTGACCATCTTGGAGCAGCAGATCGTACGGCCCATTACCGAAAATTTCAGCCGTTACGAGCGGCTGAACTTCGTAATCGGTCGTTGCACCGAGTGGTCCTATATCGGTCGCCAATACGACAGGTTCACCGGCCTTCCATGTTACGGATCTTGAGTCGGCTAGCTCTTCTGCTAACACATTTGCGGGAGCAGCAATCAAGGAAAACGGCAGAACTGCAATTCCAAGAAACACAGCGTAATTTTTGGATACGAATCGAGTGATCATGTTTGATTAGAGACTCTCAGCAAGTAAACGTAGAGCATATCAGTTTCGCTACTCTTCAATTCACAAACCGACTAACGTCCGCCAGCGTTCAGAAGACTGGACCCTGGCGGGGCCTGCGACGAAACCTATCGGTTGGAAAATCCTCGCCTCAAAATTCGTCGATGATTTCTTTTGAAGCTCGAGTGCCCAATGCTCCCCAGAGTCCGTAGACGCTTTTTTGACCAGGCCCGGCGGGCGCGGCAGACTGATTGCCCGCTTCGATACTGTCGGTGACGAATCTGACCGCCCCATCTCCCATCAAGACGTGAGCACCGCCTTGGTGTCGACTGCCAATCGTGCTAAGTGCATGGCCGTTGTCACTCACCGCGCCGACACCCCAAACGCAAGACATTTGATTCGGCGGTCGAATGGTCTGGACACTCGAATACGACAATCGAAAGTCTGCCCAACGGAAGCCACGCCCCGACGAGTCGCCGGACCCGGTGGCGGTGCCGGTAAAGAAACTCGGACGAAGCGGATCGATCATCGTATCGCAAAACATGGGGTTGGTCATAAGACCAAGGTTGCCCGCTTCTGAAAGGTCAACTCGAACTTCTTTTTGGCCGAGACTCGTTGCGATCTCGCCCATCGCGATCGTGTTGGATAGGCCATCCAAGATACTGCCAAAGTTTGTCTTGTTGCGGGCCCAAAAGAAACCTCGGTTTGTGGCCCGAGCCGCCTCCGCGGCTGCGTTGTTCGGACCACCCTGGGAATTCGCATTCTCATGGCGGTCAATCGTGCCGCCGCAAACGCAATGCCATCGACCCGTTCGGTTTTTACCGCCCGAATGAACAAGGTAGATTGCGTCTCCTACGGACGCGGCGTAATTGGTCCGGCCGAGGGCGGGAAGTCCTGTGCCAGGGTCACTTGGGCAACGAAATGTCGAAACTTCCGTTCGCCACGGTACATACGTGTCTCGAAACGAAACCGGACCCATCGCAGGCCATGTGATGGGCACAGCCGAATCAAATAAAGGATTGCTGATCTGCTCCCACAACGCTTGCTGCTCGATGAACGGAGTCAACCCGACCAGCATACTGGCGAGCGTCTTCGTCGATAAGTTGTTGTTGACGTTGTAAGTCGGTCCGGTGCCGGTACCGTGTATCGGAATCGCCTTGAAGGCGGAATGGTAGTTGTGAATTCCCAAACCGATCTGCTTGAAGTTGTTACTGCAACTCATTCGCCGCGCTGCCTCTCGAGCAGCCTGCACCGCTGGCAACAGCAAACCGACCAGCACACCAATGATCGCAATGACGACCAGAAGCTCAACAAGCGTAAATCCCAACCGACTCTCGACTGGCTTACTCGTTCTCATAAGACACCTCACTTTGAATAGATGAAAGAAAAGCAAAAGTGGATAAGTCGCTGATGCGACTCGCCAATCATTCGAAAAAACAAACTCGTAAAAATCGCCGGAACGATCGTCGTATTAGCCCTATCCGCCATCGTTCGTACCGACAGAACCGCGAGCAGGTTCCAGCGACGGACAGATCACCGAATCCTGTTCAGGCAGACGTAAGTCGGCCTTTCGGCAATCTCAGTCTTGGCCGTCGTAGAGCGCGTCCTGCTGCGCGTCGGAAAGTGCTGTTGGTGATGGCTCGATGATCTTTGTGTCGGCAGACTTACTGCATCCGGCGATCAACGCACCCCATAGAATCAACGCCGATACCATCAATAATTTCATCAAATTTCCTTTCGCAAATAGGAGTTGAAAAGTCACAAACCGAAGATTGAATCCAGGCCAATGGCCCGATTCACCATGTCTATAGACTTCAGGATTCTCTATAGACTATCGCCTTGTGGAGCGACTGTCAACATTAAAGTTCGCTAACGCGAGAGGATTCCTCCGAAATTTTTTCGAGTCAAAAACAGGTGAGTGTTGAAATCCGCAAAATAGTCTATAGACTACGACTGCGGTCTGTGCCACTGTTCCCCCGTCGCCATCGAGGCCATTGCTAAATGACGTTCAAGCAACTCACTCTTATTCGATTGACCGTTCTGCTGCTCGTCGCGTCACGACTCGCTTTTGCGAACGGACAATCGCCCAATTTCAAGACTGGCGAAAAGGTCCAATTGGCCGTTGACATTGGGCCGCTCGGCGCGACTCGTCACTCGCCTGTTCCGCTGTTGGGGACGTTCGACGTATTCGGCAACGGTCCCTACGATTTATTGGTCAGTGATGGGAGACTGCTACCCTTTAAACGGTTTTCTGACGAAGGTATTCCGATCTATGGCCAACCGCTTTCTTTTGTAGCTCCGGCAGGAACATTGGCTCTGCTTGTCGACGATGGGAAACCGTCTGCTTTGGTCTACAGTGACGATGGTATTCGGCTATCGCGTTTGAATCCCGAGAAGATGCGATTCGAAATCGAAGACGGAATTGTCGTTGAAGCACCAAAGGGTCTCGGATCGCTGGCCGCTTTTGCGTTACCCAACGATCGGTTCGCCGTACTGTTCACCAAAAGTGATGGTAAGTCGCGCGGAGTGGAAGGCGCTCATCCTCATTCGGCCGAGTTTCGCCCCTTTGATGGATCAGGGATCTGGCGAGGAAAATTGTCGTACTCGTTATTGGGGGCAATGACGTTCGATCGCGTTAACTCCGCTGCCGAAATGTCATTCCCCATCTTTTCCGCTCAACGCGACTTTCTTATTCGCTGCACGGGCATCACTCACGTGAAATATCCTTCGGTTCGCCAAGATGGCGTGATGGGTGCCGCTTCTCAGGGCATGTTTTACTACTTCCGCAATTCGTCTGATGACGGTTTGAAATTAGATCCTGCGGTCTTCATGAGTGGTGCCGATGGCAACGGCATGCGACACCCCGGAATCTTCCCCAGTCCCGCTTCCATTCCCGATCCGATCACCGGCGATGCGGATCTGATTGTGGGCGATACCAGTGCGATGTGGTTCTACAATTTCACCGGACAATTCAATTTGCAAGGCGGACCAATTTATGATCCGCCGACGCCCGTGTTGATAGAAGATCCGGCATTGATGATTGGCGCGCTGCCGGTGCTGACGTCGGGTGACGTCGATGGCGACGGATTGGTTGATCTCGTTAGCGGCAACGACGCAGGACACTTTTTCTTTATCCGCAACATTGGAACGGCTGATCAGGCCGAGTTTGATTCGCCCGTGCGCATCAAAGCTGGCGGCGATGTGCTCAAAATCGATGCCGGCTACACCGGTATTCAAGGGCCTCCCGAGTCGCGTTGGGGTTACACATGCCCGACGCTTGTGGATTGGAACGATGATGGGTTGCTCGACATCATCTACAACAGCATTCAAGGTGACATTTCCGTATTGCTGCACGAACCGGGTTCCAGTCCTGTGGCGTTTCAGCGGCCAGTCATTCTGAAGAGCGACACGATGGAACTTCACTTGGCTTGGCGAACTCAGCCAGCGGTCACGAAATGGGGCGTTGAGGGCGGCCCCAACTGCATCATTGTCAACGATGAACAGAATCAACTACGTCGTTTCTGGCAGATCGACGACTACAACGTCAAACCTGGCGACGTGCTGCGACTGACAACCGGCGAACCGATTCAGGCGCACGGTAAACGATTCGCTGGTCAGTTTGGTCGGACAAAGTTGCAAGCGGTCGACTGGGACGATGACGGTAAGATCGATCTTCTTGCTGGAGCTGGCCGCGCCGCATCGATCCCGGGGCCCGGCGGAATTCCTGACGACACTTTCGAGGGTGACCGTCGCCAAGCAAGCGTGTTGTTTCTTCGCAACGTGGGTACGAATGACGACCCCGTTTTTGAATACCCCTGCGTGATGCACTTCAATGGACAGAAGCTTGAAATGGGAACGCACACTTGTTCGCCATTGGCCATTGATCTGGGCAGTGGCGAACTCGACCTATTAGTTGGCGAAGAACACGGAAGCGTCAACTACTACCGTCGAAAGAGTTTGACGTGGGTGGACATGAGAACAAATCAAATCGAAAACTAACGACTGCCTCGAATGAAGACTTATCTAATGACTCAATCTTCGACTTTTCAATTTATCTACTGCTTGATTGCCTCGCTTTCGCTTGGTCCCGTGTTAGCAAGCCGGGCACATGGTGAAACTGCTCCAACGCTAAATGACGTTGCCTACGGTCAACACGAACGTCAAGTGATGGACTTCTATCAGGCGGAATCGGAACAGCGGCCTGCTCCGGTTGTCATGTATCTGCACGGCGGCGGATGGGTCAACGGCAGCGAATCGAAGGTGCCGCGGCTAAGGGAATACCTTGACGCGGGTGTCTCGGTAGTTGCGGTACGCTATCGCTATTCCCACGAATCGCAGCTCGATGGAGTCATGCCGCCAGTGAAAGCGCCCATGGAAGATGCGATGCGAGCGTTGCAATTTGTTCGCAGCAAGGCGTCGGAGTGGAACATCGACGCTAATCGAATTGGTGCGACAGGTAATTCGGCTGGTGCCTGCACGTCGTTGTGGTTGGCATTGCATGACGACATGGCGGACACGAACAGCAGAGATCCAATCTCACGTGAATCAACACGCTTAACTTGCGTCGGAATTCGCAACGTCCAGTCGTCACTTGACCCGGTCCAGATGAAAGAGTGGACGCCCAACAGTCGGTACGGAGGCGCCGCGTTTGGTTTCATGGACCCGCACGATACGTCGACGCGGGATTCGCGGTTCGAAGAGTTCCTCGCGAGCCGAGACAGCCTCTTGCCGTGGATCAGAGAGTTCTCACCGATTGAACATGCCAGCAGCGATGATCCACCGATCTACGTTTCGTTCACGAATCCTCCCAACTTCGGACAGCCCGAAAAAGATCCAACGCATACTGCCAATTTCGGTGTGGCGCTGAAGAGACGACTTGATGAGGTTGGCGTGCCGTGCGAGTTGGTCTATCCCGATGCAACGGGAATCAAGCACGAGCGAATGGAAGATTTCCTGATCGACACGCTCACCTTCAAAGTCGAGATCGTTCCGCTTTGGACGGACGAGCAGCTTGGCAATGCCGAGGATGACGATACCGAGTTACGACACCAGCGAGGCCGAAACGATGGCAGCGTCAGCAAGATCAATCGACCGACGTTGACCGTCTACCATCCGACGTTTGCAAAAAACATCAACACGGCAATCGTCGTTTGCCCCGGCGGCGGATACGGTAGCGTCGTCGTCGACAAAGAAGGTCACGACGTCGCACGATGGTTGGCCGGTCAAGGCGTGACAGCCGGCGTGCTCAAATACCGATGCGGCGGAGGCACCAATCAACATCCCGTTCCAATGTCGGATGCAAGGCAAGCTGTCAAATTGTTTCGATCGCATTGCGAAGATTGGCAGGTCGCGCCGGATCGCATCGGGATCATTGGTTTCTCCGCGGGCGGGCACTTAGCTGCGACGATCGCAACAGATCCAGAGGCAGCCGTTAATTTTGCCGCGTTGATTTATCCTGTGGTCTCCATGGCTGACGGGATCACTCATGCGGGTTCAAAGAAGAATCTACTTGGTGATTCGCCGAGTGATTCGCTCGTTCATCAAATGTCTCGTGACGAACAAGTTACCCCATCAACCTGTCCCGTGTTCCTGGTGCACGCCAGCGATGATAAAGCCGTTCCGATCGAGAACAGTATGCGTTTCTATAAGGCCTGTCTTGCCGCCGGAGTACCAGCCGAGATGCATTTGTTTGCAACCGGGAGTCATGGATTCGGCATGTTCCGCGGTCGGCATCCTTCCGAGGAATGGCCAGGCCAATTGAAGGCGTGGATGACCAGTAATGGTTGGTTTGAACCGGTGACAACGAAAGTCGAACTACCACGCGAAATGACCGAGCAACTTTCCGCAAGCGCCAGCGACGCGCAGATCGTCGAGCACTTGTTCGCCTTACGTCAATCGGCTGGCGTTAGCCGAGCTTTGTCGCTCCATTTCGCTGATCTTGATCGTGATCGAGCGTATCAAATTCAAATGGCTTTACTTGCCAAGATGGAGTCAGCGGGGGATCGACTGGTTGGCTGGAAAATGGGGGGAACAAAGATCGTCCAGCCTGGCGACACGCTCGATCCGATCTTCGGGTTCATGTTAGCGTCGAATGAGTTCGAATCGGGAAGCACCATCGACGTGACTCGATTTGCCGCAGACACGCCCATCATTGAGGCAGAGATTGGTTTCTGGATCGGCAAAGACCTCCCCGGTCCCATTGTCACGCGCGAGCAATTGACGGCATCGATCGAAGGAGTCGGTGGTGCCAGCGAAATCATCTCCACACGACTCCGTGATGCCGAGGGTGGACTAAAAACGGGAGTCAACATAGGAATCGCCGATGGGCTATCCCACGGTGGGTTCATCCTTCCCAAGAAGCAATTGCTTCTCGACATGGCTAACTTCGATACCGACACGGGACGAGTCGAGATCAACGGAGAATTGATCGCCCAAGGCGAAGCCAAGGTCATGATGGAGGGAGCACCGCTCGAGGCGGTACTGGCACTTGCCAACTCGCTCCCCAAGCACGGCCACCACCTGCGCGCAGGTCAAGTGGTTATCATTGGTTCATTGCTCGATTCCCCACCCGCGAAGGCAGACGACCGTGTCACGATCGGTTTTACGTCGTTCGAATCGCTGCACATCAACTTCGAGTGATTGATTTCAATCATTCCAAACGACTATTCAGCGCAATAGCGAAAGATCAGGCGACAAATTTCACGCCGAACTTTATTGACGGGTTCCGCATCCATCGCGATTGCTGCTTGCTGACATTCAGTCGCAGCTCGATTCTTTGGCGCCCGGCATGGGGAAAGTAACGGCGGATATTGAAAGATTGGAAGCATCTGGGCGACAGTGTCGCGGCTCAATTTCTTGACGAGCCTGGATATTCGGAAGTCCGGGGCGATACAAATCACTGATCGAGCGACTGAATTTCGGAAACCCGACTCAGTTCAACGCAAAGGTAGATGCAAACCGATCCATAGTCTTTGCAATGATCGACGCTGCTTCGATCCAATGATTTCATGCGCCGCGAGTTTCTGGGCCTGCTGATTCGTCAATGACGGAAAGGGAGTCAGCAAGGCCATGCTGAATGTGCGTAACGGAGGCCGTTCGTGCGGCCCTTGCGTTTCCGCTTTGGATGGCCTCAAGGATTTGTTCGTGTTCGTCGCAGGTTCGCTGCATTCCACTGGCGGTGTAGAGGTGGCGTCGGATGCCGAAGACTCTGGTCAGTACGTGTGATTGCGACGCGGTTCGCACCAAGGCTTGGTTGCACGTCGCTTCGATAATCAGCATATGGAATTGGTAATCCGCTTTGTCGAATAGCCGCATGATGCGCGTTCCCGCGAACTCTCTTTCCGATTCTTTTTGTTCGAAGGTCAAACGCCGCATATCGTCAAGTTCCGAGCGGACCTGCTTGACCTGGTCAGCGGTGGCTCGTTTGGCGGCAATCGCCGCGGTTGCTGGCTCGATGATTTCACGAAGTTCGTAGATCTCGATCAGATCGTTTCGATTGAGACTTCGAACGATTGCACCCATGTTTGGCACAAGGTCGACGAGACCTTCTTTAGCCAATTGACCGGCGGCTTCGCGAACCGGGGTTGCGCTGACACCAATCTCTTTGCCAATCGGACCGTAAAGTAATCGTGATCCTGGTTCGAAATCGCCAGCGATCAACTTTCGGTGTAGATGCTGGTAGGCTCGGCTGGCATTGGTCTCAATGGTCATTCAGTGCGATTCGCGTTCAACAGAGTTTCTGCGGGATACCGGATCCCCGACTTGTCAAAGTTTACCGTATCGTAAAGCTCCCTAGCAGGCCCGAAAATGAAGGACGGGTCTGCAGGCTTTCCGATCCTGATTTTGATGGTGAAGGTCAATTTCGCGTCGAGGATAGCTTGTTTGACACTCACATTTGTCACGACGTCGATCGACCACTTCCATCTTTTGGAACAGGTGCCCCAGATGCAACCTGACTGTCGTCCGCTGTTTGAAGTCGCCGACAACGGCACCTTCATGGTGGATCGGAAGTAGCATGGAGCATGGAGCATGAAGCAACCGATAGCTTTCTTGCTCCCAGCTCCAAGCTAATCCAAGTGAATGATGCCGCGATGGATTGCTGCCGTTACGGCTTGGGTTCGATCGACCACTTCCATCTTTTGGAACAGGTGCCCCAGATGCAACTTGACGGTCGCAGCAGAGATGTTCAATTCGGCTGCGATTTCTTTGTTGCTGAGTCCGCTGACAAGACATTCCAGCGTTTCCAGTTCTCGCGGCGTCAGGCTTGCGCGATGATCTCGCATGCTGAGTTTGTGTGCGATTCGATGAGGATAGTACTTCTCACCAGCCGCGACGGCTTTGATCGCGACGATCAACTCGGATCGCTCGGTCGATTTGGGCAGGTACGCCGACGCGCCGGCTTGCACACAGCGATGAATGTCTTCTTCGCCTTCGTTGATCGACAGCATCACGCATCGGATCGACGTGACGCCTTGACCAGTCAGAGAGCTGAGGACTTCATCGCCATCCATATCGCCCAATCGCAAATCGAGCACCATCACGTCGGGAAGCAGTCGAACGTACTGGATGATCGCTTCGCGTCCGGAGTTGGCTTGCCCGATGACTTCGATCGTCGGTTCGTCGCTCAGAGAATCCGCAAGTCCCATCCGAACGAAAAAATGGTCATCGACCAGCAGCACGCGAATTCGTTGAGTTGTTTCCATCGTTAGTGCGATTGATTTTTTTGTCGGAGTGAGTCGGCGATCCGTTGCTGTTGAGCCGCCTCGATGCGGGATCCGCCGCGTCGATGAAATTCCGCGATCCGCTGGTACGCGTCGGCACGTTGGGGTTGGGCGCGGATCGCTCGCAACAACCACGTTTGGCTTTCAGGCCAATCGAAACGCACGTAAGCGTCAGCGATGCGGATCAGTTCGCGGTAGTCGCCAAGCCGATGAGTATCGGTCGCTTCGTATCGTAATCGATCCAGCGCCGCGTTGCCGCTGATGAAACATTCGAGTCGCTCTCGCGATGCTTCGCGTTGACCCAACTCGTCCAGCGCGATCGCCAATTGCGAGTTCATCGCCACGTCGTCTGGGTAGTGAGTCAAAGCCGGCGTCACAAACTCGACGACTTTCGCCGCGTTACGATCAGCGGTGAAGTATTCGCCCAATCGGGATGCCGCCCGGTAGATCCTCGCGTCTTCCTTTGCGATATCGGCGTACCACTCGATCGCTTCAGATCGTCGATCCATTCGCCAAAGCACATCGGCGATCGACAATCGAATGTCGATGCGATCGGGCATCGCAGTGTTGGCGTTGTGGTAGCACACGAGCGAATCATCGAGTCGATCTTGTTCGACGGAACGCTCCGCTTGTCGAATGACCGCATCGATCATGTCGGGATCGATCTGCGCGGCAATCGCATACTGGTCGAGCGCGGCATCAGGGTTGCGTTTCAAATCCTCGAGCACACCTTTCCAGTAGTGAGCCCTCGCATCGGGCTGATCGTCGGCGATCCAAAAATCGATCAGGGTTTGAGCCTCGTCGACTCGGGCCATTCCGAGATATCCGACTGTGAACGCTTCCATGATCGCGGACCGATCGGATGGCGCGTCGCGGAGGTAGCGATCGAGTTTATCGTTGAGCCGGATGACATCGCCGTTTTGGGCCGCGATCAGATTCCGCTCGCGGGCGACTGCGTCGGCGTCGAAACCGTCTGCCTCGGCCTGATCGAGCGATCGGTTGGCGGCCTGGGAATCACCGATCAGTCGGTTGATTCTCGCGTGCAGGAACGTCACCATTTGCGGCTCGAATCCCCACGACGGATATCCATCGAGTCGATGCCGTGCGAGATCGAAGCGTCGCGACGCGATCGCCCGTTTCGCGGCGCTGATTTGACGATTGGGGATCGCCCACACAGCGAACGCGGCGATCACCAGAAACATTGCAGTGACCAGGATGATGTTGCGTCGTCGAAAATTGCGAGGGGCCATGATTCAAGTTGCTCAATCGCGGTGCGCTGGCGCTTCCGGAACTCGAGTTCGATTTCGATACACCACCAGCGGACGATCGACCAAGGGACCTTGCGCGAACGGCCCGGCGACCAAATCGAGATCGCCGTCACGATCAACATCCACCAAATCACAAGCCGGCCAATCACACTGGTCCGCCAAAATTCGGTGGCTCACAAAGGTGCCCGCGTCGGTCTGTTCCAGCCAGATGATACCGTCAAACAAACTCGGTTCTCGTCCGTCTTGATTCGATGCATCCAAGAACGATGTCGCCGCGATATCGAGATCGCCATCCAGATCGATATCACCGGCGACCGCGCGATGGACGCCGGGCATCGCAATCAGATGATGATGCTGGAACGGAAACTCCCCCTCATTCTCCAGCCACGCGATCCCGTGAAACGGTTTGGCGAGTCGATCGTCGAACGTGTCGCCGTTGCAGTAGAGCACGTCCACGTCACCGTCAGCGTCTAAGTCGCAAAGCTGGATACCGCTCGATCCGTAAGCAGCGTCCGGCGCGGCGTAAATCAGCTTTCGCTCGAACGTTCCATCGCCCACGTTGATATTCGCTTCGATCTTCTCGTGCTCTTGCGTGATCAACGATACGAAGTCCGGTCGCCCGTCGCGATTCAAGTCGATGACCGGAACCTGGGTCGCACCGTTGCGATCGTCGAGCACACGAAAATCGAATTGAGGGATACCATCTTTCAAGCCTTGGTGAGTGGCCAAGTGGATCGAACCGATGAAGCGATATCCGAACTCGGCGACGATCAAATCTTGGTCGCCATCGTTGTCGTAGTCGATCGTTCGTGCATCGGCTACTCTTGACATCCCCAGCTTCAGCGGCGTCTTCTGCCACTGGCCGCCTTCCCGATGCAACCACCAAACGCCGCCCCGATAGAACTGTTCAGGATTGAAGCTGCCCAAATCGGTAACGACATAATCGCCGACACCATCACCATCCAGATCCGACGGCTCGACATGGCAGGGATCACCGAGTGTTGCGAGCATTTGTTTTTCGAGCCGGTCGCCGTCGATCTTGGCCAACGAGACTTCGCCGGTGAACATGTCGGAAAGCAAAAATCGACCATCGTCGAGCCCCCGCACCTTCGCGACCGCGCTCAACATCGCAGATTCGTTGGACGACCACTGGACTCGCTCGAATCGATCATCGGGTCGATGCGAAGCCGTTACCGAAGGCAGGTGCGAAAAGTCATACGAGTCCGGCGCCAACTTTTCAAACAACGCGACGGTCGCTTCGACATCAGGTGGCACCAGATCGGTTCGCCGCGACTCGTGATAGATTTTGAATCCTTGCTCGACTTCTTTCCGCCAACGATCCTTTACGAAACTGCGGGGCTGGGGAAACGAGTGGCAAGCACCACAGAATTCGGCAATCGCTATCTCGGTATCCGACGCGGCAACAACACCGCAGCAGAAACACAATGGAATCAAAACGGTGAGAAGGATGACTCGGTGTCGGGTAGTCATGAATTTCAGTTCGTACGATCTTTATTGCATCGCAGGCGTCGGTACACTCAGCATGATCGCGGTACCCGCATCGGATCCGCGATCGACTTGCAATGTTCCTTGCAACTTCGCGGCGCGCTCGCGCATCCCACTGACCCCGAAGTGCCCGTCGGCGATGCTGGGGCTGCACGCCATGTCGAAGCCGATTCCATTGTCGGCGACATTCAATCTTAAGCTACCATCTTCTTCCCGCAGGTCGATGTTGATCTTGGTCGCCCCGGAATGTTTGATCGAGTTAGTGACGGCTTCTTGCGCTATCCGGAACAAATGATTGGCCGATCGTCCGGTCATCAGACCCAGCCCGGGCGCAACGCTGACGGTGATCACGGGCCCATCGGGCTGTCGCATCTGCGACGCCAATTCTTCGAGCGTCTCGGTCAGTTCGGTGCCGGTCACTATCGGCGCGCGCAGGTCCCACACGCTGCGCCGAGTCTCGGCTTGGCTATGTCTTAGCATCGCCCGGGCGCGATCGAGTGACTCGCGGGCTCGATCGGGGGAGGTGTCCAGTCTCGATGCCGCACTGTCGAGTTGCATCGTAATCCCGACCAGTTCTTGTTCGAGTGAGTCGTGCAGTTCGCCTGCGATGCGGGCACGTTCTTCAGCAATTTTCTCGCGATGGACCTTCGATTCGATCAGCAGCGTTTGTTCGCGGATCTTGCGACGCAGCAGGAATCCCCACATCACCGTGGACAGTGCGATCAGCGATAAAATCACGATCAGCGACGTGACGCGGGCCGCAGTCCACCAACTCGGTAACTGCAGGACTTTGATATCTTCTTCGCTACGCACGATCAAATTGACCGAGTAGTTCGCCGAGACAACGGACGATGGATTTTCCGAGACTGGCACGGCTTCCGGGTCGACAATCGCGGACGGAGGGACCGAACCGGGCAACGGTTCGAGCATGCAGATTCCGGTAATCGCAACCCAACTGGACGCTTTCAGCGACGGCCCCCCGTGAGGGACTCGGACGTGAATGTTTCCACCCTGGCCCTCCAACACGATCATTGAATCGTAGGCGCGAATGAAATGGTCGACCACACGAGCTTCCAACCGTACCAATTCACCGTGCAGTTTGACATCCGTGACGTTGGATGAATCCAGTTCAACTGGAAATGGCAAATTACCAATGCTTCCGGCTCGTACAGCGGCGTGTTGCAAGAATGGACGGACACCACCGGTCGTTGGGACGCCGGCAACATCGACCTTCTGTCCGATCAATAATTTTGTTTCGACGAGCGTGTGGACACGGATCGCTCCGGAGTCGGCGCGGACGAACAGACCTTCGCCCGGAATGCTTGCAAGCACAACCCCTTTCACTCGAACCCGGTGACAGCGTGTCTTGAATCCCATCACGTCCGTCACGGGCACGGGTGGCTGGGCGAACGCGCGAGCATAGCCCGTATCGATCACTTCGATCTGATCGATGTTCGGCACGAACAACGTCATTCCGTAGAGCTGTCGCTGTTTATTGAACAAAGATCCGAACACCCCTCGGACGCGAATGTCCGAATTGATGAGGTCTTTGGGTAATTCGCGATTCTTCCAGTCGCCGGACACGAACGCATCAATGATGCGACCGTCGATCGATAATTTCAGCCGCAGCCTCAGTCCATCCAATTCCATCGACGTGACAGCAGCTTCGATTTCGATCCATTGGCTGTCGAACTTCGGATCGATCAGCATGTTGCGTTGGGGATAGAGCGGAGTCGGAAAGTCGGCGTTAGCCAAAACTTTGTACTTCGCATCGATGTCGATCGATGGTGCGAATCCTCCCGGCATGGTTCGCCCCGTCACTTCGACCAACATCCCCGCGTGCAACGTGTCGACTTCGTTGGGGGCCATCCGCACCGGCTCAATGTAAATACCGTTGGAACCGTCGTGAAGAAAGTTCATGAATTGCCACGGGTCGCGATACATGATCACGCCGCGAACTTTCACCGGCAGACCCTTCGCCGCTTCTTCATACGAGAGCTGTCGGATCTCGGCGACGCTTGTCAGCACACGTGGTGATTCAGCCGCAGGCCCTCGACCGAAGGCGATCGGTGTTGAACTTGCCAAGACCAGCGCCAAGCATATCGAAAGCAAACGCGGGCGAGGCAGGATCGAAGTCATTTGGCGAAACCGTCCTTCAAAAGATTGGCGTGATCGAAACAGTGTGGCATGAGTGTCAGATTAAAACAAATGGTTTTGAAAAGTGATCGCGTGTATACCAATACTATTCGCTAGCTTGGTTGCGATCTGGAAGTCGATACAGTTGTCACTAATCGTCATTGATGCGGCTTAGGTTGCCGTTAACGGACAGAAATTCTTGTGAGGAAATTACTATGAGGAACCTTGCCGTAGCCGCCTACGCCGGGTTATTGGTCGTTTGCTTGAGTGGATGCTCGGAGCCGAAAACGACGGCGATCGACATTCCGGCAAGCAATCCCTACCAGCAAACTCCGGAAGAGATTGCCGAATACAACGCCGCCGGCGCGGCCAAGATGCAAAACATGAATCCGAACGCCAAGAAATAGCGGTCGTGTTCGAGGAAGCTGATCCCGCCAGGGTTCAGTTGGAAACTCGCCGAGAGTTTCTTTGGAGTCAGTCGATGCGTTTTCTTGTCTTACCCGGCGAAGATGGTTGGCAATTGCTATCCGAATCGGCGGGCACACTTGTTTGAGGAGTTTGAATTTATGAGTCGTCGTTCAAGGGCCGGCTTCACGCTGGTCGAACTGCTGGTCGTGATTGCGATCATCGGTGTCTTGGTGGGTCTGTTGTTGCCGGCGGTGCAAGCCGCCCGCGAAGCGGCCCGTCGCATGAGTTGCAGCAATAACTTCAAGCAAATCGGCTTGGCGCTGCACAACTATCACAGCGCCTACAAGCGTTTTCCCGAATACGGTGGTGGCACCGGTTTGGATGAAATGTTGAATGCTCCCTGCGCATGGACCAATGGTCTGTCCAACGTTTCGTTGCGGACGAACCAGAAACAACTGAGCCAACTGGTCGGTCTGTTGCCATTCATCGAGCAGCAAGCGCTGTGGGAGCAAATCAGCAATCCGCTGAGCAACGGTGCCGGCACGCCGCCGATTTGGCCAACGATGGGGCCGAAGCCGCACTGGGGTGACTACACCTACACGCCTTGGGTCACCGAAGTTCCTGGGTATCGCTGCCCCTCGGATCCAGGTGTCGGTTTGCCGGCTCACGGACGGACGAACTATGCCACTTGCATCGGCGATAACGCCAAGCAAGTCTGGATGGGACACAAGTCGTGGCGGAACCAGGATAGTAAGGTCTGTTCGGGGGATGATGGTCAGTTCATCACCGCCAACCGATACATCCGCGGCTTCGGTGCTTCTCGAAAGGCACTTCGCTTCCGTGACATTCTTGACGGCACCAGCAATACGATCGCGATGGGTGAGATCGCAACCGACCTGGGCGACTTGGATGTGAAAACGACATCGGTTGCGACCATTCCAATCGGTGTCAACGTGGAGACGCCGCCGAGCAGTTCGGCGATCTGTCAAAACTCGTACACCGATCCGCTGCGTCCTCAGTTCTATGTGCAAGCGACCGTCATGGCCGGTCTTTTGGACGCTCGCAATCGACGCGGTTACATCTGGTCGCACTGGGGACCGCTGCATACAGGATTCACCACAACGCATCCACCGAACACGGCCGTGTGTCTGCAGAACTTGGATGAATGGACCGAAGGTAATTACTCGACTTCGAGCCGTCACCAAGGTGGTGCGCACATTCTGATGTCCGACGGCGCGGTGAAATTCATCACCGACTCGATCGAAGCCGGCAACAAGGATTTCCCCTACATCAATATCATGGCCGGGCAGCAAAGCCCGTACGGATTGTGGGGATCGTTGGGCACTCGTGCTAATAAAGAAGTGATCCAAGAGGATCTTTAATCAGTTAGCCAGAAAGAATGTCGAGCCTCCCCGGCGCGCGTCGCCGGGGGGGCTTTCTTTTGAATCAAAAACCAATCTCGAGAATCAAGAACGAGTCGCTAATGGATCGCCGAAACTTCATTCGTAACTCAGCCGCCGCCGCATCCGTTGCCACCATCGCTCAAGGTGCCTTCGCAGGGCCGACCGATCAAAAACGCCGCGTCGGTTTGATCGGATCAGGCTGGTACGGCAAAGTCGACTTGCTGCAACTGCTCAACGTCGAACCCGTCGAAGTCGTTTCCCTTTGCGACGTGGACGCCCACATGCTCGACGAAGCTGCGAACCTGATCCAATCGCGTCAAGTCTCCAAACAGCGACCACGAACTTACGCCGATTATCGCGAGATGCTGGCCGAGAAAGATCTCGACATCGTCCTGATCGGTTCACCTGATCACTGGCACGCGCTGCAGATGATCGCTGCCGTCGAAGCGGGCGCCGATGTGTATGTCCAGAAACCGACCGGCGTGGATGTGCTCGAGAGCAAAGCGATGCTCGATGCCGCTCGCCGAACCGGCCGCGTCGTCCAAGTCGGAACCCAGCGGCGCAGCACGCCGCACTTGGTCGAAGCCAAACAGAACGTCGTCGACGAAGGACTGCTGGGCAAAGTCGCTCACGTCGAAGTCTGCTGTTACTATCACATGCGGAGCAAGGGCAATCCGCAGATCACGAAGGCGCCCGACTATCTCGACTACGAAGCTTGGACCGGTCCGGCACCGATGCTGCCCTATCGCGAGCTCATGCACCCGCGAACTTGGCGAGCGTTCATGGAATACGGCAATGGCATCGTCGGCGACATGTGCGTCCACATGCTCGATATGGTTCGCTGGCAGTTGGGACTCGGTTGGCCGAAACGAGTCGCCAGCACCGGCGGAATCTTGGTCGATCACGATTCGATCGCCAACATCAGCGACACGCAAACGGCCGTCTTCGAGTTCGATGATCTGAACGTCGTTTGGACGCATCGCAGCTGGGGCACCGCGCCCGATCCGCAGTACCCTTGGGCAGCGATGATCTATGGCGAAAAGGGAACGCTCAAGCTGAGCGTCGATCGCTACGAGTTCGTACCCTTCAGCGGTGGGCAGACTCTCAGCGGCAAGCCCGTAGCCGAACTCGATCAGTATCCGACCGACGCGATCGACAAAGAGAAATGGAACAGCGACCCGAACATCTCGCCTGCCATTCGCGGGCACATGCGAGACTTCTTGAAAGCCGTCGACGCTCGTTCCAAACCGATCGCCGATATCGAACAGGGCCACATCAGCAGCGCGTCGTGTATCCTAGCCAATAACGCGATGAAACTCGGTCGCACATTGGAATTCGATCCGCAAACTCATCGAGTCATCGGTGACGATGAAGCGAATCACTTGCTAAAACGGGAATACCGAGAGCCGTACCTCCATCCATCACAGACTTAACATCCGCTCGAATGAATACCTCCACGTTCCAATACCTTCTGATCCCGGTGATTGTGTTGTCGACTTCGTTCCTGGCGACCGGTGAATCGTCGGAATCGGTAGCACCCGTCGCCAGCGAGTATCAAACGATTGCATCAGGGCCGCTTCGGTTGAGTATCGATCCGAAGTGCGGCGGTCGATTGGCGTCGTTCACGTACGAAGGCAAAGAGATTTTGCGGACGCAGCGTGATCCCAACAATTGGCATTGGGGTAGCACGGTTTGGACGAGTCCCCAAAAAGACTGGAATTGGCCACCGATCGGGACGTTCGATCAAAATGCTTTTCAAGTCGTACTCAGCGATGGCAACCAGATTGAAGTCACTAGCGAGATTGATCCGGCCACGCAGCTTCAGTTGACAAAGCAAGTCACATTTCGCCGTGATTCAAAGGACAGTCTCCCCGTTGCCGTCATGACTTACACCTTGACCAATCGTGGTAATCAAAATCGCAGCGTTGCGCTATGGGAGAACACTCGCGTCCGCTGGGCGGGATCAATCGAATTCCCAGTTGGCGGAACGATGCGGACCAGCAATGTAGCGTTGCCCGTGCGATCCGAATCCGTCGACGGTCATGTGCGGATCGTTTTTGACAAAGACCAGCCCAACGCCCAAAAGATCTTTTGCACGCCACCTTCCAATAGTGGCGACACCTATAGCACTTACCGTTTTGATGGTTTGGTGTTCACGAAAACTCGCAAGATGCCGTCGCGTGTCGCGCCGGATCAATCGCCGCTGGAGATTTATCTAGCGCCAAAGGATGGATTTGCTGAATTGGAAAACCAAGGCGATTTTCAGATCCTCTCTGCGGGGCAAAGCATGTCGATGACCGTGGAATGGGCACTGAAACCGGAGTGACATGCTACCGATACGACCATGTACCTTTTTGAGTTGGATGGCTTTCGTGATTGGGCTGGCAGGTTGCGACCACGCGGCACTGAAGGTCGAAACAACATCGCCTAAGCGGGCCATCCAGGCCGCGGATTCGCTGGAGCATGAGATTTCGGCATGCAACAGCGAGGGCTTTCGACATCGTGCGAATGTGGCAACACGCAAATGGATCGCGTCGCGAGATCCGACTTTGGGACAACTGATCGGTATCACGCATCCGACTCGTCCAATGGTCAACTTTGAATCCAAGCCCGATCCGCGGGATCGATCGGTGCGAGATCAATGCGGCATCCAAAGCATTCTTTACGCGCTGCAACTGCACGGCGATGCTTGCGATGCGATCGAGTCGGCGAAGGAGGATCGGCTGTTCGAATCTCGTGATGCCGAATATTGTTCGTTGCTAGTTTGGGTCATGTCGGTTTGTCAACGAGATGACGAGTTGAGCCAACTGTTGACCGACCTTCCAAAAGAGTGTCGTTCTTACCCCACGTTTTGGATTGGACTGGGGAATTTCGCGAAGCGAAGATCGGCCGATCTCGGCGACACGAGCGCGATCTCGGCGGATGAATTGGCCGATCTCTATCGAATGGCACTCAGGCTGGAGCCGAATCATTTGATCGCATGCAACGCGGCGATCACGGCGTTGGATCAATCGAATCCCGTATTGAAAATGCGGCTGAAGCAAACCGCCTCCGATATTTTGGATATTCAGACGCTCGTTAACGATATCGTCGGACAGACGACCGATCCCGCGGTGTTGATCCCGAAATTGGCTGAAATCCAAAATCGCAGTGGCCGTCCGATCGAATCGATCGCATGGCAAACGCTGCTAATAAATAACACCGGCGGCGATCCAAAACTGATCGCAAGATTGAATCAGTCACGCGCGGAAGCGCTGACGCGCTATCCCGACGGATACGACTGGACGACGATCTTGGGTGATCTTAATCCTGCAAGAGTCAATCGAATCGCCGACGAGTTGATAGCGTCGATCCAAGCGAATCCGATCTTGACCGCTGATTCGCTGCCGACGCGGCCCGATGATGATCGGACCAGCGTGACTTGCCGACTCGAAGACGTGACACAAACTGCCGGAGTCGATTTTCAGTGGCTCGGTACGGCGGAGCCGATTGAAGCTAACTTTCGGCTATTCGAACCGCTCGGTGGCGGTGCCGCTTGGCTCGATTTTGATTGTGACGGTCGCTGCGATTTGTTCCTGGTGCAAGCATCCGGCGATCCGCTTGGTCGTACCATCGAATCCGACAAGCTCTATCGGAATCTGACCAAGGGATCAATCCGTTTCGTCGATGTCTCCGTCCTCGCACAGATCGACGATGCTGGGAAAGCCGATGCGTACGGGCATGGAGCAACCGCTGGTGATTGGAACCAAGATGGTTGGGAGGACATTGTGGTCGCGGGCGTCGGTGGCAGCCGGTTGTGGATCAATCAAGGCGACGGCACATTCGTCGAGAGTCGAGCTTTGGAAACGACGGGTGGTAAAAGACGCATCAGCCTCAGCGTTGCGATTGCGGATGTTACAGGCAACGCGATTCCTGATTTGGTCGAAGTCAATTATGTCGACGACGCTTCCGTCTTTGATCCTATCCGATTCGACAAAGCGGGACACGCGATCAACTTGCCCGCTCCGACACGATTTCAGCCAGCCGCCGATTTGTTTTACCGACAATCCGATGACGGCGCGGTCGATGTCATTGCAATGGACGAACCTGCCACCGGGATGGGAGTGGTGATCGGCGACTTCATCAATGATGGATCGAACCAGATCTATATTTCCAATGATCAAATGCCCAATCAGTTTTGGACGCGGATTCTCGATTCCGATTCACAAGGACAGTTGACGCGGATCGACTCGGCATCCTCGCGTGGCTTGGCCTTGGGCGCCGATGGCAAGTCGCTCGCCGGAATGGGAATCGCCGCAGCGGATTTTGATGGCAACGGAATGACCGATTTTCATGTCACAAATTTCGTCGATGAGTGGGTGAATCTTTATTCGCAGACTTCACAAGGTTTGTTTCAAGATCGATCCGTTTTGATGAACTTGGCGTCGGCTTCGGGGCCGATGGTGGGGTTTGGATGCCAGGCGATGGACTTCGACAACGACGGCGATGAAGATCTGATTGTGGCCAACGGGCACATCGAAAATTTGAGCGAGATCGGCGTGGCATTTCGCATGCCGACTCAAGTCTTTCATAATGTTCATGGTCGTTTCACGCTGGCCAGCGAAATCACCGGATCCGACTATTTTCTCGCGGACCATCTCGGTCGATCGATCGCGACCTGCGACATGGACGACGATGGGAACATCGATGTGGTGGTGACGCATGTGCTGGAGCCAACACGTTTGTTCCAAAACCAAACGGCAACGGACAACCATTTCCTATCGGTGCAGTTGGTGGCGACGACCGGCGAACGCTCGGCAACCGGATCGACGGTGACGGTCAATGATGGGTCACGCACGCGAACTTTCGCCTGCTCGACGGGCGATGGTTACCTTGCTCGGAACGAACCGACGATCCATGTCGGCTTGGGCGAACAAGATGAGTCGGTAAAGGTCATTGTCCGATGGAATCCGCCATCCACTCGGGTGCAGACGTTTGAATCGGTGCCTGTCGACGGTCGGATCCTGTTGATTGAAGGTCAGGCTGATCCGTGGACATTCGGCGAACGGGAAACCAATTGATGGACCGCTTTCGATCCCGCGTGTTTGATCACTCGCTTGCGCACGAGTTATGGTTGTGCATTCTAATCGCGATGACCGGATGCAATCAAAAGCCAATGCAGTCGCCAGGGTCTGTCTCACCGGGCGCCGATCCCACGAACACGATTTCAATTGGTTCGCTCGTCAATGATTTGAACATGGCCGTCGAACGAGATGACTTCGATACGGCCGAGTCGATCGTTCGAGAACTGATGATCCGAGAGCCCGAGAACTTCGATTTTTTGAAGACTGCCGCTTTCATCCAAGGCCGGAAAGGGAATCCACGGCAGGCGGCCGAGATTCTGGCGGAGGCTGTGTTTTCCGGAAACAATAGCGAATCGTTGATCGATCTGGCGCTCCGCGCCAACCTCGAAGCGGGATCATTGTTTGAGTCCGTCGAATTGCTCCGGCATGTGGTTCGCGACTCGCCACAGAAACTTCAATATCGGCGCTCGCTGATCGGTTTCTTGGGTGAGGCACAATTGCTGGATGAGATCCCCGAGCATTTGATTCCTTTGATTCAAGCTCGTCAGTTCGATGCGATGTTGCTAGAGACGGTTGTCCTACCGGGGCGAAGATTTTCGTCGGAGCAACTGCAACTGCTGGCTAGTCGGAACCCAACGGATGAACGACTCCGAATCGGCGACGCAACGATGCTGATGGATGCCGCCCGCTTTGATGAAGCGTCGAAACTTTTGAAACCGATCGTCGATCAACATCCCGATTTTGCGATCGCTGGCGGTATGTTGCTGAGGTCGCTGGCGATGCGGGAAGCGTGGCAAGAATTGGCCACACACATCGAAGCAAGAGAGTCGTTGTCTTCGTCAACCGCGGATGGTGCGCTGGCTGCTTGCCGTTTGCATCTGCACCAGGGCGACGTGCAGGCAGCGATTCTCGCGGCGTTCCTCGCTGCTGGGATGCACCCCGACGATCCCGCAACTTTGACTGAACTGACGACGTGTCTGAACAGACTTCGTTACTGCGTCGAATCAAAGACGGTCCATGAAGAAATCGATCGCTCTAATCTCGCGGTGGTTCGGCGGCGATCGCTATTGGCGAATTTGTTGCACCACGCCACCGGATTCGCTCATACCGGCCACAAAGATCCTGGCGCGGCGCATGGCATTGCATCCACCATGCTCGATTTGGGTCGTAACTGGGAGGCTGAGGCATGGTCGGCGATCGCGACGAGTCTGATCAAGACGGAGTCCGATCCGAAACTTCAGGCCGCGATCAAGAACTTTCGATCAACCGTTGTTGCGGCGCTGCGCGCCGCGCCGCAGTGGCAGACGCCGATCGATGGAATTCAGCCGCCGCCCGAAAAATTGCTCGCGTCGCTGCCCCTCGGTCGCGTGCCACCGAACACTTCAGCGGCGCCGAACAACAGGGATCGGCCCCACGTGACGTTCGCATTTCGTGAGAGTGCTGCCGAGTTTGAAATGAACGCTGGTGGTTACACCAGCAGCCATCGATTCGGACCAATGGTCTCACTTGCGGATTCGCTGGGATGCGGTATCGGAACGCTCGATTTCGATTTAGATGGAAAAGCGGATTTGTGTTTTGCCGCCGCGGGTGACCACGTTTGCAGCAACCAGAACGAACCCGCGTCACTGTTGCGGCACATTGGTGAACAATACGTCGACGTGACCTCGGATGCACGTGTCGGTGATACCGGATTCGGCCAAGGCGTCGCGATCGCCGATTTCAATCAGGACGGCTTTCACGATATTTATCTCTTAAACTTTGGCGTGAACCGATGTTATCGCAACAATGGTGACGGAACATTTTCGGATGTCACGGATCAAGTCGGGCTGGCGGGAAAACCGAATGCGTGGAGTACCAGCGCTGCCTGGATGGACCTGAACGAAGACGGATATCTCGACTTGGTCGTCTGCAACTATATCGATGACCACGATCGGGTGACTAAGACGTGCGTCGATTCGCAGGGACGACCGGCGCCATGCTCACCGCTCGATTTTCCCGCGGCGGGCAACCAATTCTTTGCCGGCACGGCATCGGGGCGATGGATCGATGTCAGTCAAGAATGGAGTGATGGATCCGTACACGGCCGCAGTCTTGGCATCATCGCCGGGCGTCTCGACGGTCGCCGGCCAGGCGTTTTGATCGCCAACGACATGACGGCCAATGAGTATCTCGTTTTTGAGAAATCGAATTCCGATCACTCGTCGGTCGGCGTCTCGGACCAGAGTTTCTTGAGTGGACTTGCTGTTGACGGTCGAGGTCGGACTCAGGCATCGATGGGCATCGCGAGCGGCGACTTTGATTTCGATGGCGATCTGGATTTCTACATGACTGGTTTTGAAGACGAGTACAACGTGATGTACCGTCAAGAGTCGCCGGGCACGTGGGTCGATTGCACCGCTGCGTCCGGCATCCTTGTTCAGACGCTTCCTCGCGTCGGTTTCGGCGCGAAAGCAGTTGATTTGAACAACGACGGCTTGTTGGAAATATTCGTTGCGAACGGGCACGTCAGTGGGGACGTGGATGGCGTCGACGATTACGCACAGACGCCTGATCTCTTCGTCGAAACCACGGCGGGTCGTTATTCCTCAGCGACGATCACCGGCGACGATCGATATTTGACCACGCCGCATGTCGGTCGATGTGTGTTGCCGTTGGATGTCAACGACGATGGCAACCTCGATCTGTTGATCACGCACGTCACCGAGAAACCGGCCTTGCTGATCAATCGATCGCCGAGTTACGGACACGACATCGTTGTCGAACTGGTTGCGATCACGTCTGCCCGTGATGCCTCTGGCGCAACCATTCGTTTTCAACTTGAAGGCGACGGTGGTAACCACCGCGTGACGGCGCAGAACTTAGCCGGCGGTGGGTTCATGGTTTCGCCTCAACCGGTGTTTCGGGTCGCAATTCCTGATGGATCGCAATGCGTGTCAGCCACGATCGAGTGGCCAAACGGATCGACGCAAGATACAGGATCACTGACATCCGGAAAACATTACCTGTGCGTCGAGGGCCAGATTCCACACGAGCGATAAGTTCCCGCAGTAACCACACTCAATAATGCGGCGGCTTTTCATCGAGCGGATCACTCGCGGGTTCGACCGATTTTGACTTGATGTCTTTGAACTGCTGCGTCAGCGTGTCGAGTCGTCGTTGCATCCGGTCAGCCCGCATCGCCTCGGACGTGACAACTTCGTTGAGTTGCTCGTACATCCGCTGGACGTGTGCGAGCTGAATTTCAAGCTCGGTTATTCGCGGGTCGCTCATCAGCCTTTGATGTCCGCGAAGGTTCTTAGCGAATAAGGAATGCCGACGTAATCGAGCACTCGGCACAGACCTCGCAGCGCGACGCCGAATCCATCGGGGCCGCTGAAGCCGCCGAACTGGCCGCCACCTTTAACGTGCGGTTCCAAGTCCATGAACACTCCGTCGGCGCCTCGCGATGTCATTCGCGAATGCAGTTCTGGCAGAAAGCCTTTCATGTCGCGAAGGATTGCTTCGTGTCCAGTGTCGCCCATGTCGGCGGGCACGAAATTACTCAGACTCGCTTCATCGACGTGGCTGATACGACCTGTCGGCGAAGGGTCGTGGTAGTCCTTGATGTGGACCCATCCCAAACTCGGTTTCATCGCCAAGTACTGCGCGTAAGTTTCATCAGCGGTGAAACCTTGCGTGACGATATTGGCGCCGTCGAATATGGTCAGCATCGCGGGATGATTGACTTTGGCCGCGATCTTTTCGAGCAGCTCGCCCGTCTGTCCGACCAAGTTCGCTTCGACTTCGAGACCGAACGTCAAACCGCGCGCGTCGCAAGCTTCCGCAATCTGACCCAACTGGTCCGCGACTTGATCGATGTGTTCGTTCGGATCGCTGTCTTTGGGATGATAGAACGCGAAACCGCGAAGCAGCTTTGCGCCGAACGCTTCGGCGCGATCACACGCGGTCGCCACGTCTTCTTTAAGATACTGGTCGAACGGAACGAATCGGTTGGCCATGCCGTCATCGACATCGCACAACTTGACTTTACCGATCGGCGATCCGATGCTGCTGACCTTCAATCCGTAATCCGATTGCATTTTGACGAGATGCTGTATCTCGGCGTCGGACAACTTCATCACGTTCTTGATGCCTTCGCCGGCATCGATGAAGCGGATCGAGTAATAACGTAGTCCCAGCGCGGCGAAAGCACTGTATTGTTGAACGGCCAGTTTTTCGTTGGCTGCTTCGTCGGCGAAGCCGCTGATCAGGACGGGTGGACAAGTCATGGTGTTGTCTCGGGGTAACGCACGATGATGTTGCTATTGAGTCCGCCGCGTGGCGTCCAGCGACTTTCAACGGTGACGCTGCGAGGCTTTACGATGGCGAGGAAGTCGTCCATGATTCGGTTCGTGACGGCTTCGTAGAAAATACCTTCGTTGCGAAAAGCTTGCAGATACATCTTCAAACTTTTCAGCTCGACGCATACTTGGTCCGGCACATAAGTGAACACGATCGTGCCGTAATCGGGCTGTCCCGTTTTCGGGCAAACCGAAGTAAACTCGGGGCAATGATGTTCGATGGTGAAATTTCGTGACGGGCTGGGGTTATCGAAAACCTCCAAAATGTCGCGAAATGTTTCTGAACTACTCAATTTTGAAGTCTCAGTCGGAATGAAAAGCACGGGTGAAGTTCGATTCTCGCACGCCTCCGGCGGCCCTACCAGGGGTTCCGAGCCGAGCGTTGACGTTCGCCAAACCGGGACATCGCTGCGGATTTCCGAGACGTTCACCAGTCGACAAGGTGAGGGAAAGCTGACGGGCGTGGAGAGTTTTTTCGTGCGAACGAGCGGCTGCAATCTCCGCTGCTGGTTCTGTGACACACCTTACGCATCGTGGAATCCCGAAGGTGACCGGCATTCGATTGACCAGATCATTGACGCGATCGAGCGATCCGGTTTGCGGCATGTCGTGCTGACCGGCGGCGAGCCTCTGTTGCCCGGTGGCATTGTGGAACTGTGTCAACGGATCCGAAACATAGGGCTTCACATCACGATCGAAACGGCTGGAACGATTGATCGAGAGCTGCCGTGCAATTTGATGTCGATCAGTCCGAAACTGGCGACCAGCACTCCCGACTCGATCGAGCATCCGCGCTGGGCCGGTCTGCATGCGACTCGCCGAATGCCGATCGATGTGATGCGACGATTGATCGATCGCGCGGAAGAATTTCAAGTCAAGTTCGTGATCGGTTCGCCGACTGACTACGACGAATGTGTTGACATCATCGAGCGCTTGCAAATTGCGTCGAGCGACGTTTGGATCATGCCTCAAGGCACGACCAACGAAGCGATGGATGCGGCATCGAATTGGCTTGCGCCGTGGTGTGAACGCCAAGGTTATCAGTACTGCGACCGGATGCAGATCCGTTGGTACGGCAACCGGCGGGGAACCTAGCGTTTCGGAGTCACGGTGATCGTGTGAGTCACCGGCTTCATCGCGGCGGCGATCGCTTTGGCAAGCGGTGTGCGTTCAGCTTCGGTTCGCAGCGCCGCCGCTTCGATGTCTTCGCGGCCTTCGGCGCCGTGAAAAACGCTCTTGATCTGCTCGGTCTCATAAGTCTGCTTGGCGGCAACCGCATTGTCGACGACCGCGAACGCCGACGAAAACGGATTGATCGCGAACGCTTCCGCTAAGTTCACTCCGTCACGTAACTGATCCGCGGTGAATGTTCGAGTGTGCTCGCCCCACGTCACATCAGCCTTATCCGTTTCAAGTCCGACCACTCGCAGAGTGAACTGATTGAGTTCGTCAAAGAATGGAACCCAATTCATTCCCGATCGAATGGAATCGTCACGATCGATCGGGCCGTCCGCGCAAAAGGGATATCGAGTGCTGGCGATGACTACTGAGAACCTATCATCGGATACAGACGGGGTTCCTTCGATCGCGTGTCCCTCCGATGCGTTTACTTGTTTCGTCTTCAGGTCGACGTCGAACGACGCAATCTTTCCGTCGATTCCCATTGCACGCAGGTAGGCGTAAGCCATGATGACGTGGCCAGCCCATCCGGGATGGATGCCGTCGGAGCCGGCGATTTCGTACGGTCGTTCGGCGTCCGCGTATTTGGATGCGGCCATGACTTGCGTCTTGTACATGGGCCAAAACACATCAGCAAACCGTACATCTTCGTCGCGTGCGACTTCGATCCCGATGTCGCGAAGCGTACACAGATTCAAATTGTGTTCGGTCAGTGTGCCGTTTCGCGATTTCACCCACGTCGCAATCTTTCCGGCGCAACCGGGTGATCCGAGCACGACGCGAGCCCCCGACGCCTTCAACTTGCGAACGATCGCCGTGTAGTGGTCACGATACCAGCGTCCATTGACCCAATCGAATGGGCGATAGCGAGCGTCGTTCATTCCGTAAGAGAGCGTTGCCACGGTCGGATCAAACCTCAGCACGTCCTGATCCAATCGTGCCAACAACCCGTCCGTCTTTTCACCGCTCCATCCATACTGCCTCGCCGTGATCTCGAGCTGCGGGTAGCAAACCGTCAAATAGGTTTCGATGATTCGCGAATACTTTTTCTGTTCCGTGATCGAGTCGCCGATGATGGCCAGTCGATCGCCTTTCTTGAGCAACATCGGTCCGGCGGCCGGCACCCTCATCGGATTGAACTTCTCGAATGCTTCACCCGCCGGTTTCGATTCGTACTCGTATGGGCCAAACACCACCGGCGCAGTCACCGATCGATCTTGCGCGAGTAGTGAACCCGAAACGACACAGATCAGTCCCGCAAAAAATAGACGCATCAGGTCAGTTCCAAATGGAGCGTTAATGAGTTTAGTTAACCGCTGGATCCCGAGCCCGGCTGTTCCATCGCACGGAGCATTCCTTCGGCCTTGGACCACGTTTCATATTCTTCTGTTTCGGGGACGCTCCGCGCGGTGATCCCGCCGCCGACGGGGATTTGCCAGTGACCATGAGCCGCCGTGATCGTGCGGATCAGTATGTTGAATTCCGCGTGACCGCCCGCGCCGAAGTATCCGATCGAGCCACAATAAGCACCTCGCGGACGCTTTTCCAGTTCGGCGATCGTTTTCATCGCTTCGATCTTGGGTGCGCCCGTCACGCTGCCGCCGGGAAAACATGCTTTGATCAGATCAACGACGCTGAATTGTGGCGACAACTCCGCTTCGACAACCGAAACCAAATGCTGAACGAATTCATAGCGTTCGACTTGGCAAAGCCGCGTCACGACGACGGAATCGTCTTCGCAGACTCGCGATAAATCGTTCCGCATCAAGTCAACGATCATCACGTTCTCGGCGCGATCCTTTTCGCTGGCAGAAAGCTTCTGGGCAAGCTTCAGGTTCACATCGTCGTGACGCGTCCGACGCACCGTGCCTTTGATCGGTCGAGTTTGAACATGCCGACCGCGCACTTTTAAGAATCCTTCCGGCGAACTGCTGAGCACTTGAAAGTTGCCGCCGTCGTAATACGCGCCCATCGGCGCGGGATTGGTCTGACGGAGTCGTCGGTAGAGATCGGGTGAAGAGCAGTCGGCTCGCCGCAGCAATCGCTGTGCGAGATTGACTTGGAAGGAATCGCCTTCGCGAATCCGCCGAACAATATCAGCCACGGCTGTGCAAAATCCGCTTCGCGTGAAGTTGCTCTGCACCCCAGGATGATTGGTTTCAAATTGTCCGGCAATCGGAATCGGTTCGAACAGCACACCGGGCGGTTGACTCTGCGGCACTGATTCGGACAAGACCTGTTTGATCTCGTCGATGCGACGCTTTGCCAACTCAATTCGTTGATCCGGTTCGGTCGCCGACAAGCCTTGCGCGATAATCCAAGCTTGGCCGGTTTGATGGTCGACGGCGATCGTCCAGTCGTAGACGCCCAACGACATTGCTGGAATCGGCAAATCATTCGTACCGTCGGTGCACAACGCTTGTCGCAGTTTTGGTTCCAACCACACTGCCGATTCATAACCGATCAAGCCGGCGACGCCACCTTGGAAGGGCGGCAATTTCGGGTCGAAATCGCCAGGTAAAAGTCGGCACCAACGATCCAGCGCCGGCCAAGGATCCTCGTCGTTCTCCGATGCAACGATTTGTTCGATCGGATCGCAAGTCAAGAACGAGTATCGTCCCAATGCGCTGCCGTCATCGTCGACGGGCCCGCGCGACGCGGAATCGAGCCATAAACATCCTGGCCTCTGACGCAGCTTGTCGAAGGCTTCGACCATGGAGAAACCGTCGGGCAGTCGTTCAACCACCGGTAACGAATTCGCTCGAGTGCTCACGAAGGCAATCGGGCTTCGCCGGACTCGCGCGGTGTGAAACGAAAATTCTCGCTTTGCGAAAAGAACTCGATCGGATTGTCGTAAACGACCTTGCGGATCAACGATTCGGCATGCCCGCGGCGGCGTAGTTCGAAGATCAAATCGGGGATCGCGGTCGGCTTGCTCGGCCCCCAATCGCCCGCCGAATTGGCCAGCAAACGCTCTCCCGCGTATCGCTCGATCATGTCCGCCGATCGTTCGGGTGTGCATTTCGTGACCGGGTACAGCGTCATGCCCGCCCAAAATCCGCGATCAAGCACTTCGCCGATCGTGTGTTCTTCAACGTGATCAACCAACACGCGCGAAGGATCGATTCGCGAGTCATCGCACAACATGTCCAAGATCATTCGCGTGCCCTGATACTTATCTTCGAGGTGCGGCGTGTGAATCAAAATCAGTTGTTCGTACTTGGCGGCCAAGTCGAGATGCTCGAGGAAAATCGTGGCTTCGTTCTTCGTGTTTTTGTTGAGTCCGATTTCGCCGATGCCGAGCACGTTGGGTTTGTCCAAGAATTCGGGGATCATCGCGATCACGTCGCGCGATAGCGACAGATTCTCGGCCTCCTTCGCATTGATACACAGCCAAGTGAAATGCTGGATGCCGAACTGGGCAGCCCGTTTCGGTTCGACTTCGGTCAGCTGACGAAAATAGTCTCGGAATCCGCAAGCACTGCCGCGGTCGAAGCCCGCCCAGAATGCGGGTTCGCTCATCGCAACACAGCCCATTCGCGCGAGCGTCGCATAGTCGTCGGTGATCCGAGACACCATGTGAATGTGGGGATCGATGTAGTCCATGGAATTCGTTCAAGTCAAACAAGAGTGTGTTGTGCGTACGGTGAAGTCAATCCTCAGACCTGCATGGTTTTTCGCCAGTCGGCAGCGTAGGGACGCGAGAACAATCGTTGCAATTGTTCCGCGCGGTCGCTTTCGTGGCGCGAACAGATAGCGATCGCTTCGTCAATCTGTTGTCGTTTGGCAATTCGTTCGCTCGACAACTTTTCGCAGTCTTCGCCCGCCCGATCGATGCGGTCCAGCGTTGCCGCGACCTCCAGCAATTTCGCGCGGATTTCGAGGAACGATTCGTCGAGAATCCGGTCAGCGTTTCGCGTCATGGTCGGTTAACAAAGGTGCTTGGAAGAACTGCGTCGCAGGCTATTGTCTCGCTCGGATCGGCCTCGACAAGGACACCATTCATTATAACCGAACCACCGACAATCCACTTCGATGCCGATTATTCGGTATTTGATGATTCTGGCATGCCGACGATGGGTCGGATCGAACATTCGCAAGACCTCGCGCCCGGCGACCTTTACTTGGTGAGCTACGTTTTACCGTCGGAGCTAACTGCAGCGACTCTGGCGCAATCGTGTTTCCCAGGTTTCCAACTTTACTATGAAATGTCTGCCCCCGACATTTGAGACACTCGCGGCATCTCGCAACGAAGCCGCGATCGATGTCTTGATCGCCGCGCTCGGCGTTGCCGATGCCGACGTGCATCGCCATGCGATCGAGGCGATCGTTCGGCGCGGTGAAGTTCGGGCTCGCCGGACGTTGTTGGCGAGTTGGTCAATGCTGACGCCGGACGGCGTGGAAACACTGAAGTCACACAAGAATTGGATTTCGGACACGGTTGTCGCGTCTCTGAAATCCGGCGAAGAATCGCTCGAATTGAGCATTGATGCGGCGCGGTCACTCGAACTGCTCGCTGCAATCGATGTGTTGGTGGAGTTGGCCGAGTCACACGCAACTCGATCGATTCGCGTTCGAGCAGCCAGCGCGGTTCTGGATTTAGTCACGCCGCTGGGCCGCGACGCCCGCGAAGATCGATCACCCGCGACCATTCGCGGCCCCGTGCTGGCTCGTTTGGCCGATTCGGTCAACCGTTTCTCGCTGCACCGTAACGAGCGCTTGGTAGAAGCGTTCTTGTTGACATCGAACTGGGGCGATCACGCGATCCGCCAAATGATTTTAGAAGACGGCGAGTCGATGGAACTGATTTGCGAACAGTTGGCAAAGACGGAGCACCCGGGCGTGATCGATTTTTTGGCGGGCTTCATTCGTCGAAAGAATCTGTCGCCTCGAATCATGGCGTTGATGCAGACTCGCGCCGACGCTGCTTTTCGCGACGCCTTGTTGCGCTTCGTCGGCAGCGAGCCTTCGGGTAGCGTTTGCCGAAACCTGCGCGACATGGGGATGCCCAAAAGTTGTCATGGCGGGGAAGAATTGGTCAGCCAAGTTGTCCAAGCGAGCCGCGCCGCGCTGATCCATCTGTTCGTTGCGGCGAATGAAAATCATCTCGAAACGATGCACTTGATCACATCGGTGGTTCGCCACGGCGGGCCGGGGTGCAACGCCGCTGCCGCGATCGGACTGATGCACTGCGACGTTCCCGCAGGTGATTTTTGGATGAGGGCCGCCGTGCCGATCGCCGATGACGATCAAGCTGCGATCAACGCGGACGAGAATGCAAAGCTGTTGTCTGATTTGATCGAGCTACTCGGGCATGATGAACCGGCGCTCGTCCGCGGCGTTCAGCGAGTATTGCAACCGCTGCACGCCGAAGCGATGCTGCACAAGCTGCATTCGTTAAGACCGCGCAGCCGCCGTCGGCTCGGTCGCGTCGTGATGATGATCGATCCGGGAGCCGTGCAGCGCGTCCGCGATGCGCTGCGTCATCCCGTGCTCGCCCAGCGGCTCGAAGCGATCGCGATGGCCGATGCACTCGCCATTGTCGATCTGCTCGCTGACTCGTTCACTCATATTTCGCGTGAAGATCACCAAGAAGCCCGAATGAAGGCGGCGCAAGTGATGGCGGACGCCGACAGCGACGAAACACTCAAGCTGTTGCAAGACATGGTCGACATGCCCGAGAGTCCCGTCCGCGATGCCGCGGTGGTCGCGTTGGACCGACGAACATCCACCCAAAAACGATAGCCACGAACCATGATCACGAAGAGCAATCTGTCGCTGCTGGCGGAAACGCGTCTAGGCGAAGTCATTTCCAACTATCGCGAAGAGGCCGCGCCGGCCGGCATGTCGGGGTGGTGGTACGCTTTGATCCCGGTCGCGGCGATCGTCATCAGCCTCGTGATCTACATGCTGGCTGATCGTCCGCCGACGATCGTCAACACGCCGCTCGGCATGCTGCACGAACTGTGTCGCGTGCATCGCATCAAAGGCTATTCACGAACACTGCTCGAAGAGATCGCCGAAGCCGCGTCGATGACCCAACCGGCGACGATGTTCCTGGGCAAGGATCAGTTCGACGAAGCGGTGAAGCTGGCTAAGTCGAAGATCTCGTTCGACAAGAAGCAGACATCGACGTTGGGCATGATCCGGCGTCGAACATTTGCTTGATGGGTCTCAGGACTTACTTCGACCGCTTCGCCAGATCCTGCGCCGCCTTCGTTTCGGCGCCGGGCTTGTTCAAAAAGCCGAGATCCGTGATCCATTCCAGGTAACGGGCCGGCCAAGTTCCAAACGGAATGCCACCGCGGGCACCGATCGATCCACCGTGACCGCCGTGCGCGTAAATGTGCATCTCCAAATTCGGCGCACCCGCTTTCAGCATCGGCGAAAAATACTCGTCGGCCCAAATCGCGTGGACTTTGTCGTCGGAGCCCGCGCACACGATGAAGCTGGGGGGAACATTCTTGGGGATCGCCGTGTTCGGATCGCGAGTGAACGGCGTGGGGCCGGGATAAACGAGCCCGACGAAGTCAGGACGCGGCGAGATGCCGGCCAACGAGTCGGACGACTCGCCGTGCTGCTTCGCAAAATCATCAAAGAACAGGGCGGCCGGTGCGGCCAATTCCGCGCCCGCTGAAAAGCCGACGAGGCCGATCTTGGCAGGGTCCAGCTTCCACTGGGCAGCATGCGCACGCACGATCCGAATCGCTTGGAAAGCGTCGTTGACCGCATCGGTGGTCGGTTCGTATCCGTCGACCCTCAAGCGGTTGCGAAGCACGATCGTCGACACACCATGCTCGGCAAAAAACGGGACCATGTCGTAACCTTCGGGGCCCACCCACAAAATCTTGTGGCCTCCGCCCGGCGCGACGATTACGGCCGCGCCATTGTCCGCCCGATTGTCCGCCAAGTGAATCTCGATCGACGGGTTGTGGATGTTGAGCGTGTTGAGAACGCGATCGTACTTGCCAGTCGTGTTGTACCGTTCGGCTTCGTGAATGCGATCACCTTTTAGCATCGGTGAGTCGGGCTCCCACAGCGACATCACGATTCCGCCCGGTAAAACGGATTCCGGAACAAATGGTCCATCCGACGGTTTCCGCTCCGGTGCATTGTCTTGCGCAATCGCATTTGCAGAGATCAGAATTGCGGAAAGAATAACTATAAATTTCATCATCAGTTAAGTTTTGAGTGGGTATTGAACTGCAAAAGCGGACGCATCGAATGGTCGAACCATTGTGCCAATTGTTTGGGAGCCGGTACTACGTTGCTCTCGGCAAGCTCGATCCGTCGAACGCATCGGGCAGCAATTGGTGCAGCTTTTTCATCCTGCGTGCGCCATCGATCACGTCGACCATCACGACAGTCGTATCGGTCCCGAACTCCGACAAGAATTGGCGACACGCGCCGCACGGCGGAACACCGCCCACGCTGGCAATCGCGATCGCGCGCCACTTGCGATAGCCGGCGGCAACGGCGGTCGACGCGGCGACCCGTTCGGCGCAAATGCACATCGAGTAACTGGCGTTCTCGACGTTGCACCCGCACACGACATCGCCGTCGTCCATCAACATCGCGGCGCCGACATAAAAGTGACTGTGGGGTGCGTAAGCTTGGTCACGAGCGGCGACGGCTGCGTGAACCAGTCTTTCGATTTCGTTAGTTTTGAGCTCAGTCATGTTCGTGAAGCGATGTGAGAAGGATTACGTTCGATGCGCATCAAACTGAAAAGTAGGACGGATCGCGGTTGGGTCACGACTCGTGGCCGCCGAAGCGACGCAAGATCAAGTTGCGTTTCGCAACCGGTTGACCAACGATTGTGACGGCAGCCCTCAACGTGCAAGCATAATCGCTGGCACGGGCCAAGTGGGAATGCAGCGTCAAAATCGGTTCACCACGCTCGACGCGATCACCGATCCGGTGCCTCACTGCAATGCCGACGCTGACATCAATCGGATCACCCGTTCTTCTTCGTCCGCCGCCCAAGGCGACAACCGTTTGCCCGATCGCGGTACAGTCAAATCCGCTCACGTAACCTTCTTGGTCCGCCAGGATCTGCGTCGGGCTGGCCAGCCCCAACGGCGAAGAGAGTCGACCGCCTTGGGCCGCGACCATTCGCTCAAACCGCTCCATCGCCAGCCCGCTGTCGATCGCGTCGGCCAAACGCTGGCGGGCTTCGATGATGGATCCCGAAACGCGAACTTGCACCAGTAACTCGGCGCACAACTCGATCGTCAGCTCGCGGACTTCACCCGGCGCACCGCAAAGCACTTCGACCGATTCGTTGACTTCGATCGCATTGCCGATCGTACGCCCGAGCGGCTGGTTCATGTCGGTCAGCAGCGCGATCGTCGGCAGCCCCGACTGCTCGCCGACCGAAACGATCGACTCGGCCAATGCGACCGCGTCATGCTCGGTCTTCATGAACGCCCCCGAACCGACTTTGACGTCCATCACCAGGGCATCGAGATTGGCGGCGAGCTTCTTGCTCAGAATGCTGGCCGTGATCAGCGGAATCGATTCGACGGTTCCCGTGACATCACGCAGTGCGTAGAGCCGGCGGTCGGCGGGCGCGATGCGGTCGCTCGCACCGATGATGAACGCACCAACGTCGCGTAAAATTTGCGACGCCGATTCGCTCGATTGGTCGACGTTGAAACCTTCGATCGATTCGAGCTTGTCGAGTGTTCCACCGGTCAATCCGAGACCTCGGCCGCTGACCATCGGCACGTCGACATCGCATGTTGCCAACAACGGTGCGAGGATGAGCGACACCTTATCGCCGATCCCACCGGTGCTGTGTTTGTCGACGCGGGGACGGGCGCAGATGGATTCCGAGCCCGCAGCGGGTCGCGGCAGCCGGTCGCCGCTTTCGAGCATCGCGCGGGTCAATGTGGCGGTCTCGCGTGCGTCCATGCCGCGCAAGCAAATCGCCATCGCCAGAGCTGACATTTGGTAGTCGGCAACCTGCCCCGAGCAAAAACCGTCGATCAAAAACTTGATTTCCTCGTCCGTCAGCGCGACACCATCCCGTTTTTTTACAATCAAGGTTGACGCAAACATGACGGTTGAGGCTTTCCGAAGAATGGGTCCCATGCAAAAAATCGTGAGGCCGTTATATTGCAAAGTCACGGACAAAGCGATTCGCAAGGGAATTTGACAATGACTCACTGCACTGTAACGCCCAAGAACAAGCCGTTCAAAAACAATCCGCGCGGCCGCAAACCACGCTACGGGCACCGCATCTTGTTGGCCGTGCTAGCGGTGCTGGTCGTCGGTGTGGATGGTCCCTGCGATGAAACGTCCGCTGCCTCGGCCGAAGTGCAGGCGGGCCCGCGAGCCCTGTCGACGGCGTTCCGTGCGGCCGCTCGAAAGGCCACGCCATCGGTAGTCACGATTTTGGCTTACGGCCAAACGCTCGCCGCGCCGCAGCCCGCCAATGACGCACCGCGCGGCAGGCGAGCCCAAGCCGGTCAGCAAAACGAAGACGAACCGGTGCAGGAGGAGACGCCCCAAGCCGACAAGAATACGCTGACAGGATTGGGCAGCGGCGTGATCGTGTCGGACGACGGAATGGTGATTACCAACAACCACGTGATCGCTGGTGCCAAACGTGTCGTCATTCAAATGCCCGATGAAACTGAAATCGAAGCAACGAGCGTATTCGGAGACTCCGCCAGCGATGTGGCGACGCTGCGAATCCAGCGCGATGAACCGTTCGTCGCTGCCGATATCGCAGATTCGGACGCGATCGAGATCGGTGATTGGGTACTCGCGATTGGAAGTCCATTTCAGCTCGAAGCGACAGTCAGCGCTGGAATCATCAGCGCCAAGAATCGAAAGTTGAGCCGCATCAAGCGCGGACGTCTGATCCAAACCGACGCGGCAATCAATCCGGGCAACTCGGGTGGTCCGCTGATCGATTTGGATGGTCACGTCGTTGCCATCAACACAGCCATCGCGACGCGCAACGGCGGCTACCAAGGAATCGGATTTGCGATCCCGATGAATCAGGCAAAATGGATCGCCGAAGAGCTGGCCAAGCATGGAATGGTTCGTCGCGCAGCGATCGGAGTGCGGATCGCCGAACTGAACCCGAAGATCGCGGCAAAGTTCAAGTTGCCCGTTGGCCTGGGAGTTCTTGCTTACCAAGTGATCGGCAACTCAGCCGCCGACCGCGCCGGAATCAAGCCGCTGGACGTGATCGTTTCCATTGATGGCGAATCAGTCACCAACCCTGCAAGTCTTCAATCCGCCGTCGAGCGATTGCCCGTCGGTTCCTTTCAAGAATTCAAGATCGTCCGAGACGGCAAAGAGATGACGTTGCAAGTCGAGATCGCATCGATGGAAGATCCGACCTTGTCGAAGAGTGCCAGCGAACAAAGCGATGCGAATAAAACTGAAGCCGACAAGATCGATTCGGAGCCTTCGCAATCGCAAGAGAAAGAAGTCGACGGCGAAGAACCAACGGACGAAGCATCCTAAGCAGGACGGGCGAGATTCGAGTCAGCACTCCAATCTCATCAAACATCAACCATTTCACGGATGAATTTCGGTCGTGGAGTGCCTTTGCCTTGGCGATCGCACTTGAAATATTCAGAAACGTAACGGACTTGTGACTTACTCTCGGCGACTTTGAAGCGGTCGCCTTTCTGCAGCACCGGTCGGTACTCGTCCATGCGACCGAATTGCCGCGTGCCGGCCGCCTGACAGGGGAACCAGATTCCTTCGCCACTCGGCGTCTCGAGATAGAACTCGGGATAGCAGTGATCGGGGATCCAAACCATCCGGGCCGGAATTCCGTTGTTGCGGCACAGCGCGACGAATAGGCTTGTCATGTCTTCGCAATCGCCTTTGCCGTCCTTCAGCGCATCGGATGCGTTTCGGATCGGCCCCTCAATGTATTCGACCTTGTCGCGAACGAAGTCATAGATCTGTTCGACGCGGTCCCAATCGTTCTCGGCGGACTGTTCGGCGATTTCGCGAGAAGCCATTTTAATCTTCGCGTTGCTCGTGTCGATGTTGGGGCTGTTGCCCATGTACAGACGTAATTCGCGAGGCGGTCGTGCGGGTATCAACAGATCGTCGGTCTTCTCCGGTGGCAGAATTCTTGATCGCTCGACCACAAAATCAAATGTTATCTCGACAGTCGAACCCGCCGGAACTTGCGTCATTTCCAACGCAACTTGCCTCGCACCGCCAGGCAGTTCACGTGTCTCCCATCCCGTCACGCTGCGATCAATCGTCTGGTTGGAAAGCGTTACCTTCTGTTCGGGCCAATCCATCGGTACGACAAACGTTGACAAGACGTTGGTGCAAGTGACGGGCGTCTCCAGAATCAACCCGATTTTCCAATTTTGAGTCTGAGGTGATTCATACGTCAATCGTTTTTTCGAATCATCCGCATCTCCCTTGCCGAGATCCGACGCGGCGCTTTCATCGCCGACAGCGTCAGTCACAGGTTGCTGAGCCAGCATGAACGGAACGTCCAAGCACCCGCTTCCCGCGAGAGTGCCCAGCGTCATCGTCATCCACCGACGGCGTGTTAGGATTCGTTTGGATGTTGACAACGGGTGAACCTTTGTTGGATTCTTTGAACTCTATCAAAAACCGAAACGGTCGGGGCGAATTTCTGCTCTCAAGCAAAAATTCGCTCCGACCGTAGCTCTTCAATGCAATTTCCATTCTAACCCGATCGGTCAACGGCCAGGAAATAATCCGTTGCGATCAGACCTTCGACGAACGCTTACTAGGTGCCGCTTGCACCGGAGGGAAGCGGTTCTTCATAAAGGATTTTGCTTCCGTCGGTGTCGAACTTGCGTGCTTGCCACCCGTCTGGAGTGACCGGTGCGTTTTGGTAGGGTACCGATGGATAGGTCGTGCCTGGATAGGATTCCATCGGCATGCCTTGTGGATAGGACGAACCGCCTTCATACATTTGCGGTGACGACAAATACGGGTCGGAAACCATCGGCGCGTAGCCTTCGTGAGCGGCGCCGCATCCGCAGGTACCGCTGGCATAAACGTCAGATTCATAACCTTCGCTGGCATACTGCTGGCACCCGCATGGGGGCGCCGAAACAACGCCTTGTGTCGGTGCCTGGCACGTGGGCGACTGACACAGCGGTGCCTGCATCATGTTTCCAAACTTGGGCTTGGGCAGGCATCCGCCCAACTTGTTACATAAACCGCACTGGGCACCACGGCCGAACAAAAAGTTCTTACCGCAAGAGCAACCCGTCGTGGCGACGATCAGCGTCAACGCTGTTATCATCGTACTAATCTGACTAATCATTTTATTTTCCTTGACATGCATAGCGAGCTTATTCGGTGATCTCGAGTATGAGACCGAACAAAAGTACGACGCTATGCGTGTTGTGCAAACGCAACATCAGTTTTTTTGAGCAACAATCTGATGACAAGACGCAACATCCGATGAATGGCTCCTTCCTAAACAACACAATGCTCATAAACAGACGAATCGTTAGGCCTGTTTTCCTTGCCGCCGCACTTGCGCTAACACTGTTGGTGCCGAGCGGGCTGGCGCATTCGCAAACGATCGTCAATGGTAATCAAGATTCCGATCGATTGTGGGTCATCAATACGCGGCACATGTCCAGCAATGCGGCTTGCGCTGACTTGGAAGCACCCGATTTTCGAGTCGTGACAATTGATATTTGTGGCAATCGTTCTGAATCGACTTTCGATGAATATCTGGTTGCCAGAGCTGATGGGCGGCGGACCATTGTTTATGTGCATGGCAATCGAATGGATGTCAACGACGCGATCGCTCGCGGACTGTCGGTCTATCAAGGTGTTTCAAGGTATCGCGACGCCCAACCCGTCGACTGGGTCATTTTCAGTTGGCCGAGTGAAAAAGAAGGGATTCTCGCGCACGACGTACGCGTCAAAGCCGATCGAACCGACGCGCAAGGTCTTTACTTGGCATGGTTGTTGAGGCGGCATCACGAGCTGGGGACGCCGACTTCGTTGATCGGATACAGTTTTGGTGGGCGAGTTGTCACCGGATCGCTCCACGCTTTGGCCGGTGGTTCGCTTGGCGGCCGCGCTCTGCCCGGTCCTGCAACTGTGGGAATGAATGTCGATGCCGGCTTGGTCGCCCCCGCGATCGAAAGCAATTGGATGAACCATGGCGGATACCATTCGCTGGCAACGCAGAACTTGGATGACTTGGTGCTGCTCTACAATCAGCGCGACGCGGTCTTGAAGCGATATTGGCTGATTGATCGAGTGCGAGGGCAATTGGCGCTCGGGTATACCGGTCCTCAATCGTTTGCCCCGCGTTTTGATGGAAGCCAATTGTCAGTGAAGTCGCGTGACTGCTCTTCGTTCGTCGGTCTGCAACATTCGGAAATGGACTACTATCTACCGCCGTGCCGTGCCGGATTGGGTTTGGCAAACCTTATCGATGATGTTCCAGTCAGTTTTTGAGAAATATGCCGATCGAAACCGATCCCGCCGCGATTGAGCGAATCCACGAAACTTCGCGGATCGGATACTTGTGTGGCCAGTGGGTCTCGCATGAATACATGCTGGTCTCCGTCGACGATGCCGGATTTCGACAAGGCGTTACGGCTGTGGAACGCTTGAGAACACATCGCGGTCGACCGTTCGAAGTCGACGCGCATCTTTCACGATGGAACCACACGCTTGACGTGCTGTCGATCAATGCAAATGTGTCATCGATTGATCTGATTCAATTGATCGACGAACTGCTTGATCGTAATCAAGAGTGGATTGCCAAAGTGGGCGACGTTGGGATCACGTTGTTTGCAACGCCAGGAATCGCGAGATCGAAAACTTCGACGTTTGGTTTGCATCTGAACCCGCTGGATCATGCCGCCAATCAATTGCGTCGTCGCGATGGACAAGTCATCGTTGTCACCGATGTTCGGCAACCTTCGGCGGACGCATGGCCTCGATCGGTCAAAGTTCGTTGTCGGCTGCACTATTACCGCGCGGATTTAGCGGCGCGATCGTTGGACGTTGATGCCGTCGGCGTGTTGCTTGATGACGACGGCTCGATCACCGAGACCAGCGTCTCCAACATTGCCATCGTTGAAGCGGGCGTGATCGTGTCACCGCCCGGCGCGCGGATTCTCGGCGGAATTACGCAATCCGTCGTCGAACGCACCGCCGCCGAATCGTCGATCGGTTGGCGAAAAGAGCCGATCACGCCATCGCGCTTGCGCGCCGCCGACGAAGTCCTTCTGATGGGCACCGACACGGGACTTTGGTTTGCCAATCGAATTGATCACACTGCAATCAACGAGGGTCGACCGGGACCGACCTATTCTGTGCTGGCTGCGCATCCGATATGGGCCGAGTGAGTATCCTGGAAGGCCTCAGTCGATTCTGTTGGCCCATCCCCGGATGCTTTGGATGCCTTTTTTCCGCTTCGTCGGACTTTGCTTTGCCTTGGTGACATTGCCGCTTGCTGCGGTTGGTCAGCAGCCGATCCGGCAATCCGCCGTCACTCGTCCAGTCGAAGGTTTGCGTCAAGCCGACACCTCACCCGTTCTTTTATCGGGTGCCGAAGTCGTTGTCGCGCCCGATCGGCTGCCGCTCAAGCTGGACATTCTGGTCGACGGAGCGATGATCGTTCGCGTTGAACCGAAGGTTGATCCGCCAGCAGGCACGCGGCGACTGGATATGTCCGGCAAACGGATTTACGCGGGCTTGATCGACGCGATGCACGAGGTCGAATTGCCCAGTGTAGTTCCGCAAGACGCAGCCGCCCATTGGAACGCCAACGTCACTCCTCAGTACCGCGCCGCGTGGTCCGCCGGACAGGCTGACGCCAACATTGACAAACTGCGTCGACAGGGCATTACGACGCAACTGCTCGCGCCGCGCGGTGGCATCGTGAAGGGATCAAGCTGTGTCGTATTGTTGCTCGACCCCGACCGCGCCGATCGGATGCTTCGTTCCGATGTCTTTCAGCATGTCAGGCTGACCGTTCCCGAAGGAAAATCGCGAGACCGTTACCCGAATTCGCCGATGGGCGCGACCGCGCTGTTGCGTCAGTCGATGTACGACGCGGTTTGGTATCGCGATGCAAACCGCGCGTACCAAAATCAATCGTTACTGCCACGTCCAGAACCCAATTCGGCGCTCGAAAAACTCGCCGGCGAAATGGAATCAACGGTCTTCGTCTTTGACGCTGCGAACGAACGAATGGCGATTCGTTCGTTGGATGTCGCGGATGAGTTTTCGTTGCGAACGATTTTGCGAGGCAGCGGTCGCGAATATCGTGGGCTCGCCGAGATCGCGCGACCCGAATCAACGATTCTGTTGCCGATCGATTTTCCGTCGGCACCCGACGCGGCGACGCGAGAGTCGATCCGCCGGACGCCGCTGGTCGACTGGCTGCACTGGCACTTGGCCCCCGAGAATCCAGCGCGACTGCACGCGGCGGGCGTCCGATTCTGTTTGACGACCGATGGATTGGATGATCCCGGGGTCTTCCTGAAGCAGGTTCGCCAAGCGGTCTCGCGTGGCCTCGATCGGGCCGTCGCGCACGCCGCATTGACGACGGTGCCAGCCGAAATATTGGGAATCGATGAGACATCGGGACGGATCGAAGCCGGCATGCTCGCCAATTTGGTCATCACGGACGATGACCTATTCGCTGATAAAACGAAGGTGTTGGAAACATGGGTCGCCGGGCAACGATTCGAGATCGACGATCAAACTCGCGAATCGAAAGACCCGTTGGTGGGTGAGTGGACTTTGAAGCTGCCGACGAGCGGCCTGCCCCGATCCGTGTCGCTTCAATTGCAGCCGTCCAATGCAACATTGACCGGTAAGCTTCGATCCAAGGCTCAAGTCGATGAAAAAGACGTTCGGGCGGTCGACTTGCAAAGCGTTATTCGCGATCGTGATCGTATGTCGGCGACAGTTGAACTGCGTTCGCTCGCCGACGACCTACCGAGCGGCGCATCCAGATTGACTTTGTTGACAATCGATGCACCGGAGAACGCGGAGGCGAAGATCAATGTGATGGCGACACTGACCACGCCGGACGGGCAGGCACAATCGGTCGACATTCTTCGCGATGACACAGCCGAAATCAAGGAACCGGAATCTTCTACGACTGCCGAGGCAACCGTGGTAACCAAGTCCGTTGAATCGAATTCGATCGAACTGATGTTTCCCTTGGGTGCCTACGGATTGACGCAGCCTCCTGTGCAAAGCGACGAGGTGTTGTTCCGCGGTGGCACCGTTTGGACTTGTGGTCCCGATGACACGCTCGAGCGATGCGACGTGCTCGTTCGTAAGGGAAAGATCGCCGAGGTTGGTTACAATCTTGCCGCGAGTAACTCTTGCATCGTCGTCGATGTCGCTGGGAAGCATCTCACGCCGGGGCTGATCGATTGCCATTCGCACATTGCGACCGACGGCGGTATTAACGAATCGGGTCAAGCGATCACCAGCGACGTGCGGATCGCCGACTTCATCGACAACAGCGACATTTCGATCTATCGCCAATTGGCCGGCGGCGTGACCACGGCCAACATTCTGCATGGATCAGCGAATCCGATCGGCGGTCAAAGCCTAACGATCAAGCTGCGGTGGGGCGAGTCGATGGAGGGAATGACGTTCGCCGACGCCCCGGCCGGCATCAAATTCGCGCTCGGTGAGAATGTCAAGCGGATGGGGAGTCGATATCCCAACACGCGGATGGGCGTCGAACAAATCTTGCGAGACCAGTTTCTGGCGGCTCGGCAATACGGTGCTGACCGAGACGCCTGGCAATCGGGCCGTCGCAACACGTTGCCACCAAGGCGAAACTTACAACTCGATGCCATTACTGAAATACAACAAGGCAAACGATGGGTTCATTGTCATAGTTATCGCCAAGATGAAATCGTGGCGACGCTCGACGTGTTGGAAGAGTTCAATGTCCAAATCGGAACGCTGCAACACATTTTGGAAGGCTATAAGGTTGCCGATCGGATCGCCGCGCACGGCGCGATGGCGTCATCGTTCGCCGACTGGTGGGCTTATAAATTCGAGGTCTTCGATGCCATCCCGTACAACGGAGTCTTGATGCACGAAGCGGGCATCGTCGTGTCGTTCAACAGCGACGACCCGGAACTGGCTCGACATCTCAATACCGAAGCAGCCAAGGCGACAAAGTACGGCGGTGTTCCTGAAATCGAGGCGATCAAGTTCGTGACTCTCAACCCGGCGAAGCAACTTCGGATCGATGATCGTGTCGGTTCCATTGAAGTTGGCAAGGATGCCGATTTGGTGGTCTGGAGCGGACGGCCTCTGTCCACGATGACGCGATGTGAACAGACTTGGATTGACGGTCGCCGGTACTTCTCGATCGACAGTGATCGTGATCTTCGTCTTCGTGACCAACAACTGGCCGCGCGATTGATTCAGTTGGCGATGGCAAGCAAAGATGATCGCAAAGAGAAGTCGAAAGACAAGAAAGAAGAGGAAGAGGATCGCTGGGTTCGCTTCGACGAATTTTGCGGAGCGGGCGGAAACAGGGAGGTGGCAAAGCCATGAAGTTCGTCGATCTAAGAAATGTTGTTTTGATATTGGTGATCGCGTTCGCGGAAGCCGGTATCGCAAACGACCAGATCCCAGGCTCGCCTCAATCGCGACCCATCTTGATTCGCGACGCGACGATTCATCGCATCGACGCGGCAACGATCGAACATGCCGACGTGTTGTTGAACGACGGCTTGATCGTTTCCATCGGTGCTTCGATCGATAAACCCGATGGCGCGGTGGTCATGGAAGCGTCAGGCAAACACCTTTATCCCGGCTTGATCGAATCGATGACGGACCTGGGGCTGCGCGAGATTCTGGCGGTCGACGTGACGGTGGACAGCGACGAACGTGGCGACCGCAATCCGAATGTTCGATCGTGGGTAGCGGTCAATCCGGATAGCGAGTTGATTCCGGTCGCCCGCGCGGCAGGGGTGCTGATCGCGAATGTGTCGCCGGGCGGGAGATTCATGCGAGGGCAAACCGCCGTGATGCAGTTGGACGGTTGGACCGCGAAGGACATGATTGTCCGCGCGCCGGCTGGGTTGGCCGTCAATTGGGAGTCGTTGCAACCGGACGAAAAAGACGCTTCCGCGCAAGCGAAAAAACGCGACGAAAAGCTCGCCGAACTCGACCGCTTGTTCGACGAAGCGACTCGGTATGCGGAAGCTCGACGCGAGCAAGTGATACCCATCCCGACAGACTTGCGACTCGAGTCGATGATACCGATCTTGAATCGCGAGCTACCGCTTTTTGCCGAAGCGAACACCCAATCGTCCATCGAGTCCGCGGTCGCGTACGCGGTTCGGCGTAACATCAAACTAGTGATCTACGGCGGCTACGACGCGGGCGAATGTGCCGAATTGCTCAAGCGGTATCACGTTCCCGTCATCATCACCGGCACGTATCGGCTGCCGATGCATCGGCATGATCCTTACGACGCGGCATACACATTGCCGCGTCGATTGAAGGACGCGGGTATTACGTTTTGCATCAGCGGCGAAAAGCCCGGCTACCCAGGCGGTGCGTCCAATGTACGAAACTTGCCCTATCACGCTGCCAATGCGGTCGCCTACGGATTGGAATCCGATGATGCGATTCGAGCGATCACGTTGTCGGCGGCTGAGATTTTGGGAGTCGCCGATCGAATCGGATCGATCTCCGTCGGCAAAGACGCAACACTGATCGTTTGTGATGGCGATGTTTTGGAAACGGAGACCAACGTCACGGATGCGTTCATTCAAGGCCGAGCGGTCGACTTGACCAGCAAGCACACGATGCTGTTCAAAAAGTATCAGCAAAAGTATCAGCAGCGCTGACGTGACGACCTTTCGGAAAGTCGAGTTTCTCGTCAGACTGGTATGTTATGAATTGGTTCAGCCTGTCATCGACGGTAAATCGCGGAACCTACATTGCCGTCGGATGGTCGCTTGCGATCGTTAAGTATGTGATCGAGTGCGTGGCTGTTTACGTCGCAACGGGCACTTGGTTTTCGCCGACCGATTTTGTCAATCCTTGGCTCAACAGCAAAGCGCCGTTTCTGATCGACGCGCCGGCGGCTGGATTGGTGTGGTTGGCATTCACCATTCCATTTGTTTGGATCGCGATTGCGATGAGCGTGCGAAGAGCCGCCGATGTCGGGCTTTCGCGATGGTTCGGACTGCTCGTACTGATTCCGATCGTCAACCTGATGTTGATGTTGGTACTGGCGTGTTTGCCGACGGGCTGGTTGCGGCGCACTGCTTCGGAAAGTGCGGAAGACGAAGCACATCGCGAGGAGCTGGCGTCCGCGTTTCGACCGACGCCGGCGATGATCGAGGTGAACGAGAATCCGATTCGTGCTCGTGAGGCTCCTGTCGTTGCTGCGATGTTGATGGGCACGTTCACGTTGGTGTCAGTCGGCGCGATCAGCGTTTGGTTGCTCCAGCTTTATGGTTTCGTGCTGTTCTTTTCAGCGCCGGTTGTCGCGGGCGCAGTTTCAGGATTCGTTTACAACCGTCGACAAACGCAAGGCTCGATGGCATTGTTGGGCATCATTGTTCTTTCCAATGTTTTGTCCTACGCGATCATGTTGGCGGTCGGAATCGACGGTGCGATTTGCTTGGCGATGGCGTTTCCGTTGTTGATCCCACTGAGTTTTTTGGGCGGGCTAGTCGGGCGCGCCGTCGCCACGGCTGGGATCGCTTCCGGACACGACGAGACTCGCGGCATGTACGGCATCATGATCGCTTTGCCGTTGGCGCTGTCGCTGGAGTCGCTCGACGGACCACCACCACTGCACCGAGTGACCACGTCCGTTGAAATCGACGCGCCGCCGGCGGTCGTTTGGCAACAGGTGATCGCGTTCCCGGAGATCGAAGAGACGCCGGCTTGGTTCTTTCGATTGGGAATCGCGGCTCCGGTTCGGGCGCACATTGTCGGACAGGGCGTCGGTGCCGTTCGTCAATGCGAGTTCACGACGGGGCCGTTCGTTGAACCGATCACGGTATGGGAGCCGCCGCACCGATTGGCGTTTGATGTCGTCAGCCAACCGCAACCGATGAAGGAGTGGAGTCCGTTTCCGCATTTGCATCCACCGCATCTGGATCACGGGTTCGTCAGCCGGCGGGGTGAGTTTCGGCTGGAAGCGTTGGCCGATGGTCGAACTAGCTTGCACGGTTCGACGTGGTATCAGATCGACGTGCGACCGAGGCTGTACTGGAAAGCTTGGGCCGATCCGACGATCCACGCGATTCATCGCCGAGTGCTCGATCACATCGCCCGATGTGCGGAATCTGAATGACAGGCGGTTCTATTTTGTTCGCTTCACATTCAAATACAACTTCACGTCGTGGGTTGCGCGACCGCCGGCCAGGATGTCGATCGATCCGTCGCCGTTGAAATCGGCGCACCATAAGTCTTCGCAAGCCATCGGCGAATCGAGTTGCGAGCGTGTCCAGTGTTCGCCGTCGGCATCATCGGCGGTGTAGACGTAAATTGCTGGCGGAGTACCGTCGGTCTTGGGTTCGCGATGGGCGGCGACGACTTCGTCACGTCCGTCGCCGTCCAGGTCGGCGCACCAAACCGCGTGACCTTGGGCAAATGAATCGTCCAACACGACTCGTTTCATGCCCGTGCTGATGGATGGTCCCAGATGCACGACGACGCGGTTACCGTGCATCGGTTCGATCGTCGCGAGCAAAACTGCATCGCCGAAGTGACCGCTTTTGACTTCGCCGGATGATTGTTCGCTGATTCGCGTAGATGAAAGTGCTCCGCTGGAGTTCGGCGTAAACAACGTCAATCCTTCATCGCTGGCCACGATCGTCGTCACGCGATCTGCCGCTGAAAGATGCCAGTGGTTGTGGGCTTGGTTGAGTGAGCCATCCAGGACAACGGGCTTCCAAGTGTCGGCTTTCGGATCGTCGGGAATCGGAAAGGCAAGCAAGCGAATACCGGGCGCGTCGACGGCATTGAGCGGCGTTACCACTAGCTGTTTCTCGCCTCGACCGAGCACATCGGCGAACCGCATTCGGTGAGTCCACGGTTCGGCGCTGATCGGATGCACCGACCAAGCGTCATCGAGTTGCCCGCGTCGGGAAATCCAGTGGACCGTGCCACCATTCTTCGGCCAACCCGCGCCGATCGCGAAGTCAACCGCGCCATCGCGGTCGATGTCTTCGGCGGAAATGCAAACGAGATCGCGTGGCATGGCGTCCGACACCATGACTCGTTTTTTCCAAGTCGGATTCTCGTACCATACCGCTTCGCGTTCGCTGATCGCGACAGCGTCCAACAATCCATCCGCGTTCACGTCAGCCGCCGTGACCGCGTAACAAACATCACCGATATGCGGATCGAGCACGACCTTGTCAAAATCAAACGCGATCGCTGGTGATAAGAACGAGCCGATGCAAAGGACGATAGAGTGCGAGCGAATCATGATGTCAACTTTGTGTGAGGTTCTGGGACAAGTCCATCAATGATGGTTCGATGACGTGCTGGCGTCGTCGATCATGGTCGAGTCCAAGTGTTTGACTTTGGGGGCGCGGCGCTTGCGAGTCTTCGATGGCACCATCGCTTTCATCGACTCTTGTTTGCCGAAGCACAACAATCGGTCGCCCGGCTCAAGCACTCGCGAATGCTTCGGGTTGGGGATCACGGTCTTGCCTCGGTACAGCGTCAAGACGTTGATGTCCTGTTCGGTGAAGGCAGCTTGCGTGATCGTCATGCCGACGAAGTGAGAACCTTCGGGGACGATCAGTTCGCAAACGCCGTAACCGCGGCTGACGGTCAAGCGTTGGCGAATGTCCATTTCGGGGAAATCGATGTGTGCGGCGCAGTAGTCGACGATCGCGCCGGCGATGTCGCTTTGGGTCGCCCGTTCGATGCCTTCCAAACCTGGCGAGCTGTTGACTTCCATCACTTGGGGGCCGTCCTTGCCTTCGAGCATGTCGACACCGGCGACGCGAAGTCCCATGATTTGCGCGGCTCGGATGGCGGTTTCGCGATACTGGTCATCCAACTCGATCGGTTCAACTTGGCCGCCACGATGGACGTTGCTGCGAAACTCGTCTCCCTGCGCCACGCGGCGCATCGCGCCGATGACTCGGTCGCCGATCACGAACGCGCGAACGTCGCGTCCCTTGCTTTCGGACACGAATCCTTGGACCAAGACGTTCTGCTTCGCGGTTTGCAGGGTCTCGATGATCGCTTCGGCAACTTTGATCGTTTCCGCCAGAATCACGCCAACGCCTTGGGTGCCTTCGAGCAGCTTGATGATGACAGGCGCGCCGCCGATCCGTTCGATCGACGGGATGACATCGCCCCGGTCGCGGACGAAAGTCGTTCGTGGCATGCCGATGTGGTGTCGGCTGAGGATCTGCATGCTGCGAAGTTTGTCGCGGCTGTTGGAGATGCCACCGGAGCTGTTGGAGACGAATACGTTCATCTGTTCCAACTGACGAACGACTGCCGTGCCGAAATACGTGATGCTGGCGCCGATTCGCGGCACCATCGCGTCGAAATCCGCCAACGGTTTGCCGCGATAGTAAAGGTCCGGCTTGCCCGATTGGAGATCGATCGAACACTTGAGCGTATTGACGACGGAGACCTTGTGCCCGCGGTCCTTCGCCGCCGCGACCAACCGTCGCGTGCTGTAGCAACGCGGTGCCGTCGAGAGAATGCCCAACTTCATCATTATTTGCTTCGCTTTTAGGTCTGGTAATAAGATTCGTCACGTATGGTACGGTATCGTCAGGGATCTTGGCGAGCTTCCCCCCACAACCTTCCTCACATCATTACCGAAAAGTGACCACGCATGGAACCGCTTGACCTATCCAAGTTCGAATGGAAAACGGTCGTTCGCCAATTGACGATCGACGATTTCGATGCGCTCATCGCGCTGGCGAAAAAATGTTTTCCCGGCATGGAAACGTGGAGTCGGGCGCAAATCGAGAGTCAACTGAGTCTTTTTCCCGAAGGACAATTGTGCGTCGAAATCGATGGAAAACTTGCCGCCTCTTCGTCCAGCCTGATTCTGGAGTATGACGAAGGTTTGGAGTGGCACAATTGGAAAGCCATCTCCGATAGCGGATATATCCGCAACCACAAGCCTAAGGGTGACACGCTTTACGGTATCGAGATCATGGTCGATCCGGAATTCCGCGGTCTGAAGCTTTCGAGACGAATGTACGACGCGCGAAAGGATCTTTGTCGACAAAAAAATCTGTCTCAGATCATCATCGGTGGTCGCATCCCCGGCTATCACAAGTACGCCGACAAGTTGTCGGCGCGCGAATACATTGACGGCGTCTTGGCCAAAAATATCTACGATCCCGTGTTGACGGCCCAGTTGTCCAACGGCTTCATCGTGACGGGGCTGACGCCGAATTACCTGCCCGCCGACGGTGAGTCATGCGGCTACGCGACCTACGCAGCCTGGAGGAATCTCGAGCATGTACCCGGTGCGAAACGCCGTTTCCACCACGTCATCGAACCGATCCGCATTTGCGTCGTTCAGTATCAGTTGCGAACGATCAAGACTTTCGAAGAGTTCGCCCAGCAGTGTGAGTTCTTTCTCGACACCGCGTCGGACTACAAATGCGACTTCGTCCTTTTTCCGGAACTGTTCACGACGCAATTGCTCTCACTGCCCGGCGTCGATGCTTCACGGCCCGGGCAAGCGGCGCGGCAATTGGCGGCGTTCACGCCACAGTACTTGGACATGTTTACGGAGATGGCGGTCAAGTACAACATCAACGTGATCGGCGGCTCGCAATTCGTTGTCGAGAACGACACGCTCTTCAACGTCGCCTACTTGTTCCGACGCGACGGTTCGATCGGTAAGCAGTACAAGATCCACATCACACCGAGCGAACGCAAATGGTGGGGCGTCAGTCCCGGTAATAAAGTCGAAGTCTTTGACACCGATTGCGGACGGGTCGCGATCCAAATCTGTTACGACATCGAGTTCCCCGAACTGACGCGGATCGCGACGAAGAAGGGCGCCCAGATCGTCTTCGTTCCGTTCAACACCGACACACGGCACGGATACTTGCGAGTTCGTTACTGCGCGCAAGCACGCTGCGTCGAGAACCACTTGTACGTTGCGATTTCGGGTTGCACCGGCAACCTTCCGTTCGTCGAAAACTCAGACATCCACTACGCCGAATCGGGCATCTTCACGCCGGCGGATGCGGAGTTTGCTCGAGACGCGATCGCCGACCAATGCAACCCGAATGTCGAAACCGTGATCATTCATGACTTGGATTTCGAGCAATTGCGTCGCCACCGTGAAAGCGGTTCGGTGCAAAACTGGAACGATCGCAAACTCGACCTTTATAAAGTCGTCTACCAAGAAGATGGAGAGACGCTCGAGGCGTGATCCAAAATCCAATCACGCGGCTCGGGCAATTCGCGTCAGTTCGTCCGCCGCGCAGCCATGACGCTGCGTCTCGGCTTCAATTCGCCGCTGCGTCTCGCGATCGAGCCAGCGTCCGAACCTGCTCCGCCTTGTGATCGGAATGTGGATCACCGCCGACAGATGTTCGCCGTCGATCTCACCGGTCCAGCGCCGCGACCACGCCGATACGATCTTCATCGCGGCGATCACGTAATCGGTCGCCCGGATCAACGCGATCTCGGTGCGTGAGTCACTGCCGCCGTAGATCGGTATCCGCCGACCGAGTTGGGATGCTGAATCACGGATCAAAAACGATGAGAGCCGTGGTCTGGTGGCGACCATCTGCAAAGGAAACGCGATCAACCCGAACGTCGGCAGCCAACTGGTCGCCAGCGCTGCGGCGTGCGGCACGCGATCGCGACTTGTGGCCCGCCAACTCGCCACCGCAATCAATGTTCGAACCAGCGGCAGTATCAACATCGGCAGCAGTCCCCAGACATTCCCCTGAGACAAAAACATTGCCAGTCCACCCACTTTGGCGGGCGCAAGCACCGGCGAGACCGCTTTGAGCGCGATGTGTCCGCCGAAGCCACGCAAGTAGGCGTGAACTTCGTGGCCGCGCAGGTCGTCGCGTAGTTGCGCAGCTTCGTGCACGCTGATGCGATCGCTGGATTGCCAGCGATCGATAGCTTTGACGATCATGCGTTGACCATACCAGGACTGATAACGGCCACTGCAAATCAACAATACGCACCACAAAAAAGATGCGCGACGTTGCTGGTGGTCGACCAACCAGCGATGCAGTCGCGCCGGTGCGATCGATTGCAACACGTGATGCATCACGAACGTGATCGCCGACAGACGCACGGACGGCGGTAGACGTTCAGACGCGATCCATTGCTGCTGAGCGTTCGTGATGCGCTGTCTCAGTTTTTCCCTGCGCACCGCTGCACTGCGCAGACACAGCATTGCTTCGGCGCGCAGCGACTGGTCCCCAATCAATCGCCCGCTCACTCGTCCCATGCCCAGCGGCAGCCACGCCGTCCACCAAATCGCGTGCTGGGCGATCGTGGATGGCTGCTGGTCGGATGACGAACCAGTGATGCCGTCTTGTCGCCAGCGACGCAGACACTCTTGTTGATACTCCGCGAAGCCATTCGACCGCAACAGTCGCCAAGGTCGTCGCAGCAACGCTAATTCGCCGGCTTTCCAGCTTTCGGAATGTTCGATCAACCGCTCCGCGTCGTTGTGCAGTTGCCGATGTCGCTGCGAACCCAGACGAAACAACAGCAACCGATCATTCGTCCGCAGCCAAGATCGCAATCGTTTCGCATCGAGTTCATCAAACGGCGGGCACGATCCGCATCGCGCCGCCGATACGATGTACTTCGGAACCAGGACCGCAGGTATCCCGGATTCTAAGTCGACGATCGTGTACCGCTGGCCGGTGCGAAGTAAGTTGGCGGTCGATACGATCGCGCGTGGCGAGACTTGCCAGCCCGATCCCACCATGCCGCAATCTACCAACAAGCGTTCCAGTTCGCTCATGATCTGGACGATCTGATCGATCTCCGGTGCATCGATCTCCGGTGCATCGAGCTGAGACCCGTCGCCGGAAGACTTTCGACGGCGTACGACGCGAGCAGTGTCGACCGGCGCCGGACGAATGCCGCGACCATCGATCCAAGTTGCCGCCAAGACCCACGAACGGGTCGGCTGATCAAACCGAACGTAAATCGGCATGGCGACCGAGGCATTCGTGTCGGACGCAGCGATCACAGCAGCAGCCACTCGGCGGCGATAGAAACATGCGAGGATCGCGTCACGATTGCTTTGGTACGCGAACGGTGACTGAAACGAGACTCGATAGATTACCCGCGTAAGCCAACCGGGTGAAAACAGTTTCTCCACACAGCGGATTTGCCGGCCGTCGTCAAAAGTGGCCAACACCAACTGGGCTCGGGCCGCGCGACCGCTGCCCAGCACACGTTCGACATGCACACTCTTCGGCACCGCCGCGGCGTCCTTCGGTGCGGTCACGAGACATCCTGCTGATTCATGAGACTTCAAGGAATTTTTCCGAGTAAGATTGCCGTTTTTGAAAAGCTGGGGAGAAATTTTCAAGACGAATTGTTGCCCGTCGCAGTTGCCACGGATTGATCAGGCCTCGAAATCGAGATGACCGTCGGTCTTGATCGCGGGTGTCGATTTTTCATTGGATGTAGCATCGGTTTCTTCTTCGTGGCGTTTGTCGCCGTGTCGTTCGAAGGTGTCGAGAACTTGTCGACCGTCGCCGCCCCGATCACCGGTCTCGACTCCGGCGTCCACTGCGCTGGCCTCCGCGGCCTTGCCCGCCGGTCGATCGGACACCGACTGTTTGGCGGTCGCGTCAGTGGCCTGCTTGTCGGTTTCACCGCCCTTTGCCGCAGCCAGCGATGTGCCGGCTACTTGCGAAGCAGCGGAACTTGCGTTGATGTTCATCTTCAAACATTCCTCAAACGAAAGTTGAAATTGACGAGTTAACGACGGCGGTCGGGGATATTAGCGGCGGTGTCTTCTTGCGGTTCTGAATCGCTTTTGTTCATTCCGGGGAACAGTCGCTCGAGAGTTTCGCCGACGCCATCGAGAGCGCGGCGTTCGACGCGAACATCATTGAGCGTACCGCTCACGTCGATGGTCATCAGCGTGTACTTCTGGCTGCGCAGCGGTCGAATGATCTTCGTGAACGTGTTCTGAGGACTGACCCGAGTATTGAAGGTTAGGTCGAGATCTCGCCATCGGTTGAGCGTTCCGCCGCCTTGCAGCGAGACAAGATCGCCCCATAGCTGCATTTCGCTGAACGTGACCGTATCACCGAACAACGCGAACTCGACTTGCCCGTCGGTGAATGCGACGTCTTCGGTTGGTGTGACGCGAATCATGTTGAGCACCTGGACGATCAACGGCAGTTGATACAAGTTTGCTCCGCCGACTCGCGCCGATCCGTTGCCTCGCAGCAGATCGTTGGTGCCGAGGTTGCCTTGCAGGCTCGATTGGACGCTGAAAGATCCGGTCAGATCATTTTCACTTTGGCCGAAGTCCGCCAACAACGTCGGCACACGCGCATCTTGGACGGACATGTCGACATCGTAATCGCCGGAAGAAAGCACGACCTCGCCGTCCACGTTGATCGTGCCGCCGAACAACTGCCCTTGAATCGGTTGTGATTGGCGTATCGTCTCGGTGGTCGGACGAATCTTTCGATCGACCGAAGTCGCGCCGATGTAAAGTCGATCGCCGTCGATCGAGAATGGGCCGCGAATGCCGGTGATCTGAAGATCGTTGACGTGCATCGAATCAATTTTGACATCACCTTCAATGCGCAAGACCGATTCACTGCGCATTCCGTTGACGGAGATTTCGCCTCGCAGCGAGTGGACCGAGCCGGCATCGGCGATTCGGTTTCCCTCCAATTGCAAGTCGATGTCCCAATCGATGACCGGTTCCGGGTTCGCCTCATCGGGAATGACCAGTCGCGTGTTGCCGCGAACGCTGACCGGTCCGCGCAGTTGCAGGCGTTTCATCGTTTCACGCATCTGGCTGGGCAACGCAGCGATCAACTCGGCATCCGGATGCAATCGGCTGCCGCTGTGCAAGTTCGTTGACAATACCCATCGCCCGTCATCGCCTTGGACACAGGCGCCGTCGGCCGAGATCTTCGACGCCTCGTGGCTGGCGTTGAGCGATTGAATGTTCACTCGGGCGCCATCGAAGTGGACGGTGCCGCCGGTGATGTCCAGTCGATAGGGCAACGATGACGGGCGAATGCTGAGCATGCGGTTGGTGACTTGGCCGTGCTCGAACTGTCGCGCGGTGATGTCCATCGAGATCGGACGATCTTCGCCCACTTTTCCGATCGTGACCACGCAATCGTCCAACACGCCGTTGGGCGAAAGCGCATCCCAAACTTGTTGCGTCGACCAGGGCAACGATGAACGCAGCGACTCGTCCATCGGCACGTTGCTGGCCCGAAAGTTTAGCGCCAGTTTTGATTCGCTTTGATCGGAGACGAGACGATCGGAAATTCGATACGACGCCGTCGGACTGTCTTTGACGGGGATTTGATACGCGCCGTCGCACAAGATCATGCCGGCGTTGGTGTTCGTTCCGCGAAACCCGATCAACTTAACCAGCTCATTTTCGACTTCGACTTTACCCGACACGTTGTGAAGTGGGTACGCGAACTTCTCGTAGCGAATGTAGCCGTCGATCACTTCCAAATCGATTTTGCGAGTCTGCCGGCCGTTGTGGTCAGTCGCGAAAACGGCGAGCGCGAGCTTGACCGATCCCCGAGGCTTCAGCGAGCGAACGAACGACTCGAGCCCCGAGTCGCCGCCGCCGCGAGGCGATAGCGATTCGATCAGAGTGTGATCGATCGGGATCGGTCCATCGGTCGCGATCACGAAGGATCGTTCATTGGTGATTTCACGCTTGGTCGGAAAATGAAAGGCGCACTGCATTCGGTTGCTCGCGATTCGTCCGCTTAGACCTTCGCTGCTGACGATATTGTCGCGCAGCGAAATGCGACCGACCGCTTGCTCGATCGGATAAGGGAATTTTTCGTAGCGAATATCGACGCCCTTGCAAGTCAATTCGGCGTCGGTCTGCCACGATCCGCTGCGGTGCGCCAAGTTGGCGTCGATGTCGATGCGGCCAACCGGCTGTAGTTTCTGCCATTGATCTTGGACCGATGCCGGCAATGCGGCCGCCAATCGTTCGTCCAACATCAGTCCTCGCGTGCGTATCTTTAAGTCGGCATCACACGGCCAATGATGACCACCCAGTCGCCCCGTGACAACTTGTACCATCGCATCGCCGAGATTGGCTTGGGCGCCCTCGATCGTCACTCCGTCGGGATCGCATACGACCATCCCGCGCAGACCCGTGATGGTCTGTGGCAAGACTGGATGCGAAAACTGGCCGTCATGAACGCTGCTCTGGACACGATAGTTCACTCCACCGGCGGCGTCGCGGAAGTATGCGAACGACACGTCGCCATCGCACGTCAGTTCCTTCGCGTGATTGATCGTTGAGCACAAGTTGGACGGCAATCGGTCGAATAGAACTCGATCGAAGTGGATCCCGGTTCCCGCACACCTAATGTCTGTCGTTCCATCCCTCTTTACGATCTTCAAACTGACATGGTTGAAAAAGTCACCGGCGCCTTGCACGGATACTTCATAGTCGGTCGTGTCATCGGATCGGGGATGATTCAGAACAACGATCTCTGACAATTCGGCATCGATCGGTCGGCTCGTCGGGTCGTCACCCGCCAAACGCAGGCTGATCTGGCGAACGTCGATTCGCGGTGCAACCGGTCCGAATTTTGGCAGCGGCATCAACGAGGCGAGCGAGATTTCATTCTTGTCGTCGAGCCACACGTTGGCGGTCACACCTTCCACCAAGACTCGGCGCGTCACAAATGGATTCTGTTGATCGACCAACTTTTTCGTATGCAAATCGGTGATGACGGTCAGCCGTTCGATCCGCAGCATCTCGCGAGATCGAAATCGCAACATCGACGACGACGACTCGCCGATACGGATGTCTTCAAAGATCAGTCCGACCTTCGGATCAAAGTGTCCGCGTCGAATCGAGATGAGGTGATCGGGATAGTGATCTTGAAGTAGGCACAGAAATTTTCGTCGCGCGGTTTCGCCGATCGTTTGCGGAGCCAACGTCCAGATCGCGAACAGGGCCGCCGCCAACATCAGCGCAGCGAACATCCACCGAGACAGTCGTCCCGGTCGATGGGGCTTCGCGGCTTCCGTGTTGCCGGCCAATGTGAGTGCCTTCCGATGGCTCGTGCCGCGCCCTGATCTCGATAAACGTTCATCGCCGATCGGGTGCGTGCCAACGTGGATGTTACGCCCGTTTTCAAGCGCCGATCCACCCCAAAAACTGCCAAAATCGATACAGCCACGGTGATTGCCAAGGCGACGACAGCGCCGTCGACATCGAAAAAATGCTGATCGCTAGCAAAAGAAGTCCGAATCGTCGCTGGTTTGGGCAGGTCGACATTCGATCCAGCGCCGTTGAGATCATCACTAGCCACATCGGCGCGAACCACAACAGCCAGCGAAAACAGACGCTGACGCCCCCATAATTGCGGTCGATCGTGGGCCGGCTGATGTAAAACGCGATACATACCAGCGTTGATATCAATACTGCCGCCGACATCCAAGTGAAAGCCGATCCGAATCCCGGGCGCGAGAATTTTTTCGTGATCGATATCGCAAATCCGAATGGCAGCAACAACCAGATCGGCGAAAGCGAAAAAATTCCGTGATGGCCGATCGTCATTTGGATGAAGTAACGCAGTCGGGACGGTTCGCCTCGATCGACGCCCCGGCGATTGCCGTCTCGCCAATACGTGCCTGGGTACTCGTACCAATCGTCCCAATGCGCCAGTTGCCAAACGTCGCCCGATCGAACCAGCGCAAACAATCGCCCGCCGGATTGAATCCTTAGCCGGTTGGGTTCGTCGGATGGTTCGACCGTGAAACTCGCGCCGGCGTCGATCAGCCCGAGGTCTCCGAGGATGCGTTGAAGTTCAGCCTTCTGTGACAAAGTGGTCCCTACCGATACTTCGTCGACTGCTGTGATCATCGCGCCGACGCCGCGATGCGCGTACGCCGGACGCAAACTTTGGTGGGCGATCCAGTTTGTCCCGAAGGAGGCAACCGTGACGACGGCTGCGCCGATCGCGAATGGCACGATCGATCGTCGAAAGAAGTACGCGAACAGCACAAACCAAAAAGTTGCCATCGACAACGCGGGAAGCTCATTGGCCGCCGCGAACGAGGCCGCCAATCCAGCCACCGCCCAAACCCACCACGCGATCGGACGCTGATCGGTGTCGCGATCAGCCGCCCAAAGATAGATCGCCATCACGAGTGCCGAACAGGCGACGGCGGGCAAATGATTGTTCAGCGACACCGTGAACGGCAACACCATCGTGCCGAAGCACGTCGCGGCAACGCCGGTCGACTTCGCCCAAACCGACGAACAAATCCGCTCGATCCCCCAAGCCGTGGACAGCAAAAATATCGCCAGCATTGGCAGATTGACGATCGCCAGAATGATCCGGGGTACGTAGATCGGCTGAGCCGTCATCGTCAGTCCGGTACTCAGGTGCATTAGCTTGTAAACACCGGCGACCATTGTTGGAAACAGCGGCGGCTTGCTGCTGTAGTAATGTAGTTTTCCATTGGCGCCCGTGTGACGCACTTTGTCGATCGTGCCCCACGGCCGCCGATTCCGATGGATCGGGTGCGAAATTTCAATTTGCTGATCGATCGTATACGTGCCATGCTCGACGAGGGCCGCGACCGTACACCACCGACTGCGATCATTCGCGGATAGAAACGCCGTATCGCCTTCGGGGCTGGTGACGATCGCGATTCGTCCGGTGGCGATCGCGATCGCGACGATGATCAGCAGTCGCGAAATCGACGAGAGCCCGCGTTGTTCGCGATGGTCATCGGTTGTCAAATCAGTCATGGCAATCGTTCGGCGATGCTATACGGGTCGCTTCGCTGGCCCGTTCGTGAAACGATCAATTCGGCGAGCAGTCCCGCCAACAGGAACTGCGATCCCAACAGCACGGCCAAGATGCAGTAATAAAACACAGCCGTTTCATGCAAGTGCCAAGGCTGCATGGACGCGGCCATTCGTGACACGCACCACATCACCGACAAGTACGTGATCCCGATGCCGCCGGCGGCGAAACAGATCATTCCGATCGTACCGATCAGGTGCAACGGTCGGCCCGAATAGCCGGTCAACAAGTGGATCGTCAGTAGATCCAGAAAGCCTTTGATGAGCCGCGAAACACCGTACTTTGAATGTCCGAATTCGCGGGCATGATGAGTCACTTCGATTTCGCCGACCTTCCAACCCCGCGCCGACGCCAACACGGGAACGAATCGGTGACGTTCGCCGTACAGCCGCACTTCGTCAAAAATCTTCCGACGATACGATTTGAAACCACAGTTGTGATCGTGCAGCTTCACGCCCGTCAATCGGCTGACGGATGCGTTGAAGATGCGGCTCGGCAAGACCTTGTGCCAGGGATCATGCCGGACTCGTTTCCAACCGCTGACGACATCGAATCCTTCATTCATCTTTTCGAGGAACCGTGGTATCTCGCGTGGATCGTCTTGCAGGTCCGCATCCATGGTGATCACGATGTCGCGACGACAAGCAGCGAACCCCGCATCGAGCGCTGCAGCTTTACCAAAATTGCGTCGGAAACGAATGCCGGACGCATGATCGCAACTGCCAACGATCGACTCGATCACTTGCCACGAGTCGTCGGTTGAACCATCGTCGACGAACACGATTTGAGGATCGATCGCGTGTTCGTGACAGACTCGCAAAATTTCGGCATTCAATTTCGCCAACGATTCGGCTTCGTTGAACGTCGGGATGACGAACGAAACGCGAGTCCGATGCGGGATGATGTTTGTCGCGTCGCTCAAGGGAAGGAAACCGAACTAGTCGAAAGGGAATGTTGCATCAAGCGAATCAGTATGATCGACGGCGACATCGAAACCAACCCAAACAATTGGGACAATTGTTCTACAATGGTGGCGTTAGCGCGGCCAAGCCGTTTCTTGGTCTTCTGTGATTAGGTATCGGTGATCGACTGGTAAAGCCGTCAGTTGCTGATGCTCTCCGCTGGGCCAATCGATGGAAACGTCGACAGTTGCGGCGTGTTCGGCGAGACCGAAATGCACCAGCGGTTCGTTGCGTCCTTCGTATCCGTCCCCGGTCGCCGTCATCACAACACGCATCGAATCGCCGGCCGTGACGCTCACTCGCGTGCCGATCGCATCTCGTTCGCTACCAGTGCCGATCAGTTCAAACTGAATGAAGTGATTCTTCGTCGCCGTGCGATTCTCCAGCAACACCAATGGTTCTTCGAGATCGCCGATCGCGACGTCGAGCTTGCCGTCGCGATTGTGATCGGGCCTGATCAGACATCGTCCAAGATGGGGTTCGTTCCAGTAGTTTTCGTCGACTTATCGAGCGTTTTCAAAATGGTCGCCGCAGTTGACCAACAATTGAGTTGGCATCTTGAACGGAATTCCGGTGTGGCTGAAGTCATCGATGTGTCCGTTGACGACTAGCGCGTCGATGCGAGTGTCGTTGTCATAGTCAACCGCTTGAGTTCCGAAGCCGAGGATGCCTTCGCTGACGCGATCGAGTCGATACACGGGCGCGGCGTCGCGAAAATTTCCGGGCGTGAGCTGCAAGAACAAGTTGTTCCATTCGTCGATCCAGTTCGTGATCATCAAATCGATCATGCCGTTGGCATCAAAGTCCGCTGCCGCGACGCTCTTTGGATCGTTGACGTAATTGACTTCGATTATGTCGGGGATACCATCGCCGCTGACATCGGCGATCGCCATCGCGATCGTGTAATGGCTTTCGGTCCACGCGACGCGCGAGCTGCCATCGCGAAAGGTTCCGTCGCCTTGATTGATCAGAATTCGGTTGACGCCGAGATTGCCGACGACCACGTCGGGAAAGCCATCCTGGTTCAAATCGCCGGCAGTTACACCGGCGCAGTAACCGCGATCGTTGACGCCTGCGACTGCGGCGACGGTTGCAAAACCCGACTGCAATTGCCGAAAGAGTTCGTTACCCGACTGACCCAACGCATCCGGCGGCTCGCCATCGCTTTGCCCGCAATAGAGGTCGACTGCGCCGTCGAGGTCGCATCGGCGGCGAAGTCGGATGTTGGATGGCGAGCGGCGACGGTTCGTAGCCAATAGTGGGGAAAACGTGTGATCTCGGGCGGTGCTGATTCCAGCAACCGCTCGAGATCTGGAAACTGCTGCAATTCAGCCATTCCGGCTGCCAACATTGCCAATGCGGCTGGATCAGGACTGGACGCATCGATCAGCGTTAGAACAGCGCGTGTGCATGATGGGGGTCGTGGATCAAGATTTTTCTCAATCGATTTGATGCCTGATCGACTTGATCGACCGACAAGGCTTGTTGAGCTTGATGCAGCAATTCGTCGGCTGTGCGGCCGTCATTTGTTGCGGCCTCGGTTGATTGCGTTGCCTTCTTTGTGATCGCCGGTTTCATTTTCTCTTGGGTTGGCGTGCTGCCGCCACAACCCGCCATCACCGAAACCCACGTCGTCAAAAGCACAACAAAAAAACTCGCCCCGCTTGGAAACGTCTTCGTCCGCAACTTCGATTGAATTCGGTGCTGGTCCATGACCCGTAGTTTTACACGATGACATCGAGTTAGGATTGTTGACGAGATCGCTTTGTCCACTGATTTTTCTTTCAATCCTTCTCGAGAATTCCATGCGTCATCTGATCGCGCTGATTCTGTTCGTTGGCATTTTGTCGCCGCCTCAGTTTCAGTTTGCGGATGGCCAGGATCGAACGGTTCTGGCGGCACCAGCGGACGCGCCGCTGAGTGCGGAGAGCATCGAGAAGAACTTGGCGCGAGAGAGTCCGATCGACGCGGACGACATCGCGGCGGCCAGCGGATGGGCGACGACCAGCGGCGTCGTCGATTGGCTCGGGCCGCTCGCCCCGGTCGCGTTGTCCCCGTTTTTCGGTGTCACCTGTTTGTCGGCGCTTGCGCTCTGGGGGCCTGACTGGGCGACCGACAACGCGGTGCTCGGTGTGGCCGGACCGCTTCGCAACGAATGGCTGTTCTTCATCTTCCTCGGACTCACGTTGCTGACCAGTTTGCCGAGACTGACGAAAGTCAGTAAGCCGTTCGCGCAAGCCGTCGATCGTCTCGAGACCTATGCCGTGATCGTGATCTTGTTGGTCATCAAACTGGTGATGTCCTACCAAGCCAACGAATTGGACGCGGGCGGCGCGCCGCAAGTTGCAATGGTTCATTTGGGAATCATCAGCATGACACTCGACACGTTGCTGGCCGTAACGATGGTCGTCAACATTCTGGTCATCAACAGCGTCAAGTTCTTCTTCGAGTTCATGGTCTGGTTGACTCCGGTGCCGTTCTTGGATGCCGTATTTGAAATTTGCAACAAGACGCTGTGCGCAGTACTGATGGCGGTTTACGCATTCAGCCCGACCGTCGCGACGGTGATCAACTTGGCGATACTGTTGTCGGCGGCGCTGGTTTTGCGATGGATCAGTCGACGCGTCCGGTTCTATCGCACGATGGTTTTGGATCCGATCCTGGCGAAACTTTGGAGCGGGTTCGGTACGCCGCGGCGGCCGGAATTGATCGTGTTTCCGAAAGACGACTTCGGCCCGTTCAAGGCCAAGAGTCGGCTGCGGCTGGCGGGATGCAAAGATGACGGCTGGAAATTATCCGAAGCCAATTGGTGGCTGCCGACCAAGCAGCACTCGATCGCCTCGCATGCGAATGTGACCGTGCGACGCGGTTGGGTGATGCACTCGATCGTGATCACCGATGACAAAGGCTCCGAGACTTTGTTGACCTTCAGCCGACGTTATGACCAACAGACCTTGTCAGCGTTGTTGCAAGAACTGGGCATGGATGAAGTCGAGGCGGACGAGATGGCCAAAGAAACCATGTCCGCCGAATTTGCGTGACTGCGATTTCGCAAGATCAAACGTCGGTCACGCGGCGCCGCAGCGCTCGCGCGGCTTCGTTTTCGGCGCGGAAATGGGGCCGAGGGACGGCGGAAGTGTTGACGTCGACTCCGTCGAGATCGCCCAAGTATTCGGCGCGGACTTGGGGATGCTGTTTGACTTCGTCGGGAGTTCCCGCGATCAAAACTTGGCCTTTGGAGATCACGTAACAACGATCAACGGTGCCCAGGATTTCTCTCGCTGCGTGGTCCGTGATGAGCACGCTGATGCCGCTTGCTCGCAACTGTAAAATCACTTGCTGGATCGACTGGACCGTCACCGGATCGATACCTGCGAACGGTTCGTCGAGCATCACGATCTTGGGATCCGAGACCAGACATCGGGCGATCTCCAACCGACGCCGTTCACCGCCAGACAACCCACCTGCCTTGCTCTTGCGAATGTGCGTGATCTTGAATTCTTCGAGCAACTCGTCGGTGCGAGTTTTGCGAGTCTTGCGATCGGCGCCGAGCAATTCCAGAAGCGCCGAGATGTTTTGCTCGACCGTCAGCTTCTTGAATACGCTGGGTTCTTGAGGCAGGTAGCCCATGTGGCCGTCACGCGCGCGACGAAACATGGGCCAGTTCGTGACGTCGACGCCGTCGAGATAGACGCGGCCGCGGTCGGGTTCGACCATGCCGCAAATCATCCGAAAACTAGTCGATTTGCCGGCGCCGTTGGGGCCCAGCAGTCCGACGATTTCGCCTTGCGCGACGTGCAGATTGACTCCATCGACGACGCGGCGGCGGCCGTACGTTTTCTGAAGCTCGAACGCTTCCAGCACCCAGTCGTTGCGATCCGTCATATCGGCAATCCGTTGCAAGTACTTTCCCAATGACGCATCTTTAACAGAAGAACGGTCGTCATGCCTAGTCGTTCGCGAAGAACCGCAGTAGGGGCACAGTCAACGTATCAACTTCATCCGTTTGATGTTGGGCGTGAACGGTACCGGTGTATTCCACGAATGCGGCCAAAATACGACCAATGCCTTTCCGACCAGTAAATCACGCGGAACATACGACGCATCGGACCATTGCCATGCGTCTTCGTTGACGCCGCGCGGCAACGGAAACTGATCCTTGGTGCCGGCCCAGCAGCGTGCGTCGAGACTCTCGGGACTGTTGTCGCCCATCGGAAAGAACTGGTCTTCGGCCAGCTCGAACGATACTTCTCGTCGGGTCGACCAACCGGCGAAGTCGCCCCAACGCTGCGGCATCGCGAAGACGCTTTGGATATCCCCAAGACTGACGCCACCGCCCGCCCGACGGAACAGCTCGCCCATCTCGTAATCAAAGATGCCGCCGAAGCTGCTATCCTTGGTCGCGATGTAATACTTGTCTCGACGAACTTCCAGGTGACGGATCGTGGCTTCGCCGCCGCGAACGGCGATGCCGACCGGCGCCGCGTCCAGCGGATGCTTGGGCGTCCAGTAAGGACGATCGGTGTCACGGTTTCGATAACTCCTTGCGTCGTAGGTCGTCGGCGAATCGAACTCGACGAGGTCACCGTCGACCCAAACAACCAATTGATCGTCACAGTTGCTCATTCGAATCGTGTGACGCGAACCTGCATTAACATTCGTCGTGGCGGTCGGATGCGTCGCGCCGCCGTCGAATTCGCGGTCGCGATCATCGATGATGGAAAGCGTCGCCTTACCGGTGGTCAGATCGAACGCGCACTGATACTTCACGCCGGCTTCAACCAGTTCGATCGTTGCCCGTTTTGCATCGGCGGTTGTTTCCAAGTCCGACTCGACGATCAGGTCGCCGACCCAGTGCATGCCGTCGCGTCCGAGTTCTTGTCGTCCATTGTCTTGGCCGCCCCAAATCGCGACGCCGCGAAATTGTTCTGGACCATCGCCGCTCTTGTAACGACGGCTGAACTCACCCTTGCTGTATCCGCCGTTGAGCGCCCGCTCGAAACCGTTTCCATGTCCGACTGATGGCGGATCTTCGTAGACATAGCCGGCGGGAACTTGTATGTACGAATCGTAAGTGTAGAAGTCCGTGATCGCTCGCGATTGATACGGATCGACAACGGCCAACGATTTGCCTTGGTCCGCTGCCGCCCACTCTGCGTCGCTGGGCCAACGATGGTAGTAACGAAGCCAAGCGTCGGAGTCGGCTGGCGATTTGACCGTCGCCGTCATGCCATCATCGCTGCGATCGACCTTCCACGAATCCGTCGGCGGGCTTTCGGCGCCGTCCGTCCAAGGTTGCCAGCGGCTGGGGTAGTTCGCTCGGATCAGCGATTCACTCTGATGGTCCGTGTCGTAAACCAACTGACTCATCGCAATCAGTTTGTCGGCCGGCTTTCGCAAGATCGTTGACTTGTCGTTGGTTCCGGTCGGGTGCGCGTAAACGTCACCGTGACTCAGCGTCAGCGTCTCGGTCGGCAATCCGACCAGCCGTTTGATGTAGTTTTGTTTTGGGTTGCCGGGATACTTGAACACGATCACGTCCCACCGTTCAGGTTCGTTGATCATGTACTTGAACTTACTGACCAAGATGCGGTCGCCGTTGAAGGTCGCGTGGTCAGCGTTGTCTTCGAGATCCAGCGAGTTGACGTGGCGACAATTCGGACAGACTCCGCCGACGACGACCATGTCGGTTCGCGGTCCCGATCGCTCGCGGCTGGCACCAACCTGAAACGATTGAGCACAACGGTCACACACCAGATCCTTGTGGGCGCCCATGAGCGTCGGCGCCATCGAGCCGGTCGGAATCACGAAAGCTTCGGCTAGGAAAGCTCGGAACAGAAGCGCCAAGATGAAGGCGACGACGAAGGCTTCGACAGTTTCACGCTGAGCGGCGACGCGAAATTTGGCGGAGCGGATCTCGATCGGCGAGCGGTCGTCCTGTTTCGCAGCGGCTTCGGCGGCCTCTTGGGCGACCCGTTGATCGTTTTTGGCGCGTGCCATGAAGTGAAGTCTTTCAGAAGCGAATGGACCGAGATGCCGCATTCTAGCCAGGTTAGCGGAATGACGGAACTTCGATTCATTCGCCCGAAAAGGAAGGATCTTGGCATGTGGCTCCGCGACTCCGTTCGCGGAGATGCGAGCTGCAAAGCAGCTCGCATCCCCTACGACGGTGTTTCAGCGGCACATTGATGCCCGATCGATTAGCTGCAACCCATGCTGTTGCCACAGTTGTGACAGAGATAGCAATTGCCGTTGCGGACGGTGATGCTGCCGCAATTGTCACAACTCGGCGCGTCGATCTGGAACCTCGCGAACTGATCGCCTTGGCCTCCGCCATCGGATTGCGTCTTCGCATGACCGTTGCCGTTGGTCGCCGACTCGCTGATGCTCGCCAACATCGTCGCCCGTTCGGCCAACGCGACCGCCGCTCCGGCGTCCTCGCGAAGCCCGTCCATGACCGAACTGCCTTGGATTGCAACGTCATTGCCGTGGTTGGTTCCATCACGCGGCGGCATGTTGTCATGTCCGCTCATGAAAGTCAGTCCCAACCAACGCGCGATGTAATCGACGACGCTCTTGGCGATTCGGATGTCCTTGTTGGACGTGTGACCCATCGGCTCGAACCGCGTGTGGCTGAACTTGTTGACCAGCACTTCCAGCGGCACGCCGTATTGCAGCGCGATCGAAAGGGCCGTTCCGAACGAGTCCATGATTCCGCCGATTGTCGAACCTTCCTTCGCCATCGTGATGAAGATCTCACCCGGTCGTCCGTCGGGATAAAGACCGACGCACAAATAACCTTCGTGACCGGAGATCGAGAACTTGTGGGTCACGCTTTGACGCGTATCGGGCAACCGTTCGCGACGCGGTTTGTACACGATCTTTTCAACCGTCTCGGTAACGATCTTGGCTTTCGCATCGGCTGCTTTGCCTTCTTCGCTCTTGGTGTTGAGCGGCTGAGATTGCTTGCTGCCGTCACGATAGATCGCGATTGCTTTGAGCCCGAGCTCCCAACCCCAGAAGTAAGCCGCCGCGATGTCTTCGGGCGTCACGTCGTTGGGCATGTTGACGGTCTTGCTGATCGCACCCGACAAGAACGGCTGAGCGGCCGCCATCATCGTCACGTGAGCTCGCCAGTTGATGCTGCGGATTCCGTTGGCCGGTTGGAACGCACAATCGAAGACCGACAAGTGTTCCGCTTCCAATTCCGGAGCACCCTCGATCGTATCGTTCGTGTCGATGAAAGCCAGAATCGTCACGACTTGCTCGTTCGTGTAGCCGAGATTTTCGAGCGCCAACCGAACGGTGCCGTTGACGATCTTCAACATCCCGCCACCGGCGAGCTGTTTGTACTTCACTAGCGCGATGTCGGGCTCGATGCCGGTCGTGTCACAGTCCATCATGAAGCTGATCGTTCCGGTCGGTGCCAGCACGGTTGCTTGCGCGTTTCGGAAACCAAACTTCTCGCCGATCTCGAGCACGTCGTCCCACAATTTCTGGGCCGCTTCCTTCAGCTCGGCCGGCCCCGAATCGTTGATGTGGTCGCAAGCTTCGCGGTGCATTCGCATCACACCGAGCATCGGTTTTTCGTTCTCGGAGTAACCGTCGAACGGTCCCACCACGGATGCCAATTCCGCGCTGGTGCGGTTCGCTTCACCGTGCAACAGAGCCGTCAACGATCCGCAAACACCGCGTGCGGCGTCTGAATCGTACGCCAGCCCGCTGGTCATGATGACGCTGCCGAGATTCGAGTAACCCAATCCGAGTGGACGGAACTTGTGACTGTTCTCGGCGATCGGGCGAGTCGGGTAACTGGCGTGGTCGACCAGGATCTCCTGAGCGATGAAGAACAAACGCGAAGCCGCGCGGAATCGATCCGAGTGGAAAGCACCATCGGGCGATACGAACTTCATCAGGTTGATCGACGACAAATTGCAAGCCGTGTCGTCCAAAAACATGTACTCGCTGCACGGATTCGATGCGTTGATCGCGCCGCTGTTGGGACACGTGTGCCACTTGTTGATCGTCGTGTCGTACTGCACGCCCGGGTCGCCACAGTGCCAAGCACACTCGGCCATCTTGTTGAGTAATTCCTTGGCGTCGTAGGACGGCGGCGTGTCCTTGACTTTGTTGGAAACCCAACGAGTTTGCCATTGCTTGCCCGCGCGGACGGCGTCCATGTACTCGTCCGTCAATCGAACTGACAAGTTCGCGTTTTGGAAACAAACGCTGCTGTACGCTTCACCGTTGAAGTTCGACTCGTAGCCTTCGCGAATCAAAGCGTGAGCCTTCCGCTCTTCGTTCCACTTGCACTCGATGAACTCGAGCACATCGGGGTGCCAGACCTTGAGCGATTGCATCTTGGCGGCGCGACGTGTCTTGCCGCCGCTCTTCACCACACCGGCGATCGAATCGTAAACTCGCATGAACGACAACGGACCCGATGGAGTGCCACCGCCGGTCATGCGTTCGCGCTGTGATCGGATCGTCGACAAGTCGGTGCCGGTTCCGCTGCCGAACTTGAACAACATCGCTTCGCTGCAAGCCAGCCGCATGATGTCTTCCATGTTGTCTTCGACGCTTTGGATGAAGCATGCCGAGCCCTGCGGATACTCGTACGAGTTTTCCGGTTGATCGACACAGCCTTCCGCCGCGTTCCAACGCCAATTGCACTTGTCGCCCGAGATGCCGTACTGGGCATGCAAACCCACGTTGAACCACACGGGGCTATTGAACGCGCCGTGTTGGTGCAGGCACAACCAAGTCAGCTCGCGATAGAAACGGTCGCCGTCTTCGGCGGTATCGAAGTAGCCGTCGGCCAAGCCCCAATCGGCGATCGTGCGAGTAACGCGGTGGATCAGTTGACGGACGCTCTTCTCACGTTCGCCGTCGTTGTTCGGGTCGCCGTAGAAGTATTTAGAAACGACGACGTTGGTCGCCAACTGAGTCCAAGTGGCCGGGATTTCGCAATTGGTTTGCTCGAACAGAGCCTTACCGCTTTCGTCTTTGATCGCGGCGCTACGCAGTTCCCAATTCACCGTTTCAAAGGGCGTCTGGCCGGTGTCGGGGCAGAAAACACTCTTGATTTTCAAACCGTGCTTGCCGGTTCGCAGTTTCTTGCCGAAGCGGGCCTGAGCGTACTCGAGGCCGTGCTCGGAATTGACCTTTTCGATCGCGGGATCGCCGGACAATGTTTCGTTAGCGCGTGCAGATAGAACCGTGGCCATAGACTTTGAGACTCCTTGAGGGTCGTCCTTGGTTGGTGACCGTCGCCAAGATTCGCAAATTTCCGTGCGAAGCGGCGAGCACCACTCATTATAACGGGCAATTGAAAGCACTACCCGTAGTGATTTTCAGCGACGAAAAACACTACATGTGGGTGACGGACGAGATCTTAGACTTTGCCGGTGGCCTGTCAAACTGAATTCACACACGGTGTTAAGTCGTTCTAGGATCGCAATTTAGGGCTAAGGGAAACGCCAGAAGGCGGCGACCTTGCCACAGTCAAAAGCGTTGTAACTCCATGGCCAGTGAAGAGTTAGTGAAGATTGATAGCAAATCTTTCGCGGCGGTGGAAAAGATGTCGGAAAAACAAAATAATCGTCGTCAGGTACCGCAAAATGTTGACATGGGTTGGCTGGGGGGTATGGGTCTGCCGCGTTGGCCGTCGATGGCGGGTTGTGGCGTCTGTCTGGCAGGTCAAAGATACAGATGCACACTCAAGCAACACGCCGGCGATGACCTGTTCAACAAAATTGCTTCGGCGATCCCCGGTGCGGCCGAAAAGAAACCATGAAATACGCGATCTGTAACGAAACGTTTGGCGATTGGCCGTTGGATCGGGCGCTCGAATTGGCTCGCGCGACCGGCTACACGGGCTGGGAAGTCGCTCCGTTCATGTTGTCCGACAATATCGCGTCCTTCAGCCACGACCAACGTGACGCCTATCGCGGGCAAGTCGAATCGGCCGGACTCGAGATCATCGGTTTGCATTGGCTGCTCGCTAAAACGACTGGCTTTCATTTGACGACCGTGGATAGCGAAGTGCGAAAGCGAACCGCCGACTACTTGATCGAACTGACCCGATTGTGTCGCGACTTGGGCGGACACTTGATGGTTCTCGGTTCGCCCCAACAACGCAACGTGCCGGAAGGCCAGTCGATGGAATCCGCGATGGACAATGCGGCCGAAGTGTTACAGCGTGTTGCACCGGAGCTTGAGAAACTCGACGTCAAGATCGCCATCGAACCGCTCGGACGTGGCGAGGGTAACTTCTTGAACTCCGCGGCGGATGGTCGCCGATTGATGTCGATTGTCGACAGCCCCAACGTGCAATTGCACTTGGATGTCAAGGCGATGAGCGACGAGCCGACGCCGGTGGCTCAGATCATCCGCGACAATGCGGACGCGATGATTCATTTTCACGCCAACGATCCGAACCTGTTGGGGCCGGGGATGGGCGAAGCCGATTTCCACCCGATCTTTTCGGCGCTGCGCGATGTCGGCTACGAAGGTTGGGTCAGCGTCGAAGTCTTCGACTACTCACCCGGCATCGAGACCCTGGTCACGACCAGCATGAAAAACATGCTCTCAGCCATGCCGTCGGACGCGTGAGTTCAGCGATTGTCCGAGCGTCGTGCGACCGCTGCAACAGCCTTCTTTCGCAACGCTAAAACGGCGACCACGCAAAACAGGATCGCGGTGGTCGCCAAGACCACGGGCACGACGTGATCGGCTTCCGTGACGTAGTGCGCCGGACCCGGTTCGCCGTGTCCCGGGTGAGCTGACGCCGACAAAGTACCGATGAAAGCGATGGATGCGACGACAATGAGGCGTTGGAGAGGTCTCACGAATAGATTCCGCAGTTAGAAGGTGACGCTGTGAAATGTGAAAACCGCCTGGATCTAACTTCTACGTCGCCGACCGGTTTTTGTCGAGCCATCGAACCCGACCAGTACGCCCATTTTAGTTCCGATCGTAACGATTGTGCGTGAAAAATCGGGTCGACTCATATCGGCATGTAGCGGCTGCCGAAATTTGGGAAGAGACGGAGTTTCCCACGGGGTGATTGGTTGCGATGAAGTGTAAGCGAGTTCCCCTGACGATGTTGCGGGTCGGCGCGGTGCTGAGTGCGCCGATCCTCGATCCGCTCAACCCCCGAGTCAAACTGCTGACCGAGGGAACGATGATCACGCACACTTTCATCGAGCTATTGGCGGTTCGTCGGGTCGACTCCGTCATTTTGGCTCAGCGCGATATCGCGATTCTATCAGCGTTCTCGCCGCAAGGGCGACGCACGAAAGTTCCGCCGGCACCAGCTTACGTTCAATCACATCAGGCAAACGATTGGACTCGGGCGATCGACGCGCGGATCAATGACGGTCAGTCAATGGAACTGCCGATTTCGACGACGCCGATGTCTGACCAAATCAAGGCACCCGCCGATCGCGGATACGCGGACGGGCTGACGACGCAGTGGGCTTATGAAGCCAACACTCGCATCGATATCGTCAGCGAATTCTTCGCCGACACGGGCAACGATGCGTCATCCGATGTCGAACCGCTGCGAGAAATTTGCGGCGAGCTGTTGGATCGGATGACGGAAGATCTCGACGCCATGACGTGTTTGGCGAGCGCTCCGTATGATTCGGACTACCCGACGCGTCACGGAATCCACATCGCGACGATCGCGATGGCCATCGGCATTCAAATGGGACTCGGTCGCGACGTCTTAGTGGAACTGGGTATCGGTTGCCTGGTCCACGATATCGGGATGCAAGCGGTCGGGCTGAACATGTTTGATACCGACAAGCCGCTTAGCCCCGAGCAGCTCAAACGACTCGCCGACCACCCGGTCAAAGCGATCGAGATTGCGGGCGGTTACGGCGATGGAATTTCCGACTTGGCCAGTTTTGTGATCTATCAAATACACGAACGGGGTGACGGCAGCGGCTATCCGCGCGGTTATACGTCAGAAGCGATTCATCCGCTCGCGAAGATCGCTGCGGTCGCCGACGTGTTCGTCGGCATGCTGACCAACCGTAAACATCGATTGGCGATCCAGGGCTACTACTCGATCGTCAACCTGCTCGAAGATATGAAGAAGTTGAAGTTCGATGCCAAGGTTGTGCGAGCGTTGTTGCAGGCTGTGTCGCTCTATCCGCTAGGCAGTTTAGTGACGTTGTCCAACGATCGAATCGGACGAGTCATCCGCAGCGGCGGTGCCGACTTCGCAAAGCCGACCATCGAGATGTGGCGCAAAGATCGACCCAACGACAAACCGGCGGTCGTCAATCTGAAACACGACGTCAAGATCAAGATCACAGGAACCCGCGCGGCGTAACGGGCTGTCCCTCGTGCCTCTGCGACTCCGCTTGCGGAGATCAAACTGCTAAACTTCAGTTCCCCACCACGGCGTCTGATCGCTACTTTTATCATCGTTCGCGAAATAGTTCGCTGATCGATTGATCGTGGTGAATTCGTTTGATCGCTTCAGCCAACAACGGCGCGACGCTCAACTGAATCAAATTGGGCAGCATCTTTTCGGCGGTCAGCGGGATCGTGTCGGTGACGATGATCGAATCGATCGGCGCCTCTCGCAACTTCTCGATCGCCGGCCCGCATAGCACGCCGTGAGTCGCGGCGATGTGAATCTCTTTCGCGCCGGCTTTGTGAACCAATCTCGCTGCGCCGCAGATCGAACCGGCCGTGCTGATCATGTCGTCGAACATCAGCGCGATTTTGCCTTCGATCGGACCGCCGATGATCGTGTTCTGTTTCACTTCGAGCGCGTTGGCTCGTTGCTTGTCGACGATCGCTAGGCTGCCGCCGAGTCGTTTGTTGTGCCCGAGCGCGCGTTTGATGCTGCCCTCATCAGGACTGACGACGACAATGTCGTCGCCCATCAATCCGCGATCATTGAAGTACTCGTTCAACACCGGCGCAGCGTACAAGTGGTCGACGGGGACATCGAAGAAGCCTTGAATCTGAGCGGCGTGCAGGTCCATCGTCAGCACTCGGTCGGCGCCGGCCCGCGTGATGATGTTGGCGGCCAGCTTGGCCGTGATCGGCACGCGACCTTCGTCCTTGCGATCTTGCCGAGCGTAACCGAAGTAGGGAATCACGGCGGTGATCCGCTCGGCGCTGGCGCGTTTGCAGCAGTCGATCATGATCAACAACTCGAACAGGTTGTCGTTGACCGGCGGCGATGTCGGCTGAATCAAGAACACGTCGCGACCGCGAACGTCTTCGTCGAGTTTGCAATAGTTCTCGCCGTCCGGGAATTTACCCAGCGTGATCGCGGAAGGTTCCAGATGCAGATGGCGACAGATTTTCGATGCGAGATCGACGTTCGCTCGGCCGCTAAAAATTTTTAATTCACGCATAGCCCATCGCCCGCATTTTCTCGTCGACCAACCGAAGTTCGTCAGGATTGTTGATCGACAACGATTCGCATTGCTGCAGCACCGCGATCGCTTCGACCGGACGACCGGATTGACGAAGCAACCGGGCGCAATCGGTCAAGTAGTATTCTGCTTGCGAGTTGTCGCAGCTCAGTTGATTGAGCGACTCGAGCAGGTCGGCGGTTTGAAACAAATACGTGCTCATGTTCACTTCCTTGACGGCCCGCTCGGCTTCGCTGGCGTCCTTATGCTCGACGATGCCCATGAAGTTGCCGTCGCCGTCGCGGATGATTCGGCCCAACCCCGTGGGATCGTCTTTCATCAGCGTGCCCAACAACAACGCGGGGTTGGAATGCTGAAAATGGTCGAAGATTTTCTTTAGGCTTGCAGGTTGGATCAGCGGTGAGTCGCCGGCGACGACGATCGTCGGTCCGGTTTGTTTCTCGAGTGCCGGGCGGCACATTTGTACGGCGTGACCGGTCCCGAGCTGTTCCGATTGCGTAACAAATTCGATTTCGTCGGTGCGATCGGCGAGTGCCTTGCGAACCAAGTCAGCTTCGTAGCCCACGACGACGATTTTGCGTTGGATACCCGCCTTTTCGAGTGCGTCCAAGACGAAGTGGATCATCGGACGTCCGACGACGGGGCACAAAACCTTCGGCAGGTCACTTTTCATCCGGGTCCCTTTTCCGGCAGCCAGGACCACGGCACAAGAATCAGTCATTCGCGAGCTTTTCCGCTTCGATCGTCTTGGGGTTGGGGGCGACGCCTAATGATCGTGCGGAAAAAAGTGTCTGAACCCAATTGCGCGATGCACTCGAAGGGCCGGTTCCCGGCAATTGGGGTCAAACAATCTTTTCCGCTCATCGCTAAGATGGTGAACGGTGGAGACTAAACAAACAAGCCGTGCCAATCGATCTGGACCCTCAAAGCGGAATTTAGCGATACTTCGCATCTTCCCTAACATTCGGGCTTCATGAAAACTGCCATCGATTTTGCCGCCTATCTGTTCGTGCGATTGCTGGTCGCCGTCATCCAAACGCTGCCGCTGGACATGGGCGATCGCGTCTGCCACGGTTTGGCCCGGGTGGCAGCGGGACCGTTGGGCATCCGCCGCGGGGCAACTGAGCACAACTTGCGACTGATCTTTCCCGATTCGACCGACCAAGAGCGTCAGAATCTCAGCCTCGCGATGTGGCACCATTTGCTGCTGATGGTGTGCGAGATCGCGTGGGTGCAACGACGGTTGCATTTGTCGAATTGGCGGCAGTACATTTCATTCAAAAACAACCGCGAGATGTTACGTCTGATGTTGGGATCGCGGCCGACGGTGATCGTGACCGGTCACTTCGGCAATTTCGAGGTCGGTGGTTACATGACCGGCTTGATGGGCATCAACACGCTGACCATCGCCCGGCAACTGGACAATCGATTTTTGAATGCGTGGGTCCAGCGATTTCGCGGTGCGAAGGGCCAGGAAATGGTCGACAAAGAAGGCTGCGCGGCGGACGTGGATCGGCACTTGAAGAACGGTGGGATTTTGTCGTTGCTGGCCGATCAGCACGCGGGTGACAAAGGTTGCTGGGTCGATTTTCTGGGAGCACCCGCGTCATGTCACAAGGCATTGGCGCTGTTCTCGTTGAGTTCCGACGCACCGATGGTGGTCGGCGCTACGCGACGCATCGGCGGTCGACCGATGCACTTTGAAATTGCTGGTAACGCCTTCGCCGATCCGCGAACCGATCACGCGACATGCGCTTCGGTTTCGACGTTGACGCAGTGGTACAACGATCATCTTGCCGCCGAGATCGATCGGTCGATCGAGCAGTACTGGTGGTTGCACCGGAGATGGCGAACACCACCGGCAAGGGTCGCGAAGCGATTGGCAGCGTAAGACGGCTTGCGCGGGCGGCTCCGCGAATCCGCTCGCGGAGATTGAACGGCAAAGCAGTTCGCGTCCCTGCCACGGCGTGGCAGGGCACCTGTTGTTCGTAAATCGAAGCTAATGCGCCGGCCCCGTGCTGACGATCACTTGGCTGGGACGGATCACTCGGTCGTGCATCTGGAAGCCGGTCGTTGCCACGTGCGCGATCGTTCCGGCAGGCTTATCCGAAGGCATCTGTGAGATCGCTTCGTGATAGTTCGGATCGAACAGTTCACCTTCGGCCGGTATCTCGCGAATGCCGTGTTTCGCAAGCGCATCATCGAGCTGCTTGGCAACCATCGCGACTCCGTCCTTGAGTCCCGTCGCATCGGTGGACTCGGCCGCGTCCAGCGCTCGGTGCAGGTTGTCGCGGACCTGAATGATGTCACCGACCACGGGAGCGGCGGCGTATCTCAGTTGGTCGTCATAGTCGCGACGCATTCGTTTGCGAAAGTTCTCGGCCTCGGCTTGCGCCATCAAGACACGTTTATCGGCGGAATCGGCAGCCTGACGTAGCCGATCCATTTCTTCGTCGCGAGATTCCGTAAAGCTGAACGAAGGATCTTGCGCGGCATCCGTTTCAAAGGCGGCTTCCGCAGCATCGACTTCGTCGTATTCTTCGTTCTTTGGGTCGTTGTTCATGATTCGCGCGATCACTCTTGCGGTTGTGATTCAGTGTCAAAAAAGGTTTTTAGTTTGGATAGAAAACTGGTCCGATGCGGCAGCACCGATTGGTGGTCGACCTCGGCAAGCTCGCGCAATAATCGTTCCTGATCGGCGCTGAGTTTCTTGGGAACTTCGACGAACACTTGGACCAGCAAGTCGCCGGGTCGACCGCCGCGCGGATCGACTACGCCTTTGCCTCGCAAGTTGAAAACGTCGCCTCCCTGAGTGCCTCGTTCGATCCGCAATGTTTGGGGGCCATCGAGCGTCGGTACTTCGATCTCCGCGCCCAACGCCGCTTGCGTGTACGAAATCGGCAGTTGCAAAATCAGGTTGGTGCCGTCGCGTTTGAACAATTCGTGTGGTTTGACGGTCACGAACACGTAGCAATCGCCGACCGGCCCGCCATCGGGACTCGCTTCGCCTTCGCCCGTCACACGAACTCGCATTCCATCATCGACCCCCGCGGGGATCGTTACGGTGAGTTCGGCTTTTTTGTTTTCGAGTCCTGTGCCGCGGCAATCGCCGCATGGTTGTCCGATCGTTTGGCCGCTACCACGACACTGTGGACACGCCGTTTGAACTCGCAGGATGCCGGCCGACTGGATGACTTGTCCGTGGCCGCCGCAAGTGTTGCACGTGGTCGGTTTGCTGCCGACTGCCGCGCCGCTGCCGCTACATTTCTCGCAGCGCACGCGACGACGGAACGAGATGTCTTTCTTAACGCCCCGAGCTGCTTCTTCGAGCGTCAGCGTTACGTTGCAGCGAATGTCGGCGCCGCGACGAACCCGTTTTCGACCGCCCCGTCCGCCGCGATTCCCGAACAGATCGCTGAACATGCCGCCGCCGAACATGTCCCCGAACGCATCGAAGATATCTTCGACGTCGCCATATTGATGAACGCTGTCGACGCCAGCGTGGCCGTGCTGGTCGTAACGCTGTCGCTTCTCGGCATCCGATAGAACTTCGTAAGCCTCGGTGGCTTCTTTGAATTTTTCGACAGCCGATTCGTCGTCACGGTTGCTGTCGGGGTGATACTTGATCGCGAGCTTTCGATAGGCGCGATCGATCTCCGTTTTCTGAGCCGTCCGTTCGATGCGAAGGACTTCGTAATAGCAGGTCTTTTCGGCCATGCTTGGTGCTTTCGACGAGTCCCGCTGGGCTGGTAATCGGGGAACTGGAAATGAAGTCGCGTAATGAAATAGCCAGGGGCAAAAACCCCTGGCTATCGGTAATTGCTACGCGCGTAGCTGAATCGCAGTGCGACCTAGCTGACGACGCCTTCGGGCGTGCGACGCTCTTTGTCTGCTTTCTCAAAGTTGGTCACCATCGCTTCGGTGGTCAGCATCAAGCCAGCGATACTGGCAGCATTCGACAATGCTGTGCGAACGACCTTCACCGGATCGATGACGCCGGCCTTGATCATGTCGCAGTACTCGCCTGTGTTGGCGTTGAAGCCGACCGACAAACCTTTTTGGCGAACTTCGTCGACCACGACGCTGCCGTCAATTCCGCCGTTGTCAGCGATTTGACGCATCGGTGCATCGAGCGCATGCAAGATGATGTTGACGCCGACTTTTTCGTCGCCTTTGGCCTTCTTCAACGCTGCTTCGACTGCTTCGTGACAACGAACCAGAGCAACGCCGCCGCCCGGCAGAATACCTTCTTCAACAGCCGCTCGCGTGGCGTGAAGCGCGTCTTCCAAACGAGCCTTGGTCTGCTTCATCTCGATTTCGGTTTCGGCGCCGACGCTAATCACGGCAACACCACCGGCCAGTTTCGCCAGACGCTCTTGGAACTTTTCCTTGTCGTAATCGCTGTCGGTTTGCTCGATTTGAGCACGGATTTGGGCGACCCGCTTGTCGACATCGCTGCGTTTCGCGGCGCCTTCGACGATCGTGGTGCTGTTCTTGTCGACGGTGATCTTCTTGGCACGTCCGAGTTGCTCGAGCGTGACATTTTCGAGTTGGATACCCAAGTCTTCGCTGATCAGCGTTCCACCGGTCAGAGTCGCGATATCGCCGAGCATCGCCTTGCGACGGTCACCGAATCCCGGAGCCTTGACGGCACAGACATTCAACGTGCCGCGGAGCTTGTTGACGACTAGCAACGTCAGCGCTTCCGCGTCGACATCTTCGGCGATGATCAACAGCGGCTGGCCCGATTGCGCGGTCTTTTCCAACAGCGGAACCAGATCGCGAATGTTGCTGACCTTCTTTTCATAAAGCAGGACCAACGCATTTTCGAGATTCGCTTCCATCGTACCGGGATCGGTGATGAAGTAGGGCGAGATGTATCCCTTGTCGAACTGCATTCCGTCGACGTAGGTGACTTCCATTTCACGGCTCTTGCCTTCTTCGACGGTGATCACGCCGTCTTTGCCGACGCGCTCGAGAGCGTCCGCCAAAATCTTGCCGATTTTGTGATCGTTGTTGGCCGAGATAGCACCGACGTGAGCGACTTCTTGCTTGTCTTTAACAGGACGTCCCATCTCGATCAGCTTTTCCGTTGCCGCATCGACGGCTTTGTCGATGCCACGGCGGATCGCGGCCGGGTTGCTGCCGGCAACGATGTTACGCAGGCCTTCTTTCAAGATCGCGCGTGCCAGCACGGTTGCGGTCGTCGTGCCGTCACCGGCTAAGTCGCTCGTCTTTTGCGCGACTTCGATGACCAACTTGGCACCCATGTTCTCGAAGCGATCTTCGAGTTCGATTTCTTTCGCGACGGTCACGCCGTCTTTGGTCACGGTCGGGCCGCCGAAAGATTTATCAATGATTACGTTGCGACCAGTCGGCCCCATCGTCACAGCGACGGCGTTGGCCAACTTGTCGACGCCGGCCATCATGCGGGCACGAGCGTGGTCGTCAAATAGCAGTTGTTTTGCCACGAGTATGATTCCTTTGAGTTGAGTTGTTGAGCAATTAGCTGGTTGAGCAATTAGCTTGCTGGCGATCGTCAAAAAGCTAATCGCTCACAGCTAAAAGCTAACCGCTTCTTAAAGTACTTTTGCCAAGATGTCGCTTTCGCGAAGGATCTTCATCTCTTGGCCGTCGACTTCGATGTTGCTTCCGCCGTACTTGCCGTAGATCACGGTGTCACCGACTGCGACAGACAATTCTCCGCGTACGCCGCTGTCCATCAGCTTGCCTGGTCCGACTGCCAAGATCTTGCCACGTTGCGGCTTCTCTTGAGCCGAATCGGGTAGCACGATACCGCCAGCGGTGGTGGTTTCTGGGTCTTCTGGTTTGACAACGACGCGGTCATCCAAAGGTCGAAGGTTTAGTTTTGCCATGATTTCTATTTCCGTTGATTGAAGTTGAATTAAAAAGGTGTCAGGTATCAGGTATCAGGTGTCAGGAAGAGCTAAAGGGAACGAAGGCTTCGAGCCAGTTTCCTGTAACCTGATCCCTGTCACCTATTCTTCCTTACATCATTCCGCCCATGCCACCCATTCCGCCCATGTCCATGCCGCCCATTCCGCCACCGCCCATGCCGTGGTCGTGATGGTCGCCGCCGCCTGCTTCTTCTTCGACGGGGATGTCACAGATCAGCGATTCAGTGGTCAGCAACAGCGCCGCGACGCTGGCTGCATTGGTGAGTGAAGTTCGCACGACCTTGGCCGGATCAACGATGCCGGCCGCGACCAAGTCACAATAGACTTCCGCGTTGGCATCGTATCCGTCGGTCTTGCCCTTCATTTGCAACACGCGATTGACGACCACAGCGCCATCGAGTCCGGCGTTGTTAGCGATCGCACGCAGTGGTTGATCGAGCACGTTGCGGATGATGCGAACGCCCAGCTTTTGGTCGCCCTCGGTTTCCTTTTCCAACTTCTCGATCACGCTTCGACAACGCAGCAGTGCGGTTCCGCCGCCGGGCACGATGCCTTCTTCCAACGCAGCCTGAGTTGCCGCGCGGGCGTCGTCGATCAAAGCTTTACGCTCTTTCATTTCAGTTTCGGTTGCGGCACCGACGTTGATTTGGGCAACACCGCCGGCCAATTTCGCCAAACGCTCTTGCAACTTCTCTTTGTCGTAGTCGCTGTCCGTCTTCTCGATTTCGCGACGGATATGTTCGACGCGGCCATCGATGTCGGCCTTCTTGCCAGCACCGCTGACGATCGTCGTGCCTTCGCTGGTGATGCGAACTTGCTTCGCACGACCGAGGTCCGACATCTTGACGCTTTCCAGGTCGATGCCGAGATCCTTGAAGATCGCCTTGCCACCAGTCAACACGGCGATGTCACCGAGGATCGCTTTGCGGCGATCGCCGTAACCGGGTGCCTTCACCGCGCAAACCGACAGGATGCCACGCATCTTGTTAACAACCAAAGTCGCCAACGCTTCGCCTTCGATGTCTTCGGCGATGATCAACAGCGGCTTCTTGGCTTTGCTGATCGCTTCCAACAGCGGAATCATTTTCTTGTTGTTGGAGATCTTTTCCTCGAACAACAAAATGTGACAATCGTCCAGTTCGACGCTAACGTCGTTTTGATTGGTCACGAAGTGCGGCGACAGGAATCCGCGATCGAACTGCATGCCTTCGACGAAGTCGACGTAGGTTTCGTTCGAGCGGCCTTCTTCGACCGTGATCACGCCGTTCTTACCGACTTTGGCGAACGCGTTTGCGAGCACTTCACCGATCTCGGGATCGTTGTTGCCAGCGATCGTCGCGACTTGCTTGATTTCCGACTTGTTCTTTTCGTTGATCGGAGTCGCCAGTTTAGCGATCTGAGCACAAGCCGCATCGACGGCTTTGGTCATGCCGCGAGTCAGTGCCATCGGGTCGGCGCCGGTCGCGATCATTTTCAGACCTTCGCGGAAGATTGCTTCGGCCAAAACCGTTGCCGTCGTCGTACCGTCACCGGCCACGTCGTTGGTCTTGCTGGCAGCTTCTTTGACGAGTTGGGCACCCAAGTTCTCGAACGGGTCGTCCAATTCGATGTCTTCAGCGACGGTCACGCCGTCCTTGGTCACCTTGGGCGAGCCCCAGCCCTTGTCCAACACCGCGTTACGGCCGCGAGGGCCGAGGGTGCTGCGGACGGCTCGCGCCAATTTGCTGACGCCGGCCAACAATGGGCCGCGTGCGTCGTCGTCGAAAACGATTTGCTTTGCCACGACGTTTCTCTCCTGTGATTGGTCTATGAAGTGAAGATTGAGTGTTCGGTGGGTCGCGAGGTCATGATGCAACGGTGGCAGTAACCCGCGATGGCAGCCCCCAACAAGCAACCCGTGTGCCGGTCGATCAAGATTGCGTCGTAAGGTGTTTTGCAGAAAAGGGTTAGCGTCAAACCGCAACCCGTCTTCAGAGTTCCGTCATGTCACGTTGGCAGAGCAGTCGCCCACAATGACGTGGCTCCGCGACTCCGTTCGCGGAGAATCCAGAT
>JBGSLZ010000134.1:0-2935 GCA_041740415.1 Rubripirellula sp.
CAACGTCTCCCCGATGACATCGACAACTACGCACTACCGCTCAATTCAACGCGACGAGGCCAATTCGATCCGTTCGTGACGACGGCGGATTATGTTTACGATCCGAACGGCGTCGGTCAGCCAAACCCAGTCAGTTTCGCATTCGGTTGGGGCGATGCAAACCCGCGAACCTACTTCCGTGCTGGTCAGTTGGTAGATGGCTCGGGCGTCAACGATATGCGAAACATTTTCGGCGACTACTTTTTCGCTGATCGTTTTCGATACACCAACGGAACGGAATCAGAAGCCTACCTTGCACTAAGGATCGGTCGTCGTGCCAACCAAATTGACGAGGCAATCGATAACCTAGGTGGTAACGCTTCACGAGATTCGAGGGTCATCGCGAATGGCAAACCAACTGGAGGCGGACATAACGGCGTTAATGCGAGGCAAGCGTATGCCAATGCCGTCAATCGCTCGCGAGTGCGAACGGCCTTGATGGATGAACGAGCGGTTCTCGAACAAACATTCTCGACCTATGGATTGGACGGCGTGTCGACATGGTACGCCACCGATTACGGAATGGAGGGTTTCAAGCCCCACGGCGGCGAAGGTCTACGTGGTGCTCAAATGGCAGCGGGTGGTATCGGCCGCGCGATTGGCGGATTAGAAAGTGCCGAAAGCCCATTGGATTTTATAGCCGGCGGACTAGCAGGCGGTTTGCGCGTTGCGGCAATGGGTATGGGGCAACGACAAATCGCGACCACGGTACTACGTGAGACAGCTGAAGAAGCTATCGGCGTTCCAATAATTGCCCCAAACAGTGCAGCGAGTCGGACTGTCTTCCGCGGTGAACGCTCATCACGAACTCCTGAGTTAGTTTTCGAGCAAGGGTTACAGCCCAAAGGCACAAACGGCGACCTTCTACGCCACGTGACTTCAAATCAGCCTGACACGGGTTTCGTTTCGACGTCAATTCGGCCAGGAATTGCGAAGGGTTTCGCTGGGAAAAACGGATACACCTATGTCATCCGATCAAAGAACGGCGTTGATGTGAATGTCAGGCTAGGGTCGAAGTCACCTTTCCCCGAGCAGTTTGAAGTAGCGATTCCCGGCGGCGTGCATAGCAGCGAAGTTATGGGTGCATTTCAAATGAGCAAGGGAGAGATCGTCGGCGGCTTCTTGAGAAACCCAAATTTCAGGAAGCAATAACCATGGAAACACAAACGATAAAGGTGCTTGATTCCGCTGGCAATCATCGCAATGCCGTGGTTAGATTGTGGGAAGAGTCACCATCCGACGAAGACTCTGTGCAAGTGGAGTTGGTTTTAGATGGCCAGACTTTTATCGCGTCTTCGGAACGCGGATATTTTCATGCACTGTGTGAAATACGCAGTGAGTTGGATGCAATTGGCGTTATGCCTCTATGTCTTGGGGCTTGCGAAAACGTTTACCCCTCTCCAATGATTGAGTCGATGGGCGGTGGCGAAAAGGCATATCAATTGACGCTCGGTAGCCAAGCTAGATCGGCTGATCTGGTTTCGGTTTTCGGGCCTTTGCTTAACGAAAAACCGGTGTCAGTGCATCAGCAACAAGCCTTTTATGAAAGATGGATCAAGAGTCTATGAGCAATGCTGAGAAGACGCCGCGACCCGAAGCGATTGAAGAAGCCAAGTTAAATCCAGGTGGTTGGGTTTACGAGATCGCGGAAGGATACGATCCCAACGGCGCGGTACCACCTGAAGCAATCGTCGGTGCATGGCAAGTTGATGACGCTGGAAACATCACTGGAGAGTTCAAGCCGAACCCGAACTATCATCGTTCGTCAACATAAAATGAGCATCGCGATCAAAGCGAGCGATTAACCAGTCGCGGCGAAACCTCGGTTGATGCTCCCACTGAAACCGACGGCCAAACGACTTTCCATTCGTTCGCACTTGCAAGCCGTCGGAACCACAACGCCTGCGGATGTTCGCTTGCGTCTTCGGCGGGCAGGATGCCCGCCGTTTCTTGCGGCGTGATGCCACGCACACTGGACGACCGCGCAATCTCCTCGCGCATCCAGCGACGCACACGAAGTGCGTCGCAACTTTCGGCAGGAAGCCGCCACGCGCCGGTAGAGCGCACTCGCCGAAGGCACGGCGACCCGGATGGTCGCCGCATGACGTAGCCCGGGCAAAACAAAGGTGGGCAAAACAAAGGTGTCAGGAGTCTTTGTTTTGCTGCTGGCGGACTCTTGGGGCAAAACAAAGGTGGGGGCAAAACAAAGGTGTCAGGAATCAATGTTTGCTTCCAACCACTGCGTCAATGACTCCTGACACCTTTGTTTGGACCCGCGCCGGCGTCGAGCGGCATCGGCGGGACGTACTCCGTTTCAATTGGAAGTCTGGCGGACTTCAGCATCGGCGCGGGGATCAGCGGCACGAGCGCGTTTGCCGGAGCGAACGTCAGTGTTTTGGGGCTTCCTGTCTGGGGCATCGGCCCGACGGTGGGTATATTCGGGAACGTGGCCGATCCGTACGCCAGCACGCTGGCGGGCAACTTGTCGGACTCGGTATCGCGAGCGGCACTCGGGGGCACTGGCATTTTGGATGTGGGCAATTTTGTGAAGAGCGTAGCAGTGGGGACGGCGCGTGATTATGGTTTGTCGCAGCTCAACCCAACCGGTCTGCCGTTGGCCCTGAGCGTGGCGTCCCACACGGCAACATTCGCCAGCGACGTATACGGCGCCTTCCATGACGTGCTGACGCCACCGGTCCCCGTCTACGTCCAGCCACCCAAGTCGGCCCAGCAAGCCGCCGACTCATCGGGTTTACAACGTCTCCCCGATGACATCGACAACTACGCACTACCGCTCAATTCAACGCGACGAGGCCAATTCGATCCGTTCGTGACGACGGCGGATTATGTTTACGATCCGAACGGCGTCGGTCAGCCAAACCCAGTCAGTTTCGCA
>JBGSLZ010000135.1:0-2953 GCA_041740415.1 Rubripirellula sp.
GAACGTCCCCAGCTACCGCGTCGAACAAGCCAAACAGGCCAAAGCGACTGGCGAATCTACTACCAGCGAATGACACGCCATGAACTCGCGACAGGGAATTCTAATTGTCGCTAAAGAGGAGAACCAATTGTCGCCGAACACATGGATAGCTGCACGCTTTTTCGTAAATTCCGTTTGCTTGAAAATATTCTTGTTCATCGCGTCTTAGTGGCGTCAACCGTTTAATACTTTGTGCATAGCGTGGAATCACACCACATCATTGAAATCCATAGCAACTGGGCATCAGCCTTGGTGCGCTATGTCCACTCGCCAGAATTATTAGTTCGACGGGAACGTAATCAACTTAACTTGAGGCAAGTAATTGAAGTCACGAGCGTTGTGGGTCACAAGCGGAAGGTTCAGATAGACAGCCGTCGCGGCAACCCATCCGTCTGCAGTTCGCAAAACCCGCCCTTGTGACTTGGCCTCCCAGCAAAGCTCGGCCCAGATTTGGCACATTTGTTCCGTTTGGTCGAAACGCACGAAATGCTGTTCCATGTATTCGGATAGCTGCTGACATTTGGCAGGCCCCCATTGGCGATTTAGGGCACCGAAAGCAAGTTCAGCAATCGTCATGAACGAGACGATCAGTCGCGAACCGACCAATGCGGGTCCATAGTGTTGGATGTAATTGTCGGATTGACGAAAACCCAGTGACACAACATCCGTATCAACCACTAGTGATGACATTACCGGGCCCGAGCGCCGTCGTCTTGGCGACCTTCTCGGATCGCGTGCATGAAGTCATCGACCGATTCGTCGGCAGGCCAAAAGCTCGCCTCCAGTTTCCGAAAGTCCGTCAGTGGCTCCACGCCTTGCTTTCTTGCCAATTCCTCGATGTCAATCTCTTTGGGCACTTGGCTGATTGGCTCGGGCGATAAATCAGACGTCGGCTGACCAGATCTGCTGGCATTGTGTTCCTTGGCGAACGCCGCAAGCGCATGACGCAACGCATCTTGCGGCGTGGCGAACGCCCCGCTTGCAACGGCGTCGTTGAGAACTCCTTCGTATTCCCGAGGTATATCCAGTGTCATCGCATTGCTCCATCTTTTTTTATGGCAAGATCAACATTATGGTGGCGTAAACATGTCAAAAAGTCAACAAAAAGCGTAGCTAGACTGCATCGATAGCTAGCTGGCTGAGGCTTTTTTCGCGTTTCTGACTGATCGAAAGGGACGTAATCACGGCCTGCCGGTCTCCGACGAGGCCGGCGGTAGCTCTGTCAGCCTCCGTGATGAAGATCACGCGTTGCATCGCCAGTTTTTGGTAGCCCTCTGCCAAACCCCGTCCGCGAATCGACACGATGTGATCGCTGAACTCGATGGTGATCCCTACCGATGGATTGTACTTAACGCAGTAGAGGTGGTTGTAGGCGATCGCCAGTTGGTCGCCACGACAATCGACGAAGTTGAGCATCGGCTCGCCGCCCCAAGGCTTTCGGCTTACACCGAATGCTCGATAATTTTCGGCGTCGTAAACGTCAATTTCGTCCTTCTGGACATCCGACACCAAGCCGAAACGCTCCATCAGTGATGTCGACGATTCGTTTCCCATGTTTTATCTCGCGTATCGTGGCTGTTGTTGATGCGATTGCATCCAATCTTTGAATCGTTCAATTTGCCTAACGGCAAATCGGTGTGCTTGCAAGCAAATTTGTTCCGCTCGCTTTTTGGCCGGCGCAATGGCAACGTCAGCTCTCGCAAAATCGTTTGCGACCAAGTCGCTCGCGTTCATTGCGGGTCGCACACGCGATACGGCCGCTTTCAACGCCACTTTGTCGTCGGTGTATACCGAGACGCTTTTGCGTCCCCGACTTGCCGATACATATGCTTGCTCCGGTGAAGATGCCGGAAACGACAAACTGCTCTGCGCCACAAAGACGCGATCGAACGTTTTGCCTTGCGCGGCGAACGAGGTAATGGTTGCTGAATTGTCGATATGGCCCCATGAAGCGGCTATCGTCTGGCCGTTACTCAGCTTTAGGTCGCCATTCCCAGCAAAGCCTTCCAGCGTGAATGTTGAGCCGTTGTTCAATCGTTGATCACTTGAATTGCGGTCAGGGCGACGGTTCTTTGTGATCCTGATGCCGTCACCCTTTGCAAACATCTGCTGATGCGAACGGAAAACATCGAACGACTTTGGTGAGTCAACCGGCACATCGATCAGACCGTTTCGACCCTTTGCCAAAACTCGCCCCGCCGCGCGCTCCGCAACAATCAATCGGTCCCCGGCTTTGAATCCGCCTTTTCCTTTGGTTGAGAATTCAATGACATCACCTGGCGAATAGTTCATTGGATCTTTTCGTTCGGCTTCGGTAAGCCGTTTTGATCGCAACATGGCAACCTCCCGTTCGTTTTGGTCGATTAGCCCGCGACTCTTGAGTTCGTCACGGATCGCAGTGACGACAGCATCACGCTCCGCGTGTGCGGGCGCAACGACCAGACTCGATTGCTTTGCTTGGATCGCATCCGCATAGTCGGATGCCAATTGTTTGTTTCTCTCGACGTCGTCTTGGATCTCTCGGACGAATCCCAACTGATCAAGCTTTTCAATTCCAGAGACCACATCCCCTTGGGCAAAGAGCTCGACTGCATCTTTGTACGCGCCTTGCTGGCGGCGAATAGTCGTCACTTCCTGAGGCACTATTCCCGCTTGCGTTTGCAGCAATCGGAATGGCAATCCGCGAGGGACGGGTTGGTGCTGCTTATAATCACCGCTCAGTATCAGCCGTGCGGACAATTCCTCGGCGATTACCGCAAGCTTTGCCATGTCGCCAAGAGTTCCCGGCTGCGCGCCGTTGTCGGGTGGTGAGATTGGATTTGTGTCTGTCTCGAAGGCTGGCTGAGCGGCGTGGTCGTTTTTCAATGGCGACCTGCCGCTTTTGGCCGCTCGTTTGAGGTCCTCGTCGGTGAAT
>JBGSLZ010000136.1:0-4593 GCA_041740415.1 Rubripirellula sp.
CTTCCACGACCACAAAAACGATGACCGGCGACACGTGTATCGCATCGCCGGTCATCGTGGGTGGTGACGGCTTCGTTTGCCGAAGCGCATCGCCTAGTAGTCAAAGGACATTTCTGCATCGGTGTCGTCCTGTGCAAAGTCCAGCTCGTCCCAATCGAGGACATGAGGACCGAGATGCTCGGCTTGAGGATCGTCGATCGGCTCGGAAGGATCGGCGATCATGAAACCGAGACGCTGAACTGTAGAAATGGTCTCGCCCGTGAGACGGGCAATGTCGCGGTAAAGGTCTGCTTGAAGCATGGGAGTACTTTCCATAGGGAGGTTGAAAAACGAAAAAAAGCCCACACCGGTCAGCGACGTTGCTGACCCGAGAGGGCTTGATGTGAAAACAGGTTTTTGTACGGCGTTATCCGACGGGCGAATTCAGCCAGTGTTCATGGAGCCAAGCAAGTTCTGCTTGCACGGCTTCACTTCGCGTGTCGAACGGGCCTAACACGGGACCGTCAACGGGAGTAAGGTCGGCCGTCCATTGGCCTTCCTCGTTGGGCTCAACATGAGAGCCCCTTTCGACGCGGATCGAACCAAGCTGCCTTAACTCGATCGCTTCGCTATAAACGCAGCGGGCGTCACCATTGGGCAAGATCAGTAACTGCATCGCGATCACTTCACCTTGCGGATGATGTTGCGACGCGGTCGTTGGATCATCAGTCCGTCGAGTGTTGATTGCACGGAAGCCAAGCCTGTTGCGATCTGGTCACGCAGCGACGTGCTATCCCGCAGTTGTTGGGGCCCGACACCATCGAGAACGGACTCGGCACGCCGGACCACTTCATCCAGCTGATCATTGGACCGGATATTGAGCATCCTAAACCGTTCAAAGAACTCACTGAAGTTCTCCACGACGCTATTGCGGAACGTCTTTGGTTTGCCGTCCTCGGTACCGGACAGGCGATCGGAAAGATGTTCGACGAGCTTGGTCAGCTCTTCGGCGAAGGCCGCTTCGGCCATCGATACGGCGGTGTCAAACTTGGCCCGGACGCGATCACACTCGGCTTCGTACAGTTCGGGGTTGAGCTGCATCAAATACGCTGGCGGCTCGAGGCTGACATACTCCCAGCTCAGCTCGAATAGACCGATCACCGATGCGGGGTAATCCTCGTCGTTGAAAAGTGAACCGAGCCGTTGACGGGCCTCGTGCTTCAGTTCACCCAGGTGATTGTCCAACTCGGCGACGGCCTGTTCCAGCTCGTCAGCAAAGCATCGCATCTTGGCATCAATCTCGCCAACATCGCCTTGCCGAATCAACCGAATGCCCGGTTCGGGGAACGGCAGCGACACGCCTTTGAAGAACGTCGTTACCTGGCTCTTGATCGAAGAGACGGCACGAAAGTTCGGATCGCTCGTATCGATCAAACGTTTGGCCGCAGACAAAAACTTGCCCTCTGCGTCGAAGGCATCGGCCGCGCGAGCCTTCTGTTCATTCGTCAGCGTCTTCCGAGTCCCGAACCATGAAAATGCCAGACGCATGGCGGCCATGGTGGCTCGGAGACTTTGACCACCGGGACTCTGGCCACTGGCATGGGTATCAACCGGATCAAGCATCGCTGTGCTCATTGTGTTTACCTTTGTGTGAATGGAAAAAGCCCGGCTGTTAGACCGGGCTTTGGGGAGTGGAAATTTGGATTTCGGAGAGATGCTAGAACAGCAACGCGATCGCCTCATCGTTCTCGATGACGGCGTCATCGTTTGAGTGTCGATCGATTGGACTGGCCAGTAGGGGTTCGGGTGCTGCTAGAGCTGACGATCCGAGCCTATTCAATTCATTGATAACGCGGAGAGCATCCAGCGCCGTGATTTGTCCATCGAAGTTTTGATCGAGGAATTGGGTAACTTCATCGTCAAGGACGCTCCATCGAATTTCACCATTCTGATCGCTGAACTGCCGTCGGTTCAACTCGTTGATGACCTGCAGCGCATCCAAGGCGGTAACAGAACCATCGCCGTTGACGTCGCTCGAAACGATAGGATTCGTCAAGCTTCTTGGCGTGCGAACAGTCATGCGGCTGGTCCCGTCGCCGATTGCCCAGCGAGTGAACTGCTCACCCTCGGCAGTGGCTGACGAAACCCTTACAGGAGAATTTGGTGCCTGCAAGGCATTTTGGCCACCGATCATCCAAACTTCCAATTCGATATCTGGATGATCATTGCTCGACACGCCGACATTGGTCCCGTCTCCGCCCGAATTTCCTGAAACCGTGACGTCTTCTAATGTCAACGACACTTGATCGATGTAGCCGCCGAATGCGATGGCGGCTCCGTACGCCTCGCCATCGACGAGGTGATTATCAGCGATACGGGTTTGGCTAATCCGCAATTTATTTTTGGAAAAAACCCCCGCACCGTGGGCTTGATAACCTTCCGTGCGGTTTTCGGTGATGTCGCTATCGACGATGGTTCCTCGCTGTGCGACCCAAATCCCAGCACCAGCACCATAACTTCCTGTCGTTTTGTTTTGTCGAACGGTTGTTCCTTCCAAGGTAAGGTACTCAGTCGCAATAGCGCCACCGAAACCGGCGTACCCTTCGATGGTGTTTTGTTCGAGAATCGAGTCTACGATGATGATGTCTGCGTACTCCCCGTTAACGGCGCCACCATTGGACTCGTCGCCAAAGACATGGTTGTCGATCATGATCACATCGCTGAGACGAGCGGTTTTTAGCCACACATACATGGCTCCGCCATGAGCTCGGTATCCGGCCGTTGTGTTGCCACGAAACTCAGAAGCCGACACCGTAAGCGAACCGTCAACCACTGAAACCGCCCCGCGTGCATAACGCCCTTCGGTGTGGTTACCGCTAACGTGAACATTAAAAAGTGATACTTCGGTGTTCGCTGTCGAAAGGATTGCGGGGCCGCTTGCCGAAAAGTCCGTGTAGTCGCCGTCCGTCGTCGTGCGTCCGCCCCGGATCGCGAGCCCGGACAATCTAACCGGGTCGGTCGCCTGATCAATACGAAACACTCGAGAACCTTCATTGGCGTCGATCGTTAGCAGTGTCGGCCCCGGTCCATTGATTTCAGCGGCATCGAGTACCAACAACTCGCCAAGAGCCAGATCGATGGTTACTGGTCCGGCATTGAAGAGAGATGGGGCAAATTGGATCACGTCGGGTCCATTGGTCTGGTTCGCCAAAGTGATGGCCTCTCGTAAAGAAAGCTCCGCATCGTTAGGCGAAATCGTGTCCTCGGTCGTTGTCACCTGGTAGACCGCCAACAGACGCCGGTCGCTGAGCCGCTGGAAACCCAAGCGACGGTGGATCTTGGTCTTACCGCGATTCATGTATTATTCCTCAATCGGAAACTAAGGTTGATTGGTGAGCATAGTCCGTGGACGGAGTATGGCCGGATTGCGGACTATCCGCACCATGGCAAAGAGAGACGTCCTTCAACGATTCGGCGACCGATTGCGGCAGCTCCGGCATGATGCCGGTTTGTCGCAATAGGCCATTGCCGAGGCGTCCGGACTGGACCGGAGCTACTATAGCTCCGTGGAACGCGGGCAAAGAAACGTTGCCCTGAAGAACATCGAGGCAATCGCCGCCGCATTCGAGCTGACGATCAGCGAACTGATGGATGGCGTGTGAGGCCGATCAGTCCCGATCGATCACTGTGAAACTTTGATGAAGTTGCTCAGGCTGCATCAATCGAATCGGCCGGACTCGGTCCGAGATGATTTGTCCGGTGTCCGGGACCGCGTCGATATAGAGAAGACGCTCCCACTGAAACCGGGTCTGCAGAGCGATCGTTTCTTCGCGGTCGGGGAGCCGGTCGAGCCGCAGATCGAGGTACGGTCTCGCGAGTTCGATCCCGCCGGGCACTATCTCATCGACCCAGTACGATAACGCCGCACGAATAATGGCAGCTTCGGTTTGACTCAGCATGGCTTCCCTCAATTATTCGAGGGATCGGTGCGAGCCACGCTGCGACGTCGCCGCGGCGTGCGTCCGGAACCGCGATAGACCCCTGGCTGCTGGGCATCCAGACATCGACCCGACGCCCACTTTTGCAAAGCGTCGATTGACTCCGCCGCCGTTACCGCCACCGGCACAACATTCTGGGCTGCCTGAGCCACCGGCACGTCCAATAACGCTGCCAGTCGACAAGCAGCCTTGATTTCGGCACCGGTCCAATTGGTATCGTCTGGGCGTCTTTGCGAAGCATCCAAACCGAACCGATCCAGATACAGCGACCAGATCGAGTCCTTCTCGTTGCGACCTGGCAAGTCAACGAAGAACGTTGCATCGAAACGTTCGCTGCGGGAAAACTCCGGCGGCAGTCGTGAAGCGTCGTTGCTGGTACAAACAACGAACACATCGCTGGTATGGTCGTTGAGCCAAGAAAGCACAGTCCCAAACATTCGTGAGGAAACGCCGCTATCGTTTGCACCTGAGCCGCCAGCACCAGCGAACGCCTTCTCGACCTCGTCGATCATCAACACGCAGGGGGCCATCGCATCCACGATTGCTAACGCCTGTCGAGTCCGCTGTTCGCTTTCTCCGACCAGTGATCCCATCAAGCTACCGACATCGAGCTGCA
>JBGSLZ010000137.1:0-3841 GCA_041740415.1 Rubripirellula sp.
CCAGCCAGGGTAACGTTGCTAGCGGACGCCCGGCTCCTTGAAAATCAGTACGAGTCCGAGCGGGGCTATCGACATCATCAGGACGCCATCGCCCATACGAACGACCGCTAGTTTGCGTAGCAACTTAGTGGAGAGCTCGCGATCCACTGCACTACTTGGGCCGAGAGGCATTGCCGAGTCGCGATCCACAATGAAGACCGGTGGGCTTTCGTATGGATTGATTCGCATTGGTATCCGGATCGTTGTCCGCTGAAGTGCACGACTCATAAATCAGGCGACTCATTTATGATCAGCACACGAACATCCTGCCGGGATGAGAGCCTGAAAAGCACGTCAACACTGCCTTCACTAAAAATTAACGGGGCACCTTGTCACTCACGGTGTCCTGTTCGAAGCGTGAGTCCATTGGACAGATCGACCGCGCCAATCCTGTCAGCTCGCTCGGTTACCGAGGCCAATGGACCGACGCGGCCACCGGCGAACAATTCCTGCGGGCACGGTGGTACGACCCCAGTTCAGGCCGCTTTGGCACCGCCGATCCGTCCAGTCCGTACTTCTCCTCGATCGACAGCAACCAATATCTCTACGGTGGTGGGAACCCGGTCGGCAACTACGATCCGACCGGATTGTTCACGGTCAGCACATCGCTCGGTTCGATCAGTATCAGCGGAAGTTTGAGCGGCTTGAGTATCGATATTTATATTAAGAGTTGAACAATGTCGGTCGCCAACTGCTCTCCACTATCGACTTTGCTTGTGCGATGCGACACCATGCCCAATCACCAGACCGGCGGCGTATTGGTGTGCGGCGGGATCGAGGTCGACCCGCAATGTCAGTTCGATTCTGGCCCGGTCTATTCTTAATCCTTGCTTTATTTGGAACTCACAAACGTACCGTTATCGTGTCAAATTCAGGGATAGCAAGTTCGGTCCTGGACTGGACTGGTGAAATGGCGAGCAGGTATTCGCAGATGGTTCCAAGGTCGCGTCCGTTCCCCGCAAACGGCATTGACCAACGTGAAATCAAGTGATAGTCAAGTCTAACGAGTCCACTACCTGAACTGGATTCGCGGTTTGTTACCGGGGCGGGTGTTTCGAAGATACCCCCTTGCCCGGCTTCGTGTCCCTCCCAATTCGACACTCGCCCCGGTTTTCATATTCGCTAAAGACAGCGACGAACTAAGGCTCGATCCATTCAGCTTTGTCGGTATGATCGCTCGACAAAGAGCCTCGCCAACTTTCTTTCCACAGCCGAGAGTTCAAGCAAGAGCGACGCGTCCTTTGTCACCTCAGGCCGGATCTGTTCGCATGCTTTTTCCAAAGCACCACGAAAGCTTCCGCTGGACACAAGGTTACTCAAAAGCGGGTCACCCACGGCACGGCGAAGATGATCGCCGGTGAATTGACCGGCAATGATCAAAAGAGACCATTCCGTCAGCCTGCGATTTAACCTAGCAGAAGCGTCACCATGCGACAGCACAACGTTCGTGTTTCGGTCTGTCATTTGAAAGGGACTTAGGCATTCGGGATCTGTCGTGCGAGAACTTTGCAGAACCACACGAGGCATCTCGTCTTAACAAATTCTTCACGGATGGTGTTCGCAGCTTAGGTCAACGGATTGCAGACTGTCAATGAGTTCGCAATGCGTCGACCCTGATGGTGGATGGAGAATGGATCGAGAACGCGTAATCAACGTCGCTCGGTCTGACACTCAAGGTCAACGGAGGCGTCTCAAGACACGACTTCCAGCGATTCCTACAAGTTTTCACGTATACTTAATGGATCGTGAATGAGGTACAGAAACGTTGCGTTTTGCCACGTAGTGGGCGTCTCGTTTGGAGACACCTAGCAGTAATTCTCGGCCGTATGACGTTCCCGAGTCACCCGCATATCCATACCGATTGCTCCGCACAACTCGCTCGGATACTTTGCTCGCGTTACGCGTCGTGGGCGTGTTATTCGTGGCCACAATGAGTGAATCGGTAATTGCGGAACATGGACGAGTCCTCAGTAAATGCCGGTGACAATTCAAGTGATGCTTCACTCGACGCGCCTACGATCGCTCCATACTTGCCCACTCTAAGCCCGCAACAAGGAACAACCGGTCAAACGGTGGGGCGACGGTCAAACTTGTGGCAAGAAAATCAGCACATCGACGACTACGAATTGCTCGGCGAAATCGCTCGTGGCTCGATGGGAGTGGTCTACCGGGCGCGGCACGCGGGGCTCGATCGAACCGTTGCCCTGAAAATGATCTTGGACACCGGCAGTCAAACTGAGTTGTCCCGAAAACGCTTTTTGAACGAAGCCCAGGCTGCCGCTTCGCTCGATCATCCCGGGATCGTTCCAGTTTACGACGTGGGAAGCTGCGAAGGATTTCCCTACTTCACCATGGCTTACATCGAGGGAACGAGTTTGGCAACACTCCTCGCAAATGGTCCGCTGGAGGCAAAACGCAGCGCCGAGATCGCTGAACAAATCGCTCGCGCGGCGGCTCACGCGCATCAGCATCGGATCATCCATCGCGACTTGAAGCCTGCCAACGTTCTCATCGACGAACAAGGAGTTTCGCATGTCACCGATTTCGGAGTCAGCAAAACGCTCAAAGTTGAATGCGATTTGACGAGCAATGGCGAAGTCGTCGGCACGCCTCATTACATGCCGCCCGAGCAAGCCGCTGGGCGAGGTGCCGAAATTGGAGCTGCCTCCGACATCTACTCGATTGGAGCCATCCTGTACGCAATGCTGACTGGCAGGCCACCTTTTCAAGCAGCAACGCCCATCGAAGTTATCTCACAAGTATTGACACAAGATCCCGTGCCGCCAAGGGCGTTGAACGCTAGCGTGCCTCTCGATCTTGAAGTCATTACGCTCAAGTGTCTGAGCAAGTCAATCCATAATCGGTACGCTCAAGGAAACCTTCTGGGTGATGATCTCCAGCGTTACCTGCGAGGCGAGCCGATTCTGGCCAAGCCGCCTGGGGTCGTTCGCAAACTCATATTTTTGGTACGGCGCCACGTCATGTGGGCCAGCGTTTCTGGTTCGGTGGCGATGGCACTGGTGCTACTTACCTCGGTCGTGACGTGGTCTTATCTGCGTGCGCAATCGCGAATTTTGGACCTTGAGGACCACCTTGCGATCGCGGAGGAGCAGGTCTCAAGCGAACGGGTTCTCGTCAAGCGTTTCTTAGCCCAACATGGCAACGGTTCTTTCGAAGACTCGGAAATCTCAAAGCTCGAACTGGACCGTATCACGACGGCCTCACAATTGATGCTCGCCGCGGGGAAAAATGACTTGGCATTTGAGCTTGCCGTCGAAGCCGTCCGATTCGCCAACGCGAATTCGATTCCCATACCCAGGGAATGTCTAAAGCACGTACAAGACATCGTAGCGGATAATGACCGTGCATCCTCCGAAGACCAGAGCCTGACTGAACGCAACGTCGACGGGTTTGATGGCGGGCAAGTCACTCAATTACTCGAACAAGCGAACCAGCGTATCACTCACCCGATGAGCCCATCACAACGCAACCTCTTTGGTCTCAATCAAAACCCGCCCAACGAATCTGAAGCCTCGCACTCAAGCTCCGGCGATGCACCATGACGGTGAAGTTTACAGTATCTGTAGTCGATGGCCCGGATCGTGGGCGCGAGTTCACGTTAAACGGCGACAGACCGCTGATGATCGGTCGAGGCAGTGATAGCGACACCAAAATCCGTGATCCCACCCTCAGCCGCATTCATTGCAGTATCGAGATCGCCGCTCAGCGGATCGTCCTTGTCGATCGAAATAGCTCTTCCGGAACATTTATCCGAGGCGTACGAATCACGTCGCCACAGGGC
>JBGSLZ010000138.1:0-4208 GCA_041740415.1 Rubripirellula sp.
TCACGTTTGATCGTCCGGTCCTGGGGCTGATTGTTCGCGGCGACGACTTGCGAGCTAGCGATAGTCGATTCTCCGTACGTGGCGGGCAAGTGCCTCAAAAGGGACGCGCACTTGAGTTATCCGGAACGCCTCGCGAGGACGCTGTGACGCTGAGTGAAAATCGGCGGACCGTCAAACTGGATCTCGCCGCGTTTGGGATTTTCAGCGATCAGGTTCGCGTCATCGTGGATCAGTCACTTACGAAATAGGGTGTGATATGAAATTAGTGTTCAATCAGGTGCTGCCGATGCAAGTCAATAACATTCACTTCTATTTCTTTTTGCTGTGCGTGTCGCCAAGTGTTGCATTAGCACAGGAAGCGATCTCGCAATCACAACTCGCATTTTTCGAAACAAAAATCCGCCCCGTTCTCGTCGACAAGTGCTACGCCTGTCATTCCGAAGAAGCTGGCGAAATTCAGGGCGGACTGTTGCTGGATTCTCGCGAAGGCATCCGACTCGGTGGAGGCTCCGGCGCGGCTGTTGTGCCAGGGAAGCTAAACGACAGTCTTTTGATCTCGGCCATTGGATACACGAACGCTGACGTAACGATGCCGCCCAAAGACGAAGGCGGAAAGCTGCCGGACGAGATCATTCGTGACTTTGAAACCTGGGTGCGCATGGGAGCTCCCGATCCTCGCGATGGACCGGCGCGAGTCGTCAGTCAATACGATACGTCGAAGGCCAAAGAATCGTGGTGGTCGTTCCAGCCGATTCAAGCGGTCGCCAAGCCGTCGACACCGATCGCAGCTCAACATGCGGACTGGCCGCTGACCAACATCGACCAATTTGTCGCGGCGCGGTGGGAGACACACGGACTTTCGCCGGTTGCGGACGTCGATCCGTTGGTCTTGCTGCGGCGGCTTCGGTTCGATCTCACCGGCCTTCCGCCAAACGAGCCAGAGTCCACGGAATTTGTCAGCCGTTGGCAATCATCATCGGAGTCGCGCGAGGATCTGCTGAAGGCGACGGTCGATCGGTTGCTTAGCTCGCACGAATACGCCGAACGTTGGGGACGACATTGGCTCGACGTCGCGCGGTATGCGGAGTCATCGGGCAAAGACGTGAATCTGGTCTATCCTCATGCGTGGCGTTATCGCGACTACGTCATCGAATCGTTTCTCAAGGACAAACCCTTCGACCAGTTTTTGCGTGAGCAGATCGCCGGCGATTTGCTTCCCGCCGAAAACGCGGCACAGCAAGCCGAGCAATTAACGGCGACGGCGTTTCTGGCGATCGGAGAGAATCCGATCAACGAAAGAAACCCAAAGCAGTTTGCTGTCGATCTCGCGGACGATCAAATCGCGGCCGTGAGTCAGGCGTTCCTTGGAATCACGGCGGCGTGCGCGCGATGTCACGATCACCGTTTCGATCCTGTCTCACAGAAAGACTATACCGCCCTGGCTGGGATCTTCCTTTCGACGGAAACAAAGTTTGGAACGGCGGGTGCGGTTGGCGGACGCAATCGAGCCGCTTTGATTGAACTCCCCGCCGATGCCAAGCTGCCCGTCGTGTCGACTGGCATGACGGCGACCGAAGTCAGACGCAAACAAGAGAAGATGCAGCAACTGCAACAGCAACAACGCGCCGCTCGGGCTCAGCGTGCCAACGGCGGACGCGCGACCGATGGGCTGACCGATTTTGATCTCGTCCGCATCAACACACAGATCTCGCAGTTGGAGTTCGAGCTGAGTGTGATCAATGACGATGGTTCTGCTAGGCCGCTGACGATGGGCGTTGGCGATCGTCCGACGACAGCAGTGCAAACTCGCCGACCTGGCGGCGGCCAGCAACCAGGCGCGGGTCAACGACCGGGACCAGGTCAGCGCATGAGACCCGGTCAACAAAATGGGCAGATGCCGAGAGGGCAAAGACTGGGGGGACAGGGCCCGGGAGGACAGGGGCAGCAGATGCGGGCGGGAGGACCGATGGAAGGCGGACAACCCATGCCAGGCGGTCAGCGAAACGGTCGTAGTCAAGCGAGCGGATTTGAGTTGATCGCAGATAGCCCGTTGTTCCTTCGAGGCAGCATCGACAATGTCGGTGAACCGGTTCCGCGAGGCGTCCCGGGGCTGCTTGGCTCGGGCAACGAAATCCTGATTCGAAAGGGCAGCGGCAGACTCGAACTGGCCGATGCACTGATCTCAAACAAGAACACGTTAACGTCGCGTGTGATTGTGAATCGTGTTTGGCATTGGTTGTTCGGACGAGGGCTCGTCGAAAGCGTGGACAACTTCGGTACGACCGGCTCGATGCCATCGCACCCTGAACTGCTGGATCACCTGGCCACAGAGTTCGTCCGCAATGGTTGGTCGATCAAAGACCTCATTCGCGAAATTACACTCAGCCGCGTCTATCGTCTTTCGTCGTCCTACGATGCGACATGCTTTGCCGCCGATCCGGATAACGCGATGCTGTGGCGGCACAGTGCGCGGCGATTGGAGGCAGAAGAAATACGTGACGGCATTCTCGCCGCGTCGGGTCGGCTGAATTTACGTCCGGAATCGGGATCGTTGATTGGACGAGCCGGTGATGGTCCGATCGGTGGCTTGAGGTTCCAGGCAGTGACATTGGACCAGATCGCCGGTGCGAGCCATAACTTCCGTTCCATCTACCTGCCTGCGACTCGCAGTGTTTTGCCCGGCGTGCTTTCAGACTTTGATCTGCCCGACACGTCCGCGACCGACGGAGCACGCGAGTCTACCAATGTTCCGTCGCAAGCACTGTTCATGCTCAATAGTGATTTCGTCGCCGAGCAATCGCAGACGCTGGCCGACGTGGTGCTAAAGAAATACCCGGGGCGAACTTCACTTTCGTCGTTTCCCGAGCGATTTGAATTCGTTTTCAGGCGTGTGCTGAACCGCGATCCAACGGAAAAGGAATCCGAAGCGGGTAAGAATCTGGTGAAGGAATTTGACAGTGACCGATCCGCCTGGATCAGCGTGGTTCGCGGATTGTTCGGATCGGCGGAGTTTCGTTTTGTTGATTGATTGGAGGGTTGCTTTGGTAACCCGACGCGTCAGCGAAAAGTTGAAAACATGTGGTTTAGGGGCAACGCCCCGTTCGTCTACCTAGCCCAGCCCAACGGGGCCGTTGGCCTGGGCTAGGCAAACTGCTGGGCCCTTGGCCCGAATTTTTGAACAAGAAACAGGTCTACCAATGAACAAGACATCAACGTGTTTAAGAGTCCAACATCTATTCACACGCCGTGACGTCTTACAACGGACAGCGTGCGGTTTCGGCTGGTTGGCTTTTTCGGGTCTGCTCGGCGCTCAGACAAGTGGCGCTGATTCAACAAAACCCGACCATGGTCCACTGTCGCCGAAGACACCGCCGCTGAAGCAACGTGCAAAGCGAGTGATTTTTCTGTGCATGAGCGGTGCTCCCTCTCAGGTCGATTTACTGGACTACAAACCCAAACTGAATCGTGATTCGGGAAAGCCCGGTCCGCGTCCAGGATCACAACTACTAGGATCGAAGTGGAAGTTTTCGCAGCACGGACAGAGCGGGCTGTGGATGTCGGAGCTCCTACCTAATCTCGCCAGACAAGCCGACAAACTATGCGTCATTCCATCGATGCAAACGGACTTGCCGGCGCACCCACAAGCCTTCATCAAGATGCACACCGGGACCGCTCAGTTTGTCCGACCTTCACTCGGCGCGTGGACGTTGTATGGGCTGGGAACCGAGAATCAAAACCTTCCCGGCTTTGTCAGCTTGACGCCTCCAAGCGGCTTCGGTGGTGCAACTAATTATGGCAGTTCGTTTCTGCCCGCGATCTACCAGGGGACTCGCATCGGTCACAATGATCGCCCCATCGGTAACGCGACGGTTTCCAATTTGAAAGGACGAACGTCGCAGGCCGTCCAGCGCGCGGAGCTTGACTTCATTCAAACACTCAATCGCGAAAAACTGCAGCGCAATTCAGAGAGCCCGGAAGTGGAAGGCGTGATTCAATCGTATGAACTGGCGTTTCGGATGCAACAGGAGATGCCCGAGGTTCTCGATCTGTCACGCGAAACAGAGGCGACTCGTCAGATGTACGGCATTGGTTCCGAGCGTTGCGACGACATGGGACGCAAGTGTCTGCTCGCGCGGCGAATGGTTGAAGCCGGAGTGCGGTTCGTCGAGATCACGCATGGCAATTGGGATCATCACTTCAATCTCAAC
>JBGSLZ010000139.1:0-16924 GCA_041740415.1 Rubripirellula sp.
TAGTTGGCGTTGTCGGCCCGTGGCATCCCGAACGGGTAGCGGGGATCGTCTTTGATCTTCTCCTTATCCACCTTGTCGACGTTGAACGGGGGATTGGCCATCACGAAGTCGAATTTGCCGAGACTGTCGTGAGGGTCTTCGTAGTAGCTGTTCCCCAAGCGAATGTCGCCGGACAGCGCATGCACAGCAAGGTTCATCATGCACAGTTGCCGCGTCTCCCCGACTCGCTCCTGACCGTAGCAGGAGATTTCCACCGATGGATTGTTCTGGTGGGCTTTGATGAACTCAGCACTTTGAGCGAACATGCCGCCCGATCCACACGCCGGATCGTAGATGCGTCCGTGGTACGGCTCGATGATCTCGACGATCAGCTTGACCAGCGAGGTCGGCGTGAAGAACTCACCACCCCGTTGTCCTTCGGCACGTGCGAAGTTGCCGAGAAAGTATTCGTAGATCTTGCCAAACTGGTCGCCCTCGGCATCCATCGCGATCTGAGAGAAGTTCTTCAGCAGCGATACCAGAATGGCGTTGTCGATCTTGGTGTAGGTTCGCGGCAGCACGCCCTTGAGGTCGACGTTCTCGGACTCGACGGACTTCATTGCCTCATTGATCGCCTTGCCGATGTTTTCGCCTTCAGGCAGCGACAGCAGGTGCGAGAAACGAGCCGCAGGCGGAACGTACATCACGCCCTTGGCCTGGTAGTCTTCTTTGCCGATCTTGCGGCGCCCGGAGCCTTTGCCTTCCAGTTCCTTTTCCGCAATCGTGAACCGATGGTCGGCGTACCGCAGAAAGATCAGTCCCAGAACGGGAACCGCGTATTCGGATGACTTGAGTTCCGAGTTCGCCCGAAATTCATCGGCGGCGTCCCAGAGCCTCTTTTCCGTGTCGGTGTGGTTGTTTGCCATGTCGTTCTGTCTGTTCCCTCAGCGCGGCGAGCGTCCGAATGTTGCCAATTAACTGCAATCAGCGTACGATCCCCCCCAGCAGCGAACAACCAGGTGATCCTCATAAAGGTATTCGGCGGACGAATCCGAGAGTTTCAGATATCGAACGGGTTGAGCATAGGGAAACTCGCCGAATGGTCCGCAGTCGTCCATCATTTCGGTCCATCATCGACGCGTCGCAATTCTGGATTCAGAACTTTCAAAGTCCTCGGGGTGCCCGATGACTAGTTTCATTTGCAGTCGGTGTTGTAATGAATTGCGCCGCGACGATCTGGATAGTCTCTACGGCCGCAATCATGGAAACGACAACAAGTCTTTCGACTGTGTATGTCAGAACTGTAGGAATTACGAGATGGGCTTGAGCGAAATAAAGCCCAAGAATTATCAGCGGTTTGCACAGTCCGGTGTTTTGCCCAGTAGACCATTGCCAACGCCGCGCTCGTTAGATTCAACGTGACGCAGACGAAACTTTGAAACCGGCGTAAGCATCTTAGGTAGCATCGGCGCAGTAGCATTGCTGATTGTCACGCTGGTTTCGTTTGGCGTGAATGGCCAACCAACGAATGGGAATCGAACGGTCGGCAAGCAAGAAAACTTACCCACAGAGGCGACCAGTCACGACCCAGTCGCGTCAAACGAGAAACTTCTAGACGGTACTGCGCAGCGAACGAATCCGACGGAAATCAATATTCGTTCTGCACCAAGGCAACCTAGCGTCCAGCAAGCAACGGGATCACTGCCGAATCTCGAACTCAAGGTACAGCCGAATGGCCAGTCGCTTTCAATAATGATCGAAACAAACTATCCCGACGACACAACCGTGTTCGTTCACGTATCACGAATGTATCGGGAGTCTGACCGAGACGAGACTTACTCGCATGATTTCTGGTTCGAGAAGAGTACCGTTGGGGAATGGAGGAATCGCCTGGAACGAGTAGTTCTAGATCATGAGAATTGGCGTAAGAGCCTTGAGAGGAGCTTGACCAAGTTGGAGCGATACATCGGCAAAACTTCCGTTGCGTCCGTTAGCCAGGAAATTGAAGTATCCGTGACCGTGCCAGGGCAAACGGGCGTTGATTGGTTAGATGCAGGAAACGAGAAGAAGGTTTTCTTGCTGGATGCGAAGGGAAGTTTAATTGGCTCTGTGCCGGACGACGAAGTTGTCGCACGTGAGAAAATAGAAAAGCAACGTGCGACCGAAGACTCGGAAAAGATAAAGTATCTTCAATTGGGGGAACGTCCAGGACTTATGGTCGCGAACGCACCGGTGACCTTTGAGCTTGCTGTCGATCCATTTTCGGTACCCAAGCGGGGGCGTGTTCAGGAGACCATTTCAAGACTTGAGGCGGAGGACTCAATCGTTTCGGTTACGATCCAGCCAGATGGCAGGGGAACTGTTGCGGTCGTGGTTGTAAATCCGAATTGGAATGACCTTACCGAAGGCGAAAAGTCAAAACTTGCGGATATAGCTGATAGATGCTTCCATGACTTCCGCTTCACAGATAGTGCCGGCAGAAATGTAGCATCTCAAACCGTTGTCGGCCCAGCAGTTAATTTCTTTTCTCGGGCGTCGAACACGAAACCATAGTTCACAAAGGACCGAGTTTTATCGCTGGTTCGAATGCCGAGAGAGGAAAAGGGATAAGGAGCCCTTTGTATTCATCGGAAGCCAGTTTGATTGCCAAGGAAATCTAACGAAGCGGGCAGACTGATTTCCCTAGGCCCATTGATTTCTCTTGACGATCGTTGTCGCACTTACTTTACTTCACACTACCGCGGGGACGCGGGAGCAATGATGTCACTTTTTGGGGCGCAAACAGCGGCTTGTTGCAGGATATTTCAACGAGGTTTGCGGACACAAGCAGATCGTCATTTGGCTCTGCATCAATGAATTTTCCCCGGCACGCCGCCCGAAGGTCAGCAGCGTGAACAACCGACGCCTTAACGACGTGGCATTCGGGTCAGACACTTTTACCGTTCATGGCGAAGCGAAATCAAAGCGACATTCTGACGGAACTGCTGTTGCCAGTGCATCCGCAATGGAGTTCGCAAAACGTCGGCGTCTTGATGCGAAACAAGCTTACGAATTTTGCGCGACGCGATTCCATTCGAGTCTGGAAAGCGATCACGGCGGTGTTGTAGATCGATGCGGCTTCATCGATCTTCTGTTCGCACTCGGTCAGCCCCTTCAAGCAGCCTTTGATCGACCGAATCTTCATCAACTCGGGTTTCAGGAGGATTCCGGCGGTCAGATACGACAGCCGTTCAGCGCAGTCATTCTGGTCCGCAGCGATACGAGCAAAATCGTCCGCGTCGGCGCTCGAAGGTTCAATCTTGCGGACGCTCGCTTCGGCAATGGTGTTGGCTTCAGAGAGCATGTTTCGATCGAAATTCGATACCGAATTGTTCGGCAGCGAATCGAGCAAATGGGTGATCACCAGATGTCGATCGAGCAGTGATTTTTTAAGCTGTTGCCACTCGCGAAGCGTTTGGTCGCCCGCCGACAAAATGGCCTTCCGCATCTTTTGCAAGCTGATGGCGATGCCCGTCATGGCAAGGCCCAGCAATACAAAAAGGATTTTGGTCACGATGGTTTTCCGTTACGGAAGTCTTCCGAACGACCGTCCTCCGCCCATGGTAAAAGTGTCCATGGTAAAACTGTAGGGATCACGTCAGGATGCGAATGTAGCGAAACCTTAAGTTACAACCGATCATCCCATCAACCCATACCCCTGATGAGTGGGCTCAGTGCCTCCAGCCATGCTCGCTACGAATCAAGTACAAATTCATCGATGAACCGCAACGCCAGCCGACGCCCCGTCCCAGACGAATTTTCGAGTGCGCCCGAGTCCTCAATCTACCAACGTGGAATGGTAGAAAAACTGGCCGGAGAATGCGCGATCACGGTGTTGGATGGCCAGTTATTTTGGCTCTGCGAGCTCGCCGGGCATCTCAGCACCGAGCAGGTCGACAAGCTGCACGCCCCCTATCAATGGACGATTCGGCAGGTTTTTGGGCACTGTGCGGATGCCGAGCGAGTGTTCGGTTACCGCATGTTGCGGATCGCGGCGGGCGACAAAATCGATTTGCCCGGTTGGGATGAAAACGCCTACGCCGAAAGCCGATTCGGTTTGGGTACTTTCACCAACTTGGTCAACGAAATCGCTTGGTTACGTCAAGCGAACCTGGCATTGCTACGCCGCATCATCCCAAGTGCGTGGGATCGTGCCGCGGAGGTATCGGGAAATCGGATGACGGTGCGCGCGATCGCTTGGCTGACGGCGGCTCACTTGAGCCACCATTTCACGATCGTCCAGCAACGGTGTGGACTGGACGTTCAAAGGACGCCGAGCGCCTAAAACTCGTCGCCAATGACTTCGCTGGAGGCACGTGTTCCCAGCGCACCCCAAAGACCATAGGGACTCTTGCTGCCAGGTGCCGCTCCGCCGGTGCCACCAACGCGAACCATCGGCGTATCGAAGTCACCCGCTTCGATCGAGTCGGTCACGAACTTGACGGCGCCGTCGGACATCAGCACATGAGCACCGCCTTGATGACGACTGCTCAGGGTAACGACGCCGGGTACGTTCACGCCGTCGCCGGGATCACCGCCTAAACAGACTTCGCGATTGGGCGACAAGATCGTGTTGAAGTCCGTCCAGACCGTGCCGCCATGGGCCCATCGGTATCCACGTCCTTCTTCGACAGCCGCCAGGGTCGGCGCCGTGCCACCATCGGATCCATCGGACCAGAATTGCGGCCGAGTCGGACTGACCAAACCATCATGGAAACAGTAATCGGGTTCATCCAAGATGGTGTCAGTCCCGTTGTCGATCGCGGCCATCGTTCGAACACTCCGATCGCCCAGGTCGGTTGCGATTTCGCCGCACATGATGGTGTTGGACAGGCCGTCGAGAATGTCTCGAAAACGCATGTCACGTCGCGCGACAAAGACGCCGCGGCATCCGGCTTGGGCCCGAATCGCGGCTGCGGCGGGCGTTGGCGTGACCAGAACGCCGTTGGTGATCTGAACGGGTCCTGTGTCCATCGCATCGATCGAGTCGCCCATGCAGGCGGCGTAGTTGGTGCGGCCGAACGACGGCAAACCGACACCTGGATCGCTGGGACATCGTAGAGTGGGCAGTTCGGTTTGCCACGGAACGTACTGGTCCGACCATGGCGCCGGGCCCATCGACGGAAACGGCGGGGACTGCAGTCCACCATCGAGCCGGCGTTGATTGGGGTTGGAGATTTGTTCCCAGATCGCCTGTTGTTCCATGAATGGCGTCAAACCGACCAGGAAGGACAACGCCAGTTGGTTGTTCATATCCACCGGAGTGTTGCCGTTGGTCCAAGTGCCGCCGCGATGTTTTGGCAATTGCTTGTAGGCCGAGTGATAGTTGTGCAGAGCCAAACCGAGCTGCTTGAAATTATTACTACAGCTCATTCGACGGGCGGCTTCGCGAGCCGCTTGAACGGCCGGCAAAAGCAGGCCGACTAAGACGCCGATGATGGCAATCACCACCAGCAATTCGACCAGCGTAAAACCCAAAGGACGGGTGGTGAGGCTCATAGCGGGGCGACCGAGCGCGCAGCGTCGACCGCGCAAAAACGAACGTAACATAAGACAAAAATCCAGACGGAGAGATAGAATGGCGAAACGAAAAATGTTACGCGCTCTCCGGCGGACCTCGCGATAGATGAGCGCCCTTAACGACGCTCAACAAGTACGATTCGTGAGCCGGCGAACCCGCATGTCGCGGAACCAGCACACCGTCAAAACTCCAACACTGGACAATCGTCGAAACCAGTGTCCGAGCGGCACAAACAGAACACAAACCGCTGTGCTGATGATCCGCCGCTCTCTGGCTCAGTGAATTCGGTAGCTTCGACTGGTCATCCGTCGACTGCTGCGAATCGCCCGCCGTATTCTGCGGATGGTGGTGATGCGAGTGACCGCACTGATGATGGTGCTCAAGCGACTGAATTTCCTGGCCACCAGCAGCAATTGAATGCGGGTGGAAGTGCGAAGCGGGCAAAAGCCAGCCGCCTACCACGTACGCGATCAATGCGAGGCGAGAAATCCAGACCATCAAAAAGATTCACATTTTCAAGTTGCGAGGGGGGCAAATTAGGCGAGATATGCTCCGACCTATCCAACGACGGTACAAGGTTCACGCGATTTCGGCTAGGCGAAACCGCCAAATATTCATACGTCAGTCTCGTACGCATTGCCGGGCTACGGAGTTCAAACTGGTGCGTCATTCCGATTTCCGCTGGACCGGCACGGCCTTGACGACTTGGGGCCGACGCCGATCCATGGGATAACGATGCCTGTGGTCGCGCATCTGACGCGGTGTTTCGCTTCCCCATTGGTCGCTTTTCGTGTTTGAAGAACCTTTAGAACAGCTTTTGGGTGACCAGGCTGATCCAGTCGCGGCAGGTTGGCGGCTGCGTGAATTGTCGGAGTCCGCCGTCGATTACGGTCCGACGCTCGTCGCCGAATTGGCCGATCAAGCCGTGATGGTCGGCACTTCTGACCCGGCCATCGTTGGCGCGATGTTAAGAATCCTGCACACGGTGTTGCTGCAATCCGGTTCCGAAACGATCGTGGACCTCAGCGTCGACGAGATCTTGACGATTGAAAACTCATTGCCCCCGGGTACCCCCAATCGTCATTTGCTACTGCACTTGTTGGCGACCATTCGCAGCCCCGAAGCTTTGTCGAGCTTGGTGTCGATATTGCAAACGGCGCCACCCGAGCGTTGGATCGAGTCGGCGCAGGTGCTCAGCCCGCTGATGCAGCACGACGACTGGCCGATCGCCGCGATCTATCCGGCGGCGCTCGATGCGCTGCAGCATCCGTCGTTAGCATCGCCGATCTTGGATCTGGCAAATTACGTTTACCGCAAAGGCCGAATCGATTCGCATCCAGCCGCCGACCGCGTCGCGTCATTGAATTTGTTGTTGGGCGAAATCAGCGGACGGCTGGCGAAATTCGAAGAGAACCCGCGGATCTTTGGCGACGATGTTGACACGGTCCAATCGCGACTCGGCGAAGCGGTCGCGCTGGCCGTTTCGCTTTGCGACACTGTCGGCATGGTTGGCGATAAGAGTTCGATCGGGAAGTTAAATCAAACGATCGAGTTGAAACATCGTCGCGTTCAATGCGAGGCGGCAGGTGCGTTAGCCAAGCTCGGCGAAGTCGACGGACAAAAACGGCTGGTCGAATTGTCCGAAGATCCGTCGGCGCGGATGCGAGCGATCCACTATGCCGATGAACTCGGTTTCGGCGGACTGATCGATGAAAAATTTCGCAGCGATATGGCGACCGCCGAATCCGAGATCGCTCTGTGGCTCAGTCAACCTCAACAGATGGGCGTTCCACCGACCCATGTCGAGGTCGTTGACTCCAAGCGGATGCTGTGGCCCAGCTTCAATGATCCCGTTGATGTGTTTCTCGTTCGCTTCGAATACAATTTCGGCGATCGCATCTACAGCAACGTCGGCATCACCGGACCGGTAACGTTCGCGATGTCGACGGACGTAGCCGATTTTTCGATGGCCGACATCTACGCGATGTACGCCGGCTGGCACGCCGAACACTCCGAGATCTTCACCGTCGCGGCGGATCAGTTGAACGAGGCCCAAATCCGTGTGATGCATTCGCTGCAAAAGCATCTGGACCACTTGGCTTACGAATCGATCAAGCCATCGCTGCTGGGTTTCTTCTTGGACGAGAAGGCCGGCGTCTTCATGGCGACGCGTGACGGCAAGCCGTGCGTCGTCGTGACGGACGGACTGGAAACGATCGACCATCCGGTTGCGGGACGAATCCGACCAATCACGACGGGTGATTTGTTCAATCTGTACAAAGGCCGCAAAATGTTGCGGACGTTCAACCCATAGCATTGGCAAACATCCATGTCTTTCAACCTGGGACGAGTGACCGATTGCGAAAGCCGACTGCAACGCGACTTCGTCGAGTTCGCCAGACTGTGGACGGCGGTGCGGGACGACTGGCAAGACGAGCGATGTCGACAATTTGAACAGGAACACTTGGTCAGTATCGGGCCGAGCCTGAACCGATTTGCCGCCGCGCTGCGAGGTTTTTCGGATGCGGTTCGGAAAGCGGATCGCGATCTGGGGGACGATATGCCGGGCCGAGAGTGACTAGAATGACAGTTCGGCGGACCCTTTTCGTTGACCAAGTTCGCTCCAGCATTGATTGCCCATCATGAAAGACACCACGGTTGGTCCTGCCGGCCTGTTCGACCCGCGCCGGCAACAACGGCTGCTCGATGGACTTGCCCATCGAATCGCATCGTCCTTGAAACAGCGGGACGAATTGTCGTTGCTTCACGCTCGCCGGCGTGACGAGGAAGAACACCTACTGGCTAACGACCGCGCCGGCGCGCTCGCGGATTGCCGTGACACGCGACGCGAAATGTTGGACGATTGGGATCTTGCCGAAGAAACTCTGACGCATACGTACGAGAAGTCCGCAGTCGAACATCGGATGGAGCTCAATCGCGTCGCCGTTGTCTTTCGCCGTAAACAGGCGGACGAAACCAAGTCGATCGAGCGAAAGGTCGAAGCGCGACGCCAAGCCGTCTTGCAGCAATACGAGAATCGGAAAAACCAACCCGGTCAAACCAAACGCAAAGAGATTCAGTCGATCGATCTTTCGCTTTCGACGATCCAGAGCAACTTGGAATGGTCGCGTGGATTGACGATTCGGCGATTGGACCGGTTGCCCGACGTTCCCGCAGCGACCGATCCGGACGATGACATGCGGGTACCGCCGCCCGCGTCGGTCGAGCAAACGATCGACACCATCGCCCAATTGACTCGCAAGTCGACGCAAGTCATCGAGGAAATGCAAACGGGAAAGGCGTCCCAGATCATCGACAAGTTTTATCTACCGGTCGGTGTCTTGCTCTTCGCATTGATATGGGCGGCTGTTGCGTTCTTCGTGGCGCCTCCACCTCCCTACCTCTGGATGGCGGCTGGGATCGTGCCGGCAGGTTTATTCGGATTCATCATCTACCTGATTTTGCTTTGGCCGCTCAAGCAAATGACGCGTCGGCTTTATCCGAAGCACGAACGGATCGCCCAAGCGGCCGAGGAATGCGCGGCGACCGGACGAAGCATCTCCGCAAAGACGGCTTCGGATGCGTCGGCCGAGTTGATGCGGCGCCGCGATTCGCATCTCTTGTCCGCCAAGCGATGGCAAGCCGAACAACTCGTTGAACTCGAAGTGCGACTCACGGACGAGCAGTCCAAGCTACGTCAAAAACTACATCATGTGATCGAAGCCACCGACGCAGCCTATTCCAAGCAGTGTGTCAGTATCGGTGGCGAAATGCGTTCCAAGGCCGATTCGGTGGCCCAACATATCACGGGAACCATTTCAGCGATGGACACATCGTTGCAAAAACGTCGCGATCAAGCCGCCGCGAGACGCCGTGATGAAATGTTGCATTTGTCGAATCGTTTGAAAGCCGGCGTCGCTGATGGTCTGCATCGTATCGCCGCAACTCAACAGAAAGTTGATGTCGCGTTCCCCGATTGGGACAAAGAAAGCGATCGTCGCAAGATCGATCCGTCGCAGGCATCGCGAGCCGAGTCGCGTTCGGTTGACTTTGTTCCGGTCGGTGCATTGCGAGTCGACGGACGACTTCACGAATTGCTGATGCACAACGCCGTTTCCGGTGCAACGGTGCGCAACGGTGCCGCGTCCGAAGGCAAGATCGATGAAATGCCCGAGTGGCTCGCCGCCGCCGAGATTCCCAAGACGCTGCCGATTGTGATTCATCGCCGAGTCCATAGTTGCCTCGTGATTCGTTCCGCGCCGTCGTCACTGGATATGGCGATCGATGCCGCGCACCAAGTGCTTTGGCGATTGCTTTGCGCGGCACCTCCCGCCCGCGCGAAGCTGACGTTGATCGATCCGCTCGGTCGCGGCCAGCACTTCACCAGCTTCATGGCGCTGGCGGATCATGATCCGGCAATCGTCAGCCATCGCGTTTGGACAACGGACCAAAAGATTGACGCGAGGTTATCCGAATTGGCGCATCACGTCGAAGATGTTTTGCAATCCTGTTTGCGAGATCGGTTCGAGCGCATCGAGGACTACAACGAGCTGGCCGGATCGATGGCGGAGCCTTATCGGGCGATAGCGGCAGTCGGTTTTCCGACCGGCCTTTCACGCGAAGGATACGGCCACTTGCGAGCCTTGATCGAAAGCGGACTGCGTTGCGGCATCTTCACCATTCTGGTTTGCGACGACGATAGCCCCTGGCCTTCGGACATGCCGATCCCGAGTGGCGAAAAAGTCCTGACGGTTCGTGTCGACGAAGACGGACGATGGTCGGTTTCTCAACCCGGACTGAGCGAGCTATCGTTCGAACCGTTCACGACACCCAACCCGTCGATACGTCCCGCGCTGATCGAATCGATCGGAGCCGCCGCTGTTGCCGCGTCCCGCGTCGAAATTCCTTTGGACAGCATTCTGTCGATCGGCCAAGAAGGAAAAGGGTCGACGTCGAACGACATCTCGATCCCCGTTGGCAGCCAGGGTGCCAACCGATCGCTCAGCGTCGAGTTGGGCGAAGGCGTTCGCCAACACGTTCTGATCGCCGGGAAAACCGGTTCCGGCAAGAGCACATTACTTCATTCGATCATCACCTCGGGCGCGTTTCACTATCGACCCGATCAACTTCAGTTTTACCTGTTGGATTTTAAGAAAGGTGTCGAGTTCAAGCCTTACGCCGACATCGGACTGCCTCACGTGCGAGTGATCGGAATCGAGAGTGAACGCGAGTTTGGCCGCAGCGTTCTTCAACGGTTGGATGCCGAATTGCAGCAGCGGGGTGAACTGTTTCGAGCTGCCGGTGCCCAAGAGCTCAAAAAGTTTCGCGAAGCGACGGGCAAGTCCATGCCGCGAATCATGTTGGTCATCGACGAGTTTCAAGAGCTGTTCGTGCGTGACGATCGTATTGCCGCCGATTGTGCGATGCTGTTGGATCGGTTGGTTCGCCAAGGTCGATCGTTCGGAATGCATGTGATACTGAGCAGTCAATCGCTGGCGGGCGCATACTCGTTGCCTCGCGCAACGCTCGGCCAAATGGCCGTTCGAATCGCGATGCAATGCAGCGAGTCCGATGCCGCCTTGATTTTGTCAGACGACAATACGGCGGCGAGATTGATCAGTCGTCCCGGTGAGGCGATTTACAACGATGCCGGCGGACTCGTCGAGGGCAACCAGCCGTTTCAAGTTGCCTGGTTGTCGACGCAGCGACATCGACAGATGTTGTGCTCCATCACGGCTCGCGACGAGACGTTCGCGGCCGAGTTACCGCCACCGGTCGTCTTCGAGGGCAATCGTCCTTGCCGCTGGACGGCAACGCTCGCCGATGCCGCGATTCAAGAAACGCCAGCGAAAACGGTTTCCGGATTGCTCGGCGAGTCCGTCGAAATCGGTCCACCCGTTTCACTGTCGCTTCATCGCACTACCGGGCGAAACGTGCTGTTGATTTCTCCACCCGAGTCGCGATCAGCGATCATTGCTTCGGCGGTTTCCGGGTTCCGAAAATCGGCGGTGGATGTGGAGATCGTTTACTTTGACGGCACTCGCGTCGAGGACGGTGAATCGATTTCGCCGTGGATGATTGAAAGCGGGATCGAGGTGACGATCGTCAAGACGCGAGATTGCGTCGCCGAAATGTCGCGGCTGAGCGAGTTGATCAAACAACGCGGCGACGATTCCGGCGAACCGCCGATCATCGTCATCATTGATCCCTTGGAAAGATTTCGCGACTTGCGACAAGACGAGTCATTCAACTTCTCGCTCGACGCGGCGGCCGGCGGTAACGCATCCGCCAATTTGCAAAGCATCCTCCGTGACGGGCCCGCCGCAGGCGTGTTCGTCATACTCATCTGTGGATCGGCCGAAACATTGTCACGCTGGTTGCCGCGCGGCAGTCATCACGATTTGGAGCTGAGGATTTTGGGTCAGATGAATCAGTCAGACTCTTCATTGCTGATCGACTCGCCCGTCGCTTCCGAATTGTCGGCCGCGACCATGCTGCTCTACGACGACTCCGATGGCCGAATCACCAAGTTTCGACAATCGGATCTACCCGAGCCCGCTGCGGTTAAGAGCTGGCTTTGTCAATGAATTATTGATCAGCCGATGAACCGAAGCCGTTCACTTCTTCGCGCGAAGTCGATTCTCGGGTTTGGTTTGCCCGAGACCCTTGGGCTGTTTCTTTGCCTCGGCGATTCGTGACCTGAGTTGTTGAGACAACTCATCGACCAAGCGACTATGTTTGGGAACATCGGCGAGATTGTGCATCTCACCAGAATCATTTTGGTGATCGTACAGCTCGTGGCCATGCTCGCCGTCCGCACCCCATTCGGTGTAGCGGTAGTCCTTCACCCGCAACGAATATCCGTCGGCGCAATGCGACAGAGCTGAGGTTCGAGTTTGAATTGAAGGATCGGCTAGCGTCGCAGCCAAACTGACTCCGGACACATAGTTCGGCGTTTGGAGGCCAGTCATCTCAGCCAGCGTGGGGTAGAAGTCGATCATTTCGGCCATCGAAGCGGATGTCGCATTCCGCTCGACACCCGGTCCAGCGATTACCAAGGGCACATGCGTCGCATTCTCGAACAGCGTCATTTTTTGGTAGTGACCGTGTTCGCCCATGTGGTATCCGTGATCGGATGTGAACACGACGATCGTGTTATCGTTCAAGCCGGTCTCGTCGAGTGAATCGAGGATGCGACCGACTTGCGCATCGGCGAACGTGATCGATGCGTAGTAAGCCTGAATCGCTTGCCGAGCGAGTTCAGAATTGAGACCCACGTTTTGCTTTTTGGCAGCGATTAACTTTTGCGCCGGCGTGGGAATCGTCTCGAAGTAGCCGCTGGGAATCTCGGGCACTTTGATTTTGTCGATCGGATACATGTCAAAGTACTTTCTTGGCGAGACGTAAGGTGTGTGAGGTCGATACAAACCCACGGCTAAGAAAAATGGCGATTTATCTTGGGAGTATTTGCGCAGCAGCTTGGCTGCTTCGTCGGCGGCAATCGCATCCGTTTGTTCGGAGTCCTCGCCGTCATCGGCCAACCAGCTCAGCGTGCCGCCGAAGTTGCCCGGTATCAGACTGAAAATCTTGTCATGTTCGTTACGATCGCGGCCGCGCGGGTTGATCGTGTAGTCCCAAGAATCCGGATCATCGTGACCGGACGTGCCGATGTGCAGGGGAACATTGTAGTGATAGATCTTGCCGACTCGTGTCGCAACGTAGCCGGCATCGCGGAACATTTGCGACATCGTACTGACTTGCGGCACGAAGTCGCGAATGTAGACAGCGTTTCTCTTGACGAGTGATTGATCGGGATACAAACCCGTCATGAACGAAGCACGACTGGGGCCGCACAATGGATATTGACAGTAGGCTTGGTCGAAGCGGACGCCGCGAGCGGCCAAGCGATCGATGTTGGGTGTCTGCACCTGTTCATGGCCATAACAGCCGATGTCGCAATTCAAATCGTCACAAATCAAAAACAGGACGTTGGTCTTCTCAGCGGCGGTCAGACCTTGCCCGATTGCAACCGTGAAAAAGACTAACGCGAACAAGCTGTACCGTGACATCGATCGACCCTTGGAAATGCGAAAAGATTTTTGGTAGCGGCAGACCTAGAATCTTAAACGAAACCACCGGGTCTGATGCGAATTACGAAGCGGCTTCGATCTTGCCGGCTTTCAATCGCAAGAACGAATCCAAGAAACCTTGCAGCTCGCTGCCGTCCATGACGCTATTGAAACTGCCCACGTAATGGCCGGTTCGCGCGTCTTTGACGCGTTGATCCGGATGCAAAAAGTAGTTGCGGATCTGGCTTCCGAATCCGGTACGAGCTTGCGTTTCGTACTTGCGAGCGTCCTCGGCTTCGCGACGATCTTCTTCGATCCGAGCGATCTTGGCGCGCAGCATCTTCCAAGCGGTGTCTCGATTTTGATGCTGACTTCGTTCGTTCTGGCACTGCACGACAGTATTGGTTGGAATGTGAGTCAGTCGAACGGCACTGTCGGTCTTATTGACGTGCTGACCACCGGCGCCGCTGGCGCGGTAGGTGTCCGTTCGAACGTCCTTGTCTTGGATATCGACCTCGAACGAATCGTCGATTTCGGGCGCAACGCTGACGGCGGCGAAGCTGGTCTGTCGCTTACCTTCGCTGTTGAACGGACTGATGCGGACCAGCCGATGCATTCCTTCCTCGCCCTTGAGATACCCGTAAGCCATCGGCCCGCGAATCGCAATCGACGCATGATTGATGCCAGCCTCGTCATTGTCCTGGCGATCGAGGAGTTCGATTTTGTAGTCGTTTCCGACGGCCCAAGCCGAATACATCCTCAGCATCATGTCGGCCCAGTCGTTGGCATCGGTGCCGCCATCGCGAGCGTTGATCGTCAAGATCGCGCCGGCGGAATCATTCGGGCCGCTCAATAGGGCTTTCAATTCCAAATCGTCTAGGATCGCTTCGAGTCGCGTGATTTCGGAGGCCACCTCCGCGACGATCGAATCATCTTCATCGGCCATCTCGAACAGCGCGTTCATGTCCTCGGTGGCCACGGTGAGTTCCGTCATCGGGCCGACGATGGTCTTGAGCGTCTTCAAAGCGACGATCGTCTTTTGGGCCGATTCGTTATCGTTCCAAAAATCCGGATCGCCCATCTTCAATTCGATCGTTTTGACTTCCTGCAATTTGGCAGAGTAGTCAAAGAGAGTCTCCGAGTTGCTTGAGGCGCTGGCGGATGTCTTTGCTGCGGTGAACCAGTTCGGCGTCCATTCTCGTCTTGAACTCTTAACGTATGATGTCGGAAGGTGATTTGACTCGTAATTGGAAATATACATGGCTCGGATCGTTCTCGCGATGAGTGGCGGCGTCGATTCCAGCGTCGCTGCGCACCTGCTGCTCGAAGCGGGCCACGACGTCATCGGCGTGTTCATGCGTCACAGCGAAGAATCCAGCGCCGTTTGCCGCGTCGAAGAGAGCGCGGTGACCACGACGAGCCTGCCCGTCTTGGGGGGTATGGCGTCGGGCCGAGCCGATCACAAACAGGGTTGCTGCACGGCGTCCGACGCGGCCGATGCCCGCCGCGTTGCGTCCAAGATGGGTATCCCGTTTTACGCGATCGACTTGTCCGAGGATTTTCGCCGGATCGTCGACTACTTCGTCGACGACTATCTGACCGGGCGGACACCCAACCCGTGCGTTCGATGCAATCAGTGGATCAAGTTCGGACGTTTGTTCGATTACGCCGATGGCGTCGATGCCGAGTTTGTTGCGACCGGTCACTACGCGCAAATGGTTAAAGTCGGCGGTGAAAACCAGTTGCATCGCGGACTCGATTCAAACAAGGACCAGTCATACGCGCTATTCGGAATCCGACGCGATCGCTTGGACCGGATGATGTTGCCGGTCGGCGGATTCGAGAAACCGAAGATCCGAGAGATTGCGGAGAGTCTGAGTCTGGGCGTGGCGGGTAAGAAGGACAGCCAGGAAATCTGTTTCGTTACCCAGGGACATCACAGCGACTTTGTCCGCGCGCGGGCGCCCCTGCGGGCCTCGAAAACGGATGGCCAGATTGTCACCGTCGACGGCAAGGTCGTCGGGAATCACCAAGGTTACGAGGCGTTTACCGTCGGACAACGCAAGAAGTTGGGTGTCGCGATGGGCGAACCGTATTTCGTCGTTCGGATCGAACCCGATACTTGCCAAGTCGTGATCGGCACCAAGTCAGCATTGGACCAAGATGGATTGGTCGCCGGCGAAGCGAACTGGTTGGTCGATCCGGAGGATGTGCCGGAGCGGGTTTCGGTTCAGATTCGGTACAACGGATCGCCGAAGCCTGGCAAAATCTCGTTTAGCCCTGACGATCCGGCACAATTCACGGTTCGATTTGACCAGCCCGAATCGGCGGTCGCACCGGGTCAGGCAGCCGTCGTCTTCCACGACAGCCACGTCCTGGGGGGTGGCTGGATTGTTTGATCGAGCGACGCGAAGGGTCAAGCGTCAGGCTTGAGCTAAAATGCGCCAACTCGATTTCCTTCGCGGATCGATTCAGATGTTTGACCATTCCTCAAAGACTTTCGGGTTGAACTAGAAAAAGTTTGCCGCTCGCCCAACCCACGATTACAGTTTTAGGACTGCACATTTGCACGGGTCCAAGTGCCAAACCAACCGGTTCGGGCACCAGCCCTGCCATCAACATCCAACCGATCGCGTTGGGGAGGAGCTTTGGAACGATGAAAAAACTTTTTACGAGCGCGATTTATAGCGTACTCGCTCTGGGACTGATTTGCGAAGGATCGGCCCAAGCGCAGACGGCGGTGCTGTCGGAGATTTACGGCCAAGGCGTTCACGCCTATTACGCGGGAAACGCGACCTCAGCGTACGATCTGTTGTCATCGGCGATCGATAACGGGATCAAAGATCCGCGTGCCTATTACTTCCGTGGCATGGCCGCTAACGATTCGGGTCGCTCCAACGAAGCCGAATCGGATTGGAAGCAGGGAGCGGAATTGGAAGCGAGCGGTAAAGGCAGCGGTTCGATCGGACGTTCGTTGGCTCGCTACCAAGGCCCTGGTCGTTTGAAGTTGGAAGAGATTCGTCGCCAAGCGCGGCTCGACTATTTATCCAACGCCGCGACTCGATCGCGACAACGTTACGGCGAACTCGGTGAAGCTGACAACACCGCGCCACGCCCTGCCGCACCCGAGGCAGCCGCGCCCAAACCATTGGTTGCGCCCGCGCCGCCACCTCCGCCGCCTGCCGCGGACGAGAACCCGTTTGCCGATGAGTTGGGAAGTCCGAAAGTTGAAACCGATGACGCCTTGTCCGATGCGATGACTGACCCGTTTGCCGACGATGGGGCGCCTGCAGCGGGCCAAGATCCGTCGGGCGCG
>JBGSLZ010000140.1:0-4797 GCA_041740415.1 Rubripirellula sp.
CTTCGAAGAAATGGAGACGCCTGAACTGCCACGAGAAAATCGCATTCGTGATCGAAGGACGTTCCTTCAAAGAAGGAATCATGCAGGATGAAATCGCCGCCCAATTCAGGAAATCAAAACACAACATTTGACAATATCTCATTTATAGGATCGTCAATTTTTTGTTAAATCGGCACAGCTTTCCTTCGATTTCACTATTGACTTGGATTTAACGAGCAGCGAAATCACGCGACAATTAACGGACAGCGAATGTTTCGACCGTTATCAATACTATGCAGATCACCGCGACAGTCCCTAGCACGATGAGCGTACGGTTCATTGGTAGCACATCGTGCAATGTGATCTTGCCGCGATCGCCGATGGGATCGATTCGACTCGCTATCCATCCGGACGCCTCGGCAAAGAGGTACGAGCCTGCGAACATTCCGACCATCATTGCAATCGCGTCGTAGTTGCCTTGACCCAATGCCGCCGCTCCGGTGCCGGGACAATAGGCTGCCAATGCAAAGCCAACACCGAACAATAGTCCGCCAATGATGTTAGAGGCATAGCGGGTCGGTTTGATATGCATCTCGACAAGGCCAGCGCGGTGCATGAAGTGAATGCCTAGTGCTCCGACGACTACCGCCGACATCATGACCTTCAATACGGTGAAGTCTTCCAGCAAGAGTTGACCAATCAGCACGTGATATTTAGCGACTCCGCCTTTCTGAAGGAGGAACCCGAACGCTATGCCGAAGATTGTCCCCAACATCAACGCCTTCGTTTGGGATGCACCGAGTTTTGAGTCGTCTGACGACTGCGGATTGATGTCTGTGGTTTGTTCAGTTTTTACCATCGTCTAATCCATTATCTCAATCATGTGCTGACTAAATACCGAATATCAACATTGCGGTGATCACGCCACCGATGAAGAAGCAAATCGCCGAAACCCATGAACCGATCGCCAGTTGAAGCGTTCCGCTAATGCCATGCCCGCTGGTGCAACCGCCAGCCATTCTCGCACCGAATGCCATCAGGACGCCGCCGCCGAAAGCTACGAGTGCCCGCAGCAGATAACTCTCAGAACCAAATCTTTCCTGCCACATCGCAGGCAAAAAGTTGCCCGTCAATTCACCGCCGGTCCATGCCGCCAAAAAAGCACCTGCGATCACTGCAACTACAAGCATCAACTCCCAGCCAATTTTCGGCGGATTGTCCTTGAAGTACTTCAGAGAACGTGTGTGCTTGGGCGCAATGAGCAGTCCCAGCATCCCGGCGACGCTCGCATAAGCGGACGATGCACCGATCGGCTTTTTGGAGAAGTAGAACGTCAGCATCGAAAGCACTCCAATCAACCCACCAACCAAGTAGGGTGACCATGCCGATCCGGCATATTGGAGCGAATCGACGTCCGCGAGAACAATCATTGGCGTTAATGAATCAAGCATTATGATTCTCCATTTTTTTATTATGACTCTGTGGGATAGCCTGCTGCCCTCCAAGCGCTCCAACTGCCGGGAACATTCGACACCTGTTTGAAGCCGCGTGACTTCATCAGGCTCGACGCAATGCTCGCCCGATAGCCACTGGCACAGTAGGTCGCATACTGAGCTTCTTTATCGAGTCCGGTGATGCGATCTCGCATGTTGCCGATGAAATAGTGCCGAGCGCTGGGGACGTGCCCTGATTCCCATTCGTCGGGCGACCGCACATCAAGAATCGTCAGCTTTGACTTACCCTGTTGATGTTCACGCAGCTCATGTACCGTCATTTCTTCCATCCGCTCCAGCGGCATGCCGGACGTTTCCCACGCTTTCATCCCCCCAGCAAGATACCCAGCGAAGTTGCTGTGACCGCTGCGAACGATCAGTCGTTGAATCTGCTCTACATCACTGTCGCTTTCCGCGATCAGCAACAATCTCTGATCCAGGTCAAACATCTGCCCGACCCATGCGGACAACTCTGGCCGATCTGCGATATTGATGCCGCCGCTCACATGACCGCCGCCGAAAGCAAGCATCGAACGCGTGTCAATAATAGCAACCCCCGCTTCACGCGACACCTTTTGAAACGCTTTTGGCGGCAACGCTGGGATGGTTGGCAAGCGATCCATAATCTCCGGCCCACCAGCATTAACCTTCTTCAACGCGGGGTAATGCCACGGAACCGGTGGAGCGTCGTCGACAACGAACTTACGAAATGACTCGAAGTCCGGGAACGACAGAAACTTGTTCGTTCGCCGCTCGTACCCGATTGTGCTGTTGAGGCGATCACCGATGCCGGCACCGCATGCTGACCCCGCACCATGACCCGGATAAATCGTCACGTAATCCTCAAGGCCGAGGTAAAAGTCGTACAGCGTTTCGTAAAGCAATTTGGCGAGCGAATTTGATTCGTTTGCGCCCAACAAATCAGGCCTTCCGGCTGAACCCACAAAGAGTGAATCCCCAGTGAAGACAGCCCACGGTTCATCTGGATGCTTCGCTTCACTGAGAACAAACGAAAGATGCTCGGGCGTATGACCGGGAGTGTGACGAGCAGTAAGAATGAACGAACCAAAATCGAACTGTTGCCCGTCGGTCACCGCTTGCGTGTCGAACTCATAAGCGGCGTCAATGCCGCTAACATAAATGTTTGCCGTTCCCGCGCGGTTAGCCAACGACCGACTGCCAGAGACAAAATCCGCGTGAATGTGCGTCTCGAAAATATGTGTGATCGAAACACCGTGCTTTCGGGCGAGATGTTCGTAGATTTCGACATCCGTTCGTGGATCGATTACGGCCGCAACGCCCGTTTCGGTGTCAGCCATGAGGTAGGACAGTTGAGCAATTCCTTCGGTCAGGACTGGTTCAAGTATGAACACAGCATTCTCTTTCGCTTGTCAGGTGAGGATAAGGTGATTAGCGATTGGTAAGTGCAAACATCGTACCATCGCCATGTTACGACCTATTTGACCAAATTGGCAAAGGTTTTGAAGTTGTTGCGATTCGCCGCGCGATCGTTCAACGTCCAGCTTGGTCGCATCCTCGCCAGACACGGGTGTCGGCGACATGACAAGTTGACTCGGTCAGAGGTAGAATCGGTGTTATTCAAATGGCAAAACGAAAACCAACATCACTGACTGATCTGAAAGCTTTGGAACAGGCTGCCGAATGCCTCAAGATCATTGCGCATCCTTGGCGGCTGCGGATGATTCAAATGATGCTGGCTGATCGCCACATGGTCAGCGAATTGGCGGAAGCTTGCGACATCGCCCCGAACATGGCATCGGAACACTTGCGTCTGATGCAGCGGGCGGGGTTGCTGGAAAGCGAACGTGATGGCAGACGCGTCTACTACAAAGTCGCCGAGCCGCATCTGGCGGATATCATGCGCTGCATCGAAGCTCGCTTTAGATAGCCCGAATTCAAACCTGATACTTACGCACAAAAGTTTTGTCGATCCTGCATTTGAGCCACCAACACCAGCGAGCGTGAAACGTCCACCGTCCGTACTCCAAAAGTGCGTTCCCCTCACCAGTGTTCATGATTTTGAGAAAGTCAACCTGCGGATGATAGCCGCAACGGCATCATGATGATTTCGCACTACATCCATTTGATGGAACACGAGGGCGAAGAATTCGGCGAATCAATGATCGTTCGCGGCAGCCTGGAACGCCCGGCCCCGGTGATGATGACGGCGACAACCAGCTTCATCGGTCTGTTGCCGCTCATCATGGGTGCAGGCCAGACGGGCAAGGAGATTTTATATCCGCTCGCCTTGGTGGTTTTTGGTGGCATGTTGACCTCGACGCTGCTCGATCAATTGGTAACGCCGGCGCTGTTTTATCGTTTCGGCCACGGCGTAACCGAGAGAACGTCAAAAGCCCGTGGGATATCCGACGGTGCGTTGAAGTTGAGCCAAACGGGCGGCGAGGGTTGATTCGAGTTTAGCGACCTGCAAACGATACATCAGCAGTTCGGTGTAGTTGTCGGTTAGCTGCACGAAGGTTGTTTTGCCAACGGTGTATTCCGACAACGCGATTTCGAGTGCTTGTTCGGCGCGAGGGACGATGCGTTCGCTGTAGAGCGTTCGTTGCTGGTCCAATGCATCGATCTCGCTGAGTAGGCGGCGAAGCCTACCGGCGATGGACAGTTGCTCGGCTTCGCGAAGTCGCGCCGAGTTTGCGATCTCGGCTGCGGATTCGCTGATCCCGGCGTTGATTTTATTGCGGTAGATCGGCAGCGTAAAACCGACACCAAAGCTGATGTTGTCAACACCGTCGGCGACGGGGCTGATCGCGGCTCCTGTGGTCATGAAGTCATAGCCGCCGCTGAACTGTAAGTCGGAGTAGCGTTGCAGCTTTGCCAATCGCTGCTTTTGAATGTCTCGTTGAATTTGGAAGCCAAGTCCACGAAGTTCGGGGTTGCATTGCTCGGCTAAAGCAACGAGTTCATCCAAGCGAGCTGGCAATTGGGCGAGCGATAGCTCTGGATCAACGGTCACGACGAGGTTCTGAGGTTGTTGCAGTAATGCAGCGAGTTCAGCTTGCGCGGCGGCGCGTTGGCGGAGCAGTTCTAGTTGTTGCTGGGTCAATCGCTCGCGTTGGATTTCAGCGTTGACGACGTCTTGCTGCGACCCACCAGAGCGATAACGTGCCTCGGATGCTCGAATCAAATCCGCGACCAGCTTTTGATTCTCATCCAAAATGCGAAGACCTTGGTCAGCGAACCAAAGCTCGTAGTACGCCAATTGCACCATCTCGGTGACTTCACGCTGAACCGATGCGACTTCGGCCTGAGCGATCGAGACCTCGCGGCAAGCGATCGCTGCTTT
>JBGSLZ010000141.1:0-28913 GCA_041740415.1 Rubripirellula sp.
CGGAGCCACGTGGCGCGAGGCTACTTGTTCATCGCATTGCGATTTGGCGGCACACTTCGGCGACGGACTCGTGGGACGCCAGATGAAACGTGGGGATGCGGCTGGCGATCAACGGGCCGGCGGATGCGCTGTAGTCATTGATGTCGTGGGTGTTGATGATCACGGCGACGGCGCGCCCACGGCGCTGCAGACTGACCAACGACGCGATCGACTCAGGTGTCGTCTCTTGCACAATCACCAAAACGGTCGTGTCAGCGGAAATTCTTGATTCACATTCCACCAACAACTCCGCCAGCGTCAGCCCGTTGGTCCGTTCGAGCCTCGCCAGAGTTCGGTGGATTTCATTGAACTGGAGCGGACCACGTGACGGCGGAATCAACACCGGTCGCAATCGATCACTCTCGCTCATCATTGCCGCCGCGGCCGCCGCCGCACCTCGCACGCGGTGATCGCCAGTCCAACCTTCTTGGCGAATTCGATCGGCGGCATCGCGACCGTTGGTGGCTAGCCCAAACGGTTCGCCCGCGTCGTGCAGCGATGCGCAAATGGAAGCGGCTGCGGTGACGGCTAAGTCGCTGCGCATCGGTTCGTGTTTCTTTGGTGTCGTGCTCTCATGCAGATCCAACACCAAAGTCGCACCCACAATCGACGATGGTTCGTAGACTTTGCTGTGCAATACACCTGTCCGCGCCGTCGCAGCCCAATGGACGCTGCGCATCGGGTCGCCGATCTGCCATTGGCGAATCCCGCGAAGCCGCGTCGGATCGTCCATCACGTTTTCGCGCATCCGGATTTCGCCGATCGGTCGCCGCGATCCAATCTCGTACGTCGACAGCGGCACGATCTCGGGCAACACCGTAACGAACTGTGGCTCGGCGCCGACGTGATATCGGCGGTACAGACCCATCATGTCACCGGTCTCCAGCACGGTCGGGCCGATTTGAAAGTAGCCGCGTCGATGACACTTCACTTCGTATTCCATCTTGCGAGTTTCATCGGGCCACAACAGCATCACGCCGATCCGCTCGCCCTCGACGGCCAGCGTCGGATGTTCCGATTCGGTGGTCGATCGCGGCAGCAAATCTTCGGCCAACACCCACAACACGGGGATTCGACAGCGATTGTGAAAGCTGAGTTCGACGTGAATCCGCGATCCCAGCTTGACCTCATCATCACCACTTGCGCGAGTCGCGACGGTTGCGGTTGCCCAAGTTTTCGCGAGGAAGTAGTTTGCCGCCACCAACAAGCCTGCGGCAATCGCGACCAGCACCCACAACGAGGCGCCGAACAGCATGCCCAATAACAACAGCGAACTGATGCCAGCGATGACGGTGAACCGGGGCGACCCACTCGACTCCGATGCAACGCGTTGTTTCACGCGACCGAGCAGTTTCGGATCGACATCATCAAGCTCGTCCGTTTTCATCCGCGTCGACATGCCGGTCAAGCCTCGATGGTCGGCACGGCAATCTCGCTGATGATCTCGTCGAGTATTTTGTCCGTCGTCATTTTTCGTAGCCGGCTTTCCGGCCTCAGAATCAGGCGGTGATTCATCACCGGTGCGATGACCTTCTTCAAATCATCGGGCATCACGAAGTTGCGACCGCGGATCGCGGCCATTGCTTGGCTGCATCGGAACAATGCGATCGTCGCACGCGGGCTGCCACCGAGCGCTAAATCGGGGTGGCTGCGAGTCTGGTTGATGATTTGTAGCAAGTATTGACGGACTCGCGGATCGACATGAACCTTGCGAACTTCGCCAGATGCCGCCACGATCTCCTCCGCCGTAGCGACTGGCTTCAAACGGTCGATCGGGTGCGTGTGCTGAAGCAGTTCGAGCATCCGTAGCTCTTCTTCCATCGACGGATAACCCAAGCTGTACCGCATCATGAATCGGTCGAGTTGGGCTTCGGGCAACGGGAAAGTGCCTTCGTGGTCGACCGGATTTTGCGTCGCGATCACAATGAAGGGTGGTTTCAAAGTGTGAGTGGTGCCGTCGACGGTGACGCGGGTTTCGGCCATCGCTTCGAGCAATGATGCCTGGGTCCGCGGCGTCGCTCGGTTGATCTCGTCGGCTAGCAGAATTTGCGTGAAGACCGGCCCGGGACGGAACTCAAACTCGCTGGTTTTCTGATTGAAGATCGATGTCCCGGTGACATCGGTCGGCAACAAGTCGGGGGTACACTGGACCCGTTTGAAATGGCAGCCGACGCTGCGAGCAAGCGCCCGGGCCAGCATCGTTTTCGCGACACCGGGCACGTCCTCCAGCAAAATGTGTCCGCCGGAAAACCATGTCACCAGTGACAGAACCAGTTGTTTGCGTTTGCCGACGATTGCCAATTCGACATTGCCGATGATTCGCTTCGCCAACTCGCTGACCCCGGCCGGCGAATCGATTTGAGCGGTTTTTTCGGACGCGGAAGTCGTTGCCGGCGGTGTCATACGGAGAGAAGGTCGCGCGAAATGAAAATTCGGTACTACAATTGCAATTAGGATGATAGTCTGTTCGGCCCTGCCGCGGTGGCAGCTTCCGGGACAGGATTTGTGGCGAAATCTCTTTGCGATGTCTGCAGAGTCATGTTGATTCCGAACCTCTTGGTCACCGACGACGACGCGGCGTTTCGCCGAGTGCTTTGCGAAGGCTTGGTCAGGTGCGGGTTCCGTGTGACCGAAGCCACCGACGGCCAGGAGGCGATTGATGTTCTTGATCGGTCGGAAGTCCACGTCTGCCTGATCGATTTTCACATGCCGCGGTTATCCGGGCTGGATGTGCTGCGGCATCTGAACTCCGTTGGTCGTCCGCTGCCCTTCGTATTGATGAGCGCGGACTTGAGCGACGATGTGCGTCGAGAAGCTGAAGCGATGAAGGTATACAGCGTGCTCGACAAGCCGATCCGGCTGAAGTCGTTGAGCGATGTCGTTTGCGGCGCGCTGGCCGATGTCTACGGCTGGCACCGCGAGTTCTAACTACAGGCCATGCATCGCTCCACTCTGCATGGTCTACTAGTTACCCGAAAATCTTCAGCTTCGGTTTCGAATCGGCTTCGTCGATCTTGTCCCATTCCTTTTCGACCAACTTCTCGATCCTTTGCAGATCGGATCGTCCGGCCATTGCAGTTTGATTTCGCTCGCCGGTGATCACCAAAATCGTGTCGTTGGGTCCGGCTTTGCGAATCGCCCACTGGATCGCTCGTGTGCGATCAGCGACCAATCGCATCGCCGCACATTTTTCCACTCCGTCGAGTACCGCGTGCGAAGCCGACATGAACGATGACTTGGTGGAAGGCTGTGACGTGATGACAGCGTGGTCGGCGAATCGTTCGATCAGGTTGCCGTAGCGCGCCAAGATTTCAGGTTGCTCACCGCAGTCGATGGCATGCACGCACCACAGTCGGCCCGACGACTTCATCGAGCGGAAAGTGCGAAGCGCGGCAACCGCGCGGTCGGGCGTTCCCGCGACATCGACAATCACTGCCGCGTGACCATATCGAGACAATCGTTGACCGCGACCCGGCAGGCTGCGCAGTGTGCTGACTTGTTCAATGGCTTGATGAAGAGGTTGACCGAGCAACAATCCGACCAACACAGCGGCGGCATGATTGGCCGCCATCGCGCCGCCGCACAGGGACGTTTCCATCACCGCCGTGGTGTCGTCGTGAGTCACCAGCAGTGTGGTCATGCCGCCAGTTTGATCGATGATCTTGGCGGTCACATCAGCCGCTTTGCGAACACCGTAGCTGACCATTTTGACATCTTGGTCGCGAATGACTTGCATCGCCCGTTCGTCGTCGACGGGTGCGACGACGATTCCGTCATCGGTCAGACGTTCTAGCACGCAACTCAAGCCCGACGGACCAAAGTCGCCGCTGGCGATGGTTGACCCAGTAACGACGATCATGTCAAACTCGATCGCATCGTAGTGACCGTAGCGGGCTTCGTCGTCGGACAACTCGACAACAACCGCTTGCGAACCGGCATCGACGACGTCGCCGAGCCACTCGACCAGTTTCGTGCCGCTGGGCATCGACTCCGGTGCAGTCGTTTGTACGATGCCGTCGTTGGCGCCGAGATCCGTCTGAAAAGCGGATCGAATTCCCGATGCGCGAAGCAGGGTCGACAACAATAGGCTCGTCGTCGTCTTGCCCGCCGAACCGATCACGCCGATCGTCAGCAGCTTACGATCGGGGCGACCGCGCTGCGCCGCCGTGATCGCTGCCATCGCCGATTCGATGTCGCCGACAATGCATTGAGGCAATGGACAGGGCAGCAATTGTTCGGTCAGGATCGCGACCGCTCCGCGCGCCATTGCGTTGGCAACGACTTTGGCTGGATCGTCTTTGCCGATGCGGTAGACGATCAGATCATCGCGAGTTGCTGTTTCCGGCGAAGCCGCGACAGTCGTTACGAGGATGTCGTCGGACAATGTGAACCGGGCGGCTGGCAAAGTCTGACGAAGTGAGACTTGCGATTGAGATGCTTCGCGATCAAAAGAATTTTTGGTCGTCGCGAAAGAATGGGCGAGATCGATCCCGTGTCGCATGATGGCCTCCGTGCGCATCGCAGTGATTTTAGTTTCACGACGGTTCCACCGCCGGAATCGAAAAAAGCGTTCTTCGCTTCATCGATGTGATGATTGTTCCCATCGAGCGAAAACGGTCAATAGGAAAAATTGTGGGGCCGCGTCTCCGCTCGCGGACAGTCCTCAAAAAAGATACCCCGCGAACGGAGTCGCCGGGCAACGGCCTACTGCAGCATCCCGGCGTCGCGAAGCATTAATTGCAGATCTTCCCAGGCGGCCCGTTTTGCGGCGGGATTCCGGAGCAAATACGCCGGGTGATAGGTCACCAATACTTTGCTGCCTAAATAACGATGCAGTTGCCCACGTAGTCGACCGACCGACAATTTCGACTTGAGCAACTCTTGTCCGCTGATCGCACCCAAGCAAACAATGTATTCAGGCCTCAGCAAACTCAATTGTTGTTCGTAGTACGTTCGACAGTTGGTGAGCTCGTCCGGTTCGGGGTTGCGATTGCCCGGAGGCCGACATTTGACTGTATTGAGAATGTAGGCATCTTCGCGTCGGAATTTGCATGCTTCGATCATTTTCGTCAGCAATTGACCCGCTTTGCCGACGAACGGTCGACCACTTTGATCCTCATCTGCGCCCGGTCCTTCACCGAAGAACACGAATCGCGGTTCTGCGTTTCCTTCGCCGAACACCGTTTTGTTGCGACAAGTCGCCAAGATTTCGCAGCGAGTACACGACGCGACTTCCACAGCCAGGATTTCTAACCGTGATTCCCGTTCAGCAATCGGCAGCGGGTCGCCTGGATAGTTGCCGGCGCCGGCTTCCAGATCAGCCATCAGCGCCGGTGGGACCGGATCGAGACGGCGTAGGGGGGCCGCATGTGCAACGGCCGGTTCGGGACGATCTGGTGCAGGAGCTGGCAAGGACGGGCTTTCGACGGCCGCGAGAGCGGCAAATCGTGATGTCAGGGCTTCGACGGAATCGGCGTTGGGTTGCGGCAGAAAACTGACGCCTGACCTCTGCAAATGGGCCGCGATTGCCGCTGCTTGGGCGATCAGGTCGTGGGGGTTCGGCAGCGGCGATGATGGGTCAGTCTCGGGCATGGCCGAAGTGTAACGGGTTACCGGGCCTGTCTGAAACGGTGGGCCCGGCATACGCTGATGTGTCCCAAACTCACCAATTTCATCCCGTTTGCCACGTTTTCATGCCAGTTCCCCAAGTCGCCATCGTCGGTCGTCCCAATGTCGGCAAAAGCAGCCTCTTCAATTGGCTGGCCCGCCGCCGCCTGGCCATCGTCGACGATCATGCCGGCGTGACTCGCGATCGCATGATGACGCTGATCGAACACAACGATCGTTTCTTTGAGTTGGTCGACACCGGCGGGATCGGATTCGTTGATGATGACGATTTGACCGCCGACGTCAGCCGCCAAATCGAACTGGCGATCAATTCAGCCGATGTCATCATGATTGTCGTCGACATCCAAAGTGGGCTGATGCCGCTGGACGAGAACGTCGCAGAACGACTGCGGGGAATTGAACGACCGGTGATTTTGGTTTGCAACAAAGCGGACCAACCGCATCAGGACATTCACGCCGAGGAGTTTCATAAGCTCGGGCGTGGGCACATGATCCAAGTCAGCACGACTCAGAATCGCAACCGCGAAGACTTGCTCGATCTGATCGTCGATCGCTTGCCACAACCGAACGACGAAATTCAGGCCGAAACGCAAATGAAGGTGACAATCGTTGGTCGTCGCAACGTCGGCAAGAGTACGTTCGTCAACACGTTGGCGGCAGCCGATCGGATGATCGTCAGCGAGATCCCCGGCACAACGCGAGACAGCGTCGACGTGCGGTTCGAGATGGACGGGCAAACATTCATGGCCATCGACACGCCGGGTTTACGCAAACGCAAGAGCCAGCGAACCGATCTGGAGTACTACGGGATGCACCGGGCGCAGCGAAGCGTGCGCCGCGCCGACGTGGTGTTGATGTTCTTCGATGCTTCCGAAACAGTCAGCAAAGTCGATAAGCAGTTGCTCGGTTACGTGATGGAAAACTACAAACCGTGCATCTTTGTCATCAACAAATGGGACAAGCTGCACGGGACGGTGCCGACCGATCGTTGGGTACGGTACTTACGAGGTCAGTTTCCGACGTTGGCGTACGCGCCGATCGCGTTCATCACCGGTCAAACGGGCAAGAACGTCAAGACGTTGCTCAACCATGCTCAGATGTTGTTCAAGCAAGCTAGCGAACGCGTCTCGACGGGGACGCTCAACCGAGTCATCCGGGCAGCCGTCGATGCTCACAACCCGCCGTTGCACCAAGGTCGACGCCCCAAGATTTATTACGCGACGCAAGTCGCAACCGAACCACCCACGATCGTGTTGGTGGTGAACGATCCAAAGTCGTTCGGCAACGATTACCAACGATACGTGATCGGCATTCTGCGGGATCACCTTTCGTTCGGCGAAGTGCCCATCAAGCTGTATTTGCACAAACGTCATCGCGAAGACGACGGGCCAGGCGACGATTGATGTCTCACTCCGCAACCGTAGCCCCGCGACTCCGTTCTCGCGGATTACTTTGCTTCACTGTTTGTTCGCCGCGAATTATTATCCGCGAACGGAGTCGCGGGGCCACAGTGAATGCCCCTTAAGTGATCAGCTCGTGCAGATGCACGAATGTTTTCCCCAGTCTGCCGTCGTAGTTTCCGGCGCTGATCTTGATCAGACCCGGTGTTTTCGCCGCAGCCCGAATAGCGTTACGCGTGGCATCTTGCAATGCTTCCAAGTCTCGTCCGTTGACGATGATCTCCATGATGCAGTTGACTCCGTCAGGAACTTTGGATTTTTCACCGAGCTTCTCTTTGAGCGTCGGACAGAATTCAGCGTACGTTGCCGCGATCAGAAAATCGTAGCTGCTACCCGCCTTGGAACCGCTCGCGGCAACACCGCCGGGAAATGTCGTGATCGCATCTGGCGTTGCCTCGGCAGCAATCGCGGCGGCTTCAGCGGCGTCGAGCGCGGTCGCTTCGTCGGGACCGAAGAACCACAGATTGCCGCCCATCACGCCGTCGCGAAAACCGAACCGCCGCGACAAAAAGAATTCACCGCCGAGCGTCGGAATCACCCAACCGGGCTCGTCGAATCGCGTGTCACGAAACTGATGTCGATCGCCGAACAGGGCGATCTTGCGGCCGAGTTTGAAATAGTTTTCGGTGTCGAGCTGATTGAACAGCCGCGTCGTCGGACACGTCAAAACATTTTGACTGAGTCGCGCCAACATCACCTTCTCGAGATGCTTCTCGCGATTCTTGACGAACCGGGGTACGTGAAATTGAACGACCGCACCCACGCGACCATCGGGTGTTTCTTCACCGCCGACCCAACGCGACACACCGGCTTCGCAGTCACACAGGATCGTGCTGGACGCATGGCCGGTCACCGCGTTGACGCAGTGCCGCAACCAACGATCGTCGCGGGCCGTGACCAGAACTTCGCCGTAGATGCTGCGAAAGCCTTCGGCGTAAGTGTCTTCGACAAGCTCTTTTAAGTCGATCGTCATGACTGTTGGCGTCCCTTGCCGTCGTAGACTTTTTCTTCGGTGACGACCTTGTCCATATAAATGTCATGGTCGTGCATCGGAATCTTGTCGAACATCTGGCACTCGAAAGCCAGCGCCACCAACGGCGTTTGGGCTCGCGCGTTTTCGAGCAGTTTGTCGTAATAACCTTTGCCGTGTCCGGTGCGTCCTCCCATCGCATCGAAGGCCACGCCGGGGACCAAGATCAGGTCCAAATCGGTCACCTCGATGCGTTTGCTCGCGACGTTTCGCAAGTCCTCGCGAGGTTCAAGAATTTTGTACATGCCGGTTTCGAGTTCATCCATCGACTCCAGCCAGAACAGTTCCAACTCACCATCGACGCAGTAGGGAATCACGATCTTCTTGCCGCTCGCCAGCGCATCGGGCAACGCGTGTCGCGTGCGCACTTCGTCGCGAACATCGACATACCACATCACACATCCCGCCGACTTGTACTCGGGCATCGACATCACGCGAGCGGTGATTCGCTTGCTGACGCCTTCCTTTTCGGGCTGATCCTTGCGAGCTGCGTGGGCGGCTTTGCGAATTTCGTTCTTAACGTCGGCGAGCGGATCGGTCGTCATGTATCGGTCTAAGGGATGGAAGGAGTGTGATTCACAATGCAGCGAAACGTTCGGCTGGTTCACGCCATGCCGCTGCATTTTGCGGAACGTAGGTTGTCGGATCGAAACTGGCACGGACCAACGCCCTCGCTTCGTCGAATGATTTCAGTTTGCCAAGTCCCACCATTTGCATCAGCACGTTGCCGATCGCGGTCGCTTCGACGGGGCCCGCGATCACGGTTCGGTCGCACGCATCGGCCGTCATCTGGCACAGCAGTGCATTGACGGAGCCACCGCCGACGATGTGAATGGTGTCGATCGCGTGGCCGACCATCGTTTCGAGCATCCATTGGCAGGCTCGGTAACGAAGCGCGAGTCCCTCGAGCGCCCCGCGGTACAACACACCGTCGCTCTCCGGTGCAGGTTGCCCTGTTCGCTTGGCATACTCGACGATCGCATTGATCATATCGGCAGGCGCGACGAAGTCGGCCGCGTCAGGATCAATCAATAATGTGAATGGCGGCGCCGCTTCGGCTGCCTTGACCATCTCTTCCCAAGAAATTTCCTTGCCGCGACGGATCATCGATTGACGGATCTGTTGGAAGATCCACATGCCGCCGATGTTCTTGAGCAATCGAGTGCTGCCACCAACTCCGGTCTCATTCGTGAAATTCAGTCGAGCGCAATCGGGGGTTATCATCGGCTTGGGCAATTCGCATCCGATCAACGACCACGTACCGCTGCTGATGTAACACCATGTCGGCTTGGCCGGGGCGAAATCGTTTGCCGGAACCGCCAACACTGCCGATGCCGTGTCATGAGTGGCGGGCACGATCACGGGAACATCATGCAATCCGGTGATCGTCGCGACCGACTCTTGAACGGGCCCTAAGTTCGTGCCTGGGAGTGTCAAACGACCAAACAATTTCGCCGGAAGACCGAATCGCTCGATCAGCATTTGGCTCCACTTGCCTTGCCGGGGATCGTAGAGCTGCGTCGTCGAAACATTCGTGACTTCATTGCTGGGGACACCCGAGAGCAACCAATGAAAGTAATCGCCGATCATCAGAAACTGATCGGCAACCTCGAGCGATGCGTCGCCCGCCAACTTGGCCGCGACCAGTTGATACAGCGTGCTAATCTCCATGAACTGCAAACCGGTTGCTTCAAAGATCTCCTTTCGCGGCACGATCTCAAATGCTCGTGTCATCATTCCGCGCGTTCGGCGGTCGCGATGATTGAAACAGTCGCCGGCGGATTGGCCGTGTGAGTCGATCAAGACATAGTCGACGCCCCAAGTATCCACGCCGACGGACTGGATGTTGGAGTATTGATTGGCCGCCATTCGCAGGCCCGTCTGGATTTCTCGCCACAACCCCAACACGTCCCATTGCAACGAATTGTGAACCCGGACGGGCTCATTGAGAAATCGATGAACAGATCGCAAATCAAGTCGGCCATCGACCATCACGGCCGCGATGACTCGGCCACTGCTAGCGCCCAAATCGACGGCCAAATAGGCGGGGAGATCCGACGAATCATGTGAAGAAGTCGATGACATCGGCGTGCGACCGCTCAGGTGAGATGACGAACAAGAATGAGACGCAACACGATATCGCAAGCGTAGGTCCGGTTCCACCGGACGAGTTCACGTAGTTCACGTAGGTCCGGTTCCACCGGACGATTTCACGTAGGTCCGGTTCCACCGGACGAGTTCAAGCGATCGCATCCGCCAAAAGCGAACACCCCCCGACAGGACCACCCTATTGCTATCGTGCCCGGCCCTCGTGTCTTGGTGAAACGGCGTCAGAAAAAAAACTGAAAAGGAATGTAACTCGGGGTGCAATAACGCTTTAGTATCGATGGAGAAGGGGGCGGGGTAACAAAAGCAAAATTCTGGAGTTGACCGGCCCCGGCAGAGGCGTAATCTAACGCTACCGACATGAACGAAACGGCGAGAAATTGCCGCCCGTGACGGTTTGTGAAAACAACGGAAATTTGAGTGCAACTTGTTTCATGCACTCAACTTGCGTCAGGACGTTGCAGTCTCCCCGGTGGGGAGTCCTATGCTGCTGCGTCATGACGAAACGTCTCCGCGAGTTCGCCTTGCGTGAGGTTGACGGGGTCAGCTTGCGGCCACGGGCTGACGATCGTCGACACGATGAACCGATTTCGGTCGGCTCACCGAGTCGTTCGAGACCTCACGGGCCGGGTACAGGAGTACCCGGCCGCGAACGCTCGCCGGAGCATTTGTAGCCGTGTGGCACCGTGACTTCCTTTGCGGGCAACTGTGGCCCCGCGACTCCGCTCGCGGGGATTTCTCGTAGTGTCCGCCGCGGAGCGTCGGACCCGCATCAATGCGTCAGATCGATTTCTCCACGCTCCCAGGCTGCGACGAAGGCGGGCAGACTCGGAAGAACGCCCTTGGTCGTTCGCAGTTCCGCGGTCGTCATCCAAAAGTATTCCGAAACTTCGTCGGGAAACGGCACCGGTGTTATCTGGTGATCGAGTCTGGCCAGCCACCACGCCAGAGTCGTGCCCCACGGCGTGACGCTACGCCAACACAGTCGCACCGGCTCGACGTCGATCGCCAATTCTTCCTGCATTTCGCGAACCAGCGTTTCCGATTCTGACTCACCTTCTTCGATCGTGCCGCCCGGCAGACATAGTTTTCCAGGTGCCGTGACGGTCATCGAACGACGAATGATCAACAACCGTTGCTCGCGAAAAATCACGCCGACGACGCCGCGTTTTCGACCGAAGTTGTCGACCGGCAGTAAATTCAGAGGATCGCTGCTCATGCGTGTGCTTTTAGTCGAAGCGAGTAACGGCGACAATCTCACTGGAATGCACATCAGCACCGACACCCCCTGTGAAAGTCAATCCGATCGCCCGCGCCGAGACTCAATTTCTTCACGGCGATTCGTCCGCCGAGGCGATCCGAATCATCGGGCGACTGCGCGATGCCGGTTTCGTCGCGTTGCTCGCCGGCGGATGTGTCCGCGATGCACTGTTGGGCAAACAACCCAAAGATTACGACGTTGCCACCGACGCGACGCCGGATTCGGTACGCCAACTGTTCGGCAAAAAATTAACACTGGCGTTTGGCGCTTCCTTCGGTGTGATCGGGGTCTTGCCCGAGCGACAAAATCGAACTTCGGACCAAACCGTGCAGCCTACCGAAGTCGCGACCTTTTCGCAGCGACGGTACCTACACCGACGGGCGTCGTCCCGATTCGGTCGCGTACGGCAATGCGGAACAAGACGCACTGCGGCGCGACTTCACGATCAATGGTTTGTTCTTTGACCCGATTGCGGATGAAGTGATCGATTATGTCGGCGGCCAACTCGATTTACATGCGGGACTGCTAAGAACGATCGGCGATCCCGAATTGCGATTCGGCGAAGATCGCTTGCGGATGCTCCGGGCAGTTCGTTTCGCAACCACGCTGGGGTTCCGCATTGATCCGCCAACGCGCGACGCCATTCGAACACATGCCGATCACATCGCAATTGTCAGTGGCGAACGTATCGGCGCCGAAATGCGACGAGTACTGGGCTCACAAGCCGTCGTTGCCGGCCTTCGTCATTTGATCGATTGCAGATTGGAGTCGGCGGTTTTCCCCGAGATCAGCGGCCTTGATTTGTCGCGTCTTGAAAACCTGCTTGAGCATTTAGATCCTCATGAATTCTCGACGGCTCTCGCTTGCATTCTGATCAATACCGAACACCCAGAGCCAGCTTTGCGAGCGATCGCGGGACGTTGGAAGTTGTCCAACGAAGAAGTTCGGCAGACATCCGCGGCGATTGAGCATGCCGCGGCTATCACGGGCTGCCATCAGCTTCCGTGGTCGGTCGTGCAACCGGTCTTGATCGATCGCGATGCGCCGCGGATCGTTGGCGTGGCTCGGGCGATGGTGAAATCCGAAGGCGTCAGCGAGTTGGGTATCGAACGCGCCGTGCAAGCGATGTCGCTGCCGCGTGAGCAACTGGATCCACCGGCCCTCTTAACCGGCGACGACCTGCGGGGTTTCGGCGTACCATCGGGTCCACAGTATCGGTCGATGTTGCAAGCAATCCGCGACGCTCAACTTGATGGAAAAATCACGACTCGGGGACAAGCGATCACCTGGCTGGGCTTGAAAGAAATCGATCGCCATATCGCTTCGTCGGACGAGTGATCTTGACTGGCGCGACGGCCTCGGACTACTCCTACGGGCACCCAAAACAGGCCGAAAAACCTGTTCCAGAATAACCCGCTCAGCCAAGGAAGGCTCGCGCCCATGGCCAATCCAACCGACAACGTCCCGTTGCTGGATGTCAATCGCGACAATCGACCGTATCGCGATGAATTCATCGAAGCATTGACCGCTATCGTCGACAGCGGCAAGTTCCTGTTTGGACCCGATGTCGTCGAACTCGAAAACGAAGTGGCCGCGTACAGCCAAGTCGATAATGCTATCGGATGCGCATCGGGTAGCGACGCGTTGCTGCTGGCCTTGATGGCGCTCAACATCGGCCCCGGCGACGAAGTGATTGTGCCGAGCTTCACGTTCTTTGCTTCGGTAAGCTGCATCACACGACTCGGCGCGACGCCCGTCTTCGTCGACATCCGACCGGACACCTACAACATAGACGCGGAGAAGATCGAAGCGGCGATCACGCCGCGAACCAAAGCGATCATTCCGGTTCACTTGTTCGGTCAGTGCGCCGAAATCGATCGCATTTGTCAAATCGCTTGCGATCATGACCTCATCGTCATCGAAGACGCTGCCCAGGCAATCGGCGCCGCCTACCATTCTCGCCCGGCTGGCAGTTGGGGCTTGATCGGTTGCTTCAGTTTCTATCCGACCAAGAATCTCGGCGGCATGGGTGACGGCGGCATGTTGACATCGCTCGATCCGGCCACGGCCGATCGCTTGCGACTGTTCGCCGGTCACGGCATGCGACCGCGTTATTATCACAAAGTCGTTGGCATCAATAGCCGCTTGGACACGTTTCAAGCCGCCGTGTTGCGAGTGAAGCTGCGACATTTGCCAGCCGCGGTTGAGTCCCGACAAGCAATCGCGTCTCGCTACAATCGCTGGTTCAGTGAAGCGGGTCTGGTCAGCGACGACCGTATGATTCTGCCCTATCGCGACCCCAACGCATTCCATGTTTGGAACCAATACGCGCTGCGTATCCCCGGCGGACGCCGCGACGCGCTCCGCGCCCACTTGTCCGAACGAAATGTTGGCAGCGAGATCTACTATCCAGTGCCTGTTCACTCTCAGGAATGTTACCGCGACCGTCACTTCTCAGCGGACGGTCTCGTCGAAACGACCAAGGCTTGCGCCGAAGTATTGAACCTACCGATCTTCCCGAGCATGACCGAGAGTGAACAGCGCCGAGTCGTTGATACGGTCGCGAATTTTTACGCCGGCAGCGCAAAGATGGTCGCCTAGTAAAGTAGCCCTGCCACGCCGTGGCAGGGTCAATACCGCGAGGGCCTCGCGGGGGCCACTGGGTCAGCCACACGACTCCGTCACGGCGTGACGGAGCTACTTTGGTCGCCCAATTTCTTGACTGCTTTCAAGGCTAATTTGGGGATCGACTTCTTGATCTCGGGCCACGTCGGCTTAGCATCCTTCTTCGGTCGAACCACGAAATCGTGACCGGCCGGAAGCTGATGTTGTTGCAGCCGAAACGATTCGCGAATCAACCGTTTCCAGCGATTTCGGACGACCGCGTTTCCCGTCTTTTTGGGAATCGTGACACCGAGTCGGGCGGGATGGTCACTCTGCGTGCGAATCGCGAACAGCACCAACACGCCGTCTGCGGCGCATGATCCCCGCTTGAGCGCGAGCATGAACGTGGCTGGTTTGGCGACACGTTGATGTTTGCCGAACAGATATCGCATCAATTTTAGAACGCAATATTCTGGCGAGGGTTCATCGGGTTTCGTTCGGTGAATTGCTCGATCAGCCGTTTCGACTCGTCATCGATCGACTTTGGCACTTGGATCTGCAGCACGACGAACAAATCGCCTGCCGGCCCGCTGGACGGCGCGACGCCCTGACCCTTGAGCCTCAAGCGGCTGCCGCTGCTGCTGCCCGGCGGGATCGACATGGTCACCGTCTTATCGGGCGTGGGCACGTCCACCTTCGCACCCAACAGGGCTTCGGAAACGGTCAACGGCAGCGATACTTCGAGGTTGTTGCCGATGCGTTTGAAGTGCGGATGCTCCATCACTTCGATGATTAGAATCAAGTCGCCGCGAGGACCGCCGTTGGGTGAGTGCTGACCGCGATCACGGAGCCGAATTTTGGACCCCGTCTCGACGCCTGGCGGGATCGTGACGGCGATCTTTTCCTTGGCTTCACCCGTTTGCAGATAAAACTCCGTCTTGCCGCCACGAACCGCGGTCTCGAACGGGATCTCCATTTGATGACGAACATTCGCGCCAGGTTGTGGCGGTGCAACTTGGCCCCCGCGTGTTCGTCGCCCGCGAGGTCCGCCAGACCCGCCCGCTCCGCCGCCCATCAACTGCTCGAAAAAGTCCGAAAAGCCCTCGAATTGAGCACCTCCGCCGCCTCGGGCGCCGCCGAAAATCTGGTCAAGGTCCAGTCCATCGAATCCACCGCCGGAACCGCTACCCGGCCGGTATCCCGTGTTGCGAATCTTCTCGAAGTCGCTGCCGTATCGGTCATAGGCGGCGCGTTTCTCTTCGTCGCTCAAAACGTCGTAGGCTTCTTGAACCCGCTTGAACGTCTCGTGAGCTTTTTTGTCATCCGGGTTTTTGTCCGGGTGGTACTTGTTCGCCAGCTTTCGATGGGCCTTTTTGATCTCGTCCTTTGTCGCTGTGCGAGAAACTCCGAGCGTTTGGTAAAGATCTTCGGCCACGTGAAAAGTTGGGAATGGGGGAACGCGGGTTCGCTGAGTCGAAACGGGCTCGGCTAGGTTGGCAGATTGTTGCCCAAGCGGCTAATCAGAGCAAACGGTGAACCGAACACAACCGTCTCGCGAGCAGACATCGATTTTGCCGGGCATCGAATAGCGCTCGTCGGCGTCCCCGCCGATCGTGGCCGCGACCCGCTGCCAATGCGACTTCGTCATCTCGCGTCGCGGCCAACCGCTGCGGTCCCAGAGTGCCTGAAGTCCCGCGATGACAACGGATCGGTCGGTGATTGGATCGACCCGAATCGCGACCGCGGAACCGGCGACCAAATGATGATACAACCAACTTTCCGCCGCCCGCTCGATCAACTCGCGCCAGTCCCGCTGTCCCTCGGCAGCCCGACCGATCGCGGCGGTCACCGATGGATAGCGAGTCTGCATCAGCGGGATCAGTTCAGCCCGAATCCAGTTTCGCTGGTAGTCGGTGTTCGAGTTCGATTCGTCCTCGCGCCAAGTTTGGCCGGTCGCCCGCAGACTGCTGCGAATGGTCGCTCGGTCGATTCCGATCAGCGGTCGCACCAGCACCCAATCCTCACCGATGTCGCGATGCGGGCTGATCCCCGCCAAACCAGCCGGCCCGGTTCCCCGCATCAGGTTGTGCAACACCGTTTCCACATTATCATCGGCCGAATGGGCCAGCGCGATGTATCGGCACCCTTCGAGTTTGGCCGTACGAACCAGAAAATCTCGCCGCGCGTTCCTCAGTGAATCTTCATCGGTCTTAAGCTGCCCGGCCCGCTCCGTGACGAATCGGATTCCCAGCCGATCGGCCAACTCGGTCACGAACTTCTGGTCACCATCGGAAGCTTCGCCGCGGAGTCCGTGATTGTAATGTGCGGCGACCAAGAATCCCGCCGACGAAGGGTGCGCCTCAGCAATTCGGACCAAGCCGCACAGCAACGCGACACTGTCGGCACCACCGCTGACGCCGACGACCACGCCCACGTCGCGCCAGCGATCGCACGGCCAAGCGGCGGACAGCGCGCTGTCGAAATGGAGAATCGGCTGGCTGTCAGGATCGGACACTTAATGTTTGGCCCGCTGTTTCGCCGGGTCTCCCGCGATGGTAACCTAGAAAGTTGTCGGGTCGCGTCCCATCGACGTCGGTCCGAAAACAAAGTTTGCGCATTCAAGATTAACACCCCCACCGGACAACAGAACCTCCCGTTGTTCGCTTGTGGCACGATTGACAGAGGCGATTTCGATCGTCGCTGGCCGCTTTTCCCGCTCATCAAACCGCTCGCTAAACGTTTTGTTTTTAACGCGAATCCGCTGAGTCCTGTCCTATGTGGTCACTCGTTGTTTCGATCATCAGCTTGTTTCACCACGTCGTCGTGATTCAGTTTTTGTCGAATCGTTCGGTCGGACATGGTCGGACGTTTCCGGATTCCGGTTTGTCAGTGTCGATCGGTGTGCCGTTCCTCCGTGTCTCAGCGAAGCACCGCAACGGGCGGTTTTCGAGTTCTCGAATTCGAGGACGCACCCATGACAGCCAACATCATTCTTTATTGCCTGATCTCATTGATCGTCGGATCGGGTATCACGTTCGGCCTATTCAAAGCCGCCGATAAGAAACGCATCGCCAAAGCGAACGAAGAAGCCGAGAAGCTGCTGGTCGACGCGCGCGGACGCGCCGAGACCCAGCGTGCGGAGCTATTGCTGGCCGCGAAAGAATCCGCGCTCGAACTCAAGTCTTCGGCCGATGACGAGCTCGCGGCATCACGCAAATCACAACTCGCCCGCGAACAAAAACTCGATCGACGCGACGAGCAATTGCAGCAGCAAGAAGATTCGCTTCGCAAACAACAACGCGGACTCGAGAGCAGCCAAACCCGGTTGGCCGCTCAGATGAAAGGCATTTCGGATCAGCGTGCCCAACTCGAACGCACGCTCAAAGAACAACAAGCGATATTGGAAACGGCCAGCGGTCTGTCGAAAACCGAAGCGACCGAGAAATTGATGGCGTCGCTCGAACAAGATCTCCAGCACGAGCGAGGTTCGATGCTGTTGCGTCACAAGAAAACGCTGAACGATGTCGTCAACGCCCAGGCTCGCGAAATCTTGCTGACCGCGATCCAGCGTTACGCTTCGGCGCATACCGCCGAATCCACCACCAGCACCGTGGACGTGCCCACCGATGACATGAAGGGCAGGATCATCGGACGCGAAGGACGCAATATCCGCGCATTCGAGAAAGCGACGGGAGTCGACGTGATCATCGACGATACGCCGGGCGTCGTGATCGTCAGCGGCTTCGATCCCGTCCGCCGCGAGATCGCCCGACAGTCCTTGGGCGCGCTGATCGCCGACGGACGAATTCATCCATCGAAGATCGAAGAAGTCGTCGAGGAAACGACCGCGAAGATCGAAGCCTTCATCATGCAGAAAGGTCGCGAAGCGGCCGATGAAGTCAACGTGCCCGGTTTGCACGACAAGATCATTCGAATGCTCGGGCGATTGCACTTTCGCACTTCGTACAGCCAAAACGTGCTGCGACACAGCGTCGAGGTCGCGTTCATTTCGGGACTGATCGCCGAGATGATCGGCATGGACGGCGATTTGGCTCGGCGATGTGGATTGCTGCACGACATCGGTAAGGCGGCCGATCACGAACTCGAAGGCGGTCACCCCAAGATCGGCGCCGACCTGCTGCGACGGCACAACGAGGGCCCCGAAGTGGTCCACGCGGCGCTCGGCCATCACGACGAAATCGTTACCGAGCATCCTTACACAATGCTGGTTGCAACCGGCGACGCGTGCAGTGCCAGTCGCCCCGGCGCGCGGCGAGAATCGCTCGAACGCTACGTCAAACGAATGGAAGAACTCGAATCGATCGCGAACCGCTTTGACGGCGTGCGACAAGCGTTCGCCATCAGCGCGGGCCGCGAATTGCGGGTGATCGTGGCCAGCGATCGCACCAGCGACGAACAGGCAGCCATCATTTGCCGCGACATCGCCCGCGCCTTCGAGAACGAATTGACGTACCCCGGCGAAATCAAAGTCACCGTCGTCCGCGAAGCCCGCTTCACCGAAACCGCCAAATAGAGAAAGGTGTCAGGTGTCAGGTGTCAGGTGTCAGTAATCAACGATCAGGTTTACAATTTGCTGTGAACACTTTTCCTGACACATGATCCCTCCTCACGGAAGTCCATCCGATGAAGTTTCAAGCTCCCACCATCGTCTTTTGCGGATTGGTCTCGCTCGCCCTATTGATCGGTTGTGACTCGAAGCCGAAGCCGGCCGTTAAAGCAGTCGAAGACGGTGATGCCAGTTCCCCCGCATCGACTTTGGTAGGCGCCATCAAAATCGACGGCAGCAGCACGGTGCAACCCATCAGCGATGCAATTCGCGAAGCTTTCATCAAAATCCACCCCGGCGTGACCGTGACCGTCGGCGGCGAGGGCACCGGAACGGGCTTCAAAGAGTTCTACGCGAAGGCGACCGATATTTCTGACGCATCTCGCCCGATCCAACCTGGCGAACTGGAAAAAGTGAACGCTGCCGGCTTTGAATTCCTCGAATTGCCGATCGCCTATGACGGTCTAACCATCGCCATCAACCCCGAGAACGATTGGGTCAAAACGTTCAGCGTGGACCAGCTCAAAAAGATCTTCGCCGCCGACAATCCAGCAAAGACTTGGAAGGACGTCGACGCGAGTTGGCCCAACCAAGAGATCAAAATTTTTTCGCCCGGAACCGGGTCAGGCACCTATGACTACTTCCGCGAAGTGACGGCGGGCAAGGGTGCGATGCGGGGCGACATGAGTTTGAATGAAGACGACAACGTGTTGGTTCAAGGAGTCGCCGGAAACAAGTACTCGATCGGCTTCTTCGGTGTCGCCTACTACACCCAAAACGCCAAGATCTTGAAGGCCGTCCCGATCATCAATCCCGAAGTCGGCGAACCCTTCTTGCCCACCACCGAGAACATTGCATCGGGTAAGTACGCTCCGTTCAGTCGACCGCTATTCATTTACATCAACACTGAATCGCTCAAGCGGGCCGAAGTGCAAACATTCGTGGAATACTACCTCGAGAATGTTTCGTCGTTATGCGCCGACGGAAAAGTCGATTACGTTCAACTGCCCGATGATCTGTTCGCGCGAACGATCGAAAACTTCGACAACATGACAACCGGAACTCACTTCGTCGATGCGGAGGGCAATCAACGAAGCGGCGCATTTGCCGACCTATTCACTTCCGAAAACTTACAATCGAAGTAAACGATGCCGCCAACACAGCCGCTCGGGTTGCCTCGAGCGCTGCAGAAACGTGAATTCCGATCCACTTCCGCTGGCGAATTTCGCGAGCGTTGCGTTGTCGTGTTCCTTGCGGCGTGTGGATTGACGACGGTGTTGATCACCGCGGGCATCATGGTGATGCTGATCACCCAAAGCTGGAACTTCTTCAGCAGCGAATTCGTTTCGCCCCGCGAGTTCTTAACGGGCAGCGAATGGACGGCGCTGCAGAGCAAGGATCTGAAGGACGCCAAGTTCGGTATCTGGCCACTGCTCAGCGGCACGCTTCGCGTCACCGTCATTGCGATGGTGATCGCGCTACCGCTCGGTTTGATCACGGCGATCTATTTGTCGGAATTTGCCAGTCCACGAATTCGCAGCGTCCTCAAGCCGACACTGGAAATCATCGCCGGCATCCCCACGGTCGTGCTGGGTTACTTTGCGATCCTAGTCATCAGCCCGTCGCTTCAATGGTTGACCGCCGGCGCGTTTGACACCTTCAATGCAACCAGTGCTGGAATCGCCGTCGGAATCCTGTGCCTGCCGATGGTCTGCAGCCTTTCCGAAGACGCAATGCGTGCCGTGCCGTCGGCGCTTCGCGAAGGCGCCTATGGTTTGGGTTGCACTCCGTTCGAAACGTCGGTGAAAGTTGTCGTGCCCGCCGCGCTCTCGGGAATCGTCTCGGCATTCTTGTTGGCGTTCAGCCGAGCGATCGGCGAAACGATGGTTGTCGCGTTGGCCGCCGGCACGCGAGCGACCGCGACGCTGGATCCGCGACAACAGTCGCAAACGATGACAGGGTTCATCGTCGAGATGATAAAGAGCGAGAATGAATATGGCACCGTCCAGTACTTCAGCCTCTACGCCGTCGCGATCACACTTTTCACGATCACGTTCGGTATGACGCTGTTGGGCCAAATGATTCGTCGCCGTTATCAGGAGTCTTATCAATGAGCCAAGCGACGATCCCTTTGCCGAAGGCGATGACTGCGCAGGACCCGGCCGCCGCCGCCGCGAACGCTCGCAAGCGAAAACGATTCAGCCGCGCGTTCTATTGGTTGTGCGTTGCCATCGCTTCGGTCAGCGTCGTCGTCTTAGCCGTCCTGTTGGTATCAATCGGCGTTCAAGGACACAGCCGTCTGTCATCGGATCTGATCCAACATTCCCACAGCGAACTCGAACCGGAACAATCGGGAATGAGGCCCGCCGTGATCGGATCTTTGTTTGTTTGTGTCTGCTGCGCGACTGCGGCGCTGCCGCTTGGAATCGGAACGGCGATCTTCCTGGAAGAATTCAAACCGAAATCGAAAGTCCTTCGGTTGCTCCACAGCTTCATTCAACTGAACATTGCAAACTTGGCCGGGGTTCCCTCGATCGTTTTCGGTTTGCTGGGCCTGAGCGTCTTTGTTCACATGTTTGGTGTGTTCGGCACGATTCAGGTCAATAAACCGAGCGGTTGGGAATTGTTCGGAGTTGAACATTACTACCAATTGTTGTCGCTGGAGCCCGGACAAACGATTTTGGTCCCCCAAACCGTTGTCAACCAAACGACGATCAAGATCGATGGGCCGGTCGAAGGAATCGACGCCGATGGCAACTCGTTCATGATCCAGACCTGGGATCGCAAGTCCGGGCCAAAGCCGGACACGCGAGAAGCCCGAATGCGGACGATCAAAGCCGGCGCCGTCGGCGGCTCGTACTCCAAACATGCTTGGTACTATTTTCGGCTGCCGTTCGGGAAGAGTTTTTTGGCAGCCGGTCTGACTTTGTCGCTGGTGATTCTGCCGGTCATCATCATTGCGTCCCAGGAAGCCCTGCGATCGGTCTCGCCGTCGCTCCGGGAAGCATCGCTCGGATTGGGTGCGACCCAGTGGCAAACGACGCGAGATGTCAGCTTACCGGCGGCGCTGCCAGGCATCATGACCGGCGCGATTCTAGCCATGGGCCGGGCCATCGGCGAAGCGGCACCCGTTTTGGTTGTGCTCGGCGCTGCAGTCGCTAAGAATACGGGTCCAGAAAATCTGATGGATTCGGTCGTGACGATGCCTGTGTTGATTTTCAATTGGGCCGGTCGTCCGCAAGACGTTTACCAACAATTGGCCGCCGCCGCCATCATCGTGTTGCTTGTCGTCCTGTTAGCACTAAACTCAGTGGCAATCTACGTCCGCCAGAAGGTCCAATCGCCTTAGCATCCCTGTTCGATCACCGCTTCTAGGTCGCCGCTTTCCCCGCGCCATCATGTCCGTCGAACCCACCATCTCCGATGCCTCGATTTCGCGAGCGATTCAACCCGTGACCGGCAACGAATCGAATTCTCGCGAAACGGCTACGGCGTCGACATCCCTGATCCAGATCGGCAATCTGAGCGCCTATTACGGGGACTTCCAAGCCATCCATTCGCTCAGCATCGAAATTCCGCGAAACAAAGTAACCGCTTTCATCGGCCCGAGCGGTTGCGGAAAAAGCACGCTGCTTCGCTGGATCAATCGGATGAATGACATCGTGCCTGGCGCCCACGCGACAGGCACGTTGACGATGGGCGATCTCGATATCCTGTCCCCTGCGACCGATGTGGTTTCGCTCCGGCGCAAGGTCGGCATCGTTTTTCAAAAGCCCAATCCGTTTCCCAAATCGATCTTTGACAATGTTGCTTTCGGCCCACGGCTGCACATGCGACTGAACAAGAGCGAGCTGAACGAGCTGGTCGAATGGTCGCTCCGCAAGGCCGCGGTCTGGGAGGAAGTCAAGGATCGATTGCAGAAACCGGCACTCGGACTTTCCGGAGGCCAGCAGCAACGGCTGTGCATCGCCCGCGCGATCGCCGTCGGTCCCGAAGTGTTGTTGATGGATGAGCCCTGCAGCGCGCTCGACCCCTCGAGCACCCTTGCGATCGAAGACTTGATGGACGAACTTCGCAACCAATACACAATCGTGATCGTTACGCACAACATGCAGCAAGCGTCGCGATGCAGCGACAAAACTGCGTTCTTCTTCGAGGGCAAGCTGGTCGAATTCGGCGAAACCGAACGGCTATTCACGAAGCCGAAGCACAAGCAAACCGAAGACTACGTTCGTGGTCGCTTCGGTTGATTTCAGTTTTTTTTCTCGATGAATCCATTCGTTCTTTCCCATCTCGCATCTCGTTAACACTCAATATGACCAAGCACCTCGATCGCGAACTTGAACTTTTGCGTGGTGAACTGATCGGACAGTTCGGCGTTGTCGAGCAGATGATTCAACTGGCCATCCGGTCGCTCGTCGAACGACGCACTGACTTGGCCGATCGTGTCATCGAAAGTGATTCAGGCGTTGATGCCACCGACATACGTATCGAGGAAGAGTGCTTGAAATTGCTGGCCCTGCATCAGCCGGTTGCAACCGACATGCGATGGCTGATCTGCGTGGTCAAGGTGAACGGAGAACTGGAACGGATGGCCGATTTGGCCTGCAACATCGCCGAACGTGCCAAGGCGCTCGATATGTTCCCGCTATTTCCCGTCCCCGAGGAAATGACCGAGATGGTGAAGGTCACGACATCAATGGTCAAAATTGCTTTGGACGCGTTCGTGGAACGCGATGCCCTGAAAGCGGCCGAAGCGATTCGCGCCGATGACCTGGTCGACACGATGAATCGAATCGTGATCGATCAGTTGCACGAGATGATGAAGGACGATCCCGATCAGATCGAGCCCGGCGTCCACTGTTTCAGCGCGTCCCGACACCTCGAACGCATCGCCGATTTGGCCGAAAGCATTTCCGAAGACGTGATCTATTTGGTCAAGGGCGAAATCGTTCGACACAAGCACGGACTCATCTTCGACTCGTCGTCACAATTGCCGTAGGCTTCTTGCGAATAACCCATCCATCGATACGTCTTCATTTGACGCGAACCAGCTTCATGATTCGGCCCGAGACGTTCCAGTCTTGGACGTACAGGTTGCCTTCGGCGTCCCAGTACGATCCGTGCGTTCCGCTGAAGACGCCTTCGATCCATTCGTCTTGCGGGATGTTGAAGTTGTAGCCTTTGCTCGGATCGGGGTTGTGACCTAGCACCGCCATGATGACGTTGTTCTTGTTCAAGATCACCAAACGACCCTGCAAGTCGGGCACCGAAACGTAGTCGCCTTGGATCGCCACACTCGTCGGCATCCCCAGTCCCGTGACGACTTCGTCGATAAAATTTCCGTCCAAGTCGTAATGTAGCAATCGGCCTTTGGGTTGATGATTGCGATCACAGATCAACAAACGCGGCGGTTGATAGCGTGTGTCCAACGTCATGCCGTGCGCGGTGTGAAATTGCTTCAAGTCGTCACCGAACGAACCAAAGTGTTTCAAATATTTACCGGTCTTGTCGAACTTGAAAACATAGTTGCTGGCGTAACCGTCCGACAAAAAGATGTCGCCGTTGGGCGCGACCGTGATCGCCGTCGGATTGAATTTTTGAAGTTTCAAACCAGACTCTTCGGGGAACGGCAATCGAAGCACGATTTCGCCTGTGCCGACGTTGAACTTGATCCCTTCGGCGTTCTGATTGCGGGCACCGTAGATGAATGTCTCATCACCTTCATCGCGGATCTCCATGTCGTGGAGATTCGTGAAGTCGTCATCCAGGAAAGAGTGGATAACCTTCCCTTCCGGTGAGAAAACAAAAACACCCTTGTAAGCACTCGTGTAGATGTTTCCCTTCTTATCGATCACGACCGAACCGTGCGTGGAACCGATGGCCGAACTGCCGTCCTCCGCCAATCCCCAACCCGGGACCGTATCAAACGTCATCAACCCGGTTCCCATCCGAACGGGTTCGGCAGCGTCCTGCGAATGAACAACACTGGACGGTGCAAGTAGCAGGATTCCACAAACGCAAAGCGAGAGAACTCTCATGAGGTTTTTCCGATTGGAAAGAGATTAGATTAGGCGAGGATGCGACCCAGATGCCCATCAGGTGCAGGATGGTCGCGTTAAAATCATGCACATGGACGCCATCTTCGACGACATTGTAACCGAACTCGTCGGTGGCACCGTACGTCATGCCCGGCTTAATTCCGCCACCCGCCTTCCAGGTTGTGAAACAACGCGGATGTCGGTCTCTTTGGCTTGCCCGCAGGAATCCAAGTGGTGCAAAATGTGAGCTTGAAATCTGTCAGCGTGAAAAACAAGTTTCTGGCCAAACTTTTGCTCCGGCGACCAAATCTTCGAGCTGTTCGCGTTACGTCCCAACTTGTCATTCGTTCGCAAGTTCACGAATCAAAACGCGGCAACATCAACAAATCGAAAGTACAGAAAGAAAGCTACACCACGCGGGTCGGTCGGAATGCAAAACGATTGGGATGATCGTTCCACTATTTTCTAAATCGACTTGGTCCGCAAACGTTTGATGTCGCCTTCGACCGATTCTCGTTGCTTGACGAGATCACTGAGGCTCGACCGTTCACCTTGTACCACTTCTTCGGGCGCTCGCGACACGAAGCTTTCGTTGTTGAGTTTTTGTTGCTTGCCGGTGATCTGTTTGACGAGATTGCCGAGCAGCTTTTCCAAACGTGACAACTCCGCTTCGACATCAATGAACTTCGCCAAGTCGACATGAACGTCGATGTCGATCGATGGCAGCGACAGTGGGCCGTCAGTCTCGAACGGCTTCGCGTCCGTGCCGATCGCGATCACTTCGGCGCCGGCGAGTCCTTCCAAGTAAGCTCGCATCGGTTCGAGCAGCCCCGTCGACGACTGGCTGCACCGGATCGCGACCGGCAGCGTCTCGCGCGGTGCGATGTTTTGGCTCGCTCGGATTTTGCGAATCGCACCGACGACTTGTTGGAACTCTGCGAATTGCCGTTCGATGGATTCGTCGTAGTGTCCGGCGATCGATTCGGGCCACTTCGACGTCATCACGAACGGAGTTGCTTTCACGGGCGAGAGTCCCCGCTCGGGCGCGACTTCGCCCAGGTATCCCCAAATCGATTCGGTCACGAACGGCATCACGGGATGCAGCAGTTTCAGTAGCGTATCGAGCCCATGCGCCATCACGGCTTGCGTTAGCGCGCGTTGATCGTCGTCGGCCAATCGTGGTTTGGCGATCTCGACGTAGAAACTGCAGAACTCGTCCCACGCGAAATCGTAAAGCACTCGCGACACTTCGGCGAACTTGTACGTTTCGATGCCTTCGGTGACTTGCTTCGTCACGGTCGACAATCGGCTGAGCAACCATCGGTCTTCCAGCGGCAACGCATCGACGTCAATCGTTTGCGGCTTGTAACCTTCCATGTTCATCAGCACGAATCGGGCGGCGTTCCAAAGTTTGTTGACGAAGTTGCGTGCGGTCTCGAATCGCTCGCTGACCACCGCGCCTTTGGGCAACGCCTTATCGGCTTCGGTTTCCGCCCACTGCGTCGAGAACGACGCTTTGCAAGCCGGGCATTCGAGTTTCGGCTGCGAACGATTTTTGCGAGTCTGGTCGATCAGCTTTTCGCAGGCCGGACACTCGTATTGGACCGGCATCCGAACGTCCTGCGTGTCCGTCGCCAGCCACGCCAATCCGAACCGCAACGCGTCGGGTCCGAACTTGTCGATGATGTCGTTCGGATCGACTCCGTTGCCCTTGCTCTTGGACATCGTTTCGCCGAGTCCATCCAAAATCTTGGGGTGAATGAACACTTCGCGGAATGGGATCACACCCAAATTGTTCCAACTCATCAACACCATCCGCGCGACCCACAACGTGATGATGTCGCGAGACGTGATCAGCGTGTTGGTCGGATAGAAGTAATCCAGTTCCGGCGTTTTCTCGGGCCAACCGAGCGTGCTGTGCGGCCACAGCGCCGACGAGAACCATGTGTCGAGCACGTCCGGGTCACGCTCGAGCCCCAGCGACTCGATCGCCGATTCGCGCGCGTCGCCTTCGCCTTTCAAACACACGAACACACCGCGGGTCTCATCCTCTGCAATGTCGACTTGGTAACGGATCGAATCTTTATCATCACCAACGATCGCGTCCATCTCTTTGACGAGTGTTTCGGCTTGTGATTGTGACAATCCGGTCTTGGACCAGATCGGAATCTGGTGTCCCCACCACAATTGGCGACTGACGGGCCAGTCACGCTTCTCGCCGAGCCAATCGAGGTACCCTTTGCGAAACCGCTGCGGGAAAATCTTGACCGAATCGTCGCGTACCAACTGCATCGCCGATTCGGCGAGCGTGTCCATTTTGACGAACCACTGATCGGCCAAATACGGTTCGATCGGCGTCTTGCTGCGGTCGCTGTGCGGCAACTCGATCTCGCGATCTTCGATATCACCGAGCAGACCGATTTCATCCAAATCGGCGACCACGGCGATGCGTGCTTTTGGAATCGTCAGACCCTGATACTTACCCGCTTCGGCATTGAGCGTGCCGTCGGGGTTGAGAATGTTCAGCATCGGCAGTCCGACACGTTTGCCGACTTCGTAATCGTTCGGGTCGTGCGCCGGCGTGATCTTGACGCAGCCGGTACCCATTTCGGGTTTGGCCCAAACGTCGGCGACCAACGGGATCGGGCGATCCAGCAGCGGCAGCATCACCATCCGACCATCGGCCGCCATGTCGCAAAGTTTTTTCAAATCGCCCAGCATCGTCTCGCGACGTTTCGTTAATTCGTCGATCTGTTTTTGAACGAGCGGTTTTTCTTTCTCCGATGCATCCGTTAGTTTCGCGGCCAATTCCGACGCGACTTTCTCGAGTGCCCTTGCGGGGTCCGGGTGAACAGCGACGGCGGTATCGCCCAGCAATGTTTCCGGCCGTGTCGTCGCGATCTCGACTCGCGCCGGTTCACCCGGTTTCGGATCGATCACGTCGTAGAAGATGTGCCAGAAGTGGCCCTGCTGAGTCACGTTCTCGACTTCGTCATCGGACACCGCCGTCTGCAAGAACGTGTCCCAATTGACCAGCCGCTTGCCTCGGTAAACCAATTGTTTTCCGAACAGATCGAAGAACGTCGCGCGGACCGCGGCCGCGCACCGATCGTCCAGCGTGAAGCGAACACGATCCCAATCGCAACTGCAACCCATGCGTTTGAGTTGCCCGAGGATGCGTTTCTCGTACTGGTCCTTCCACGCCCAAATCCGCTTCACGAGTTCTTCGCGGCCGAGGTCATGCCGTGTCAAGTTTTCGCTTTCTTTGAGGCGTCGTTCCACGACGGCTTGCGTCGCAATGCCCGCATGGTCGGTGCCGGGCATCCACAGCGTTTCGAAACCCTGCATCCGTTTGGTGCGGATGACCATGTCTTGCAGCGTGTTGTTGAGCCCGTGCCCGAGGTGCAGCGCGCCGGTCACGTTGGGCGGCGGGATCACGATCGTGAACGGTTTGCGATCCGGGTTGACGACCGCGTGCGCGCACTTCGCCTGGTCCCATTTTTGAGCGATTGCTTCGGCCGCTTCGGCGTGCTCGAACCGGGTCGGGATCGTGGATTCTTCGTTCATCATGAATTCGTTTCCTTGTGCAGTTTGTATTCGACGGCGTCGGTGAGCGCCTGCCAACTCGCCGCGATGATGTTCTCGCTGACCCCGATGGTGCCCCATGTTTCTTTGGCGTCACCGCTTTCGATGTTCACGCGGATCGACGCCGCCGTTCCCGCACCCGAATCGACGACGCGGACCTTGTAATCGATCAGCCGCATGTCGTGCAAACATGGATATGCACCGGAGAGTGCTTTGCGGAGCGCCGCGTCGAGCGCGTTGACCGGGCCGTGACCTTCAGCCGCCTCGAACCACAATTTCTCGACGACTTTCAGCTTGATGATCGCTTCGGCGAACACGCCGCCGTTTTCGAAATCACGGTTGCCCGCCACGATCCGGTACTTGATCGGCGTGAAGTGGGGCGTGAAGGTGTCCGACACCTTTTTGATCAGCAAGTCGAACGACGCCCCGGCGTTTTCGAATTGGTAGCCTTGGTTCTCCAATCGAACGACTTCGGCGAGGATCTTGTCCATCAACTCGCGGTCGTCTTGGATGTTGTGCTTGGTCGCGACGGCCACGATGTTGCTGCGGCCCGACAACTCGCTGACCAAGATCCGACGTTCGTTGCCGACCA
>JBGSLZ010000142.1:0-35151 GCA_041740415.1 Rubripirellula sp.
TCGTTCTTTTGCACCTTGGCTTGCACTACGTCGAGTTGCGAACCTTCGAGTGCCTTCTTGCGCAGCTCGGATAACTCTAAACCCTTGTCGGCGACTGATTGGAAATCGCGAATGAGAGTCACTCGACGCTGAGCAGCCAACGCATCGTAAAACTTGACTCGGATGTCAGTGGCGACGCGATATTTCTGAGCTTCCAATTGCAACAACTGCGCTCGCAATGCGGCGTCGAGAACGCGACGATTGAGCGCTAGCTTGTCAGCGGTGATGATGGTTTGAGAGATAAACGCGCTGTGCTGGTCGGTGCCCGCATCGGCGATCTGTACTCCGCTGTAACCAACCGTCGGGTTAGCCCGTAGACTCACTTGCGTGCGAAAGCCCGCAGCCTTTTGCGTCGTAGCCACCAATTCCGCGATGGTCGGATTGTTAGTCAGCGCGAGTGATTCAAAATCAGCCAGCGTCATCGCCGTTTGGACGAACTCCGCAGGCTGCGAGCCAATGAACTCGTCGTTGATCGCATAAGGGACAACCACGCCCGCCATGCCGTCTTCTGATTGATTGAAGACCACTGGCTTGATTGTTGGCGTATCGACTTCAGTCGCGGCCATAGCTTCTGCGATGGGCGGCGATGATTTGGTCAACTCGCTGGCCGATTCCGGAGCCTTGGCGAATCGGGTCAATGGCATCGCCGATTGGCAGCCGCTTGCTAAGCCGATCGCGGCCAGCAGCAGCAGTCGCTTTTTCGAGGTATTCAATGAAGGAGTGTAAGTTTTCACCGTTGTAACGTCCGCAATAAAAGGAACAGCCCGATTCTTCCTTCGGTTCGTCAAAGGCGAAACATTCATAGCGTTGGCAACAACCCTCATTCGACGCCGCCTAGAGAGTCCGCTTGTAGCGATTAGGGTGTCTGTTTGCCCCTGGATGCGAACGTCAAGAATGGAGCCGACTTGAAAACCAATAGCGAAACGAAAGCACATCCTAGCGTCATCCCTCCAGCAATTTGATAATCAACTCCCGGATAAACCGTGCCCAGAAAGCCGGCGATCGGGTAAGTAATGGCCCACCAAAGGTGCGAGAACGCGAATTGCGATCCAAACACTTTTCCCTGCTCGGCCGGCGCAATGTTCTCCCCAATCAAAGTCTCCGATGGCATCTCCGCTAAACTTTGACCCAGCCCAGCAAAATCCCACAGCACGACTAGCGCAGCAATGGGGACAAAGTTCGCAAAACTGATGCTGACCCCTAAGAAGATCACTCCGGTGATTACTTGACGAGTTCGTTGCGATTACAGGGCACCAACGCAAGTACGCGCTTCGAATGCTCGCGGAGAGCCGAGCTTCTGGGTCAGCGAGTTCTGGAACACTGGGTCGCAAGATCTACGACGGTGCGGTTAAAGAAGTGCTTGCGACGCTATGGGAACAACAGGTCGCCGTCAAGCGATTCGTCACGCACGCAGTCGAAAGGGCTACTGGCGCATGGCGAAAACCATCGCCAGCAATGTTGGTCTGACCAACAAATGGCTCCAAGAGGAAGGCTTAATCAACTTGAAGACTCTGTGGGCACAGCTTGCTCCACTTCGTCGAACCGCGTAGTGCGGACCCGCACGCTACGTGGTGTGGAGAGGGTCACCGGAAACGGTGGCCCTTACCCGATTTATCCGTCCGTCTGGAGTTACTCACAACCGCACGTGGCATCAGTGCCGGAAATTGAGAGCTTGTGTGTCGGGTGTCCATCGCGAACCCACCAGTCGAGTCCGCCGATCAGTTCACGCACGTCAAAGCCCAAGCGAGCCAAGTTGAGCGCGCCCTTGGTCGAAGCGTTGCACCCGATGCCATCGCAGTATGCAACGACAATGGCGTTTCGGTCGATAGCTGAGGTCGTTTCGGGCGACATTGTCCGGTGGGAAATGTTGATAGAACCGGGAATGTGTCTAGCGCTGTAGGCATCCGCAGATCGTGCATCAACGACGACGATCGCCGCCTCGGATTCAAGGGCAACGCTCAAGTCCCACGAGTCAATCTCATAGGCGAGTTTCTCTTCATAATATCGGATCTGGTCATTGTGTTCGGCAGTCATTGATTTCAGTCGGATAACGAATTGCGATCTATGGAGGCACCGAAGGTGCATGCATAGATCGTGCGTTGAACTTTGTCGCCGCACTGGATGGGTTGGGGGCGGAATCAGCACGCCTGATTCGTTAGAAGGAGTCTACCAGGTACGAATCTCGGCAGGGGCGATCGGCCCAAAAGTTCGGCAGAGGCAGTTGAATCGGACGTGACGAGCCCGGCTCGATCTCCTTTGCACTTTCTACCGCAGTTACCTGGTACCCGCCTTTTTGGAATACTGATTCAATCACGATATGTGGATCGAGTCAAGAAAGAGAAACAAGCCCCAGGTGCCCCAAATAATCGCGATGGCAACCAGGAAGTAGGCAAAGCGGTAACTGCGCAATCGATAGGCGGCTACAAAGATCGGAGCTGCCACGAACTCGAGAAGCACTGGTAGTACGAACAGGATTAGCGAAGGGTCCGGCAAGATCGAAATGAGCGGGCCGTTACGCACGACCGCCCAAAACCCTAGCGACTCGGGATTTGCCATGGAGGCGATGAAAACAATGCCACAAATTGCGAGAGGAAAGTACCAAGCAGCTACCGCAATCCAAAAAGGCCAGCCGCGAGGTGGGGTGTCGGGCTGCCCTCCGCGACGCTCATCGCCCTTCGATTCGCACACAGGTTCGTATGGATTCAGATCAGGGTTCACTAACTCATTTCGTTCGGGTAACGGCGGACATCACCGAGCCGGAACAGTTGATTTTCCATTTGTAAGAACACCGCAAGTCCGGCTTCGCGCGATTAGGCCGAGGTCTTTCGGATTTAGGATAGAGTTTGTGGTCACTGTTTGCCACTCGTTTCCGATTCTGTGGTGTCACAATATTTGATCCGTAGCCAATTGACCCTCGGCCCCTCCCAGAATCGGACGTGCGCCGTTAACGCATCCGGCTCCCCACCAACACCTACAAGCCAAGGCATGCTGCGAATCCGATGAGAATGGTCCCTTTGATCCGACGCTGAGTTCGGAGGGTCTCCCGATGGTCCGCGTATTGTCTCGGACGCCTTCCCTGCACTGGCATTACCCAGCTTCAATCCGCTCAATTGGTGTGGCAGCGATAATTGATCAAACCGGAACGTTTATTGCCCCGGTATAAGACCGTCGCTATCCCGATTCGCTTTGTTCGTCAAGCATTCTCGATGGGAGACCGGTCGCCACGCAGTTCGTCGTCACAGGTCCTTAGTGGCGGATGGATTCAACTTTTCGAGTAATTCGAGGAATTCATTTTTACTCATTCCCCCTTCCTTCTGTTGTAGAACATTCCCTTGTGAATCAGTGATGATTGTGTTTGGCGTGGCACCGACGCTGTAAAGACTCAGCGATAGGGCAGTGTCAGGATCATCCACGTCTATCGTCACGGGGATGAACACTGCATTGACCGAAGCCGATACCTGCTCATCCGCCCAGACGTTGCGTTTCATGATCCGGCAGGGGACGCACCACTTGCCTGTGAAGAAGAGGATCATGGGCTTGCGATCTTGAGCAGCTTGCTTCTGGGCGACAGTGTAATTGTCAGCCCAGGCGATACTATTGGCAGGGGCGTAGAAGCAATACCACGCGTAGGCGAGTGAGACAACGAGGAATGCAAGCCAGAAGCAACGCCAGAATTGGAATACCTTTTTTCGGTCGGGCGATGATGTGGGCTTAGCGGGACTTGATGTTTGTGCGTCGTTCATGGAGTTGTTTGAAACCATCCGTCGTTTTCGTGGACCAACAACCCGATCCTAGACTTACCAGCGAATGCAGGCGAGGAAGTCCGGAAACGCGGTCAATTCTAGGGCAGCGATTGGAATTGATCTGGGCGCAAAATTCAGGAAAACAATGCCGATTCGACGAACGCTAGCCGTAACCGGGTCGCGTAGGGAGAGTGTGTCATTGCCAAACCGCTTGACACGCGACTCCGGTTCACGGCATTGTTGTTCGCCGCGCGGCTCGTCACGGACGCAACCGTCATGGTGCTACGCGTGATCGTCCGAAAAGCGTCAGGCCGAGCACTGACGAGATGAGCACTACGAGAATTGCAGAACAAGCAAGGCCTACCATCGGGTTGTACGTTCTTAACCAAGCGAAGTCTAAATCTTGAGCCGTTTTCCAGTCGAACCATCCTTGCAGAATTATGACTGCGGGGATCAGTGCCAGCATGCATCGCTTCAAGCCGACAGGAAGGCCTGCGATATTTACGTCGCTCCATAACCTTGTGTCAAATGATGACAGGCGTTTCATGATTCGCATTGTTGGATTCCGTTTAGGTGAGAAAATTTCGGGGCGCGACGACGATGCAGTTGAATCAAATAACGCTTGCCGTCACCGGCCGACGGCCATTTGGTTTTGATTCACGAGAAACCGTAGCCCGTCGGTCCGGTGCACGGCCTGGTTATTCGCCGGTTTGGACTTCCGCTTACGACCAGTGCGGTATTGTACTACATGTTCGGCGACAGGGTGATGATCGATTAGGTATTGGAGGATCCTAGAGTTTACCTCGTGGCCCGCGACATACGAGGCATGCCTGGCCGAGTTGAGCCAAGTGATCGGTGAAGAGTGCGATCGCAAACTGGAAGAAGCTCGAGAGCGACGTCAAGCCAATCGCAACAGCAAAAACCTAGTTGCATAGGCATCGACCCAGGGCTACAACAAATGAACTTGCCCGTAGGATAGGGCAACGCCGAGGAGCGACCCGAGCGTTGATGCAAGTGCCGACGTCGGAAGCTTAAGTGTTCTGCAATGAACACTCATTTCCCTTACGATTTTGGCTAGAATGCGATAAACCATTGCTGCAGGATGCGGCGATCCCAACCGCAGGACGCGCGATCATCTGTCAGTTAACTCAACGGCCCGAAATTCCATTTACCGCTGAACCAAGACATTGTGGTCTCTACATGCACTACAATGCGATCCCTCCTCACCTCCCTCCAGGGTCGACCCTCCCCATGAAATGTCGGCTGCCAATTGTCGCATTGCTAACGGCTCTTGTGCTTTCCGCATGTCTGGTCAATCGTCATGCCGTGGCGGATGAAACCGAGAACGCTTCTGCTCGTCAATATAATGCGGCGGCGGCGTTGCAGAATGCGGGATTGCATCAACGGGCGGCGGAAAAGTGGTCGGAGTTTATCACGCAACATCCCGATGATGAGCGTGTTGGGCGGGCGAGCTACTACTTAAGTGTTTGTCATTTGCGGCAGCGGAAGTTCGATGAGGCCGCGAATCAATTTCGTGCTGTCCTTGATCGGTGGCCCGATTTGGCTCAGGCCGATAAGGCTCAGTACAACCTTGCACTGGCGCGATACGAAATCGCCCTTGCCGAAAAGAACGCGGACAAATTTCGGCAAGCTGCCGACGAGTTTGCGTTGCTGGTTAGCAAATACAACCAAAGCGATTTTGTGGACGACGCCTTGTTCTATCAGTCCGATAGTCGCTTCAATGCGGGCGATATCGAAGCGGTCATCGAACCACTGACTCAGCTCATTCGCAAACATGGCACCAGCCAACATGCCGCTCGCGCGTTCTATGACCTCGGCACAGCGCAACAGGAACTTGGTAAACGTAGCGAAGCGATCGCGACGTTTCGCGAATTCCTGAACAAACCCGAGTATGCGTCTCACGAATTGACTGCCGAGATTCGATTGCGGTTGGCGGTTTGTTTGTATGACGAGGGCCAACGGAAGGAGTCGATCGAGCAATTTGGCAAAGCGGCGAATGAGAGGGATTTTGAGCTGGCGGATTACGCCTTGTTTCGGATGGGGCAGGCACAATTTCAAGACGACCATTTCAAACTGGCCGCCGAGACGCTCAAGGATTTTGAAAAGAAGCATCCCAACAGCGATTATCGCAACGACGCGCTGACGACTGCGGGCAAAGCGTTTTTCTGGGCCGACAACCCGAACGAAGCGGTACGAATTTTGACACCAGTTGCACAGGGCAAGGAGCCACCGGCGGGTGAAGCCGCTTATTGGTTGGGACGATCGCTCATCAAGCAGAACCAATTCCCCCGTGCGGTCAGCGAAATCGACAACGCGATCGCACGATTGCCGAGCGATCCGTTTTTGAGCTACTTGAAGTTTGCTCGGATCGACGCCATCTACGAAATTAAGGAACGACGCAAAGAAGCATCGCCGTTGTACGAACAGTTCATGCGGGATTATCCCGAGCATGAGTTCGCCGCTCAAGCGAACTACATGGCCGCGGCAGCCGCTTTCGGCGAGAAAAGTTTTGCCAAGTCGCGTGAGCTGGCGGCTGCGTTTTTGGCAAACTCAAAACACGCGTCGTCCGTGTTGGTTCCCGAGCTGATGTTCATTGCTGCCGAATCGACGTTGCTGGAGTCGCCCGATGCGGAACCCGCCCGTGCGAATTCCGAAACACTCTATCGTGAGTTGATCGGCAAATTTCCAGATCACGAACGGGTTTCGCAAAGTCAGCTCCGCGTCGGCTGGTGTTTGAACGCAACCAAGAAGTCGCAAGAGGCGATCGAGTGGTTGAAACCGTTGCTAGGCAAATTCGACAAGCAGACACAGTTGCCCGAAGCCAACGCTTTGATCGGACAAAGCCACCAACGGCTGGGCCAACATCGTGAAGCCGTAGCCGCGTTTGAACAAGTCATCAAACAACATGGTGACTGGAAACGTTTGGACGAAATTTTGGCGGACGCCGCAGCCTCGTATCGTGAGCTGAAAGAATGGCCGAAAGCTCGCGCACATTTGGAGTATTTGGTCAACTCGTTTCCGCAGAGCGTTTTTCGAGCCGAATCGATGTACGGACTCGGAAGTGTTCTTCAAGAGCAAGACGACGCGAACGGGGCGATGAATTGGTTTCGGCAAACCGGCGAACAGTATGCGAACACCGAGTTCGGCGCGCCAGCGATCCAGACACTCGCAAGCTTGCACTTGAATCGCAAAGAGTTCAACGAGGCGCGAGATTGGTCGACGCGAGTGATCGCGGGCAACGCATCAAACGAATGGAAGGTGAAGGCAAAGTATGTTCGTGGCATCGCCTACCAATCGCTGCAAGACTTTCTCAAAGCAATTGATGACCTGAACGCTGTTCGCGGTGCGAGCAAGGACAATGACGAACAGGCAGGCGTATTGTACGCTTTGGTGTTGTGTCATGTCGGAGCGGGGCAGCTTCAACCGGCTCAAGATCGCTTGAAGGAGTTGGCCGAAACCGTGCCGGAGTATCCGGCGCTCGATCGAGCGTATTATGAAGTCGCCCATGCGCTACGTAAGAACCCGGACAGCAAGCTTGTTGCGATCGAAGCGTTCGAGTGGATCATTCAAAAGCGACCCAAGAGTGAATTGGCCAGCGAGAGCGCGTTCCGAATCGCACAGTATCACGTCGAGTCGAGCACGCTTGTTCAAGACGAGGCTGAGAAAAAGGCCGCGTTGGCCACCGCCGAGCAGGTTTTGCAATCCGGTTTGGCTGGCACGCCGACGGAGACGATGAAACAGAACTTGCTGTACTTGTTGGGCGATGTTTTTTATCAACAACAGAATTTTCAAAACGCCGCCGTCACGTTGCAAGAATACGCGGACAAGTTTCCCGAGGGCAAGTATCGCGGCTCGGCCGTTTTCTTGGCCGCTCGATCGTACGCTCAAGTCGGCAAGTTTGAATCGGCGCTCCCGATGTTCGACAAAGTCGCCGACGCACGCTTTGATGACACTGCGGAAGAGCAGATCGAGGCTTTTCGCTCGCAAGCGTTGTATCACGCTGGCGAGTGCGCGGCGCAATTAAAACGCTGGAATGAGAGCCAAGATCGGTTCACGCGACTGGCCGATCAGTATGCGAAGTTTCCTCAACGCGATGAAGCACTTTTTGGAGTTGCCGTTGCACAGCAGCAACAATCGCAAACCGATGCGGCCATCCAGAGCTTTGACCGTGTGACGAAGGAGTACGAGACGGAAGCTGCCGCGAAAGCTCGCTTCATGATTGGCGAGATTCACTTCGGCAATAAGCGGTACGAAGATGCGATCGAGCAATTCTTGATCGTGTCGGTCGGTTATCCGTATCAGCACTGGCAGGCGCTGGCGAGATTCGAGACGGCGAGGTGTTTTGTGGAACTCGGCGACAAGTCACGGGCGAATAAGACGCTCGAAGAAATGATCGAAAAGCACTCTGAACATGCTCGTATCGAGGACGCAAAACGAATGATGCGAACATTGATTCCTTAATAATTCATTTTTGTTTTACCGGTAGCCGCAGACGTCGTTCATTCGCAATTCAGCGACGTCTGCGGCTACCGGTAAAACAAGCACAGAGAAACACAATCGCGATGAGTTCTCCCATGAAACTGTTTCAAGTCGTCCTGTATGCCGTGATCGTGGTCACGATTGCTGGGCTTGCGAGTCGATCGCCTGGTCAACAACCAGGCTCTGAACCTGCAGTCGTTCAAGCCGATCAACCAACCGCCTCGCCAGATCAGCCCGAAGTAGCGACCACGCAATCCATTGGTGGCATGATTGTCAGCGGGGGATCGTTGAACATCGTGTTCTTCGGAATCTTGGGCGTCTTTTCTTTGTGGTCGGCGACGGTCGTGCTCGAGCGGATCGTCAACCTGCGTCGCGACAAACTGTTGCCCGAATCGTTTGCCACCGCATTGATAGGGGCGATTCGCGACGAAGGTTCACCGAATGACTTCCAAACCATCTGTAAACAAAACAACAACACTGCCAGCCGAATTCTACAAAGTGGAATCGTTCGCACGGGCCGTCCATTGCCCGAAGTCGAGAAGGCGATGGAGGATGCCGCGGCGCGAGAGATGGCGGCGCTGCGTGCGAAGAATCGACCGCTCAATGTGGTCGGCAACATCGCGCCGCTGGTCGGACTGTTGGGCACCGTGGTCGGCATGATTATGGCGTTTCAAATCTCTAGCCAAGAGGGCTTAGGGAAAGCAGAACAGTTGGCGGAGGGGATTTATCTGGCGCTGATGACGACTGCTGCCGGATTAACGATCGCGATTCCATGCCTGCTGTTTGCGTCGTGGTTTCAGTCCAAGGCAGAACGTTTCATGTGCGACATCAGCGATTGCCTAAGCCGCACGATGCCAGCGTTCGCAAAACTGGAAGGCCAGCCATTCAAGTTGTCGGTGCCGAAAACATCGGCACCGCCACCGCCAGTCGCGGAAGACCTGACTCCGCGCGAACGGTTTTTGCGCGAAGCCGACGTGGAAGCGTCCGGTGCTTGATTTCCAAACGACAGACTGGAAGCCTATCCCACTTTTTGCGGAACGGCGCGAGCCGTCCGGTAACGCGAAACCAAAGGGCCCTTCCGTTACATCGTAGCGACAGCCCAACCAATTTCATCCAAACCAAACTCATCAATCAACATGCGAACTCCGATCGACGAATCCGAATCGCAAGGCATGAACTTGACGCCGTTGATCGACGTCGTGTTTCTGCTACTCATCTTTTTCTTGGTCGCCACACGGTTCGATCAAGAGGAAAAAGAGCTGTCGATCCGCATTCCCGATGTCTACAAAGCCCGACCGCTCTCTGCTGGACCTCAGGAACTGGTCGTGAACATCAATGCCGATGGCGATTACATCGTGATGGGAAAGACCATCGACCAACGCGAATTGCGAACGATGATCGGTTCACTGACCACCAAGAATCCTGCCGACATGTCCGCCGTTCAAGTTCGCACCGACATGGACACCAAAGTGCGTTACGCGATGGCCGTGATCGGGATGTGCGAAGAGCAACAGATCAAACACACGTTCTCGGTGTTGGAGAAACCCGTCGGAAACTCCATGTAAATGCCAGTCCCGTCAGAACGAAACGAACGCAAAGGCATGTGGTCGAAGCGGCGGCGCGTTTGGATCACCGTCGGGGTTCTCGCCTGCGTTCTGTTGATGCTGTTCGCTTTCGCGCCGGCGTATCATCCGTCGATCGCGACGGTGGATGAGCAACACCGCTGGGACGATTCGCCGCCGCCACGACGCGAAATTGTCTGGCAGCCCGCAACCAGGATGGAGTTTGACCAAGCACCCGAGGCTGCCATTCGCCCTCAGTTGGCGGATAACGGAACCACGTTGTATTACTCGATCCGCGATTCCCAGTTGGGGCTGCAAATTGTTCAGTCGCGGCGAACCGATGAAGGATGGACGCAGCCGCGCAGTGTCGATGAATTGAATTCCGCTGCCGACGACATTGGCCCGGTCATTCGTGCCGATGGACAAGTGCTGTTTCTGTATTCAGATCGGGTGGGCGGATTCGGCGGGATGGATTTGTATGCTTCCGAGTTGCAAGAAGGAAAATGGACAGCGCCGATCAACCTGGGAAGCCAAATCAACTCGGCGGCCCACGAGTACGACCCCGCGATCGCTCCGGACGGATCGCGATTGTACTTCGCCAGCAACCGTGCCGAATCGGTCGGGTCGACTTCGCCAGCTTGGGGTACAACGCTGCGTGGTCTTTCTGGCTCGGCGATCTTTGACCTCTATTCGTCCGACTTTCAACGAACGTCGGCACAGTGGCAGTCAGCCAACAAGCTTACGGCACTCAATACCGAATTCAATGAAGGCGCTCCGGCCGTCTCACCCGACGGTGCGTTCTTGTTGTTTGCCTCGGATCGTCCGACGCCGCGCCGCGAGGCCCGCAACTATGACCTCTATCGAATTCGTATCAACTCGATCGCTCATGGTCAAACCGAATTGGTCAATCCAGAGAACCTTGGGGCGGGCGTCAACACGTCGGCCAACGAATTGGAGCCCGCGTTGGCAATGTCTGGGTTTCAATTGTTGTTTTCGCGATCCGATGCCGAGTCGCCGAAGAACTACGCGTTGTATCAAAGCACGTCCCAAGAGGTTTACCACGATGGGCAATGGCGGCAGTCGCGTTTGAAAGGGATCACCGCTTGGCTTGTCAACTTGCTGACCAAATTCTGGTGGCTCTTGGTGCTGTTGTCGGCGCTGGCAGTGTTGCTGTGGATTATCCGCGAGATGGTTCGCCGACGCATCGCGATTCCTGCGTTTCTGCTAGCGGCGCTGATCTTGCACTTCCTATTGGCGACAGGTTCGTTCTTCGTCTTCTTCCAGCAGTCGATTGCCGACAAGTTCAAACAGCTCTTCGACGAACAGGTTGTGGCGGTCGAGATACTGACAGAGACAGCGTCCGCCAGTTCAACCGAACAACCGAGCTTCGTTCAAGTTGCCAAACTGGATTTGACCCAGCCCTTCGCCGCTCCCGATTTTGCCAAACAACCGTCTGATGTGCCGACTCCGATGCAGGCAATTGAACTGCTTCAACCGCAACCGCTGAACCAACAACCATTGCGACCCGCCGAGTTCGCCGAAGAGATGGACGCGGTTCAAGTTGTCGCCAGCGTGCTGGTGCCCGATCGAACCGCCGCGCCGGAGTCGAACGATCCGCTGCAGCGAGCCCGCGTTTTCCCACAACCGACTTCTGACAACATCACGATGGAAACGACGACTGCGGTTCCGTCTCAGCCGATCACGGTGAACCGTGTCGCGGTCACCAAGATCGCGCCACCGAAGGCTGAGCTTCCTGATGCCGTTGTCTCTGTTCCCGATCCAATGACTCCGGCGAACCAACCGAGGACAACCGCTCTAACCGAAAGTTCGGTCGCAGTCGATCGCGAGGAACTGTCTGTAAAGTCGCCGGAGATCGAGCTTCTTGAAATGCAGCGCCAGACGAAGGCGATCCACGACAGCGATAACGATGTCGATAGCCCGTCTCCGTCGGAGCAAGTCGCAGCGAAAGAGACTTCATCGTTGCAGACACCAAGCACCAGCGGAATCCAACTCGATCGAGTCGCTCCGATGCAAGCTGCGACACTGCCGCAACCCGAACCGATGAAGCTAGCGCGTGCCGTCGATGGTCGATCACCTCGACCGGAGGCGAACGCGATTCCAATTGTTGCCAAAACGGAAGCGGGAGCGACGAAGATTTCTGGCGCGGCGACTAGTCCGCTGCGCCGACGCAGTGCTCTGGCGAGTGCAACCGCTGACTCCGACTCAGCCGTTCGCATAGAGTCGATTGGCGCGAAAGCGTCGCCGCAAGAACCACTTCGTCCGCCAACCACGATGGCGGTGGAGCTGAAACGACAGAACGAAACGGCGGCAACACCACTCGGAATCACACCTGCCTCGATGCTAAGTCCGCTGGCCTCATCTCGCCCACTTTCGTCTCCCACTTCGCCAGCCGATTCGCCGCTAGCGAGAACGACAATCACGACCAACGCAACGAACCGCAGCACCAATCCGATCGGGCTTCAACGAAAACACGAATTCGATCATCGCTATGCCGACGCAGAAGTCAACTTGCAGAGTCTGTTGCGACGGCGGAACTTGGATGAAGCGACGAAGGCACAAGTCGTCGAGCAGTTTGGTGGAAGCGATCAAACGCTGGCCGCCATTCGCGGCAGTCTGACTTGGATCGCCCAGCACCAACACGAAGACGGACATTGGGGGCTGAACGATTTTAACACGCAATGCAAAGACCACAGAAAGTGCGATGGGCACGGCAGCTCAAAATCCGACACTGGCGGCACAGGGTTAGCGTTGCTGCCATTCTTGGGCGATGGAAACACGCATGAACAAGGGCCCTACAAGGAGTTGGTTCGCAAAGGGATTGGATGGTTGATCCAACATCAGAAACCAGACGGCGATTTGTTTTCAGGCGGCGAGGGCAATTCGCGAATGTATAGCCACGGGATCGCCACGATTGTTTTGTGTGAATGTTACGGGATGTCCGGTGACGTATCCTTGCGTGCTCCGGCGCAAAAGGCGATCGACTTTATCGTCGCGGCTCAAGACCCGCGTTCAGGCGGATGGCGATATCAACCGCGTGAAGCGGGCGATACGTCCGTGGTCGGCTGGCAGGTGATGGCGCTGAAGAGTGGTCAAATGGCAGAACTAAACGTACCACGCAAAACGCTAACTGAATCAAAGCGATGGCTAGAAAGCGTTGCGGGTAAGAACGGCCAAGCGGGACAGTACGCTTACCAGGGCGGGCGCTACAACCCAGCCATGACTGCCGAATCGCTGTTGTGTTTGCAATACTTGGATCACTCACGCGACTCAAACGAGATCGTGTCGAGTGCTGATTACTTGAAGAACAATCTTCCCGAGCAGGGACGCGAAACGAGCTACTACTGGTACTATGCAACGCAGGCCATGTTTCACTTGCAAGGCGATCACTGGAAGCAATGGAACGCCGCGATCCATCCGTTGCTCGTTGAATCTCAACTCACCGACGGCCCGATGGCAGGAACCTGGGATCCCAAAGATCAATGGGAAAAAAGTGGCGGTAGAATCTACAGCACGTCGCTACGAACACTCATGCTAGAAGTCTACTACCGACACTTGCCGATCTATCAGGTCATCGAATGAAATGTTGCACCTCACACAACTTCTGACAAGCACTGCAAGGAATGATGCGACGACGCCGTCAACTGGACCGGCACTCACGAGTGCCAAAGCGTCGACCAACTCGAATAGTCGTTTAGCCCGAATCGGACTTACTGAGTCAACTCGCAAAGCCACCTACCGCAACGCTCGCTTCATCAATGTCAACGACCAGCACACCGATCGGACTGATGTAAAAGAAAATCAACAAAAGCTGGCAGTCGCCACTGGTCAAACCACGGACTTCATAGTTGCTGGACATCACCGAGGACGCGACGGCATCTGCCGTCGGGGCAAACGCACTATTTATGTCATCGTGGTTATCCCTCACAAGGTAGCATCTCTGCAGAGCCTTGATCTGATTCACGCAGCGGGTGCATTTAACGCTGCGCAATTAGTTTGTAAAACTCATTGAACACCGGCGTTTTGCCTTGGAAATCTCGGGGGTTCGGGGGCTGGCCCCTGACCAGGCTGGACCTCGATATCGAAAAATCCAAGATTTTCGACCAACTTTATTGCACGGGTTAAGACCGTCGCTATACCGATAGGCTTGGTTATCCGCCGTCTTGGTCAGCCGACGGGCCAATTGTGACCGTGAGTTGATCGTTGATCACCGCAACCGCTTGAGTCGATCCGTCATACGAAACGTCCGAGACACCGGATTCGGGCGCGCCAGATGAAGGGCTAAAGTCCCAGTTTAGCCTGTAGCAATCTGCGGCGTCGTTTGTCGTCAAGTATTTCCAGTTGATCGTTGCATCCCAGTCAATCGCGCTTGCGTCGCCGTAGTCAAATCCAGTTGAGCATTGTCCGGTTTCCGCGAGTTCGCTGCTTGTGCCAGTTTTTGAGTCAGCGGAGCCAACATGGGCGAACACGACACCGGCATGGCGAGGCAATGCTTGGGTGCGATCGCAGCCGACAGCGACAACGGTTGCAATGGCGATCAAGAGTTGACGTGTGTATTTCATGCAAGGTCAGTCGGATAACGAATTGCGATCTATGGAGGCACCGAAGGTGCATGCATAGATCGTGCGTTGAACTTTGTCGCCGCACTGGATGGGTTGGGGGCGGAATCAGCACGCCTGATTCGTTAGAAGCAGTCTACCAAGTACGGATCTCGGCAGGGGCGATCGGCCCAAAAGTTCGGCGGAGCGGTTGAATCGGACGTGACGAGCCCGGCTCGATCTCCTTTGCACTTTTACCGCAGTTACCCGGTACCAATCGTAAAAATCCTCACCATAGCACCCCGTCCAGAACCGGCGGTGCGACTCCTGTTGGCGGTCGGCGTACCATCCCGGGCAACGTGCGTCCTCTCGCCAGAACAACTCTTTCCATGATGGTTTCGGGGTTTCACCGATCAACTCCACCCGCTCGCTGCCGCAGTGCTCACACACCACATCCGGGCCCGCCGCGAAAGCTTCCTCCGGGAAGTCGTCCACCGCAGCTTCGGGCTGCAAAGCTCCACTAACTTTGAGTTGCTGACGGCAACGCTCCTGGTAGCCGGCACGGTCATGTGGGCTGCGTGGATGGCTTTCGTTTTATGAAACCGATGTTTTATCAGCAGACGGATGGAGTTCCATACGACCGGTGAAGACGTTCACAATCAACTTGAGCGACAAAGTGAGGATGATCAGTCCCAGCCCCCAGATGCCAGCTACAACCTTCCATTCTAGTAGGCTCGGTGAGTACTCGACGATCTCGTGCAGTGTGGATGGAATAAAGCCTGGGACAATCAAGCCCATGCCCTTCTCAATCCAAATACCAACGATCACCAGTAGACACGCCAGAATCCGCACGTGGCTGCGTTCCATGGCTGCAGGAGTGAAGAACAAAACTGTGCCAAGCAAATTCATACCGATCGCAGTCCAGATCCACTGTACCAAGCCACTTTTCCCGTGGGCACCGAAGAATAAGTAATTGAGCGGCGCTGCGTGCGCGCTGCCGGTATACAGAACTGTGAAGATTTCGCTGACGAGCATCAGGAGATTGATCGTCATCGCGACTCGGATGATTTGGATCAGCGTACGTGCTGGACCAATGGGGGCCGCATAGCCTGTGGTCACTCGCAATACCCGCATCACGAGGATGATGAAAGCGGGGCCACTGACGAATGCTGAAGCCAGAAAGCGTGGCGCCAATAGTGCACTGTTCCAAAATGGGCGACCACCGAGTCCGCAGTATAAGAACGCAGTCACAGTATGAATGCTGATGGCCCAGAAGATCGACAGAAATACAAACGGAAGGTACCACCAGCCGTTCGGCTTGCGCCCCAAATATCGCATGTACAACAGGTAGCCAACGACGTGTAAATTTATGACCAAGTAGCCATTCAATACAATCACGTCCCAGGTCAACATGGACATCGGCCAGTTGAACTTGCCGATTCCCGGAATCAAGTGCCAAAACCGATCTGGTCGGCCTAAGTCCACAACGACACTTAAGGTGCACATCACGATCGCAGCAATTGCGACTACCTCACCGATGATGACAACCTTGTGCATCTCTTCGTCATCGTAGAGGTAGGCTGGAATGACCATCATCACGCCACCAGCCGCCAGTCCAACGCAGAACGTAAAGTTGGCAATGTACAAACCCCAACTGACGTGATCCGTCATGTTGGTGCTGATCATGCCGCCGGCTACTTGATTAGCCCAAGCGTTAGCCCCGACAAGGAAAACGGCCGTGAGCGCAGTCATCCAAGCGTAGAACGCAAAGGAGCCTTCGGTCGCCAACCATAGCGCTCGTCCGATGAACTTCGGGTAGCTCGTGATGGCCGCTTCTTTTACGGGAATACTGCTCATGTCGCTCAATCGAAATAATAAAAGAACGCGGGCTTGGTACCGAGTTCTTCCTTGAGGATGTAGACGCGTTTATTTTCCAATATCCAGCGGATACTGGAATCCTTGTCGAGAATGTTGCCAAACACGCGAGCACCCGTCGGGCAGGCCTCTAGGCAAGCTGGTAACTTGCCGCGGCGAGTGCGGTGCAGGCAGTAGGTGCACTTCTCGACGACACCCACTGGCCGCACTCGATTGCTCAAGTAGCTCTGGTCAGGATTGATTTCTTCCGCCGGCACTTCGGGCTGCTTCCAATTGAAACGGCGAGCGTGATAGGGGCAGGCGGCTTCGCAGTATCTGCATCCGATGCACCAGTTGTAGTCAACGACCACGATGCCATCTTCCTCTTTCCACGTTGCCTTCACGGGGCAAACATCGACGCAAGGTGGCTCGTCGCATTGTTGGCATTGAACTGGCAGGTAGAATTTGTCGTCTTTGGGAACAACACCCGAGTACGTCGTCGAACCCTTCTCCATATCCATCGTGCCTTTCGGCATTTCGATGACGCGGATGTAAGACTGATTCGTTGATCGGTCGTGGTTGTTCTCTTTGTGGCACGCCTCGACGCATTTGCCGTTTCCGTTGCAAACGCTTAGGTTGATCGCGTAGACGAACTTGGTTCCAGGGATCGGACGGTCGTCAGCGATGGTAACGTCAGCGCCATATTTTTCCTTGGTTTCGGCTTCCAGTCGAGCGATCACGTCCGCTTTCTGTTCCGGCGATAATTCCGTGTAGTGCTGCTGCATAAACTCGACTGCAGTCGTGCTCTTCGCAGCTTGGCGAAGCGGCGAAATGGCAGCGACAAAGGCGGCAGCCCCGAGGGTTGCAAAGCCTCCTTTCACAGCGGCACGGCGAGTGAAGTTTTCAACGATCGGAAGAGAGCGGTTCGTGTTAACGTTAGCTTTGGCGATATTGCTCGGCTCAGTGGTTGTCATGTGCAGCCGTCCCTTTGTGATTGTCTTCCGCGTTTGGCGGCTCGTTGAAGCGATCCTTCGGCTTGAACCCGACGATCATCTTCGGATACTTCGGCACATGAGGATCATGACAGTCGATGCAGTTGTTCTTCATTTGGGGACCCCGACTCAAATCCCAGTGGCCATTCATGCCGCCATGAGCACCATGAGCGAACGACTCAGCTTGCTTACTGTGGCACTGAGAACAAAGCGTCATCACGTTCTCAAAAGTGACAGAGCTTCCGTCAGCCAACCGCAGAGCGTCGGATTCATTCGGGTTATGGCAGGCATAACAGGTGATGCTTCCGTGATTGAACGTCATGCCTTGGTGAAACTCATCGAGTGTCGCCGCGGTCTTGTTTTCGAGATTGGCTTGGCGAACGCTGTGACAGGTTGAGCATGCGACGCTCGCTATGAGACCCTGCGGATCGTTCCCAGCGAGCTCGATTCGTGGTGGTCCGGATGGCTTGCGAATGATGACCGGATGGGTTTCGTTCGAATGGACGGAAGCCTGCGACACCTGAGCTTTATCGGTACGACTAGCGGGCATATTCGCTCGTGTACCCGACTGCCAGAGAGCCGCCAAAGCCATCGAAGCGAATAAACACAACAAAACTGCGAAAAATAAACTTGCGATTCGCGGCATAAATTTCCGTTCAAAATGAGGTTTCGCAGACGACATCTAATGTATACACTTAGGTGCATGTTAGCGAAACCTCAGTTTCCAACGATGCCACTACTTTTTAGGAAAGCAAGCGCGGTGCCAATCAGCGGACTCGTCGTAACCTTCCGGTCATCAGTCACCGAGCATTCCGCGGCTGTTGAGGCTTTGCGCATCATACCGGAGATCGACATCGGCGAGTCGTCAGGCAGTAAATTGGCGATCGTCATCGATTCTGAAACGAAGCGCCGCGATCAGGAAATCTGGAACACGGTACAACAGTTGCCAGGCGTGATTGACTTGGCTGTCGCTATGGTTGCATTTGATGAAGATGATCAGGCCAACTAATGAAGATTCAAACAGGAAAAATCATAATGGATTCCAAACGTCGCAGTTTCTTGAAGTCCGCTGCGATGGCCGCCGCTGGTTCGATGGTCGCCAGCGGCACCTCGTTACCGGTGGTGCAGGCCGACCAAGGCGTTGGCGATTTGCCGGTTCTTGATGGGCTTTCGTGGAACAAGGCTCCGTGCCGATTCTGTGGAACCGGATGCCACGTACAAGTCGGCGTCGAAAGCGGTCGTGTAGTCGCGATTGCAGGTGACAAAGCTGCGGATGTCAACAAAGGATTGCTGTGCGTCAAAGGCTACCATGTCGGAGGCATCCTATACGGCAAAGATCGACTCACTAAACCATTGCTTCGCAAAGAAGACAAGCTAGTAGAAATCGAATGGGACGAAGCGATCGCGATCATTGCGAAACGCATCTTCGACTCGCCAAAGACATTTGCCTTCTATGGGTCCGGTCAGTGGACGATTCCCGAGGGCTTCGCAGCTCAGAAGTTCATGAAAGGCGGCTTGAGCAATAACCACATCGACCCTAACGCACGACTTTGCATGTCGTCGGCAGTAACAGGCTTCCTGGCAACTTATGGTGTTGACGAACCAGCCGGTTGTTATCAAGACCTCGACGAATGCGACGTGCTCATCACTTGGGGAAACAACCCAGCTGAAATGCACCCGGTTCTATTCTCGCGTGTGACCGACCGCCGTTCGCGTGGAGAAACCGTTCGCATCATTGATATCGGTACACGGCGAACGCGAACTACCGATGCTGCCACGGACTATCTCGAAATGAAGCCGCATGGTGATGTTGCCATCTCGCTGGGCATCATGCACTTATTGATTGCGAACGACAACTACGACAAATCGTTTGTTGAGAAGCATTGCAATTTCCGTGGTCCTGAGGCCGAAACGCCAACGCTTCAAGGTGAAGCGATCAGTGAGGAGGAGTTCCGCAAACGAATCGCCAAGTACACTCCGGAGCATGTCGAAGCGCTATCGGGTGTGCCCGCCGAAAAAATCCGTATGCTGGGTGAATTGTTTGGCAACCACGACATCCGCATCACCTCGTTATGGTGCATGGGGATGAATCAGCACACGATGGGAACAGCGATCAATTCGCTCGTCCACGGTGTGCACTTGCTATCCGGTCACTTCGGCCGACCTGGCGACGCGCCGACTAGCTTAACGGGTCAACCATCGGCGTGTGGTACGGTGCGTGAGGTCGGTACGCTTGCCCACGCGTTGCCTGGTGGTCGTGTCGTAACGAAGCCAGAGCACCGGCAGCAGTGCGAGGAGTTTTGGAATCTAAGTGCTGGCAGTATCAATGCGGTGCCAGGCTATCACACGCTTCAGATGTTCGAGCATTTCACTAAGCCAACGGCTGAAGGCGGTGACATCACCACGATGCTAGTGCAGGTTACCAACCCGGGACAAACACTGCCGAACTTAAACGCTTTGTTCAACAGCAAGAAGGGTCTCGAGGATAAGTTCTTGATCGTGAGCGAAGTCTACCCAACTGCGACGACTCAGCTTGCGGACTTAATCTTTCCTGCAGCTTTGTGGGTCGAGAAGAATGGCATGTTCGGCAACAGCGAACGACGCACTCAACAATGGTTCAAGATGGTCGATCCACCCGGTGAGGCTCGTGATGATTGTTGGATGACGATCGCGATCGCTCATAAGTTGTTCGAGATGGGCTATAAAGGCATGAAGGATAAGAATGGCGAGTTCATTTTTGCCATCAAGGATTCTGATGGAAAGGAAATTCCAGTATGGCAGTTCGAGCACTATTACGATACCAACGTCGATAAGCACCTGTTCGAAGAGTATCGCTTGTTCTCCACGATGAAGCATAAGAATCTCGCGCCGTACGATGAGTATGTCAAAGCCCGCGGGTTACGTTGGCCCGTCGTCGAGCAGGATGACGGCTCGTGGCGTGAGACACGTTATCGCTTCTCTGAGTTTGACGATCCCTTCGTTACCAAAGGGCAAGAGTTTGAGTTTTATCACTCGTCATCCAATGACGGTCGCGCACAAATCTGGTTTCATGAGTATGCGCCGCCTCCGGAAATGCCAGATAAAGACTATCCCATGTGGCTTTGCACGGGGCGGGTACTAGAACACTGGCACTCGGGAACAATGACACGCCGACTCGCCCCGCTGAATCGAGCGATGCCAACCGCTTACGTCGAGATGAACAGCGAAGACGCGAAAGCGGCCAACATTCGCCAGGGTGAAAAGGTGGTCATTGAATCTCGTCGTGGAACATGCGAATTACCCGTGTGGATCGATGGCCGTGGCCGACCGCCACGCGGGACAGTGTTTGTTCCCTTCTTCGACGAAACCAAGTTGATCAATAACTGCACGCTCGAGGCACATGATCCGTTCTCGAAACAACCCGACTATAAAAAGTGCGCTGTACGAGTTGTGAAGACGACCAACGTAAAGGTGCCGTCATGAACCGACTGGCAACCGTCTTTCTGTCTTTTGTGATGGCAATCGCTGTCATCGGCTTTTTTGTCGGCATCGGCGATGGTGTCCCGATGCCCGATGGTGTCAACGAATCATCGCTTGTCGACCTGCGGCCCTCCGACTCGGCCGTCGCGGACACGAAGTTGGTTCCGGCACTTAGCTACGCCGACATTGCGAGTACGCCCATGGGGCCAACCAAAGCATGGCAAGCAACGCTGCAGAGCTTGCCGCAACCTGAGTTTGACTTGTACACCAAGATTGAACCCAGCGAAGCAGAAAAGGAAGCATCGGGCAAATTGCGTGCTTCAAGACGAGCTTACAACGGAGCACCGCCGATTATTCCCCACCCAGTCGAAAACACAAATGATGCAGCTTGCTACGCATGTCACTCGGGCGGTGTGAAGATAGCGGGCTTGAAGGCCAGTGTGATGTCGCATGCGTACCTTGCAAATTGCGTTCAGTGTCACGCGCCGATGGCGCCCGCACCGTTTCAGTCGCTCGATGCGAGTGTTGAAACGACCTTCGTAGGCTTGCCGGCACCCAAAGAAGGAAAGCGAGCATACAGGGGTGCGCCGCCAACGATCCCACACTCGCGTTGGATGCGAGAGAACTGCAATGCCTGCCACGGTGGGCCGCACGGTTGGGCGGGGATGGAGTCGACGCACCCATGGCGGAGCAACTGCGTTCAATGTCACGCCCCATCGGCCACACTCGATCAAATGCCGGAATCCGAAGTTGTACCGATGTTGCCGCCGCTTGATGTCGTGACCGCAAAAGTAGGTGCTGGAACGCCTCAATGAAAAATCGGGAGGCTAGTTTCATTGCTCGAATTTACTCGGCTCTGTGGCGTGCTCTCTACGTGACAATCAAGCTTCCCGTGGCTGCGTTTAAATATTTGTTTGCGTCGCCTAAAACGAATCAAAGTCGGCGAGATCTGCTACAGGGCCACATGTGGAAGTTTATTCCATCTGCCAAGTTTCCGCCGCTGGTCATGCGGTATCCGACGAAGTATTCAGAGCCAAACGAAGAAAAATCGTCCGACGCGAAACCTCGCAGCATCGCCGGTATCAACATCGACCCGGTCCCTGCAACCAACTTGGGGCTTAGATCGTTATCGCGAACGTTGCCAGTTTTTCGTCCGCCCGGAGCGATCGATGAGTTTCAGTTTCTGTCCGGCTGCACGCGATGTGGTGACTGCATCACAGCCTGTCCCTACGAGGCGATTCGCAAAGCACCTGAGCGACTGGGCAGCATAGGCGGTACCCCGATTATCGAAGCGGACACAGCGGCGTGCATGATGTGTCCAGACCTTCCCTGTATCGACGCGTGCGAACCTGGGGTGCTGACCAAACTCCTCCCACCGATCATGGGCACAGCGAAGGTCACCGAGCATCTGTGCCTTGCTCATCATCACACCACTTGCACCGTGTGTAGCGAACGTTGCCCCGTCGATGGCGCAATTACGGTTACTGATGGCAAGCCCATAGTCGACGAAGAAACATGCACAGGCTGCGGCGTGTGTCGCTACGTTTGCCCAGCCCCCGAAAATGCGATTCTTCTCATGCCCGCCTTTTCTCGACCAGGATTACCAAGACCATGACCACCAAAAAACTAAGCTTAGAAGATCTTGAGAACAATGTTGCGCTACCGGAGATTCTTCAGGCGGAATGGGCCAAAGACCAAGTGTTGCAGTTGTTCGCCGACCTAGCCGCGGGGGCCAGTGTACAGCATGTGCAATTGAAATCCGCGACGACCGACGCAACTGTACCGCTGGCGACTGCTGAAGCCGCCTTTGCAGCGGACGAAGCACATGCGATTCAGGTGCGATACGTTTTTGAAGGCGAGATGTGGTGTGACACCATCATGCCAGGCAATCCCACCACTAAGATCATCCGAAACCGTGTCCTTAACGTGATCTAGAAATTTTCGATAGTTTGGGTTGACCACAGAACACAAAATTGAGCTCAAAAGGCGAGGTTTTGCAATCATTGAAAAGACGAATCGCAAGAAACTTGCGGCGTGATCGATGCAGAGCAACTCCGCATGCATTCGCCACAGGTGATGGAAACCCACAAACTCTCGGCGTTACGGAGAGTCGACCAAAGGAATGATTGGGTTGGTGGATTTAAGCAAGCCACCGATTGTCACATTGGCAAAGACTTGCTCCGTTACCTCGTAGGCATGATCAAGTTCGGCGTGCAACGGACACAAAGATGTGTGCGATTGTAAATTCAGCGGGCAATTACAAATCCGCTTGATCGGTTCAACCGCGTTGACGACGTCAAGGATCGTAATCGCTTCGGCAGATCGTGCCAGCACGTAACCTCCTTGTACGCCGCACCGCGATTCCACGAGACCTTCGGCGGTCAAATTCTGCATGACCCGGGGGAGATACCGTCGAGGAATCTGCGTCGCTGCGGCAATCTCATCGGCCGATGATGGCGTTTTGCCATAAGCGTCTTGGGTGGCGAGTAAAGTATAGGCTCTTCGAGCGTATTCGGTAGTCTGTGTGAGCATGGTCCTTCCCGGCTGACGAGTTTTAGCTTGCTGCCAAAAACATACACCTTGACGTGCACATTGCATAGTGTACCTTGATGTGCATGTTTGGGTTGCGTCGCATCACGCTGGTGGCAACCTTCCCCGAAGAACCTCTCCCAAAATTGAGAACCCCACCCATGCTGAGTGAAAAAACGATTCGGATCGTCAAGGAAATTACGCCATTGGTGGCCGCCAACTCGGAGACTATTACGCGACGGTTTTACGAACGGATGTTCGAGGTCAACCCTGAAGTGAAGGCGTTCTTTAATCAGGCTCACCAGCACACAGGCGGTCAGCAGCGTGCGCTCGCCGGTGCCATCTGTGCTTACTTCACACACATTGATAATCCGTCCGTGTTATTGCCAGCCGTCGAACTGATCGCGCAGAAGCATGTGTCGCTTGGCATCAAGGCAGAGCACTATCCGATCGTCGGCAGCAATCTTCTGGCTGCCATCAAAGATGTGATGGGCGATGGAGCTACGGACGAAATCGTCGAAGCTGTCGCTGAGGCTTACGGTTTCTTAGCCGACCTATTCATCGGGCGTGAAGGGGCGATTTACGAAGAGCAGGCCTCGCAGCCCGGCGGCTGGAACGGCACGCGAACGTTTGTGGTCTCTAAGAAGGTTCCCGAAAGCGCATTAGTGACCTCGTTCTATCTGAAACCTGCTGACGACGGTCCGCTTCCACCTTTTAAGCCAGGTCAATACATCACCGTACACATCGATCATCCACATACACCGACGTCACCACGGAACTACAGCCTTTCGGATTGCCCAAGCCAACCCCATTACCGCATCAGTGTCAAACGCGAAGAGCGTCTCGCTCCCGATGCTCCTGATGGATTGATTTCCAATCATTTGCACGACGCAGTTGAAGAGGGGCACCGCATCGAACTTGGTCCGCCTTGCGGCGAATTCACGATTGATCCTGCAACCGTTGCCAAGCCGATCGTTTTGATCGCCGGAGGAATTGGCGTGACGCCACTGTTGTCCATGGCCAAATCTCTCCTGAAAGAAAATCCTGAAGCCACGATTCACTTCATACAAGCAGCTCGCGATAGTCAGGTACAAGCGTTTGCAGGCGAGCTTCGAAGTCTCGCTGAGGCAGGACCTAATGTTAGCATTAAGGTCATTTTCGATGCTCCACTGCCCGGTGACGTTGAAAGCGGAAAGTGTGATACGGCAGGCTTTATCAACACACAATTTCTTCGAGACTGGACTCCGTATGACGAGGCGGAATTCTACTTCTGCGGGCCCAAGCCGTTTATGCGAAATGTTCACGCTTCATTGCAAGAACTCGGCGTCGATGAACATCGCGTTCGTTATGAGTTCTTCGGGCCGAAAGAAGATCTCGTCGCAGCATCAGTCTAGTTCAGAGAAACGCGTAGTCATAAAACCAAAACAAGAGACCTTGGTCACAGGTCCCGATGGCTCTGAAAGTTAAATCAATGAAACGCTTATGGATGGCGTTCGGGGCCGTGATGATTTTTTCGTTCCTAGTCCTTGGTTGGATTGGGACTCGCATCTTTCAGGAGATGCCACCGATACCAGACAAGTTTGTAACTACTGCTGGCGCTAAGCTAATAGACAGTGGTGAAGTTGGCGAAGGCCAGAACGTTTGGCAGTCACTGGGCGGTATGCAGGTCGGCTCCATTTGGGGCCACGGCAGCTACGTGGCCCCGGACTGGACGGCTGATTGGTTGCACCGTGTGACCGTGTTCATCCTCGACAAGTGGGCCAAAGCCGAATTCAGCAAGCCGTTCGCAGACCTTGACTCCGAACGACAAGCTCAACTAAGTGGCCGCTTGTTGGACCTGATGCGAGACAACACGTATGAAGAATCAACGGGTGACCGACACTTCATTGGCGCTGCGGCGATGAGCCAAGCGGTGCTGATGAACTCACGCCCTAATGGTCAATCGCTCGTAAAGCGCCGCATTGAGGCGATGATCGCGCCGGGTGGAATTCAAAATTGCGGGAAAGCAGGCAACTGCCAAGCCGTGTGCCCAAAAAACATTCCACTGATGAATTCTTGGGGGAGAGCCAATCGAGCAGCGACCATTCACGTTATCAAGAAGTTCTTTGATGGCTGAAAATGGCTGTGACGCATAATGACTTCTTTTGTGGAGTTTGGCGAGGAGGGCGTGCGTATGTGGGAAGCCAACGAGCATATCGACAGGTAGCTGCAATGCAGCGCAATCGCGGCGTCTAACTGCCCCTCCAAAGAAATGTCCTTGTGACTTTCATCCGGCCCTTACTGGCCAAATCGCCGACCGCGGCCATGAAAACGCAAGAATGCTTTAAAGCCGTGCACTCTGAGGTGCAATATTCAGCCCGGCCGACAATCTGTCACAGAAAGACTGGGGGAGTTCTAGATTCGCGACTCGGCCAGCATTTCCGCCCCGGATGGCTTCAATGACGTCCGCGTCGGCGTGGTTGCAATTGTTAAGACGCAGGCAACAAGTTAAACTTAGATCTGCACCCACGCGTATAGTTTAAGGCGTCGCTCGCTACGACCCGAGTTTGCTTGCCTCACTGCAATAGGCCCACCGAATGCTATCGAAAACAGCCGAATATGCCCTCCGTGCGGTTGCTTGCATGGGAAGCCAAGTTGAACGGCCTTTGTCAGCCAACCTTCTGGCTGAACAGACCAAGGTCCCGCGTCGATACCTGACCCGCGTCCTCCAGGACCTATGCAACGCTGGCCTAGTGCATTCACGACCTGGTCCAGGTGGCGGTTACGAGCTGACTTACGCGACGAACAAGCTGACGATTCTGGACGTCATTAACACAGTCGAACCCATCGCGCGAATCAAAAGATGTCCACTGGGACTTAAGTCGCATACCAGCCTGTGTCCCTTGCATGCAGAACTCGACAAGGCGTACGAAGCCATGGAGAAGGCGTTTGCCGGCGTGACGATCAAGGACCTCGTTGAATCAACAAATTCAATTCTACCGCTTTGTGAAGGTGCATCGCGATGAGTGGTCCGACTCCCAGTTGTCCCAAGCAGATCACAGGCTATCACCTCGACGATGAAGGGCACTGGGTTGCGCAACTGTCGTGCGGCCACAACCAGCATGTTCGGCACAATCCGCCAATGGTACATCGACCGTGGGTTCTGTCGCCGGATGGTCGCGACACAATGCTCGGGTTTGAACTCACTTGCCTAAAGTGTGTCGACGATGCTCCAGCCGACGCTCGACCGACACCAGTTGAGGCCACGCGATGAATCTCAGAAACGTTATTGTTCATTTTCGTTTGCTTCCTGTCGCGCTGATGGCTTCAGCCCTGGTACTTGGTGAAGAGAATCAACCAAATAGCCAATCCAAAAGCGCAATTGAAATCACGCCCCCAAGCAATCCGGAAGAAGCGAGATCGCGAGCAAAATAGGTTTTGCACGAAATGATTCGTGGTGCTTTACAGATTATGCATCGCGATTCCTTCGATGAAGAAAACTCGCGTGCCATCCCATCGGCATCGCTCGAAGACGTCTTTCACGAGATGGGGAAAAGCTATGACGTGCAAATTGAGTGGTTGACCACTTGCCGTGCCGAACTGGTCGCCACCGATGCTGAGACCCAGTCAATGCTTGGCGGTGTCTTGAACAATCTAGGTTTCCTTCAACAAAAACTCGGCGACACCGCTGCTGCCGCCACGACGTACAACGAAGCCATCGCAGCCCAGAACTTGGCGGTTCAGTTGGCGCCGGAAGTCAAACGCTATCGCCAGTACCTTCGCAAGCACAAAGAAAAGTTTCGAACGGTCGCCACAGAAGGAACTGCATCGTGAACGATCTGCAATCGACGCGTTCCTTGCTACTCGAACAGCTTGAAACCCGCTGTATGTTGGCCAGTGGTGTCCTTTCACATTCATTTAACCAGCACCACCACCAACATCACGATCTACCCGAGCGATCGCAGATGGTTGACGGGCGTTCAACACCGGTGGAGTGAGGATCACAACGCGGTTTTGGTGGGAGCGGCGCTGATCAGTTTGGCCGATACCGAGGCGACTCACGCTCCGAATCAACCTCGCGAAACGATTCATCCAATCACCAAACGCAACCGCCAACGCAAACCAATGCACCGGAGACGTTGCAGTCGTCGTTCATTCAACCCGCGAGCCAACAAGCGACTCCAACGATCATCATCATCGACTTTCGCAATGCATCGACACCACCGCGAGAGTCGAGCGCAGCCAGTCAACCGCAGGAATCCGGCAATCGTGTCTCCAAAACTTCCATCGCAGACACGAACCTGTCTCAAACAGCGAACCGGCAAGCCGGTTCCTCAGCAAGTACAGCCAGCAAAACCGACGTCGCCGCAAACGCTGTCTTGGTCAGCAACCAAGACGCATCCGGAGACCAGGCACGAACATCCGCTTCATTATTTTCATTCAGCGGTGCGAACCTTGTTCAATCGCCAACACGCGAATCGATCGACAACACCACCGTCGGCACGATCGAAACATTGCCGTTGATGCATCGCGAACTTCACTCACCGCCCGAATCAGAAACCGACGGATCATGGCAGCTCGACACTCACGCGATCGAACGAATCCGCGAAGTCGCCAAAACGTCCGTATCGCCATCGGACGACGACACCGATCGAAACACGGATGCGGCAATCGCGTCTTGGTTTAACGAGCAAACCGGGCTGATGGAAATTGAAGCGACCGGCAAACTACAAACGCCAGTCGACCTGACCCACTCAATTGTCAACGTCGCATTGGACGCCACGGTTGGACTTCCCCGCAGCGTCGACATGATCGCCGCCGCCACACCGGACCCCGACGCCATCCCCGACATCGTACGCGCCGCGATCCTAGCCTCCATCGCCGCCGAACAACCGTCTCCCATATCCGACATCGCCACCGAACCCACACAAGCAAGAGTCGGAAGCGTCACCTACTGCGCCACCACCGTCATCGCGGTCACCGCCGCAGCAGCCGCCCGTCGTCGCAAAGCAGCCAAAATGGAATCCACTGGCCGATAGGAATTGACGGTGCGATGGCAATCTTCCGGCAAACGAATCGTGATTGCATGCGGAAGCGAGTTTTGACTCTCGGCAGTACCGAGCGATTGACAAAGGCATCGCATTCCAAGCGGAAAAAATCGCCCGCCTTCGGAGCGTGCATCATCGTCGGGCTTGCTTTTTTGGTCGATGCATCACGGCTGTCGCTACTTGCGAGGCGAGTCAGGTGATGTAACGCTGATCGAAGGACTCCGGAAGTCCTTCGTAAGAAAATTTGCTTCGATCAGCAAGTTCGTAGCAACCAAAAAGCTTATCCTCATTTCGTTATCATCCCTGGCAAGTTCTACCTGCGTGACTTGGGTTTCCTGCTCCGTGGTGAACTGCGTACCAAATATATGAACAAGATCATACTGCTATCGATCCTCTTTCTTTTTAGCAGCCTGAACGTCTCGTCGGCGGACAAGTTGAATGTCCTGATCATTGGCGATTCCATTTCATTGGGGTACACACCACACGTCATTGCGATGATGCAAGATCAGGCGAACGTCATGCACAATCCGGGCAGCGCTCAGCACACCGGCACCGGCTTAGAAAGACTCGACGCGTGGCTTGGCGATACCGATTGGGACGTCATCCATTTCAATTGGGGTTTGTGGGATCTGCGTTATCGTCATCCGGAATCGAAGGTCCAGGGTCAACGAGACAAAGTTCGGGGGACACTAACCACTTCGCTCGAGCAATACGAGCAAAACCTGGATCAACTCGTTGGGCGACTACGCAAAACCAATGCGACTTTGATATGGGCCAGCACGACGGTGATCCCCGAAGACGAAACTGGCCGAAGAGTCGACGATGATTTGAAATACAACGCTGTTGCCCTAAGGGTGATGCAGAAGCACGGTGTGGTGATCAATGACTTGAACAAGCTTTCACGCACTTTTTCCGGCGAGTTGTTCAAACGCGCTGATGACGTTCATCTCACGACGGAAGGATATCGGCAACTCGCCGAGCAGGTGGCCCAGTCAATCCGATCGGCCTGTTCGGAGACGACGGACCGTGCGGATTTGGTCAGCCACGTGTTTTTCGGGTCCTGCATCAAGCAGGACCAGCCCATGCCGCTGCTGGCGAGGATGGCCGACCAGTCGCCCGATCTCATGATTTTTCTGGGGGACAACGTCTATGGCGACACGGAAGACATGGATGTACTGCGCGCCAAGTACAGAAAGCTTGGATCCGACCCTGGATTTCAAAGACTTCGAAATTCGTGTCCCACGCTGGCTACATGGGACGACCACGATTTCGGCGTCAACGATGGAGGAGCCGACTATTTGAAGCGAAAGGAATCGGAACGAAACTTTGAAGACTTCTGGTTTGGAGAGGCGAATAGCGACGCACGCGCTCGTCCCGGGGTCTACGGCGCTCATTTTTTTGGACCGCCGGAGAAACGACTGCAAGTGATCATGCTCGACACTCGATACTTTCGTTCACCCCTAAAGCAAGGAGAGAAGCGAATCGGCGGGTCTTGGATTCCTGATGATGATCCTTCTAAAACCATGCTTGGTGACGCGCAGTGGAAATGGTTGGAAGATCAGTTATCGCAACATGCGAAGGTTCGCATCATTGCCACCAGCATTCAGTTCCTTGCCGAAGGTGTCGGACAGGAAACGTGGTCCAATCTTCCACGCGAACGACAACGAATGCTGGATCTGCTGAAAGCAACCAAGGCCGACGGTGTGGTCTTCATCAGTGGTGATCGACACTGGTCCGAACTCTCAGCGCTATCGGACGATGTGCCTTACGCCATCTACGATTTAACCTCCAGCAGTTTCAACCAACTTCACGGGCGCGGTACACCCACGAATAATCGCTTTCGGTTCCTGCCAAAAACCTATCACGCGGAAAACTACGGCGTCATCAGAATCGACTGGGATGCAGGATCGCCTGCGGCAATGCTCGAAATTCGTGACCTCAATGGCGACTTGCAATTGCAGCACCAAGTGATCTGGGCAAAGTAATCAGACGGCAAAACGCTGGTTTGCGAACTGATATTCGGATAAGATAGAAGTCCCGCCGCCGAATGAATCGGCTTCCCACCCATCTCCCGCTCGTCCGGTTCATTCATGCTGCTGATGCGTACCGTCGGTTCAATCGTAATCGCGTTGCTTGTGGGTATCGCAAATGCCGATGACGTGATGGAATCCGCGTTTCGCGAAACCGTGCAACCGATGCTGCATTCGAATTGTTTGCAGTGCCACGACGGCCAGACCGCTGAGGGTGATTTGGACTTGAGCGTCGACAACGATTTGGCAGCGGTCGTGAAAAATTTTCGCCGTTGGTCGGCGGTTCTTGAACGTTTGAAGGCGGGCGACATGCCCCCTGACGACGCTTACCATCATCCGACTGACTCGCAACGAACCGCGGTGATCGATTGGATTGAACAAGTCAAAGACGCTGAAGCGAGACGGACTAGCGGTGACCCCGGCATTGTGCTGGCTCGCCGATTGAGCAGCAGCGAATACAACTACACCATTCGTGATCTTACCGGCGCTGACATTCGACCAGCCGCTTCATTTCCGGTTGACCCGGCCAACGAGGCAGGCTTTGACAACTCCGGTGAATCTCTCGCGATGTCACCCGCATTATTGAAAAAATATCTCGAAGCGGCACGCAAGGTTTCCGAGCATTTGGCGTTAACACCAAGCGGATTTGAATTCGCGTCGCATCCGGTCATTACGGATACCGATCGTGACAAGTTCTGTGTCAATCGAATCATGGACTTCTATCGACGCCGAAAGACGGACTATGTCGACTACTTTGCGGTGCTCTGGAGTTTCAAGAATCGTGTCGCTCTTGGGCAAGCCGATGTGTCGCTATCTGAGCTTGCTGGAAGTTACGGACTGAGTTCACGCTACTGCGAAACACTTTGGGAACTACTCAATGAAAAGCGTGAAGCCAATGTGGTCGGGCCGATCGCGGCGTTGCAGTTCCTTTTCAGCGAGCTTCCGCATACGACCGCGCCGGACGATAGAGCGACGGCTCTTTCGAGCTGCCAATGGATGGCGACTTTCGTTTCAAGCCTCAGGCAATCTTTGATTCCCGATGTCCCCAACTTGACCGCACCCGACGTCCACGACGGCTCACAACCGTTAGTGCTTTGGAAGAACCGACAATTCGTTGCAAACCGGCGACGCTACACCGAACGTGAGTTGCCTGGTGACGATTTTGGATTGTTGGAGGGTTCGGATGCCGCGGAAGCGATGCGTGTGTGGGAAGACACCGACAGGGTTGCGTACACGAAATCTTTGGAACGATTCTGTCACTACTTTCCCGATGAGTTCTACGTTTCAGAACGAGCCCGCGTGTATTTGGACCAAAAGAGCGAAAAGAAGCTGACGGGGCGATATTTGAGCGCCGGGTTCCATAGCCAAATGGGATACTTTCGCGACGACGCACCGCTCTATGACTTGATGCTGGATGATTCCGAGCAGCGTGAGTTGGATCGTTTGTGGTTGGAGTTGGACTTTGTGGCGTCGGCACCAATGCGTCAATATGCTGGATTCATCTGGTTCGATCGCACCGATTCGCGCTTCATGCAGGACCGTGTTTTTGATCGCTATCGAGCGGAAGACAAAGACTCTATCTCGGCCGAAAAAGTTGCTGGATTAGCCGAAGCCTATTGCGACAAGGCGGCGCGTGCGGGAGCGAGTGATGAAGCGTTGGACGCGCTCCGGTTCTATTTCACCGACATGTCGAACACGTTTCGACGGCTCGAAACGTTGAGATCCGAAGCAGAGCCGCGACAAGTCGACGCGGTCGTTCGATTTGCGGAGCGTGCGTATCGACGCCCTTTATCGAAAGAGGAAGAAGACTCGATCCGGTCTTTCTATCGTTCAATGCGTGACGACGATGAACTGAGCCACGAAGATGCGATTCGCGATAGTGTGGTCAGCGTTTTGATGTCACCTCATTTTTGTTATCGCGTTGACCTGCCAGGAGAGTTGGAGCGTGATCCTGAGTTTCACACGGCGTCGGTTGCTCCGGAGGCGTCAGTTCGACCGCTAGGAGATTACGCGATTGCCAGTCGGCTGAGTTACTTCCTGTGGTCCAGTATGCCCGATGACGTGCTTTTGGAATTTGCCAAGCAAGGCCGCTTGCACAAACCTGATGTGATGGTCGAGCAGATGCGACGTATGCTCAATGATGATCGAGTGAACGGATTCATCACCGAGTTCGCAGGCAATTGGCTGGATTTCCGTCGGTTCACCCAGCACAACGGTGTCGACCGAAATCGGTTCCCGGCGTTTACCGATGAGCTACGTCAAGCGATGGCTGACGAGCCGATCCGTTTCATGAGGGACCTGATCACGAGAGACGGTTCCGTCCTGGAGTTTCTCTACGCTGATCACACGTTCGTCAATCGTGTTTTGGGTACGCACTACGGCATGATGGATGCAGCCGGTCTGGAGGATCGCTTCAAAGAATCGAGTGATCAATGGGTTCGAATCGACCACGCGGACCGATACGGCCGAGGAGGAATTTTTCCCATGGCCGTCTTTATGACGAACAATTCGCCAGGCTTGCGAACGAGTCCTGTCAAGCGTGGCAACTGGTTGATCAAAAGGATGTTGGGCGAGCAGGTTCCCGCACCGCCTGCGACGGTACCAGAACTTCCCAGTGATGAGTCCCAACTTGGCGAACTAACGCTTCGCGAAACACTGGCTCGGCATCGACAAGACGTCGCTTGCGCGGGATGCCACAATCGAATCGATTCGATGGGCCTCGTCTTTGAAGGATACGGCCCCGTGGGTGAGCTCCGCGAAAAGGACCTCGGTGGTCGGAAGATCGACGATTCTGCCGTTTTCCCCGATGGCAGCGAAGGCGGGGGCCTCGATGGACTGCGCGACTACATTCGCCAAGAACGGGAAGAAGACTTCATTGACAACCTCTGCCGAAAACTGATGGCATTTGGATTGGGTCGGACGTTGCAGCTGTCCGATGAGCTAACCATTGAAACGATGAAAACACAGTTGGCCGCGAACGACTATCGATTCTCTTCTATGATGGAAGTGATCGTGACGAGTCCCGCCTTTTTGAATAAGCGTGTCCGAATTCCTCTGGAAGCATCCGTGGTAAATCCGTGAGACCTCACAACTCGTCCCGTATGATCTCTCGACGCACACTCTTGCGTGGCACCGGAGTTGCGATGGCGTTGCCATGGCTGGAATCGATTCCCGTTTGGGGATCTGAGACGGTCGTCGGCGACGAAGCCACGCCATCACCGAAGCGGTTTGCCGCTTTGTTCATGGGCTGCGGGATCAACCAGGATCACTGGTGGGCAAAAGGCAGCGGCAAGGAGATGGAACTCGGCAAAAGTCTCGCTCCAATGGAATCGCTTAAACACAAGATGAATTTCATCACGGGCTTGTTCAACGAGAACGCAACGCAGGTGGGGATCCACCCCGGACAAACGGGCAACATCTTGTCTGGTGCCTCGTTGCAGAAAGGTTCCGAATTGCGCGGCGACATCAGCATGGATCAAGTTCTCGCCAACCATTTTGAAAGTCAAACGGCCGTTCCGAGTCTTGTGCTCGGATGTGAGCAACCGGTAACGGGTTATCACGAAACCAACTTTTCGATGGCATACAGTTCGCATATCTCGTGGCAGAATGCGACATCACCCGTGCCGATGGAAGTCTATCCGTCATTGGCATTTGATGCTTTGTTTGACAATCAGGGCAGTCGGCGCAACGAAAGCATTCTGGATCGTGTGCATGAAGACGCTCTTGCGCTGAGTCGTCGGGTCAGCCAATCCGACCGCGCCAAGCTCGATGAGTATTTGAATAGTGTTCGCGAAGTTGAAAAGCGGGCAGTGTCGATGCGCGCGGCTCAAATCAAGGCATTCGCTCGTGCCAATGATCAAGGCAAACCCATTGCGGCGATGAAGCGTCCCGATGATGGGCTACCGGAAGACATTCGAGAGCACATGCGTTTGATGTGTGACCTAGTCGCGATCGGCTTCCAGACCGACAAATCGCGAGTGGCCACGCTGCTACTGAACCGAGACCTATCGGGGCTGTTCTATCCGTTCTTGGATGTCACCAGCACTCACCATTCAGCGTCTCACAGAGATCGCTCAGACGAGTATGAACGGATCTCACGCTATTACTGCGACCAATACGCCTATTTGGCGAAGCAACTCGATTCAATGACGGAAGGCGATGCCACGGTGCTGGACCATTCGTGCTTGCTGTTCATTTCGAGCATGTGGTCTGGCAACGCCCATGATTCCAGCAAGGTGCCCGTTCTATTGACAGGTGGATTGTCGGGCCGAATTGAAACGGGTCGCGTGTTGGACTACATGGGCAAAGACGATGACGACCGAAAGCTTTGTAGCATGTATCTGTCGATCATGGATCGGATGGGCGTAAAACGAGATCACTTTGGAGACGCCGAAAAACAACTTGCCGGGTTGTGATGCCCCGTTGTCGCGAGTTTCATTGGCTCTACCGATCGCGTTGCAAAGCTCGCATCAAGTTCGTCCCGCCAAGCGATCCAGGTGAGCTTTGATCTTGGAGAATATCTGTTGGTTCGGATTCAGGTCAGGGGCGTACGGCGCCAAATCTAGGATCGACCTATATCAATCAAAAAAATGCTCTAAGCCAACTGAATTCGACAAGATCAAAGGCAAGCCTGGAATCATGCTGTTTTTGACAAAGTGGATCAACTGTGTTTGATTAAGTCGGCATGATCGTCACAGCGACTCTTCTTCATCGGCTAACACTAAGGACCGAGCGGGCAATTACTGTCTGATTTGTGGTGTAGCAACGTAGTTCCATTTTGATAAGAAGTCGTCGTACTCGATTCGAAGTTGCTGTTTCATTTGTTCAGTGGCGTTTCGCTTGGTTTCGTAGACTCGCCGA
>JBGSLZ010000143.1:0-81753 GCA_041740415.1 Rubripirellula sp.
GAGCTGTTGCGACGGACCAGTCCGTGGACGGTGTATCCCTTGTTGACCAGCAATTCCCTTAAGTAGGAACCGTCTTGGCCGGTGATGCCGGTGATTAAGGCAGTTTTCATATAACTGTTAGCTGTTAGCTGTTAGCTGTTAGCGAATAAAACGTGATGCTGGCTCAGGCCACTGCGATAACTCGATCGCGTCTACAGAAGCTAACGGCTAGTAGCTAGAAGCTAACAACTATTCGCTAACGGCGATTCGTTCTGCGTTGGTTTGTGAGGTTGCTGTCTTGGCAGTTGTCTTGCGGTCGGGCCAGCGTTTGTTGACCCAGCGGGTGATATTTGTTTCGATCGATTTGGCGAAGGCTTCGTTGCTGAACTTTTCAGCTTGCTTACGCATCACTTGCGTGTCGAACTTGCCGAAGTCGTTTTGGGCTTCGAAGCGTTCGATCGCGTCGATCAAACTGGCTTCGTTTTGTTCTTCGTAGAGCACGCCATGGACACCATCGATGACGGTTTCGGTGACACCGCCGCGGCCGTAGGCGATCACGGGCGTGCCGCAGGCGAGTGCTTCGACGGGCACGATCCCGAAGTCTTCTTCGGCGGCGAAGATCAATGCTTTGGCGGTTCGCATTTTCGCGACGACATATTCTTGTTCTTGGAAGCCGACGAACTTGACGTTGGGCGAGGCGATCGCGCGAAGGTTTTCGTAGTCCGGGCCTTCACCGATCACGGTCAAGTGTCGATCGGGCATTGCCGCGAACGCTTTGACGATCAGGTCAGTTCGTTTGTAGGGAACCATCCGGCCGAGTACGAGATAATCGTCGCTGCGGGCTTCATCATTGGGCGTGAAGACATCCAGTTTGACGGGCGGGTAGACGACGGTTGACGATCGGCGGTACGTCTTTTTGATTCGGCGTCCGACGAACTTGCTGTTGGCGATGAAGTGATCGACACCGAGCGAAGTTCGCACGTCCCAGTTTCGGATGTAGTGCAACAGCGTCCGCGCGAACAGTCCTTTGATTCCGAAGCCGAGCCCGGCTTGATCGAGGTACTGGTGTTGCAAATCCCATGCGTAGCGGACGGGTGAATGGCAATAGCAGACATGCAACTGATCGGGACCCGTGATGACTCCCTTGGCCGCCATGTAGCTGCTGGAGATAACCAAGTCGTATCCCGAAATGTCGAGCTGTTCGATGGCCAGCGGCATCAGGGGCAGATATGCGCGATGCCTGGTTTTCGCCATCGGCAAGCGCTGGATGAACGATGTTCGGACGGGCTTGCCATGCAAGAACTTTCGTTGATCTTCGGGCAAGAAATCGAACAGGGCAAACAGGTCGCTGTGCGGGAATTGTGCGATCAGTTCTTCGATGACTCGTTCGGCGCCGCAGTACGTGTAGTAAAAGTCGTGGATGATCGCCACGCGAAGGTCGCCGAACGGGGTCGATTCGGGTGAGGGCAGCGTGCGGACGCCGGGTCGAATTTCGTCTTGGTTGCCGTTGGGGGCACCGCGATGTGACGCAAGTTGACGTTGCCGTAGATTCAAACGGGCCAATGAGTATTCGGTCATCAGCCGCGAGAACAATGCCAATCGCTCGGACGCTGATTCGAGTGAGGTGTTGGCGGAGATGTCGACGGTTGCCAGTGCGGTGGGCTCGAGTCCGCTGCCGATCTTGATCGGGATCGAAGCCTGCATCGCCTCGCCGAGATGCAGATCTTGTTGATCGTTCTCCCACAACATGTCGCGCGATCGACCGTCTTCGCAGGGGACTTTCAGTTTGACGCGAATGAAATCGAGCTGATGGGCGGCGCAGCAGACGCTGTCCCACCAGGCACTGAAGGTGGTGACGTGTGAGAATTCGAGCTGCAGTTGCTCGAACGTCGACTGATAGCCTCGTTTGATTCGGTCGTTGTACCGTTTGGAACGAAGCGCGGTGACCATTTCGTTGGTGCGGACGGAGCCGGCGAATCGAAACGCGCCCCACATCAGCGGCACGACCATCAACAGTCCGCTGATCGTTTGCCAGCTCTCGAACGCCAGCGAGATGAATCCGATCGTGACGGCGATGCACGAGACGACGATCAGAAATAGCACGGCATGTTCGTGCCGCAAACCACGATCGAGCAGTCGATGGTGAATGTGTCCTCGCTCGGCCGAAAACATTGAACGACGTTGGAGGTATCGGCGGCGGAAGACGGTCAGCCCCGTTTCGATCAAGGGAATTCCGAGGGCCAGTGACGGCAACACGACGCCACGCATCGTGCCGATTTCATCGTTGGCGAACACCATGGCCGAGGCCAATAGCACTCCGATGCTCATCGCACCGCAATCACCCATGAATGTCTTGGCGGGGTGCCAGTTGTAGATCAGGAACCCCAGCAACCCGCCGACCAGGGCGAGCGGGATGATGGCTGACGAGACGCTTCCGGCGGCCAACGCGCACACGGCCAAGGTCGTGGCGGACAGTGTCGCCAGGCTTCCTGCGAGCCCGTCGAGTCCGTCGATGAAATTGATCGAGACGGCGACCGCGATGATCCAGCCGACGGTCAATAGCCAAGCCAGTAAGTGCAATTCGATCAGCTTTTGGCCACCGAACACGAAGTCACCCAGCACGACACCGGAGCCGCAGATCATCGCGGCGGCGGCGATCAACGTCACTAACTTGAATCGCGAAGAGACGCTGCGCACGTCGTCGACCAGACCGACAATGAAGACGAAGAAACTCGCGAACAGAATGGCCGAAATTTTCACGGCGGCGGATGACGACAGCAGATCGCTATCGAAGAACCGGCAGTACAGAACGGCTGAGCAAACGGAGGCGAACACGGCTGCGAAGATCGCGATGCCGCCCATGCGTGGCGTCGGCGTGACGTGGACCTTCCGCGCGTCGGGTAGATCGATCACGCCCAGTCGCCGCGCGACCCACATCGAAGCGGGCACCAAGGCAACGGAGACCGCGAAACCACCGGCCACCGTCGCGAGTGTTAACAAAGTCGTGGGAGTCAAAGTGTCAGTCCGTTAATGAAAAACGCCGACGTGGCGAAAGGAGCCGAGAGGAGTTGTCGATTCATGGCGAAGCGTATGAGCGTGCCGAGCAGCACGGGGTCCGGTATCGAAAAGGCGAGCTTCAATGAGCCCGCTGGCTCGTTTTGACGGCCGGCCCGAGCGATTCGAGCTGGCAGTCTTCCAGTTTGACGCTGACGCCTTGTTCCATGAATCGAACGCAAACGAGCAGTCGAGTTTCTTGTTCGCGGCGGATGACGGTGCCTTCATACCCGGCGAAGGGACCACTTTTGACGCGAACGGGTTGACCGGCTTCGAGACGGCTCTCGAGCGTCAGCGGTACGCCCAATCGGATCAGGTCGCGGACTTGACGGAGATCGGCGATGAACTCGGGCACGTCCACGATCGGCGTGAACTTTTGGACGGCGCCGGTGCAGACAGCTAGGTAGCGTGTTTCGTCAGAACCGCACAGGAAAACGTAATTACTAAACAGGGGTGCATAGGTGACGCGAATTCGTCCGGCGGGCGATCGCCGACGATTGGCGATTTGCGGTGCATAGTGGGGAAGGTTGAGTTGGCGAAGGTGCCGCATCAACAACTTTTCTTGACGACTTTTGGTGTAGATCAACCACCAGCCTTGTTCGATCACATCGTCGTGATCGAGTAGGTCTTGCGGGTGACAATCGGGCTCGGCGGGGAGGATTGGCAAGGCAGTTGCAGGCGAGAAGAGTCGGCTTGGTAGCGATGAGTCGTTCGAATAGCTGGCGGGCGAATTGACGGTCGTTGGAGCACATTTGACTGGAATGATTGACTGGCCTTTCGTCGGCGCAGACTTCGTCCATCTGGGTGACACCCAAATCGTCGGTTTTAAGTTTCAACGTCCCCGAAAGGTTCGGCTTGTGGCCGATCATTCTGACCGAGCGGGCGAAAGGCTCGAAAAGCTTTTTCATGTGAGCTGGACAGGCATCACATTCCTCAAAAGATGATCTAACCGCTTCAAATTGGCAAGGATCGAAAGTCGTAACTTGCTGATGAGAACCGAAATACGACGAAGGTAGCGATTAGGGGGGCTGATACGTCGCGTACGATTCTTTAACGGCTACGATTCGATCGAGTACTTTCCAGCAAGGAAAGAATTAACAAGTTGACTGAGAATGCAAGTGAGCTTTTCGAGCTGATCGACATCGATGCGACCGCGTTCACCGGTAGCGTTTGGACAGCTCGGCTGGTGACGCACCCATTTGATAGGCAAATTGGATCGACCAGTTCTTGAGCGTCTGGCGAATGATGCCGCGTTTCTGCCAGCGGCGGGAATCCACGATTACTGGCCCATCGAGCAGCAGCGGCCTGGACAGCTTGCGAAGACGAAGGCTGAACTCGACATCTTCCATCAGCGGTATGTCAGCGAACCCCCCGACCTTGCGAAACAGATCGGCCCGGACAAAGATGGCTTGATCGCCGAACGGCATCGAGCGGAATCTTATTCTCGCAGCGTTGCCCCGTTCGATGAAACGGAACGCAAGGCGGGGCGAATCGATGCGTTGCCGGAAGGCGCCCCAAACTTGATCGCCGGGTGAGTCCGCGACCGCCGCGCGGATTTGATCGAGGCATTCGGGTGCGAGCCGGTTGTCCGCGTGCAGGAACAACAGCCACGGATGGGTCGCGAGCGCGGCGCCCGAGTTTTGCTGCGTTCCCCGCCCGGGAAGCGATCGAACGATCTTGTGTGCGCCCGCCCGCGTCGCCCGCACCACCGTTTCGTCGTGACTGCCGCAATCGGCGATGATGATTTCCGCAGCGCCGGCTGTAACGGCTGACTCGATCGCACCGGCGACGTTTTCAGCTTCGTTTCGGGTCGGAATGACGACGGAGAAGATGGCAGTTAGCGGTTAGCGGTTAGCGGTTAGCGGTTAGCGGTTAGCGGTTAGCGGTTAGCGGTTAGCAGTGACGACGCTCACTTTACCACGTTTCAACTTGAATCAGCTAATCGCTAAACGCTATCAGCTAATCGCTAATCGCTTCTTCACTGCAACTGGACTTCGCGGAACCGGACGTAGGCGAGCGGGCCGATCACGATCAGGGGAATCCACGCGGCCATCACGGGCGAGAGACCGTAACCATTGCCGCCCATCGCGCCGCAAACCGATTTGATCAGGAAGAACGTCAACACGGTCATCATCGCGGCACCGATCATGACGAACAGGTTTCGGCCACGGCGGTTCACCACCAGTGGCAGTCCCAGCAGGATCAATGCGAAATCCAGCGGCGCTCGGATGATTCGTTCGTGCAACAAAACTTGCAAACTCATGCTGCTGTGGATCGCCGGGTTGCGAACGCGACCGATCAGCTCGGCGACCGAGGCCATTCGGGTGGCGGATTGATTGGTTTGCAGCAAATCGATGTGGACGCTGGTTGCCAAAAAGCATTGGCGGGGACGTAGCCAAGCTTGATCGCCCGACGTGGACAGGATCGAGCGACCGGTGACGCCGACGGACGGCAGTTCGTCAATATTTTCGGGTCTTTGAACGCCTTCGAGCAGGTAGCCGGCCGGATGATCGGCTTCGGCTTCGATCCAGTGGCCCGTTTTGGCTAGCAATAGATCTCCGTAGCCCGGGTAATCACCGTCGAGCCGGAAGCTGGGTTCGATCAGCAAGTTTGATTTGGCGATCAGCGACCGACCGTCAATCAAGATCCGGTTGACTTTGTCGTACTGGGCCAAGATCGGTTGTTCGGACTGGCCTGTGATGTCCTTTGCCTTGAGCGAAAGTGCGTCGCGGAAACCGGGCAGGACGAGTTCGCGATTGAACAGTTGGAACGTAACGATCGCCAGCGAGGCAATGATCATGGGCCGCAGCAATCGACCGTGCGAGATTCCGGCGGCCAGCGTCGATGTCAATTCACCGGTTCGGCGCAACCATCCGATGGTGAACAGAAATGCCATCAACGTGATGATGGCGCCGGTCCAATCAAACATCAACAACAAGTAGGGACCATAGTAGCGAAACATCACGCGCAGCAATCCGTCACGTTCTTGGCCCTGTTTGACCAATTCGTCCATGCTGGTGAAGGCATGAAAGACGACGAAGATGCCCGCGATTGAACAGAAACAGATCAACACCGTTCGCAAAAAGAGCGTCAGAATGTAGCGGTCGATCTTGGTCACGGGCGGGGCAGCGTGGCTGGCGGAAGGCGTGGCATCGAGGCTTGAAAAGCGAATATCCGAGAAACGGGGCAGACGGAGCAAGAGCGGTTGTTGGCAGGTATCGGTCGTAGGCACTTTCCAAGTGCCGTCGCTTTGGAAACGGTGCGATTGCGAACGGCACACGGAGTTTGCCAGCTACGATCAAGTGCCGTCGCGGCAGAAACGGTGCGATTGCGAACGGCACACGGAGTTTGCCTGCTACGATCATGCAAAGCAGCAGTCATTGCGAGCCTGTCCCGCTCTTTCCTTTGTCTCACGGTTGCAATCATGGTTCGTTGGATTTTTGTGCCCCTCGCGATCGCGTGTTTCGGTGCGGCGGGATGTTCATCATCCAAAAATGACGAGACGTCCGCCCAGTCGGCCTACTCCGCCTCGGGCGCCGATCCGGCCACCGACGGGAAATTGCCTCCGATACCCGACACACGACCGGAATCTGCGTCGACGGATGTTCCGGAGACGGCGGTGGATGCTCCCATGGTCGGCGATCGGACGCCAATCGTTGCCGATGGGGCACCCGTGATTGCCGATCCCGATGTTGGTTTTCCCATCAAAGGTGCACCGCCAGAATCTGTGTCGCCCAAGTCTGCGTTTGACGATCCGATCCGGGCCGGACGATTGCCCGAGCGAGAGTTGCGTCCCGGGTTTTCCGCTGAGCAACTGGTCGAGTTCTTGGCGGGCGCCGACCGTGACATGCAATCGATCGTGTCGGGAGAGTCGGGCATTGAAAATCCTGAACAAGCTCGAGAAGTGTTGATCCAAATCATCAAGCTGAAACTGGAAGCTTCACGACGGTTGGCCCGCGATACCAAGGCGTCGCCCGCGATGGCATCCGAAGGTGCGCGAGGCGAGTTGCAATCGTTGTCGCATTTGGCCGCGTTGGGTGATCTGAATGCGGCGATCGAGTTGGAGAAGCTCGCCGAGCAAAATTTGTCGTCGGACGATCCACGATTGGTCTCGGACAGTCGTTTGGTGTTGATCGGGTTCGCGATTGAGCAGTTGCAAAATGGGAAGCCGGGCGCGGCGAACAAGATCGTCGACTATGTCGATCAATTGGCTGCCACGTCGTCACCCGATGACGTGCCGGCGATGATGGTGATGGGCGAGGCACGCGACAAATTGGCGAGATACGGTCACGAAGTGGAAGCGAAGCGAGTGCGGGACCAAATCATCGACGTGTTCGCTGATTCGAAGGACGCGGCGATCGCACAGATGGCGGCGCAAGTTGCCGGCAATGTTTTGTACGACGCAATCGATGCCTTGCGAGAGAAAGCGGTCGCCGGTCAGCCAGTTTCGGTTGACGATTGGCGACAGTCCGCTGTGACGTTGGTCGACGAATCGGCCGACTTGCAAACGGTTCAGTACCTGGCCGGCGCGGCACTCGAATTCGAGTCGATCGATCGCGACGACTTGGTCGATGCAACTTACGAAGTTCTGCAAGCGAGTTTTTCAGATCTGACTTCGGCGACGGGTCGCGAGGTCGATTTGGCGGTTCGCGCGAAGCAGGCGCGAACCGACACGATCGGTCGGACGTTCGACCCGGACTTGCCATCGATCGGCGATGCGACGGTGAACATCGCCGATTATCGTGGCAAGGTAGTGTTGATGCCATTTTGGGCAACGACGTTTCCGGAATCGCTGCAGATTCTGCCCCAGTTGCGAGCGCTGGTCGAGTCGCATCCTGATGATGTCGTGATATTGGGAATGAACTTGGATGTCGAGGGAACCGATGTGGCGGCGTTTGTGCAGCAGAACGAATTGGGTTTCCCCAACTATCATGCCGAGTCTTCGCCGACGGCCCAGGTCACCAATCCGGTTGCCGCAAAATTCGGATTGGTTTCGATGCCGTTCGTCGCAATCGTCGATCGACAGGGGAAGATCGCGGAGCTTGATTTTACTGGTCGCAAGCTGGCCGATACGGTCGAAAAATTGATCGCGAGGTAGTCCGGATCGGGGCGCATTAATTTTCGATAAGCGTTTTCAAATGCGTTAATTACAATCGTGGTAATGTCGCAATTGAATCTTTGGCAATCGAAAGCCGATCCCATGACGCTGCACTTCATCGAACTCACAGGAAAGACGCTGTTGGATGTCGTCAACGAAGGCGAAGTTGATCTCAAGCAACTTCACGATGCCGGCGTATGCGGCGATTCAATCCTGAGAATCAATCGGCATGGAGAAATCGAATTGCGATGTCGTTCGACCTGGACGTTGGTGGGAGGTCTGATCGGCAACTTCGAGGAACGGTTGATGAAGTTGACCGGTCTCGATTGGGCGTGATGCCTTTCTATACCCCACAAGTCTGTGCGATGTTTCGGGCCGAGGGCCAGGCGATTGCGACTAAATCTAGTCCTCATCCCGAGGGGATTAAAGCCATTAGCCGGGGGTCAGTATGGTGAGCTTCCAGCGAACCAGACGCCACCCCCGGTCAAGAACGTCACCCCCGGCTAATCGCTTTCATCCCTTCGGAATGTACCATGGGGTGTACAGAAAGGCGAAATTGCCGATCAAAAACCTGGCATCAAAATCCTAATGCGTTGCCGTCTTCGTCGAGGATTTGCGTTTTGATTTGCAGGAACCATTCGGAACCGTTTTTCTTGACTTTTGCGGCGACATCGTAGGGCGTGTCGGGGACATGATCCGACGCGATCTCACCGTCGGGGCTTTTCATCGACCGCCGCATCAACGTGAGTGCCGTGTCGTCGAGATTGCTGTACCAAGGATTGCTAACGTGATCCTTCAAGACCACTTCAAGTGCTTGATAGAGTTCAGCCTCGCTCCAGTCGCTCGGTGGTTTGACTTGCAATTGAGCTGATTTCTTTAACGCGTTGCCTAGTTCCCAATTGGCCGTGAACGTCTTGCCGTTGAGTTCATGTTCGATCGAGTAGTTCGATCCGTGTTTGGCGCGCATTTTGGCTTGCAACTGCGAGGCGGTCTTGGTGTCGATGGGGCCCTCAACGACCGGAGGACTCGACGCGGGCATGCAGCCGGGCGCCAGCAAAGTGGCAACCAACAACAACGATGCGAAAGGGCGACGGTTCATGGCCGGGAGACTCCATGCAATAGCGACAACGAGAAGGAAAAACGATTCCCAGGATTGTAACGTCGCGATTGATCGCAGGGTTGGCTACACCGAAAGCTGAACCAATTCTTGCGGATTTTTTTGACAGGCCTCGATCGCCTTACGCTCTAATTCGGGCGCAACAAGTTTGTAGAACACGTCGCGCTGACGGGGCTCGAATCCGAGTTCCGATATCGCGTCGCGAATTTGGTTGAGGGTTAGAAAGTGAACGGTTCCGGCTTCGGCGACGACGTTCTCTTCGATCATCAGACTGCCCATGTCGTTGGCACCGAACAGCATCGCCAACTGACCGATCTTGAGACCTTGCGTGACCCAACTGCTTTGGATGCTGGACACGTTGTCCAAGTACAACCGCGCGATCGCTTGCGTCTTCAAGTATTCAAACGAACCGACGGCTGGGATGTGCGCCAGGTCTGTGTTGTCGGGTTGGAACGTCCAACAGATGAACGCGGTGAATCCACCGGTTTCATCTTGCAATTGGCGGATTCGATCGAGGTGTTCGATCCGCTCGGCGAGCGTTTCGACGTGGCCGAACATCATCGTCGCGGTGCTGATGCCGCCCATTCGGTGCCACACCCGCATCACGTTGAGCCAATCATCCGACATAACTTTGCCGCGAGTCAATTCGGTCCGTACACGATCTACTAGGATCTCGGCGCCGCCGCCCGGGATGCTACCCAAGCCGGCTGCTTTCAAACGGCGAAGCACTTCTTCGATCGATAACTGATTGACTTTGGTGAAATGGTGCAGTTCGGGCGGGCTGAAGCCGTGGATGTTGACTTCGGGAAACGCCGACTTGATGTCATGCAGCAGTTCTTCATACCAATCGAGTTTGAATTTCGGATGCAGCCCGCCTTGCATCAAGATTTGGTTGCCGCCGACCGCCACGGTCTCTTCGACCTTCTTCAACAAAACTGCTCGAGGCAACACGTATCCTTCGTCGCTCTTGGGTCCACGATAGAACGCGCAGAAGTGACAGACGGCCGTGCAGATATTGGTGTAGTTGATGTTCCGATCGACGTTGTAAGTTCGATACAGCTCGGGGTGCATTCGTCGTGACACTTGGTCGGCGGCTGAACCGATCGCTGCCAAGTCGTTGCTGTGCAGGAGCGTCACACCATCGGACGGCGTCAAGCGGTCTCCCGCGATCGCTTTGTCGAGTATCTGCCGAACACTTTTATCGGGCACTGATTTCACGCTTGATTCTTATTGAGTGAGCAATGAGCGGAAAAAAGTGTCTGACCCCATTTGCCGGGCACCGGCCCTTCGGGTGCTTTGCACAAATGGGGTCAGACACTTATTTTTCGCACGATCCTAACGACGGTTGGTGACATGCGTTTGCAGCCGAACCATCGATCAATCCGATGGCTGTGGCCCGCTGTCGAAACGACTCGAGTCCGCCCCGTTCACCTGGGCCGAGGCGGAAGTGAAGGTTTTCTGCAAAGTAGCGATGCAAGTCTTCCTTGGTCAGTCCTTGCGTTCCGGCTTCCTTGGCGGCGATGGATTCCAAGTTTGCCAAACCCGCGTCGCGACTGGCCTCCAGCATCGCGGCCAACTCGTCCGTGTCGACATCTTTTCGAGCCAGATCTTTGCGGGCGACCCACATGGCGAACACGAACGGCAGCTCGGTCCAGCGGCACCATCGATCCCCCAGATCCCAAATCTCTTGATAGACGCCGCGAGCCGGGTGCATCGCGCGATCACCGATCAGCAATATCGCGTCGGCGTCAACGGATTCGGGCGATTGATTGATCGACAAGGGAACCGTTTCGGGGCGCAATCCGTGCATCTCCCAAAGGAGCACTTGCACCATCGCGGCGCTCGTCCGACTGCCTTCGTCGAGTGCCAGGCGACGAATTTTCTTAACCGGAACGCGGCTCAGCAAGCGGACGCTCCAGACCGGGCCGCGACAGCCGATCACGGCGTCGGAGATGATTTCGTAATCGCCGCCGCGAAAGAACTCGATCGACGGAATCAGCGCCACGTCCAATCGGCCCGCACTCAAATCGCTCGCCAAGCGACTGGGCAGATCCAGCGTCAATCGCCCCACGTTGCCGAGCCGATCGGCCAGCGTGTGGATCAACGGTTTGGTGTTCAGATAGGAAACAGCGCCGATGCTTAACATGGTCCGGTCAATCATGAGAGGTTGAAGTCATGCTTGATTAACCGAACGCTTGGCCGGAGGGCAACGCGGATGCGCGGGCGGTCGTGATTCGCCCGTTTTTGGGGTCGTGAAACACGATCGATTCGGCTCGCAACATCAGCTCGGAACTCGATGGATCGTCAATCGCGGAGTTAGGCGAGCTTTCGCCGTAGACGGTGTCGCCGACGATCGCGTGGCCTCGGTGGGCCGCCTGAACTCGCAATTGGTGCATTCGACCGGTATGGGGAAACAGGCTCAGCTTTGTTTGCCCGCTAATTTCGTCAAACGAAATCAACTCGATGCGTGTTTCAGCTTGTTTTGCACCATCGGCATCGGCGGCGCAGACTTCGGCGACGGGCCGATCGGGAATCTTGCGGAGATGATCGATCCAGACATCCGATGCGGGTTCCAGTCTTCCGTGAACGATCGCGGTGTATTGTTTGATGACTTTGCGGCTGGAGAATTGGTCGCAGATCAGGCGAGCTTCCTTTTTGCGTAGCGCGACAAGCATCACGCCGCCGACTTCGCGATCGAGTCGATGGACGATTGCCAGATATTCGGTGCGGCCGGCGAGTTGCACGCGGAGACGGTTTTCCAGGCTGTCGCCTCCTGGCGGTGCCTGGGTGGATAAACCTCGCGGTTTCTCGACGGCGATCAAGTATCCGCCGTCCCAAAGGATCGGAATTTCGTTCAAAACGGTTCTTTTTGCGAGCGACAATGAATGGTTCGATCGCTCGACAACTTCGATACAATTGCCGCATGACGCAAGCGGCCAACCGAACAAATCGATCTCCATTTCGGTTCAGTCTGCGGGAAACGCTCGGGTTCGTCACGATCGCGGTGCTGGGGACCGGACTGGTCGCGGCGACGATTCGGTTGCGAGCCGCGCAGACAGAACTGGACCAGTTGCGTGGCGAAGTCGGCTACATCGGGGCGACGGAGCCCGACCAAGTCGCGGCGTCGCGGGCGCCTAGCGACCAGCCGCTGACCTATCGGATTCGCGTTCGGATTCCGAAGACGACTGACCAATTTCGGTTGGTCTATAGCACTCATTGGCCGGCCGGGTCGGCGTATCCGCAGTGGTATTCGGCGATACCCTTGGTTGCGGGCGAATCGGTCGTGACGGTGCGGGTTGCGGAGGATCCACGCGACGATCGCTGGAAGATTTCGACCGTCGTGACCAACGTGCGAGGCACACGACGGATGGCGACGACGTTGCCGAATGAACATGTGGCGGTTTTTCGCGGTTCACATGAAGTCATCAGTACCGGAATCGCGAGGGGTCAGACGGTTGCGGTGAACGCATCGCAGTCAATCCGAGTGCTGGACGAAAGATGGCTGGTCGGCGAAGGCAGCTTGTTGTTGTACGGTGATAGGGCGCCGGATTCGGATCAGATCGGTATCTTCGCCGAGCTGCAGCCCGACATCGGCCCACTGTAAGGATCTTGCGGGAAATAAGTGTCTGACCCCAATTGTGCGAAGCACCCGAAGTGCCGGTTCCCGGCAATTGGGGTCAGACATTTTTTTCCGCTCATTACAAAACGCTTTCACTGAACCACTCATTTTCTTCACCGACGCGTTATGACACGAGATTTTTTGAAGGGAGTCGCCGACGAGTACGATGTGATCGTGATCGGCAGCGGATTGGCCGGCATGACGTCGGCCAACATCTTGGGTCGCGCCGGTCATCGCGTTTTGTTGCTCGAACAGCACTACAAGTTGGGCGGATTGGCGACGTGGTTTTTGCGTCCCGGCGGACACACATTCGATGTCTCGTTGCACGGTTTTCCTCACGGGATGGTCAAGTCGTGTCGTCGATACTGGAGCAAGGACATCGCCGATCGGATCGTTCAGCTCAAAAACATTCGCTTTGACAACCCGCAGTTTTCGCTGACGACGAGTTTTGATCGCGACGATTTCACGCGGCTGTTGACGACCAAGTTTGGCATCGAGCCGCAAACGGTGTCGGACTTTTTTGACACCGCGCGGGGAATGAATTTTTACGACGATCAGACGACCACGACACGTCAACTGTTTGATCGATTCTTTCCGGGCCGCGACGATGTCGTGCGGTTGCTGATGGAACCGATCACCTATGCCAACGGATCGACGTTGGAAGATCCCGCGATCACGTATGGCATCGTGTTCAGCAACTTCATGAGCAAGGGCGTGTATATCTACGAGGGCGGAACAGACGACTTGGTCACACGAATGAAGAAGGAATTGACCGCCAACCATGTCGACATTCGTATCAATTGCGGCGTCGATCGAATTCACGTCGAAAACGGACGTGTCGCCGCCGTTGAATCCAATGGTCGAAAGATCCGTTGTCGCGCCGTCGTCAGCAACGCCAACTTGCGAACGACTGTACTGAAAATGATCGGGCCTGATGTCTTGGACAAAGGATTCGTCGAGCGAACCGAAGCGGTGCGATTGAACAACAGCAGCACGCAAGTCTACATGGCGCTGAAACCGGGCGAAGAAATCGATGAATCGAGCGGCGACTTATTTTTTACCAGCACATCCAAAGAATTTCGTACCGATTTGTTGCTCAGTCGTGACATCACCAGCCGCACGTTCAGTTTCTATTACCCGCGGACACGTCCGACGAAGAAAGAACGATTCGCGATCGTCAGCAGCACCAATGCGAACTGGTCGGACTGGTCGGACTTGAATGAAGCGGATTACGAAGCGAGCAAACAGGATCTCGTCGAAACCACGATTGATGCGCTCGAGAAGTACATTCCCGGTGTTCGCCAAAAGATCGATCGTGCCGAAGCGGCCACTCCAAGAACCTTTCACCACTACACGCGTCACGAGTCGGGTGCGAGTTTCGGAACCAAATTCGAGGGACTGGGCGTCAGCCGCGAATTGCCGCAGCAGGTCGGTGGCATGTATCACGCCGGCAGCGTCGGAATCATCATGAGCGGCTGGTTGGGCGCGATCAACTACGGCGTCATCGTCAGCAACGAAGTCGATGCGCAACTTGCGAACGATAGCGTTCACTTCGGCTAGTTCAAAACCAACCCAAGGGACACCATGGCACTCTGCCGATATCAAAACGAATCCGGTCAACCAGAATATGCGATCTACAGCGACGGAAAGATTTGCCCGCTGCCCGACCTGCGTGATGAAATACTATTCGATGCGAAGGTCGATCGCGGTGCGTCGAGCGAAACTTGGCGAAACGCGCCCGCCGTTTTGCTGCCGCCGGTGCCGATGCCCGAGAAGATCATTTGCATCGGTCTGAACTATCGCGATCATGCGATCGAAACGGGGGCCGAAATTCCAGCGGAGCCGGTGGTGTTCAGCAAGTTCAACACGGCTCTGGTCGGTCACGGCGAACCGATTCGATTGCCAAAGGTTGCATCGGAGGTTGATTACGAAGCCGAGTTGGTGGTCGTGATCGGCAAGGCGGCAAAGCACGTCGCGGTCGGCGACGCGATGGGTCATGTGTTCGGTTACACGTGCGGCCACGATGTTTCGGCCCGTGATTGGCAAAAGAGACGTCCGGGCGGTCAATGGTTACTGGGAAAATCGTTCGACACGTTCGCACCGCTCGGGCCCTGTTTGGTTACGACGGCGGAGTTATCGGACCCGTCGGACTTGAGCGTTCAAATGAGGCTCAACGGCGAACTGGTTCAAAGCAGCACGACGGCGCAATTGATCTTCGATATCCCAACGCTCATTTCACATCTTTCAAAGATCATGACGCTCAAGCCGGGCGACTTGATCTACACGGGGACTCCGTCGGGAGTGGGCGCGGCCCGAAGTCCGCAAGTGTTCTTGAAACCTGGCGATATTTGCAGCGTCGAAATCGAAGGAATCGGGACACTGACCAATCGCTGCGAAGCCGAATGAATCCATGACCAAACCTGCGCAACGACCGCTAATGTTCGATTCGATCGACGAAATCTTGCCCGAAGTCGAACGGCTCAGTGCCGGCGAAGTGACGACGACCGGTCAATTTACTTACGCTCAGATTCTCGAGCATCTCGCCCGGACACTCGATATCGTTTGCGGTGATGGAAAGCTTGTGGTGTCGTTGCCGATGCGAATTTTTGCGAGGGCGATGCGTCCCGTCGTTTTGTCGCGTCCGATTCGCCCCGGATTCAACTTGCCATCAAGCGCCCAGTGGGTGATGTGGCCAAAAGATGACGTGAATCCGAACGAGGCGCTGCGCCATTTCCGATCAGCTTTGGCGCGTTACCAGGCTACCGAACCGCTGCCAGCCCATCCGCTTTTCGGTTCTATGACGCGGCCCCAGCACGACAAACTTCATTGTGGTCACTGCGCAATGCACTTGAGCTTGGTTCATCCGGTCGTTTAGGCGGTCCAGGTAGTTTGGCGTCGTTCAGATCAATCTTGCGTCATCGGCGGGGTACGCACTAAGTTCCTTTTGAGATTCTTTCGGACCCGTACTTTCCCCGAATCGATGATTGTGCCATGGAAGGCCCCCAAAACTTGTTTCGTCGACCGATCGTTTGGTCGATGGCAGCCCTTTTCTCGCTGATGAGCGTTCCCGTCGGCGACGCACTGGCGGACGAAGCCCAATGGATTTGGGCCAACGGACGCTCGGTGTCAGATCCGATTCCCGAGGGCGAGGCGTGCTTGTTTCGCAAGTCGATCAACTTGCGAGTTCCATCGCAGGGTCGAATCGAGATCTCGGCGGACGACGATTACGAACTGTTCGTGAACGAGAAAAAAGTCGGCTCGGGCAGTTCTTCTCGCGAGATGCAGGAATACGACATTTCGGAATTGCTCGAAGTCGGTCGCAACATCATCGCGGTTCGCGTCGTCAATACTCGTGGCAAAACAGCGGCTCTGGCGGCGAGAGTTTCGGTGCGTCCGGAAAAGCAAGACAAATGGTTCACCTTTAGCTCGGATCCGTCGTGGAAAACCAGCACCGACAGAATCCCGATGTGGGAAACGGTACTATTGAACGACCGATTGTGGGGCGCGGCGGCGTCGTTCGGAGAGTTGGGCGATACGGTTCCATGGGACCGCGATGCCGACGTGGTCGCGGAAACCCAGTCCGAACAGAGCGAACGCTTCCAAATTCAAAAGGGCTTCGGTGTTCAGCGCGTCTTGGACGACTCGCAGACCGGTTCGGTGATCGCGATGACGTTCAATGAATTCGGTCACATCATTCTTTCGCAAGAAGGCGGTCCGCTGCTGTTGGTGATCGACAAGGACGAGGACGGTATTCCTGAACACGTCCGAACGTACTGCGACAAAGTCACATCGTGCCAAGGAATTCTGGCGCTCAACGGCGAAGTGTATGTCACGGGCCAGGGCCCCGATGGCAGCGCGCTCTATCGATTGTCTGACAATGATCGAAATGGAACGCTCGAGAAGGTTCAAACGATCGTCAAGTTCAAAGGGAACGCGGGCGAGCATGGCGCGCACGGCATTCGACTGGGGCCAGATGGGATGATCTACGTCATCTTGGGCAGCCACGCCAAAGCGACAGGTCAGAAAGGACCAGGCGAAACTCTGCTCGATACCTACGAGGGCGATTTGCTGCCTCGCTATGAGGATCCGGCTGGTCACGCGATGGGCGTGAAGGCGCCCGGCGGAACCGTGATTCGCACGAACGCGGACGGTTCGGTCGTCGAACACGTTGCCGGAGGAATTCGCAATGCGTACGACATGGTGTTCCATCCTTCGGGCGCGATGCTGGTGCATGATGCCGACATGGAAGCCGATGTTGATACAGCTTGGTTCCGTCCGACGGCGCTGTACGACGTGACCGAGGCGGGCGAGTTCGGATGGCGAACCGGATGGGCGAAATGGCCAGAATATTATGTCGACCGTTTGCCGAACTTGCTCGATACCGGACGTGGAAGTCCGACCGGTGCGGTCTGTTATGAACACTACATGTATCCGGTGCGCTACCACAATTCGTTGTTCTTGGCCGATTGGTCCGAAGGACGAATTTTGAATGTCCAGCTCAAGCCACGCGGCAGCGGCTTCATCGCCGACAGCGAAGTGTTCTTGAAGGGGCAGCCGCTCAATGTCACGGATTTAGAAGTCGGACCTGACGGCGCGATGTATTTCTGCACCGGTGGTCGCGGTACGGCGGGCGGCGTTTACCGCGTCGTCTACAAAGGCGAGATCCCCGATCGGATGAAGAACCTTGGTACTGGCATCGCCGCAGCCATTCGACAACCCCAGTTGGAATCTGCTTGGGCGCGACAAGAGATCGCGACGATCAAACGCGAACTCGGCGACAAGTGGGGCCAATTGGTGGCCGGTGTCGCGTACAGCAACGACAATCCGCCCCACTATCGAACACGGGCGATGGATCTGATGCAATTATTCGGACCGGTGCCGAGCGAGGACTTGGTGCTGGAACTCGGACGAGCACCCAACGAAGCGGTCCGCGCCAGCGCCGCCCGCTTGATGGGTCTGCATCCCGGCAAACGCAGCGCCGATCAATTGGTTGAAATGCTCGGCGACAGCGACTTGCGCGTGCGTCGGGCGGCTTGCGAAGCGATGCTTAGAAGCAGCCAGATTCCCGATAGCGCCGATGAACTCCTGCCGTTGTTGGCCGAGGAAGATCGCACGTTGGCGTTCGTGGCTCGACGTGTGCTCGAGCGAATCGAAACGTCAAATTGGCGCGACCAAGTGCTGTCCAGTCCTGATCCGCGGATCAGCATTGTCGGCATGTTGGCGCTAATCAATGCAGATCCGACCGAGGCGACGGCATTGCAAGTGGTGGAACGGTCGAGCGAGTTGATGAAAGACTTTTTGAGCGACGCCGATTTCGTCGACACGTTGCGGTTGTGTCAGGTGGCGCTGCACCGGGGCAAAGTCGATCCGTCGAAGGTCGTTCCGCTTCGCAATCAGATCGCCCAAGAATTTCCGGCTGGTGACCAACGCATGAATCACGAGCTGATTCGTTTGTGCGCATACTTGCAAGCTGACAGTGTGGCCGAGCGAGCACTCAAGTACATTGGCGACAACGAGAATCCGAGCATCGATCGCACGTTGGTTGCGATGTGTTTGCAATTCTTGTCGCACGACTGGAACGCTCAACAACGATTCCAGATTCTGAAGTACTACGAGAACACGGCCAACGCAGTCACCAACGGATCGCTGTCGATGTACATGATGGCGGCGACACGTGATTTCGCGAAGTCGTTATCCGACGAGGACGTCAAAGCGATTCTTGAACAGGGTTCGGTGTGGCGAAACGCAGCGCTAGCGGCGATCTACAAGTTGCCGCGTCCGATCGATGCCGAAACAGCCAAGATGCTTCGTTCGCTCGATCAGCAACTGATCGCCCAGCCGCGTCCCGGTGATGTTGAACGACGATTGCGAACCGGCATCATCGCGATGTTGGCGTCGGCCACCGATGAGGAATCGGCGGCGTACTTGCGCAAACTTTGGCGAACGGAACCCGAACGCCGCGCAGTGGTGGCGATGGCGCTAGCACAACGGCCGGACGGCGAGAACTGGGACTATCTGGTGCGCAGCCTGAATGTCTTGGAAGACGAAACGGCGGTTGAAGTCGTCAAGGCATTGCAAACGGTGAGCGTCGCGACGGATGATCCGATGGCGATCCGCCAGTTGATCCTGTTGGGATTGCGGGCAGAAGATGCCGGTGGTGACTTCGAGCATGTCGAAAGCTTGCTAGAACATTGGACCGGGATGCAACGACCGCCGACCGAGCGATCCGCGGCTGGCAAGCTGACCATGCGTCCGTGGCAAAAATGGTACGCCAAGACACACCCGGATCGTCCCTCGGCCGAGCTGCCCAAGGCTGATGATTCGCGATGGGACTTCGACCAACTTGTCAATTACTTGGACAGCAACGATGGACGGTTCGGCGACCCGAACTTTGGCCGCGCCGTGTTTGCCAAGGCGAAGTGCAACCAGTGTCACCAAATGGGGAACGATGGAAGTTCGTTAGGCCCGTCGCTGACCAACATGTCCAAACGTTTCAGTCAACGAGAGATCCTCGAGTCGATTTTGTATCCTGGACACGTCGTCAGCGATCAGTACGCCAGCAAGAAGGTTCTGACTCGCGACGGACGTGCGCTGGTCGGGATGGTCAGCCAACGTGAAGATCGCTCGTTGGACGTGCGAGACTCGAATAACCAAACGACAATTGTCAAAGAATCGGATATCGATCAGGTCTTGCCAAGTAACCACAGCATCATGCCGAGCGGTCTGCTGGACGATTTGACGCTGCGAGAAATCAGCGATCTGATGTCGTACATGGGCGTGATCCCGCCGTTGGAAGTCGCAAAGCGACGATAGTAGGTCCGGTTCCACCGGACGGTTGCTCAAGCGTAGGTCCGGTTCCACCGGACGGGAATCCGCTCGCCTTCCCAAGATTTGGCATCGGCGACAGAATACCGCTTCGGTATCTGGCGGAACCGTTGCTCGGAACCGCCGCTCGCTTTATCTCTTCCCATCGGGATCGATTGTGGAACGTCGTCTGCTCACGTTCATCGTCGCTTCGACGGCGTTTTTTCTCGTCTACGCGCTACTGAGGATCAATTTCGCTCCTCGGCCTGCGCCGAAGCCGGTCGCCAACGTCGTTGAACAGGCGGATGCACTAGTCGTCGAACCCGATCCGGCGAACGAGGCGGTCGAAGTGGCCGCGGTCGAAGTGGCCGCGGTCGACGGCAGGGGCGAAAACGAAGAATCGAAATCCGATGAGATCTCGCAAGCCCGGGATACTCAATCAAAGTGGATCACATTGGGATCCATGAATGCGGCGTCGGGCTATTACGTGTTGGTCACGATCAACAGCAAAGGCGGCGGCATAGAACGGATCGAGCTGACAGAACGCGACGGCGAAGGGAAGCTCAAGTATCGGCGCGTCGACGTGCGGCACGGCTATTTGGGTTACGTGGCGGGCGAAGCGGCGACATCGATGGACGGCGTCGTGGTCCATGTCGTGGGACCTGGCACCCCTGCCCAGTTGGCCGGTTTGCAAATCGGCGACATCATCACGTCTGTCGGCAAGGTTTCGGTCGCGACCCGATCGGCGCTTGAAGATGCGTTGTTGAAAACGGTACCCGGCGATGTTGTCCAATTGGAAGTGATGCGTTCGGGGTCCGGCGGAACGGTTCCCCTAACTGCTACGTTGACCGATCATCCGCTGGATGTGGTCCGACTAGCAAAAGACGGTGGCGCCGACCAAATTTTGGGCAACCTTTCGCGGCCATCGTGTCTGATGACGCTCAGTCAGGTGAACCGAAAGAGCATCGATTTGGGCGGTCGCCCGATCCCGGGTTACCAGAGTCCCGACGAGTTGGTTTGGGATGTTCGCGGCGCTGAAAATGCGGATGACTCCGCGGGCGAATCGGTGACGATGGATGTCGAACTTTCGGCTTCGGAGATGACCGCCGTCGGTGGCATGCCGGTTCGACTGAGCCGAAGTTATGAGGTGACGCCTGGGGACTATTCGATTGATATGTCGGTCCAGGTCGACAACATGGCTGACCAACCGCAGGACTTGGCCTATCGGTTGGAGGGCCCCAACGGGATCACTTTGGAGGGATGGTGGTACAGCAATAAAATCAGCCCCAACTTTTCTGGCGCCGCTGCCCGCGATGTCGTTTACAACACAGTCGCGGAAAGTCACGAATTGGTCAGCGGCTATGAATTGTTGAAGCTGGCCAAGAAGGCAAACGAGAGTCCGTTTCGACCCATCTTTGCGCCCGACTTGGACGACGCCGCCAGAAATCTTCGGTACATCGGCATCGATGCCCAGTACTTTGCGGTTGCCTATGTTCCGCCGAAGGACGTTGCGTCGCTGACGACGTTTCGCCGTGCGGTCGCAGGCATTGTCGCCGACCCGTTGTTGGTTCCCAAGCATCAAGAACGGGCTGTCAACGCAACTTTCTTTTTGGACAGTGTCGTCGCGCCTGTACCGCCTGGCGGATCGATCCGCCAAGAGCTGCGGTTGTTTGCCGGTCCGAAGGATCCGGAAGTTTTGGAGCAGTTTGGTCTCGGCGAATTCATTTACTACGGATGGTTTGCAAGGTTCGCCAAATTGCTCGCCGGTCTGTTGCACGCATTGTCAGGGGTCGGGAATTACGCTCTGGCTATCATTTTGTTGACGGTGATTGTTCGCGGTGCGATGTTCCCGCTCAGCCGCAAAGCTGCAATCAACGCTCAAAAGATGCAAGAGCTCGCGCCCGAACTGAAAAAGATCACCGAGAAGTACAAGGACGACATGGAAGGCCGGATGAAGGCCCAGCGTGAGTTGCAGAAGCGAGTCGGGTTCAATCCGATGGCCGGATGTTTGCCGATGTTCTTGCAGTTGCCAATCTTCATCGGTTTGTACCGTGCGTTGTCGGTAGACATCGAACTGCGCCAGCAGCCCGTGCTCAGCGGCGTCGATTGGGCATCCAACCTTGCCGGCCCGGATATGCTTGCGTATTGGGGTGACTGGCTGTTCGAATACATGTCGGGTCGGGGAACGGGATGGTTGGGGCCCTACTTCAACATCCTGCCCGTGCTGGTGGTCGGATTGTTCTTGGCCCAGCAAAAGATGTTCATGCCGCCGGCGACGGACGAACAAACCGCGATGACTCAGAAGATGATGAACGTGATGACCTTGATGATGGGTTTGTTCTTCTTTCGCGTCCCCGCCGGTCTGTGCATCTATTTCATCACCAGCAGCCTGTGGGGAATCGGCGAGCGAATCCTGGTCAAGAAAACGCTTCCTCAGAAATCCCACTTTGATTCCGCAGTCCTGGAAGGGTACGCGGTTCCGACGGAACCAAAGGGACCCGGCTTGGGAGAGACATGGGTCAATCGCCTCAAGAACACCGTCAACACGCCGGAACCAACCTTCGAGCGTCCGAACAAACGAAAGCGACCGAAGAAGTAGGGTAGAACGATGGTCCTAATCGTGTGAGAAATTTAACCAACGGTGCCGCTCAAACGATTGGGACAATCGTTCTACAATCCCTGTTTCCTACTTCCTCACGGCATCGATCACTTGCTGGTCGTGCCCGTCGACCTGCACGCGTTTCCAGACTTTCGCGACATTGCCGTCGGCGTCGATCAGGAACGTCGAGCGTTGAATGCCCATCGACTTCTTGCCGTACATGTTTTTCTCGCGGTAGGCACCGTACTTTTCGCTGACGGCGTTGTCCGCATCGACCAACAAGGGAAACGGCAAAGAAAATTTTTCGCGGAATTTGGCGTGGCTTTCCTGCGAGTCGCCGCTGATACCGATCAAGTGAACATCCAGTTTGGTGAACTCGCTGTAGCGGTCGCGAAAGGCGCAAGCTTCTTTGGTGCAGCCTGGCGTATCGTCGCGAGGGTAGAAGTAGAGAACGACGGGTTTTCCCTTCAAATCACTCAGCTTTACCTTATTCCCGGCGTCATCTTTCAAAGTAAACGCGGGCGATTTTTGCCCAGGTTCGATCCAATCTGCCATGAGATTTTTCCCAAAACTCGGTTACTAAATTTGCCGTCTATGATCTTGGAAAAGGATACGGGTTCGGCTACTCCAGGCGACGCCCGCTGGTCCGGAAGCGTAATGTCCGAGCAAATCGGTGAGTGACAGGCTCAGTAAATTCACTAGACTCTCGATCATGAGTGACAATATCGAACCCGATCTGGCTGATTCCTCCGGTTCCCAAGAATCGATCAAGACGCAATCAGCACCCCCGTCGCCTCGTTCGCCGAAATCAAAGGTTGAAGCGAATCCGATGGTTCATTCGTCGCGGGCGATACGTCCCTTAGGCGTGGATTACGGACGCAAGCTGGCGACGGAAGCTGCCCGCGTCGCAATCGAGAACAACGCGCAAAACGTCATCGTGCTGGACGTCTGTTCTCAATCGGCCGAGTTTGATTTTTTCGTTTTGGCGACCGGGACTAGCCGTCGACAGTTGCACGGGATCAGCGAATTGATCGACGATGCGCTCGAGAAGGGTCTCGGTGATCAAAGATTGGGAATCGAAGGCTACGAAGAGAGCCGTTGGATCGTGCTCGATTATGGAAGCGTCGTGGTCCATTTGTTCGACGAGGAAACTCGCGAATTTTACGACTTGGAATCCTTATGGGCCGACGGCAAACCGATCCCGCTCGCGGAACTCGGTTTGACCGCCACTTCCTAGGATCGTGCGCGGGAAACAAGTGTCTGACCCCATTTTTGCGAATCACCGGAAGGGCCGATTCCCAGTGAACGTGGTCACACACTTTTTTTCGCTCTTTACTTAGCCGTCGCAACACGTGAGTCGGATGTTTCAGTTCGACCCAACATTCCTATTCGAACATGCACATCCCGCTACTACTGCAACAGCGTTTTGTTACCGCTCTCCAAGGCACGGTCGAAGATCCCGAAACCTATGCGGCGATGATCCGCGCAACCATCGACCCCAAGCACGGCGACTATCAGTCCAACTGTGCCATGCCGCTGTGTAAACAGTTTGGCACTGACGCTCGCGCCGTCGCCGCCGATTTGGTGGCCAAGTTGAATTTGTCCGACGTTTGTGAGGATCTGGAAATTGCCGGCCCCGGCTTCATTAACTTGACGCTGCGTGACTCGTTTCTGATCGATCAACTTCGATCGATGCTCGGCGATGCCCGATGCGGTGTTTCCGTCGCCGAATCGATCAAAACCATCTTGATTGATTTTTCGTCTCCCAACGTCGCTAAGCCGATGCACGTCGGACACATTCGTAGCACCGTGATCGGCGACTCACTTTCCAGGACGCTCGGATTCCTTGGTCATCGAATCATCACCGACAATCATTTGGGTGACTGGGGGACTCAATTTGGGATCATCATTTACGCCTACAAACATTTCGGCGATCCGGATGTGGTGCGTCGAGATCCTGTTCCTGAATTGGCGAAGCTCTATCGTCATGTCAATCAGTTGATCGAGTATCGCAAGGCGTTGGCGTCGCTGCCGAAGTTGGGGGAAGCGATCGCGGTGGCGGAGGTCGAACTCAGCGCGACCAGTCATGCGTCCCAAGAGTCCGATCCAAAAGAACAAAAGAAAGCAGAAAAACTCATTGCATCTGGCCAGCGCCGACTGGCCGCGTTGCATGACGATCTTGTCGCGTTGAATAATAGGATCGATTCAGTTCGTTCGAATCCGTTGCTATTGGCCGACGCGGAGAAGCATCCGGAAATCGATTCAGCGGTTTTGGAGGAAACGGCGAAACTGCACCGTGGAGATCCCGAAAACCTGGCGCTGTGGACCGAGTTTCTTCCACATTGCAAGGACGAAATCAATCGCGTTTATGATCGACTGAATGTGCAGTTCGACCACACGCTCGGGGAAAGTTTTTATCACCCGATGTTGGCCGCGGTCGTCAAACGGTTGGAGGACACCGGCATGGCGTCCACCAGCGATGGCGCGGTTTGTGTTTTCTTGGACAGTTTTGATGCACCAATGATTGTGAGAAAGCAAGATGGCGCGTACCTCTACGCGACGACCGACTTAGCGACTCTCGAATACCGTTTGGAGACGTTTGATCCTGACGAAATCTTATACGTGGTGGACACGCGACAGAGCGAACATTTCGAGAAAATATTTGCGGTCGCTGGGCAACTCGGAATGTCCGATGTGAAGTTGATTCACGTGAATTTCGGAACCGTGCTGGGCGAAGATGGAAAGCCAATGAAAACGCGAAGTGGTTCGTTGATCGGATTGGAGAGTCTGCTAGATGACGCCGTGGATCGAGCCCGCCACGTCGTGTGCAATCCGGCGCGTTTAGAAAATTTTGATCCGCCGATGGACGGCGCCGAACAGCAAGCGATTGCTGAAACGGTTGGTATCGGTGCTATCAAATTCGCAGATTTGGGGCACCATCGCACGAGCGATTATCGCTTTAGCCTCGATAAGATGGTTGCGTTGGAAGGAAATACGTCGGCGTATGTTCAATATTCGTTCGCTAGAACTCAAAAGATTCTCGAACGAGCGGAAAAGGCCGAATCCGACGTGATCGACCTGATCGGACAGCACGGGGCAGATTTTACGCATCCGGCCGAGCGTAGTTTGGCCATGATGCTATTGAAATTCGAGGAAGCCTTGGTGGCGGTGCATCGAGATTACGCTCCAAACGTACTGGTGGAATACTTGCTGGAAACGGCGAAAACGTATTCAAAGTTCAATGACAGTTGTCACGTTTTGCGTGCGGAGAACGAATCCGTTCAAGCAACACGGCTGATGTTGGTGACGTTGTGCGGACGGGTGCTCGGTGTGGGTCTCAACCTATTGGGAGTCGGCGTCGTACCACGGATGTAATTGATTTAGGATCGTGCGGAAAACAAGGCCTGGGTTGACCGTACCGATTGACAAATTATTTTACCGACCTAACTTAGTCATCTTATTAAATCCGAAGTTAGGTGATTTCGGTAAGATTCACTGAGGCCGAGTTATCGGTTGGAAAGGTAGTTTGAGCATGGCTAAGAAAAAAGCAGACGGAGTCAACAAGTCGCAAGCGATCCGCGACTACAGCAAAGAAAACCCGCAACTCAAGCCAAAGCAACTTGCGGAAGAGTTGACAAAGAAAGGCGTTTCCGTCAGCGCCGGTTTTGTCAGCACCATTCTGTCAACTTCCAAGCGTAAAAAGAAAGTCGGCCGTCAGGGCCGCCCGAAGGGTTCGTCGGCGTCGAAGAGCGCAGTGAAGTCCGTGCGCGCCGTTGGACGTCCGGCCAAGAAAAAGACCGCATCTAAGTCAGCGGGAAATGTCTCCGTCGATTCGCTGCTGAAGGTCAAAGCGTTGGTTGCTGAAGTGGGCGGGATGGCAAACGCGAAGTCTGCTTTGACGGCACTTGAGAAGTTGATGGACTAGGTTTACACGGTTCGCGTCATTCCCGGTTTTCCGGGTGACCAAAGCCTGAGGTTTCGGTGTAAACTAGCGGATTGTTGAAGCTCCGCTTGTTTACTTTTGCCCTGGTCTTAGATGAGTGATCTGACCCCCCAACAATTTGCTCAGCGAGTCGCGGACCTCGGTCTCGCCGATCGGCGCGCCGTCGAACAGGCACTCAGTGAACTGGGCGTGGGGGACCGTTCACTTGATGACATGATTAAGATCATGCAGGGCAGCGGTTTGGTGACGACGCTGCAAACTGACAAGATCTTGAAGGGTGATCGGGCGGGTTACTTCTACGGCGAGTACAAGATTTTGTATTTGATCGGTGCCGGAACCTTTGCACGCGTATACCGTGCGGAGAAAAATGGGGAGGTCTTTGCCGTCAAGGTTCTTCGCAAGCGATTCCGCGACGAGATGAAGGAGTTGGAGCAGTTTTTGCGAGAGGGGCGAATGGGGTTGAAGCTCCGTCACCCGCACATCGTGAACATTTTGGATGTGGTTCCCGATCAGCGCAACCCGTTTTTGGTGATGGAGTTTGTCGAAGGGCAAACGCTCCGAGAGTTAGTCAAGATTCGGGGAAAACTGCCGGCCGACTTGGCGCTCCGACTGACCTATGAAATTGCGTCCGGTTTGGCGTACGCATCGTCACTGGGGATTGCCCACCGCGACTTGAAACTATCCAACGTGCTGATTTCATCGGAGGGAAAAGCGAAGCTGGTGGACTTCGGTTTGGCCGCGCTGACCGATCGGAACAATCCTGAAAAGATGGCGGACTGCCCCAATGCTCGCGCGATCGACTACGCAGCCCTTGAGCGAGGCACCGGCGTGCGTAAGGACGACCCCCGCAGCGATGTCTACTTCGCCGGGAATATGCTCTACCACATGTTGGCCGGTGTTCCAGCGTTGACGGAAACTCGCGATCGTCTGCAACGACTCAACGTGTCGCGTTTTCAGCAGATCGTGCCGCTGCACGAACGGGTTCCTGATGTCCCAGCCGTTGCCAACCAAATCGTGCAGAGAACGCTCGAGTTCAATCCGGACAAACGAATCCAGTCTGCAGCCGCGTTGCAAGCGGAAGTCAAGAAGGCAATGCAGGCCCTGGAGTGTGGCGATAAGCGGAAAAATGCTTCCAACGATCCCAATGGAAATGACCAGTCTCCTGACGATGATGAGGACGCCGGAAACGAAGGCGAAGGTTACATCGTGATGTTGGTAGAGTCGAAAGCGGGGCTTCAGAATGCTGTCCGCGAACGACTAAAAACTCGCGGCTATCGTGTTTTGGTGATATCGGATCCGAATCGCGCCCTGGCTCGGTTCACGAACGAAGATGACGCCCCAGCCGATTGTGTTGTTTTCGGCGCATCGGAATTGGGCAGTTTGGCTGTTGAAGCGTTCAACCAATTTGCGGCGGACGACCATACCTCGCGGATCCCGTCGATCTTGTTGGTCGATCGCCGTCAAACCAGTCTGATCGCCCAGGCCCGTCGGGGTGGCAACCGCAAGCTGTTGCCGTTGCCGCTTAAAGTTCGGGAACTGCGTGTCGCCCTCAGGCAATTGCTCAGCGGCGTCGAACGACGTCCGCTGGGAACTTATTAAGAACTCACCACCAAGCTAGTTCAGTAGCGAACCCGTCATCCGATCGAGAAAGTCTTTGGTGTGATCGAGCATCTCGTCGTAGGGAATCGACTCGACATCTTCGCCCAACAATTCGGCTTCCATCGGTCCCTCATAGCCGTGCCGCGCGAGCGTCTCGAAGATCGTTCGCAGCGGTACCGAACCTTCGCCCAACAAACAGCGATTCATTTCTCCGATCGGTGAATGTTTGCCGTCACCGAACTGCACCAAGTGCAAATGCGGAATTATATCGGGGAGCCATGCAACGACTTCTTCGTCCATGCCGACGTGGTAGGTATCAAGCACCAACCCGAGATTCGGACTGGCGACTTGTTCGATGATGTCGAGCGTTGATTGCAAGTCATTCACGAACGACCATTCATCGCCGCAACCGGGATGGATCGGTTCGATCGAAAGACGAACGCCGAAGTCTTCTGCGACCACTGCAATCTCTTGCAACGCCTCACAGAATGTTCGTTTGGCATGGTTTCGAATGTGATTGTTGCGACCACCGGCCAGCACGATCAGCGTTTCGGCTCGCAAATTCGCAGCATCACGAACCGCCGCGATCGCGTCGGCGATGGCCTCGTCAACACCGCGCCCGTCACTGCCGGTGAACCCACCGACCCATGAAAGCGATGTCACCGAAAGAGACGACTCGGCGAGCAATTCGATCGTGCGATCAAGCCCGAAGTCTTCCAGCTTCGGTCGCCAAATGCCGATGCCCGTGAAGCCTCGCGCGGCATACGCAGCGGCGTCTTCGTGAAAATTCCAACGCAATGTTGAAAGCTGACTGATTGCAAGCGTGTTCATCCGTGGGCTTGGTCTCATCATTGTGAAGGTTGTCGATTGAACGCAGCGGCAGTATCGACAGACGAGCCGAAATTGTAAAGACAGATCGCCACAAAGTCGGCGTACTCGGATTACTTGATGTGGCCCTACTTCATGTGGGGCAAACGGCGACCCTGGTTCTTAGCGGTATCGAGCTGGCTTTCGACCTGTTTGCTCGTCATCGGAACGATCGCGATTGTCATCAACGATTGCGGATTGATCTCGCTACTGGCCTTTCGCTTTGCTAGCTGTTCGACTTCTTCTTCGAGTGATTCGAGCCACGCGGGCACATCCAATCCGACACCGGTCGGATGTCGCGTCAGCAGTTCGGCTTCTTTCTCAAGCAATTCGAATGGTCGACTGACGCCGCCCGATTCTGCGTCTCGCATCGCAGGTCCGACGAGTGCCCGCATCCGGTCGATCGTCATTGGCTGAACAAACCGTTCCAGAATGCGATCGGCGACGGTTGGCATCCGCATCGCGTAAGTCTGCTGCAATTGACGAAGTTTGGTGACGTAAATTTCGGCTTCGGTACCGATCCGGTCGCTCAGGCTTCTCCGCCAAAGCATCGCGGCGTCATCGAGTCCGCTGCGCACAAGAACTTCGTGCGCCCACATCACGGGCTTCAAATTCCAAGCGATCCGTTCATAGCGAACTCGCAATCGCAAGAAATCCAAAAACATATAAACCAAGTCGCCGCGATCACTCTGGGTCGTTGTGCTGTTGTAATCCAAATACTCCGCATGATGATCGATCAGCGCTTCGTAGACCAACGTGATCGGACGTTCGACATCCTTGATTTTGACGACGCCACTTTCGAGGTCTTGAAACAGTTGAGTTTCGCTGAAATGCGTTTCGCCTTCTTCGACCGCGCGTTCGAGCCACACGCCAACACCCTGGTGAAGAATTGCGCGGACGTTGCCGAGTTGCAAAAACGTTTGCGTGAAGATCGGGTCGCCGTACTTCTTGATGAACGCGACCAATACATCCCACTTGCGAGGATCGGCAACGGTTTCCAGCGGCGAGAGTCGCAGCGTTTGGCTGTGTGCGAGCCAACTAGCAAGCATCGTTTCGGTCAATCGTTCGAGCAGCGGAATCAAAACTTCGGCGATCGCCTTCTCTGTCTGCTTTTTTGTTCTCTTCTTTCCCGCAACGCTTTGACGAGTGGACTCGACAAGCGATGCCACCATCGAACGAAAACCGGCCTGAAACAATGCATCGAACTCCGTCACGGCGCCGATGCCGATCGGGTTTTGCTGTTCCATTTCGCGCGCGGTTTCAACCAGCCGACACGTTTCGCAAATCAAACCGCGGCGCGGTAACCAGTGCATCAGATGTCGCAACACACGTTGACGCAGTCGCGAGACATAAATTTTGACGGGATCGCCGCCGCGTGAAAGCGGTATATAAAGCAGGTTCTTATCGCGGACGGCGTCCAAGAATGTTGGGAACAGATGTTGTGCGTTCGCTTGGTCGCTGGCGATCAATGCCGCAAACATTTGTACCGCTTGCGCATCATCCTCCGCCATCGGTTCGTCTTCGTTTGCGACCTTGACATCGGTACGTTTGGCGATAGCGGAGATCACACCGCTGATGAGTCGTCGCGCGTCGGACATCTCGACCGCAGTGCCGATGATGCGTTCCATCAGCGAATCTCGCAGCACTCGGCGCCGATCATAAGAACGCATCGAGTCCTTGTCGCTGCCGGCCGGCGCGATCCCGAAGCCTCGAACCGCGTCGAGTAACTCGAGCAAACCGATTCGATTCTCACGCGCCCGCTTCGCCCAACCCTGAAGCGATTCCCAGCGGTTTTCCAAGTCGTCTCGGTTTTGATCGGTGACCGCAACGTCGGCGGCGACGGCCCACATTCGAGCCAGCGATTGCAGGAAGTCAAGATGCTCGATCAGCCGCTTCGATTCGGCTTCCAACGCATCGCCGCTGCTCTCGTCGCCGAACTCGTAAATCGCGCCGTCATTGCCGTCGTCGGTCGTGTCGCGATACGTCATGCCTTCGTAGGCAGCGCCAAACAACCCGTCCTCTGCGCCGCTTTCGTCCATCGCCGTCAGTTCGACGTCCCAATCGCGGCGGCGAGTTTTTGATGGCCCCAAGTTGAACTTTGGCGCCGACCAGTATTCTTCGGCATTCGCCTCGAGGTAGTCAAAAAACTTTCGCACCAAAGGCCAAACGTCGCTGGTATCGCCCGGTGCGACCTGATCGATCGACGGCTCGCCGTATTCCGTTTTCGTTTCAGTGGAGCTTCGCAGTTTCAGTAACCAGCGCTCCGAAAGACGCGGCAACGAACTGGCTCCCAATCGCAATCCGACCTGATCAGCGTTTCCAAGCCAGTGGACCAACAGCGCCATCGCCGGTACGAAGTCCTCGCGTTCGAGCAGCGCCTGAATTACCAGCGAGTACGCTCGCGGCGAATCGAACAGATCCGCATGCGGCGCCCAGAATTTGACATCACCGGCCGCCGCGCCACCCTGGTGCCACAGTCGAAGCGCCTGGGCGACCAGCTTTGCCGACTCGTAGGACTCCAGCGGATCGGCGGCCTCGATCGATTCGACCGTGTGCGCCGCAAACTTTCGCCACCACTCGGCGATCTTGCGGTACAACGATTCCATCTTTTCGTAGACGTCTTGGTTGTTTCTCGCCGCCGCTTCGCTCCAAACTCTCGCGATGTAACCGAACAGTTGGTCGGTTAAGTAAACGAGATTGTCGACCCGCGAGTCATGCACGCCGCTTTCAGGTCCGGGATACAAGCTGAAATTCGCGCCGAACCCCAGAATGTCCCAAGGATCGATCAGCGCACCGCACTGGATGCCCCGTTTGAGCAAATCAAATGCGAACTCGGGCACTTCGACGGCATCCTCGAGATTGCCCGCTCGCAGTTGCCGCAGCCCGTGCGTCATCTCGCAGTCGATTCGGCACATCATTCGCGCCGAAGCTGCCGCGACGGTGTCGATTTGACGAGTTGCCGAATCGGGATAACCCATTCGCGCGTACAGACGGGCCAATCCGACGTGCTGTAACTGCGCCGCACGCCGCTCCGCCAGCGCCGCGTTCAAATGCTGGCGAACAGCGCCGAACGGTTGATGCCGAAGTTGCTCCTCGGCCTTCAATCGCTTGCCGTGTGTTCCGCCGATTCGCGACATGCAATCTTGATAGTAGGCATCGCGATAACCGGCGATCGGTTTCATCAGCGACCCCAGCGTGATGTCGCTCGTGTACGCACCGGGTCCCCAGCCGCTGATGCCGGATGCCATCAGAATCGTGCCCGCCAAAACGCTGGCGGCCTCCACGATCAACTCGTCGCGATCGATCTCCGGTGCATCCTTTAGTCTACTCAACAGCGCGTCGAGCGTGACTTGGCGAACGACGAAGCGGTTGTAGTATCCATCGCCGCTGATCGACCGCTCGTCCCAACCGCCGAAGTGATAATTCGGTCGTCGATTGACGGGATGGTCAAAGTCGTAAGCGCGAGGATCAAGCGATAACTCCTCCATCCGTTCGGGGTCGAACGAAGCGGAGCGAAGAATCACCGGATCGGTTTTGCGAAGCGCGTCGAGCGCCAACTGAATGATTTGCCGATACGGTCCCGCCGAAACACCCGCGCCCGCCATGTATAGCGGCGAAGGACAACAGAACTCGTGTCGATAGGGATGGCACTGACGATTCTCAAGCATCGCGACCGGGCGATAGCCGACGAAATCGTCGAGACGATCGATTGCCGATGCGACGATCGTTTCATCGTCGCCGTCAACACCGATCGCTAGGATCGCGTCGGCCGCGCGGGACATAAAAAACCCGTTGAACACCAGTTCCGGTAGTTGATGAAACAACAGGTCGCGATGGAAGTCCATGTACGCCGGCAGCAAATCGCTCCACAGCAACTTCACCGCGCGAGTCGCTTGGAGCGTGTCGCGAAACGCGGATTGCTCTTGCGAGAGTCGTTCGAGCGTTTGCGATACCCAATCTTCCACCACTAACCACGCCGCCAGTCCCGAAAGTGGGTCACCGCGAGTGGCCGCGTCGTAGACCTGATTCCACGCCGTCCGCGTCGCTACGTCCGAGACGCCCGAAGCGAAATTCAAATACCCCGCCAATCGACGCAGCGCATCGTTCAGAAATTCTGGAGGCGGGGTGGGGGACATTTTGCAGTGAATCTGCGGGCGGGATTGAAGATCGGCTTCACCGCTGCTGGACGGTTTAGCCGCGAACTACTTTTTCGGTTTGCTTTTCGCTTTCGGCTTGGTCGACTTGACCTTTGCTTTCAATTTCGCGGTACTTTTCACTTTCGATTTGGCCGGTGCCGCCTTTTTCACCGATGCCACTTTCGCTGACTTCTTCTTGCTTTTGGCCGGCGCCGCGGTCGTCGCCTTTTTCGCTGACTTGCCGAAGATCGAATCCCATCCGCTGGAATACGCTTCGTTCGTTCCTACTCTTAAAATCGTCATAGATCGGTTCTGCTGATGTTGTGATGAGTGAAATGGTTGGTAGTTCATAGGCGATGCAGAGCGATGCATGGCGTATTCGATGAGTGCGTTATCCTGCGTGGATGCTCTTGTAACGTGCCTTGTTGATCGCTTCTTGGTCGTCAGGATCGAGGCCCAGTCGCTCGCGAAGATTGCGTTCGTAGGTGTCGAAGTTGCCTTCGCACCAAGTCAGCTTGCCGTCGCCCTCGAACGCCAAGATATGCGTCGCGAGTCGATCGAGGAACCAGCGGTCGTGCGACGTCACGACGACGCAGCCGGCAAAGTTGGCGATCGCTTCCTCGAGCGATCGCAGCGTGTCGACGTCCAAGTCGTTTGTCGGTTCGTCCAGCAGCAGCACGTTGCAACCGCTTCGAAGCAGTTTCGCCAAGTGAACCCGATTGCGCTCACCGCCGGACAGGATGCCGACTTTCTTCTCTTGATCGGGGCCTTTGAAGTTGAACTTCGAAACGTAAGACCTTGCGTTGACGTTCCGACCGCCCAGCACGATCGTTTCGGTGCCGCCGCTGATCTCTTGGAAAACCGTTTTGTTGGCATCGAGCGAATCGCGGCTCTGATCGACGTAGCCAAGGTCAACCGTGTCGCCGATGCGAATCGTTCCCGAATCGGGTTGCTCTTGGCCGGTCAGCATCTTGAACAACGTCGTCTTGCCGGCGCCATTGGGGCCGATAACGCCGACGATACCGCCGGGCGGCAATCGGAACGAAAGATCTTTCATCAAGACGCGATCGCCATATCCCTTTTTCAAATCTGTCGCTTCGATCACTAGGTCGCCCAAGTGGCGGCCGGGCGGAATTTGGATTTCGAGTTCGGCGTTGAGTTCGTCGAATTTTTGCGCCGACATTTCTTCGTAAGCCTTGATCCGGGCCTTGCTCTTGGATTGTCGAGCTTTAGGACTCATGCGAATCCACTCCAACTCGCGAGAAAGCATCCGATCGCGTGCTTTGGCTTGACGCTTTTCGACCTGCATCCGCTTTTCGCGGGCTTCCAACCAAGCCGTGTAGTTGCCTTCGAACGGGATGCCTTTGGCACGGTCGATTTCCAAGATCCACTGGGCGACGTTATCGAGGAAGTATCGATCGTGGGTCACGGCGACGACCGTGCCGGCGTACTTGGCCAAGTGTTGTTCAAGCCACGAAACGCTCTCGGCATCCAAGTGGTTGGTCGGTTCGTCGAGCAGCAACAGATCGGGTTGGCGAATGAGCAATTGACACAGCGCGATGCGTCGTTTTTCACCGCCCGATAGGTTCTGGATGCTGGCATCGCCGGGCGGCAAGTTCATCACGGCCATCGACATCTCGACGTGACGATCGAGTTCCCACAGATTGGCGGCATCGATCGTGTCTTGCAGTCTCGCCATTTCGTCGCACAGCTTCGTCATCACTTTGTCATCGGTGACTTCGCCCAACAACATGCTGATTTCGTTGTATCGATCGAGAATCGCTTGGCGTTCGGCGACCGCAATTTGAACGTTCTCGAAAACCGTTTTGGTTTCGTCCAAGGCCGGTTCTTGCTCGAGGTATCCGACGGTCGCGCCATTGGCGAGCCGCGCGGACCCTTCGAACTCTTTGTCTTTGCCGGCCATGATTTTCATCAAAGTCGATTTGCCCGCGCCGTTGGGTCCGAGCACACCGATTTTGGCACCGGGATAGAAGGCCAACCAAACGTCATCGAGCACAACTTTTTGGCCGTGCTTCTTGACGAGATTTTCGACTTGATAGACGTATTGTTTTGACATAAAGGAAAGTAAGTATCAGGTGTCAGGATTTAGGTTTCAGGAAAATCGGAAGCAGAGGGTTGGAATGGTCTCGAGGCATGCGGTCAAAATTTCTTAGACCTAATCCCTGAAGCCTCTCCTACTCCCATTCGATCGTTGCGGGTGGTTTGCTGCTGATGTCGTAACAGACTCGGTTCACACCTTTGACTTCGTTGATGATTCGCGAGCTCATCCGGGCCAGCAAATCGTAAGGCAGGCGACTCCAGTCCGCCGTCATGAAATCGCTCGTATCGACGCTGCGGATCGCTACCACGTTGTCATACGTTCTCGCATCGCCCATCACGCCGACACTTTGGACAGGCAACAGCACGGCGAACGACTGACTCGTTTCGCGGTACAGTCCCGCCTTCTCGATCTCGGCGACCACGATCGCGTCGGCTTCGCGCAGCACCGCCAGCCTTTCTCGCGTGACTTCGCCGAGGCAACGTACTGCCAAGCCCGGACCTGGGAAAGGATGACGCCATACCAGCGATTCCGGTAGTCCTAATTCTAATCCGAGCCGACGGACTTCATCTTTGAACAGATCACGCAGCGGTTCGATCAACTCGAATCCAAGTTCCTTCGGCAAGCCGCCGACGTTGTGATGCAGCTTGATGGTCGCGGCCGGTCCGTCCGGATCCGCACCGCTCTCGATCACGTCGGGGTACAGCGTGCCTTGTGCCAAAAAGTGTGCGTCTTTGATCTTGGCGGCTTCCGCTTTGAAACACTCGATGAAGTCGTAGCCGATGCGGCGACGTTTCTCTTGCGGTTCTTCGATGCCCGCCAGCGACGCCAAGAAGCGATCTTCGGCTTCGACGACGTGCAGGTCGGCTTTGAAGTGGTTGGTGAATTCGTCGATCACGAGTTGCTGTTCGTTTTTTCTCAGCAAGCCGTTGTCGACCAGGATGCACGAAAGCTGCGGCCCGATGGCTTTGTACAGCAGCGCCGCGACGACCGACGAATCCACGCCGCCGCTGAGTCCACAGATCACTCGCCGATCGCCGACTTGTTCACGAACACGCTCGATCACGGCGTCGGCGAAGTCACCGAGTTTCCACGACGGCTCGCATCCGCAAACTCCGAGCACGAAATTCTGTAACAGTTTTCCGCCCAGCGGAGTGTGGGTGACTTCGGGGTGAAACTGGATTCCGAACACGGGCAGCTTGCGGTGGCGGATCGCCGCGTAAGGACACGTCGCCGTCGCGGCGATCATGTCGAACGTGTCGCTGATCGAACTGACTTGATCGCCATGACTCATCCAGACATCGATCTCGTCGGGCATGTCGGCGAACAGTTCGTCTCGCGCGCTGACCTTGCACTTGGCGGGGCCGTATTCGCGAGACGGCGTGTTATCGACTTTGCCGCCGAGTGCTTCGCAGGTCAATTGCATGCCGTAGCAAATGCCCAAAACAGGAATGCCGAGCTTGAAAAGGTCCGGATCGCACTTCGGTGCGCCGTCGACGTAAACGCTCGACGGGCCGCCCGACAGGATGATGCCCTTCGGATTGAGTTCGGCGATCCGATCGGCGGCGATGTCGTGCCGAAGGATTTGGCAGTACACGTTTTGGTCACGGACGCGGCGCGCGATCAACTGCGCGTATTGCGAGCCGAAGTCGAGTACGACGATGCGTTGGCCGGTCAGTTCTTCGGGCGCGAGATCGGAATGGGTCATGGAGGAGCCGGTCAATCGGCATCGGGAGTCGCAGGATAGAATCACGAAGTGTAGAAAATGCGTGTCGGATACCCAAGGGGCAGGCCGCACGTGGCCCCGCGACCGTGGCCCCGCGACTCCGTTCGCGGGGAATCGACCGAAGAACTGTCCGCCAGCGGAGTCGCGGACCCACGTTTAGAATTCTTACTTAGGAACTCAATGCGAATTTTGTTGACCAACGACGATGGTGTGTTCGCACCGGGACTCGCGGCGCTGGAGCAACAACTGCGGCATCTCGGCGAAGTCGTGATCGCCGCTCCGGCCGCCGAACAGTCCGGCGTCGGCCACGCGATCACGTTTCTGACGCCGCTGACCTGCAAATCGATCCGCCGCGACGGTCGCCATTGGGCTTGGGCCGTTGACGGGTCGCCGGCGGACTGCGTGAAGCTGGCCATCGCCGAACTTTTTCGAGACAATCCGGTCGACATCGTCGTCTCGGGCATCAACAGCGGGCTGAATTCGGGCATCAATGTTCTGTACAGCGGCACCGTCGCCGCAGCGATCGAGGGTGCGTTCTTCGGCACGACCAGCGTCGCGGTATCGCTGGAATACGACGAGGACGCGGATTTTCAATCGGCAGCCGTGATCGCCCGGAACGTCGTCCGCGGGCTGATCGAACGGCCCGAAGCGAAAGGGCGATTGTTCAACCTGAACATCCCCACGGCGGCGACGCTCGCGCCCAAAGAAGTCAACGTCGTGCCGATGGGATTGGCCCAGTACGGGCGCAGTTACGAGAAGCGATACGATCCCCAAGGAAGACCTTATTATTGGGCGATGTGGTCCGAACCTGAAATTCCGCCGCCCGAAGACGCTGACGTCAGCCAACTGCGGGCCGGAAACTGCACGCTCACGCCGTTGCAATTCGATCTCACCGAGCGCGGCTTGCTCGAAGCGATGAAGGGCTGGGGATTGAAGGGATAGGGCGTGGCCCTTCCGAGATCGATCGTTGTCTATTACGCTTTTGCGATCTTTATCCCTTCTACCATGCACGAGTGAGCTTGCTGATGAGCGTTGCATCGACTGATATTCAAAATCTTGCCGTCGACACCATTCGCAGCCTCAGCATGGACGCGGTCCAAACGGCCAACAGCGGCCACCCCGGCACGCCGATGGCGCTCGCCCCGGTCGCGTATCAGTTGTTCAACCACGAGATGAATTACGATCCCGACCAACCGCATTGGCCCGGTCGCGATCGGTTCGTTCTGTCGTGCGGCCACGCATCGATGTTGCTCTATAGCACGCTGCACCTGATCGGCGTCAAAGCCGTCGACCATTCGGGCAAGCCGACGAAAGAGCTTTCGATCACGCTCGATAGCATCAAGAAGTTCCGGCAAATCGGCAGCGTTTGTGCCGGTCACCCCGAATACGCCGAAGCCGCCGGTATCGAGACTACAACCGGGCCACTCGGTGCCGGCGTCAGCAACAGCGTCGGCATGGCGATGGCGCAAAAGTGGCTCGCGGCCAACTACAACACCGCCGACATGAAGTTGTTCGACTACAACATTTACGCATTGTGCAGCGACGGCGACATGATGGAAGGCATCGCTTGCGAAGCCGCGTCGGTCGCCGGACACTTGAAACTCGACAATCTGATTTGGCTCTACGACGACAACAACATCACGATCGAAGGCCACACCGATCTGGCGTTCAGCGAAGACATCGGCACGAAATTCGAAGGACTCGGTTGGAACGTCGCCCGCGTCGACGATGCCAATGACCTCGTCGCGATTCATAAAGCGGTCGGCAAGTTTCATGCCTGCCACGACAAGCCGACGATGGTGATCGTCAAGAGCATCATCGGCTACGGAGCGCCGAACAAACAAAACACGCACGGTGCGCACGGCGCGCCGCTTGGTTGGGATGAAGTCGCGCTGGCCAAAGAATCCTACGGATTGCCGCCGGACGAAAAGTTCTTCATACCCGAAGGCGTCAAAGAACACTTCGCCGAGAACATCGGCGCGCGGGGTGCGAAGGCCTACCAAGACTGGTCCGACTTGTGGAGCAAGTATCAATCGAAGCACCCCGAGAAAGCGGCCGAGTTGAAGACGTTGTTCGCCGGCGAATTGCCGGTCGGTTGGGACAAAGACATCCCGGTTTTCGAGGCCAGCGAAAAGGGCGATGCGACTCGCAACAGCGGCGGCAAAGTTCTCAACGCGATCGCTAAGAACATTCCGTTCATGATCGGCGGTTCAGCCGACTTGTCATCGAGCAACAAGTCCGACTTAACGTTCGAAGGCGCCGGCGAGTACCTGCCCGATCAGTACGCCGGTCGCAACTTGCACTTCGGCATTCGCGAACACGCGATGGCGGGCATCGTCAACGGCATGTCGCTATCGGGGCTGAAAGCTTACGGCGCGACGTTCTTTGTCTTCACCGACTACATGCGTGGAGCGATGCGATTGGCCAGCATCATGCACCAACCGGTGATCTATATCCTGACGCATGATTCGATCGGTGTCGGCGAAGACGGCCCGACGCACCAACCCGTCGAGCACCTGACCGCGTGCCGCGCGATTCCCGGCCTGATGGTCTTCCGTCCCGGCGATGCGAACGAAGTTGCCGAGTGCTATCGAACGGCGATGAAACTCGCCAAGAACCCTTCGGCATTTGTCCTATCTCGCCAAAATATGCCGACCGTCGATCGTACCAAGTACGGTGCCGCATCCGGTTGTGCCAAAGGCGGTTACATCTTGGAAGACTGCAAGGGAACGCCCGATGTGATCCTGATGGGCAGCGGCAGCGAGCTTTGCATGTGTGTCGAAGCGGCCGAAAAGTTGAAAGCCGCCGGCAAAAAAGTTCGCATCGTCAGCATGCCCTGCATGGATCTGTTCGCCGACCAAACGCAAGCCTATCGCGACGAAGTTCTGCCGCCTGCGGTGACCAATCGCGTGGCGATCGAAGCCGGCATCCGCATGAGCTGGGATCGCTGGATCGGCAGCAACGGAAAATTTGTCGGCATGAGTGGCTTCGGCGCAAGCGGCCCGTTCGATCAGGTTTACGCACACTTCGGCATCAACGCCGACTCCGTCGTCAAAGCCGCTTTGCAGTAGGTCCAAAACCGTGGTCCCGCGACTCCGTTCGCGGGGAGCTGACCTTCATGCCTGTCCGCGAACGGAGTCGCAGACCCACGATCGAGTGACTGCATGTTCAAACTGGCCCTGCACTGGCAAATCTTAATCGGCATGGTCGCCGGCACCCTCATAGGCGTCGGCCTGAATCTGTCCGCGTCCACTCGCTCGGTCAATGTCGCCGAAGGACTGCCAAAGGGCATCGATTCGGCGTCGATTGAAGACTCTTCCGATCGGACGACCATTAAGTACATCACTGAATTTGGAAACACGACCGAACGGGTCGTCGATCCGATCTCGAAAGACAATACAACTTTTCGCACAATCAGCGACTTGGCAAAGACCGACCCAACGGCCGCCAAGATTTACGAATCTCATGGACAAAGTACCGCCAAGTATTTCGGCGGTTGGTTCAAGAAACTCGGCGGCCTGTTTTTGCGAATGTTGCAAATGGTCGCCGTGCCACTGATCATCACTTCGTTGCTAACGGGCATTTTAGGTCTGGGTGGCGCCGAAGGTGTCGGGCGGATGTTCCGCCGCACGATTCTCTATTACGTCGCCACCAGCATGTTGGCGATCATCACTGGGTTGGTCATGGTCAACGTGGTACGTCCGGGACTCGCGGGCAACCAAGTCGCCGCGGCACCGGTCGCCGCCCAAGAAGCCGCGTCGCTTGGCGAGATTTTGTTTCAGCAACTCGAGGCAATGATCCCCAGCAATCCGCTCGCCGCACTGACCGAACCGAACTTTCTATCGATCATCGCGTTCACGATCGCATTTGGATTGTTCACGTTGTCGGTCGGTGGCGAAACGTGTCGACGCATCGGTTCGGCCGCCACGGCCGGTTTCGAAGTGATGATGGCGATGACGACCGCGATCATTAAACTCGCGCCGATCGGCGTCTTTTTTCTGATCGCGTATGTGACGGCGACGCAGGGTCCGGGTGTGTTCAAGTCGCTCGGTTGGTACGTTTTGGCCGTGACGCTGGCACTCGCAATTCACGCCTGCATCACGTTGCCGTTGATTGTCAAACTCTTTGCCAAGCGTAGCCCGATCGAGTTCGCTAAAGCGATGTCGCCGGCACTGCTGACCGCGTTCAGCAGCGCCAGCAGCAACGGCACACTGCCGCTGACGATGTCGAGCGTCGAAAAACGCGCCGGCATCAGCAACAAGACGGGTTCGTTCGTGCTGCCGCTCGGCGCGACCGTCAACATGGACGGGACGGCGCTCTACGAAGCGGTCGCGGTGCTGTTCATCGCCCAACTTCACTTCGGCCAAAACCTGCCACTGACTCAGCAAATCATCGTCGCGATCACGGCGCTGCTTGCCAGCGTGGGCGCGGCCGGTATCCCGCACGCGGGCCTGGTCATGATGGTCATTATCTTGCAGGCCGTTGGGCTACCCGTTGAGATGCAGGGTATCATTTTGGCGGTCGATCGCGTGCTCGACATGGCCCGCACCAGCGTGAATGTGTGGAGCGATGCGTGCGGCTGCGCGGTGGTCGAACGACTCGAGATGCAGTCGGCGTGAGTTCGGTTTAGACTACTTGGTACTCGATTTTCTAAACTCAGTTTTCCAGTCGAATCACAATGCGATTTGTTTGTGCCTTAGTCGTTTTTGCCGCTTGCTCGTTCAACATCAGTGCTGACGAACATGCTCACGCCCCAACTCCAGCAACGAATGTTGAAGCACCGGTCGTCTATCTAGACAAAAGCCCTCGAGTTGTCGCATATCAGTTGAGGCGACTTGATAACGCGAGACTTTTGATGGTCCCTCGCAAAACGGATGACGCGAAATACGCACCGGTGTATTCCGCGATTCTCGCGCGATCCGGTATGTCACCCCAGTATCGCGAGGAAGCCGCCGAGGCGCTGAGCGAACTTGGAAGCGCAAGTATCACGTCGGTTCTACTCGACGCTTTTTCGTCAGTTGAAGGTGACGATCGATCGGTTCGGCGGACGCAGCGTGAGCTCGCCTCTCGGCTACTCAGTCAGCCTGCGGCTAAGCTCGCGGAAAACGCCGATGTGCTTATGGAAGCAACGAAGTCGGATGACAGTTTTGTTCGCTCGGTGGGCTTTGCGGCGTTGGTTTCGGCCGGACAAGAATCCAACGCGATGGACCGTGCGAAAGCTGACGACGAAGCGACTTTGTCTTGGCTCAAATCGATCGAGTTGATTCCGTCACAGCCGACACGTTCAACACTTCGCGATGCCGTCGTCTATACGCTTGCCGATTCGAGTTCTGCTGAAACAAAGAATGCAGCGATCAGTGCACTCGGTTTCATCGATTCCGATTCGGCCGACACTTATCAGTTGGTCGCTCCGCTTGTCGCCAATCCCTCGCTGCGACGATCCGCTGTAAAAACACTGTTGAAGGCGAACGCCAAAAGTCTCGGAAGCGACGTCAGCGCATCTTTGCTCGGCGAGTTGGTGTCCTACGCGGAGACCACTCCGGCGGCTGATCGGACGAGCCCCGAGTTCACGGACGCCATGCAACTTGCCGATGGATTGATGGGCAAAGTTCCCGACGAAGTGGCGAATCAATCACGCAAGCGACTCAGCGCGATCACGGTGCGGATGATTCGAATCAAGACGGTCGAAGAAGAGATGCGATACGACATCGCTTATTTCGCCGCCCGAGCGGGCCGGCCGATTCAGATTGTGCTCGAGAACGATGATCTGATGCCGCACAACTTGGTGTTCACAATGCCTGATAAGCTGAAAGACGTTGTGCAACTCGGCTTGGACGCCGGCCCCAATAACGGTGCGAATGGACTGCCGTATGTGCCTCAGTCGGATCTCGTTTTGGAAGCGACCGAAATGGTTGCCGCCCATGCCGAATCTCGCTTGACTTTCACGGCGCCCAGCGAACCCGGCGAGTACCCTTATGTTTGCACTTTCCCACAACACTGGTATCGAATGTATGGCGTGATGGTGGTTGTCGAAGACTTGGATGCGTGGCTTAAAAATCCGACGGTTCCTGCGAACCCGATCGGCAGCAATCGGACCTTCGTGCAATCGTGGACGGTTGATGATTTCAAGGGTGAGATGGAGAACGGTTTGGTCGGACGCACGGCCGAGATCGGCAAACGGATTTTCGTTGAGGCATCCTGCGCGGGTTGCCACAAAATGTCCGGCGAAGGTGGCGTGATCGGTCCCGAACTGACGGACGTGATGACCCGCTGGAAAGGCGATGGATTGGGCGTGCTGCGTGAGATCTTGGACCCATCGCATAAGATCGATACGAAATATTTGATGCAACGGATTCTGACCGTCGATGGTCGCACCGTGACGGGTGTTCTGGTCAGCGAGGACGACATCAACGTGACGCTGCTATCAAGTTCCGAAGCCAAACCAACTGTGGTCGCTCAAGACGATATCGAAGCGATGGTGCCGTCGAGCGTTTCGATGATGCCCAAAGCACTGATGGACCAATACACCAAAGACGAAATTTTCGAGTTAATGAAATATCTCGAATCGGCTGGATCGAATTCGGGAATCTGATCCGAATCCTGGTCGTAGGTCATGCAGAGTGGAGCGATGCACGACACAGCACGGGCAACATGCCATGCATCGATTTACTCTCTGCACGTCTAGTTGCAGATTCGCCTGCCAGTTATCAACGTGGGCGGGTGAGTTTTTCGAGGTAGTCTTCGGTTTCCTGAGCCAGCCAGGCATCGGGCTTGATCGACTTCGATACGTCGTCTTTCTTCTTGATGAGTTCGATGCCGCTTTCTTGCCACGCCAACCGCCATCTACCGATCGAAGCGAGAATCGCCGGTGGTACCGACGCGATCATGCCTGCGAGAAGCGGGATCAGATTCATCTGCATCAAAAAACCAGAATCGATGCCCAAGTCGGCTTCACTGTCAAGACCGGTCGCAACCGACGACAGCATTGCTGAAAACGTAGTTCCCAAACCGGCGATCACGGGAATCACAGTGAGCGGTACGAATGCCGTAAGCAATTTCTCTTGCTTGGCCGAGAACGATAAGTAGAAGGCGATGATCGTCAGCAGCAACGAAGTCGTACTCAAGACAATCAAAAGCGGTAGGCCGCACAAATCGATCAACAGAGATACCGACATCAAATTCATCCCGCACCGGTGCTAGTCAAAGGGAGGATGCGGGACGCAATGCGGCCGTATCCGGTAGACACGGCAGTAAATGATTTTCGCGAGTGCTTGTCCAGCAGCGAATACGCGATTCGGATGTTCTTCGCGAAAACTTCACCTGCCCGCGCCGATGTTAACGCCTATCGCGCCGGAGAATGCCGGCCCGAAGGTTCCACTTCGAGCCGGCACTCATGAAATTCCCGAACAATCAGACAGCGGCCTGAAGAACGTCCATTTCCTTTGCCAATCGCTTTCGCGCGACGTGCAAACGACGCTTGATCGTGCCAACCGGCGCACCCGTCTCGTTGCTCATTTCGACGAGCGACTTGCTTTGCAAGTAGAACGCCTTCAATGTCGCTTGATCGAGATCACCGAGTCGATCGATGCTGTCACGAACCGCCTTCGCCGATTCACGTTGTTCGGCGAAACCGTCTGGCGAACCGATCGCCAAGCACGTCGCTTCGAGCGTTTCGGGATCGCAAGCCAGCGCCGTCCGTGAACGGGTCATTCGATTGATCGCCATGCGATGAACGATCCGACGCAACCAACCACCGAACGCTTCGGGCACTCGCAGTTGGTTGATCTTTTGCATCGCTTGGATGAAAACATCCTGAGCCAGTTCTTCGGCTTCGTCCGCGTTGCGGACTCGGCGCATCGCCAGAGCGACGATCGTCGGTCGGTATCGCTCGAACAACAAACCGAAGGCATCGCGATCACCCAATTGGGCGTCTCGAACCAAATCGGCGACGGATCGATCGTCGAAAGCGAAGAGCGAATTTTCAGTGAAGTTCATGACGTGTTTCTTCCGTGGACCGGCAGCGCCGGGATGTGTCGGGAACGTTGGTCATGTGACGTTTCGGTCGCCTAAAGCGACACCGAAACGGACAAGACGAAACGCAACGGATGCTGGGAAAACTGGGGTGGTCCATCGATCGAGAGCCGTACGAAGCAAAAATGCTTCGATCTGGCGACTCGCTTCCGATGGCTCCGATTGATCGCGGGCGGGCGTTAGCCTCTCGCGGATCGTGCCGAACGACTCGCCAATACCAAACACGGTTGGTACTGGACGCCGCCGCGTTTGGACGCGAGGGCCCAGAGCATCGCGCTCTGACAACCCAATGCGTTCGTTAACGCGACGAAGTCGGTGGGGTTTATCGAGTTAATTGGATAACTCGAAATATCCCCCGGCATCGAAACCAGTGGCATCCGATGCAGTCGATCGCTCGGGTGGAGCCAACGAAGGTCGGCAATGGCATTGACTAGTGAGCGCGTGGCTACGACTTCACGTACGATGGCTTGCACCAAATTACGTGTGACGGCGGCGATCATCAGTTCAAAACGCATTTCAACCTCCAATGGCACCCAGTTGGGGCGCGGCTGCGGAGCACAAGAAAAAACACAGGCGAAAACGGGGCTCGGCGAAACGATCCGCCGAACCTGCCTTCGACCAATACAGTATATCGAAGGCAAGCGTAAAACCAAACAACTTTCGTGACGGGTATTTCTCCCGCTATTGTTCGATCCTCGACTTCTTAGAGAGTCGGCGTCCAATCAGGTTCGCGCAGTCTGTGAAAAAATCTGAAAAAATTTCCGACGAATCGCCTCGTGCGGACAGTCACCGAGTCCAACGCGGTCTTTCGAAGACGTACCGCCGCGTGTTGGACACTCTCGCAATCGGTGCGTCGGCAGCCATCGAATTGGTTCTGCCGCCGGTATGTCGGCTTTGCAATGCATCGGTGGCTGGCGGAAATGATTTTTGCCGAAGTTGCCACAACGAGCTTGAGTCGACATCGGCGGCGATGCGAACGGCTTGTCCGAAGTGTGGCATTCCTAGTTCGATGAGTGTCAACCCGGCCGAATCGGTGCCCACTTTCGACCCGGAAAGCGAATGTTTGCACTGCCGATCCCACAATTTTCAATTCGACGACGTGGTCGCGATGTGGAGTTACCAAGGCCGAGTTTGCGACGCGGTCGTGGCAGCCAAATACGCCCACAATGGGTCGCTTGCCGACGCGATGGGGCGGCGATTGGGGCAATCGATTGTCTCGCGATTGGATGACAATTTGCCCGACCTTGTCACGTTCGTGCCTTCTCACTTCAGCCGGCAACTGACGCGCGGAGGAAATGGAATCGTGACGGTCGCGGAAACCGCGGCGGCATCGATCGATCGGCCCTGCAAGTGCCTGCTGCGACTCAAGCGGCGGATCGCCAAACAAGCGTGGCTTAGCGACGTGGATCGGCAAAAAAATGTTCGCGATGCGTTTTCGGTCAGAAAAAGCTATGCTTCACCTAGATCGCCTCGAATCGCTAACCTGCATATCCTGGTGGTTGATGATGTTTTGACGACGGGATCGACTGCAAACGAAGTCGCTTCGGAGTTGAAGAAAGTTGGCGTCGCGCGTGTGACGTTGGCCGTGATCGCGCGGGCCGTCCGCGGGCGCTAGTTTTTTTGCCGAAAACCAATTCATGGATCCGATGAACTCTGATCTTGCCCACTCCGAAGATGCCGGAACCCCAGTTCGTGCGAAACCGGTGCGGGGCGCCGGCTTTCGGCACGCCATCTTGCGTGGTCTTGGTGTGGTGTTGCCACCGCTGCTGACCATTGTTGTGCTGATTTGGGCTTGGAACACGATTGAGAGCTACGTCCTTGCCCCAATCGAATATCGCATCCGCCAGGCGATCGTCTGGAAGATCGAGGATACCAAAACGGCCGTCCCCGAAGGTGCCGTCGCAATCAATCCCAGTCGAAAGTTGGATGGATTCACGCACCGAGGCGAGCGTTATGTGCCCGATCCCACCGGGCGCCGATTTTTCCCCGAATATGTTAAAAACATCGTCGAGGAACGTACTGACTACTTTGGTCCGATGAGCACGCCGCCGGCCAGTGCGAAGGCATACTGGCATCGTTATGTACAACTCGAATACATGCCGCGAGCGATCGTCGTTCCGGTTTTCTTGATTGTGTTCACCACCGCGCTCTATTTTCTGGGGCGGCTGTTCACGTTTAGCATCGGCCGCTGGTTGGTCCATGTCTTCGACCAAACGATTCTGAGTATTCCACTGGTAAACAAGGTTTACGGCAGCGTCAAACAGGTCACCGATTTCGCCTTCAGTGATCGTGAGATCGAATTCAATCGTGTCGTCGCGATTCAGTATCCGGCCAAGGGAGTTTGGTCGCTCGGATTTGTGACGGGCAATAGCATGAGCGAGATCGCGGCTGCGACGGGTGAGCCGATGCTCAGCGTGTTGATGCCGACCAGTCCGATGCCGATGACCGGATTCACTGTCACGGTCAAACGTAGCGAAGCCATCGATTTGAATTTGACGATCGACGAAGCGATCCAATTCATCGTTTCATGTGGCGTCGTCGTTCCGCCTCAACAGCGTGTCGACCGGATCGCATCCAAGCCGAAGAGCCCAATCGCTCCGACGGTACTGACGGGCAATAAAGAAATTCCACCACCGGGAACGCCATCGCGATCCTAACGGAAATTCAGATCCGGCAGCGGCGGTGGCGGAAGTGAATCGATACTTCGTGGCATCGATTCAAACGACGACGGGTCGGGAATCGCCAGCGGAACGGATTCGGGTTCGGAACGCCGACTACCGCTTGATGACCCGTTATTTTGTGGTGGCGCCAGCGAGCGTGGCGATCCATTTCCCACGGTTTCAGGACGCGGTTTCGGCGTCAAATCGATCACGCGATCCTCGATCCGAAATTCGACTTTCTCGCTCGAGTCGTCGTCGCCGTTCGGATTAAACTCAGGCGTTTCCGGGCCACGGTCGAGGGCATCGTTGAAGAACAACGCCAACTGACGATCGGCCCAGCGGCGCCAATCTGGCCGTGTTTCGATCAGCACCAAATCTTGAAGCTGCTCATTCAAGTCAGGCCCTGATTCGCCCAACCGAATTCGCAGTCGAACGAGGTTGCCCAGGAACACTGGGTTGGTCGGTGCCATCTGGACTGCCTGCATATACAACTCCATCGCCGCGCTCACTCGTCCAGCCGATTCCAATGTCAGCGCCAAGTTGTAGTAGACGATCGGATCGGTCGGCATGAACTCCATCGCCTGCTCAAAGGCCAGCACCGCCTGATAGAGATTGCCCTGCTCGAAATGCAACAGGCCCAAGTTGTTGTGGGCCGGCCCGTAAGCTTCGTCAGCGTTGATGGCAGCGATGAATTTCTCAGTCGCCTTGTCAATGTTACCGAGTCCCATCTCCTTCACGCCCACCAACGTCAATCGCCGCGCCAACGAGGGATTCTGTTTAGAATCGACGTGGACGATCGACTCGTTACCATGGTGCCACGATGCGCAGCCAACAACACCAGCGGCAATCGTGGCGACCGCGCAAGTATCAAGTAGCCATCGTCGTGGAAGTCGTTTCATCCGTGAAAGACTCGAGATTCGATCGTGTGTCAGAGAGAAGCTTGGTTCCGTGAGCGGAATAGAGCAGCAGGCACACTCCGTGCGCCGTCCGCAAATGTGAATCGATTTCGATGCTACGGCACATTGCTACGGCACTTTGAAAGTGCCTGCTACTCAGAAAGGTAAGTGGCATTGTGCTAGCGCCGATCCGCTCACTACTTAGCTTTCGGCGAAAAGATCATCTGGGTCAAGATCATCTCGGCCTCCCATTCCTCCTTGCCGCCCGAGCTTGCCTGGCTTGACCGATTTTGCGGTACGCTCAATCTCAGGTCACGCACGACGGTGCCGGTTTCTTCGTCTCTCAAGGAGTCGCAAAACTTGAGGATCTGGTCCAGCGTTGAAGGTGCGAGTTGAACGGTCGTCGATCTCAGCTCAAAATCGCTTCGTCCGACCCGCTGCGGCGCTGACGGCTGTTCTCGCAACAAACTTGATTGCGCCAGCCCCGCTGATTCTCTGGCCGCGGAGATCCGATTGGTAATCTCGGCGGGCGATTCCAATTGCAACGCGGCAACTCGCGGCGCCGTCTTCAGGCGGTCGATCTGGACCAATTTCGAGGCGACTTCGCTAAAATCTTGACGTGCGTCATCCAAACGTTTGCTCGCCGATCGGGCATCCATGAGGCTGAAGATCGAGTACACCGCCAGTACCGCGATAGCGATGCCAATCAACAGTCGCCTGCGGCCCATTTCGGTAAAGTTTCCAGTCATGTTGACGATCCTGTTTTCGCAACCGATTCGCCACGACCGGCCCATTTCGCTTTGATCGTTGATGAAAAGGTCTGCGCATCCTTTTGAGTTGTTACCGGGGGGTCGACGCTAAAACCACCGGCCGAGAGTGCGGTCGCGATCGCGCCTGCGTCCACCGGACTCCGGACGGCGAGATCCAAACTGACTTCACCGTTGTTGATCGCCAAAGCTTGAATTTGAAAACGCACTTCCAGCGGCAACGAGGAGAGGAGCGACCGCAAAACGACGGGCGCCGCGATCGGTACATCGATCAACGTGGCTCCTCGTGCTCCCATCATTCGCGCATGCTCGCTGCGCACCCTTCGCACGATTGCACCGGGAGCTTTCGTGCCGGGGTAGGCTTGCTTGAACAACGTTTCTTGGCGGGCGCGAATCGAACTCACCTCATCATCGATCCGTTTCGATCGATACCAGCCGCCGAGTGCGAGTGCGAGTAGAAACAGGGATGCCGCGAGCGCCAGGAAACGAAGATTCTTTCGTACTGACCGAAACCGATCCGTCGGTGCCAGCTTGTCGCGGCGCAACTCGAACCACGGGCCGCTGCGATCGGCCAAGTACAACGACGCACCTTGGAAGCAGTACGTCGGCGTCGGTTCGGTATATGTTTCGACGTTTCCAAACACGTCTGCGATCGTTTGGACCGATTGAATTTGATCAGAAACGGCAATCAACGACGCAGCACTGAACCCTTCGAGCTTCTTGTGGCGAATAAGACTCTGACTGTCTAGCGGCAGATGCTTCCACGAACAAACACGTTGGTTCACGATACCGATTGCGTCTACTTGGTCGCCATTGACCAGCATCAATCGAACGTCACCGGTCGCATCGCCCGACTCCAGCATCGCCCGTGCGACCAAAATCGATTCAGGAACGATTGATCGAATCGGTAGCCCGACCGACTCGAACGAGTCCGCGATCGATTTCCAACGTCGGTACTCGATGGCAATCGCCGCGACATTTTTATCGTCACAAACAACGTAGTCGGCCACAAATGATTCGGCATCGATGGGCAGATGATCTTCCAACTCAAACGCCAGTGAGGCTCGATCACGTACATCAATGTCCTTGGACGGATTCAGCGAGGCGAAAAAGCACGACGTGGAAGCGGGCGCGAGCACGGCGGCAGCACTGTTCACGCCGTTGGACTGGAGCCACGCGAACACGGAAGTCGCCAACGCATCATCGGCCAAGTTATGGTCAAACGACTGGCTCGCTTCGTCCGTGATGACCATCCAATGAACACTTCGCTCGGCGATCAACACATCGGTTCGGCTCATCTGTTTCGCCCCCGCGCGTTGGGACGTGTTGGCATGCTCGCGGGAACTGCCGAGCCCGATCGATCGAGTTGAATGGTTGATTCGCGACCCTGATAGTTCAGCGTGATTTGTTCCGCTTCAATGCTTTGGATCGTTACGCCAGGTGGAATCAGTTCGAGCGTCTCGCCCGAACTCTTCACATCGAACGATCCCGAAGCATCGGTCACAATGGCAACACTCTGCTGGTCGTCAATGATGGTTCCGACCAATTTCAAGTCCAATTGCGAGACAACCGGTTGTTTCGGGACGACCGGTTTGGACGGTGGAGGCGAAACCACAGGCTGAGGCGGTTCAGGAGCGTCATAGAGAGGGCCACGCAAAGTTCGCATCGAAATCGGGTCCTTCGTAATCAATACTAATTCGGCGTCTGCGTTGGTAAGCGGTGTCGTGATCTCGCGGCGATCGTTCGAGGCGAGCGATTCACCCAGTTCGGACATGGACCAATATGCCACACCGACAGCGGCAACGATCAATCCGATCGCTACGGCGTTCATAGCGCGGCGTTGGGTGGTGATGTCCATGTTGGGTGTACTCGTTCGTTCTTCTTTTTACATTGCAAATCGAATGTGCCGCGCCACGCCGTCTTCGTCACGGCGAGTCGATGAAAAGGTTGTCTTATGAACTCCGTTGGCAGTCGAAGCGTCGATCCAGATCGAATAGTTGGTGCTGGTTTCCGATAGCAGTCTACCGACACGTTCGCGATCGGCTTCGTCGTCAATTTCGGTCTGCAGAACGACACCGAGTGTCACGGTCGGATTTTTGCGAAACCGTTGCACGAAGCGTCTCGCGCCGCCGTCTTGAATGACGGTTGCGACGACCGCCATGATCGCATCATCCGATGCCCGCCGTAGGTTCAGTGGCCCGTTGCCCCACAGCGTAATGCCCGTGGTCGCGGTCGGCAGGGCGGCGTGTGTGCCAGCTTGTTTCTCAAGTAGATCCACGTCGAAGACTTCACCCCAACTTCGAAACGCATCGGGCGTTAAATCGTCAGTTTCATCTTCTGCATCCTCATCATCATTTTTGTCGACGCCGAGCTTGCGCTGCTCGCGGGCAATTTTAAGCGGTGGCGTTGCCGGCATCAATCGCAACGTCCCAGGGACCAAGACGCCGACAACACGTCCGACAGACTGTTCGACACGGCTTGCCCCGGCGTGATGATAAAGCGAATTGAGATTCAGCTTCGCATCTTCATCGCCGAGCAAGATATCGAAGGTAACGCCAGAGAGTGTGATTGCCGATCGGATCGTCGAGGGTGGCGGCGTCGATGGTGATGTCTCCGCGAACACCTTTTCCTGCTCATCAAAAACTTTCGACATCTCACGCGACACCGTTCGCTCGAGTGTCAACATTGCCCATCGCGCTTGCAGAGCCCGCTCCGCATCTGCGGCCTCCAAGGCACGTCGCAAGCTGATATTAGCTAAACTCGCCAGCGCCGTGATGACCAGCACCGAAACGGCGATCACGACAAGCAGGACGAAGCCCGAACGAATCGGTTGTCGCTCACGAGTCATGATGATGCACCACTTCGCGGAACAGGACGCGACCACTTTCGCTCATCAACGTCACGCGAAAACTCGGCGGCGCTTCCGGCAATCCACCGGTCTCTGGCAACGGTGCGATATCCTCTCCGTCGGCAGTCGACAGTGGTTCGATGACGAATCGGTTGGCGCCAAACCAGGCCAACTCAAGCGAATGATGGTCGGTGCGAGTAAGGACAGATCGATTCTTGACGCGACGTATTTCGTACGCGATGCGACCGGGTGTCGAACCAGGACCAAGAAACCCGTGCAGCAGAACACCATCGGGTGCGATGCCGATACCGCGACAGTTTTGGAAGTCCGTCCGCATCTGGTCGGCCAAAATCGTGATCGTAAATCGGTCAACCCCGGCGATTTGTAGTTGTCGCGATTCGCGAACGGTCGCCCAAATGATGCTCATCAAGCCCGTCATCATCAGCGACGTCAACACGGCTGAAGCAACCATTTCGATCAGCGTGAATGCGGCCCGCCGAGATTGTCGTGCTCGTTTCATCATCCCGCTCCGACGATGTCAACGCTGACCAGCGAACGAGATGAACCCGTCAATGCGATTTCAATGACTTGGAATCGAATCACTTGCAACGGAATGCCGGCCGGCGCCGTCAATCCCACCAGCTCGGTTTGCCACCACCAATCGGGTCGGCCCGCGATCGGCCCACGACTGGACGCGGGAATGCCGCCACGCATACCCGATAAATGCGTTAACAATTCATCCGCGACGGAGACTGCAGCTAACTTTGCTTCGGCAAACCGTTGCGTTCGGCGATGGGCGGAAAACGCGAGCAGGGAGCTGACCAAGACGCCGGCCATGATCGCCAGTCCGACAACGACTTCGATCAGGGTGAACCCGCGATTACGAGACTTAGCAGCACGCGGATTACAACGACAGTAGTTCATTGACTTCGCTTTCGTTGTCCATGGGAACGACTTGACCACTCGCACCGAGTATCACGACCCAGCGTTTGAGCTTTCCTCGCGTCAATTCCACCGCATAGCTTGGGCTGTGCCCGAGACGATCGACTTCGATGGATAGGTCTGACCCGACCGCCGATCTGCGGTGCAATCGGATGTTACTGATGGAGACTCTTTGCGGCAACTGGTAACGAGAGTCCCGATTCGTGCCGATCGCGTCGACCCAAAGTCGACCCTTGCTGCGATCGATTGATGCGCGGACATCATGGTCGGTGATGCGCGCGTCGCGGCGCGCGCGGGCATCGAATCGCTCGATCGTTTCCGCCGCTTGGGCGATTCGGTATCGATCGATGGTTCCGCCCAACGAGATCGCCGCGATGGTTGACAACATCGCCATGATGACGATCACGATGACCAGTTCGACGAGAGTGAATCCATTACGCATCGCTGTCGAACGCCTCGCTCGAGAAGTCGCGATTCTCGCCCTCGCCGCCTTCGCGACCGTCGGCCCCCAGCGAGATCACTTCGTAGGGTTCGGTGCTGCCGGGGCTGACGTATTCGTAAGGATTCTTCCATGGGTCACGAGGTATCTTGTTCAAAAAACCGTCCGGCCACGATTCGGTACCCGTCGCCAAAATTTCCAAACCTTCGTCGGTCGTCGGATATCGTCCCTGGTCAGCATAAAACGTCTCGACCGCTTTGACGATGTTAGCGATTTCGGCCTTGACCGCGTTCTGTTTCGACGAAATCAAGTAGCCTCGCGTGCGTACCGCGACGAGACCCGCCAACATGCCCAGGATCACCATCACGACGATCAATTCGACCAGCGAAAAACCACGATCGATGGAAACCCGCTTCGCCGAGAACTGATTACTGAACATTTCCTGCCTCCAAGATCGGTAAGATTGTCGCCAACAATAGAAAGCCGACCATCGCGGCGAGAAAGAGTATCAAGACGGGTTCCATCAGCGCGGTCAGTCGTGCGGAGGATGTGGCAACCTGTGCATCATAGTCATCGGAGAGCCGAAATAGCATTTCATCCAGCTTCCCCGATTCTTGGCCGACGGAAAATACTCGAACGGCAAGTGGCGGGAACGCGCCGCTTCGCTGCAGCGCATCGGACACCTCTTCACCGGCCGCGATTCGATTGCCACACTCGTGCAGTGCATTTTTGAAGATGACGTTGCCCGTCGAACGCTCGGCCAACTCCACCGCCCGCGTCAACTCGACGCCGCTCCGGGAAAGCGTCGCAATGATCATCGCGATCCTCGCGACGCCTTGCTTCACCGCCATCGGGCCGATCAGAGGCAATCGCAAAATCAGCCGGTGCCAAAACGCTTTTCCCGAATCGGTTCGAGCGCTGAAAATCAGACCGGCGACCAAGGCGATCGCTCCCATCGCCAACAACCATCCATACGATAACAAAACGTCACTGATCGCCTTTGCCACGCGAGTCGGCCAGGGCAACACGTCCATCGTTTCTTGCAAGTTTTCCAGCAGCGGCGGCAACACCCACGTCATCAAAAAAATGCCCGCTGCACCGCCGAAGAAAACCAGAAACAACGGATAGACCAGCGCGGTTGTGACTGAGTCTCTCAAGTTCAGTTGTTTGCGTTTGAACTCGGCCAGTTGAGTCAGTACCGAATCGAGTGTGCCCGAATTTTCGCCGACTTCGACCATGTGAACGGATGCCGCGTCGAACAAGTCTGGTCGATCGGCGAGTGCCTGGGCGAGCGATGACCCCGACGCAACTTTGTCGCGCACGCCCAGGATCGCGGTTCGGAAAGATCCGGTGTTTTGGTCCGAAATGGTATCCAACGCATCGAGCATCGGGATGCCCGCGTGCAGCATCATTGCCAACTCGTGGACCGCCGTTGACCACTGAACCGTTGACGAACTGAACGAAAAACTGGGACGCCAACCGCGTCCCGAAGATTTCGTCGGACATTCGTCCAACTTGCTTACGCGGACGCCGTCGGCCCGCAACTGGTCGCGAGCTTGACGAGGTGTTTCAGCGGCAACGGTGCCTCGAACTGTTTGCGAGTCGCGACCCACGCCGACATAGGAGAACACGGCCATCAGTGATTCCTCCCATTCATAGCGACGTTACCCGCAATACTTCATCGAGCGTCGTCATGCCTTGGTGAATTTTCAAAACGCCATCGGTCGACAGCAGGTGCATTCCCGCAGCCATTCCCGCATCGCGAATCTGCGAAGCGTTGCCGCGAGTTTGGATCAGGTCGCGACAGAGGTCATCGACCACCAACAACTCGAACAGCCCGACGCGGCCACGGAATCCAGTTTGACGACACTGGGCGCATCCGACCGCTTTGTAGACGCCCTTCAAATCGGAGAGCGTGATGCCCTGGTCGGCCAACAACGAATCGGGCGGCTTCGGCAATCCACCAGCCGCGTGACGGTCGGGCTGTTTGCAATGTTCGCAAAGCTTTCGCACCAGTCGCTGAGCCAACGCCGCGACCAACGAACTGCTGACCAAGTAAGGTTCGATGCCAAGGTCCAGCAATCGCGTCACGGCACTTGCCGCATCATTGGTGTGAAGGGTGCTAAACACCAAGTGGCCCGTCAGCGACGCTTGGATCGCCATGACGGCCGTTTCAGAATCGCGAATTTCACCGACCATGATGATGTCGGGGTCCTGACGCAGCACGCTTCGCATTCCCGATGCAAACGTCATGCCCTTCTTTTCGTTGATCTGAGTTTGGCTGATCCCATCGAGTTGATATTCGATCGGATCTTCCAACGTCAGCACGTTCAAGTCATGCGAGTTGATTTGCTGTAGCGCGCCGTACAACGTCGTGCTTTTGCCACTTCCGGTCGGCCCGGTGACCAAGATCATGCCGTGATCACGCGAGATCAAACGTCGAAAGATCTCGAAGTAGTGCGGTGGCATACCAAGTTCGGCCAGCGAATAAAGCCGCGCGCTCTTGTCCAACAATCGAATCACGATTCGTTCGTTGTGGCTGGTCGGCAGCGACGCGATCCGCAAGTCCACCGTGCGATCGCCGAGTTGAACGGTCGCCCGCCCGTCTTGCGGCAAGCGCTTTTCCGCGATGTTCATCTTGCCGAGCACTTTGACTCGCGTCAGTACTTCTTCTTGAACGAGCTTGGGGATCTCGAAACTGTCGAACAACACGCCGTCGATCCGTTGCCGAACGATGACGCGGTCTTCATAGGGTTGAATGTGGACATCGGACGCGCCAGCTTTGACCGCGTCGAAGAGCAAGTGATTGACCAGCCGAATGATCGGCGCGCGGCCTTCGGTGTCGAGCAAGTCTTCGCGTGAAGTGAGCGAACTGACTTCGCGGAGAACCGAGTCACGATCGATGGAGTCGATCACTTGTTGGGCTTGGCTGGATCGATCCGCGTAGGCGAGGTTGATGGCCGACCCGATCGCCAGCGCGGTTGCGACCAGCGGTTCAACTGGCTTGACGAGCGCGCGAGCGATGATGTCCAAGTGATCGTAGCCTTGCCGGTCACAAACCGCGACCGACATTTTTCCATCGCGATGGAATCCGATCACGCGGTGAGATCTGGCGTAGGCGATCCCGAATCGCTTTAAGAAGTCTGGATCGGGCGTTAAGCCGGTCAGGTTATTCAAGACTTCGCAACCGAGTGCCGATGCCATCGCATCGGCTTGGCCGTCGCCGTGGGTCGAATCGAGTTCGCCACTGTTGGTGTCGGCTACGGCTCTTCCCATTGCAACTCCATCGTCGGATCGATGATCGAACGATCGAGACTCGATGGATGGTTTATCGTGGTTGTGGTTGGTGGTTTCAGGCATGGGATCACAATCGGACGACTCTCTGGATCGTCGCCGGGGATCTGCGCGTCTTGCGCTTCGATGTTCGATAGGTACTCGAGGTCGCGGAACCGCGAGTCACGCAATACTTTGGGTCGGATGAAGAGGAAAAAGGAAGTGGTTGTTTTGTCGCGAGTCGTGATGCTGGTGAGTTCGCGAATGACCGGAATCTTTTCGGCCCACGGCACTCCCGTGAACGTATCGCTATCGCCGACGCGTTTGAGTCCGCCGACGACAATCGTCTTTCCATCGGGGATGGTCACGACGCTGGAAACACGATCGATTTGGCGTGGCGGTGGCAAGGTCGCCGAGCCTGTTCCGACAAACGTGCTGAACTCCACCTCAAATTCTAACTGTAAATGATTGTCCTCGTTGATATGAGGAGTCACGGTAATGGAGGTACCGGCTTGTTGGTCGCCGCCGAGCGATTGGGTGCTGATCGTATTGATGGTGTTGATGCTCTGGAACGGCACGCTCGCGACACTCTCCAGAGTACCGGTTTGATTGTCGTTTACCAAAATTTTTGGCGATGCAAGCACCCGACTGCGGGTGTGTCGGGAGAGCGCCTGGACAATGGCGTCGGCCACATCGGGGTCGACCAAGACACCATTGAAGCCCAAACTCGGTATTACCGTCAGCGCACCATTGATCGGATTGACTTCGCTCAGTCCGAACGAGGTGAACTTGAATAAGCGGTTGCTACCGGTCCGATCGCCGATCGAAACTTCAACACCAAGCGAAAAGTTGTCGCTGGTGTCGACTGCAACGATCTCGGCTTCGATCATCACTTGAGGACGACGTTGGTCGAGCGATTTGATCAGTTTCTCGTACAGCAATTGCACGTTGGAAGGTGCGAATACGATCAGCGAGTTGGTCGCAACATCGGCCGATACGCGAGCGCCGCCCGGCAAAGTTGCGACTTGCCCCGCACCACCGATTCCGCCCCCGAAACCACCAAGGCCACCCAAGCCGCCGGCGCCAGCGACACCACCGATCAGCGGGCTGAGTGCTTGGTTTTGATTCTGCATGCCCGGCGTCGCGTTTCCATTGTTGGTCATGCCGGCGTTGCCGTTGTTGAACGGCATCATGATGTTTTGCCCGCCGGTGTCACCGAAACCGCCCGGTCGCGATGCCGCCGCGCCCAATACCATTCCAACGCCCAAACCCGATGCGCCCAGTCCCCCCAGTCCCATGCCGAGACCAGACGCGGGGATCACACCGCCGACGTTGAGGCCACCGAGCGTTCCGAACTGCCCGAAACCGCCGACCCCACCGACGCCTTCGCCGGATACTTGTTGCAACGCCAACAACGAAAATAGCACTTCTTCGGCTTTGGCATTCTTGAGTTTGTAGAACTGGATCGGACTGTTGCGGGTGCTGACCGGATTGTCGAGTTCTTTGAGCAACATTTCGACCTGTTGATGCACTTCGACGTCGGCGCGAACGATCAGCAAGTTGCCTTCGTCGTCAATCGTCGTCTCAAGCGATGTCTCGGCCTCACCGCTGCTGATCAATCCGCGGATCAGTTTGTCGATGCGTTCGGCTGAAACATTCCGCAACCGATAGGCGCGCGTCTGAAAGTCGGTTCCTGAATCCAACTGCTTCAACAGCGATACAATCCGCTGGACAAGTTCCTTCTCACCAGCAACCACAACTCGCTTGCCGGACGAATCGTTGAAGAGTTTGAAGTCGGTCTTGGCGGCGCCGGTTGTTGCATCAGCGCCCGTCAGAAGTGCTTGCACTTGCTCGATCAACGACGCGGGTGTCCTGTTTCGCGCGAGATAAAACTCGATCACCGGTTGCCCGACGGGACGATCGATGACCTTGAGCAACTCGACGAGCGTATTGACGTTTTGCGCGTAGTCGGTGACCACGATCAATCGGTTTTCGGGAAGCGTGATGAAGTTGGCGCCCTTGGACAAGAATGTCCGAAAGGTTTGCGTCAACTGAGTCAGGTTCAGATGCTCGACGGGAATCACTTGCGTGACCGCGGCGGCCGGTCCGTCTTTGGCGAGCACGTCGCCGGCTTGTCCGGTCTTGGCGTTGGGCGCCATGTCGGCAATGTCGATGATCCGCTTCCAACCTGGGACATCCGAGTCGACGATCGCCAAATTCTCGCCCTTGAGCAGACTGCCGATCAGCGCGGCCAAAGCGCCGCGCGGAAGCTTGGCGGGTGTGTAGACGGTTACCTGACGATTCGCCAAATCGGCGCTGTACAAAAACCGAACATCCAATTGCTTCGATACGGCTTCGACGAGTTTGGTGAGACTGACCGGACCAGCCAAATTCAACTCGATCAGCTCGTTATCGCGAGCATTTCGCGACCCCGGAGTTTCGTTGGGCGGTGTTTGACCGAAACATACAGTGCCTTGCGATGCAAAACCAATCACCCAAGCCACGACGATCGTCACCGTTGTGGTGGCGATCGGTCGGATCGGTGGGCGAACGGATGAACGAAACAAGTGGACGCATCCAGGGTCATGTTGGCGGCGAGTACGAAACACCTCACCTAGCGGACGCTAGTAAATTTCGGTCGCTCCCGTCAACATTCGTTTTGGTTCGCCAATCCACCTAAGCTGCTCAAAGCCGCGAGCCCGCGATTCAGCCAGCCACCGGCAGGAATGTCTTCCAGCATTCGTAGCGAGGATCGTCCATCGATTGAACCAACAATGGATTGAATCGTGGCTTCGCCGGACGCGTCATCAAGTTCATACGAGCTTGCTTCGGCGTGCGACCACCCTTGCGACTGTTGCAGCGCAGGCAGCAGCAAACGATGTTCTCCCAAGTCGTCGGGCCACCGTGCGATCGGGGGATCACATGGTCGAGGCTCAACTTGTTGGTCGGTTCGTTGCGACCGCAATACTGACACGTATGATCGTCTCGCGCGAACAGGTTCTTGCGGTTGAACCGCACGGTTTGCACCGGCATCTTGTCGAATCGCGTCAGCCGAGCGATTCGCGGCACTTGGATTTCAAAGCCGACCGCTTGGATGTATTCCTCGCCGGGCTGCTTCTCCATCGATGTCAGTTGGCTAAGCTCACACCAGCTCTCGAAATCGTAGCTGATGTAGGAGCCGTCATCTTGGTCGATGACTTCCGCACATTGTCGGTATAGCAGCGTGAACGCGCGACGCACGTTGACGACTCGCACGGCCATGTAAAATCGATTCAGGATCAGAACATTGGTATCGAGCACGCTCTGTGACATGGTTGCCTCGGTCCCTCGGTCTTCGCTGTTGATGGACTTATGATCAATCGTGGTAATTGGGACAGTCTCGTCAGAACTGGCCTCGACCATTCTACTGTCGAAGCCAGCTTGGGAGAAATATTGCCGATGCGTGATTTCGAAATTGCTGGCAATGATCCGTACGTTTCCGACACGGGAGTCGGCGATGAAGGTTCGTCAAATTGACGGTTTCCCCGCTCGCCGGCTCTGGACTGTAGCACCCCCGCAGTGCGTCCGCTCGCACTTCATCGAATGTTCACGCCGTATTTAAGGACACTTCCTCTGGCTGACGAAGCAATGACCGAGTCCGGGTGGTTTGACTCGTTGACGCCCTTTATCGACTGGTTAGGCCAGTGGATGACTTGGCTTGGACCGACCGGAACGGTGCTGCTGGGGGTCAGCTTGGTCGTCCTCTGTTTGCTCGGATGGGGATTGAACCTGATTTCGCTTCCGGGCAACTGGATCAACGTCGCGATGCTCGCCCTCTTTGCCTGGTTGGGGCCGGAAACTGGCCGAATCGCGATCGGTTACGGAGCCGTCGCTGGGGCGTTCACGTTCGCCCTGTTCGGCGAAGTTTTAGAGTTCGCGGCCAGCGCGGCGGGTGCCCAGAAGGCGGGCGCCAGTCGCCGATCGACGATTTTCGCCATGATCGGCTCGATGGTGGGAGCCATTGGCGGCGCGATGGTCGGCATCCCCGTACCGGTGATCGGGCCGATTTTGGCAGCAATCCTGTTTGGCGGCCTCGGTGCCACCGCGGGTGCAATGTACGGCGAATGGACCGACGGACGGGAATGGCGGGAAAGCTGGTCGATCGGTCGTGCCGCGTTTTGGGGTCGGACCTTTGGGACGCTCGGCAAAATTCTGGCAGGGCTGGCGATCGTCGTGATCGCCCTTGTCGGCGTGCTGGTTTGACGAGATCGATTGACGTGGGTGAGTCGGGTGCCCTAAGAATCGTTCATGACATCGGGTCGACGCACGATCGATCGTCGGCGGCGGGTCCTCTATTCGACTCATCAAGCTGACCAGACCACTTCGACGGCATCCAGCCGCCGCGAGTTCGAACGGCTGCGCGAAGCGAGGCGTCCGACAGCCGCCTACGGCGCACGCGTGAAACGACGGCTGCGCGGTCGATGGTTCTCGCTCGTGCCCGTCAAACGCCGCTCGTTCTCGATCCTCGCCGGCGTGATGTCGGCGGTGACACTGGGGCTGTGTCTGCTTCATTACGCTTCGGTCACTTGGCCAGCATTGGTGTACCGACCGGAAATCGCGAGGCCGATGCGGCTCGATGTCCCGGACAGCTTCGGGCGCTGGTTCATGGTCGCGTTGCTATCGGCTTGCACCGGCATCGCGCTGATGACTTATCAACTCCGAAGATATCGACTGAATGACTATCTTGGACGCTATCGGTTGTGGCGCCTGGTGTTGATCCTGCTGGCGGTGGCCAGTGTGAACTCGCTCGTCGGACTGATCGACTGGACGGGATCGCTGCTGGATTTAACGTTCGGCAAACGTGTCGCGCTGACGGGCGGTGATTGGCTGCGCGTTGTGGTCGGACTCGGCGGCGCAGTGGTATTGCTTCGGATGGTTGCGGAGATGCGTCAGTCGCGTCCTGCACTGATCGCAATGCTAGCCGTTTGCGGAACGCTGATGATCGGACAAGCCGCCCAGTGGAACGTACTCGACGACGACAACATGGCGACGTGGTCGCTGGTCACATCGGTGCCGTTGATCGCGTCGACGGCATTGTTCATCGCGATGACCGGCTACTTGCGGATGCTCTACCGCGAAGTTCGCGAAATCGAAGACAGCGTCAGCTTGCGTGAGCGAATCGTCCAAGTGAAGCAACAAATTTTCACGCGGTCCCATCAAGATGAGTCGGTTGAATCGGATCAAAATTCCGATCGACGCAAGAACCCGCCGAACGCAGCAGAAGATGTCGCCGAATCGCCTAAACGAGGATGGTTCGGACGCCGTCGACATTCCGAAAATGATACGTCGCCAGCTCCAACGGCCCCACCCAAAGCTGATGAACCCAAGGTCCGCGTTGCCCGGTCCAAGCCCATTCCAGAAACGACCTCCGCTAAGGAAACCGAGAACACTTCTGACGAAGTTTCCAAACGCCGCTGGTTCGGAATGCGGGCAGCAAAATCTCCGGTGCAAGAATCACTTGCAGAAGAAAAACCGGTCACCGTCAAGCGTGAACCCGCGCCCAAACCAATTCCCGTCGCTAAACCCCAACGCCAGGAAAAGCCAGACGAGGAAGCTGGCGACGATAGCGAAACGCCTATGCGTCGGTCGGGACTGGGCGGTTGGTTCGGACGCAAGAAATCAGCCGATCCCGGCGATGAACGCATCACCGATCCAACTTCGGGAAATGCTTCGCCAAAGCCATCCAACACTCCAGCTTCCCTAGCTCCCGACGACGACGATGCTGACGATGCCGATTCGGTCGATTGGAACGGGATGAGCAAAGCCGACCGACGTCGACTTAAGAAGCAACTCCGTCGGCAAGACCGCGCGGCGTAAGCGTTCTAATTAGCAGCAGGCACACTCCGTGCGCCGTCCGCAAATGTGAGTGGATTTCGATGCGACGGCACTTGGCAAGTGCGTGCTACATGAGCAAGGACGTAGCATTGGGCGGCAGCCATTACCGGCTCGCGATATGGACGATCGGGCGAGCCGATCTACGTGGTTTGCAAGTCGGGTGGTCGATCCAGCAAAGCAGTTCAAAAGTTTATCGATGCAGGGTTCGACAATGTGTTTAGCGTCGAAGGTGGCACGCAAGCATGGGAACAGGTCGGTTTACCGGTTCGACGCGGAAAGAAGGCAGTGTCGCTCGAACGACAGGTTGGGATCCTTGCCGGATTCCTAGCTCTGGTCGGCGCGGTGCTCGGATACTTCGTACATCTGGCGTTCGTCGGACTGTCGGGCTTCATTGGTGCCGGCTTGATGTTCGCCGGGACCACCGATACCTGCGGTATGGGAATGATGTTGGTCAAGATGCCTTGGAAACAATGCCGTGAAGCAGGTTCGCGATACGTGTCGACATCAGGGTAACCGAGCGTGCCGGGTTGGATGGCGAGACGCTTGGCCATGTTTGCAGGGAACGATGCGGACGTTCTCGATTCCTCGATGTCGCTAAGGTCATTGATGTCGGTGATGAAGACATCATCAAAGACCGTTGACGATCCGTCGCGGCGAATCATGTGACCACTGGGGAAGGGATCGTTTGCTTTGCTACCGGGCAACACGTTGCGGTCAAGTAATCATTGGTCGTTAGGTTCTTGGGAATGACTCCCCCTGATATCAACGACAGATGGAACAGGCTGCTCGACACGAACCAACGGACCCGTCGGTGATCCATCGACTTTCGTGACATTCAAGTCGGATTGAATGACGTAGAACTCGAGATCACGGTAAGTATCGACATCGGGATAGCCATCGGTTTGAGGAGGGATATCAAATCTTGATTGTCCCTCAGGCAACATGGACTCGTTGAGCATCAGCTCTCGCATGTCCGACCCTGCTTCCGGTTCGCTCTGACTGCGGAGCGTCGGTTTCGGATTCCCGTCTCCTTCACGTCGAATTCCCCAACCGCCGACGGCGCTTTCGCGAGTCAAGTCATCCGGCACAGCGGCTGGATCGGCGGCTCGGTTGGAATTGGCGAGCGTGAACCCTGACGACACTCCGCGATTCACCAACCCGATTAGAAAAGCGTATCGTTTGGCTGCTTGTAGCATGACGCGATCCTGGGTGTCGAACTTGAACTCAAGATACGTCAGCTTGGCGGCATTTTTGCCGGTGGGTTCGCCGCCAACGTTGCACGTGGCAGGCAACTCCGGGAATGTGCCGCCACGAGCAATCTTCAAACTGCGATAGACGACGCCTTCGATGAAATCATCGCAGCGATGGTTCTTTGAAAACCCGTGCTTCGACTCGCTGCCCCGTGGGGTTCCGTTGTCATTGATGACAGGATCGCCTTCGACCTCAAACCACTGCACGAACAATTCCTTTCCGGCGACTCCGCTGAGAACCGCGGCATCGGAATTGCCCGTGCGAACGATCAAGCGATGCACAGCACCGCTGGTTGGCGAGACGAAGACCTGTCCGAGATCACGACTGCGCTGAAAATAGCCGCTCGACTTGAACTCCAGGCTGTTCGATGGCTCGTTGCGAACGCTCGTGCTGCCGCCCATGTCCGCAGCCGACTGCTGCACGGCTGTGTTGAGGGGCGGCGAAAAATGTGTCCCCAAAACGGTAACCGTCCATTCGGCCTGCGTTGTCAACGGAAGACAACAAGTCAGTCCCAAGATGAGGAGTAAGGAGTGTGAGAATTTCATTTCGGTTGCGCGCTTTGTTCTGGACTTGCTGGCTCTTCAATCAGTTGGTGGAGCAACTCAACATCCGAGAACCCTCGCGGCGCGAATCCGCCTTGGCGAACGATCACAAGCTTTCGAGATGGGATCACGTATAGCCTTTGCTTGCCAGCACCACACGCAGCGACGAGATCGGTCGGCAGATTAGTTGAGTTTGCAACTTCTGCCCACTCGCTTCGCAGTATTGCATTCTGACGTACCTGTTCGGGTGAGACATCTCGCTTGAGCCACCAAGTTTGTCCGTACGCTGGATTCGCTTTGCTGCCTTTGAAACATTCAGCCAGTTCTCGTGGGCGACGATCTGCTTCCCGCCGGACGCGCCTCGTTGACGAACGAATTCTTCGAACTTGGCCCAGTCGCGTGACGTGATGAATCCGCCGCCACCGACTTGAGGATTCCCGTCAGCACACCTTACTCGCCAATCGAGCTTGATGCCAAGCGGATCAAGAATTCGTCGCTCGAGGTACTCTTCAAACGTCTCGCCGGTGATTTTCTGCTGCAAAGCCAAAGCGAAAACGTTTAACTGGCTCGCACCATATTGAAACTGCTCACCGGGCTGGCCAGTCATGGACGCGGCCGCAGAATCGATCCACGCGACTTGAGTGCTGGATCTCAGTTGTCCCGTCCCGCCGTCGGCGGCCCGCAATCCGCTCGTTAGTGACAACAACTGACGATAGGTAATGCGAGATTTCGATGGGTCGCTTTTCCATTGGGAAAGTGTCTCGCAGACAAGCTCGTCCCATTTGAGAATGCCATCTTCAACGGCCGCAGCGGCAGCCACTCCGACAAAACTCTTGCTGCCACTGGCCAGCATTTGAAGACGATCGGCAGCGCCGCCAGCAGCGTACTTTTCCGCGATCACTTTGCCATCAAACATGACGATGAATGTTTGCCCATGATGACTCATGCTGTATTCCGCAGTCTGAGTCAACGCGTGATTCGATGGTGGCAACATCGGTGCCTGAGCCGCACAAATCAAAGCAGTCATGACGACGGTCGAAAGGGGCAGAATGAGAGTCAGCGGAATAGAGCGTGCCATGTTGACCTTTGCTTGAACTCCAAAAGTTCTCAGGTTTCTGCCTAAGTTTGTCCGGCAAGAATAAGTGCTGGGTTAGTATTCAATCTCGAAACCCTTTCGTTTTTCTCGTGCGATCAAACCGGCGGCCTGCTCATCGCCTACGATGGTTTGACTTTCGGGATCCCATTGGATCGGTCGTCCGAATCTGGCCGCGATTCCGGCTAGGTGACACGTCGTTAGCGCTCGATGATGGCTATGCACGTCTGAGATTGGCTCTCTGCGAGAGACAACCGCATCGAAGAAATTATGGAAGTGATCGACGAGCGGACGATCCTTGTAGACCTGCTCAATCGCGCCGTCTGGTAACGGCTTCGTTGCCAGTTCTTCAACCGCAACGCCCGACAGTCGTCCGCGGTTGACAAAGATGCGGCCTGCCGTTCCCTCGAACAGGATCCCGTTGTCTTCGTCATGCCGGATCTCGATCTCGACGCCATCAGCGAATGTCGCTTTGATCAGGAACTCCGTGGCCGTGTTGTACCGTGAAGGGTCCGTTGGGTAGCCATTGTTGAATTCGACTGGATGCTCGGCCATGACAGGATCGACCGAAACGGGTCCTGTGTCTGTTTTGCCGAGAGCCCAAGTCGCAATGTCAACATGGTGGGCTCCCCAATCGGTCAATTTGCCACCGGAGTACTCGTACCACCAACGGAATTCGTAATGACAACGCGACCAACTCTTGGTTTCCCCATTGTCACTTGCTTGATAACGAAAATCGACTTTTGGTGCGGGGCCGAGCCAACGATCCCAGTCAAGTCCTTTCGTTGGCGAAGCGACTGGAATCGACGGACTGACCGGCGCGCTGCCGATACGACAAGTCGCTTTTCTTAGTTCACCGATTCGCCCATCGCGGATCAATGCAATCGCTTTCAAAAATTGCGACTCACTGCGTTGCTGTGTCCCAATTTGAACGATGCGCCCCGTTTTCCGCTGCGTCGCACACATCTGCTTGCCTTCTTCGATCGTCAACGTCATGGGTTTTTCGCAGTAGACATCTTTTCCCGCCAACATCGCCTCAATGGCGATCTTGGCATGCCAATGATCAGGCGTTGATAGATGGACAATGTCAATATCATCGCGGTGGATCAGCTCGCGGTAATCCGCCTTGCGATCAGGCGTGTTGCCACACCAATCCTTGACAAACTCGGATGCTCGTTGCATCCGGTTTTCATCGGCGTCACAAACAGCGACATAGTCGCCGAAACGTTGGAACTCGGGGGCCGATCCGTAGGGCAAGTCCACGCCAGTCGCTTTGATGAACCAGCGACTGCCGGTACCGATCGCGGCCACGCGAGGTCGATTGTTGGCGGCCATGAATCCGTCGGCGCGCCCGTTACGGTTGACCAACACGGACGCTCCCGCCCAAGCCAGAGAAGACTTTAGCAGGCTACGACGGTTGAGGTTGGACATGTTTGCACCTGTTTATCAAAAGAGATTCAATCGCGACCGTTTGGTCGGGGTATCTTGCTGCCGCTGCGGACGCCTTTGCTACGCTTCTTTTGCCGACCGCCTCGACCGGAACTCGATGGCTTCACGTCTTCGATCTCGCTGAGCGGACGGCCGATATTGTCTTTCAATTGCAACACGCGATCACGCAGCGAGGCCGCCCGCTCAAATTCAAGTCCTTCCGCTGCCGCCAACATTTCTTGCTCGAGCGCTTCGACATATTCCAGCGTAATGTAGGCGCCATCCGATGCGACCTTTGCGTCGGCAACTGTCTTCCGCCGTTTCGCCGCGTCGGCTTCGATGCCTTTGCGGATCGACTTGATGACCGTCTGGGGAGTGATGCCGTGCTTTTCGTTGTAAGCTTGCTGAATCGCTCGTCGACGTTCGGTTTCATCGATCGCCATCTTCATCGAATTGGTAACCTTGTCGGCGTACAGAATCACCCGCGAGTTCGCGTTACGAGCCGCACGTCCGATCGTTTGAATCAAACTGGTCTCGCTCCGCAAGAATCCTTCTTTGTCAGCATCAAGGATCGCGACCAACGACACCTCCGGTAAATCCAGTCCTTCGCGAAGCAGATTGACGCCAACGAGGCAATCGAACTGACCCGCGCGAAGCTCTTGCAGTAGTTCCACACGCTCGAACGCATCGAGCTCGCTGTGCAGCCACCTGCAACGCACGTTCTGTTCTTGAAAGAAAGTCGCCAAGTCCTCGGCCAGTCGCTTCGTTAGCGCCGTTACCAAAACTCGTTCGTCGATCGCGGCTCGTTTGCGAATCTCTTCGAGCAGGTGGTTGACTTGACCTCGCGCCGAAACAACTTCCACAATCGGATCGAGCAGCCCGGTCGGGCGAATGATCTGCTGGACCACTTCGCCGCCGGTTCGCTCCAGTTCGTAATCGGCCGGTGTCGCGCTGACGAAACAGATTTGACCCGTGCGGGCTTCCCATTCGTCGAACTTCAGCGGTCGATTGTCCATCGCGCTGGGCAATCGAAACCCGTGCGATACGAGCGTCTCTTTGCGGCTTCGGTCACCCGCGTACATCGCGCGAACTTGGGACACGGTGACGTGAGACTCGTCCACGAAGGTGATGAAGTCATCGGGAAAGAAGTCGTACAGCGTGTCCGGCGTCGAACCGGGTGGTTTGCCGGACAAGGGGCGGCTGTAGTTTTCGATGCCTGGACAATGGCCGACTTCCGCTAACATTTCCAAGTCGAATCGCGTCCGCGCCGACAGCCGCTGGGCTTCCAGAAGTTTCCCTTGCGATTGAAACGTTTCCAACTGCTGAGCGAGTTCATCCTTGATCACGCGGAGAGCCGCCTGAATCTTGTTCTCCGACATCACGAAGTGACGCGCCGGATAAATGTAGAGATGTTCGAGCGTCTTAATCGTCTCGCCAGAGACCGGCTTGATGAGTGAGATCTGTTCAATTTCGTCGCCCCACATTTCGATGCGGTAAGCGAATTCTTCGTAGCTTGGCCACAGCTCAATCGAATCGCCGCGGACACGGAACTTGCCCCGCTCGAATGCGATGTCGTTTCGTTCGTACAGGATATCGACGAACTTGAGCAGCAAGTGATCTCGTCGCGTCTTTTCGCCGCGATGCAACGCGACGATCTGTGCCTTGTATTCTTTTGGCGAACCGAGTCCATAAATGCTGCTGACCGATGCAACGATGATGACGTCGCGGCGTGAGACAAGCGAACTGGTCGTTGCCAATCGAAGACGGTCAATCTCTTCGTTGATCGACGAATCTTTTTCGATATATACGTCGCGCTGGGGAATGTACGCTTCGGGTTGGTAGTAGTCGTAGTAGCTGACGAAATAGTGAACGGCGTTCTCAGGGAAGAACTCCTTGAACTCGCCGTAGAGCTGAGCCGCCAGCGTTTTGTTGTGACTGAGGATCAGTGCCGGCCGACGGACGTTTGCGATCACGTTGGCCATCGTGTACGTCTTGCCCGTGCCGGTCGCTCCCAGCAGCACTTGGGATTCACGACCACCTACGAAGTTGCGTGTCAGTTGCTCGATCGCCGTCGGCTGGTCGCCCGCGGGCGGGAACGGCTGATGCAGATGAAATTCAGCGGGGGGCAGCATCGGGTTCGCGGCCGACGGAGCTTTGGTCGGTGAGTTTTTCGGCATCTGGGGTCGCAGTCAGGCGGCAGGGCGGGAGACTCTCGGTACTCCAATCCTACCGTCTCGGGCTAGCTGCTCGAAGCGTGGCAATTCAGCGGTCGTCCAGTGCGACGCGATCGTCCGTTGCGATCGCCGACACGAAACAGAATGTCCGCAAATTCTCGAGTGTTCGCGGCCCGATCCCGTACACACGCTGCGATTCGTCGACCGAGCAGAAATCGCCATGCTCGATTCGGTCGGCGATGATTCGCTTGGCGAGTACCGGCCCAACGCCTGGGACCAACGATAACTCGTTCGCGTTGGCTTCGTTGAGATCCATTCGGATGTTGGCGGTTAGACCAGCCGGCAGTGGCACCGACGATCGGTCAAGCGAGAAAACGATCATCATCAATGTGACGCTGATCACAACGATGCTGGCGATCGTTCGTTGGACGTTTGCGTTCGCCAGCGGTGACTCGACGCACTCGGCGGGGTTCGTCATGCTGGGGTCAGAAGAACTCAATCTTACGTCCTTGTAGTCACCACGGATGCGCCGAGAATTATGAAAGATTATGCCACCGTTCGACCCGACGCGGCGATGGAAAACGACGTACGAGCTCTGGTGCGTTTGTCGATCGCCGAAGATCTTCGCGACGCGGTTGATTGGACAACCGTTTGTTTGATCGATCCCGACCTTCGTGGCGGATGTCAGATTGTACCGCGAAAACCCGGCGTGTGCGCGGGATTGCCGACGCTCCCGTGGATCGTCGACGAGTTCGATGCCGACTTGCAATGCGATCTTCATCTGACAGACGGCGAGTTGCTGATACCTCAAAAGCCGATCGCTAGCATTCGAGGAAACGTGCGAGATTTGTTGACCGCCGAGAGAACGATCCTCAACATTTTGTCGCGGTTATGTGGGATCGCCACATTGACTCGCCTCTACGCCGATGCGATCGCCGGTACATCGTCACGGTTATACGACACGCGTAAGACGACGCCCGGCTGGCGACTGATCGAGAAGTACGCGGTGCACTGCGGCGGCGGATACAATCACCGGATTGGTTTGTACGACGGGTTTCTTATCAAGGACAACCATCTGGCGTTGGCCAGGCGGTCGGGCGAGCCGATGTCGGCGGGCCAAGCAACACGTCGCGCGCTGGAATGGCGGGGCAGCCAAGTCGAACGCATGCGGGCACCGTCGATGGTTGAAGTCGAGGTTGACTCGATCGAGCAGTTCAACGACGTGCTGCCGACGGGGCCCGACATCATTCTGTTGGATAACTTTTCGCTCGACGGACTCCGCCAAGCGGTGGCGCTTCGTGACGAAGCCCGATCCGAAGTCGAGTTGGAAGCGTCGGGCAACGTCAATATCGATACCATCGCTGCGATCGCCGCAACCGGCGTGGACCGCATCAGCAGCGGTGCGCTGACCCATCAAGCCACCTCATTGGACTTAGGTTTCGACTGGTTCGACGCAACTGCGAGCTAAGGTTGGATCAGTAACGGTGTCGGTTCGTTCAGTTTGGACGAAACGGGTATCGACCCACGCATCCATGATCCCGACTCAGCCACGATTCGTCGCAATGCAAACTCGTACGCCGATAACGAACCAGCGCCGTTGGTGGGACGTGCTTCAACCGACGCTCGATGCCGCCGCCGTGATGGCGTCCTTGGCAATCGTGAAATGGGTTGCCCGCGGCCATGTCGACGAAGCGTCGATGGCGATGGGGCTGGTGGCGATCGTCGTTTTCCTACTGATTTCACAGTTGACCGGATTTCATCGTCGCGCCGATGTCGGCACGCCCGATCGCGAACTGACGCGATTGGTTGCAACGTGGGCCGTGACGATCATGGTTTTGTCAGTATTGGCGTTCGCGACGCGGTACGGACAAAACTTTGCCCGTTCGGTGATGTTGGCGTGGATCGTGTTGGCACCGTCACTGATCGGACTTGGGCGAATGTGCCAGCGGATATTGCAACAAGGATTTTTGCGTCGCGGCTTCGGTGTGCGCCGCGTCGCGATCGCCGGCCTGAACGATCTTGGTCGGCAAACGCAGCGCAACATCAACGACGATCCGTCATTGGGTTTGCAGTTCGTCGGCTTCTATGATGATCGCAACGAGTCGCGCGGCGGCGAAGTCGAACCGACCGACGAGAACAATGATTCACTGACCGGATCGCTCGCCGAGATGGTCGCGGGCGCACGCTGTGGCGAGATTGACACGATCCTGATCACGCTGCCAATGCGGGCCGAAGAGCGTATTCGCTTTTTGCTGGATCAACTGAGTGACTCGACGGTTTCCGTCTACATCGTTCCCGACTTTTTCGTGTTCGAGTTGTTGCATTCCCAGTGGACCAGCATGGGCGGGCTTCCTGCGGTCAGCGTGTTTGAGAACCCATTGTTCGGCGTCGACGGTGTCGTAAAACGCATCGCCGATTTGACCCTGGCGACCGCTGCCCTATTCGTGGCGGCTGTGCCGATGTTGGCAGTCGCGGCGGCAGTGAAAATATCTTCGCCTGGACCCGTCTTCTTTCGTCAACGACGTTATGGACTGGATGGCCGCGAGATTTTGGTGTGGAAGTTTCGTTCGATGCGAACGTGTGACAACGGTCCCGTCGTCAAACAGGCAACCCGCCATGATCCACGTATCACGGGCATTGGAGGGATCCTACGTCGCACCAGCCTCGACGAACTTCCGCAACTGTTCAATGTCATCGAAGGCACGATGTCGTTGGTAGGTCCGCGCCCGCACGCATCGGCGCACAACGAACAGTATCGCAGTCTGATTCGCGGCTACATGCTACGTCACAAAGTCAAACCGGGCATCACGGGACTGGCACAAGTCAACGGTTGTCGCGGCGAAACCGAAACGCTCGACAAGATGCAGGCCCGAGTCGATTGGGACCATCGTTACATCCGCAGTTGGTCACTCTGGCTGGACATCAAAATTCTATTCCAAACGGTAAGCGTCGTGCTCAAACGGGATGCCGCGTACTAGGTCGAGTTCTTTAACGGGACTCGCGACATTGGCGCACAGAGTTCGACCCCGCGGGAAGCATTTTTCTCGCGGACGGGACGCATGGGTCGCTGTGCGGCAATGAGCAAGACTGTAGTTCGGTGTCGAAGTACACATACAAACCCAAATGTCGCACGCAAAGCCGCTAAGACGCAAAGTTACGGGTTCCGCAGGTATTCTTTGCGACTTAGCGCCTTTGCTTGAATCCTACGACACTCCCTCCAAACCCGTTCGCAATCGTGACGGAAAACGAATTGTCCAAGATCATCGTCGACGCCGCGTACCACCTTCACGTCAAACTGGGACCCGGCTTGCTGGAGTCTGTCTACGAGAGTGTCTTGGCTTATGAACTTACGAAGCGTGGCTTGTCCGTTGTTCGTCAGAAACCCGTTCCGGTCATTTACGATGATCTCCACTTTGACGAAGGTTTTCTCGCAGACTTGATCATCAATGACCGCGTCATCATCGAACTCAAGTCCGTAGAAAACATCCACCCTGTCCACAAAAAGCAATTACTTACTTATCTGCGTCTTACCGATCTTCGTTTAGGCTTGCTCATCAACTTTGGCGAAGCACTCATCAAAGATGGAATCATCCGCATCGTGAACGGCCTGAACGAAGGGTCGCAATAGGCACTGGTCATGAATCAATGCAACGTCGCGATGATTCTCGCAAAGCCGCGAAGACGCAAATTTCAGGCTCCACAAGGATTCTTGGCGTCGTTGCGTGAAGCCCGTGATCTGCATGCCGAAGCGTTTTTTTCCGCGCGCTCGTTTGCTTTCAACATTTCGCCCTGATTTTCAGAGTGTGGACTGTGACGACTCGTTTATCTCGATCGATTGCTGGATCGCCTCGATGATTCTTTGCGTGTCGATCGCTTGTCGTTGATATTGGTCGAGTGGCTCATCGCTGATCAGCCGCTGGATCATTCTGCGTTCTTGGCTGCCGTCGAAATTCTCGGATGTCACATTCCCCGCCGCGTCGTGGATCCAGCATCGGGCCGGGCGCCCGGCCCAAGGGCGTGTGAAGTCGTCACAAATCAGTGAAGCCTCGCTGCCGGCGATCTCGAACCATTTCCGAGTTGCGGTGTCGTAACCGCACGAAATTGTGGCGGTGACTTCATCGTCGAAGTGCATCATCGCAGTCAATCGCTGCGATACGCCATCGACCATCAAGGCCTCGGCGGTGACTTTCGTGGGAAGCCCGCCGGTGACAAATCGAATCAACCCCGCCGCGTACCAACCGAGATCCAAAATGCATCCTCCGCCGAGCACCGGGTCGAGGCGATGGTCATCGGATTGAAACGGTTGATAGAACGATACGGACGCGCTGATGTGTCCGATCTTGCCAAAGCGACCAGCGGCGATCCAGCTTGCGAATGTCTCGGTTCGCTCGTGATGCAGCCACGCAGTCGCGTCGAGCCAGCGGACACCTCCGGCTCGGGCTGCTTCATCAATCGATGTTGTTTCAGCTACTGAAACGGCAAGCGGCTTTTCGCACAGAATATGCTTTCCACATTTCGCTGCCGCGATCGACCACTGGGCGTGCATCGACGGTGGCAGCGAGATATAAACAGCATCGACATCGTCTCGCTCCAGCAACGCTTGGTAGCCTTCGACTGCCTTCGCGATGCCGTACTGATCTCCATACCACTTGGCCCGTTGGTCGCTGCGACTGGCGATTGCCGTGACGCTGACTCCGTCGGTCGATTGCAGGTCGGCGACGAGCCGGCGCGTGATCCGGCCGGTGCCGATGATGCCGAAGCGAGTGGAATTGGTCATGCTCAAGTAGCTCTGTCACGCCGTGATAGAGTTGGGGGAATTTTGCGACAGCAAACTAGAACTGAGTGGCAACGGTCCAGAGACCCGTAACCAGCATTGCCGCAGCGGACAGCCACAGCATGATGTCCCACAACTTACCTGGCGCCAGCCCGGCTGGACAACGTTGGTAACGAAAATACAACGCTGCACCGGCCAGCATCGGAAGCATGATTCCTTGCGCCACGCCGCTGAGCAGTACCAATTGGGCGGGGGTCGGAAAGATCAGAAAAATCACCAAACACAGAATCGGAAAACCACCGCTGAGTCGACGAATCCATATCTGGCGTGTCACCGCGTCGTCTTCGATCAGTCCGATCACTCGCATCGCGTCCGAGAATGTTCTCGCATGGCTGGCGTTGGCGACAAAAAACGTCGAGTACAACACCGCAAAAGCGCCGAACAAAAATACGACGGAAGCCCAACCGGAAAAGACCGGCACGAACATCACGGCCAGCGTTCGCACCAAGTTATCCTTTTCTGGATTCAACTCGACTCGATGAAGGATCGCCGCACCGAGCAAGTAGAACGCGATCGTCGCGAACGTGTACACGATCATCGCGCCCCAAGCGTCGACTCGCATGACGCGCATCCATCCGGCCGCCCGCGCCGTCCACTGTGGCGACCCATCGTTCTTGCCGACAAATCTCGCGTAGCCTTTCTCCAAACACCAGTACGGATACACGACCAGTTCGGCCGCTCCGACGCCAATGATTCCAAAGGTAGCCAGTGCCGTGCTGATCGGCTTTGCCGAACCACTGTTCTCAGGCAAGCTGAACTTCAAGCCACTGATGAATTCCGAAAACTGAACCCTGAAATCGGGTTGATCTTGCAACAGAAAAAGGTTCACCACCGTCAACAACGTGAACGACGCGACCAAGATGGTCGACAGCGATTCGATGATCCCGTAGCGTCCGTTGAAAAGAATCAGACTGGTAGCGATCGCCATGATGGTCGCCCAGATGGCTGCGTCGAATGTCTTACGAGTCGCGCCATGCTGCGACTCATAGGCTTCCCACAGCACTTCGATTTCCGCAGTGGTCGTCGATGGTGGTGTGTTCTCGTCGGCCAAGAATTTTTCGAACTGAAGCAATGTTTCGGCATCCGCAATTTCGTTGTAGTGAGACCCGGCGGCCGTGATCGGCATGCTGATCGCGAGTGCCTGACCGACGCCACCGACGATGCCGCCGAGTTGGCTGATGCTCGCGATCCACATCACCAACCAATACCAGACCAACCAATTGCCGCGGCCACGAAATCGGGGGCCAGGCACTTCGTCGAGTGCCGTCAGTGTGGTCTTGCCGCTGATGATCGCGTAGCGACCGAATTCAATCTGTGCGAAGACTTTCACGACGCAGCCCAGAATGATCAACCACAACAGGCTGAACCCGGCTTCGGCGCCGGTTTTCGTCGTCGCGATCAACTCGCCGCTGCCCACGATCGAACCGGCCACGATCAGCCCCGGTCCGACGCAGCGAATGATGCTGATCGGATGAGTCGGCGCATCGACAGTCTCAACGGCATCCACGTTGGATGATGAAGTTGAAACGGATGAAGAGGTTGGCGGGGCGGTCATGCAGGAGGCGGGAGCGAAGGACGAGAGAATGGAGACCACCGTTTTAGCAAGTTTTCAGACCCGCGTTGCAAACATCGCTGCGGCGCACTGATAATGGAGATCGGCGGATCGTTCATCGTTTGGCCTCGCTACCGTTTCGACCTCGACGCACTTTTTCGCAAAGCCCCACCGACCGCCGCATGGCAGCTTCCTACGCATTGGACACGACGATCGCGGTAGTCACACCGGAGAACATCGCGTTCGATTATCACTTGGCTGGTCCGTTTCGCCGATTGCCGGCGTACTTGATCGATGTTGCCGTCCGATGGTTGTTGATCATCGGGATTGTGTTGGCCATTTATTTGATCGGCGGCTTGATCGATTTTCGCGTGCTCGGCCCGTTCGCCGTTGCCGCCGGTTTTTTGGTGTACTTCGGGATCAGTTGGTTTTACGGAACTCTGATGGAGACGTATTACAACGGTCGCACTGTCGGAAAATGGGCGGTGGGAATTCGTGCGATCGATGTCGAAGGACGTCCCATCAGTGGCAAGCGGGCATTCATCCGCAACTTACTGCGGATCGCCGATTTGGCACCGATCGCGGCGATCAGCAGCTTTGCCGAAGATGTTCCGCCCATCTTCATCATTCCGACCGGAATGATCGGAATGGCGACCATGTTGACGACGCGGCGGATGCAGCGACTCGGTGACTTGGCGGCCGGCACGATGGTGATCATCGACGAACGTAGCTGGCGATTGCCGGTGGCCAAAGTCGATGACCCGCGAGTGCCCGCGCTGGCTTCGTTCTTCCCCGGTGACTATCGAGTCTCGCGCAGCATGGCCAGGACGTTGGCGGTGTACGCTGAACGGCGACACTTCTTGACGCCGGCCCGACGTCGCGAGGTGGCGAGGCACCTGACGATTCCGTTGATCGAGCGATTCGATTTTCGATCGGACATCGATCCAGATTTGTTGATGTACGCGCTGTACTACAAAACTTTCCTGGCGGACACGGCGATGGAGACACCGAGCCTGGGATCGCTTGCCGGCTACAGCCCGCTTCGTCGTGATGCGAATAAGCCGCTGCCCGCAGCGGCTTCTCAATTGCCGTCACAGCTGTTACCGGTGTCTGCACCGGAGGTGCCTCGATGAATGTTGCAGTGTTGTTGGAGAAGCGGCGAACCCAATGGGCCGAATTGGAAGTTTTGTGTGACGCGATGGAGATGCGTGGCAGGACCGATAAGGGCGGCGCGGCGCATCATCGTGGCGCCGAGGGTGTCTCGCGATTTTCGGATCTTTATCGAGCAGCTTGCGCAGATTTGGCGCTCGCCGATGCCTATCAGTTGCCGCCCGGAACGGTCACCTACTTGCACCGGCTCGTCGCCCGATCTCACAACCAACTCTACCGCGCCAATAAGTTCGAGCCGACGCGGTGGGCGGACGTGATCTTTCGCGAAGCGCCCCAGCAGATCTTCGCCGACCCATGTGTTCGCATTGCCACCGTCGTGTTCTTCGGTCTGTTCGCGCTGTCGATCTACTTGGCGCGAAACGAAACCTTATTTCCGGGATTTGCCGAAGCGATGGTCGGATCATCGCAGCTCGAGCAGATGGAAGAAATGTACGAGCAGCCGATTTCCGGATCGCTGGATCATTACGTGCCGATGGCTGGGTTCTACATCATGCACAACACGGGCATCGGATTGCAGTGCTTCGCCTATGGCATTCTGATCATCCCTTGTCTATTCATCTTGGCCTTCAACGCCGTGACGCTTGGCACGGTGTTCGGGTACATGGGACGTGATGGCGCAGTCGGCGGCGACAACTTTTATCACTTCGTCACCGCCCACGGGCCGTTCGAGTTGACCGCGATCGCGCTTTCGGCGGCAGCCGGATTGAGGCTCGGTGTTGGCTTGTTCTATACCGGCGGACTGACACGCAAGGATTCGCTGCGAGTCAACGCGATGCGGTCTGTACCGGTGATGGTCGCGTCGGCGATCTTGTTCACACTGGCAGCATTCACGGAAGGGTTCTTGTCACCCAGTCCGGCTCCCTATCTGGTGAAAGCGGCTTGGGCGATCGTCTCATCTGGCTTGATTAGTTTCTATTTCGTGGTACTCGGTTTTCCTCGCGACGGATTCGGATCGTCCAGGAGCGCGGGATCAAACGGTTCAGAATCGCAAGGTTTCTCGTCCGACGGAGAACTCGGCGATGCAACTTGACCAAACCCACGTTGTCATCCGGTTGCGGACGTTGTCGGAGATCGGTGATTTGGCGATGGTGATGATTCGTCGCTATCCGTCATCGCTGCTGATCGGTTTTGTCGCGGGAGCGTTGCCATGGGCGATCGCGAACGGATTTCTGATCGGTTGGATCCCGGTTGTCGAAGCCGGTTACGGTTTGGACGACGAGGAAGCGATGGTCGAGATTTGTCGCTATCTGACGTGGATGGCCCTCTTGGTCGTGCTGCAGGCTCCGGCGGCGGGCGTGATGACGACAATTTTTTTAGGCCAAGCGGTATTCGAGCAGCAGCCGACTTGGGCCGTCGTCTTCGGCGAAGCGAAACGACAATTCGGGCGATGGTTCGTCGCGCTTGGTGTTGTTCGTCTGGCGATACCGACGATGTTGTTGCTGTTGATCCGGTGGGGCCAACCGGTATCGGGTTTCTGGGATGTTCTGGTTCCCGTTGCTGTGATGATTTGGGTGTTGATCGTTCGCGGAAGTCGGCCGTTCTTGCCCGAAATCTTGGTGTTAGAGCAATGTCCTCTGCGCGGCGGAGGCGAGAGCGTGATCACGGCTCGTCGCCGTTCAAAGTCGCTGCATGGACCGATGGCGAGTGATCTGAGCGGCAGATTTTTGGCGGTTGCGTTAGTTTTGAGTCTGCTGTTCTTGAGCGTTCTCTACACGTTGATTTGGGCTCGCGGGATCTCGATCGGCAATTGGTCGTTCTTGGATCTGTCGGTGCTGTTGGTGGTTTATCCGCTGGCACTTTGGATTGTTGCCGGTATCAGCGTCTTGGTGCGGCTGCTCAATTATCTGGACACTCGGATTCGACTCGAAGGTTGGGAAGTCGAGTTGGCAGTGCGCGCCGAGGCGATTCGACAATTCGGCGATCACACGCCCGCTACCCAACTTCAGCATTCTCCCACGGACCAGGTCCGTTCATCGGAACTGATCCCTCAGGCCGAGGTGGTCGCATGATGCGTCGGCTGATGATCTTGATCGCGTTTGGCCTGTTTTTAGCGGGCGTTTTCATCGCGGGTTCGGCGAGAGCAGACGAAACTGGATCGGCGAAAGTCGAAGGCGCGGTTTCGGGATCGCTCTGGTATGACGCCGACGAAGCGAGCGTCGTGCCCGTCACAGTCAAACCAGTTGTCGACGATTCGCTCAACCGTGAGAGCCGTTGGCTGCCAAAGGCCGAGAAAGTCGCCAAGCCCGCAGTCACGCCGACCACGACGCCAACGAGCGGCAAAGGCGGCGTTTTCGGTTCTGGATTGACCTTCGCCAACTTACTCGGCTGGTTCGTCTTGATTGCCATACTTGTCGCCACCATCGCGCTGGTAATCTTTGTGATGAACAAGGCCGAAGTCGATTTGGCCGCGAATCCGGCCTCCCGTCGCCGCTCCGGTGCAAATGGTGGTGCGACCGATGAGCAGTTGATCGAGCGGATGAAGCACTTACCCGCCGAGTTGCGACGAACCGATGTCAATCTCCGCAGCGAAGCCGAGCGATTGATGGGCGAAGGAAGTTTTGATCAGGCGATCATCCTGCTCTTCGGTCACCAACTGCTGATGCTCGACCACGAAGGCATGCTGCGGCTCAATCGCGGCAAAACGAATCGGAAGTACATTCAAGAAACGCGCGCCGCCGATCCTCACGCGGCTCAGCCTCTCAAAGAAACCGTCGACGCCTTCGAACGGTCGTATTTCGGTCGTCACTCAATTTCCGCAACTGAGTTTACGGAGATTTGGCGGTCCAATGAGGAACTCGAGAGTCTGGTCCGAATCAGTCATGGAGCCGCAGCATGAATGCCAAACTGCTAACGCTGTTCGTCGTTATCTCCACCATCGCGTTGGCCGGATGCAATGAGTTGTCGACCGATTATGGCGCGACGAAGGGGCTCAGTGGTCGAACCAGCTTGAACGGATTCGGCGCGCTCCGACGCGGTTACGAAATGTGCGGTTATCGTAGTCGCGATGTTTCGCGATTGACCGATCGGGTTCGTCGCAGCGATGTCATCGTGTGGACGCCGAAGGTGCTCGACAGCATCGACAACAAAGTCACGCGATGGTTCGATCGCTGGCTCAAGAGCGGCGGCAAGACACTCGTCTACATCGTTCCCGACAGCGGCAGTGAGGCGGATTATTGGATGGAAACGGTCAAGCTTGCGCCGCCTCCCCAACGGATCGAATATCGCAAGCGGGCCGGCCGCAGCATCAACGAGAGAATGATTTGGCGACTCAATCGTGGGAAAATAACCAGCAACGGTTGGTTTGAATTGGAGTCCAATCCGTATCAGACCGTCTCCGATGGGACACTGAATTCCGAGTTCACCATCGAGCCGTTTGACGCGGAAGCGCCGAAAGTTGCCCCCGCCACGGTTGCTCCCACGGTCATAGCCAGTGGTCCGACTGGACCCTCGTCGCAAGGATGGGGTTCGTCAAACGAGACGACATCGACATCGACCAAAACGCTGTTTCGATCCGTTCTGAAAACGGACCAAGGCGATACGATCGTTGCCGAAATCAGGTCCGAAGATTGGAATGATTCAAAGGTGATCGTGGTGGCCGGCGGATCGTTGCTGACCAATTTTGCGTTCACTCACGAAGCCAACCAGCGTCTCGCTGCTAAGCTGATCTCCGATTCGTCGCTGCCATCGGTCGTAGTATCACCGCCCGTCGGTACATCTGCTGATCCAGAACGTGTTGCCGGATTTTTGACGAGCGACTGGATGCCGATATCGGTCAGCGAAACCAAGCCAGGCGTTCCGATCGCGACGGGCATGGAATTGTTGACGGTGTGGCCGTTGTCGCTGGTGACCATGCACGGCGTGATGTTGGGGTTTGTAATTTGCTTGATGCTATGGCCCGTTTTTGGTAGACCAAAGAAGGTACAACTGGCCGAACATAGCAATTTCGGCGACCACCTCGATGCCGTCGCTGCGCTGATGAATCGAACCGGCGGCGAAGCCTACGCGAGGGAACGAATCAGCGAATACTTCAAACGAATTCGCGGCGAGACGACGGGGCCGTGGGTGTTTGATGCAGAAAAGCAAGATCTCGCTCGATCCAACCCGCTACCGTCGCTAAGTCTGAAGCGAATCCGATCCGTGTCCGATCTTCCAACACACGAAATCCCAACTCAAGTCGTTGCTGACAAGGAAATCCATTGAATACTCCCATTGGTCCGAATCCGGGCGGCCCTGATCCGATCATGGCGTCACCCGTTGCACCACCGCTGCCCGCCGGTATGTCAGCGCGTTTCATGCCGATACGCAAGTTGTACGAGCGAATCGCGGGTGAGATCGCTAAGCTCTATGTCGGCCAGGATGAACTCGTGCTGGGAACGCTGACAGCACTGTTTTCCGGCGGTCACGTCTTGATCGAGTCGGTGCCCGGTCTAGGAAAGACGCTGTTCGTGCGGACACTCGGTCGGACTCTCGGTTGCGATTTCGGGCGAATTCAATTCACGGCCGACTTGATGCCCTCAGACATCACCGGCGCACCTGTTTACGACATGCAAAAGAGTGAGTTTCGGTTCCGGCCCGGGCCCGTATTCACCCAGTTTTTGTTGGCCGACGAAATCAACCGCTCGCCGGCGAAGACTCACGCGGCACTCCTCGAGATCATGCAGGAGTACCGAGTCACGGTTGACGGAACCAGTCATCAAGTACCCCGACCGTTCCTGGTCATGGCGACCCAGAATCCACTCGAGAGCGAAGGCACCTACAACTTGCCGGAAGCTCAATTGGACCGGTTCATGTTCAAGTTGCGAGTCGATTATCCGACCGCTGCGCAGGAAGCCGAGATATTGAAGATGCACAGCAAGCAGCTCGACTTGGACAAACGACTGCGAGAAGAAGTCAAAACGGTGACGAATCCCGAACAGGTATTGCAGGTGATGCAGTTGTGCGCATCGGTACGCATCGAAGAGAGTCTTGTTGATTATATCAACAAGATCGTCCGCGCGACACGAACTTGGCCGGCGTTTCATATCGGCGCGTCACCGCGAGCCGGCTTGGCGTTGATGCAATCAGCACGGACATTGGCCGCGTTCGGCGGACGTGACTACGCGGTGCCTGATGACGTTGTTGAAATAGCAATCCCAGCGCTGCGGCATCGCGTTCAATTGACTGCCGAATCAGAAATCGAAGGTCGCACAACGGACGAAGAACTCAGCACCCTCATCCGAGGCATCGAAGTACCGCGCGACTAAGGACCGAGCGGGCAATTACTGTCTGATTTGTGGTGTAGCAACGTAGTTCCATTTTGATAAGAAGTCGTCGTACTCGATTCGAAGTTGCTGTTTCATTTGTTCAGTGGCGTTTCGCTTGGTTTCGTAGACTCGCCGA